>DATLXF010000035.1:0-703004 GCA_035575945.1 Bradyrhizobium sp. | reverse complement strand
CAGCGTCACGGGATCGTTGGCGGCGTTGCCGGCCATGGGGTGCGAGGCGTAGCGCGCGATCACCATCTCCGCCTTGGGATCGATGTAGATGCCCTGGCCGTAGACGCCGCGCGCCATATAGGCGCCGTGCGCGTTGTGCGTGACCCACCATTGATTGCGGTAGGACCCGCCCGGCAGGGTGGTGTAGCCGGCCGGCTTGAATTTCTCGGGGTCGCCGCCGCGCGCGATGTCCTCGACGACCTGCGACGGCACAATCTGCCGGCCGTTGAAGCGGCCGTGATTGCGCATGGTCTCGCCGAAGCGGGCGAGATCGCGCAATGTCGTCGAGAGACCGCCGCCGCCGCTCTCGGTGCCGATGCGGTCGACGTGATAATACGCGTCCTCCTCCGCGCCCATCGGCTGCCAGATCCGCTCGGACAAGAGGTCGGACAACGTCAGGCCGCTGGCGCGCCTGATGATCCACGCCAGCGCGTCGGTGTTGGCGGTCTTGTAGGCAAAGGCCTTGCCGTGCTCGCCCTGCTTCTTCTGCGCGATCAGGAAGTCGAAGATGTTGGTGGGACCCTCGTAGTCCGGCGGGATCGGCGCCATGCCGTTGGCACGCCTGAGGCCCCACACGTCGGAGTTCTTGTCGGTGTAGATTTCGGTGTAGGCGAGCCCGGTGGTCATATCCATGACCTCGTGCACGCGCGCATCGCCGAAGGCGCTTGGCTTCAGCTCCGGCACATAGTCCGTGACCGGGGCCTGCGGATCGATCCTGCCCTCGGCGACCAGAATGCCGGCGAGCACGCCGGTGAACGACTTCGTCACGGACATGCCGATATGCGGCTTGTGCGGCCTCAAGGCGCCGAAATAGCGCTCATAGATCAGCCTGCCCCGATGCAGCACGGCGATGCCGTCCGTATACGTCTCCTCCAGCATCTTCGCGAAGGTCATGGGCCGCCCGTCCATCGTGGTCGAGGCGACCGCGCCTATATCCTGCTCCGCGCGCGGCAGTGGCGATGCCGGCCCTGCCCCGCGCCAGACGTTCACGGTCGGCACCAGCTGGCGGATGTTGCTCCACGCCCAGCGCAGCTCGGGGAAATTGCGGAAGGAGCCGTCCTGGAAGGTGACGAGGCGGTCCGGCGATGGCGGGAAGCCGCGCATCCAGCCGAGGGCTTCGGGGTCGGTTTCAACGGCAGTGGCGGGAAGCTGGTTGGCGGCAGTCGCGACGGACATCAAGGCAGGCTCCGGAGGGGACGATGCCGATGTCGTATCACGAGCGAACGTGACCGAGATCCGACGTTTGCGCCGGGTGCCTACGCGCGGTCAGAACGGCAGCAGCCGCCACCATGCGGAGGTCATGTCAGAAGAGAAGGTTAGGCAGCTCCCCTAGCCTGTCTTCAGCAGCCATCGGATCGGCATTGCAATCGTCAGCAGCGCGATCACGCCTGCGGCCCACAGCGCGACGAACCACAATAACTGCCGCCAGGTCTGTGACACGCGCAGCCTCAATGATATCCCTCGCCATGCCGCACCTTGCCGCGAAACAGCCAATAGACGTAGCCGGTATAGACCAGGATCACCGGCACCAGCACCACCGCGCCGACGAGCAGGAATGCCTGGCTGCTGGGATGCGTGGCTGCCTGCCAGATCGTGATCGAGGGCGGCACGATCATCGGCCACATGCTGATGCCGAGCCCGATATAGGACAGCACGAAAAAGCCAAGCGCGCACAGGAACGGCACCACATCCTCGCCCTTGCCGAGCGCGCGGTGAAAGCGCCAGGCCAGCAGCGCCACGAGAACCGGCACGGGCGCTGCGTACAGCATGTTCGGCAGCGTCAGCCATCGCTCCCGGAATTCAGGGCTCTGGATCACCATCATCACCGATATGACGGCGATGAAGCCGAGCGTCGCGAATCCGAGCGCGCGCGCATAATTGCGGCATCGTGCCTGAAGCGCGCCGTCCGTCTTCCAGATCAGCCAGCACGCGCCGAGCAGGCCGTAGCCGACGACCAGGGCAACACCGGTCAGGACCGAGAAAGGCGTCAGCCAGTCCCACCACCCGCCGGCGTAAGCACGCCCCTCCACGCGAATGCCCTGCACGAGGGCGCCAAGGCAGATGCCCTGTAGGAATGCGGCGGCAAAGCTGCCCCACGAGAAGGCGCGGTCCCACCACGTTTCACCGACGGGCGTCCGCGCCCGAAACCGCATCTCGAACGACACCCCGCGGAAGACCAATGCGAGCAGCATCAGGATGAGCGGCATGTAGAGCGCGGGAAGAATCGTCGCGTAGGCCAGTGGAAACACCGCGAACAAGCCGCCGCCACCGAGCACCAGCCAGGTTTCGTTGCCGTCCCAGACCGGCGCGACGGAGTTGACCATGACGTCGCGGTCGGCTCTCGCCCGTTCCGCGGGGAACAGGATGCCGACGCCGAGGTCGAAGCCGTCCATCACGACGTAGAGCAGCACGGCCGTTGCGATCAGCAGGGCCCAAATCAGTGTGAGGTCGATGCTCATGGCCGGATTCCCGCTGGCCGCGGCTCTGCTCTTGGCGCGTCTGCCCCTGCGATCAAGGCTGGCGCCGGCGTAATGCCGGCCGTGCGGACCGGCTGGCCCTGCGGCGGTCCGTGCTCGCCGGCTTCGGGCGTCTGGCGGAAGAGGTGAAACAGATAAGCGATCCCCGCGCCGAACACGACGAAGTACACGACGATGAATGCCGCCAGAGATGCGGCCACGGCCGGCGCGGCGATCGGAGCGACGCTATCGGCGGTGCGCAGGAGTCCATAAACCGTGAATGGCTGGCGTCCCGCCTCCGTCACCGTCCATCCGGCCGTCACCGCGATCAAGCCCGACGGCCCCATGGCCACCGCAAAGCGGTGCAGCCATGGCGCGTCGTACAGAGCGCCGCGCCAACGCAGGACGAGCGAGGTCATGCCGAGCACGATCATCAAAATCCCCAGGCCGACCATGATGCGGAACGCCCAGAAGACGAGCGGAATGTTGGTCGGCCAGGTATCCTTCGGGAAAGCCTTGAGCCCCTTGACCTCACCGTCGAGACTATGCGTGAGATAGAGGCTCGCGAAGCCCGGAATGGCAATCTGGCCGCGCGTCACCCCGGCTTCGGCGTCCGGCATGCCGAACAGGATCGAGGACGCATAGCGTTCGGTCTCGAAATGGCCTTCCATCGCCGCGACCTTGGCCGGCTGGTGAAGGTAGGAATTCACGCCGTGCAGATCGCCGATCACGAGCTGCGTCGGCGCCACGATCGCGGCCATCCACATCGCCATCGAAAACATGATGCGAGCGCGTTCGTTCATCCTGTCCCGCAGCAGGTGCCAGGCGCCCACGGCTCCTACAATCATCGCAGTCGTCAGGTAAGCTGCCGTCACCGTGTGGGCGAAGCGATAGGGAAACGACGGATTGAAGATGATCGCGAGCCAGCTCTCGGGAATGAACTGGCCGTCCGCTCCCATCGCGTGTCCCGCCGGGGTCTGCATCCAGGAATTTGCGGCGAGAATCCAGAACGCCGAAAGCAAGGTGCCGCCGGCGACGAAGCAGGTCGCGACGAAATGCAGGCGCGGACCGACGCGGCCAAGGCCGAAGAGCATGACGCCAAGGAAGCCGGCCTCGAGAAAGAAGGCCGTCAGCACTTCATAGCCAAGGAGCGGTCCGAGCACAGGCGCTGTCTTGTCGGCAAACACCGACCAGTTGGTGCCGAACTGGTACGACATGACGATACCCGATACGACGCCCATGGCGAAGGCGACCGCGAAGATCTTCAGCCAATAGCGATATGTATCGAGATAAGCGCTGCGGCCCGTCCACAGCCACAGACCTTCGAGTACCGCAAGATAGCTCGCCAGCCCGATGGTGAAGGCCGGAAACAGGAAGTGCCAGACTACCGTGAAGGCAAACTGGAAGCGCGCAAGATCCAAGGCGCTGGGCAGTAAGTCGGACATAGCTCCGCCCTCGTCATCAAGTGCGGCCCGCAGTCAACGCTTTCAACTTAAGCTTGTTCCAGCAACCTCGATCATCCGATGTCGAGGGTGTAAGCATTCTGCGGGCACTGTCCCTGGAGGGTATCGACGGGACACTAAAGTCTCAATATGCCGGAATGTCCTACCCCCACGGAGGGGCTCGTAGCGGACGCGTTGCAATTGAGTTCGCAATCAGGATGGCGGCACCCCGGCGAATGGATTGAGCACCGGCACGCCGAGTGGCTCGAAATGCCTGACGTTGCGGGACAGAACCGTCAGCGCGTGCTGACGTGCGGTGGCAGCAATGATGATATCGGCAAATCCAGGCGCATGCCCCTGCCCGCGAGCCCGGTCCGACAGTTGCCCCGCGAGGCGCGCGGTCGGCATGTCGAACGACATGATGCGGTCACCGTAGAGGTGCAGCACCGCGTCAAGCCATTGCGCCAAGTCGTTTCCCCTACGGCTCGCCTTCTCGCGCCGCAGCTTTGCTATTCCATCCTCGACCTCGGCAATCGTCACGACGGACAAATAGAGGCTGCCCGATCGCGCATCCATCCATTCGACCAGGGCCGCGGGCACGGGCCGGTTCGGAGACACTGCAGATATGACGTTGGTATCAACGAGGTACACGTCTCAAAAGTCGGTCTTGCGCAGCTTAGATCGATTGCGAGCCGGCAAATCGCCCGCACTGAGGGGGGCTGACATCAGGAGCCGCCCAAAGCTCGGCACCTTCGACAACCGCTGCCATTCCTCGTAGCTCAAGACTACCGCCTGCTTCTTGCCATGACGCGTAATCACCGCAGGCTTGCCGCCCACCGCCTCGTCAACGACCGCGGACAGGTTGGCCTTCGCATCACGAAGCTGAATCTCGCGCATCGGGCACCTATATGACTACTGTAGTCATATAGGTAGATGGCTTTGAATTCAAGAGAAGGGGGCGGGCCGAATCCGATCACCCTACGCGCTTGGCGAACTTTGGAATCAAATATGGAAACCGCACGGGCTACTGACGGTAAACTCACAGGATGGCCGCGTCGATGACGATGGTCGTCGACGGCGGCTTCACTTCGGCTTGCCGGTCAGCGATTTAACGGCGGCGGCCGACCAATCGACCGGATCGACATCGCCGAACGCGGCCAGCGCCGCGTCGTCCGCAGCTTCGTTTCGCCCCTTGGCGAGCTTCTCGGCGCGCCTCAACACCGCGGCCAAACGATCGGGTTCGGCCGACTTGAGCGGGATCAGCAGCCCCGCCGTCCGCTCGCCCGACTTGACAGGCGTCGGCCCCGGCAGCGCCCCGATCGCCTCGCCGGAAATCTTCTGAAGATCGCGGATGCTGATGTGAGCCATGCCAGCTACATGCGCCCATATGCAATCGATTGTAAATTGCTCGGCCGCGGACGGGGTCTGCCAACGCGATGGGCTTCGCGCAGATGAACTGCGATTGTGTTCGACGCGAAGCTACGAGTTCGCGGCATCGAAGCGCCGCGACCGACCATCAGTCGATCCTAAGCCGACGCCGGTTTCTTCACGTTTGGCGGTGGAGCCGCATCATCGACGTCTGGATCCCGCCCCTGGCTCCTGTCGAGTTGTCGCATGACCGGCGTGACAGTCAGCCCGTGAAGCAAAATCGAGAGCAGCGCTACGAGGCCAACGATCGCCCACAGCCGCTCGCCGACGGACAACTCCATATGGTTGAGCCCATAGGCCAGATAGTAGAACGAGCCAACACCTCGGATTCCGAAGAAGGCCAGCGTCATCTTCTCCGAGAAACGCGCCTTGAAGCCGGCCAGCGCGATGAGCCCGCCGATCGGCCGGATGATGAGCAGGATCGTCAACGCGGCCGCCACGTCCACCAATTGAAGCGGGCGCAGCAAACCGCTGACCAGCGCTCCGCCAAACAACAGCAGCAGGACCATCATGGCCAAACGCTCCACCTGCTCGGTGATGTCGTGCATTTGCCGGTTGAATTCGTGATCGCGGTGCGATCGCCGTAGCGTCAGCGCGGTGACGAAAACGGCGAGGAAACCGTAGCAATGGATCAGTTCAGTCACGCCGTAGGAAACCAACGTGGCCGAGATTGCGATGAGGCCGTCTCCCGTCCTGGACAGCTTGGTGTCGGCGGGGATGTGGAACGTGAGCCAGCCGAACAGCCGGCCAATGAGCCAGCCACCGATCACGCCGGCGGCAATCTCCCACAGCACGTTGTGGAGCAGCCACTTCCCCGCCCATGGCTCCCCCGTCGTCGCCGCCAAGCCGAGGGCGATCGCAAGATGCACGAACGGAAAGGCGAATCCGTCGTTCAAGCCGGCCTCGGATGTGAGGCCGAAGCGAACCTCATCCTCTTCCCCGGTCTTTGGCGGCCCGACCTGAACGTCGGACGCCAGCACCGGATCGGTCGGCGCCAGGCTTGCCGCCAACAGCAACGCCGCGATCCAGGACAGGCCCAGCATCCACCCGCCCAACGCCGTGACTGCCAGGATGCCGATCGGCATCGTGATCGCCAGCAGCCGCCAGGTGACGCTCCACTTTCGCCAACTGAACGGGCGATCGAGTTTCAGGCCGGCGCCCATCAGCGCGATGATCACGACGAACTCGGTGAAACGCTCCGTGACTTCGGGATAATTCAGCGGCAATGGCCGGAGCGCGATAGCCGGCAGCGAAAAGATCGCAGCACCGATTGCGATGCAGACGATCGGCAGAGACAGGGGCAGCCGCTTCAGGGCGAGCGGCAGCCACGCGACGAGCGCGATCAGCAGACCCGCTCCGGTCAGGATCAGGATGTACGGGTCTGGGGCAAAGAAGGAGGCCTGCACCGTCTCACAACGCCGCGAGCCGCGAACGGTTCGAAGGGCGTCGACATCGCGATCAGGATCGGTTGGCTGCCCGATTCGGGCCTGAGGGCGCGGAAGCTGGGCGAGATACAAGCCCAACTGGTCGCCGCGCCTTTCTATATCGACAGGGCGGGACCCCGGAGCGCCCCCAGCAACTCGCCGATCACGTCACCCTCACCTACGCCAACCGCCGCATCATCGTTGGTCGCTCGAGCATGCCGGCGGGGAGCATTCAGGTCGATGTCAGCAATCTGCTGGTGACGAACAGCGGCGAGGCAATGCTGCCGCTGCTGCGGGCCGGCCTCGCCGTAGCGCTCGTCCCCGATTCACGATCCACGACGATTTGCGACGGGGAACCCTCGTCCGGGTCCTTCCGGGCTGGGGGCTGCGGCCGGCCGGTCCGCACCTGGTCACCCCGGCGTCAGGGCCACGCCCGGCGCGCGTCACCGCCGTGATCGACTCCCTCGCGCGACAACTGACCTGGGCCTGAGGGACCAGGCCAGTCCCGGGGCCGGTCTACTCAGCTAGTTTTACGACCAGCTTCCCAATATTCCGTCCTTCGAAGAGCCCGGCAAAGGCAGCCGGCGCTTGCTCCAGACCGACGACGACCGTCTCGTCCGCCACGATCTGACCGGTATCCAGCCAGTCGTGCATCTGCCGCTGGAACTCGGGGAAGCTGTCGAGGTGGTCGGCGTTGAGAAAGCCTTGCAGTCGGATGCGTCGGACGATCAGCGACATGAGCAGGGCATGGACCCCATCGGCGTCCTCGACATCGTCATTGTAGCCAGACATCAGCCCGCAGACGGGGACACGCGCGTCGTTGTTGAGCAGCGGCCAGACGGCTTCGCGAACCGCCCCGCCGACATTCTCGAAGTAGATATCGATCCCGTCCGGCGCCGCCTCTCGCACCCGGGCCCCAAGATCCGGCGCGCGATAGTCCAGACACGTGTCGAATTTCAGATCCTCCACGACGCGGCGGCACTTGTCGGCGCCACCGGCAATGCCGACGACCCGGCAGCCAAGCAGGCGGCCAATCTGCCCTGCGACCGAACCGACCGCTCCCGCCGCAGCCGATACCACCAGCGTCTCACCGGCCTTTGGCTGCCCGATCGCCGTCAGCCCCCACCATGCGGTGAACCCGGTCATGCCCAAAACGCCTAGCGCTCGCGACGGCTGAGCCATGTCTTTCGGAAGGCGGCGCAGACCGGTCCCGTCAGAGAGCGAAAATCTCCGCCATCCGGCATCGGCCGTGACCACCAGGTCGCCCTTGGCGAAGCCGTGGAGCCTGGACCGCACCACCCGCGCTACCGTTCCTTCGCCCGGCGGAGCGTTCAACGCATAGGGCGGCGCGTAGGAATCGGCGCCATCGTTCATTCGACCGCGCATATAGGGATCGAGCGACAGATACAGGTTCCGCAGCAGCACTTCGCCTTCCACCGGGATCGGCAAAGGGCCTTCCACGATGCGGAAGTCGCCGAGCACCGGCATTCCCTTCGGCCTTCTGACGAGCTGTACCTGCAGGTTGGAAAGATCGGTCATACATGGCCTTCGTGGAGGCAAGAGCCCAGGCAATCGCTCGCAGGGTCTTGGGGAGGATCAGACCTGTGCCATGCCGCCGTCGACCGGCAGTTCGGCTCCGGTGATGAAGCTCGCCTCCGCGCTCGCGAGGAACAATGCGGCAGAGGCCACCTCTTCGGCGCGGCCCATGCGGCTGAGCGGGATCAGGTTGGTCAGCGCTTCCCGGACGTCTTCGGACGCCGCCGCCATCATGGCGGTGTCGATGGGGCCCGGCGCTACGACGTTGACGCGGATGGTGCGGGGCGCGAGTTCGTTTGCCCAGGTTCGGGCGAAAGAGCGCACCGCCGCCTTTGTCGCGCCGTAGACGCCATAACCCTTGGTGCCGATCGCACCGGCGATTGAGCCGATCAGCACCACGGAGCCGCCGTCCGGCATGAACTCGGTCGCGGCCTTCACAGCGAACAAAAGTGCACGCACGTTGAGGCCAAATGTGCGGTCGAAATGATTCTCGTCGACCGTGTCGAGGGTCGCGAACTCGGAAAGACCGGCGTTTACCACCAGCACGTCCACGCGTCCGGCTTCGTCGTTCACGGTTCTAAAGAATCCGGCGAGCGCGTTTACGTCCGAAGCGTCGACTCGGCGCGTGCGCAACAGGCCGCCATGGTGATGCTCGTCGCGATCTTCCGCGCGCCGGCTGGTTGCATAGACGGTCGCCCCCTCCGCCGCGAAGCGCTGGGCAATGGCGCCGCCTATGCCGTCATGGCCGCCGACAACGACCGCAATCCTACCTGTGAGCCTGCTCATACTTCCTCGCATCAACGCTGATGACGAGCAGGTATCACTTCTATATCTACGCACAAGAACGCACCTAGGCGTGCCTAGATATGGAGGCCTATACCGATGGCGACCGTTGCCCTTTCCCTGCCGCTCGACGTCGATGCGACTCGACCAATACTGGAGCAGATCGCCAACAAATGGTCGGTGCTGATCCTCAGTGTCCTGTGCACCCAGCCGGCGCGTTTCAACGACCTCAAACGGCGTCTTGACGGTATCACCCACAAGTCACTCGCGGATGCATTGAAGCGCTTGGAGCGGGACGGGCTGATCAGTCGCGAAGTCCTTCCGACTCAGCCGATCGGGGTCGAATACACGATCACGCCCCTTGGCGCTTCGCTTCGCGAGCCCTTCGCTGCGCTTTACGACTGGTCGCTCGAGAACGGCATGAAGATGACGGAGGCGCAGCTGGCTTATGACAAGCTGAGAAGGGGTTGAGGTTACCTGGCCGGGTTGAGCTTCATGAAGTCGATGAAGGACCTGAGGGACAGGGGCATGTAGGTCCGGCTCGAATAATAGAGGTGGAAGCCGCTTACCGGCCCGCACCAGTCCGCCAGCGCGCGGACGAGCGTTCCGGCGGCCAGATGCGGCGCAACGACGTCCTCGGAGACAAACGCAAGGCCGGCGCCGTCCAGCGCTGCGGAAACAAGCAGGCCGGTGTCGTTCACGGTCAGCACATCCTTGACCTCGACGCTTATCGGTCCCTCTGGTCCGTGGAAGGTCCAGGGGAACAACGTGCCGCTGTCCTCCCAGCGGTAGGCGAGCGCGCGGTGGCCTGAAAGGTCGCGCGGGGTGGCGGGGGGCTGACGTTCGGCGAAGTAGGCCGGAGCGCCGACCACCGCCATGCGGAAGTCCGGCGTGAGCCGGACCGCCACCATGTCGCGGTCGACCCGGTTGCCAACACGGATTCCGGCGTCGAACCCCTTGGCGACCACGTCGCTCAACCCGTTGTCGATCGCCAGGTCCACGCGCACGTCGGGATGGTGCGCAAGATAATCGGCGATGCGCGGCATGATGGCGACCGCCGCGGCCGTCCTGGAAAGGTTGATGCGAACGCTCCCTTTCGGGCGCTCCTGGTAGCTGCCCACCTCCCGCACCGCGTCGCGGATCCCAGCCACCAGCGGCTGCACCTGCTCGCGCAACGCCTGTCCGGCCTCCGTCGGCGCGACGCTTCGCGTCGTGCGGTTCAGCACGCGAACGCCGAGCCGCGCCTCGAGCGAGCGGATCGTCCGGCTGAGCGCCGAAGGGGACATTTTGAGCCGTACCGCCGCACGCCGGAAGCTTCGCTCCTGCGAAACGACCAGAAAGGCATTCAGCTCACCGAACTCGGCAGGGGTCATTATAGTCTCCTGACGCAACAGGCCATGCCGATCATAGTCGATTTTGTCTACGATCCGCAGCACCCAACTGTGCTGACTGAAAGCGTCCCGTGAGGACGCGTGGCGGAGTTGACGGCGATGGAGCGCATGCTGCGGTGGGAGATAGACGCGGTCGGGCGGGAACACCTCGAACTGAGGGACGTCCCCGTCCCGCAGCCCGGACCCGGCGAGGTGCTGGTGCGGGTGGCCGCGGTCTCCCTGAACTATCGCGACAAGATGGTGGTCGAAACGGGCCGGGGACTGCCGCTGCGATTTCCGTTCACGCCCGGCTCCGACCTGTCGGGTGAGATTGTCGCGCTGGGCGCGGGTACATCCCGGTTCGCGATCGGCGACCGGGTGCTCTCTACGCCGACGCCGGATTGGATTGACGGGCTGCGGCCCGGTACTGCCCGGACCCCCGCCTATCAGACACTGGGGGGCTTTTACCCGGGCGTTCTGGCGCAGTATGTCGCGATGCCGGAAGGCTGGTTTGTGCGAACGCCGAATACGCTGGAGCACTGGCAGGCCTGTACGTTGCCCGTTGCAGGGCTGACTGCCTGGTTCGCGCTCGTGGAGCGTGCCGGTGTACGGGCGGGCGACACGGTGTTGATCCCCAGCACCGGCGGCGTCGCGCTGTTCGGCATGCAGATCGCCAAGGCGAACGGCGCCGAGCTGATCGTCTGTGGAAACAGTGAGAACGAGGCACGCGCACGCGCGCTGGGTGTGGACCACTACATCCTGCGGGATCGCGAGGACTGGATGGAAGAGGTGTACCGCCTCACCGGCGAGCGCGGCGCCGACCATGTGCTCGAAGTGATCGGCGGCTCGCATCTGAGCCAGTCGGTGCAGGTCACGGCAGTGGGCGGGCACATCTGCCAGATCGGTGCGCTGGACGGCTGGGACATCAGCGCTCCGGCCGTTCCGCTGATGCTCAAGGACGTGACGATCCACGGCATCGGGACGGGCAGCCGCACGGCTCTGGAACGGTTCGTCCGGGCGATTGACCGTACGGGCATCACCCCGGTCGTGGATTCGCGCTATCCGCTACAGGAACTCGCGGCCGCCTACGACCATCTCGATCGCGGCCCGTTCGGCAAGGTGGTGATGGACGTCGCGAGCTGAACTGCGAACGCGCCCGGAACGGGCGGATCAAAGCCATCGACAGCGCTGATCGACGATCTTCGGGAGGTCCGTCGTGAAACGTGCGCGCGCATCGGCCCTCAAGGGTCACCGCCGCGCCCATCTCGCACATTTCGGTTTCAAGAACGCAGGAGCAACCCAGTGAAAACATCCATAATCGGAAGAGGCCAGGTCGGCCTCGCCCTTGCCCCCGCCCTCGCCTTTGCGGGCCATGAAGTGCGCTTCGGCGTTCGCGACCCAAGCGACGCCAAACACGCCGACAGCGAGACACCGGTCTATTCCACGCGCGACGCTTCGGCCTGGGGTGAGGTCATCATCGCCGCGATCAGATGGGATGGGGTGGAGCGCTTCCTTGCGGAAGCAGGGGACCTCGCAGGCAAGGTGCTGATCGACTGTATCAATCCCCTTGATTTCACGGGCGGGCTTCGCCGGTTGATCCCTGCGAACACCTCCACCGCCAGCCTGATCCAGGCACGCACGCAGGCAGCGGTCGTGAAAACCCTCAATCACGTCGGCGCATCGGTCACGGGTCATGCGCGCAACTATGCGCCCAAACCGCTGCAGTTCGTCGCAGGCGAAGATGGCGCGGCCAAGCAGACTGCCATCACGCTCCTCGAAAGCATCGGCTTTGATGCGCGCGACGCCGGCAGTCTCAACCATGCCGCCGATCTTGAGGCGATGGCGCGGCTCTGGATCGTCCAGGCTTCGCTGCACGGCATGGCGCCCGACACGAGCTGGGCTTTGATCGCCCCGGACTGATCGGCGTGGGCCCAGGCTGATCGGTTCGCACTCGCCTCCGGATAGCACTAGGTATTTATCTGTATATCCACGGCGGACTGATCGCGTTCCTGCTGCCGGCGATGGGATTTTTGCATAACCATGCCCAAAAGGCGGTCGAAGCGCGTGATGCGTTCTTCCGGAAATCCCAAGTCCGTCGCGTCATCAACTTCGCCGACCTTCGCTTTCAGCTTTTTGAGAAACCCATCGCCCCACAGCTCTGATCATCTACGGCAGCGCGAATGCGGGTAATTTCCCGTATCGCTTCGACTATTGGGCGCCGAAGGCCGACCTTAACCTGCGCATTAAGCGTGTCATCACGCTGAGCAGCGCGGACAAGGCCTCGCTCGGAGTCGGCGCGGTTCTCGATAACCCGCTCATTTCAAGCAGCGCCTTTGGATGCGCGAACCGGACGCCAAATTTTTCGGCTACCTCGCACGACTTCCCAAGCTAGAGGCCTTCGTCAACGATTTTGGCGGCCTAAGCCGTCGCCGCGAAGAGCCGGGCGATCGCTGGGTAATCGGGCAAGGCTATCAGCCCTTCAATGAAGACAGCGATAGCGATGCGCCGCCACTCGAAAGCGCGTATGTCGGCCGACTGCCGGACCTACCCATCGCGGCCTACTCACGTTTAGCCCAGACTGTTGAAGGCTTAATGCCGGCTGCATCGTCGACGGTTCGTCGTCGCGGGTTCGAGGCCGGGTTCGATGGCTCGCGAATCCTTATCCCGCGCGGGGTCGAGACGTCGCAGAACCGTCTTCGCGCCGCCTATTGCGATCAGCCTCTGACCTTCCAGCATATCTTCCAGGCGATCGTGGTGCCGGAGGGCGAGAGCGACCGGGCCAAGCTCCTGACCGCGATACTTAATAGTCGCATCGCGGTGTGGTAGGCTTTTCACGGCACCGCTTCGTTCGGGTCGGATCGGCCGGAAGTCCAGCAGGCCGACCTGCTCCGCTTGCCGTTCCCATCGCCCGACGATGTCCCGGATCAAGCCGCAGCAGCCCAAGCGGCCCTTGAGCTGATCGCGATTGTGGACGGCGCACGCGAACGCTCCAACGAGCCGTTCTCGATGCAGGTCGATGACAGCGAGATCCTTCGGACGATCGACCGGCTCGCGTACCAATATTTTTGCCTGTCGCCCGATGAGATCGCGCTAATCGACGATACCGTCGAGGCGATCCTTCCTGCGCTTCAGCCCCATGAAGGCCACTTCCCGAAACTCTGGGAGGCGCCTGACGAACCGCAACGCGCGCAATACGCTCACACGTTGTCGGCGAGCCTCGCGGACTGGTTCAAAGGCAAGAAGATCGATGCGCGCCTTGTCGCGCGCGGCGCCGACCTGGCGATCCTGCGCCTCCAACTAGGCGGTCATGAAGACTATGCCGAAGACGCGGCCGGCGAGCTCGATCGCCTCGCCAAGGACGTTGTGGTGCGTCGATTATGCCATTGGGTCGAGTATCAGTTCGAGCCGTTCGGCCTAGCGGTTGACGGGTCGAAATACAGTAAGGGCATCATCGACATCGCCGTACTCTTCGACTGGAATCGGGAGCGATACCTGGCCTATGAGTGCAAGCGGCTCAACGTGATCAACGGCGGAAGCCGCAGTTCCCTGGCCACCGTGTACGTCACCCAGGGCATGATGCGTTTTCTCACCGAGCAGTATGCCGAGCAGCTGCCTGTGGGGTGCATGCTCGGTTACGTGCTCGACGGCGATGTGCCCTTTGCCAATTCACGGATTGCCGACGCTATCGGCAGCCATGTCCCTCTCGCGCTCGCTGAGGGACCTACACCACTTGCCGCGATCGAAATGATTGAGCGCTTCCGAACAAGGCACACCCGCCAAACCGGATCACAGATCGAACTTCGCCACGCGCTATTTTTGAAGCCGTCAGCGGTCGCGACAAACGCTTGAGGAAGGCGTGCTTAGGGGCCTCTCGATTCTTGAAGCTTCAGCGCGCCTTGTACTGATCGATGAAGTATAAGTGACGAAATCATGGAAGGTCGCGGCTGCCAATCAAGGGAAACTTGACGCGATCGGCCGCCAATAAAGGGAGGTCGGCTAAAATGTTTATTGAGCGGCTCAGTCTGACGAATTTCCGTTGCTTCGGACCAAATGCGACAAGCGTCGATCTAACTTCCGGCCTAACCACCTTTGTCGGCGTCAACGGCGCGGGCAAGACCGCCCTGATGCAGGCGCTGCAGTGAACTGAATGATTTCCGGTATCACGCCCTCCTGCAATCGGGAGCCGCGCCGTTGAGACGAGGATCTCCGCCAAGGAGCTAAGTTCGGCGGTAGGGCGGCAGTAGGCGCCAGCCGAGAATAACAATTATCCATTATGATGATAGATGACTTGGCAGCAGGCAGCGTCTCCTTCGTTAGGGGCAGAGTTGATGGTTCTGACACGCGATGCGTCGTCCGCGCACTGCCTGACTGAGAAGCGCCCTTAAGGGATAGTCTGGAGGTGCGCCGCAAGATGATCCACGATCGCCCGCACCTTCGCGGAAGGCTTGGGCCCCGCTGGGAACACCGCATACACCTCGGCGGGATCGAGCCAGTACGCCTCGAGCAACCGAACTAGCCTGCCGGTGCGCAACTCCTCACGCGCCATCGCCAGCGTGCCTAGCGAGACGCCAAGGCCCTCCACCGTGGCGGCTAGGAGCCCTGGAGCCGAGTTCACCCAGATCCTTGCCTGTACCTCCACGGATGTGACCGTCTTGTCGTGTATGAAGCGCCAGCTCTCGCGCCCAAACGAGCCATGCTGAAGTATACAATCGTGCTGCGCGAGATCAGCAGGTGTCGCCGGTGTGCCGCGCGCAGATAGATACGTGGGCGCTGCCATCACGATGCGCTCGACCAGCGCGAGCTTACGCGCGCCGAAGGTGGAATCCTCCAACGGCCCGAAGTTCAGGCGAATAGCCACGTCAACTCCGTCGGTAACCAAGTTCTGTCGCAGATCGCTCATGACGAGGTCGACCTTCAGGTCGGGATGCTTCGCCAGGAAGGGCGCCAGAGCCGGGATGATCGCGCGCGTCCCGTACATGACGGGCATCGCGATGCGGGTTACGCCGTGGAGGGAGTCCACGCCACGCGTTGCCTGCTCGGCCTCCTCCATTTCGGCGAGAAGGCGACGGGAGCGCTCCAAATAGATCGCACCCGCATCCGTCAACGAGACGCTGCGGGTGGTGCGCAGAAGCAGCTTGGTTCCCAGTCTCGCCTCCAGCGCCCCGACGATCCGGGACACTGAGGGTTGCGACACGTTCAGCTCACGCGCAGCGCGCGAGAGGCTGCCGTTCTCCGCGACACGGACGAAGATGGCCATTTCCTGCCAACGATCACTCATTCGAAATCCAAATAGATGTTCTTCGATTTCAACGCATACAACACGTTTTCTGAAAAACCTAGTTTCCGCCTTAGGCAATCCCGCCGGAACACGGAGGTCTGAGTTGAAGCTCCAGGACAGGCTCGACGCGATGCGCGAGGATTTCGAGAACGGACGCTTTCCGCTGGTGCCCACGCAGGCGCAGCTCGACGTTATGCGACGCGCGACCCAATCGTTGGTCGATAGCCGGCAGGCCGAGAACGCCCTGAAGGCCGGTGACACCGCGCCCGAATTCACGCTTCGCGACACGGACGGCAGCATCGTCAGTTCGAGGGCCCTGCTGGCGCGTGGGCCACTCGTGGCGACCTTCTACCGCGGCATCTGGTGCCCGTACTGCAATTACGACCTGCAGGCGCTTGAGGACGTCCGACCGGCGATCGAAGCGCGCGGCGCAAGCCTCGTGGCGATTTCCCCGCAGACGCAGGCGAACAGCCGCAAGTCGCAACGCGACAACAAGCTGGGCTTCCCCATCCTGAGCGATCCGGGTGCCGAAGTCGCTGCCCGGTTCGGGCTGCGCTTCAAGCTGCCTGGGGACCTGATCGAGGTCTACCGGCAGTTCGGCAACGATCTCACCAAGGCCAACGACGAACCGTCCGGAGTGCTGCCAATGCCGGCTCGCTACGTGATCGGGACGGACGGGACGATCGCCTATGCTGAGGTCAACCCCGACTACACGCGGCGACCCGACCCATCTGAGCTGCTGCCGGTGCTCGATCGCCTTCGTGCGGGCGCTCCGGCCTGACCCCATTCATCACCACCCAAGCAAGACAAAGGAATAGTCTTATGTCTATCAAACTCTATGGCGATCCCGGCTCGGGAAGCCTGCGCCGCGTTACCTCTGCCGCCAAGATCATGGGCATCCCGGTCGAGCGCATGTACGTCGACCTCTTCAAGGGCGAGAGCCACACGCCCGAGTTCCTGGAGAAGCTGAACCCGCACGGGCTGACGCCTGTGTTGGTGGACGGTGATGTAACGCTCTACGAATCCTCGGCGATCAACCTCTACCTTGCGGAGAAGGTCGGCAGCGACCTCATCGGCAAGACGCCGGAAGAGCGGCGGGAAGTCCTGCAGTGGATGTTCTGGTCGGGCGAGCAGTGGCGCGTCTTCTTCGTGTTCCTGTTCGATGAGCGGATCGGCAAGCGCTTCCTCGGGAAGCCCGAGGACAAGACCATCGTCGACTTCGCGTCCGCCAAGATCCGTGCCGCCGCCGCCGTGCTGGACAAGCATCTTGCCCACCGGCAGTTCATCGTAGGCGATCATCTGACGCTCGCCGACATCGATATCGCCGCTCCCTTCTCGCAGACCCACCGGACCACGGCGCCAGTAGACGAGTTCCCGAACCTGGTCGCCTGGCAGCAGCACATCCTCGAGACGGTGCCGGCCTGGGCCGAGACGAAGCGCGAGGTAGACACTCGGATCGACACTGCGCTCGAAGCAGCGGGCATCAAGCTCTGACAAGCCTGCGCCGGCGTCCCTCGCGGGGCGACCGGCGCCAGCGCCAGGAAGGGTCAACCCATGAAGATCGACTTGAGCGGCCGGACGGCCATCGTGACGGGGTCTACCGCCGGCATCGGCCGTGCGACCGCCGAGGGGCTGGCCCGTGCGGGTGCTTCAGTTATCGTCAACGGACGCACCCGGAAGCGAGTCGACGACGCCGTCCGCGAGATGCGCGCAGCGCTTCCGGATGCCACGGTTTCGGGGGTTGCCGCCGATCTCTCGAGCGCGGATGGGGCGAACGCCTTCATCGCTGAGGCTCCCGACGCCGACATTCTCGTGAACAATGTCGGTACGGCCTTCATCCCAACCTATGAAGGCCTGAAGGAATCATCGCCGTCCCCGACGAGGATTGGGTCGGCCTCTTCCAGCTCAACGTCATGAGCGGCGTGCGCCTGTCGCGCCACTATCTGCCGCGCATGGTCGACAAGGGCTGGGGTCGTGTCGTGTTCGTTAGCAGCGAGTCTGCCGTGAACACGCCGAAGGAAATGCTGGAATACGGCATGACCAAGACCGCGCAGCTTGCAGTTTCGCGGGGTCTCGCCGAGGCGGTTGCCGGCACGGCGTCACCGTCAATGCCGTGCTGCCGGGCCCGACCCGCTCCGAGATCCTGGGCGATTCCATGACGAAGCATGCCGAGGAGACCGGCGTCACGCTCGATGAGGCCGAGCAGGGTTTCCTACAGGCGCTCCGCCCGACGAGCCTGATCCAGCGCTTCGCCACGACCGACGAGGTCGCCAACATGATCGTCTACGCCTGCTCCGAGCAGGCGTCCGCGACCAGCGGCGCCGCTTTGCGCGTCGATGGCGGGGTCGTCCGCTTCGTCGTCTGAACCGGGTCGCCGATCCGCAGCCCCCAAACCTCGAGGTGATCAAATGACGTTGGTGATTGCACAATATGGCCAGGGTGGCCCGGAAGTGATGGGGACCGAGGACCGCGTGTTGCCGGCCCCGGCCGCCAAGCAGGTCGAGATCGCGCAGGCGGCGATCGGTTTCAACTTCTTCGATGCCCTGCAGCGCAGGGGGCTCATCTCACAGGACGAGCCGGGCCGCGTGATGGGCATCGAGGGTAGCGGAACGGTCACAGCGATCGGTCCGGGGGTCACCGACTTCGCCATTGGAGACCGCGTCGGCTATCTCAGGTCTCAGGGCGCCTACGCGGAGGCGCGCCTGATCGGTTCCGACGTCCTCTTCGCGCTCCCCGACGACATTAGCTTCGAGGTTGCCGCCGCGCTGACCGTGAAGGGCTTCACGGCCTGGCTTTGCGCCAGCCGCCTGTTCGACGTTCGGTCGGGTCAAAACGTCCTGGCCACCACCGCCGCGGGCGGGGTCGGGTCGCTGATCGCGCGGCTCGCGGCGTATCGCGGAGCGCATGTAATTGGTGCGGTCGGCAGTGACGCGAAGCGTGACGCGGCGCGCGCAAATGGCGCCGCCGACGTGGCCATCGGTCTCGAGGACGCGATCCACCAAGTCGCCCTGTCCACCGAAGGACAGGGTGTAGACGTCGTCTTCGACGGGATCGGCGCGACCACGGCCGATCGCCTGCTCGACAGCGGGACAGTACGCGCGGGTGGAACGATCATCTCCTTCGGAGCGGGCGCGGGCTTCCCGAGCGCTGATCCGCAAGCGATCGCGCGTCGCGGCGCGACCGTGCTGGCGCCGCAGGTCCCGAACTACATCCAGACCCCGGACGCGTTACGCGCCGGCATGGCGGCGGTGTTCGCGCTCTACCGGGAGCGCGCGTTCGGCGAAATCGCGCCCTCTGTCTACCCCTTGAGCGACGCTGCTTCGCTGTACGAGCAGGTCGAACGCCGCGCATTCTCTGGCATCGCGGTGCTCGTCCCGTCGGGGCCGGCATCAACAGCAATCAATGGGCGGAGCAGGACATGAACATCGGAATCGTCGGCAGCGGGAAGATCGGTGGCTTTGTCGGGACGCAATGGTCGAAGGCCGGACACGAAGTCCTGTTCTCCTCCCGCCACCCGGAGAACCTCGCCAGCCTGGTCGCAGGGGCGGGCGGCGGCGCGAAAGCAGGGACGCCCGAAGAGGCAATCGCGTTCGGTTAGCTTCTCGCGAGCCCTGGCTAGCGAGAGGCCGTCAGGGCCATATCGACCGAGCGTCAGCGTCTCGCGCCGTCCGTTGAGTCGGTACCGGAACACGATGGCCCTGATGGCTGGACCACGACGTACATACCGTCACGATCGCTCACCTTGTACAATTTTTTCTGTGGTTTCAGTGCCTTAATCGCCGTGTCGGCAGCATGAGGGCCTCCAAAATCTGTCCAAAAACAGCAGAGAGGCGCCAATTCTACCGTCAGGCCAAAATCGGAGTCGCTGGAAGCGATTTTCTCCCGCCCTTTTCGCAATTTACGGCCAAAAACCATACCGTCAGCAGCTCTCTTCGCCGTGACGGTATAGAGAAATCCCCGACCGAACAAGTTCCCCCATACCGTCAGCTATACCGTCAAATCGGAGCATTTGCTCCTCGATAGACGGCGAAAGACAGTGATAGTTTTATTCTTTGTTTTCAGTCAGTTATGTCGTAACACGGCGTACAATCGGATACTGCCGGAGGAGCAAAAATCATTCCCACTCTAATATTTTTTCTGCCCTAAGGATTTGATTTTCCTGCAAAAAATTTCCTTTTTGGTTCCCTGCGCCGCGATGGAGGCCGTCAAAATGTTAGCATTTTGATTTTGCAGGGTTTTTAAGGAATTTCTGGGCAGAAATTTTTTGTGGACTATCGGGATCTATCGAACGTTTCACAGTGAGGCATTGACCTCAAATCTCGAATCCCTTGCCTTCGATAAAGTACCGTCAAAACCGGCGAAATCAATACATCCGCCCTCATCCCAGATTGCTCGGATCAGGGTGGCCTTGCCGAACAAGGGAGCCGAGATGGGCTAAGCCTCTCTGGCTGGCTGACACCAAAGTGCGGTTTTCAGCGCCAGAATCCAAGGATTTGTATCAAGACGAAGACTGAGGGTTTGCCATATGCCATATTTGCCAACCGACGCGACGCTAAACGGGGCATTTTCAAACTATCAGCAGCCACGTTTTTTGAGTTGCGCCCGCCCGCTGGAAGAGCGGGTGTCATTCATGGCGACTGCCTACCAGGCAAATTTGTTCTGACACCCAAACGAATTTTCACGGGGGCGTTACTACCAGTTCCTCGACAACCGCGGGTCAGAATATCAGGGCAAGTTCGACCTGAACGCAGCGCGCAAGAGCGTGCCTATCGTTCTCCGCTACACGTCACACCACCCGCACGAACACCCACCCTCCATTAATCTTCCACGATCGTGCGAGGCCGCGCCCCACAAGCCGATCTGCGACGCGACTGACGTCCCAGACGAGTTCTTCGATCGCATCGGCTAGTTCCACGGCATTGCGTGGTTGAACCTCGTCCATTGCGCTGAGAACGGCCGCTTCGATCTCGGGATTATAAGGCGGCTCCCGATTCCCCCCCTCAAATCGGTCGCACCACAGAATGTGACCACGCCAGACGATGAAGTGGCTTTCGCACCCTCCTTCACGCCACACTGAGGGAAAGAGGGTAAGTCCTTCTCCCCGCATATCAAAGCGCCATGCCTTGTCGGCGCGACTGTCCAGGTTGATTACTAACGTCTCGCCGCACCCATCAGGGCACGCCATGACAATCGATCTGGGTCGTGAGCGAAACACCATGGAAGCGTCGCCAGGGGTGCTGAGGCTTGCTTCAGCCTGGTCCCTGTACTCAGCATCGCCGACCAACCGGACCATTCGTGCAGGCTCTGTCATTTGCCGCTCCTATTGTAACGTGTTGGCCGGACCGGCAGATTCCAGGTTGGCCCTTTAGCGAAGGCGCCCATTGAAGAGCAGGCCACGCAATTCTGCTGCACGGCGACAGCCATCTCCTTCACTCGGCCACGAATGCCGTCATAAACCTGATAGCGTGGTTTGATCGGAACCGGCGTGACAGCCCCGAGCAGCATGGTCATCGAGAGCGAACTCACGGTAGAGTTGATCGACAAAACCGCGGGCTGGGGTTCGCGCTCGCCCTGTACATAGGGGTCCGCCGCGCGCTGCTCAGGCGTCAGCATCTCCCGCCGGATCGCCTCGCCGTCGAGTGCGCCCGAGCAGTTCAGGCAAGGAAGTCCGGGCGCAAGCATCTGCACGCGTCCCGTGATATGGCTGACGGCTCCGTTCGCGACAGTGATGCTGACGCCCATATCAATTACGGGCACCAAATACTGGTAGGCAGCTTGGTTGACGACCGCCCGGCTCGCGTGGGAATCCGTGCACAACAGCACGAAATCGAAGGTTGTGATGAGCTTAGCTACCTCCTCGTCGACGATGTCGGCTTGAAGGGGGACCACCTTGGCATCAGGGTTAATGGCGCGGATCATCCTAGCCGCGACCTCGACCTTCGGCCGGCCAACGTCTGAGGGGACAGAGCCGACGAGGCGATTAAGATTCGTCTCCTCGACTAGGTCGTGGTCGATCACCGTGATCTGCCTGGCGCCGAGATGGGCAAGTTGCTGGCACTCGAGCGATCCCGTCCCACCCGCACCGATCACGCCGAAGTGGAGGCGGCGCAGCAGCCGTTGCCCCGGCGCTCCGAATGCCCTGACCTGCCGGTCGTCGCGTTCCTGATCGGACACGCCGTGCATGGGCGAATGGAGCATGAGCCTCTCTCCCACTTCCCATACGTCGATCTCATCGTCCTTTCCGAGAGGGCGCGCACGGCAGCCCTGCGGCCCGATCACCAGTGCAACATGTGGCACTGGTGCCGCTCGCCGAACAAAATACGAATCCAGTTCCGTCTCGCCCGCATCGTCAACCGGCGAAAAATGCGGATGGCCGGGGCTGGCCGGATGCGTGTGGATCGCGATGACGGCCATGCCGGTGACCCTGCTGCGGTTTGCAACCTCGATGAGGAAAGACGATTTGAGGATCGCAGATACGCAGGTACGGCTCTCATACGCATCGTCCGGCACGGGTCTGGCGTCGGCGACGATCCATGTCTCACTATGCGCATCGTGATGGGCATAGGCGATGGCACAGCTCTCCAGGTCATTGGCGTCGAGCAGCATCGACGCCAGATCGGAATAGAGAGGTGCAGGAAAGCGGACGCGGCTCATTGGACCTGCCTCATTCGATCGATCACCACATTCATCCACGTCGACAGACTGTCGCGGTTGGGGTTCCATGGTCCCGTCAAATGCCACGAGAACCAGAGTGCCGGCTCGACGGTCTCCGGGACGGGAGTTGACGCGGAGTTCTGTGGTGGACCTCCATGCGCAAGAAGGAGATCGGGATCCGCCCAGAAGCAGTCGAGCTGCGCAAATGGATATCCAGGCGGGACGATGAAGCGGATGGTGGTCGACGACTTCGACCACCCCTCCGGCAGGCGGACGCCCGGCACGGTGACGAGCGTGGTGCCGCTCGGCAACTGCCGGGTCTGAACGTCGCCGAAGCGCTCCCGCAGCTGCTCCAGCTGCATGTCGAACACGCCGGGCATCAGCCGAAGTTCGCTTTCGGGACCGACGAGAAGCGGCGGACACCGTGCTTGGGAACGAGGCTCACAACCTCATCATCGGCGATGATGCGGTCCGGGTCGTCGCCCTCACCTTCCAGCGACAGGTCATGCTGCGGATCCCAGTCAGGTACCATCGCCTTGATCTGTGCGCCGGTCAGCTTCTTCTTATCGGTCTCATAAGGCTTGCCGTTGACGAAGAAGGTGTAGGTGGACTTGTTGGGCGCCGTGATGAACTTCTCGACGCCGTTGGCGGCGAGATTCGCATCGGTGCCCGGTTCGATCAGCTTGTCCTTGCCGCCACGCACCTCCAGGAATACCGCCTCATCGTCGGTAATGCCGGCGAGCGCACGCAGCACCGCTTCAGGGATGGACGAACGGCCCCACACGATGCGCGCCTCGTTGAGCTTGACGCGGTAGAGCGGGTCGCTGCTGAAGGTGATGAAGCGGAAGGCGGCACGGCCGCGAAGATCGACCTCCTCGTCAGCCCGGACATCTTCGAAGTCGCCTTCGGAAGTGATCACGAACAGCGAGTGGCCGTCGATGTCGTTAATGCCGGCCTTCTTCAGGATCTGGCGGCCGAGCGGAACCGGATCGTCGAGGATAAGCGGGTGAAAATCGACGCCATCGACAGCGAGCGAGACCCGGTAGCGACCGGGGCGCAGGGGGCGATCTTCCTGCACAGCGAGAGCGACATCATCGATGTCGGAGTTTTCGATAAGAGACATATTTCTTTTCCTGTGGACCTCGGCCTGATTGCGTCGGTCTCACAGGGTCAATCTCGCCAGCATCGGCCGACCGGTAATTTCGGTCAGAGATTTTTTTGCAGTCTGCCGTCGGCCACTGGACCGCAGGTAAAGAAGGCGGGACAGAAGGGGCATGTGCGGTCGGATCGTTCAGGCGTGAAGCTTCCGCCCTCGATCGCCGCAAAGACTTCGGTGAGCTTTTCCGTTCTCTTGCCGAGCGCCTTATGATCGAACTCGACCCTTGTAGTTTGATCGTCGTCGCCGAGGTGGATGATTTCGACCGTACAGCCGGGAAGTGAGTTGGCCGCCGCCATCTGGAAGGCGGCGTCGGCGAGGCCTTGTCCGGTCTTGGAGGATCGGTGACCCGTCCGAACCATTCGCACGATATGCCGTCCACCAGGCGCCATCACGACATCGTCTGCACTTGCCGAGACCGTTGTCGTTCCGATGCCTGTTCGGAGAGCAGGTGGTATCGAGCGGGTTGTGCCCGCGCGCATCGTCACGAACCGCTGGACAAGCAGGGTCGCAACTTCGCGGTGCAGCCGATACTCATCCCCGGCCAATGGCCCTTCAGACCACCTCTGATCCAGCAGTCTCTCCACGTCACCAAGCGACACGACGGAGGGATCAGTGGCGGCGATCTCCGTCACGATGGCGCGGACCAGATCGTGCATTGTCGTCATGGTTGTCGGCGTGCGTCGACCGCCGACGCCAAGCACATGGGTGTACAAAAAGCGCCGCGGGCACCGATCATACAAATCCAGTTGCGCTGTCGTGATCTTGATTTCAGGCCCCAATACGATCGGGAGCGGTTCATCCTCGGGGTCCGGTTTCCGGTCCGCGTGCGGCGTTGCCGCGCGGGTTGTCGTTACACCTAACCGTGCGATGAAATCCGAGGGATTGCGCCGATTGCCGTTCGCCATTCGGGTCGCTGAGTAAAGCAGGAGGCGGTCCCGGGCACGAGAGGCGGCGACATATAAAAGGCATTCCTGCTCGAGAGCGTGATCCGCAGCAGCCAGAGCGATCGTTCCGCCTTCTCCGCCAGCGATCATGCCATCTGGAACCGGACAGGCCGGCTTACGTGCAGTGCTGGGCATGCTCCCCTTATTCAGACCCATGACGTGTACCACGGGGAACTCGAGACCCTTGCTACCATGGATGGTCATCAGCCGGACCGCGTTGATGCCCTGAGCAGCCAACGGAATCTGTCGAAGATCCCGTTCATCGGCGAGCTGGACAAGTCGCCTGATCCCGTCGAGTGTGCGGTGGATCGGCAAACCCGGCCCTGCACGTTGAGCGCGCAGGAAGCCCATCAGCTGCCAGATCGCCACGCCCATGGCGCGACTCGAGATATCGTCCGTCGAAGCGATCAGCGCCGCCGTTCGTGTCCGATCGAGCATGACATGCGCCAGCACGGACCAAGGAAGCGCATCGGTGCCAAAGCCGTCCAGCATGCCGGCCACCCGGCGCATGGCCTCAGTGTCAGCGGCGTCCAGGGTTGGCAGCGAGGGCAATGAACCGGCCCAGGCGAGCGGTCCGGCTTCCACCTGCCGAAGGTGCTCGACCACCGCTGCGGCACCCGCCAGACTTAGCCCGGTCGACAATCCCTGGAGCGAGGCCTTACGCACCAATCCCATGGCCCGCCTGTCGACGAGCAACGACAGAACGGACAGCAGATCCTTGACCTCGGGTCGTTCGAAGAGATTGCCGAGGTAGAGGACCGGAATTCCGCGTCGCTCCAGTTCACGACCCATGCGGTTGAGCCGGTCGTTGCCGGGGCAGAGCACAGCCTGGTCGCGGAAGGCGACGTCCTGAGAATGGCGCAGAATTTCGTCGGCGAGTGCGTCCGCCTCGTCGTCGTTGTCACCGAAGGTCACATGCTCTGGCGGTACACCGCTGGACGGTCGATCTGCTTTGAGGGAGGCATCGTCAGTGCCAGCCTGCATGCCCCCGCCGAAATTCGAAAATGCGCCAACGATCTCGGGCGTCGAGCGATAGTTGAGACGCAGCCGATCACCAGTACCACCAGGAAAGTCCTCGGTCCTGAATCGCGACATGTTGAATGAGGATGCGCCGCGGAACCTGTAGATGGCCTGCCGCGCATCACCAACGGCCCAGAGGTTTTTGCCAACATCCGTCAATCGCTGGAGCAGCCTCACGCTGCTGCGGTTCACGTCTTGATACTCGTCGACGAGGATATGGCTATATGTCGCGCGCAGAAACGAGGCTGCCTCGGCATCGGACTCGAGCAGCTTTACGGGCAGAGACACGAGATCGCCGAAGTCCACCGCGCATGCCGCGAGCTTCAACTCCTCGTATTTCTTATAGACAAGCGCGACTTCGGCGCACCGCTCAGCGGCATTGCGGGCCTCGGGGTCAGTGGCCCTGTCCAGCATCTCCCGCGCCAGCGCGGCGTAGCGGTCAGCGTCCGCGACCTCGTCTTTCGCCCGGGATATTGCGGTGAGCATGTCCTTGAGGGGACGATCGGGATTCATGAACTCCCGATGATGGGTGAGGTCCAGTGCGAGATATTCGCGCTCCATGATCGCGATCGCCTCGCTGCGATCCATCATGCGGGGCTCTCTCGGGAAGCCCAGCTGCTTGTGGTATCTTCGCACCAGATCGAGACCGAAGGCGTGGAATGTCCCGATCCACATCGCCGACGCTGCCTCTGGCCGCAGTCCGGCGATGCGCTCGGATAGTTCTCCGGCAGCCTTGTTGGAGAAAGTCAGCACAAGAATCGATCGGGGGTCGATTCCTTCATCGACGAGGCCGGCGACCCGCCCGACGAGGGTCTGCGTCTTTCCCGTTCCCGGTCCGGCCTCGAGAAGATAGGGGACCCCACGATGCCGTGCAGCCTCGCGCTGCTCATCGTTGAGCGGCTTCGGAGGCCTTACCTCGGCCTCGTCGGGGTCCGGCTCGACCGCCGGAAGCAGCAGCGCATCGAGAAGCTGTAGCGCGACGACGTCGAAGGGGGCTCCCAGCCTCGTCGCAATCTCTGATGCCGTCATGCCGTCAAGGTGGAGTGCGCGAGCCCGTTTGCGCGGTAGCAGGAGCTCGCGACCGAACAGGTCCATCTGGACCTCGCGGCGCTGCCGCCGGCTGTAGTCGACGACCCGATCCTCGCCAACGGGCGCAGCTTCCGCTGGCCGCGTGGGATCGACGTCGTGGGCGACGTGCTCGATCCGGTCGTCGCCAAGCGTCGCGTGACCGAGTTCGTGGCCCACCAGGAAGGCCTTGAAGAAGGTTGTTCCCGAGTCCTCGTGCCTGATGGCACGATTTATTGGATCGAACTGTGCCCGGCCGCCCTCCAGGATCGCGCTGCCTGGCTCGACAAGCTCGATGTCCAATTCCAGACTGGATGCGGCGGCTTTAACGAGCGCCTCGGGATCCCAAGGGTCAGCGCCCTTGGAGACCACCTCATCGTGAAGCGCTGCGGCACGCTGCCGCGCGAGTTCGACAGCGTCCATGGGTCAATCCTGTGAGGCCAGCAACTGCTGCCGTCGCTCATCCGGCACCTTGCACTGCTTGAGCAGGTCCTCGAACGTGATTTTCTCCTGCTCGGCTGATGGAGCATCGTCGGCCTTGTAGCTGACGCCAGGCGCAAGTCGAGGTGGTGCTGCCATGAAGCGGCGCAGGTCGTCCACGTTGGAGCGGAGGCCGCGCGCAAGAGCGTCGACGAACCACGCCGGCACACTGGCGATGTCCACGAGCCGGGAGCTAAACCCCTGGATCACGCCACTGGGCACATCAAGGGCACGGCGAAGACTTACCAGCTCCTGGGGCGAGACGTTGGCGAAGGGGTCGACCACCGCGGCGGAGGCCTGAACCGGCGACGTGGCTCGGAAGGCTGCAAGGGACGCTTCTACCCACGCCTCATCGGCCGGCGTGGTGATCTCTACCGTCGCGCGCTGCAGTCTCAAATCAAGGGATAAGTCGATCAACTCGCCCGAAAGATGTGGGTATAGCTGAAGGTAGCGGTCAAGAGTCGCATTGTCGTGCGCCTGCTCAACTGCGAATGCGAGGAGGATCTCCTCTGCGCTGTCGTTGCGGCTGTCAGTCATGATCGTCTCCAATCGACAGAGCTTGGCGTATCAGTCGGTATGCTTCGTCACGTCTATTCCGAACGGTTTTCTCGGATTTGACGCCGATCGCCTTTCGAATGGTCATGACGCTATCGTGCGACGAATCGATTGGCATATCCCTCATGATCAACTCCACGACTCTGCGTAACTTGTCTGGTAGGGACCTAATCGCGTCGGCTACGCGCGACCGGTAAATCGGATCGTCGGACAGCAATTCCTCTTTGAGGTCTAAACTCCCGACCGCGCGCTCTACCGCCAGCGAGGGTTCGTTTGTCTCCTGGTCAGCCTCAATGGCTTCGGTGCGCGCCGCCTGTCTCCTCGCCCTGTGCATGGATGTCGTGCGGAGCGCTGCGATGGCACTGGCAAACATGACCTCGAAATAATCGAGGGCTGACCCTGGCTCGGCTCGATCCTCGATCAACTTGCGGACGAAGGTATCCCTTACCCTATCCCGAGCATCTGCGGCATGGACGCTCTCGGACACATCGATGCGTTCGCCGGCGACGCGTGGCAGTGCCGATGAGAGTCGGCGCATGAGTTCGCGGTAAAGATCGTTGAAATAGCTCTCGTCGTTGTCATGCCGCGTGTCGCGTATCAGATAGACGATACACTCGGACTTCACGTAGAGCGGTGATGACGTGTCGCGGATCTTCAGGGCAGCTATGATTTCGTCGCGCGGCTGCTCAACGAGTCTCGCCAACGCTTCTTCAACATCCGCGCGACGGCTGTAGAGCGCGCCATCGGATCTGCGTTTCGTTAATGGCTTTACGTGTCGCGTGTCCAAAATCCCCCTCCCTAAACTCATCACCTATACTTTAGCTGTCAATGGAAAAGGCAGTTATTAATAAGACGCCTCGGCTCCGACGATAAATCATTTCACTCATATACTTCTTGCCGTTTATGGACTTAATTTCCAGCATTAGGCCCCATCATAGCTGCGATCCATAAGAGGCTTGGCTTTGTCCAGCGTAGCGACATCAGTGATGATAATTTCGAGGTCACCAGTGCCGAAGTGACCGATATTGCGGACGTCGCGGGTAAAACCCGGCTCGAGTTGAATGGTCGCCGGATCGACCTTGACGAAAACTTTAAGGTGCCTGATCTGCGGCTTGACCTCGACGCACGCAAAGTTCTTCAGGCGGCGGAAGGCGACATAGTTGTCCAGAGTCTTCAACTCGACATCATCGCCCAGCGCCAGCAGGTACGCCTTCGTTGCCTCGTAGAGATCGACAAGGTCCTGGTCAGCATCGGCGAGGTACTGCGTAACAGTTTTCTGGCGTGACCGAGGTCGCGTTGCCGTAGGCTCGCCTTGGTCATTCACGCTGGCAGAGATCTCGCGCGCGGGCCGCTCCGATGCCGAGGTCAGCAGTTCGAACAGCAAGAGTTCGTCACCAAAGCGGCGATAGCGAACCAGCGCGATATTTCGGTTCATCTGGTTGACCGCATGAGCATCGTATTTTGTGAAATCACCCGCGATGCAGATCAGCCGGGGCGTCGTCCAATCGACGGCCTTCGCCTCTTCGGCACCGAAGCGCTCCAGAACAAGCCATTCGAAATCACGGCGGTGATCCATCAGCCAGTCGAGGTAGAATAAGCCTTGGTTGATGACGTTCTCATTGCTGGCCCGTTTGTACTCGACGATCACTGGCGAACCATTCTCGTCTATGCCCAGCGAATCCATGCGTCCGCCGTTTGTCGTCGGAAACTCCGATGCAAGAAACCGCACACCGAGGAACGCTTCCATGTTGCGTTCAATAAGGGTCTGCAACGACTTCTCCAGCGCAACCGCGCTGCCGCGAAGCTCTGTGACCGAAACACTGTCCGTGCGAAAGAGTTTTATATCGCTCATACAAAAATCACCAAATGAACTGGTGCCCCATTCTATCAAGTCTTCTTAGGCGATCCTCGTAGTCCGGCATGATCGTTTCCAACGACCGCCAAAATCGCCGTGAATGATTGTGCTCAAGAACGTGACAAGCCTCGTGTGCAATAACGTAGTCGACCAGCGGCATTGGAGCCATCACCAAGCGCCAGTTGAGGCGGATGCGCCCCCTTGAATCGCAGCTTCCCCAGCGTTTGGACTGGTCAACGACATTGACGGTCGGTGTTGGAATGCCAAGCGTCTCTGCGATCATTCGCGCGCGGGCAGGAAAATGCTGGCTCGCATGTGCTCGGTACCAGTGCCTGAGCCCGCTGCGGACAGCGGCGCGCTGAATGGATTCATGGCCATTCGGCAGTACCGGAGCGACAAGGGTTGAACCCTTCGCAGCAATCCGGGTCGTGACGGCGGTTTCGTCGGGAACGAGCTTCAGGCGATATTGCCGGCCGAGGTAGTGAAAGGTCTCGCCACTCACAAATTCCTTGGCGGCCGGCTGCCCCCCAAGTTCGCGGTACGCTGCCTGTTTGCGAAGGAGCCAAGCGCCTTTCTTTCGAACGATGCCGAGGACGCGGTCATCGTCTAAATCCGACGGTGCGAGGACGCGCACCCCATCAAAGCCAACAGATATCGCCACGGTTTTCCGCCGCGCCGTCCGCTCGATTAGGAATGCAAACGTTTCGCCGCCAAAAACGATGGAATACTGAGCCGCCTCCGTCATCCCGCATACCTCGCGCGGGCGACATCCATGATCTTTGCCGTCGTGGCTTCAACCTTGTGCGCATCCAGTCCCAAGTTGCGCAATTGCTCCTTGATGGATCGGCGCATCTGTCGCTGGACGTCCTCCTTTTGATGCCAGTCGACAACCTCGGCATATTCCTCAAGCGCCTTGGTGATACCGGCAGCGCTCCGGGAGCGTTCGGGGTCTGGTAGGTCTGCGTCAATGAAGGGCAGGATGGCGGCAGCCGTTCCGGTAAGGCCGTCGCCTCTGCCCGCCGAGCCCGAACGAATATCTGCGGCTTGCCCGACCATTGCTTCAAGCTGGGTCAAGGCGCTGGCAGCGGACACGCGAGCTTCCCGCCTATCATTGACGATCCGCTCCAACTGTTCCCAAAGCGAGGCGTAAGCCGTGGGGTTCTCGTCGCGGTGGACGTGGATCTCCTGGCGGATGGCGTGCTCGATCTCCGCTGCCTTGGCATCGCTCGACCTGAGGCTTTCCAGATGCGGACGGAAGGCGGGGTCGAGAATATCGAACTTCACCAACAACTGTTCGACACCCGTCACCGAGAGGTGGCTGGTGATAATCTCGCCCACCTTCGCGCCGTAGTCCTTCGGGTCAAATGGCTCCTCGTGATAGGCGCGGCGGGCGAGAACGCGAATGCGCGATAGCCACTTCAGGTCGGACGGATAGGGTTCTTCCAGTGCCTTGGGGTCCGGCAAGACCATGTCCATGGCTTCGGCGAAACGCAGGAAGTCGAGTTCGAATTTGGCCCGGATATCGTCCGGACGCAGCAGTTCAACGCAAGCGGTATCGTCCTGACGGCCCATGCCTTCGAAGAGCCGAATGGCGGCCCGGTGCCGACTTTCCAAAAGTTGGATTTTCTCGGACAGCGGACGGAGCGCGCCGGCTATGCCATCCTCGTCGGAGAACATATCCAATGCGTCAGAAATGCGCCGATTGTCCCCCCAATAATCCACGACCAACCCGTAGGTCTTGCCATCGGCGGTGCGGTTCACGCGAGCAATCGCCTGCAAAAGCGTATGCTCTCGCAGAGGGGCATCGAGATACAGAACCTGCTCTACCGGCGCGTCAAAACCGGTTAGCAGCATATCGCACACGACCAAGATCTTCAGCGGATCGTCACGCTTCTTGAACCGGCCAATCATGGTGTCGCGGTCACGCTTAGACAGGTGATGGGCTTGCAGCCGGGCGCTGTCGTTGTTCGAAGCGGACATGATGAGCGCGCATTCGGGCGCTCCAAGCTGCCGCAAGGTTTCGACATAGGTCACGGCGACGTCGCGGCTGACCGTCACGATCTGCGCTTTGAAACCGTTTGGCTCAATGGTGCTTCGATAGTGCGCAAGGATATCTTTGGCGATGGCCTCAACGCGAACTTGAGCTCCGGCCAGCTTCTCCTGAAGCCGCATGCCGCGCTTCAGCTTCTCAATCTCCTCGTTCGACAATTCAGGGAACGTGGCCCGAATATCCCGTTCGAGATCGCGCCCGTCGATCCGTAGTTGCGCGTCGCGCATCTCGTAATAGATAGGGACGGTCGCTCCATCTTTCACAGCCTGGTCGATCAGGTAGCGGTGCAGATAGTCGCCGAAGACCTCACGGGTGCTGCGGTCTCTTTTGTCGATAGGCGTGCCGGTGAAGGCGATCATGCAGGCATTGGGCAGCCCTGCGCGCATCCGAGCGGCAAGCGCGCCATATTGCGTCCGGTGCGCCTCATCGACCATGACGAAGACGTTCCGCGCGTTGGAAATGACCGACGAGCGTTTCGGCACGGCGCTGTGAAACTTGTGGACGGTGGTCAGAACTGTGGTTCCAGCGCCGCCCGATAGAGCGTTGCGCAGCGCGGCTCCGCTTTCGGCCTGGATGGGGTTGGCAAAACCGGAGCGCTGGAATTGCCCGGTGATCTGGTCATCAAGGTCGGTTCGATCCGTGACGATGACAATCGTCGGATTTTCGGCCTCCGGGAGACGGCGCAACTTAGTTGCCAGAAACACCATCGTCAGCGATTTACCGGAGCCTTGAGTGTGATGGATAACCCCACCACGACGCTGCGGACTGGGTGCGGTCCGGATGCGTTCAATCGCTTTGCCGACCGCAACGAACTGCTGATAACGCGCCAGCTTCTTGATGCGCCGTCCGTCGATAGTCTCGAACATGACGAAGTTGCGGATGAGATCGAGCAAATTGACCGGGGCGAGAAGCCCAGCGAGCAAGATGTCTTGTCCGGTTGGTGTTCGGCTCAATTGGGCGGCGAGCGCATCGAGCGTGAGCGGATATGGGTCTTTCCACTCAGCCCATTGGCGAGCAGGCGTCAGCGTCGTGCCGTACTTCGCCACGTCGCGCGCGAGTGCGATGGAAATCTGAGCCGTCTCGAACAGGCGGGGAGCGCCAAGCCCGGCGAATTCATCTCGGCTTTCGTAGCGCCGAAACTGACGGATCGCCTCGCCCATCGGGTCGGCCAGTGATGGCGATTTGCATTCAATTACCGCGAGTGGGAGGCCGTTCACGTAAACGACGATATCGGGGATGATGTCCTGACGCGCGCCCTTGATGGCGACCTGCCGCGCGAACTCGAACGTGTTGGCGCATGGATCATCGAAATCGAAGAACCGCACATTGCGGTCCTGTCGTCTGCCGCCTTCAGTATGGGGGGCCGTTACGCCATAGGTAAGGGCTGTATAGGCCCGTTCGTTGGCCTCCATCACGTCGACGGCCGTAACGCGCGTGACAGCCGCAACAGCACGGCGAATATCGTCATTGGCCAACCAAGGATTAAGGCGCTTCAGGCATTCCGCAAGGCGAATGGTCAAAACCGGCTCGGTTGCCAGCCCGTCGCGCAACCGCCGCACGTCGTTTGGAGATAAGGGCTTATAGTCGAACAGCACCCGAAGGAGGTTTGTCGCCGGCTCTTCGACCCATTCGCGCTCTATCTTTTCACTGGTGTCGTTCACGCCGCTTGCCCAGCTTTCTCGCGATTCCGCGCAATGATGCCTTCCGGGAGGCGAACACGCCCCGAGAGCAATTCCTGAGCTAGGGCATCCCGGTTTCTAATAAGCACCTTCCGGGTCTCACGCTCTTGCGCGATCTGCATGTCAAATGCTTCACCAACATCCGCGATCCTTTGTTGCTCGGTCGTCGGTGGCAGCAAGATCTGGAGCTTCTTGAAGACCGGCATATAAATGGTCTTGTGTGTGCTGCCTTCCTGAAGGCGATCCCACTCGCGTTCCATGTGGCGGAAAACCTGAACGAGATAGGCCGGTACAAGAGTTGGCCCGCAGACCCAGTTCGCAAAATCCTGGCTGGTCGCCATAGGATACTTCATCCGCGAGGCCTTACCGACCGTTGCTGTCCGGGAGAACACCACGGTGTCCTTCGGCAGGACGCGCGCAGAGGAATTTGCAATTCCCTTAGCGGTGACGCATTCCGAGGTCCGGTCCACTTCGAGCGCATCAAGAGCCTCGGTGTCCGCTAGCGACAACCAAGGGATATCACCATTCCAGTAGTCTGGCTTATCTCGGCTTGGAGTGTGACCGCTTTCGAGCTTGGCTACCTTCGTCAGTGTCACGAGGTCCCAATCTGCCGGGATATGAGTGATCCCCTCGGCTACTCGTCCAAGCACCCAGCGTGACGATAGAGGCGTCAGTGGTGCGTCCCCTCGCCGGGTGCCGCGCGTCAACAATTCACGCATGGTAGCGTACTTGGCTTTGAAGAGCGCCGCAATCAGCGCCTCCACTGAGACGATAGTGTCTTCCACTGCAGCCAAGACCTCCGCAATCGCGCGCTGTTCGGCGAGCGGCGGCAGGCTTAGGCGAGTGGCAAGAAACTCTTCTGTCGGTACTCGGTTCGCCTTTCGCGAGCCAATTGCAGCGAACTTGAAACGCCCGTAGAAGCTAGGACGTGCAACTGTCTTTAGAAACCAAGACGGGTCTACGTCCCCGACAAAGTCGAATGTCGGCAGATCAAGCGTTGTTTCATATCCGTCCAGATACGGCGGAATGATCCCGAATGCACCGTTCAAACAATCAAGCTTGCTGTAGGCAAACTGGCCCGCTTTGCGGATGTAGTAATTGGTTGCTGTGCTGCCGCCGCGATCCGAGCTCGCGACGATGCCGCGCCCATAAAGCCGAATTGTCAGTTTCCTGGCATTACTGCCATTGCTTCCCTTAATTCGACTTTCCCTTATAAGGTCACTTATTTTCACTAGCGGCCAATGGGGACTATCCGACATAGCCCATCTCCTTGAGAAGGGCGTTCATGCGCGCGGCAGCTTCGTCGCGTGCCTGCTCGGCAGCCCAAAGTTTGCCAAGCTCAGCTTTGACGTCGATCGGCTTTTCGGGCTCAAGCGTGTCGATGTAGCGGGAGATGTTGAGGTTGAAATCATTCTCCTCAATTTCCTTCATGTCGACGATGCGGCAGAAGCGATCCTCATCTTTCCAAGCGCGGAAGGCGTCTCGGATGTCCCTGATGTCGCCTTCACCCAAGATGTTCTTTTTGGGCCGCTCCTCAAACTTCTTCGCGCCGTGAATAAACAGCACCTTGCCCTTGCGCTCCGGCGCTTTTGCCTTGTTGAGGATCAAAACAGTTGCCGGGATGCCAGTACCGGCGAACAGATTTTCCGGCAGGCCGATGACCGCCTCGAACAGATCGGCTTTCAGCATCGCCTCGCGAATGCGACCGTCGCCCGAGCCGCGGAACAGCACCCCATGCGGCATTACCACGCCACACACACCCGTGGCGTTGAGTGTCGCCACCATGTGCTGAACGAAGGCCAGATCGCCCATGTTCTTAGGAGGAATGCCGTAGATGAAGCGGTTATGCCCCTTCTTCTCGGTGTCGCCTGACACATCCTCGGCGCCCCAGCTATCCAGCGAAAAGGGCGGATTGGCGATCACGCGGTCATACAGGAAGAGGTTGCCGTCCTGATCGAGCAGGCGCGGATTGCGGATCGTATCGCCCTTTTCAATACGCGCATCGCGTAGCCCGTGCAGTAGTAGGTTCATCTTGGCGATAGCCCATGTGCCAAGGTTCTTTTCTTGCCCATGCAGTGTGATGTTGAGTGCTTCACCCAGTCTCTTGCCTTCAAGCTTCGCCACATGCTCCGCGACCTGAACCAGCATGCCGCCGGAGCCGCAGGTGGGATCGCTGATGCGCATGCCTGGCTTGGGGTCCAGTAACTCGACGATCAGACGCACGACGTGATGCGGGGTGTAGAACTCGCCGCCCTTCTTGCCTGCATCATCTGCGAATTTGTCGATCAGATATTCGTAGGCGCGACCAAGCATGTCCGGCTCGGAAAGCGAGGCGTTTGACAGGTCGATGCGTGAGAAGTGGTCGATCAGACGCGACAAAACGCCTTCGCGGTTCTTGGCGTCGCCAAGGCGGGATTCGGAATTGAAGTCGATATTGGCCAGCACGCCTTCAATCGAGGGATTGGCGTCCTCAATCGCGGCGCATGCCTTGTTGAGGTGATCGCCAATGCCCGTCGTCAGCTTTTTGATCGACGACCAACGCGCGCGTTCAACCAGAAAGAACTCATGTTCGTCCGGGTCGCTGTAGGCGACATCCTCCGGCAGACCCTGACGCATGGCCTCCTTGGCTTCTTCTTCAAAGCGATCAGACAGCCGTTTCAGGAACAGAAAGCCAAAGATGTAGATCTTGTAATCGGAACTATCGATGGAGCCGCGCAGGATGTCGGCGGATTTCCAAAGATGATTTTCCAGTTCTGTGCATGTAAGCTTGGCCATGTTTTCCTCAATTGTTCTGGTTGTCGCCAAACAGACGAGCGTCAATCAGACGCCGCGCGAGTGAGCGGCGGATTTCGGCAGCCTCCAAGGCGGTGCGGTAGGAGATTTGCGCGTCCTTAACGAGGGTGGCTATGCGCTCCTGTTCGTTCCGCGACGGCAGATTGATTTCAAGCTTGGCAAGGTCTTTCGGAGACAGGGACAGCAGCGTCGTCGCCCCTCTCCGCAGAACCTCAATCTTTGGGCGAAACACATCGCTGGACAGAATTGCAAACAGAGCACCGCCCGCCACATCAGGGCCGGGCCGCACGACAATGATGTTTGCGCTGGCGATAGCCCCTACTGTCTCATCACCCACGAGGCCGAATTTCAGCAGTGTGCCGCGCCCCGTGACGAGCACGTCGTCGACCTGTACCGCATAGGTCGCGGCTTTGGAGGGAGACGAAAAACCCACTGTGTCCAGCGCTTCCCGCGCGGCTACAGCGCCATCTTGGAGGTCACGTACGCCGATAACCGGCAGCCGTTCGCCCGGGCGAACTACCGCCTCCTCGCGCGACACCCCAACGCCCGCAAACACCTCCGCGACGTCGAGAAGGCGTGCAGTGGAGCGGCCGAAGGCGACTGTTTTCGCTTGCTTAATCATGCGCCGTTGATAGTCGTAGCGAACTACGAAGTCAAGCGAATACATAATCGTAGCGCGCTACGGCACAACATATTAAGATTTATGATTGACCGCTGGGCGAATCACGCTCATATAGGAGACGTCAGGCTAGAGTCTGGCGTTGGGAACATAGGAGAAATGCATGGCATCACGGGCGAAGCCCAGTGGCCTCACAATCACGGAGCGCGATGCGGCGCTCATTCGCGGAATGATCACGCGGGGCGACCGCCATCACGATATCGCAGCGTTCTTCGGCCTCAATCAAGGGCGGATCGCTGAAGTAAAGGATGGGACGCGGTTTCCTGAAGTTTCGCCGGTGAGTCCAGACGAACTTCCGCCGAGGGGGCCGTATCTCACCCCGAAGGCAAAATGGATGGAAAACCGACTGGTCTCGTAAACCAGCCGATTTCCGAATACCTGGGCCGAAGCCCGCTAGGCATGCTTGAACACCATTACCCCTAGCTGGCCCATTCTCAGAAATCAATGACCCGGCGCTTCGGACGGGTCTCATTTTCGGCCCAAGGAGGGCCAGCTACATGTTTGAAATCCTCCGCGCGAACGCAGGCGGGTACTTCTGGCGCCTTAAGGGTGCCAACGGCGAAACCCTGTGCCACTCCGAGGTCTACACCTCCAAACAGTCCGCACAGGCGGGCGTCGATGCGGCGAAGAGGGTTGCCCCGCTCGCCCAGGTCCACGACCGGACCTAATGTACTTAACTTGAGTTTGAATGAGCCCCGCAGTGAACGCTGCGGGGCTCATTTTCTCTGCACAGCCCTTCAAGCTGAATCTGATTGCCCGACACGCGGCGGCTTGGCCCTTTGCCGCTGCTCACCCCTGGATTTCCCACGCCCCGCTTTCAAACACATCTCAACGATCGGTTGTGGTTCGGAACGACAATACCTCTCAAATTATCATATTTGACTTATAATAAGAGATTGATCGTCATATATGGATTAAACTCTGCGCGCTGTTTCCATCTCGTCGCCGACGAAAGCAGCCTCATAGTCACGCGCTAGCGCGCCAGAAACGCCCGCCTGTCTGAAGGCTTCACGCCAGCCGTCCGATATGCACTGCGCCGTTGTTCGGATGATCTCCCGTGCCTCAGCCTCGGGGATCTCGAAAAATTCGCAGGCTTCCAGTGCGAGGATGATCGACCGATCATGGGCCCCGCCTTCAAGGATTGCAGTTTCGAGATGCGGGTTGCGATCCGGCGCCGGGTTCACGTCGAACACCGGCGACAAGCGCCACTGACCCGCTCCCACATAGAGGAAGCCGTGATTCTTCAGGTGATCGTCCTTGTTGGACACGAGGATGGTGAAGCTCAAACGCCGATAGAGTTCGCGGAAATCGTCAGAAGGATCGGACGAATAAGCCCGCATGAAATCGACGATCTCTGTATAGGAGCCCAGCTCCACTCCCGTTTTGCCGAGTGCGGTGCGCGCGGAGATGTACGGAATCCGTGCGGCCCCACGTCGGTCGAACCGCTGGATCAGCGCAACCGGGAACGGCGTGTCCGCCAGTTCCAGCCGTGCCTCGGGCGTGCGGATACCGCAGGCCGCCGCCAGGCGCAGCGTCGCGACCTCGACGCGCTCGATCGGCTGCTGATCGTGGACCGAGGTGAACTTCGCCAGCCACAGTGCATCGCCGTCCCTGACATTGGCTTTGGGGCGAGCGCCGCCGGAGCCGCCGGCGCCGGCCAGCGCCTGCATTTCCTCTGGCGAGATTTCCTTGCCTTGCTCATAGGCCCGCGCGATCGCCGTGATGGTTTCAAGATCGACCAGACGCGGAACGGCGTCCGCTGCCTTGCCGCGAATGACCTCGCCCTTGTCATCCAGAAAGCGCAACGCGCCCTGCCGGCAGGTATCGTCGGAAAGCGTCAGATACTCGAATTCGTTGAGACCATTGCCATAGGCGCGTTCGAGCAGCCGGCGTCCCCAACTGTCTGGAGCCGCATCCGCGAAAACGCCCGCCAAGGCGTCGCGCATGTTGCCGGGCTGACCCGAGGTGTGAAATGGGCCGGCCTCAAGAGTAAAATCGGGCTGTATGGCGAAGGCGCGCGGGTTTTCGATCCATTCGGCGTTATAGGCGAAGGTCGAGAATTGCCGCGGCCCGGCATGGGTGAAACGCAACTGGCCCACCGATGCGCGGCCTTCGCCAAGCGCGACATGGGCGATGAAATCGGCCATCAGAAGGAAGCCCCGTCAGGGTCCACAACGTCCTGCCGATCCTGCGTCTCCTCCGTCTGAGCCTTCTGCTTTTTCAGCCTTGCCGCGAACGAGCGGCCCCGGCGCGGTCCTTGCTCCGCTACCAGCGCCAGCCCCAGATCGTCCTTGCGGATATCGACCAGGTCAGCGAGACGCTCCAGAAGTCCCAGCACAACGAGAACGTCGGCAAGCGTTCCGATGGCAACGCCTGGATCACCCCGTTCAAGGCGGGCGATGGAACTTGGCGAGGTTCCCGCACGCACGGCGAGATCCGCCACGGCAATACCACGCCGCAGACGCGCGTTGCGGATATCCTGGCCCAGCCGTTCCAGTGCTGGCTTCGCCTTGGGAGAACCCATCTCAATCTTCCATATATGATGAAAAACATCTATAAGTCGATCATATATGACCGATTAGCTCCAAGGTCAAGAATTCCAGTCGGTGCCCTCCGGGATCACCATCGCCTCGTTTTGGCGATCTGCGACAGGCGGGCGCGAACTGATGCGCCGATATATTCTTGATCTCCTCAGCCATTGGCGGTCAGTGCCTCGAGATAGGGCCGAATGACCGTGGCGACCGATCCTCGTTCAGCCTGGCTGGCAATCTCGCTTGGCGTCGTCTTGCGTTGGCGCAGCGCTTCCTGCAGGCCTTCGATCGCCACCGACAGGCCAATCTTGTTCCGATATCGGAAGCAATCGGCAATCGTCTTTGCGACGCCGAAAACCTTCACGGGCACCCTCTCGACAGGGTGGGTCTCAACCCCCTCCGTCAGGAGACGATCTGTGAAACGTACCAGCCGAATGGGCGTGCCTTCGGGTTTCGGGGACCAGTCCTTCTGGCCCACGGCGAGCCAAACTTTCCTCGGGAGCTGATCCGTCAGACCATGAAAAGACAGGGCCGAAACGAGGCAAACGACGCCCTTGGGAACCCGTTTGGCGGCCTCTGCGAGACTGTGGTGAACGTCGAGGGGCGCGTCGGAAAGCTGATAAAGTCCTCGCGCGAGCCGAAGCACCTCGCCGTCGCGTTCCATGCGGCTCATGGTGGCGGCTGTTACGCCCGCCTCCCGCAGCTCTGCCAGACGCGAAATTCCGCGCGCGGTCAGCACGGTATGGGCAATCTGGCGTTGGGACATGGATGATGGCACGATACGAAAACTCGGAACACAGGACTTACTATTCGAGGATTTGTATCATTTCCGCATGGCGAGGAAAGGTGCCAGGTAGAAGAGCCTGCCGTTTTACGAAACGCGTTCGCCTCAAACGGCCCCCTGAGCCAACAGCGACGACGGCTCACCGGGTCACCTTGTACATCCGCACCGGGAGGGGAAAGCCTTCCCCTGCGTACGAGCCTTGGTCTCGCCCGACCCCTTCTGCGGGGCGGCTGCCCCGCAACGCCCCGCTGAAAGTGAGAGAGTGAACTTGTTTCCCGTGACGGTTTGAAGGTTGGAGAAGAGGTCTCCGGCGCCCGTCATGGAGAATGGTCCCATGAATATGCAGGTCCTCGATGCGCGCCGTGACACCAGCGGCGGTTACAAGGTCGATGTTGGCCGGGGCGAGCGGGTCGGCCGCGTCTCGTCCGAATGGTTCTCGCGCCCAGCCGACGAGCGCTACCTGTCGCTGTCCGAGTTGGCGCGATCGGTGCGCGACCGCGCCGATCGCAGCCGGACGCGGATGGTGGAGAGTGCGCTCATCCACGTCGAGGCGAACCGCAACGACCCGGAACGGCTAGCGCTGATCCTGCCGGGCACCGATGCGGCAATCGCGCCGACACACTGGTCCTTCGGCCAGCTCGCCAGCCTGGTCGGTGCCCCCGCTGCCTATTTGCGGCAGCTCCCCGCCGCCCTTGCTGGCATCAACCTGCAATACGGCCTGACCTCCAATCGGGCCGAGCAGATCAAGACGCTCGAAACCGATACTGGCCGTGTCGAACTGCGCGCCGTCACTGGCCCGGACTATGGCCGCATCTACGACCACGAGCTGGTCGAGGCCGTCCAACGCATCGCCGGCAATGGCACGGGCGATACCCGCTGGAAGGTCCCGGGCGTGCTCGACTGGTCGACCGGGATTTACAATCCGCGCGTCGACATCACCAAGGACACGACGACGCTCTATGCCTCCGATCGCGATGTCTTCCTGTTCCTGGTCGACGACCTGAACCCGATTGAGGCCGGCCGCCTTCCAGATGGCTCGCCGGATCTCTATTTCCGGGGCTTCTATTGCTGGAATTCCGAGGTTGGTGCCAAGACGCTCGGCATGGCGAGCTTCTATCTGCGCGCGGTCTGCCAGAATCGCAATTTGTGGGGCGTGGAGGATTTCGAGGAAATCACTATCCGCCATTCCAAATATGCCGCCAATCGCTTCGCGCACGAGGCGGCCCCGGCGCTGCTGAACTTCGCGAATTCCTCGCCCCTGCCGTTCGTCAACGGCATCAGGGCGGCCCGCGAGCGGATCGTCGCCAGGACGGACGAAGACCGCACCGACTTCCTGCGTCGTCGCGGCTTCTCCAAGGCTGAGACCGGCAAGATCATCGACAGGGTGCTGGCGGAGGAAGGCCGCCCGCCCGAGTCCATCTTCGATTTCGTGCAGGGCATCACCGCCGTCGCGCGCGACAAGCCCCATCAGGACGCCCGCCTCGACATGGAGGGCAAGGCCAAGAAGCTGCTCGATCGAGCTGCCTGATTTCCGCAAAGCCGGGGATGCGGTTTTCCGCGTCTTCGGCTTTGCGCTTCCGTGCCTTTCAGGTTTGCCGGTTCGAGGCGCTGCCCCCTTTAGAGGAAGAGGGCGGCGCTTCGCTTCGTGACGGGTTGGAGGTTGAGAGAGAGTCTCTCGGCCGCCCGTCACGGAGTAAATCCCGATGGCTACCGCCGTTCAGAAGATCATCCTGTCGTCCTCGCGCGACATCCCCTTCAACAAGCTGGTGCTCAGCCAATCCAACGTCCGGCGCGTGAAGGCCGGCGTCTCACTCGAGGACCTCGCGGCCTCGATCGCCCGGCGGGGCCTGATCCAGAGCCTCAGCGTCTTCCCCGTCGTTGACGCCGAAGGCAACGAAACCGGCATGTTCGAGGTGCCCGCCGGCGGCCGCCGCTTCCGCGCGCTCGAACTGCTGGTGAAACAGAAACGTCTCGCCAAAGTCGCGCCCGTCCCATGCGTGGTCCGCGATCGCGACGGCGCCATCCTCCCCGAGGAAGTGTCGCTCGCCGAGAACATCGAGCGCGCCGCGCTCCATCCGCTCGATCAGTTTCGCGCCTTCCACGACATGCTGATCAAGGGCATGACCGAGGAGGAGATCGCCGCGGCGTTCTTCGTGCCCGTCAACGTGGTCAAGCAGCGGCTGCGCCTCGCGACCGTCTCACCGGTCCTCCACGACGTCTATGCCGACGACGGCATGACGCTGGAGCAGCTCATGGCGTTCACGGTCTCCGAAGACCACGAGCGTCAGACCCAGGTCTGGGACGCGATCAAGGATGCCTGGTCGAAGGAGCCCTATCAGATCCGGCGCATGCTGACCGAGACCACGGTGCGCGCGTCCGACAAGCGTGCCGTCTTCCTCGGCATCGAAGCCTATGAGGCGGCTGGCGGCACCGTCATGCGCGACCTCTTCCAGGCTGATGATGGCGGCTGGCTGCAGGACGTGGGGCTTCTCGATCGCCTCGTCGCCGACAAGCTCAAGGCCGAGGCTGAGGTGATCGCCGCCGAGGGCTGGAAGTGGATCGAGGTCGCGGTCAGCTTCCCCTACGACGCCGTTCGCGGCCTCCACGAGGTCTCCGGCACGCCGATCGATCTATCGGCGGAGGAACAGGCGACCATCGAGGCGCTCACCGCCGAGCAGGTCAGGCTCGAAGCGGAATATCAGGACGCCGACGAACTGCCCGATGAGATCGACGAGCGTATGGGCGAGATCGAGACGGCTCTGACTGCGTTCGACGATCGCCCGGAGCACTTCGACCCGACCGACATCGCCATCGCTGGCGTGTTCGTCAGCATCGACGCCAACGGGTCGCTTTCGGTCGATCGCGGCTTCGTTCGGCCCGAGGATGTGCCTCAGGTCCGGACCGATGGTGAGGAAGGATCGGAGAAGGAGATCGAATCCGATGGCACCGCGAGCCCGTCGGTGCAGCGCGCCGTCATCACCATCGGCGGCCAGCCTGTCGAACCGGCGGACGATGAGGACGACAGCATCAAGCCGTTGCCCGAACGCCTCGTCGTCGAACTGACCGCCTACCGCACCCTCGCGCTGCGCGACGCGGTGGCGGAAAACCCGCACATCGCCATGACGGCGCTTCTCCACAAGCTGGTCTCGGACAGCTTCGTGACCCGCATGTACACGGGCGCCATGGAAGCGGGGGTGAAACACATCTTCTTCCCCGTTCAGGACGAGACGCTGAAGGACAGCCCCTCCGCGCGGGCTGTGCAGGAGCGTCACGACGCCTGGGCCGCCGACATCCCGAAGGACGACGACGTCCTCTGGGACTGGCTCGCTGGTCTCGACGATGCCAGCCGCATGGCGCTACTGGCGCATTGCGTCAGCTATGGGGTCAACGCGCTCTATGAGCGGCCGAACCCGCACAGCGCGGGCGGCGTGTCGCAGCATACGCTCGATATGAGGCTCGCGCAGGCCGACCGGCTGACGCGGGCGACCGGGCTCGACTTGGTCGAAGCCGGCTGGCGTCCGACCTTCGGCAACTACCTCAACCGTGTCACCAAGCCGCGCATCCTCGAAGCCGTCCGCGAAGGCGCCGGCGAACGGGCGGCCGAGCTCATCGGTCATCTGAAAAAGGGCGACATGGCCAAGGAGGCCGAGCGTCTCCTGGCCGACAGCGGCTGGCTGCCCGAACCGCTTCGACTTGCCGCTGTCGACGGCGATCCGGCACCGGACGCGGACGGCGATGGCAAAACCGAGGACGCCGCGCTGCCCGACTTCCTCAGCGCCGACGACGAGTCGGAACCGCCGGCCGATGGCGAGCACGACGAACGTCACCTCATCGCCGCCGAATGATCGGCTCGCGGGGCAGCTTCGGCCGCTCCGCACCTTCCAATCCCATCCACTCAGAGCCCGGCCCAGCACCGGGCTTTTTTCGTTTCAGGAGCCTGATATGGCCGACTATCTCACCCGCTTCTCCTGCCTGCTCGACGTCGGCTCGGTTGCCAATGTTGCGCGGGCCTTCGACATCTACACCGCGCTGATGGCCGAAAACGGTCGCGAGGACCCACCCGCCGAGCCGTTCCTGCTCTCCCTGACACCCGAGCACGGCGCGACGCGCCTCTGGCTTCGCGACCCCGGAACCGCCGATCCGCAATTACTGGTCACCTTCGTCACCCGCTGCGCGGAGACATTCGCACTCACCGGCACCTGGGGGTTTCAGTGGGCCGGTATTGCTTCTGACCCTGTCGTGGACGGCTTCTCCGGCGGCGCCCATCTGCTCGACCTCGGCACAGGCCGCACGATTGAATGGATCAGTACCGGCCGCTGGCTGGCCGAAAGCCGAATGCGATGATCCCCGACAATGCGCGCGCCCGGCCTCACGGTCGGGCGCTTTTTTTATGTCAGCGGACAAGAGGAAGAGGACGGCCGGGATGGGTCGAGTTCGGGCGGTCGAGAGAGAGCGCCAACCGAGCTTGTCCCTTCCGCTCTCCCAAGGTTCCTTCCATGAACATTCTGCCTCCCGTGGCCCTTGCGGCCGCGCCCGTCACCCGTGCGTCCCAGACCCTCGCCGTGGCGCAACAGCTTCTCGAACATCTCGAACGCGGCCAGCGCGTCGATGCCGCGATCCTTCGTGCAGCGATGGAAACAGCCTTCGGCGCATCCGACACCAGCGGCGCCTGGGACTGGAAGGCGGCCTATGAGGCCTGCGAGGTCGCGACAGTCCTCTTCCTGCGTAAATACGGAAAGGCGCTTTTCCGCAAAACCGCATCTCCGGCTGCACGTTTCTCCGCTCTTTCAAAGATCGCCGGCCTCCTGCCGACGCATACCCGGCGCTCGGAAGAATCGCAGGCGCTCCAGCAGTTCTCGACGCCGGTGCCACTCGGTCTTGCCGCCGTGGCGGCCGCCTCCATTGCTGCTGGCGACATCGTGCTGGAGCCGTCGGCTGGCACCGGCCTGCTCGCCATCCTATCCGAGATATCAGGCGGAACGCTCCTCCTTAACGAGCTGGCCGAAACCCGCGCCGATCTGCTTGCTGCGCTGTTTCCGGACGTTGCCGTCACGCGCTTCGACGCGGCCCAGATCGACGATCACCTCGCGCCGGACGCCACCCCCACAGTCGTGCTGATGAACCCGCCATTCTCCGTCATGGCGAACGTCTCCGGCCGCGCGGCCGACGCCGCCTATCGCCATGTCGCTTCAGCACTGGCCCGGCTTACCGATGGCGGGCGGCTGGTGGCGATCACCGGCGCCAACTTCAGCCCCGACCACCCGGCTTGGGCAGCGGCCTTCGTCCAGCTTCAGGAGCGTGGCCGCGTCGTCTTCACCGCAGCCGTGGACGGCTCGGTCTATGCCAAGCACGGCACGACCATCGACACGCGGCTGACGGTCATCGACAAGCTGTCGGCCGACGATCGTTCGGCATTTCCCCCTTCGCCAGGCATCGCACCCGACGTCTCCACGCTGCTCGGCTGGATCGCGACACAGGTTCCGCCGCGTCCGACTGCAACCCTGCCGCCAGTGAAAACCTCGGCGTCCGCCGCGTCGCCCCGCACCATTCGCGGATACCGCGCCCGTACCACTGTCGCGCCCGCCACGCCCGCATCCATCGAGCCGGAAGGCGTCGAACTCGCCTATGAAACCATGGAATGGACACCCGCCGAAGACGGCGGGATCACCGACGCGATCTATGAAGAATATGGATTGCAGGCGATCCGTATTCCCGGGGCGCAGGCCCATCTGACCAAGCTTGTGCAATCCGTCGCGATGGCCTCGGTCGCGCCGCCCAGGCCGAGCTACCGGCCCCGGCTGCCTGCAAACATCGTCCCGGATGGCCTGCTCTCTGACGCCCAGCTCGAAACCGTTATCTACGCTGGCGAGGCGCATGCCGACTTCCTCGCCGGTTCGTGGACGCTCGACGAGACTTTCGACGTCGTCTCGTCAGCGCCCGACGACGCGCCGAACTCTGTGCGCTTCCGCCGCGGCTTCATGCTCGGCGACGGGACCGGCGCCGGCAAGGGCCGCCAGTCGGCCGGCATCATCCTCGACAACTGGATGCAGGGCCGCCGCAAGGCGGTGTGGATCTCCAAATCCGACAAGCTGCTGGAGGACGCGCAGCGCGATTGGTCGGCGCTCGGCATGGAGCGCCTGCTGGTCACGCCGCTGTCTCGCTTTCCGCAGGGCAAGGACATCACACTCTCGGAAGCCGTCCTATTCACCACCTATGCCACGCTACGGTCCGACGACCGCGGCGAGAAGCTTTCCCGCGTCAAGCAGATCGTCGAATGGTTGGGCTCCGAATTCGACGGAGTGATCATTTTCGACGAGAGCCATGCCATGCAGAACGCCGCTGGCGGCAAGGGAGAACGCGGCGACGTCGCCGCCTCGCAGCAGGGCCGTGCGGGCCTTCGGCTCCAGCACGCCCTGCCGAATGCGCGCGTCGTCTATGTCTCGGCAACCGGCGCGACCACCGTCCACAACCTCGCCTACGCCCAGCGCCTCGGTCTCTGGGGCGGCGAGGACTTCCCGTTCTCGACCTGCGCCGAATTCGTCGAGGCGATCGAGGATGGCGGCGTCGCGGCGATGGAGGTGCTGGCCCGCGACCTCCGCTCCCTTGGCCTCTACACGGCCCGGTCGCTCTCCTATGACGGCGTCGAATACGAACTGGTCGAGCACCAGCTAACCCCTGAGCAGACGCGCATCTATGACGCCTATGCCGGGGCATTCGCCGTCATCCATAACAATCTCGACGCCGCAATGCAGGCCGCCAACATCACCGGCGGCCCTGATGGCAGTGGGGGCACGCTGAACCGGCAGGCCAAGTCCGCCGCCCGTTCGGCCTTCGAATCCGCCAAACAGCGCTTCTTCGGTCATCTCCTCACCAGCATGAAGACACCGACCTTGATCCGCTCGATCGAGCAGGACCTGGTCGATGGCCATGCCGCCGTGATCCAGATCGTGTCGACCGGGGAGGCTTTGATGGAGCGCCGCCTGGCGGAGATCCCCACCGAGGAATGGAATGACGTCCGGGTGGACATCACCCCGCGCGAGTACGTTCTGGATTATCTCGCCCATTCCTTCCCGGTGCAGCTCTACGAGCCGTTCACCGACAGCGAAGGCAACCTGTCATCGCGACCGGTGTTTCGCGACGGTCAGCCGGTCGAGAGCCGCGACGCGGTTGCCCGTCGTGACCGCCTGATCGAGAGGCTCGCTTCGCTGCCGCCGGTGCCCGGCGCGCTCGATCAGATCGTCCAGCGCTTCGGAACCGATGTCGTGGCTGAGGTGACAGGGCGCTCGCGCCGCATCGTCCGCAAGACCAGCCCCGGCGGCATCGACCGCCTTGCCGTGGAGAACCGCGCCGGATCGGCCAATCTCGCCGAGACTCAAGCGTTCATGGATGATCAGAAGCGTATTCTGATCTTCTCCGACGCCGGCGGCACCGGGCGCAGCTACCACGCCGATCTGTCTGCGCGGAACCAGCGGCTGCGCGTCCACTATCTGCTGGAGCCGGGGTGGAAAGCCGACGCCGCCATTCAGGGCCTGGGCCGCACCAACCGGACCAACCAGGCGCAGCCGCCGCGGTTCCGGCCGATCTCGACCGACGTGGAGGCCGAAAAGCGCTTCCTGTCGACCATAGCCCGCCGCCTCGACACACTCGGCGCAATCACGCGCGGCCAGCGCCAGACTGGCGGCCAGGGCCTGTTCCGGCCGGAGGACAATTTGGAATCGCACTACGCCCGCAACGCCCTGCGGCAGCTCTACCTGCTGTTGGTGCGCGGCAAGGTCGACGGCTGCTCGCTCCAGATGTTTGAGGACGCCACCGGCCTCTCGCTGATGGATTCCACCGGCATCAAGGACGAACTGCCGCCGATCACCACCTTCCTGAACAGGCTGTTGGCACTGACCATCGACCTTCAGGGTGTCCTGTTCACCGCGTTCGAGCGGCTGTTGAACGCCAAGATCGAAGGCGCCATCGCCTCGGGCAGCTATGACGTCGGGCTAGAGACACTGCAGGCCGAGAGCTTCATCGTCACCGACCGCCGGACGATCCACGTCCATCCTGGCACCGGGGCCGAGGCCCGGCTGCTGACCATCACCCAGCGCCAGCGAAACCGTCCCGTGACGCTGGCCGAGGCGCTCGACCATCTCGATGATCCGGGTGCGAAGCTGCTGGTCAACGAGCGTTCGGGCCGCGCCGCCGTGCAGATCCCGACCACCAGCATCATGCTGGACGACGGCGAGATCGAACGGCGCGTGCGGTTGATCCGACCGATGGAGGCGCACAACGCCTCCATCAAGATGATGGATGAGACCCATTGGGTCGACGCGGACCGGGCGGGCTTCACCGCGGCATGGAACGCCGAGGTAGCCGAGGTGCCGGAGTATGCCGAAAGCACCATCCATGTCGTCAGCGGCCTATTGCTGCCGATCTGGAAACGCCTCCCGAGCGAGTCGACGCGGGTGTATCGACTCCAGACCGACGACGGCGAGCGCATCGTTGGCCGCCGTGTCTCCGCCGCCTGGGTAGCCGGCGCGCTCGCCACCGGCACATCGACCCTGACAGCGGACGACGCCTTCATGGCGCTGATGGATGGCAAGACCATCCTCGATCTGACCGAGGGTCTTCAACTTCGCCGCGTCCGGGTCATGGGCGCCAACCGCATCGAGCTGTCGGGCTTCACCGACGCCATGCGCGATCGCCTGCGGGCCTATGGCCTGTTTCACGAGATCATCTCGTGGAAGCTGCGGATGTTCGTGCCGACCGATACGACCGGCGCCGCTATCCTGGCCAAGGTGCTGGAGCGCTATCCCGTCGAGCGCGTCAGTGAGCGGGAGGCGGCGTGATGGCACGGCATGACGCCTCCGATCTGGCGATCCGTCTCGGCCGGCAGGCCGAGGCGGTGTGCCGCCACTACCTCACCTCCGGCCATCGCGAGGGGCGCTACTGGCTGGTCGGCGATGTCCGCAACACGCCCGGCCGCTCGATGTTCGTGCGGCTGAAAGGCGGCGAAACCGGCAAGGGCGCCGCCGGAAAATGGACCGACGCCGCCACCGGCGAGCATGGAGATCTGCTGGACGTCATCCGCGAGAGCTGCGGCCTGGTCGAATTCAAGGATGTCGCCGATGAGGCGCGCATCTTCCTGTCGATGCCCCATCCCGAACCGGACCGTCCACATGGTGGCGAGCGCACGTCACCAGCGCCGACCGGATCGCCGGAAGCGGCCCGGCGGCTGTTCGCCATGGCGCAGCCGATTTCGGGCACACTCGTAACGACATATCTCCATACACGCGGCATTACGGATTTGCACGGAACCGGAAGCCTGCGCTTCCATCCCCGCTGCTACTACCGGCCTGACGAACATTCCCCGACCGAGACCTGGCCAGCGATGATCGCATCGGTCACCGATCTCGACGGGCATCAGACCGGCGCGCATCGCACCTGGCTCGCACCTGACGGCTCGGACAAGGCGCCGATCGACACGCCGAGACGGGCGATGGGCGACCTTCTCGGGCATGCCGTTCGCTTCGGTGTGGCGGGCGAAGTGATGGCGGCGGGCGAAGGCATCGAGACGATGCTGTCGCTCAGGATGGCGCTGCCCACCATGCCGATGGCGGCGGCGCTCTCGGCGGCACATCTCTCGGCTATCCTCTTCCCCGACACGCTACGCCGGCTCTACATCGCCCGCGACAATGATCCGGCCGGCGACGGCGCGATGGCGACATTAATCGAAAGGGCGAACGCGGCCGGGATCGAGGCGGTCGTGGTGTCTCCAATACTGGGCGACTTCAACGAGGATCTCCGCCTGGCAGGTCTGGATAGCCTTCGGGCAGCGGCACGGGTGCAGATCGCGCCGCAGGACGTCGCACGCTTCATGGCACTGGTGGCATAGGCCGAGATGAGGTGTAGGCGGCGGGAGCGCCGTCGTCGGCATCGCTCGGATGATCCCCAGGTCGGAGAGAACCGCGCCCTCGGCCTTCGAGAGGGCGATCGGCCAGCAAACGGCCCAGACCCGCAATGTCTGCGGCGGCCTATTTTCCGGCGCGGCCGAGAGCCGCTTTCCATCGCGAGGCAAAATAGCCCGCCTTCGTCATCCTCCGCTGTGCTCCGGCCCTCCGCTTCACTGCGGATGCAGGTCCGGCCCGCCCGCCGGCTTTCGTCGCCATGAAGGCCGCGAGGGTCGCGGTCGAACCGACGGAGCATCCCATGAGCGAGCACGATGACTACGAACCGCACCACGCCTCTTCTCCCACGGACCACGTCCTCAGCGAACTCCAGCTTTACGGCTACCGTCCCTTCACGGATGAACCCGATCCCCGACCACTTCCGGAGGGCGACCATGTCGCAGGCGCCATCGCCGACATCTTCGACGCCCTGATCGCCACCCTGGAGGACACCCGCCTAGAGCCCGACCTCGACGATCTCCTCTGGTCGACCGTCAACCTCTTCCACCGGGCCAACGAACGGATCGAGCGCGAGCTGGACGACAATGAACAGGCGCAGCGCCGCGGCCAGCGCGAACAGGACGGCAGCGAAGTGACGGCCGTCGAACTGGAGCGCCTTACGGCCGAGGGCCAGACCCTGATCGAACGCCGCAACGCCTTCGAGCTGATGCGCGACCAAGCCGCCGAACATTATGAGCGCCACACCGGATCGAACTGGCGACCGCGCAGCGGATCGATGGTCAACCACCGCAACCTGACCTCGGCGATGATCGACAGCCGGGACTTCCTCGCCGCCAAAAAACGCGCCGACAACGAGGTGCTGCTCCCCGCCGGTCCAAAGATCGCCTTCACCGGCGGGCTCGACTTCAGCGATCACCGTCTGATCTGGGCCAAGCTCGATCAGGTCCACGCCAAGCACCCGGACATGGTGCTGCTGCACGGCAAGTCGCCGAAGGGCGCCGAGAAGATCGCCGCCAAATGGGCCGACACCCGTAAGGTGCCGCAGGTCGGCTTCGCTCCCGACTGGACGAAACACGCCAAGGCCGCACCGTTCAAGCGCAACGATCAGATGCTCGACGTCCTGCCGATCGGGGTCATCGTCTTCCCCGGCACGGGCATTCAGGACAACCTCGCCGACAAGGCGAGGAAGCTTGGCATCCCGGTCTTCGACTTTCGCCCGAAGGGAGGCGGCGCGTGAGCGCCGTCACCCCAGTTCGACGCCCCAGAACTTCAGCACCGCGAGCACTTCCTCCTTCGGATAATGGAGAAAGGCCGCATTCGCGAGGTCGGCCTTCAGCTTGCCCTTCCGCGTGGCAATCTCGCGCTCGATCCGCTCCCCGAACGGCGCTGTACCCGGCGGAAGCAGTCCAGGGCGCTCCGGACAAGGCCAACTCTTCGGATAGCCTTCGGGAATCCAGCCGTTCTTGACCTTCTCATATTGCTCGGCAACCGATGGATGCTCGCAAGCCCAGCCGTAAAGGTGGAAAGCGCACACTCGCAGCATCGCCTTGATTTCAGGCATCGTGTCCGTGAAGCCTTTGAGCGGGGTCGGCAGCCACACCATATTGGCGACGCAGGAGAAGTAGCGCAGATCCTGGACGACGCTGCTTTGCTGAGCGAACGAGGGATCGTTGTATCCCCAGATGTGACACACGGTCCAGTCCTTCGGCTTCGGCGCCGCGACGCCCAGAGCCGCCACGAGTGCATTGAGCGCGGCGACATTGCCCTCGAACTTCTCAGCGGTGATCTTGGTCGCCTTTTTCGTGTTCGTGTACCGGCGCGACCACGCAGCGTCATAGAGAGGCCGGCCGCGAGCCGTATGCGGCGCCCATACCGGCAGACGCCGGAAAGTCTCCGGATTCACCCACCGGGCCGTACGCTCGATCAGTTCGACCACTGCCGGAAGATCATCTCGAAGGGCGTCGTTGCCGTCTGGTATGTGAAATCCGGCTGCCATCGTTTGCTTGCGCCCTCCTGCCTTCCGACGCGGACGACCAGGACACGGCTCGAATCCAACGCAGTGAATTGCTGTGGGGCGATCCTAGCACTCGGTCGAAGCGAGAAACCATCCCCCGCTTCCATTGCGCTAATCCTTGGTCCAGCCGCCGGCCTGACGCCATCAACCCGTAAAGGGTCGGACTACGCAAAGCGTGCCGCCGCTCAAGCTTCGCCTTCGCGGTGATTGCGGCCATCGGCCGGACACATCGGGCGCCTGTCGCGCGGGAGATGGTCTCCCGCCTCCAAGACAGGAGCGGGTCATATGTCCCTCAATCAAGCTCACGCCTTCGCCTTCAGCCTCGCCGCCACCCTCATGGTCTCGATCGTCATCTTCCAGGCCGGGGACGGCACCATGGGCGTCATGCCCGCTGGCGAATATGACGGCGAAGCCGCCGCCATCGTTCACGAGATCGACCCCTTCGCCCGCTAATCGCGGGCAAGGCGACAGAGCCGCAAGCGGAAGTCCCATGGGATTTCCGCTCCCGCCCTGCCTTCTCTTCGCCTATACTATCAATGCGCCGTGGTGGTGGTGGAGGCGCGACCGTCAGACCTTTATCTCACGGAGAACACCACCATGGTCTTCATCGGCATCCTCTCCGGCATGGCGGCGATCGGCGTCCTGTGCTGGCTTCTATTCACACTAGCTGTCTTCGCGCTGCCGTTCTTCGCGGGCGTCAGCGCCGGGACTTGGGCCTATCGCAGCGGCGCCGGTTGGCTCGGAACGATCCTCGTCGGCCTTGTCGCTGCCGCACTCACATTCGGCCTGGGGCAGTTCCTGCTCTCCTTCATCCGACCGCTCTGGATACGGCTCGCGGTCGCACTCGCCTTCGTCGCCCCCGCGGCGCTTGCCGGCTACCACGCGACGCATGGCATCGTGAAACACACCATGCCCTCCGACATCTGGCAGCTCATCTTCTCAGTTATCGGCGCAATCGCCGTTGGCGTCACGGCGCTGATCCGGATGACGGCCATGGGCACGCCCGGGCTAACCGGGCAGACCATCGTGCGAACCTGACATCGGTGCAGGCGGCGGCGGGATGGTCAATTGATGTCTTAGCGGTCGCGCCTTCCTCGTCGCCAGGCTCGCTTGCAATCGCGCTGACCGGATCGACGGTTAACCCAGCTGACGCGCCATGCCATCGGTGACGGCGCCGGTCGCAATGCCGTGACAGCGCGCAGACGGTGCGAGTGCCGGGAGGGGGCGATCTCGTGGGCGACGGGCAGGAATCGGCGGTACGTAGCGTCTGGCGGAGCTGGTTTGACCCGCGGTGTCACGTCGCTACGGGTCCATCGGTCGGTATGGTCGCCACGTTCTCCTGTGATGCGTCTCTGTCATGTCGACCGCTCCAAAACGGCCTCTTCAATGGGCTGATCTGGCCGAAGGTCGGCTGCGCCTCGATCGCCTATGCCGCAACAGCGGCGTCGAAACTTTCTTCCCCTGCCGGCTGCGCCGTCATTCCTCGCGAGGCAAGAAAGCCTCTCCTTTGCTGTCAGGCCCCTGCGGGGTGCGCCGTCAATCGCCTCCGGCCTCTCGATCGCCATCGAGGCCGCAATGGTGCGGGCTCGCAACAGAGTTCAAGGAGAACTATCATGGCGACCATTGGCACCTTCAAGACGACCGGCAACAACGAGTTCACCGGCGAAATCGTCACCCTCAGCGTCCAGACCAAGAATGTCCGGATCGTTCCCGAGGCCCGCGCTACGGGCGAGAATGCCCCCAGCCACCGCGTGTTCGTCGGTCGCGCCGAGATCGGCGCCGCCTGGTCCAAGACCTCCAACGAGGGCCGCGCCTATCTGGGCCTAAAGCTCGACGATCCCAGCTTCAACGCCCCGATCTACGCTAACCTCTTCGACGACGAGGAAGGCGAGACCCTCTCGCTCATCTGGTCCCGTCCCAACGGGCGCCGGGGCGACTGAGGCCCCCCACGAGGCCCCGACCGGAAGGCCGGGGCCTCGGCATTGCTGCGACCGAATCAGTTGCGATCTCGGCGGCCTGACAGAGAGCAAATAAGCACTTCCGACTGGAATACGCTGCCAAGAGCGACTATTATAGATGGGGTATTCGGGCACTCCCTAGCCAACAAAGTCGTGGATGTTCCTGAATTCCTCAGCGATTCAGGGGGCATCATGCGAGTTGGGTGAGTCAGCTAAAACTTCTATGATCCGGCACGATGCGACTTTCCCATTGTCGCACGATTTGATCATCCGAGTGAGCTCGCTCTTAAGTCCGAGAAGGCGTCGGATCCGCACCTCGACGGCTTCGAGCTGATCGGTGGCAATTCGGCTCACCTGCTCACAAGAGGACTCTGGCCTTTCCTGCAGAGCGAGCATCGTCTTAATAGCCGGGATGTCGAAGCCGAGATCCCTGGAATGGCGTATGAACGTCAGTCGCCGAACATCCTCTGCTTCATAGAGGCGCCGCCTGCTCTCTGTGCGGGGCGGCGGCGGGATGAGATTGATCCGCTCGTAGTAGCGGATTGTCTCGATATTGACGCCTGTCCGTTGTGACAAGGCTCCGATGGTGATCATGGCGAATTCATTCCGTAACGGTGGTTCGAGTAGGGATAACAACTGGGCGGAAGCGTCATCGGCATCCGTGCGCCGATTGCCGTTGGCCGCTGAGCGCCAACCCTCAGGGCACGTTCATTCCGACGGCGTGTGAGCGCGCAACTCCTCCAACCAGAGGCGGGCGTTGCCATCCGACGGAGCGCGCCAATCGCCGCGCGGCGACAGCGAGCCGCCAGCAGTGACTTTGGGGCCGTTCGGCGACGCCGAGCGCTTGAACTGGCTGATCGTGAAGAAGCGATAGAGGAACACCTCCATCCACGATCTGATTGTGGGCAGATCATATGCGCGACGGCGCTCTTCCGGATACTGTGGAGGCCAAGCTCCGGCGGTGGCGTCACGCCAGGCATGGAAGGCCAGGAAAGCGATCTTCGACGGCTTCAGGCCATAGCGCGTCAAATAAAACAGGGTAAAATCCTGCAGTTCATAAGGCCCAATCTTCTCCTCCGTACTTTGTAAGGCGCCGCCTTCGCCGGCCGGCACGAGTTCTGGCGAAATCACAGTGTCAAGAATGGAGAGCAACGTGCCGTTCGTTGCCTCATCGAAGGCGGCTGACTGTGCCACCCAGCGGATCAAATGCTGGATGAGTGTTTTCGGCACCGACGCGTTGACGTTGTAGTGGCTCATATGGTCGCCGACACCGTAGGTCGACCAGCCGAGCGCGATTTCGGACAGATCGCCAGTGCCAAGCACCATGGCGCCTCGCTGGTTGGCTGCACGGAACAAGATGTCCGTGCGCAGGCCCGCCTGCACGTTCTCGAACGTCACGTCGTAAACCGGCTCGCCTTGCGCGAACGGATGCTGAAGTGACGCCAGCATCTGCTGCGCCAACGGCTTGATGTCGATCTCCTCGGCGGTGACGCCGAGACTACGCATCAGCGTCCAGGCATTTGCCTTGGTGGCCTCCCCCGTCGCGAAGCCCGGCATCGTGAAGCCGAGAATGTCGGACCGGGGCCAGCCTAGCCGGTCGAACGCTTTCGCCGCCACGATCAGCGCGTGAGTGGAGTCCAGACCACCGGAGACCCCGATGCAGACGCGGCGGATGCCCGTCGCCTGAAGGCGCTTCATCAACCCCTGGACCTGGATGCTGTAGGCCTCATAACAGTCCTGGTCGAGGCGTGCCGGATCGGCTGGAGCATAGGGGAAGCGCGCGACGGCCCTGCGCAGCCCGAGGTCCGTCATCGACGGCTCGAACCGGAAGCCGATACGCCGGAACCTGTCTTCAGGCATAGCTTGTGCGATGGCCGCCTCGTTGAAGGTGCCGGTGCGCAGGCGCTCCAGTCTGAGCCTATCAACGTCGACATCGGCGATGGCCATTTGCGAGTCCTGCGGGAACCGTTCGGTCTCTGCCAGCAGCTGCCCGAGTTCATAAATGCAGGCTTGACCGTCCCAAGCGAGGTCCGTCGTCGACTCGCCCGGACCGGCCGCGGAATAGATGTATGCAGCCCAGCACCGCGCCGATTGGGTTGCGCAGAGCAGCCGGCGGGTTTCGGCCTTGCCGACAGTGATGTTGCTGGCCGAGAGGTTGGTAAGGATGAGAGCGCCAGCGAGCGCGGCAAAGTCGCTGGGCGGAGCCGGTCCCCATACGTCCTCGCACAGCTCGACGTGGAAGACGAAGCCTGGCAAATCCTCGGCCGCGAAAATCATATCCATTCCGAAGGGGACGGACTGACCAGCGATCTCGATGGTAGCGCCTTTCAAGTTTCGGCCCGAAGCGAACCAACGCTTTTCGTAGAATTCCCGATAATTCGGCAGATGTCCTTTGGGAACAACACCCAAAATGCGCCCACGATGGACGGCGACAGCGCAATTGTAGAGTCGTCCTTCCCGCACCAGCGGCGCGCCGATGAGCAGAACCGGCGAAAGCTCGCGGCTCGCGGCCGCGACTTCCTCGATCGCTTGTTCCACCCGCTGCAGCAACGCGGCTTGGCCGAGAAGATCGTCAATCGCGTAACCGCAGAGGCCCAATTCCGGGAACACCATCAGCGCAACACCCTGGCGCGCACCGTCGCGGGCGAGCGCGAGCGTCTCAGCGACATTGTAGCTGGGATCGGCGACTTCGCATTTCGGTGTACAGGCAGCCACGCGAACGAAACCCTGCTGATAAATCGAATAGAAGCTCATCCGCCGGTCTCATCTCGTGTTCTTGCGGTGCCCGATCTCGGCACCAAGTGGCCGTGACCGCTGTTACGGCGACCGGGTTCAGTCACGGCCTCGACCCCTCGCAAGGGTTGATTCTGTAGTTACTACAGGATTTATATACCTATGATCGGGGCGTGTGAACCCACGCGCGATGAGTGGTCGCCCCCGGTCTTTCATCACCACAGGCAGGCGGCGGAGGACGACAAGGAGCAAGGACAGTGTTCAAGAGGCTCAGTTCTGACCAGGTGGGCATTGTCCGAGCCTCAGCCGTCGCGCTCGCCTTCGCGGCGGTCGTCCTTGTGGTTGGCTATGCCTGGCTGCCTCCTGAATTGTTCGGCCTCAGCCCAGAGATGGACTTCGGTGAGCGGATCGCGTTCACGTTGAAGGCGAGTATTCTCATGTTTCTCTGGCTGGCCGGCTGCGTCGGCGCGGTGAGCAGAGGCAGGTTCTATTCGCCGGCGGATATACGGGGCTCGGCGTTCGGCAAACCCAGCCCGGCAATCGCCGTGCGTGCCGCGGTGCTGCAGAATTCATTGGAGCAGACAGTACTGGCTTTTGGCGCACATCTGACCCTAGCAGCGCTTCTGCGAGAAACCGAACTGGTGCTCATACCGCTGCTGGTTGCTCTGTTTCTGGTTGGCCGCATCACCTTTGCATTCGGCTACGCCAAACGAGTCTCAGGCCGGGCTTTTGGCATGGCGCTCACCGGCGCCTCAATAATCGCGAGCTATGGAATTGTGGTCGGGCTGATAGCCGCCGGACGCTGACGTCTGTCGCTCGCTTGGACGGCAAAAAACGATTGAAAGGCCTCTTGCTCCTGTAGCCACTACAGAATGTATGGTGCGTGAAAGGATTCGAGCCGGGCTCGAGAGAATAAGCAAATTTAGGAGACCGCAATGACTATTGAAGCCGAGGCTAGAAGCACCTTAGGCACGTTACGCTTCAAGGTTGAGGGCTTGGATTGTCAGAACGAAGTTCGGATGCTTCGTGCCGCGGTCGGTCCCGTCGTCGGTGGCGAGGACAAGTTGTCGTTCGACACCAAGGGCGGTGTCATGGAGGTCGCGGGCCTGACCGCTCCGGCACTCGATACCATTGAGCAGGCGGTCGCTACCACTGGAATGAGGGCACAATTGCTGGCTGAGCTGGATAAGTCCTCCGCGTCGGCGTGGCTGTTCAAGGTCGAGGGCCTCGATTGCAAAAACGAGGTCGCGATGCTCAAGCGCGAAATCGGCCCTCTGGTTGGCGGTGAGGACTGGCTCGCCTTCGACACAGCAAAGGGGTTGATGACGGTCGCGCCTCAGCACCGTGCCTCGATCGACGAACTCGTGAGCGGCATCTCAAGAACCGGGATGTCAGGCTCTCTCATCCAGGATGGTTCGGCCGAAACCATGCTCCTGCGTGTGCGCGGCCTCGACTGCAAGAATGAGGTGGCTGCTCTGACCAGGGAACTGGGACCGCTCGTTGGCGAGGATAAGCTCGCCTTCGACACTTCGCAGGGTGCGATGACCATTGCACCTCAGAGCGGGACAACCCTCCAAGAGATCGAACAGGCGGTCGCGCGAACCGGGATGCGGGCTGAGCTGTGGACAGCGCCGGCCGTTGCTGAGCAGGCAACCTGCGATGCCGCAGGATCCGCGTGCGGTTGCGCGACCAACGTGAAGGAAGCCCTCAGCCCGCCGCCGATCAATCTGCCTGGCGGCGTTGTCTATCGAATCCATGGCATGGATTGTGCCGACGAGATCGCCGCCCTGAAGCGCGAAGTCGGCCCGCTCGTTGGTGAGGACAAGCTCGCTTTCGACCTTCTTAACGGCCGCATGTCGATCGACATGGCGCCTGACGCCGCCTTGGAGGCCAAGATCGAGAAGGCCGTTGTACGCGCCGGCCTGCAGGCGGAGCCCTGGACCGAGGGCGCCACCAGCGAAGGGGCACGGGCAGAAGAGCGGCGCAGACGCATTCAATCATGGCTGACTGCTGCGAGCGGCCTGTTCGTCGCGATCGGATTTGCGGTTCACGCCTGGGTCGGAGGTGGAATCATCGCGGCCTTCGAGGCAGGCGAACATGGTGCAGGTGCAACGCCGCTGCTAAGCGTCATTCTCTATACGCTCGCCGCGCTTTGTGCTGTGCGTTACGTGGCCCCGAAGGCTTGGCTCGCGGCCAGGCGCCTGCGTCCCGACATGAACCTCCTGATGGTGATCGCCGTCGTGGGTGCGATCGGAATTGGCGCTTGGTTCGAAGCCGCAACGGTTTCGTTCTTCTTCGCGCTCGCCCTTGCTCTCGAGGCCTGGAGCCTCGGCCGAGCGCGGCGGGCCGTGGCGGCCCTGATGGAGCTCGCGCCGCCGACCGCGCGCATCATGCTTGAAGACGGCACGGAGAGAGACGTGCCGGCAGCCGAAGTCCGTGTCGGTTCGCACATCATTATTCGACCTGGCGATAAAGTACCGCTCGACGGCCGTGTGGCCGCCGGAGAGAGTGAGGTCAACCAGGCACCGATCACCGGCGAAAGCGTCCCGGTCTTCAAATCGGAAGGAGACGACGTTTTTGCAGGCACCATCAACGGCGAAGGCGCGCTGGACGTCGTGACCACCAAGGCGTCAAGCGATACCACGCTCGCGCAGATCATCCGCATGGTCGGCTCCGCGCAGGGCCGGCGGGCTCCCAGCGAGCAGTGGGTCGAGAAATTTGCACGCGTCTATACGCCCGTCGTTATGGCGCTCGCGATAGCCGTTTTTTTGGTGCCGCCGCTGTTGCTCGGTGGTGGCTGGGAGGTTTGGTTCTATCGCGCCCTCGTATTGCTCGTGATCGCCTGCCCCTGCGCCCTTGTCATCTCGACGCCCGTGACCATTGTGGCTGCCCTTGCGGGAGCTGCGAAGCAGGGCGTGTTGGTGAAAGGCGGCGTCCATCTCGAGACGCCGGCGCGCTTGAAAGCAATCGCCATGGACAAGACGGGGACGCTCACCGAAGGACGTCCTCAGGTCGTGGAGATCTTGGCGCTCGGCAGCCGAAACGAGGATGACCTTCTTCGGTTAGCAGCAGCCCTCGAGGCGCGCAGCGAGCACCCCATCGCCCGCGCTATTTTGGCGAGGGCAACAGAAAACGGCATTGCCGCACAACCGGCCGAGGCCGTCCAGGCCATCACGGGTCGCGGCATGACCGGCCGCGTCTCCGGTCGCGAAGTCTGGCTTGGGTCACGCCGCTACCTCGATGAACGCGCGGTCGGCTCACCGGCCATCCTGGAACGCGCCGACACACTTTCCGGCGCTGGCCGGACCATTGTCGCCGTTGGCGACGGCCAGGAAGTCTGGGGACTGATCGCTGTTGCCGATGCTGTGAGGGCTGAAGCCAAGGATATCGTCACCGCGCTGCATCGGGCGGGCGTGGAAAAAGTGGTGATGCTGACAGGCGACAATCGGGCCACCGCCGAGGCGATTGCCAAGCAGACCGGCATTGATGAAGTTCGCGCGGAACTTCTGCCCGGCGACAAGGTCACGGCCGTCGAGGACCTGGTTCGGCGCTATGGCGTCGTCGCCATGGTGGGTGACGGGGTCAATGACGCCCCTGCCATGGGCCGCGCCAATCTCGGCATTGCCATGGGCGCAATGGGGAGCGACGCAGCCATCGAAACGGCAGACGTCGCCCTGATGTCGGACGACCTCTCCAGACTTCCCTGGCTCGTGCGCCATTCACGAGCCACGCTCGCCGTCATTCGGCAGAATATCGCCTTCTCGATCGCCGTGAAGCTGTTGTTCACAGTGCTGACGGTGATCGGTCTCGCATCCCTTTGGGGCGCGATCGCCGCCGATGTTGGGGCCTCCCTGCTGGTCGTTCTCAACGGTTTGCGGCTCCTCAATCGGGAACAGCGCCAGAGAGATGGTGGCCCAGTCGGCGGCGCAAAGGTTCGAGCACAGGAGCGCCAGCATTCCACTGTGGCTCGCCCTGCAACTGCGCATTGAGCCAATAGCGGCCGCCCTGTATTGGGGCGGCCGCTGACGACAGAAATGCCGATCAGAACCCGAAGAACACAAGGAATCATCGTGGCCGAACGTCCCGCTAGAAATATCGCGATATGGGTTGGCGGCGCATTTGTGGCCGCGCTTCTTTTCGACGTTGCTACGAAGTGGTTGATCATAAATGCCGTCATGGTCCCGCCACGCGTGATCGAGGTTGTGCCCTTTTTCAACCTGACGCTCGGCTTCAACACCGGAGTCAGCTTCGGGATGTTCCAAGATGTCTTCCTCGAGCATCCGTTGGTGTTGGCCGGGATCAAAGTGGCGATCACGGTCGGTCTTCTCGTTTGGGCAATGCGGACCCGCAGGACCATTGAAGCAACGGCTCTCGGTTTGATCGCCGGCGGCGCCGCCGGCAACATCGTTGACCGCGTGCATCAAGGCGCGGTGACAGACTTTCTCGATTTTCACATAGGCAACTGGCATTGGCCGACCTTCAACATGGCGGATGTTGCAATCAGCATTGGCGTCGCGCTGCTCCTGGCTGGATCGCTTTTTTCGACCCAACCGGTGCTTCGCACGCAGGAGCCGCTTAGCAACGGGAAGCGCTGAGCATGGCGGCGCTGGAAATATCGTTGCTCGGGCTGGCGACAGCGGCCGCTGCCGGCGCTATCTCCTTCCTTTCACCCTGCGTCCTGCCGCTCGTGCCGGGCTACCTGTCCTATGTCGCTGGTGGCGCCGGCACGACCGGCAGCAGTGATGCGGTATCCCGGCTTCACATCTTCCGCCCTGCGCTGCTGTTCGTGCTCGGGTTCACGACCATATTCGTGCTGCTTGGAGTCAGCGCGATGGCCCTCGGCGGCCTTCTCCAACGCTTCCAGATGGAAACCAACCTGATCGGCGGAGCTCTGGTCATTGTCTTCGGTTTGGCGATGACGGGGCTCCTTCGCCTCCCGATACTCATGACCGACCGCCGATGGAACGGACCGCGCCAGGTCAATGGACCGGTCGGCGCCTTCCTGCTGGGTGTCGCCTTTGCCTTCGGCTGGACGCCCTGCATTGGCCCGGTATTGGGCTCCATCCTCACGGTAACCGCGACGTCATCAGGCAACGGCGCGATTCTTCTCGGAACTTACGGCCTCGGCCTCGGTGTGCCGTTTCTCCTCACGGCCCTCTTCATGGGAAACGCGGCAGCCGCATTGAAGCGCATGCGCCGCGTCGGTGCCGCGCTGAACATCGGCGGTGGTGCGGTCATGATCGGCGTCGGCGTTTTGATGATGACCGGGAGGTTGCAGGAGATCGCCATTTGGATGCTGATGACGTTTCCGATGCTGGGAGCGATCGGTTGAGGGACTCGCTGGCTGCCGCGAATTGCTGCGACTCGTCAGTCGGCTTCAGAACCCCCGCCGAACTTTGGCGCGTGATTCATCGGGGCGCGCCCGCGCCGCGCAACAACCGGGAGCCAGAATGACGGGAGCGTGTACTCAAGGCGTCGACACCGGATTCGTGGCGCTAGGCTATGGCAAGGTCGCCCTGCTCGGACTTGTCCAAGGCATCACCGAGTTGCTACCGATCTCTTCGACCGCCCATATGCGGATCGTGCCTGCGCTGCTCGGTTGGCAGGATCCTGGCTCAGCCTTTTCAGCCGCCATGCAGCTTGCAGCGCTTACTGCAGTCGTCAGTTATTTCTGGAGCGACGTGAGCCAACTAGCCACCAATTCGCTGCGTGCCGTCGCAAATCGGGATTTCCGAGATCGACACTTCCGCTTCTCGGTCGGAATTCTCCTTGCCACGATCCCGATCGGTATTGCCGGCCTTTCCTTGTCTGGAGCGTTGAACGCGTGCGGCTCGCCGCTTCGTACTCTCGAAGTCATCGGCTGGGCGTGCATCGTCATGGCTGTCCTCCTGGCGCTCGCGGAGATTTTTGCCCGGCACCGACGAACGCTTGAGAACACATCGGCCATCGATGCAATGATCGTGGGAATTGCTCAAATCGGAGCGCTGATTCCTGGCGTTTCGCGTTCAGGCTCGACTTTGACTGCGGCGCTCGCCCTCGGCCTGAAGCGAGATGAGGCGGCGCGGTTCTCATTCCTTCTTGGCCTGCCGGCAATCGCCCTGGCTGGCTTCAAGGAGCTCTGGGAACTCCACAAAGTGCAGCTTTCCGCCGACGGCTGGTCACTACTTCTTGTCGGGCTCGTCGTGGCTTCTATTTCCGCGTTCTGTGCGATTTGGGGGCTGATGCGCGTTCTCGAGCGTTTTTCCGCCTGGCCGTTTGTTATTTACCGAGGTGTTCTCGGTATCGTACTCATCTGGGCGGTTGCTTTGGGCTATTTCACTTGAGATGCAAAATATCGGAAACGTGTATGAGTGAAAAACAACAAGAAGAAGGTGAAATCGAGCTTGACGCGAGCAATGCCGCCGAACGCAGGACTCTTATCTGGGTTCTTGCCATAAACTTCTTGCAGGTGATCGTGGCCGGTGTCGTCGGCGTTATCGCAGACTCGACAGGTCTCTTGGGTGCCGCCCTGGATAATTTGGGAGATGCCGGCGTTTATGCCGTCAGCCTTTATGCCGTCGGCCGGACGATCGTGGCAAAGGTGCGAGTGGCGCGTCTTTCGGGTTTGCTTCTGATCGCCTTTGGACTTGCATTGTTCGTGGAGGTGCTTCGCCGTTTCTTCGTGGGTGCCGAGCCAATCGGCCTCGCCATGATCGTCACGGCTCTCGCCAATGCCGCGCTGAATGTAGTTTGCTTAAAACTGCTGCGGTCGCATCGGGATCGAGGTGTGCATCTCAAAGCGTCCTGGATCTTTACGACGAACGATATGCTGGCGAACGCCGGCATTGTCGCGTCGGGTGCCGCGGTCATGTTCTTCGCGTCCCCGCTGCCTGACCTAATCATCGGGTTGCTGGTTGGCGGCATCGTGCTCAAGGGTGGCTGGAATATCCTGAAGGAGGCGCACGATGCAATAGGTGATGGCTCGTCGCGGCCCAAGGGCCAGTCTAGTCCCGAGAACGACTGAAATAGTCGTAGTTTACAAAATGGTCTGTAGATTGGTTATGAGACGTGTCGACTCTTGATTCGGAGGAGTTCGGCATGTCTCAAAGCTATTATATTGGGCTGGATGTTTCCGCCCGAACAATCAATCTCTGCGTTGTCAACGCCGATGGGCAGGTAGCGCATGAACGAAAGCTTTCATCCAATCCGGAAGAGATTGCGCAGCATATCCTGTCGCTCCCGCTTCCAGTCGTCCGCGTCGGTCTCGAAGCAGGGATGCTGTCTCAGCACATTTATGGGCATTTAGCCGAAGCCGGCATTCCCATCGTGTGTGTAGAGACCCGGCACATGAAGGCGGCTCTCTCCGCGCAACTCAACAAGACCGACCGGCATGATGCGCGCGGAATCGCGCAGATGATGCGCGTCGGCCTCTTCAAACCCGTCCACGTCAAGACGCCGACAAGCCAGCGCCTTCGGACCGTCCTGACGGCCCGCCAACTCCTGCGAAACAAGCTCCAGGATGTTGAAAATGAAATCCGTGGTCTCATCCGAAACTTCGGATATCACCTCGGCAAAGTCACGGCGCGCGATTTCGAGCCGCGAGTACGGGAACTGATCGCAGGAAGCGACCTACACATAGTCGCTGATACGCTCCTGTTGGCGCGGCGATCGCTGCGGGAGCAGTTCGGTCGGTTGGACGATTTGCTTGTCCGTCTCGCGCGGGACGACACTGTTTCGCGCCGGTTTATGACGGTGCCGGGGGTCGGCCCGCTCGTAGCGCTCATCTTCCGGGCAACGGTCGATGTCCCATCTCGCTTCACTCGGTCGCGAACCGTTGGTGCCCATTTTGGTCTGACGCCGCGCAAGCACCAATCCGGCGAAGTGGATCGCACCGGCCGCATTTCGAGATGGGGTGACGCCATGACGCGCAGCGCGCTCTACGAGGCAGCACAGGTGCTACTGACTCGCGTAAAACGCTGGTCCACCCTAAAGGCTTGGGCTGCTCAGGTCTCGCGACGTCGAGGCCACAAGAAGGCGATCGTCGCCCTCGCTCGCCGCATCGGTGTCATACTGCATCGCATGTGGGTGGATGGAACTGAGTTCGACTGGGGTAAGCGGCCAGAGGCCGCCGCTCCTCTGACATAGGTTCGGTCAGGCGCAAGTCTGACTGAGGCGTCTCCCTGCGAGGGGACGAGGGACGGTGAGTTCGCAAATACGACTTGGCAGCGTCGGCATGTCCAACGCGAAGCCGCATTATAGATTGCTCCGCCGGCTCTTCTGATCCCATCCTGTGGCGGCCTCGTGCCGACCACGAAGAGAAGCATGATCCTCGCGGGAATACGGCTCAAAGCTGATCGTCGGGCCGGACCAATTCCATGTGGCTGACGCCGAGGGCCTGAGCCAATTCATAAAGCGTGATCACGGTCGGGTTCCTCCGGCCGCGTTCAAGGCTGCTGAGATACTGTTGACTGAAACCGGAGCGCGCTTCGACCTCTTCCTGGGTCAGGCCTTTCTCCCGACGCAGGCGGGCGAAGTTCCGGCCGACCAATTTGCGCATATCCATGCGCAGGAGGATCGTGATTTACATACTTTGAGTTTATCAACTATAGTATGTAAATGAGCCAGCGGAGCGCGCGGGAAGCCTCGCTATCCGATTGGCCCGAATAGAGAAGTCGTAGTTTTGGCGTACGCGTAGGTCTGTGTGGGAGGTGATCATGCATGATCACCGCCCGGCAGTTTCGGGCCGCACGTGCGTTGCTGGGTTGGACACAGGAGACGCTCGCTGACAAGGCCCGGGTCTCATTGACCGCGCTCAAACGCCTCGAATCCACCAGTGGCCTCGAGGTCTTTGAGAGCACGCGCGATGAGGTGAGACGGGCTTTCGAACGCGCCGGCATTGTCTTCCTGAATTCTGATCAGGGCAAGGGAGTGCTGCTCGTTGATGCGAAGAAGGAAACCTGACGTTCGACAGGTCGCGGCGTTGCCAATTCGTCTCGCGTCAAGGTCATGCGTCATCGTTCCGATCAAATCACGGTTAACAATATCCTCCAGTTTGGATACATCTCGCGATCGGGGGATGTTGTGACCAAAGACGATTTTCTCGATCAGCCGCCGGCCGGGGCGGTTCTGACCGCCTATGACGAGGCGCATCTGAAGCTGTATGTCCGGCTGCTGGATGCCGACGCTGAAAAAGCCGACTGGCGCGAAGTCGTCGAAGTCCTCTTCGGCCTCGATGCCAAGGCCGAACCGGAACGCGCTCAGCGCATCTACACCAGTCATCTCGACCGCGCGAAATGGATGACGAAGAGCGGTTTTTGCGAGTTGCTCCAGGGCCGCCTGCACTGAGGTGATGCGTAAACCGCATCACGTTGCGGCCACTTCGTTCTTCCCGCGCTCCGTTCAACCCGGAATCGTATCCACTGCAAAACTCGCGTTGCACAACCTTACGCGGAGGCAGTGGAGAATGTCCGAGGATGAAAGTTGGCGGTCTGAAGCCGCTTATGACTATATCGAGAAGTTGACCCCCGGCGATCTCGCCTGGGAGTTCCTGCGTCGCAACCCTGAATACAGAAAATCCTATCAGGAACTGGTAGCCGTCGGGCGGTTGACCGAGGATGTCGCAGGCGAGTTCGCCGAGCAATGGGGCTTGCGATTTCGTCGCCGACCCTCGCAACTCGGCGCTCGTCCAGCCGATCTTCTGGACCCCGCAAACCGATCCCGCGACACTGCCGTTCACCGTCGGACCGAACCCGGCGGGACATCTCCGCCTCCGCGTTGAGGATCTGCACGCCCACGCCATCATCGAGCATGATCCTAGTCTGATCCGGCTCGTACTGCGCGGCGAACCCCACGACGTCGCCCTGATCGGCGTCGATGATGCCCGCCCCCTTGGCGCGTTCATCATATTCGATGAGCTGACGCCCGACCGACTGACCGCGGTTGAACGCCTCTGGCACGCGATGTTCGGCAAGCGCGTGCCGCCCGATCCACGCCTGACGCCACAAAGACGTCAGCGCGCCCGCCAGATGCTGCGCGCGATCGACGCGCGCGAGAGCGGCGCCATCTACCGCACCGTCGCCGAGCATCTCTTCCCCCAGCACAAGATTGACGCAGCATCCTGGGTAGGCGACCCGATCCGGGAGATCACCATCCGTCTCGCCCGCGACGGCATGAAGCTCGTTCGCGGCGGCTATCGGACATTGCTGCGCCGACCACGCCGGGATCGCTGATACCCGCTCGCGTGTCGATTTTAGCATCTTACTTCGACATCGTCCGGGGCGCCGTCTTCGCGCCACCGTGCTCGCAACCCGCCGCTTATTCGAAGCGGCCGCCCGCGAGACCACGGAGGTGCGATCATGGCCGAAACAGCCGCCAATTTACCGCCACGCTATCTGAGAACGCAGGAGGCGGCGCGCTTCGTCGGCCTTTCCGAACGCACCCTTGAGAAGCATCGGACCTACGGGACCGGTCCGATCTACCGCAAGCTCGGCGGCCGCGTGGTCTATTCCGTCGACGACCTTCAGGCCTGGGCGGATCGCGGTCTCGTCACCTCCACGTCCGATCCGCGGGGCGGCACTGTTTTACCGGCCAAGCGCCAAACAGTCTCGACCGCCGCCGGCGGACGCTTCCCGCGCTGAGACGACCGGCCATGTCGTCCCGCCACACCCAATACGATGAGCGCGCGCAACTCGATCTATTTCGGGCGCTCCCCGGCGATCTTGCGCCCCGGGATGCGCAGGACCTCATGGCCTATCCGTTCTTCTCGCTCGCCAAGTCGAAGCGCCTGGCGCCGATCGACTTCAAGGCAGGCTCTGTGAAGATTCGCGTCGAAGCGGTCGCCGAGCACGGTATGGCGACGATCTGGGACGCCGACGTTCTGATCTGGGCCGCCTCACAGATCGTCGAGGCGCGCGACCTCGGCCTGCGGCCGTCACGGCTGATGGCAACCACCCCCTATGAAATCCTCAACTTCATCGGCCGCGGCGTGTCGCTACGCGACTACGACCGCCTGAAGGCCGCGCTCGACCGGCTTCAGTCGACGACGATCGCGACTTCCATCCGCCAGCCGACAGAGCGGCGGATGCACCGCTTCTCGTGGATCAACGAATGGAAAGAGCGCGCCGATCATCGCGGCCGGCCGCTCGGCCTCGAGCTAATCGTGCCTGACTGGTTCTACGGCGCCGTGCTTGATGATGCGCTCGTGCTCACGATCGACCGCAGCTATTTCGGTCTGACGGGAGGCCTGGAGCGCTGGTTGTACCGCCTCGTGCGCAAGCACGGCGGCAAACAGGAGTTCGGCTGGAGCTTCGACTTCCCGCATCTCCACGCCAAGTCGGGCAGCCTCTCGCCGCTCAAGCACTTCGCCTACGACCTGCGCGACATCGTCCGCCGCCAACCGCTGCCGGGCTACCGCCTGACCATCGAGCAAAGCCTCGGCGGGCCGGAAATCCTCTCCTTCGTGCCGACCGATCCGGATGCCCTCGGCATCCCGCGTCGTCGTCGCCGGACCAAACCTCACCCTGGGGATAAGCTGTGAATCGTCTCGTGCTATCAGGGACCGGCACTATCGTGCCATCGGGGACCGGACTCTCGTGCTATCGGGGACCGGATTCGTCGATTCCTCGCGCTGAATCAGCAGCTTGCGAGCTCCGTAACTTATCTAACCTAGATTCCTACGGAATCTTTCTAACGCGACCGCCGTTTTCGGCCGCTGTGGACGAGTCCCCGTTTCCCGGAAGACCGTCATGATCGTCGCGCTGCTCAACCAGAAGGGCGGCGTCGGAAAAACCACGCTCGCCCTCCACCTTGCTGGCGAATGGGCTCGCCGTGGACAGCGCGTCACGCTGATCGACGCCGACCCCCAAGGTTCGGCGCTCGACTGGTCGCAGCAGCGCAGCCGGGAGGGGCTGGAGCGGTTGTTCGGTGTCGTGGGCCTCGCCCGCGACACGCTCCACCGCGAAGCGCCGGAACTCGCGCGCGACGCTGACCATGTCGTCATCGACGGCCCGCCGCGCGTCGCCGGGCTGATGCGCTCGGCGTTGCTCGCGGCCGATCTCGTGCTCATCCCGGTGCAGCCGTCGCTGCTCGATGGTTGGGCCTCCGCAGAGATGCTCTCGCTGCTCGGCGAGGCGCGCATCTATCGCCCGCAGCTCGCCGCGCGCTTCGTGCTGAACCGCTGCGCGGCTCGCACGGTCCTCGCGCGCGAGACGGCCGAGACGCTGGCGGATCACGACCCGCCCTTACTCTCGACGACGATCGGCCAGCGCATCGTCTTCGCTGATGTCGTGCAGAACGGCCGGCTCGCCGCCGAGCAGGACGAGGATTGCCCTGGCGCGCGCGAGATTGCCGCGCTCGCGGCGGAAGTCGCGAGGATCGGCGCATGAGCGAGCGGTCCCCAAAGCGAAGCTTTGCGGCGCGTCCCGCCGATCCCGAAAGCTGGATCAAGGCGCCCGATCGCCACGCCGCCAGTGGTCGGGCCGCCGAGGACTACTCGGCCCGACTGACGATCGACGTCACCGCCGACATGCGCGGCCGCATCAAGATCGCCGCCTTTCAGCGCGGCCAGACCGTCGCCGACATGCTGCGCGCGCTGTTCGAGCGCGAATTCCCACCCCCGTCAGGAGAAGGACAATGACCGGCCTTGTCGCCGCGCCAATCCCCTTCGGCCGTGCTGCCGCCGAGCCGCCGCCCGAAGCTTTAACGCAGGTCGAACTCGTCTGGATCGAGAAGCAGATGGAGCACTGGATTCGCTTCGGCCGCGTTCGGCACGAGCAGATCCTCGATCGCCGCCGCCGCATCCTCTTCTTCCCTCCCAGCAGCGTCCTTGCGCTGGTGCGCTGGGCCGCGAACGAGCACGGAACCGTTCTCTCGCGTCTAAACATCCTGCGAACGGTCGAGCGCGACGTAGCGTGCCAGACCGTTCCGACGGTCACGCCCGGCGCAGAGATTCTGCTGCATGTCGATGGCTGGCCGAAGGTGGAGCGCGTGCTCCAGCTCATCGACGCCATCGAGGCGCACGGCATCGACCCGATCGAGGTCTCGCCGGACCATTGGCGCCACGTCCACAACCGAATGACCATCGGCGAAACACCGCGCGCCTATGGTCCGCGCCAGCACCGCGCCTTTCTCCTGCGCCGGGAGATCGGCGCATGACCCGCCTCTCCTATTCCATCGTCACGACGGTGGCCGTGTCGCTTCTTGGCGTAGCCCCGATCGCTTCGTTCGCGCCGCGCGTGATCTGGAACGCGTCCGCCAGCACGCCGGTCGGCTTCTACACGATCGGCAAAGTGGGCAACCTCGATGTGACCGATCTGGTGGCCGTCGACGCGCCCGAGCCGCTCGCAACCTTCCTGTCCGATGGCGGCTACCTGCCGCGCGGCGTGCCGCTCTTGAAGCGCATCGCCGCGCTCCCGGGACAACGGGTGTGCCGGACCGGGCTCGCCATCACGGTCGACGGCGTCCCGATGGGCGACGCTCTCGATCGCGATCGTCGCGGTCGCCCGCTCCCCGTTTGGCAGGGCTGCCGCTTGGTCGCGGCCGGCGAGCTGTTCCTGATGAACTGGCAGGTCCGCGACAGCCTAGACGGTCGCTATTTCGGCCCGCTTCCGGCCACCGCCGTGATCGGCCGGGCCACCCCTCTCTACACCGACGAGGACGGCGATGGCCGCTTCGTCTGGCGTGCGCCGACGCGGTGACGGCGCGCCCATGACCCTGTCCACCGCAATCTGAAGGAGACGACCCATGCCCGTGATCGGTCAATTCATGCGCGAGAATGATGGCTTCATCGGCCACCTGACGACGCTGTCCTTGCATCAGGACATCATCATCGTCGCGGCCGACCCGTCCGAAGCCGAGAACGCGCCCGACTACCGCGTCCATGTGCTCGACACCATGAGCAACGAGACCGGCGCGGAGATCGGCGCGGGCTGGAAACGTACCGGCGAAAAGGCCGGCGAATACGTCTCGCTGCAGCTCGACGATCCAACCTTCGAACATCCGATCCGCGCCAACCTGTTCCAGTTGGCCGACGACAAATCCGCCTGGGGCCTGCACTGGAATCGTCCGCCAAAGCGCGGCGAGCGGGACTGAACGATGCCCGCCGCGCCCCGTCAGCCTGCCGTCGGAGGGAGGATCACCCTCCGGCGTGCAGCCCTCCTTCTCCTTTCCGGCCTGATCCTTGCCGCGCCGACTGCGGGCCCGGCCGGCGCACAGGAGACGCCCGCCGAGCGGCCGTCGCGCAGTGATCCCTGTGGCGCTTTCATCACCGAGGCCGCGCAGAGGTTCGGCGTTCCCGAAGCGTGGATTCGCGCGGTCATGCGGGTCGAAAGCGCCGGCGACGTGCGCGCCATCTCGTCGGCCGGGGCGATGGGCCTGATGCAGATCATGCCCGCCACATGGGCCGAACTGCGCGTCCGCCATCGGCTCGGCAGCAACCCCTACGACCCACGCGACAACATCCTGGCGGGCGCCGCGTATCTGCGCGAAATGCACGATCGCTACGGATCGCCCGGTTTCCTGGCGGCCTACAACGCCGGTCCCGGCCGCTACGAAGAGTATCTCGCCGGCCGCCCATTGCCGGCCGAGACGCGCGCCTATCTCGCGACGCTCGCCCCCATTGTCGGCGGCGGTGAGCTCTCCGGCCCCGTCGTTGTGGCGGCCGCCGATCCGCTGGCTTGGACGCGGGCGCCGCTTTTCGTCGTGCAGTCGGCTGGCAGCGGACCTGCCGCGTCGGTGCAGTCTGAGAGCGCGCCGGATGCCACGACGGCGTTCGCCCCGGAGCGCGATCAAGGCCCGGTGGCTTCGCACACCGATGGCCTTTTCGTCGCGCGCAGTGTCTCCGGTGCCCCGCGATGATCGCGTTCGCACCTCCTCGCACTGTGGCGTGTTCTGGCAGACGAAAGGCGGTCCGGGGAGGAGGAGCCGACAGCACAACCGCACGATGGCGAGATAAAAGCCGGCGATGTGCGGCTTGGTGCGGTCGTGTGTTTTCAGGGACTTATGACGCATTTGCGCGAGGTGCGCCTGATCGGCGCAGCCTGCGCATGCGCCATTTCGCCAAGGCTTTCCTCAGCTTTGCGCGATGTGCGGGGCCTCGACCATGAGCGGCGAGGACGATTTCCGCATCCGGCCTGGCCGCATCCGCTCGACCCGGGCTCAAGCTGCGCGGCCCTTCATTGCCCAGGCGCTCGCCGCCGCGCAGCGGGCCGGCGGACGCGTCTCGCGCTCCGGCCAGATCAGCAAGGGCAATCGCTCGCGGTTCGGACGCGGCCAGCGCGCGACCGTGCAGGCCAACCGGCTGCTCACGAGCCGGTCGCGCAACACGGTCATCAAGACGCGCGTCGTCCGCCATACGGCGCGGGCCACGCCGCTCTCCGCCCACCTCAGCTATCTCCGCCGCGAGGGTGTCACCCGGGATGGGGTGAAGGCGCACCTGTTCGGTCCCGAGACCGAGGACGCCGACCCCAAGGCCTTCGCCGAGCGCACCCAGGACGACCGGCATCACTTCCGCTTCATCGTGTCGCCCGAGGACGCGACCGAGATGTCCGATCTCAAGACCTATGCCCGCGACCTGATGGGGCAGATGGAGAAGGACCTGGGCACCAAGCTCGACTGGGTCGGCGTCGATCACTGGAACACCGACAATCCCCACGTACACATCATCCTGCGCGGCCGCACGGACGATGGCCAGGACCTCGTCATCTCCCGCGACTACATCAAGGAGGGCATGCGCGCCCGCGCCCAGGACCTCGTCACGCAGGAGCTTGGGCCGCGTACAGAGCAGGAGATTCGGCGCAACCTCGGGCGTCAGGTCGAGGCGGAACGCTGGACCGATCTCGATCGGCAGATCGCCCGCGACAGCCGTCGCACCGGCGTCGCCGACCTCGCCCCGCACCCGGACCGCCAACCCGACGAATTCCACGCGCTGAAGGTCGGTCGGCTGCGCAAGCTGGAAACGCTCGGCCTCGCCGATCAGGTCGGTCCCGGCCAGTGGGTCGTATCGGAGAACGCCGAGAAGACGTTGCGCGCTCTTGGCGAGCGCGGCGACATCATCAAGCGCATCCACCGCGGCCTGACCGAACGCGGCATCGAGCGCGGCGCCGCGAGCTATGTGCTCGCCGGCGAGAGCATCGACGATCCGGTCATCGGGCGCCTGGTCGATCGCGGTCTCGACGATGAGTTGAAGGGTACGGCCTACGCCGTGGTCGACGGCACCGACGGGCGCACCCACCACATCAAGCTCGCCGATCTCGACGCAGCCGGAGACAGTGCGCCGGGGTCGATCGTCGAGCTGCGCAAGTTCGATGACGCGCAGGGCCATCGGCGTGTCGCGCTCGCGGTACGCTCGGATCTCGATATCGAGCGACAAGTTCAGGCGACCGGCGCCACCTGGCTCGACCGGCAGGCCATCGCCCGCGAGCCGGTAGCGCTCGGCGGCGGCGGCTTCGGCGCGGAGGTGCGTCAGGCGATGGACCGCCGCGCCGACCATCTCATCGCCCAGGGGCTCGCCGAGCGGCAGACGCGCGGCGTCAGCTTCTCGCCGGGACTGATCGAAACCTTGCGCCAGCGCGAGGTCGAAGCGCTCGGGGAGAAGCTCGAGGCCGAGACCGGCCGGCCATTCACCAAGGCCGGAACGGGCGAGTATGTGACAGGCACCTATCGGCAGCGCTTCGCGCTCGCCTCGGGCCGCTTCGCCATGATCGACGACGGCCTCGGCTTCCAGCTCGTGCCCTGGTCGCCCTCTCTCGAACGTCAGCTCGGCCAGCACGTCTCCGGCGTCTCGCGTGACGGCGGCGGCGTCGACTGGAGCTTCGGCCGCAACCGCGGTCTCGGCATGTAGCCCAGCCAAGAAAGGAGTACGCCCATGTCAGCGACGAAAATCCTCTGGGGTCAGATCCTCACCGTCTTCCTGATCGTGTTGATGACGACCTGGGGCGCGACGCAATGGACTGCCTATCGGCTCGGGTTCCAACCTCAACTCGGACTGCCCTGGTTCGAGCTTGCCGGATGGCCAATCTACTATCCGCCAGCCTTCTTCTGGTGGTGGTATTTCTACGACGCCTATGCCCCGCCAATCTTCGTCGAGGGCGCCTATATCGCCGCGTCAGGTGGCTTCATCTCCATCGCCGTCGCGATCGGCATGTCGGTGTGGCGGGCACGCGAAGCGAAAAACGTCGAGACCTATGGCTCGGCCCGCTGGGCGCGGCCGGAAGAGGTGAAGGCCGCCGGCCTGCTCGGTCCGGATGGCGTCGTGCTCGGCAAACACGAGCGCGACTATCTTCGACATGACGGCCCCGAGCATGTGCTGTGCTTCGCGCCGACGCGTTCCGGCAAGGGCGTTGGCCTGGTGGTGCCCTCGCTCTTGACCTGGCCGGGCTCGGCGATCGTCCATGACATCAAGGGCGAGAACTGGACGCTGACCGCCGGCTACCGCGCCCGCCATGGCCGTGTCCTGCTCTTCGACCCGACGAACGCGAAGTCGGCGGCCTATAACCCGCTGCTCGAGGTGCGCCGCGGCGAATGGGAAGTTCGCGACGTGCAGAACATCGCCGACATCCTTGTCGACCCGGAAGGCTCACTCGAGAAGCGGAACCACTGGGAGAAAACGTCGCACGCGCTGTTGGTCGGCGCGATCCTGCACGTCCTCTATGCCGAGGCCGACAAGACATTGGCAGGCGTCGCCGCCTTCCTATCCGATCCGAAGCGCCCGATCGAGTCGACCCTCGCGGCGATGATGAAGACCGCCCATCTCGGCGAGGCCGGCCCGCATCCCGTTATCGCCAGCGCGGCGCGCGAGCTGCTAAACAAATCCGACAATGAGCGGTCCGGCGTGCTGTCGACCGCGATGTCGTTCCTGGGCCTCTATCGTGACCCCGTCGTCGCCGAGGTCACCCGCCGCTGCGACTGGCGCATCGCCGACATGGTCGGCGGCAAGCATCCGACCACGCTCTATCTCGTCGTGCCGCCATCCGACATCAACCGGACAAAGCCCTTGATCCGCCTGATCCTAAATCAGGTCGGTCGCCGATTGACCGAGGATTTGCAGGCGAAGGGCAACCGTCACCGTCTGCTGCTCATGCTCGACGAGTTTCCGGCCCTCGGCCGCCTGGACTTCTTCGAGAGCGCGCTCGCCTTCATGGCGGGCTACGGGCTGAAGGCCTTCCTCATCGCCCAGTCGCTGAACCAGATTGAGAAGGCCTACGGCCCGAACAACTCGATCCTCGACAACTGCCATGTCCGTGTGAGCTTCGCGACCAATGACGAGCGGACCGCAAAACGCGTTTCGGACGCGCTCGGCACCGCAACCGAGATGAAGGCCATGAAGAACTATGCCGGCCACCGCCTTTCGCCCTGGCTCGGCCACATGATGGTGTCGCGCTCTGAGACCGCCCGGCAATTGCTCACGCCGGGCGAGATCATGCAGCTTCCGCCGTCCGACGAGATCGTCATGGTCGCCGGCATTCCACCGATCCGCGCGAAGAAGGCCCGCTACTACGAGGATCAGAGATTTCAGGAGCGCATACTGACGCCGCCCGACCTGACCAAACCGGCAAGCGCAAGGGCAGACGATTGGAGCACGCTGGCTTTACCCGAACGGCCGGTGCTGAACACGCCCGTCGCCGTGGACGACGTGGCCGATGACGATCCGACGGATTCCGAGCGTCGGCATCAGCCCGAACTGAGCCGCACCAAGACCGTCGAGCGCAAGCCTGTCATCGAAAACGAATTTGAGATCGATCCCCGCGATGACGTCGACGAGGATGCCGCCCGCCTCAGCCGCATGACCCAGACCATGCGCCAGGTTGCCCGACAGGCTTCGCTCGATACGGGCGATGGCATCGAACTGTAGGACGTGCCAGTGACAAAGCCTCCGAAGAAGCAACGCCTCTCAGTCTATCTCGAACCGGACGTCATGAAGGCGCTCGCAGCCCATGCAGCGCGGCGCGATCTCTCGTTGTCGCTGGTTGCCGAGGCCGGCATTGCATCGTTCCTCTCGCCCAACGCGGCAGAACGGCAGGAGGCGGCGACGACGAAGCGGCTCGACCAACTCGACCGGCGCATGGCGCGTATGGAGCGTGACCTTGGCATATCGGTCGAAACGCTCGCCGTGTTCATCCGCTTCTGGCTGACGTCCAATCCGCCGTTGCCGGAGCCGGCGCAGGTCGCAGCGCGCGCCAAGGCGGCGGAGCGCTACGAGGCGTTCGTCACCGCGCTCGGCCGACGACTCGCGCAGGGACCGAAGCTCAGGCAGGAGATTTCGGAAGACGTGGGCGAGACCGGAAATGCCCACAGCTGAATAGGCAATCAAGCTTGGTCTTCGCATCAACCGGAACCGACCAAAATACGTTGTTCGTCGAACGAAGAGCCAACGGCTGCTTTTGCCACAATCCGCCATGCGGCGATCGCCGCAGAGCAGGGGAACTTCGCGCCTCGTTCTCGGTCATGTGATCTCCTGGCGCGATCGGGAGCCGACGTGTGGCGGCGGCAGTGCCGCAGCCGCTGGCACGCCGCCGTCAGTCTTCGATCCGTATGCCCATCAGGCGATGCACGATCGCGAACACGTTCTTGCCGGGCGGCGCGGCGAAATCGGGCGAAGCCGTCATTAGAATGTCGGCAACCGAGGTGACGATCACTCCCGCTCCTTCGATCCGGCGCAACGCGGCCGTTTCGGTTCGGTCGCTACGCGCACCGCAGGCGTCGAGCGCCACGACGACGCGGTAGCCGCGCTCGATTGCGTCGAGTGCAGCGAACTGGACCACCGCCTCGGCAGAATAGGCGGCAAGCAGGATCGTTTGCCGGCCGGTCGCTTCGAGCGCGGCGACGAGGGCATCGTCGCCGAACGGACTCGCGCAGCGCCGGGTGAACACGCGGTCCTCTGTCGCACGGGAGGCAAGTTCGGGCAGCGGGGTCGCCGGGCCGCCGTCTTCCGGCACCACGCTGAACAGGAGCGGCCAGCCGAGCAGCTCTGCCGCATCGGCGAGCGCGGCGGCGCCTGCCCCGATCATCGCCGGCGGATTGGTCCGGCTGTTGCCGACCAGCGCCGGCTGCAGGTCGGCGAACAGGATGACCGTGTCGGCGGGATCGACGGCACGGGCCAGCGCCTTCACCACGCGTAGGCCATCGGCGCCTCGCCGCCGGGGCCGGGCCAGATCTCGTCGAGGCGCTTCAGCGTTTCCTCGGAGAGCGTGACGTCGAGCGCGGCGATGTTGTCGCGCAGCTGGTCGAGGGTGCGCGGACCGGTGATCGCCGCAGTGACGACCGGGTTGTGGAGCAGCCACGCCAGCGCCACGTGCACGGGTTCGGCCCCGATTTCGCGGCACAGTGCCTCATACTGCTCGACCTGCGGGCGCACCTTGTCGAGCTGCTGGGTCAGCTTGTCGCTCGATCGGCGGCCCTCGTCGTGCTTGGCTAGGATGCCGGTCAGCAACCCTTGGCCGACCGGGCTCCACGGGATCAGCCCGATGCCTAGCGCACGCAGCGCCGGGATCATCTCCAACTCGATCGTTCGCTGGGTCAGGTTATAGAGGCTTTGCTCCGACGCGAGCCCAAGCAGCCCGCGCTTCTGTGCTTCATACTGCGCCTGCACGATATTCCACGCGGCGAAGTTGCTGGAGCCGACATAGGTGATCTTCCCTTCGCGGATCAGCTGCTCCATCGCCTGCCACACCTCGGCCCACGGCGTGTCCGGGTCAACATGATGCATCTGGTAGAGGTCGATGTGGTCGGTGCCGAGCCGCTTCAGGCTCGCCTCGCACGCGCGGCGGATGTGATAGGCGGAGAGATGCTTGTCGTTCGGCCCGGTCTCCATCGGCTGGTAGACCTTGGTCGCCAGCACGATCCGGTCGCGCTTACCGCTCTTGGCCAGCCAGCGGCCGATGATCTCCTCGGAGATGCCGTAGCCCTTCTCCATATCGGGCTTCTGCGGCCCGCCATAAACGTCGGCGGTGTCGAAGTGGTTGATGCCGGCGTCCAGCGCCTCGTCCATGATGCGAAAGGCGGTCGCCTCGTCGGTTAGCTCGCCGAAGTTCATCGTGCCGAGGATGAGCGGGCTGACGCGCAGGCCGGTGCGGCCGAGATGGCGATAGTTCATAGTCATGCCTCCTCGGTCTGACGCTTCTTGCCGAACACGGGGAAGGCGGACGCCTCCCCGTAATTGTCGCTCGCGTCGATCGCCTTCAGCATCGCCAAGTCGTCGTCGGAGATAACGAAGTCGACCGCGGCGTTGCTGCGCAGGTGCTGCGGATTGCTGCTCTTGGGCAGCGGCAGTAGCCCCAGCTGGAGGCAGTAGCGGATGCCGAGCTGCGCGACGCCGACGTCGTAGCAATCGGCGATCCGGCGCAGTTCCGGATGGTCGAGGATCGCGCCGTGCCCAACGGGCGAATAGGCCTCGACCAGCATGCCCTTGTCGCGGCTGTAGTCGATCAGGTCGAACGGCGTGTTGCCGACATGCGCGAGGACCTGATTGACCATCGGCGCGACGCTGCCGTTGTCGATCAGATTGTCGAGGTCGGCGCGTTCGAAGTTCGACACGCCGATCGCGCGCAGCTTGCCCGCCTTGTGCGCATCTTCCATCGCGCGCCACGCCTCAAGGTTGCCTTCGTCGAACCGCTCACCCTCGCGGAACTCGGCCCAGGGCTGCGGGCTGTGGATCAGCAGGAGATCGATATGGTCGAGACCGAGCATGGTGAGCGACCCGTCGATGCGCGCCTTCGCCTCGTCATAGCTCTTGGCCTCGGCCACCAGCTTGGTCGTCACGAACAGCTCGTCGCGCGCGACGCCGCTGGCGCGCACGGCCTCGCCGACGCCGCGTTCGTTCTCATAGGCCTGCGCGGTGTCGATATGGCGGTACCCTGCGTCGATGGCCGCACGGACCACCTGCACGACTGCGTCGTCGTCGATCCGCCACGTGCCGAGCCCAAGCTTGGGGATCTGGGCGCCGTTCGACAGGGTGTAGGTTTCTTCAAGAATCATGGTCGTTCTCATCTGCTGATGCGCTGCGGTCGAGGCGGTGTCTCGCTGGAGTGGGCTTCTCCGCCGACGGCGCTAGGTTCCTGACGGCCCGGGTCGCGGCCCGTAGCCCGGCTCCTTGGCAAGCCGGTTCCACTTGCCAAGGATGTCGGGCTTGAAGACTTGCTCGGTCCAATCGGCCGACGCCACCTCCTCGAAGCCGACCGACACCGCGTCGTCGCCATAGCCGAGGATGCCGGTCACATCGCGCGTGATGGCGTCGGCAAGCAGCCGCTTCTGGTCGTCCGACTTGCCGGGCCAGAGCTTCACGATAACGTGCGGCACCGGATCACTCCTTGCCGAGCGGCGACATATACTGCTCGTCGCTCACCTTCTCCATCCAAGTCACGTTCTTGCCGTCGATCGGCTCCTGGATCGCGACATGCGTCATGCCCTCGTGCGGGGTCGCACCATGCCAGTGCTTGTGATCCGCCGGGCACCACAGCACGTCGCCGGCGTGGAACTCATACTTCGGACCGCCCTCGATCTGGGTCCAGCCGACGCCCTCGGTCACGATCAGCGTCTGCCCGGCCGGATGCGTATGCCATGCGGTGCGGGCGCCGGGCTCGAAGTGGACGATCGCGCCCGTCACCCGCGACGGCGCCTCGCGCTCGAACTGCCCGGTGATGGTCGCCTTGCCGGTGAAGTATTCCGCCGGACCCTCGACCGTCTTCATGTTTTCCTTGCGCTCGATGCTCATGGTGCTGGTTCCTTCCTGCGCGTGCGCCGCGCCTATTGCCGAGATCAGGACGGCCATCGCCGCTGCTTGGAGCTTGATCATCGTCGGTCCTCCCTCGGGCGGCGCGCCGGAATGGTTGCCGCTACACCTCAGAGATAGGGTGGCGCTCCCACCCGGATTAGTATGCGCCTGATGGATGATCTGATGAGCTACGCTCAGCAATGTGCTAGGACAGTAACATGAGCCTGAGCCGTGCCGACTTGGCGGACTTCGCCTATTTCATCGCCATCGCGAAGCATCGCAGCTTCCGAAAGGCCGCCACGGAGATGGGGGTGTCGTCCTCCGCGCTGAGCCATGCCATGACCGCGCTGGAGGAGCGACGCGGGGTTCGGCTGCTCAACCGGACGACGCGAAGCGTGACCCTGACCGCCGCGGGCGAAGAGCTGCAAGCCGGCATTGCAGGCTCGCTCGACGCGATAAGCGGGGCGTCCGAGCGGCTGGACCGCTACCGCGACGTGCCTGCCGGGCGAATTAGGATCAACGTTCTCGAGGATGCGGTGCCGCTGCTGATTGAGCCCGTCATGCCGGCATTCATCGAGCGCTATCCCGACGTCGAAGTCGACGTCAGCGTCAGCAATCGACTGATCGACGTGATCGACAGCGGGTTCGATGCAGGCATCCGCTACGGCGGCACGGTTCCCGAGGACATGATCGCTCAGCGACTGTCGCCGGACATCAAATGGGTCGCCGCCGCTGCGCCTGCCTATCTGGATCGGTTCGGCGAGCCGACGACGCCTAACGACCTGGCCAACCATCGCTGCGTCCGCATCAAGCTTGGCAACGACCAGCTATATCCGTGGGAGTTCGAGCGTGATGGCGAGGAGTTCGCGATCACCGTGCCGGGTCCGCTGACTGCGGACGCGAGTCACACGGTCTTGGGCTTCGGGATCAGCGGTGCCGGTATCATTTACGGTTCAGAGCCGATGCTGCGACCCCACGTCGCGCTAGGTGCCCTGCAGATCGTGCTCGCAGAATGGGCTTCAATGGGAAGTGGGTTCCACGCCTATTATCCGAGTCGGCGGCAGCTTCCGACCGGGTTACGGCTGTTGATCGATTTGATCCGGGAGCTTCAGCCGCTGAAGTGATCGAAGGATAAGTTTTAGGAGGCTGCAATCGGACCGGAAAACCGTTTCCCGGGTCTTCATGGCGTCACAGCGGATTGAACCTAAGTCCGCTTATCGTCCTTCGTCGGGCGAAACTTGCTAGTCGGAAATCGGCCCAACTTTCGGAGTTCTGCGCCACCGGTCGGGCAAACGCAGAATGACGGCACCTGAATGGAGCTGCCGTTCGGCATCCCGCTTGGGAATGGCAGCAAAGTCCTCTCTGGCGGCCAATCAATTTGGCCGTCGCCAGCAACCCGCATCGTATAAGTCCAGATAAGAGGAGCGTTGCGCAGACATAGCAACCGGATGCCATCCCGCCGTTTCCCTGTATTTTTACGCCATAGTACGACGGCCACATGATGGTTGTTGTCAGACCATAATTTCTGCCTCTTCTACTCATCCCCGATCCAGGGCCGCGCATCGCGGACCCGCAAGAGAACGGGGACGACGTGGCGTCAACTCACCAGAAATCCGAGGCGATCCTTCGCGGCGCGCGCATGCTCCGCACCGCGCTTGGCCCCGCCATCGCCCGGTTTCTGGAAGACCCCGCGATCGTCGAGGTGATGCTCAACCCCGATGGGCGGCTCTGGGTCGACCGTCTCTCCGAAGGGCTTTCCGATACCGGTGAGTTGCTGTCGCCGTCGGACGGCGAGCGGATCATCCGCCTCGTCGCGCACCACGTCGGCGCCGAAGTTCATCCCGGCGCCCCGCGTGTCTCGGCCGAGCTGCCCGAAACAGGGGAGCGGTTCGAGGGGCTGTTGCCCCCCGTCGTGTCCGCTCCGGCCTTCGCGATCCGTAAGCCCGCCGTGGCGGTGTTTACGCTCGACGATTACGTCGCCGCCGGCATCATGGCATCGGGTCAGGCCGAGACGCTGCGCCAGGCCGTTGGAGACCGGCGCAACATTCTCGTCGCCGGCGGCACATCGACCGGCAAGACCACCCTCACCAACGCTCTGCTGGCCGAAGTCTCCAAGACCTCAGATCGCGTCGTCCTGATCGAGGACACCCGCGAGCTGCAATGCGCCGCACCCAATCTCGTCGCCATGCGGACCAAGGACGGCGTCGCCTCGCTCTCCGATCTCGTCCGGTCATCGCTGCGCCTGCGCCCCGACCGTATTCCGATCGGCGAGGTGCGCGGCTCTGAAGCGCTCGACCTGCTGAAGGCCTGGGGCACGGGCCACCCCGGCGGCGTGGGGACCATCCACGCTGGCACTGCCATCGGCGCGCTGCGCCGCATGGAGCAGCTCATCCAGGAAGCCGTCGTCACGGTCCCGCGCGCGCTGATCGCCGAGACGATCGATCTGGTCGCAGTGCTCTCCGGCCGCGGCGCATCGCGCCGCCTCGCCGAACTCGCCCGCATCGAGGGCCTTGGCCCCGACGGCGACTACCGCGTCACCCCCGCAAGCCAGCCCCTCACAGGAGACCCGTCATGACCAAGCATGCTTTGCGCACTCGCCGCCACATCGCCACGGCGGTGTCCGTCACCTTCCTGACGCTCGCCCTCGCACCAGCCGCTCATGCGTCCGGCTCGTCCATGCCTTGGGAGGCGCCGCTTCAGTCGATTCTGGAATCGATCGAAGGGCCGGTCGCCAAGATCATCGCAGTCATGATCATCATCATCACGGGCCTGACGCTCGCCTTCGGCGATACGTCCGGTGGCGCACGGCGCCTGATCCAGATCGTGTTCGGCCTGTCGATCGCCTTCGCCGCGTCCAGCTTTTTCCTGTCGTTCTTCTCGTTCGGCGGCGGGGCGCTCGTCTGATGGCAGACGGCGCGGATCGTGGCAGCGAGGTTCCGGGCTTTTCCGTTTCCGTCCACCGGGCACTGACCGAGCACATCCTGCTCGGCGGCGCGCCGCGCTCGATCGCCATTTTGAACGGCACACTGGCCGCCGCGCTCGGCCTCGGCCTGCGCCTCTGGCTGGTCGGCCTGGGCCTCTGGGCTCTCGGCCACTTTGCCGCCGTCTGGGCTGCCAAGCGGGACCCCCAGTTCGTCGACGTCGTGCGCAAGCATCTGCGCATCCCCGGTCACCTGTCGGTTTGAGGAGGGGCGCGATGATGAACCTTGCCGAGTACCGCAACCGCAACACCCGCCTTGCCGATTTTCTGCCCTGGGCCGCGCTCGCCGGCGAAGGCGTCGTCCTCAATAAGGATGGCAGCTTGCAGCGCACCGCGCGCTTTCGCGGCCCCGATCTCGACAGCGCCGTGCCCGCCGAGCTGGTCGCCGTCGCGGGCCGGCTCAACAATGCCTTCCGTCGCCTCGGCTCCGGCTGGGCCATCTTCGTCGAGGCCCAACGCCACGGCGCCGCCACCTATCCGGCCAGCATGTTCGCCGATAGCGCCTCCGCGCTGGTCGACGCCGAACGCAAGGCCGACTTCGAGGAAGCCGGCGCGCATTTCGAGTCCAGCTACTTCCTCACCTTCCTGTACCTGCCGCCGGCCGAGGATGCGGCGCGTGCCGAGACCTGGCTCTACGAGGGCCGCGGTCACGCCGGCGTCGATGCGCACGAGATCCTGCGCGGCTTCATCGATCGCACCGACCGCATTCTGAACCTCATCGACGCCTTCATGCCGGAATGCGCATGGCTCGATGACGCCGAGACGCTCACCTACCTGCACTCGACCATCTCGACGAAGCGGCACCGCGTCCGCGTTCCCGAGACACCGATGTATCTCGACGCGCTGCTCGCCGATCAGCCGCTCACCGGCGGGCTCGAGCCGCGCCTCGGCGACACGAACCTGCGCATCCTCACCATCGTCGGTTTCCCGTCCGCGACGACACCCGGCATCCTCGACGAGCTGAACCGGCTCGCATTTCCCTATCGCTGGTCGACGCGGGCCATCCTGCTCGACAAGACCGACGCCACCAAGCTGCTGACCAAGATCCGGCGGCAATGGTTCGCCAAGCGCAAGTCGATTGCCGCCATCCTCAAGGAGATCATGACAAACGAGGCCTCGGCCCTCGTCGATACCGATGCGGCGAACAAGGCGGCCGACGCCGACATGGCGCTTCAGGAGCTGGGCGCCGATTACGCCGGCCAAGCCTATGTGACCGCCACGATCACGGTCTGGGATGATGACCCCCGCATTGCCGCCGAGAAGCTGCGGCTGGTGGAGAAGGTCATCCAGGGCCGCGACTTCACGGCGATGGCCGAGACCATCAATGCCGTGGACGCCTGGCTGGGCTCGCTGCCCGGCCACGTCTACGCCAATGTCCGCCAGCCGCCCATCAGCACATTGAATCTCGCCCACATGATCCCGCTGTCGGCGGTGTGGGCCGGACCGGAACGGGACGAGCACTTCGATGCACCCCCACTGCTTTACGGCAGAACCGAGGGCTCGACCCCGTTCCGGCTTTCCATCCATGTCGGCGATGTCGGCCATACGCTGATCGTCGGGCCGACCGGCGCCGGCAAATCGGTGTTGCTGGCGCTGATGGCGCTCCAGTTCCGGCGCTATCCGCGATCCCAGGTCTTCGCCTTCGACTTCGGCGGATCGATCCGCGCGGCGGCCCTCGCCATGCGGGGCGACTGGCATGATCTCGGCGGCGGATTGACCGAAGGCGCCGACGACAGCGTGTCGCTCCAACCGCTCGCCCGCGTCGACGACGTCGCCGAGCGCGCCTGGGCTTCCGACTGGCTGATCGCGATTCTCTCCCGCGAGAGCGTGCCAGTCACGCCCGAGGTCAAGGAGCACCTCTGGTCGGCCCTGTCATCGTTGGCATCAGCACCGGTCGCGGAGCGCACGTTGACCGGCTTGTCCGTCCTGCTCCAGTCCAATGATCTGAAGCAGGCGCTGAGACCCTACTGCGTCGGCGGACCCTATGGTCGCCTCCTTGATGCCGAATCTGAACATCTCGGCGAGGCAGATGTGCAAGCCTTCGAAACCGAGGGCCTGATCGGAACCGGCGCGGCCGCCGCCGTGCTCGCCTATCTCTTCCACCGCATCGAGGACCGCCTCGACGGCCGGCCGACGCTGCTGATCGTCGATGAGGGTTGGCTCGCGCTCGACGATGAGGGTTTCGCCGGACAGCTCCGCGAGTGGCTGAAGACGCTGCGCAAGAAGAACGCCAGCGTCATCTTCGCCACGCAGTCGCTTTCCGATATCGACGGCTCGGCGATCGCGCCCGCCATCATCGAGAGCTGCCAGACCCGCATTCTCCTGCCGAATGAACGGGCGATCGAGCCTCAGATCACCGCCATCTATCGCCGCTTCGGTCTCAACGATCGCCAGATCGAGATCCTCGCGCGGGCCATGCCCAAGCGCGACTATTACTGCCAGTCGCGGCGGGGCAATCGCCTGTTCGAGCTGGGCCTGTCGGACGTGGCCCTGGCGCTGTGCGCGGCCTCGTCGAAACAGCACCAGGCGATGATCGCCGACGTTCACGCCCGCAGCGGCACGGACGGGTTCCTGCGCGAGTGGCTCGCGGCGAACCGGCTCGACTGGGCTGCCGACCTCATTGCCGGCCTCACCAATGTCATCCCCCAAAACCAACCGGAGGTACGTCCATGACCCGTTCCCTTCAAAGCCGCGCGCGCACCCTACGCATGACGGCCGCAATTCTTGCGGCCCCTCTTGCTCTGTCTCCTGTCCTCACGCCGCCGGCCGCCGCGCAGTGGATCGTCTACGACCCGACCAACTATGCGCAGAACGTGCTGACGGCGGCGCGCACGCTCCAGCAGGTCAATCAGCAGATCACCCAGCTTCAGAACGAAGCGACGATGCTGATCAATCAGGCCCGCAACCTGGCGAGCTTGCCATACTCCTCGCTCCAGCAGCTTCAGCAGTCCGTCCAGCGCACGCAGCAGCTTCTACAACAGGCGCAGGGCATCGCCCTCAACGTCCAGCAGATCGACCGCGCGTTCCAGACCACCTACGGCAATGCGTCGATGTCGGCTTCCGATCAGGCGCTGGTCACGCAGGCGCGCGAGCGCTGGCAGAATACCGTCGGCGGCTTGCAGGACGCCATGCGAGTCCAGGCCGGCGTCGTCGGCAACATCGATACCAATCGCAGCGAAATGTCGGCGCTGGTCGGCCGGAGCCAGGGCGCAACCGGCGCGCTGCAAGCGACGCAGGCCGGCAATCAGCTTCTCGCCCTGCAGGCGCAGCAGCTTGCCGATCTCACAGCCGTCGTTGCCGCCAATGGCCGCGCCCAGAGCCTGTCCGAGGCCGAGCGGGCGGCAGCGGCCGAGCAAGGGCGCGAGCAGCGCCGCCGCTTCCTGACGCCGGGCAGCGGCTACCAACCCGGCAACGCCCGCATGTTCCCGAACGGCAACTGAGGGCACGGCGATGGACGGGAAGATGCTCGCCCGACTCGGCGCTGTCGTGTTCGTCGCTGTCGCGGTCACCGCGACCGCGATCGAGATGACCCGGAAAGAGGAAGCGCCGGAGACCTGGCCGTCTGGCCGCGCCGCAGAGGCGCCGGCCGATCCCCTGCGGGACGCATTGATCCGCTGCCAGGCGCTCGGCGAAGAGGGACCGCGCGATCCGGAATGCCGCCGTGCCTGGGCGGAAAACCGCCAGCGCTTCCTCGCACCCGGCGCCCGTCCCGCCGAGCGGCTGCCAGACATGCCTCCCGCACCGCGCGATGGCCTCACACCTCAGTCGCAACGGACCGACGCGCCGACCGCGACACCCTCCGCACCGAACACTCCGCAGCTCGACGAGGCGCGGTAGCATCATGGGCGGCACCGGCGTCATCGACCATTTTCTTGAGGTCTTCACTCGCTACATCGACAGCGGGTTCGGCCTGCTCAGCGGGGAAGTCGCCTTCATCGCCACGACGCTGATCGTCATCGACGTGACGCTCGCGGCGCTGTTCTGGAGCTGGGGCGCCGACGACGACATCATGGCGCGGTTGATCAAGAAGACGCTGTTCGTTGGCGTCTTCGCCTACATCATCGGCAACTGGAACAACCTCGCCCGGATCGTCTTCGAGAGCTTTGCCGGCCTCGGCCTGAAGGCGAGCGGCACCAGTTTCTCAACCGCCGACCTCATGCGTCCGGGCAAGGTCGCACAGACGGGCCTGGATGCCGGCCGGCCGCTACTCGATTCCATCTCCAGCCTGATGGGCTACTGGTCGTTCTTCGAGAACTTCATCCAGATCGCCTGCATGTTCCTCGCCTGGGCGCTGGTGCTGCTCGCCTTCTTCATCCTCGCCATCCAGCTTTTCGTCACTCTCATCGAGTTCAAGCTGACGACGCTCGCCGGCTTTGTCCTCATTCCCTTTCGGCCTCTTCGGCAAGTCTGCCTTCATGGCCGAGCGCGTGCTCGGCAACGTCATTTCGTCCGGCATCAAGGTGCTGGTGCTCGCCGTCATCATCGGGATCGGCTCTACGCTCTTTTCCGAGTTCACGTCCGGATTTGGTGGCCAGAATCCCTCGATCGACGAGGCGATGGCCATCGTCCTCGCCGCACTGTCGCTCCTCGGCCTCGGCATCTTCGGACCCGGGATCGCCACCGGGCTCGTGTCCGGCGGTCCGCAGCTCAGCGCAGGCGCGGCAGTCGGGACGGGTCTCGCCGCCGGCGGCATGGTCGCGCTCGGCGCTGGCGCCGTTGGCGCAGCCGCCTCAGGTGGCGCAGCACTGGCGGGAGGTGCCGCCGCGGCCACCCGCGGTGGCGCCGCGATCGCGGGTGGCGCATCGACAGCCTACAGTCTCGGCGCAGCCGGCCAGTCCGGTGCAGCCGGCGTCGCATCCGGTCTCGGCGGCGTCGCTCGTGTAGGCGGCAGCGCCGCCGTTTCACCTCTGCGCCGTGCCGCCTCCCGTGCAGCCGACAGCATGAGGTCGAGCTTCAATGCCGGCGGCAAGGCGGCTTTCGAAGCCACGGGCGGAAAGTCCACCATGGGCTCGATCGGCGGTGATGCCGCCGGCGACGGCGCGGCGCAGGCGGCCGCCGGCGGCCCACCGGCCTGGGCGCAGCGCATGCGCCGATCCCAGCACATGACCCACGCCGTCCAGGCGACGGCCCACGCCGTCCGCTCGGGTGACGCCCATGGCGGCGGCTCTTCCGTCAATCTCTCCGAAGGCGATCGCTGATGTTCAAACGACCCTCCACCCATTACGGCAAAGCCCCCGAGCCAGAGACGCCGTATCAACGCGCCGCCCAGGTCTGGGACGAGCGCATCGGTGCCTCGCGAGTGCAGGCCAAGAACTGGCGTCTCATGGCGTTCGGCTCGCTGATCCTCTCGGCCGGGTTCGCCACCGCGCTCGTCGTTCAGTCGGCACGCGGAACCATCGTGCCGTGGGTGGTGCAGGTCGATCGGCTCGGTCAGGCGCAGGCGGTCGCACCTGCCGAGGCTGACTACCGTCCCACCGATCCGCAGATCGCTTTCCACCTGGCGCGCTTCATCGAGCAGGTTCGCAGCATTCCGGCCGACGCCATCATCGTGCGCCAAAACTGGCTTCGCGCCTACGACTTCACGACCGATCGCGGCGCGATGGCTCTCAACGACTATGCCCGCTCCAACGACCCGTTCACAAAGGTTGGCCGCCAGCAGGTCGCCGTCGATGTCTCCAGCGTCATCCGCGCCTCTCCGGACAGCTTCCGCGTCGCCTGGGTCGAGCGCCGATACGAGAACGGCCAGCTCGCCGAGACCACGCGCTGGACCGCGATCCTGACGATCGTCGTGCAGGTCCCCCGAAACGCCGACCGGCTGAGGGCGAACCCGCTCGGCATCTACGTCAACGCCATCAACTGGTCACGGGAGCTTGGGCAATGAAGCCGTCATTCCGTAAAGCCGGAAGCCCGGCTTCACACAAATTCGTATTCCCGGCTCTCCGCAGAGCCGCAATCCCGATGGTCCTTCTGGCGACGACCGCGCTCGCCGGCTGCGCCACCACTAACCCGCCGCCCGAGATCTCCTACGACAACGCGGCTCCCGCCGTGCAAACCGTCGATCCGCCTGCGCCGGTCACCGTGGTCGAACTGCCCCGACCGCTCCCGCTGCCCGGCCAGTTGCAGCGCGTGGAGCCTTCGCGGCGCGCGCCCGAGCCGACAGATCCGACCGCGCGGGTGAACCAGGCCAATGCCGCCGCGCGTATCCAACCTGTGCGCGACGGCTTCATCAATTCGATGCAGGTCTACCCCTTCACGCAAGGGGCACTCTATCAGGTCTACACCGCCGTCGGGCAAATCACCGACATCGCATTGCAGCCAGGCGAGCAACTCGTCGGCTCCGGCCCTGTCGCCGCCGGTGACACGGTCCGCTGGATCATCGGCGACACCGAGAGCGGATCAGGGGCGACACGCCAGATCCATATTTTGGTGAAGCCAACGCGGCCCGACTTGATGACGAACCTCGTCATCAACACCAACCTGCGCACCTACCATATGGAGCTCCGCTCGACCGAGCGGACCTATATGGCCTCGGTTTCCTGGCAGTATCCGCAAGACCAGCTCATCGCGCTGCGCCGCCAGAACGCCGAGGCGCAGGCCGCGCAGCCGGTCGCATCCGGCGTCGACCTCGCCAACGTCAACTTCCGCTACGCGATCGAAGGGGACCGCGCGCCATGGCGGCCGCTACGCGCCTTCGATGATGGTCGCCAGGTCTTCATCGAATTCCCGCGTGGCATCGGCCAGGGCGAGATGCCTCCGCTCTTCGTCGTCGGTCCGGAGGGCAATACCTCCGAGCTGGTGAACTACCGCGTCCGCGGGCACCACATGATCGTCGACCGCCTCTTCGCCGCCGCCGAGCTGCGTTTCGGCGCCGGCGACCGCCAGCGGCGCGTCCGCATCACCCGTACCGACGGAAGGCCGACCTCGTGAGCGAGAACCCGCCCCGGAATGAGGAGGTGCCGGACGACGACGCCCAGCCGCTGACCGGCGAGCCGGCCAGTGCCGCGCCGATGCGGCTGCGCGCTGATCCGCCGCGTGTCGCCCGGTTGTCGCGCAAGGTTCTCGCGGGCGTGGGTCTCGTCGCCAGCGTCGGGCTCGGCGGCGCGCTGATCTACGCGCTCCAGACCCGCGACGGAGGCCGGCCGAACGAAGAATTGTATTCGACGGAAAACCGCTCGACGGCGGATGGCCTAGCCGGTCTCCCGCGTGATTATAGCGGCGTGCCGCGACTTGGTCCGCCCCTGCCGGGCGACCTGGGGCGCCCGATCGTTGGCGCCCAGGAGCGCGGCCAGCCTGTACCGACGCCGAATGTCGCCACGCCGAATCCCGGCATCAGTCCGGAGGAGCAGAGGCGCCTTCAGGAGATCGAGACCGCGCGAACCAGTCGGCTGTTCTCCGGAACCGAGACCCGCGTCGGTGCGACCGCGTCGGCCCCTGCCATCGTGCCGCCTCCAGCGCCGGACCTGGCGAGCCTAGGTCTAGCGCCACCTCCATCGACGCCTTCCGCGCAGGACCGCCAGAACGCATTTCTCAACGCGGCTGCCGATCGCAGGACCGTGGCGCCGGACAGGGTCGCCGCGCCAGCCTCGCCCAACATCCTTCAGGCGGGAGCTGTGATTTCCGCTGCGCTGATCACCGGCATCCGATCCGATCTCCCGGGCCAGATCACCGCCCAGGTCACCGAGAACATCTATGATAGCCCAACCGGCCGCATCCTGCTCGTCCCGCAGGGCACGCGCGTCATTGGCCAGTACGACAACAACGTGCAATTCGGGCAAAGCCGCGTTCTGCTGGTCTGGAACCGGCTGATATTCCCGAACGGCCGCTCCATCGTTCTCGAGCGTCAGCCTGGCGCTGACGCCGAGGGTTACGCCGGCCTGCAGGACGGCGTCGATTATCATTGGTGGGATCTCGCCAAGGCGGCCGGGCTCTCGACCCTGCTCAGCGTTGGCGCCGAACTCGCCGTGGACAATGATGACCGCCTCATCCAGGCGATCCGCAACGGTGGCCAAGACACCATCAATGATGCCGGGCAGCAGATTGTGCGTCGACAGCTCAACGTGGCCCCGACGCTCACTATCAGGCCTGGATTTACTGTTCGCGTGGTCGTCACGCGCGACCTGGTACTCGAACCCTATGGAGCGTCATAATGTCGAAGCTTAAGCTGGGACCCATCGCGGACCAAAAACCGATCAAGGTTCAGATCGAGCTACCTGCAGCACTTCATGAGGATCTGGCTGCCTACGCGGATCTGTTGGGACGCGAACAAGGCCAGCCTGCTGTCGAGCCTACTCGATTGATCGTACCAATGCTCCAGCGGTTCCTCGCGAGCGATCGGGGGTTCGCGAAGGCGATGCGAGCGAACACAAAAAACTCCGCTGGCTAGAAAGTGCTGTCGGACCGCGCCCCGGAGATCATATCGAAGCACTTCAGCAGCAGCGGCAGAGCGGGGTTTGCATTGTCGCTGGCCGAAATCATAACGGCAGAAAGGGGACGCGCCGCTGCGAACGGAACCAATGCCATGTCTGGCCGGGAGACCGCGCATGCGACGGTGATGCCGAAGCCTTGCTCGACCAGCGTCAATAGGGTCTCTCGGCTGACTTGCTGGATCGAGAGCTGAACCCTTGCTTCCACGGCACCTCCCATCCGGCGAAGCACGGCTGTGAGCTCGCGACCGGCGCCGTCCGAGCGAACGAGAAAGACCTCCTCACGGACGTCTTCCCAGGAAACGTGTGGCCGCGAGGCGAGAATATGACGCGGCGACAGCGCTACGAACAGATTTGGTTCGCATAGCTTTCGCACTTGGAAGTCTGGCCCGGAGCTCGAGCTGAAGCTTATGGCAGCGTCCAGCAACCCACTCTTCACTCCTACGGTGTTCTCTTCCGAGGTGCCTTCCTCAAGTTTGAGCTCGATCGTCGGGTTGCGACGTCGGAAGCTGCTGAGGAGCTCGATAATCCTAGGCGCCGGAAAAGCTTCAAGCATTCCGAACCTGACGAACCCGGTCGTGCGCCGCTTCCCGGATCGAATCTCAGCAGCGGCGTTTCGCAGGTAACGGGCTCCGAGAGCAGCCTGTTGAAGGAAGCGCTCCCCCTCCGGTGTCAGATCGGCTCCCGATCGTGAACGCTCGAAAAGAGGTACGCCAAGCTGACGTTCAAGCATCTCCACACGCCGGCTGATTGTCGACTGCGCAATCGACAGCTGTTCAGCTGCGCGTCGGAAGCTACCTGCCTCGGCGACGTGGAAGGCGTATCTCAGAAATCGCAGGTCCAGTGTCAGGTCTGGCATGGCGGCAATGCGCTGTTGGCAACCATTGCCTCTTCCGCGCGAGGTCCCAAGCAGCAAGCGCCTGCTGGACAGGCATCTTGCACTACCATGTCAGCTGCGATCGGCGGACTGGGCAATCTCCTGCCGCAATTGATCAACCTTTGCGCCGGCCCATTGACGGGCGTCATCGCCGAATACGAGCCGCGATGGCGGCGCGTCCTGCGAAGCAAGCGTTACGATCCGCGACGCCAGCAGCTTCGGGTCGTTCGGCTGGTTGCCGTTGGCCTGATCCACGAAGGATCGATACTGCGCCACCGCCTCGGCATAGTCTGGGATTTCGATGCTGCCGAAGCTCGCCGACTTGCCATCCATGAAGTCGGTGCGGAGCATCCCTGGGTCAACCACGAGCGAGCGGATTCCCAACGGCGCCAACTCCTGCGCAAAGCCTTCCATCCATCCCTCAACCGCGAACTTCGACGCCGAGTACACCGCGCCCCCGGCGTTTGAGACCAACCCGCTGACCGACGATATGGTGACAATGAGGCCTGAGCGACGCTCGCGCATGTGCGGGGCGACCGCACGCGCGACATTCATGGTGCCGAATACGTTCACCTCGAACTGACGCCGCACTGCGACATCGGTGAAGGTCTCGAAGAAACCCAGTTCAGCATAGCCAGCATTGTTGACCAGCACGTCGATCGCACCGAACCGATCGACAGTCTCGGCCGCGACCGAACTCGCGGCATCAACGTCGGTGATATCGAGCGCGAGAGCATGCAGGCGATCGTGTTCGCCCCCGAATGCCTCCCGAACCGCTTCGGCAGACCGTGCCGTCGCCACAACCATACCACCCGCATCAAGCGCTGCACGAGCAATCTCGCGTCCCAGCCCTCGGCTTGCTCCCGTTACCAACCAAATCTTGTCCACAGCCTGCTCCTCGCTTCTTACTGGTCTTGACTATTTAGGTGTGCTAATTGATCGAGATAATAGGCTAATAGATAATAGGCCCTAGAAGCAGGGATTATCAATGCGTCCGGATCAGCTCGCCGACCTCGCCGTCTTCGCGGCTATCGCCTCCGACCGCAGCTTCACACGCGCCGCGAGGCGGCTGGGCGTCACGCAGTCGGCGTTGAGCCAGACTATGAAGCGTTTGGAGGGGCAACTCAGCTTGCGCCTGCTCTCTCGCACAACGCGCAGCGTCGCTCCGACAGCGGCCGGCGAGCGCCTGCTTGCCACCTTGTGGCCTGCAATGGCTGGCTTGGATGACGAGATCGAAGCGCTGTCCCAGGCACGCGGGGCAGCGATGGGCACCGTTCGGATCACGACGGGTAAACACGCCGCAGACACATTGCTATGGCCGATGCTTCCGTCCTTCATGCGTCTCCACCCCGGCATTGAGATGGACGTGTGTGTGGAGGGCGGGATGACCGATGTCGTGGCGGGCCGCTACGATGCGGGCATCCGGCTCGGTGAGCACTTAGAGAAGGACATGATCGCGCTGGCGGTCGGGCCTGCACTTCGCGTGGCGGTAGTGGCTGCTCCCAGCTACCTGCGCGGTCTCAAGGCACCAAGGGAGCCTGCGGATCTCACGGCGCATCGCTGCATCGCCTACCGCAACGCGAACGGCGATCTTTCGCCCTGGTCGTTCGAACGTGACGGCCATGCGGTGACGGTCGCACCAGGTCGCGGGCCGGTGTTCAACGACGCCGACCTACTTGTGGCCGCGGCTGTCGAGGGGTTCGGCATCCTCTACATCCTGGAGGATGTGGTCGCAGCGCCGATTGCCGACGGCCGTCTCACCCGCCTGCTCGAGCGATGGTGCGAGCCGTTCGCTGGCTACCATCTCTATTATCCCGATCGGCAGGGGACGGCAGCCTTCGAGCTGTTCAAGGAGGCACTTCGAGCAAGCAAACCCGCGTGACGAGCTATTCCCGGTGCCTGGCACGGATTCAAGCTCGTCTTCAGCGGAGCGACAATGACAGGGAACGGGACGAAAGACGCTGCCGTATCAATCCGATGCCACCATGCCCCTCGAAGGCTGCGTATGTCGATCGCAACTCGCGGTTGAATCAAGGACGGTGCTACGTTGTTGAACTCTCAAGAAAGGATGACGCGATGCCGTTGACTGGAGCGTGCCGCTGCGGCGTGGTGCGATACGAGCTCGCGATGGACGACTTACCGTTGACCTACGCCTGCCATTGCCTTGATTGTCAGAGCTGGAGCGGCAGCGCATTCGGGCTTCATGCGATGGTGCCAGAATCGTCCATCACGCTTCAAGGCAACGCAAGCCACTTCCGCTTGCCGGTCGGCGTGGAATCCATGCCTTCTGACCATATCGGCTGTGCATCGTGTTTCACCCGCATTGCGAACCGGAACAGCGCTGTTCCCGAGATGCTGGTGCTGCGAGTAGGGACACTGGAACGAAGCAACGAAGTGGCACCTGCCGCCCATATTTGGACTAAGCGCAAGCAGGCTTGGATCAGGATAGAGGCTGATGTTCCCAGCTTTGACGAGACCCCGACACCCCAAGCCTTTGCTGCCGCGCTTGCAGTACAATAAAAGCGTGCATCGTTGGTCTGACAAGACAGGATCGAGGCCGTCACCCCGGCCTTGGTGCCGAGGTCCATCCCCAACTGTCGAGGGCAGGATGGATGCCGGGACAAGCCTGGCTAAACCGGGATCAGGCCACCAGTTCCGATGCCACCGCGCCGAGCGCGTCGGCGGCATCGCGCGGGCTTAGCCGGATCTGGAGTCCGCGGCGTCCGCCGTTGAGATAGACGCGGTCGTGCTCAAGCGCGGCCGCCTCTATTGCCACAGGCACCCGCTTCTTCTGGCCGAATGGGCTGATCCCGCCGACGACATAGCCGGTCAGCCGCTCGGCCTGCGCAGGCGGCATCATCGCCGCGGACTTGCCACCGAAAGCTGCGGCGACTTTCTTGAGCGCCAGCTCGCGGTCTGACGGCAGGATCGCGCAGGCCGGCTTGCCATCGATCAGCAGCATCAGCGTCTTGAGCACCCGGCCCGGATCCTCGCCGAGCGCTTCCGCCGCCTGAAGCCCGACCCGCTCCGCGTTCGGATCATAAGTATACTCGTGCAGCGTGTGCGCGAGGCCGAGCCGCTGGACCGCGATCGTCGCCGGTGTACCCTTTGCCATGATCCACTATTCGCACGTCGGACGAAGGAGGCAAGCATGGCCGAGATGATCACCGGATCTGTCTGTGCGGCGCCTGCCGCTACGAAAGCGCGGCGCCCCACCTGCGGGTCTGCTGCCCAGCGCCCCCGAGAAGTCGCGGCACCACGCCATCTGAGGGTTCCGGAGGCGTTCAAGATCGGCGTTGAGCTTGGCCGGCACTGTAACCATCCGGCCGGACCAGCTCGGCACCGGCATGGCAATCCGGGGCGCCGGGCTCGGCATGACGAGCATCGACGAAGCAAACAGAACTGGGGTGCAGCCACTTGGGTAACGCCACGCGCGTGCTGTGCTCATAGGACAGGTGTAGCCACTTGCCCGGCGACAGCAGAGCGTAGAGGCTCGCGGACGTTCCATCTGCCAGGATAAGATCGCGGTCGGCCACTCGCTCGCCCACGCCAGGAGCGTCTTGGAAGACGTCACCGCTTGGATACCGCAGATCGAAGCCGGACAGTATGCCAGCCAGCTGGCGGTTCACCGCCGGCGTCCTAAGCAAGTCCGACATCTCCGCACGGAGAGCGAGGTGGCCGGAGTCGAATCCGGTCATCAGAGCGCCCTGCGCTTGGGTGTTACGGGCAAGCTGTGCTCCCACCGGGTGCCGTTCGGCCTCATAGGTATCGAGCAGTGAATCCGGCGCTTCGCCGTTCAAGACCGCGGCGAGCTTCCAGCCCAAATTCATGGCATCCTGCAGGCCGACGTTCATGCCCTGCCCGCCGGCGGGCAGATGAAGATGCGCGGCATCGCCGGCCACGAACAGGTTGCCAACGCGGTAGCGCGCGGCGAGCCGCGTCTCGTCACCGAAGCGGCTGAGCCAACTCGGATCGTTCATCTGCAGGTCCTCGCCCAGTACCCGCCGTGTGGAGGATGCGAGTTCCTCCAGCGACAGCGGCTCATGAGTCGGGACGTGCATCCGCCGTGGATCGACGACGATCACCCGCATGACGCCGTCGGCCGTGACCGGCGCGATCGTCACGCCTCCGCGCTCGTTGCTGACCATGCGGACTGGCGGACCATCCAGAGCGTTGAGGCGAACATCGCCCATCATGATGCTCAAGCTGTTGTCTTGGCCATCGAATGCAATTCCGGCCGCTTGCCGCACGATGCTGTGACGTGCGTCGGCGCCAACCACGGCACGTGCATGGAAGGTGGAGACGCCATGCTCCTGCCGGGCGGATAGCCGATAGCCCTCCGTCGCGCTCCCGGCGATGCTCTCCACCAGACGCCCGCGCAGGATCGTCACGCCCAGCGTGCGGGCGTGGTCCTCGATCAGCGTCTCCGTCCGGCTTTGCGGCAGGAACAGGGTGAACGGGAAACGCGTGTCGAAGCAGGAGAAGTCAAGCCGGGTATCCAGCGCAGCAAAATGGCCGGTCGGGATGGGCTTTCCCTCGTTCAAAAAGGGTTCGGCGATGCCGCGCATCGCGAACAGCTCGATCGTCCTGCCATGGATTGTCAGGGCGCGCGATTGCTCGGTTCGCTGGGCGCGTCGCTCCAACACGGCGACCTTCAGCCCGGCGAGCTTCAGCTCGCACGCTGTCCATAGACCTACCGGTCCGCCGCCAACCACCACCACATCGTAAACGGCCATCGCAACCTCCAATCTAACGTTGTTAGAGATGGCCTAACAGTGTTAGAGAGTCAATCATGGCTATCGAAAGACAGGCTGTGGTGCGGACGGCCCTTGCGCTGCTCGATGAGGTCGGCAGCGACGGGTTGACGATGCGGGTGCTGGCGAAGGCGTTGAACGTGCAGGCACCGACGCTTTACTGGCATTTTCCGTCCAAGCAGGACCTGCTGGACCAAATGGCCGAAGCGCTGATCGCCCCGGTGGTGGGCATGGTGGACGCCAGTGCTGAGCCGGACGACGTGCTCCGCTCTCTGGCGAACGCACTCCGGGCGGTCCTGCTGTCGCGACGAGATGGCGCGAAGATCTACGCCGGCACCTACGTCATGGGAGAGAACGTCCTGGCGGTGGCGGACACCGCCCTCGCCGCGCTACTCCGCAAGGGGCTGGACCCGCGCGCGGCAACCGACGCAATGTTCAACCTCGTCTACTACGTCCTCGGCTTCACCATCGAGGAGCAAGGCTTCTCCGGGCGATGGAGCGAGGGGGCCGCGGCGCCGATGCGCCGCCAATTCGTCGATATAGCGGCGGGCCGTTTTCCCGCTCTTGCTCAAAGCATCGATGCTGTTTTTTCGGGCGACTTCGATCAAAGATTCGATCTGGGGATCACGACATTTCTGCGCGGGATCAGCGATAAGTGACAGATCGGCTTTCAAGGTGGCGGAGCTTTGTGCCGCTTGCCTCGCGAGGTGCCAAGGCGACTCATATTTGGGGAGGACGCCCAGAAGTGGGCCGGCGCGAAGATCGACCGATTTCGGCATGAAACCACCCAGTCCGCCGATCGCGGCTGACGCAACTGATCGAGCGCCGGCAAGGAAGTAGTCGCGCGGCCCGGCGGTGACCCTCGGGCCGCCTCGTTTCGACGATGCGCCACCTGTTCTAACCGAAACAAGTTGCGGGCGGCCTGCGCGTTACGCTTTCCCGTCTTCGAGATCCTAGGCCGCAAGTTCCGTTTCGCTAGGCGTGCAGACAACAGCCGGGCTGCCTCCCGAGGCAGTCCGGCTGTTCGGTTCGGAACGTCAGAGCATGCCGTCGGTCAGCAACTCGCGGGTACGCTTCAGCGTTGACAGAAGCGCGGCCTTGTAGCCCTTGTCGCTGTCGAACTGCGCCTGTTCGGCCTGCTCTTCGCGACCGTTCGGTTGTTTGCCGCGCAGGCCAAGGTAACAGTAAAAGCGAAGCTGAAGCGCGCCCGTCTCGTCCTCGAACAACTCGTTGACAATGGCGCCTTCACGGGGGCCGGTCGCCTGAAAGAATGTGATCTTGGCCTGTGGCTCCAGCACGATGATCTCGCGCAGATCCTGCCCGCCGATCGTCGCCTCGCGCACGAAGTGGGTGGCGCTCTCCTCGGTGACATCGCAGCGGGTGCACAGGCCGGGCGGCAGGAAAAGGCGGGCGTCGCGAGCCTTGCGCTCCAGCCCTTGCCACACTTGGTCGCGGGTGAGCGGGGTCTCGCCTTCCGGGTTCACCGGAACGGTAGCGGTCGAATAGATCATGACGATGGTCCTTGTTCGATGGGGTTCGAAGATCAGCCGGCGATCTGCGCGACGTATTCGCGGTAGGAGCGCAAGGGGCGGCCCAGCAGCGCGGTCAGCCGGTCGACGTCGCCCGCCTCGGGAATCATGCCGTCCGTCTGGAAGCGCTCGGCCATCTGGCGCATGTCATAGGCCATCCAGCTCGGCATGAACTGGCGCAGGTTCTGCTCGAAGCCGGCGGTATCGTTGCCGGGGAAGGCGATCGGGCGGCCCAGCACGTCGGACCAGATCGCTGCGGCGTCGACGCCAGTCAGCGTATCGGGGCCGACCAGGTTGATGCGGGTCGTCGGCAGCGGTTCGGAAGACTGCTCGCGCCGGATCAGCTCGATTGCGGCGATCTCGCCGACGTCGCGGGCATCGACCATGGCGAGACCCTTGTCGCCGATCGGCATGGGGTAGATGCCATAGCCGGTGACCACGTCCTTCACCGTGATCTCATTGTCCATGTAATAGGCCGGGCGCAGGATCGTGGCGTTCATACCCATCGCCTCGATCATCCGCTCGACGCCGAACTTGCCCGCGAAATGAGGCACGTTCACGTAGATGTCGCTGTGGATCACCGAGAGATAGACGATCCGCTCGACGCCGACTTCGCGAGCGACGTTGAGCGCGATCACCGCCTGTGTGAACTCGTCCGCCACCACGCCGTTGAGCAGGAACAGCGTGGACACGCCGGACATGGCGCTGCGCAGCGAGTCCACGTCGAGCAGGTCGCCCTGGACGACCTCCACTCCTGCGGGAAAGCTGGCCTTGGCGGAATTGCGGACGAGGGCGCGCACGTCCGCGCCACGGTTGACGAGCTGTTGGACGACGTTGCTGCCGACATTGCCGGTGGCACCGGTTACGAGGATGGTCATGGCGTTCACTCCGTTTAGGTTGAGCCGTTTGGCTGTCCTTGAATTTAGTGATCCACGCAGCGGCCAATAGGCGGTATATCTAGACGCGCCGTCTCACAGGTGAAACGCATGGATCTGCTCGCTCTCGCCGATTTCAACCTGGTTGCCCGCCACGGCGGGTTCGGCAAGGCGGCCCGCGCCGCGGCGCGGCCAAAGGCGACGCTGTCCCGCCGGGTCGCGGAGCTGGAGGCGAGCCTGGACCTACGCTTGTTCGAGCGCGGTGCGCGCGCGCTGAAGCTGACGGAGGAAGGACGCGCGCTGTTCGAGCGAACTGCCCTGCTGCTCACCGAACTCGACGAAACGGCCGCCGCGATCGCGTCGGGAGGACACGATCCGCGAGGCAGGTTGCGGATCAGCGCACCCTTGCTCTTCTCGCAAACTGCGATGGGGAAGCTTTCTGCCGGGTTCGCGCTCAAATATCCGGAAGTGCGGCTGGAGGTGACGACGGAGGATCGGGCCGTCGACATGATCGAGGAAGCCTACGATCTGGTGATCCGGGTCAATCCCGCGCCGGACGACAATCTGGTCGGAAGGGTCTTTCTCCACGACCGCCTGGTGGTCGTCGCAAGACCAGACCAGCTGCGTTCCGGCGATGGGCCGGTGCCAGCGGTCGTCCGTGGGGAAATGAAGCAGGGCGAGACCTGGCAGGTGGCGACGTCCTCCGGCCAGTCCAGCATTTTGATCGATCCGATGCTCAGCCTTTCGTCGCTGGTGATGGTCCGCGATGCCGTCCGCATGGGCGTCGGCATGGCCCGTCTGCCCGTGTCGCTCGTCAGCCACGATCTGGCTGCGGGCACGCTGGTGCATTGGGGGGACGTCGAGGGGCCCGATATTGCGCTGTGGGCGCTCTACCCGACACGCCGGCTGCTGAGCGCCCGGGTATCGGCGTTCCTCGACTATCTGAGGGAAGCCTTCCCGCGAGGGACACCGGACGAACTCGCCGCCTATGTCGGGAAGTGACGAGACCGACGCGAGCGCGGGTGGAACCTTACACAGCTGCCGCCCGGGCCAACGCCGCATTGAGGAACGCGCCGACGCCGTCCAGGGCCTCCCGTGCGGCCTTCAGCATCGACACGTTCGTGGGGAAGACATGCACCATGCCCGCCCAGACGTGGAGCTCGCAGGCGATGTCGGCTGCACGGGCGGCTGCCTCGAAGCGGAGCGAATCGTCGAGCAGCACTTCATCATCTCCCACGTCGATGCGGATCGGCGGCAGTTTCGCCAGATCGCCCGAAAGGGGGCTGGCACGGGGATCGTGCGGGTCGGTTCCGCGCAGGTACTGATCGGCGCCCTGCTGCAGCGCCGTGCGGGACAGGATCGGGTCCACGTCGGCTCGGCTCTCCATCGTCCCGCCGGCCAGCGACAAATCGACCCAAGGCGAAAAGAGAGCCGCCGCGACTGGCCGCGCGTTCGCGGCGCCGGCGGCCAGCACCGCCAGAGCCAGCCCGCCACCAGCGGAGTCACCCGCCACCGCGACCCTGTCAAACCCTGCCGCGCTCAGCCCTTCCAGCGCACGACACCCGTCCTCGAACGCTGCAGGGAAGGGATGCTCCGGCGCCAGACGGTATTCCGCGACAAACGTCGCCGCCTTTGCTCGCGTGGCGATCTGGCTGGCGAAACCTCGATAGGCCGCGGCCGAGCCGAGCACATAGCAGCCGCCGTGGAGATACAGGATTGCACGACCGGGTACGGCATCGGCGGACCGACACCACCAGCCTGGAACACCGCCTAGCTCACCGGCGGCCCATGCGACACCGTCCGGCGCCGGCGTTCGGGCCATCAGTTCGTCATACGCCGGCTTTCCTTCCGGCGCGACCGCCGGGGCCGCCGACAGCTTCATCAAGCCCCGCATCGCGAGCATCGCGGCGCGATCGAGGACGTGCTGGTCATGGGTGATAAGGCTCATCGAACCTCCTTCGCGGTGCGCTTGTTCTTTTCATCACGTGCGAAGCGACCGGCGCCCCGCCTGGTTCAACGTCGGTTGCTTGCAGGCATGATCAGCGTCACGGTTCAGACGATCCCGAACTGCTCCTTGATGCCGCGGAAGAACTCGGCGTCGCTCAGGGTCGCGCGTCTTGCGAGGATTTGCTCGGCGTCGTCACCGGCGGCGTAACGCAGGCGGTCGGTGTTGTCGATCGCGGCGGCATGGACGAGTTCAGCGACGTGCTCCGGCGAAGAGCCGCCCTCCATGAACGGACCGAACGCGGCCATGACCGACTGCGCCAGTGGCTGATACTCCGGGATGGACTCGTCGTTGCTGAAGTCGAACGATCGCCCGGCGAAGTTGGTCTTCATCGCGCCGGGCTCGATCACTTTCACCCGGATGCCGAGGGCGCCGAGCTCATAGTGCAAAGCCTCGGAGAGACCTTCGACCGCGAACTTCGTACCGTGGTACAGCGCACCCAGCGGGAAGGCCAGGCGGCCACCAATCGATGCGATGTTGACGAGCGTGCCGCCCCGGTTCGCCCGGAAGTGCGGAATGATCGCCTTTGCGGTGGCGAGAGGACCCAGCACGTTCACGTCGAACTGCCGGCGGATGCTCTCTTCGGAGGTCGCCTCAAGCGGCCCGTAGGCGCCGTAGCCAGCATTGTTGACCAGCACGTCGATGCGTCCGAACGCGGCGATCCCGGCGTCAATGGCGGTCCTGATCGACGCGGTGTCCTGCACGTCGAGACGCGCCACGAGAACGCGGTCGATCTGGTTGAGCTCGGTTTCTGCCTCGGGGTTGCGCATCGTCGCGATGACATTCCAGCCTTTCGCCTGGAACAGCTTGGCGGTGGCACGGCCGAGCCCGCTCGACGTGCCGGTGATTAGGATGGTGTTGGTCATGGTGTCACTCCTTTCAGATGGTTTAATCGGGTTTGTTAGGGGTCGGATGGGGCCAGCGGTCCGTCGTCCTCCCGTGGGTGACCACGTCACCACGCGATCAGGGGCGACCTGCCGAGCCATTGATCGGACCCGAGCTGGTCCAAAACGAAGCGGGCGACATCTTCGCGAGAGACGGTGCCGCCGTGGAAGCGGGACAGGTCTTCAAGCGCCCGCACTCCGCCGCGACCGGCCTTGTCGTTGAGAATGGCGGGACGCACGAGCACCCAGTCGAGCCCGCTCGCCCTGACGATGGCCTCCTGCCGGTTCTTGTCCTCGTAGACATGACGCAGGAGCAGCGGGTGGATCAGCTTGTCGAAGAGGAAGCCGCCGTGGCCGGCACTGTCCCCGGCGCCGATCCCAGTGATGGCGACGAGGCGAGCGACCTGCTCGGACTTCATCGCGTCCACCAGCGCCCGCGTCGCCGCCGAGAGCAAGGTCACCTCGCGGAATGGGCTTGCCGGCGTGCCAAGGGCGCTCACCACCGCTTCCTGGCCTTTCAGCGCATCGCGGAGCAAGTCCGCTTCCCGGGCATCGCCGGTGACGAGGCGCGCGCCCTCAAGGTCGCCGGCCTTCTCGGCTGAGCGTACCAGCGCGGTGACGTTGTACCCCCGCGCCAGCGCCTCGTTCACGATCAGCCGGCCGGTGCCGCCTGTCGCCCCGAGCACCAGTATGTTCGAGCGTGTTTTGTTCGATGAGCTGGTCATGCTGGCCTCCGTTGGCGGCGCCTGAGTTGCGTCCCTGCCACCCAAATTAGCGATCCACGGCCAAGCGAAAAGGCGGCGATTCTATACACCCCGTTCCGTGGGTGAGACGACCATGCAGTTCGTCAGCTGCGCGAGGGGGTCGGCGAGCGAGACGGCCCAAGGCCTCTCAAGCAGCACGAGACCTATGCAGCAGCGTGGATCTGGGTGCGCGCATGACGCATATCGCGGGCGGGAGGTTGCCCAAACAGCCGGCGGTACTCGCGCGTGAACTGCGGCACGCTCTCGTAACCGACTCCATATGCCGCATCGCTGACGGCCGCTCCTTCTGCAAGCATGCGCCGCCGCGCTTCGATCAGGCGGAGCTGCTTCTGAAATTGCAGCGGCGATAATGAGGTGATCGCACGAAAATGGACGTGGAATGCGGACAGGCTCATGCCAGCGATCTTGGCCAAGACCTCGACCTTAAAAGGATCGGCATAGCTGCTGCGAAGCATCGTCACCGCGCGCGCGATCCGCTCCGCATGGCTGTCGGTCACGCCCAGCGCCCGGATGGCACCGCCATGCCTCCCGCTGAGCAACCAGTAATGTAGCTCGCGGCTGAGTTGCGGTCCCAGCACCGCAAGTGCATCGGGACGATCGAGCAGGCGCAGGAGTCGCAAGGCCGCGTCGGCCACCTCTGCTTCGGTGGTATCGACGCGCACCGACTGGTTCGCGTCGAACGGCGCAGGGCCGACCTGGTCGACCAAGCCGGCGATGATGGAAGGATCGAGTTCGAGAACCAGCGAATAATAAGGCAAGACCCGGCTGGCGGTCGTGATCTGGCTGACGGTGGGCACGTCGGTCGTGATGAGGAGCGACTCGCCGACGCCGAAATCGAACGTCCGGCTACCCATCGTCACGCGCTTGCCGCCTTGAAGAACGAGCGCCACGAGCGGCTTCGACACGGCATATTGCAGCATGCTCGGCACCGTTTCGCGCAGGATCACAAGTCCTGCGACCGGCGTCGTCGCGATGCCGCTTCTGTCGGCATGCGCGTCCGCATAGCGCCTGGCATGGTCGAGAAGCTCACCGTTCATGAAGCCTTGATACGGGAGTGCGCCGATAGCGGCAACACGTCTGGACGATTAGGCAAGTCTCGCGGCGGATCGCGCAACATCAACAGAGCGGCCCGGCGCATAAAGGCAGCAACACCAATCCGGAGACATTCATGACCACCATCTCGCTCGTCACTGGCGGCAGCCGGGGCCTTGGCCGCAACACCGCAATCAGCATCGCCCGTCATGGCGGCGACGTGATCCTCACCTATCAAAGCGCCAAGCATCAGGCGGATGCCGTCGTCGCGGAGATCGAGGCGCTCGGTCGCAGGGCTGTCGCGCTGCAACTGGACGCCGGCGACGTCTCGATCTTTCCCGCCTTCGTCGAGGCCCTGCGTGGGGCGCTGACCGCCACCTGGTGCCGGGATACGTTCGACCACCTCGTCAACAACGCCGGTCATGGCGAGATGGCAGATTTCGCCGCCACGACGGAGGAGCAATTCGACAAGCTATTCGCCGTGCACGTCAAGGGCGTGTTCTTCCTAACGCAGGCACTGCTGCCGTTGCTGGCGGACGGCGGCCGCATCATCAACTTTTCGTCCGGCCTGACCCGCATATCGTTCCCGGGGTTCTCGGCCTACTCGGCCGCCAAGGGCGCTGTCGAAATCCTGACCGTCTATATGGCCAGGGAATTGGGCAGTCGCGGCATCACCGCCAACACCGTCGCGCCAGGTGCGATCGAGACCGACTTCCTGGGAGGGGCGGTTCGCGACATTCCTGACTACAACGCGACCTTCGCCGGCATGACCGCGCTCGGCCGTGTCGGCCTGCCTGACGACATCGGTCCGATGGTCGCCAGCCTGCTCGGCCCCGACAATCATTGGGTCAACGGCCAACGCATCGAAGTCTCGGGCGGTCAGACCATCTGACGCGTGACGGCGAGTGCCGCATCGGCGGAACACGTCTGTTCGGACCAGAAGGGGGCAAGATTTGCGACAGACAAAGCCTCGCTCCTAGCCGTGCACATCGAGTTTGTCTGAAGTGACGAAAGGCCGCTGAAGAGGATAGTGCGGGCGGTCGGACTCGAACCGACACGTATTGCTACGGCGGATTTTGAATCCGCTGCGTCTACCGTTTCGCCACGCCCGCACTTTTGCCGCCTTTAGTAGCCCAGGCTCTCTGCACCTATAGTGCACCTAGCCCACTTCCGACAGCTTCAACCTCTCTTCCTCCACCTTCCGCAACCGCCTGAAAATACGACAATTTCACTCGTCGTGATTTTCGGTGGATTGGTAGACAAACCTCTTTTTTGAAGGGAGTCGCGTCTACTGAATGCGTCCCCTCGTAGCGGGCCCCTCACGTTTCGAGCTTGTCCAATAGCGCCTGTTCGCGCCTGTGCTGCACCTAGCAGTCAGGAAGAACCCGCCGATGTGTACGCTATAGCCCGAAAACACCGCACGGCGTTTCGAAGGGGCTTCCAGTATCAGCATCTATCATTCTCAATCGCCCTAACAACGCAGGAGATTGAGCATGGCAAAGATCGAAACCACACAAATTCGGAGAACAATCCGGCGGCAGCAGTTGCGCGAGATGGTGCCGATGGCTGACAGCACTATTTATGAAATGGAGCAGCGTGGCGAGTTTCCCCGCCGGTTTGCGCTCTCGCCACGTTGTATCGTTTGGGACCTGGCCGAGGTCGAGGCTTGGCTGATGGCCCGGCGGGCTGCGCCGATCCGGCGCGCCCAACACCCCGATGTCACCAAGCGTAAAACCCGCCCCGTCAAAGGGCGGGATCAAGCTCCATCAAGGGCATAGCTTGCGGCAAAAGCGTAGGGGCATACTTCCGGCCGTCGATCCAGGCGTCAACGGTATCCGCCCACTGCTGCATCATATGCCGACGCTGCACCTCATACTCGGCCTTGTTATAGACGCCGCGCGATGAACGCCGGTCCTCGTGCGCCAGGCACTTTTCGATCCAGTCGCTGTTAAAGCCCAGCTCATTAAGTAGCGTCGAGCCCGTACGCCGCAGATCATGGACCGTGAATGGCTCCAACGGCAGCCCCTCCTTCTTGGCTCGCTCGACGACAGCGTAGGTGATCCGATTGAAGGTCGCGCGAGACATTGGCGCATCCGCGTCGTACCGGGACGGCAAAAGATATCGGGAGTTGCCGGAGCAAGTCTTAAGCGCAATCATGATGTCTAACGTCTGTCGGCACAGGTAGACGTTGTGCGGTTTCGATCGCTTCATGCGCTCCTTCGGGATGGTCCAGACGGCGGTGTCGAAATCGATCTCGTCCCAAACTGCATCCTGCAACTCGCTCTTCCGGACCATGGTGAGCAGGTAGAGCTTCATACCGAGGCGGATCGTTGGCAACGTCGCAACATGCTCGAGCTGCTTGAACATGATGCGGATCTCTGCCGGCGAAAGCGCGCGGTCCTTCGGCGTAAAGGTAGCGATCGAGGCTGGACCGACGTCATCGGCCGGATTGGCGACCTTCTCGCCGTGCAGAATGGCAAAGCCGTAGATCTGCTTCAGGATATCCCGCACATGGATAGCAGTTGCAGGCGCACCCCGTTCGACGATTTTGCCGCAGTGAGTGCGTAGATCATCCGGTGTGATCTCCGTCAGGAGACGATTTCGCCAGATGGGCATGAGTTCGCGTTCGAAGATGGAGCGACGCATCGCGCGTGTGCTGTCGGCCATGGTCGCGTTGGTCAGCCACTTCTCGCCGAACTGGCCGAAACTCTTTGCTTCCTTGATCCGGCGCTTCTCGCGCTGCTTCTCGATGGCGGGTGACCGCCCCTCGGTGATTGCGCGCCGCGCGTCGATGCATAGCTCGCGAGCCCTGGCGAGCGATATTCCGTCACGGGCATATCTGCCGAGATAGACGGTCTCCCGCCTGCCGTTCAGCCGATAGTCGAGCCTGAATGAGATGGCGCCCGACGGCGCGACGCGCACATACATGCCGTCACGATCGGAAACCTTGTACATTTTGGCTTTTGGTTTCAAAGACTTGAGTGCTGCATCGGTCAACATTTCGGGCCTCCTCGCGGAAAAGTACCGTCACGCGGTTTTTGTAGGCCGATGGCGTCGAAAATGCTTTCATATCAGTGCATTAGTTCGAAAAAAGTACCGTCATTGGCCTGGTTTGACCTGACGGTACTTTCGTTTTTCCGGTTGATCAATGGGGCGAGGCCCGTCAGCGAGGCCGCCGAACGCCATCTATGCCCACCGATAGATATCGATAGGCACAGGATGTATTTATTTTTATTTTCAGTGTGTTAAGTCGCATCGCAGCGTAAAATCGGCGGCGTTCGGATGGGCCTGAATCATTCCCACTCGATCGTGCCCGGCGGCTTGCTGGTCACATCGTACACCACCCGGTTCACGCCCTTCACCTCGTTGATGATGCGCGTGGCGGTCTCGCCTAAGAACTTCATGTCGAACTGGTAGAAGTCCGCGGTCATGCCGTCGGTGGAGGTGACGGCGCGCAGGCCGACCACGTAGTCGTAGGTGCGGCCGTCGCCCATGACGCCGACCGTCTTCACCGGGAGCAGCACCGCAAACGCCTGCCAGATCTCGTCGTAGAGGCCGTGCTTCCTGATCTGGTCGATGTAGACGGCATCCGCCTTGCGCAGGATGTCGAGCTTGTCCCTGGTGATCTCGCCGGGGCAGCGGATGGCGAGGCCGGGGCCCGGGAACGGGTGGCGGCCGACGAAAATTTCGGGGAGGCCGAGCTCGCGCCCGAGCTTGCGGACCTCGTCCTTGAACAGCTCGCGCAAGGGCTCGACGAGCTTCATGTTCATGCGCTCGGGCAGGCCGCCGACATTGTGGTGCGACTTGATGGTGACGGAGGGGCCGCCGGTGAAGGAGACGCTCTCGATCACGTCAGGGTAGAGCGTGCCTTGCGCGAGGAAATCGGCCCCGCCGATCTTCTTGGCCTCAGCCTCGAACACCTCGATGAAGAGGCGGCCGATGGTCTTGCGCTTGGCTTCGGGATCGGTAACGCCCTCTAACTCGCCCAGAAACTGCTTCGAGGCGTCCACGTGCACGAGCGGGATGTTGTAGTGGTGGCGGAAGAGGTCGACGACCTGCTCGGCCTCGTTGAGGCGCATCAATCCGTGATCGACGAAGACGCAGGTGAGCTGGTCGCCGATGGCTTCGTGAATGAGCACGGCCGCGACGGCGGAATCGACGCCGCCGGAAAGGCCGCAGATCACCCTGCCCTTGCCGACCTGCGCGCGGATTTTTGCGATCTCCTCCTCGCGGAAGGCGCGCATGGTCCAGTCACCGGTGAGGCCTGCGATCTTGCGCACGAAGTTGCGGATGAGCTTGGCGCCGTCGGGCGTGTGCACCACCTCGGGGTGGAACATCAGTCCGTAATATTTGCGTTTCTCGTCCTGAATGATCGCGAACGGCGCGTTCGGCGAGGTGCCGGCCACCGAGAAACCCGGCGGCATCCTGGTGATGCGATCGCCGTGGCTCATCCAGACCTGGTTTTTGCTGCCCGAGGACCAGACGTCGGCGAACAGCTGGCTCTCGGCCTTGACCTCGACATCGGCGCGGCCGAATTCGCGGTGATGGCCGCCCTCGACCTCGCCCCCTAACTGGGCTGCCATGGTCATCTGGCCGTAGCAGATGCCCATCACGGGCACGCCGGAATCGAAGATGAGTTGCGGAGCGCGGGGCGAGCCGGCCTCGTGGACCGATTCGGGGCCGCCGGAGAGGATCACCGCTTTCGGCTTCATCTCGTTAAAGGCTTGTTCGGCCTTGTTGAACGGCACGATCTCGCAATAGACGCCGTCCTCGCGCACGCGGCGCGCGATCAGCTGCGTCACCTGACTGCCGAAGTCGACGATGAGAATCTTGTCGTGCGCCGAGGCCACCGAGGGCGTCGACGCGGAGCGGTCGTTCTGTGCTGCTGTCATGGCCAGCAAATACGCCGGTGCGGCCCGGGCCGCAACCGCAGGGGTGCGCGCGCCCACATGCTTCTTTGGGCATGGACAGGGGGCGTTTAGGTAAGTAATATTTACCTATTGTGCGCGACCGTCGTGGACATCGCCGCAGCGCGAACGGGCGCTGCGAGAAGCGGTCGCATCTCGGTAGACCATCAACGCATCGCGCCGAATGACTGAGGCGCGGCGGGCGCGAGCAGACGCTGCGCCAGCTCGAAGACAGGATCGCCCCGATGAGACTTCCCGCCTCCCCCTTCACCGTCACCGACTGGAGCAAGGTCGAGTTGACCACGCATGCCGGCGAGAGCGGCGAGGCAAAATGGCGGACGCTCAACATCGGCGATCTCCGGGTGCGGATGGTGGAATATTCGCCGGGCTACCTCGCCGATCATTGGTGCGACCGCGGCCACGTGCTGTACGTGCTGAAGGGCGAGCTCGACAGCGAGCTGCGCGACGGGCGCACATTCAAGCTCACGGCCGGAATGAGCTACCAGGTCTCGGACTTCGGCGACGCCGCGCACCGGTCTTCGACGACGACCGGCGCCACGCTCTTCATCGTTGATTGAGGCAGGCGGAGAGGTTCATTTGCACCGCAAAATAGCAAAGATGCACGACATGCCGAGCCACGGGTGGTGCCTTGAAGTGGCCCCAAATTCTCGCTATATTGTGATCATCGATACTTGGCCGAACGACTGGGCCGCTTCCTTCGTTACCGACGGGCGCGCACGCTTCAGATGACTTCTCCAAACATCGACTGAACAGGATCAAGGGCGCAGCGACGCGTACCGGTCCGCGTGCGTACCCTCTCTAACAAAGGAAATTCCCATGGCTATGGGCACCGTGAAGTGGTTCAACACCCAAAAGGGTTATGGTTTCATCCAGCCGGACGACGGCCAGAAGGACGTGTTCGTGCACATCAGCGCGGTCGAGCGCGCCGGCCTGTCCACCCTCAACGAGGGCCAGAAAGTTTCGTTCGACATCGTCGCAGACCGCCGCAGCGGCAAGTCTTCGGCTGATAATCTCCGCGTCGGCTAACGCCTGCGCACCGTTCTGACCGCGGACGTACCGGGAGAACGTCAGAACTCGAAAGCCCCGCGACCGGGATCGGCTCGCGGGGTTTTTGTTTGGGGCGCCGTTATTCCCGGGGGCCCGCAGGGCGAGCCCCGGAATGACGGCGTTGGTCAGGCGCTCTTCTTCAGCACCGACACGAAAAACCCGTCCGTGCCGGTCCGTCGTGGGGTCATCAGCCAGCCCTCCGCCGACTTGAGCGCGGCCTCGCCAAAAGCTTCCGCCTTGTCCCAGAGCACGCTCGCGGTCTGCTCGGGCGGCACCACCGCGAACGCGCCATGACGGCCGACGAAGGCCCGCACCTGCTCGCCGTTCTCTTCCGCCAGCACCGAGCAGGTGATGTAGGCGATGCGGCCGCCCGGCTTCACCAGCGGGACGGCGCGCTCCAAGACCTCGACCTGGTCGCGCAGGCGAATCTCCAGCGCACCGGGCCGCATCCGCCATTTGGCGTCGGGGTTGCGGCGCCAGGTGCCGGTTCCCGTGCAGGGCGCGTCGATGACGACGAGATCGGCCGAGGCGCGGATGTCCTGGAGCGGATCGGCCTCGCCCTTGGGCGTGCGGACATCGGCATTGTGGACGCCGGCGCGCGACAGCCGCTCGTGGATCGGGGCGAGCTGGCGCTTGTCGCGGTCGGTCGCGATGAGCCGGCCCTTGCCCTGCATCAGGGCCGCGAGCGCCAGCGTCTTGCCGCCGGCGCCGGCGCAGAGATCAATCACCTGCTCGCCGGGTTTTGCCGCGGCGAACTGGGCCGCAAGCTGCGATCCTTCATCCTGCACTTCAATGGCGCCCTTGATGAAACCCTCTTCGGCCTGGATGCCCGGGTTGCGCGCATCGGCGGAAAGATCGATGCGCAGGCCGGTTGTGGACCAGGGCGTCGGTTTCGCATGAAGATGAGCAAGCGCCTGCAGCGCTTTGTCACGATTGGACTTTAGCGTGTTGACCCGCAAATCGAGCGGCGCCCGGCTGGCCATCGCCGCCGCCTCCGCCGCGCGGTCCTCGCCGAACACTTTGGCAAGGTGCGGGTCGAGCCATTCCGGATAGTCGCCGGCGATCGAGGCTGGCGCGCCTTCGAGGGTCCGCGAGGTGAGCGCGGCCTCTTCGGCCTCGGTCAGCGGCGCCGGTGCGAACCGGCTGCCGTCGAACAGAGCGGCCATGGTTGCCGCGTCCATGTTGCGCTCGAGGCGGAGCATGCCGATCAGCCGTGCGCGCGCGGTATCGGAATCCATCAGGAACGCGCTGGATGCGTAGCGGCGCAGCACGTCCCAGACGAGCCCGGCGATGGCGGCGCGATCGCCCGAGCCTGCGAAGCGGTGCGCGGTGCCCCACTCCTTCAGCGCTTGCGCCGCGGGCACGCGGTCTCTCTCGATGGTGTCGATCAGTTCGATGGCTGCGGACAGCCGGGCAGCGGGAGTCATTTGAATTCTTTCGAGGGGCGCAAGCGCCTAAAGCGCGTTGCGATTAGGATGAATCGTCATCGCGCTTTAGGTTATTGTTTGAGCATGATCTTTTCGGAAAACCGCTTCACACTTTTCCGGATCATGCTTTAGATCAGCAACAGCAGCTTCAGCGCGAAATAGATCCACATCCCGAGCAGCACCAGCACGCCGGCGAGCCAGACCATCGAACGCCGGCCGAGATCGTTCGAGGACACGAATACGCCCGCATGGGCAAAGCGCGTCACCACGAACACCCAGGACATCAGCACGATGAAGAGATCGGCGCGGCGCAGCGGCAAGGCCAGCGCGATCAGAACGTAGAACAGCACCGGCAGCTCGAATTGGTTGCGGTAGCAATTGGCGATTTGCGTGGCGCCCTTGGGCCAGTTCGGCTCACCGAGCGCGATATCGCGGATCCTGGTCTCGCCGGAGACCAGGGTCTTGCGGCGCGCGCCGACCATCCCGATCAAGAGCGCGAAGGTGAGAGCGACCTGCACGAAGACCGGCAGCAAGACCATTTGAACGGACATCGGAACTTTCCCGGGGAGGCGAAATTGCCGCCGACCGTCATTAGCCGCGACTCTCGGCGCTGACAATGAACGACTTGAACCGGCGTTCCCGCTTCAGCGACCAAGCAGCGACAGTGAAAGCTATTTCTGGCCTTCTGGCCCGAAGCGAGATGGCGCGATGAATTCCTTGTCCAGCCTCTTCACCGAATCCGCGGGCGGCCAGCTCGGCGTCTTGATGTCGGCGCTGTCAGGTCTGGCGGCAGCGCTCGCGGTGGCGCTGGCCATGACGGTTTACTTCCGACTGAGCTACCGCACGTGGCAGGATGTGGCCCGGCACGGCCTGGCTGCGTTTGCCGCGCTCGCCCTGTTCGGCTTTGCCGCCTATGACATGCGCCACGCTGCCCTTGCCTATCTCGGCCTCAATCCGTCCAAGCCCGCCGTCGAGTTCGAGATCCGCATGCCCCGGCACATTCTGACGGGGGTGACGGACTCCCAGATCGAGCTGCATACCGACCGCAACCAGACCCTGGCGCTGGTCGAGGGCGTGCGCGACCTCGGCGACGGACGGGCGCTGCTGCGGGGCGCGGTCGCGCTCGACCACCGCACGGCGGACCGCGTGCTGGTCGTGAACCTGCCGGGCAAGGGCACCTTCGAGTTCCGCCTGCGCCTGCCGGCGGAGCCCCATCGCTCCGGCGAGTTCGGCCCCTGGCACCTCGCCGACCGCATCGCTTCCCCGGTCGCGGGCGCCGGCGCGCCGCAGGACGGCTACACCATCCGCTACCGCGTGCTTTAAACTTTGTTAGTTGCGATCGATGCAGTGATCCTGGCCCGGCCGTCATCGTTCCGACGCGCGGCGGCGGGTAGTATGATCGCATGCCCGAATTTCGCCTGACCCAGATTTCCGACACGCATCTCGGCCGGCGCTTTCCCGGCCTGATCGCCAACTTCGCGGCGATCAGCGAGCACATCGCCGCCGACAGGCCCGATCTCGTCGTCAACAGCGGCGACGTCGCGTTCGACGGGCCGACCAGCCGTGACGACGTCGAATTCGCCAAAGGCCTGCACGACGCCCTGCCCGTCACCTGCCGCTATCTCCCCGGCAATCACGACATCGGGGACAACCCGACCACCATCGGGCCGGCGCCGAAGCCACCAGTCAGTGAGACTCACCGCCAGCAGTTTCGCGACATTCTCGGCGAAGACCATTGGTCGTTCGAGGCCGCCGGTTGGCGCTTCATCGGCCTCAATTCGCTGGTAATGAATTCAGGGCTCGCCTTCGAGGCCGAGCAGTTCGACTGGCTTGCGGCCGAGATATCGCGCACGAACGGCAAGCCGGTGGCGCTGTTCCTGCACAAGCCGCTATTTCTCGGTCTGCCCGACGATGCCGAGACGCCGGAGACGTCCATCCGCTACGTGCCACAGCCGGCGCGGGCACGTCTGATCGAGATGTTCGCCGCTATCGACCTGCGCCTCATCGCCAGCGGCCACGTGCACCAGCGCCGCGACTTCACCTGGCGCCACACACGGCACGTCTGGGCGCCGTCTGCCGGCTTCGTCATCAACGATTCCCGCCAGGATCGGATCGCGATCAAGGAAGTCGGTCTGGTCGAGTATCGCTTCCGGCCCGACAGCTTCGAGGTCCGCCATATCAGGGCGGCGGGCCAGCGCGATATCGACATCGAGGAATTGCTCGCCCAAATGGGCGGGCACTGAGCTCAGGCCACGCTTTTGAGATCCTGTTGGATCGCAGCGAGCAGGGACTGCAGTGTCTCGCTGTTCACCGGCTTGGCTGCGGGAGCAATTGCCGCCGGCGGTTGCCCGCCAATTGGCCCGGCCTTGACCGGACGCTTCGGAAACGGCGCTGGTGCCGGCATCGCCGCGCGTGTGCAATCGCCCTCATCCTCGGTATGAACGAACTTGCCATGGATGACGTCGTCGCGACGGCCCATGGCGAACATCGCCGCCCAATAGCCGGCCGCCAGGAGGATTACGCTGAAAACACTGATCTCTAACATCGCAGCACCTAAAAATGTGCGCAATGATTCGATGCCTTCGTCGGGCCGTCAATCAACCGGAGGTCACACCTGCGGCTTTTGCGGGCAGGTGTGATTATCCGGTCACTGTTGTTAACTCCCTGCCAAGGGTGGCATGGGAGCCACGTGAGTCTCGCTAGACCTTGTCCGGCCCGACCCGGACCAGCTGCTTGCCGAAATTGGCGCCCTTCAGGAGCCCCATGAAGGCGGCCGGCGCGCTGTCCAGGCCCTCCGTGACGAACTCCTTGTACTTGACCTTGCCGTCGCGAACCCAGCCCGACATGTCCCGCAGGAAGTCGCCGTGGCGAGCGGCGAAGTCGGAAACGATGAAGCCGCGGAAGGTCAGCCGCTTGGTCAGCGTCGCGCGCATCATGCTGGCTGCCCATTTCGGCGGCTTGGCCTCGGTGTCGTTGTAGTGGGCGATGAGGCCGCAGACCGGCACGCGCGCGAAGGGGTTGAGCAGCGGGAATACCGCCTCGAACACGGCGCCGCCGACATTCTCGAAATAGACGTCGATGCCCTTGGGGCAAGCTTCCTTCAGCTTGGCGGCCAAATCAGGATCGCGGTGATCGATGCAGGCATCGAAGCCGAGTTCCTTCACGACGTAGTCGCACTTGTCCTTGCCGCCGGCAATTCCAACGGCGCGTGCGCCCTTGATCTTCGCGATCTGCCCCACGGCCGAACCGACCGCACCCGAAGCGCCGGCGACGACGACGGTCTCGCCTTCCTGCGGCTTACCGATGTCGAGCAGGCCCGTGTACGCCGTCATGCCGGGCATGCCGAGCACGCCGATCGAGGTCGAAATCGGGCCGAGCTTGGGGTCGACCTTGATCAGACCCTTGCCGTTCGAGATCGCATGCGATTGCCAGCCGGTGCGCGCGCGCACGATGTCGCCGACGGCGAAATCCGGATTGTTGGACGCCGCGACCTCGCTGACCGCCTCGCCCTCCATCACGCCGCCGACCGGCACCGGCGCGGCGTAGGATGGCCCGTCGCTCATGCGCCCGCGCATATAGGGATCCAGCGAGAGCCAGATCGTACGCAGCAGGACTTCGCCCGGCCCGGGCGCCGGAATAGCGAATTCCTCCAAGCGGAAATCGGACGGCTTGGGCTCGCCGACGGGACGCGCGGCGAGGACGATGCGTTTGGCTTTCGACATGGCTTCCTCCGAATTGTGCTTCGGCGTGAACGGAAGCGGAGGCAGCGAGGCGCGTCAACACAAAAGCGAGCACGGCTGGCGCCGATGACGTCCCGGCGGCGAGCGAAGCCTGTTACCGATCAGACCCGTCTCAGGTCCGCGCCATCCGTTTGCAGTCCATGCGCCGACGCGGTCCTTCATTCCGGCAGCCCGGCCATTCGCATGCCTTCCGAAGCGAGCGCGAAATCCTGCGAGCGGCGGACGAGCAGCCAATCGTTCAAAACGCCGACCCGTAACGTCGGATCCAGCCTGCGGACGTGAGCCATCGCTTCACGGGCTTCGTCCATCCGCCCGGCCAGCGCGTGACTCGCCGCCATGAAGGCGGCCACCCGCAGGACGTTCGGCATCTGCCGCGACGCCCGCTGCAGCGATGTCACAGCGTCGTCGAAGCGGCGACAATACAGATGTCCCATCGCGATCCCGGTCTGCATCTGAAATATCTCCGGGTCCAGCGGGCTGAGCCGCATGGCGCGAGTGAAATAGTCGATCGCGCCGTCGTGTTCGCCCATCGAGATTCGCTGATACCCGCCGAGATACCAGATCGTCGACGAATTCGGATTGAGAACCAGCGCGCGGTCTACGTGGGCGACGCAAGTGTCCAGATCGCCGCCGAAATGGGGCCATGCGTGGCCGCCACGGCACAATGCAACTGCGTCACTCTTGTTCAACGTCACCGCACGCTGGCACAACCGCGCCGCCTCGGCGCCATCGGCGGCGCGATCCCTGAGCCAACGATTCATCTTGCGCCAGTAGAAGCACCACGCCGCCATGCCATAGGCCGCGGCGAAGTCCGGATCGCGATCGATCGCCCGGTAAAACAGCGGCAGCGCCGCATCGATCCCGTCGCGGGTCGCGGTGTGGAATTGCGCCAGCCCGCGGAGATAATAATCGTAGGCATCGAGGCTTTCGGTCGGTTTGCGCTTGGCGCGTTCGATTTCGGCGAGCTCGAGCTGCGGTGCAATCGCGCCGACCACGCTGGCTGTGATCTGGTCCTGCAGGTCGAAGATGTCGTCCATCGTGCTCTCGAATCGCTCGGCCCACAGATGCGCGCCGGTGGAAGCGTCGATAAGTTGCCCCGTGATGCGAACACGGCCCGCGGAGCGGCGGACACTGCCCTCCAGCACGTAGCGCACGCCCAGTTCGCGGCCGACCGCCTTCACATCGACCGCGCGGCCCTTGTAGGTGAAACTGGAATTGCGCGCGATCACGAACAGCCACCGGATTCGAGACAAACCGAAGATGATGTCCTCGACGATGCCGTCGGAGAAGTAGTCCTGATCGGCATCCCCGCTCAGGTTCAGAAACGGCAGCACAGCGATCGAGGGGCGGTCGGGCAGGTCGAGTGCGGCGGCCGGCTTCTCCGTCGGCGGGGCGATCGCGATGCTCTGATCGGCCGCTACGTGCACCTCGCCGACGAAGCGAAATCCCTTGCGCGGAACGGTGCGAACCAGTCGCTGTCCCTGGCCGCTGTCTTCCAGCGCCTTGCGCACAGCGTTGATGTGGCTGGCCAGCGTCGATTCCGAGACGATGCGCCCGCCCCACACCGTGTCGAACAGATCGTCCTTGCTGACCACGTGGTCGCGGTTTCGCACAAGATACAGCAGCAGGTCGAAAGCCTGCGGCGTGATGCTGACCGCCTCGGAGCCCCGCCGCAACTCCCGCCGGTCGGCATCGAGGACATAGGCTCCGAAGGAGAACCGCACCACAAAGACCCTGATTGAAACCGGGGGGCATCCCGATCTCGGCGCACCCCAGGCTGCTGCGCCCTGTTTGGACGAAACTGCAAGCAGATTTCAAGAGAAAACCAAGGGCGCTGCACGTCCACACCAAGGTCTTGGGCCGGATTCGGGCGCATCCTCCTGCCTCTGGAGCGAACGAGGCGCGAGGCGAAAATGAAGATCGTGGTGATCGGCGGCAGCGGCCTGATCGGAAGCAATGTGGTGCGCAGGCTTCGCGCCAAAGGCCACGAGGTGGTCGCTGCCTCGCCCTCCTCAGGCGTCAACACGTTGACCCGCGAGGGCCTCGCCGAAGCGGTCGACGGTGCACAAGTCGTAATCGACGTCGCGAATTCGCCCGCCTTCGACGACAAGACCGCGATGGATTTTTTCCGGACCTCGGGCCGGAACCTGCTGGCGGCCGAAGCCGCCGCTGAGGTGAAGCATCATCTTGCCCTGTCGGTGGTGGGCACCGACCGACTGCAGACGAGCGGCTATTTTCGCGCAAAGCTCGTGCAAGAGGAACTCATCCAAGCATCAAGCCTTCCATACACCATCCTGCGCGCAACGCAGTTCTTCGAATTCATCGACGCGATCATCGCGGCCGGTGCCGCGGGCGATGTGATCCGGCTGTCGCCCGCGCATCTCCAGCCCGTGGCTGCCGACGACGTTGCGGCCTCACTGTCCGAATTGGCGCTCGGTCCGCCTCGCAACCGCATAGTTGAGATTGCTGGTCCCGAAAGGCGCGGTCTCGATGACTTCGCGCAGCAGGTTCTGGACGCCAGGAGCGACACGCGCCGAGTGATCCCCGATATCCATGCCGACTATTTCGGCCTGACCCTGAACGACCAGTCATTGACGCCGGGCGACGAGCCGCTGCTCGGGCAAACCCGGCTCGGCGAGTGGCTGCGCAGCTCTCCCCTCACCCCAAAGGACGCAAGACGATGAGCACGATCACCACCAAGGACGGCACCGAGATCTATTACAAGGACTGGGGCCAAGGCCCCGTCGTGACCTTCTCGCACGGCTGGCCGCTGAATGCAGACGCCTGGGACGGGCAGATGCTGTTCCTTGCCCAGCACGGCTTTCGCGTGGTCGCGCACGACCGGCGCGGACATGGTCGCTCCAGCCAGGCCTCGGAACACAATGACATGGACGGCTATGCGGACGATCTCGCTGCGGTGATCGAGGCGCTCGATCTACGTGATGCCACGCTGATCGGTCATTCCACCGGTGGCGGCGAGGTCGCACGCTACATCGGCCGCCATGGTACGGGCCGCGTCGCCAAGGCGGTGCTGATCGCAGCGGTGCCGCCGATCATGCTGAAGACCGACGCCAACCCGGAGGGACTTTCCATCGAGGTTTTTGACGCCATTCGCGCCGGCGTCGCAGGCGACCGTTCGCAATACTACAAGGATCTGGCGATCGCCTTCTACGGCGCGAACCGGCCGGGTGCAAAAGTTTCGCAGGGCACGCTCGACCAGTTCTGGCTGTGGAGCATGCAGGCAGGCGCCAAGAACGCCTATGAGAGTGTCAAAGCATTCTCCGAGACCGATTTCACCGAAGACCTGAAGAAGTTCGACGTGCCGACCCTGGTCCTGCACGGCGAAGACGACCAGATCGTCCCGGTCAAGGACTCCGCCCGCAAATCGGCGAGGCTCATCAAGGGCGCAAAGGACGTCTACTACCCAGGCGCTCCGCACGGCCTGACCGCCACCCACCAGGATCAGGTCAATGCCGAGCTCCTGAGATTCATCCGGAGCTAGCGATCTCGTTCACCCGAATTGCAACCCGCGGCGAGAAAAGACAGCAGTATGGACAAACCTGCCCACCGCACCCTCGCGGGCGTCGTCGTTCCCGACAGTCCGATTGTCGGGGCCGCGATCGAACATGCGCGGCAGCACTGTGCGCCGTATCTGTTCAACCACGTCGTCCGCTCGTGGTTGTTCGCGGCACGGCTTGGACAATTGCAGAACGTCGAGCACGATGAAGAAGTGCTCGCCGTCGGCACCCTGCTGCACGACATCACCCTCAACGAAAGCTTCGCCGGACCGCGCCGTTTCGAGATCGAAGGCGCGGACCTGGCGCGGCGCTTTGCCGTCGAGCGGGGCTTCGACCAGCGCCGCACCCAGCTGATCTGGGACAGCGTCGCGCTGAACTCGACCCCGTCGATCGGCCTCTACAAGGAGAGCGAGGTTGCGCTATGCACAGCCGGCATCTGCTTCGACGTGATCGGACTGCAATACGACGTCATTCCCGCCGCTGAAGTGACGCGGATCGTCGCCGAATTCCCGCGAATGCAGATCAAGCGGCAGTTCCGCCGCTGCTTCTGCCATATCGCAAGCAACAGACCGGAAACCAGCTACGACAATTTCATCCGCGATTTCGGCGAGCGCTTTGTCGAAGGATACAGGGCGCCTTCGGTGGTCGATCTGGTGGATGCAGCGCCGTTCGCCGAATAGGATTGCACCTAGCCCCCGCCCGGATAGTTCGGGCTCTCGCGCGTGATCGTGACGTCGTGGACGTGGCTCTCGCGCAGGCCTGCGCCGGTGATGCGGACGAACTGGGCCTTGTCGTGCAGCTCCTTCATGTCGCGCGCACCGACATAGCCCATCGCGGCCCGGAGGCCGCCGGCGAGTTGGTGCATGACGTTGCCGACCGGGCCCTTGTAGGGCACCTGACCCTCGATGCCTTCGGGCACGAGCTTGAGCGTGTCTTTGATATCCTGCTGGAAGTAGCGGTCGGCCGAGCCGCGCGCCATCGCGCCGACCGAACCCATGCCGCGATAGGCCTTGTAGGAACGGCCCTGCCACAGGAACACCTCGCCCGGCGTCTCGTCGGTGCCGGCAAGCAGCGAGCCGACCATGGCGATGTCGGCGCCTGCGGCGAGCGCTTTGGCAAGGTCGCCGGAGTATTTGATGCCGCCGTCGGCGATGACGGGGATGTCGGCCTTCTTCGCCGCGTCCACCGCATCCATGATCGCGGTGAGCTGCGGCACGCCGACACCGGCGACGATGCGCGTGGTGCAGATCGAACCTGGACCGATGCCGACCTTGATGCAATCCGCACCCGCGTCGATCAGCGCCTGCGCGCCTTCCGTGGTCGCGACGTTGCCGGCAACCACCTGCACCGAGTTGGACAGACGTTTGATGCGGTTCACGGCGTGCAGCACGTGACGGGAATGGCCGTGCGCGGTGTCGACCACGACGAGATCAACGCCGGCATCGATCAGCCGCTCGGTCCGCTCGAAGCCGGTGTCGCCGACCGTGGTGGCGGCGGCGACGCGCAGGCGCCCCTGCGCATCCTTGCAGGCGAGCGGATGGGCAACCGCCTTCTCCATGTCCTTGACGGTGATGAGGCCGACGCAGCGATATTGATCGTCGACGACGAGCAGCTTTTCGATGCGATGCTGGTGCAGCATGCGCCGCGCCTCGTCCTGGTTGACATTCTCACGCACCGTGACGAGGCCTTCATGCGTCATCAGCTCGGAGACTTTTTGCCGGCGATCGGTGGCAAAGCGCACGTCGCGGTTGGTGAGGATGCCGACCAGCTTGCCGGGCGTGTTCTTGCCGGCGCCGGTGACGACCGGAATGCCGGAGATGCCGTGATCGCTCATCAACTTGAGCGCATCCTCGAGGGTGGCCTCGGGGCTGATGGTGAGCGGGTTCACCACCATGCCGGACTCGTAGCGCTTGACCTGCCGCACCTGGGCGGCCTGCCCCTCAGGATCGAAATTGCGGTGAATGACGCCGAGGCCGCCGGCCTGCGCCATGGCGATCGCCATGCGCGCCTCGGTGACGGTGTCCATGGCCGAGGCCATGATCGGAATGTTGAGCGGAATGGCGCGGGTGACGCGGGACCGGATATCGACCTCAGCCGGCATGACGTCCGACAGGCCCGGCTTCAGCAGCACGTCGTCGAACGTATAGGCTTCGCGGATGCCCTGAAGTTGCACCGTGGCCATTTGCCAACTCCTTCCTGCGGCCTTGCCGCAAATAGCTATGGATGAGCGCCGCCCTCGGCGTACCTTGCGGCATCGCCTTGAGAATCGGAGCCCATCAGTGGGGTTGACGCGGGTCGATAGCACGCCCGCGTGACGAATCAAAGCAATTCGGCGCGCTGGACAGCCATGCACAGGGTTTTTACGTCAATTCGGCGGGATCGCCCGTCCGCAGCCCACCCGGCTGCCATTCCCGAGCGCGACGAAGTCACGAACCCGGAATGACGGCGGAGCGAGAAGCGAGGCCCCGGCATGAGGGCCACGCCGTTGTCACGCAGAAGTTGGGTGCTATGCGTCGATCCGCAATGGTCGCGAGCGAGCGGCGGTGATAAGCCGCAATCACCCCCTTCCTTCCGATTTTTCATTAACAATTCCTCATGGTCGACAAGCAACGCGTCATTCCGCTGATCGTGGCCACCGCACTCTTCATGGAGAACATGGACTCCACGGTGATCGCCACCTCGCTGCCGGCGATCGCGGCCGACATCGGCACCAGCCCGCTGACGCTCAAGCTCGCGATCACCTCCTATCTGCTGTCCCTTGCGGTGTTTATCCCGGCGAGCGGCTGGACCGCCGACCGGTTCGGCGCCCGGATGGTGTTCGCGATCGCGGTCGGCGTGTTCATGGTCGGCTCGGTCGGCTGCGCGCTGTCGAGCTCGGTCACCGATTTCGTGTTCGCCCGCATCCTGCAGGGCATGGGCGGAGCCATGATGACGCCGGTCGGGCGGCTCGTGCTGCTGCGTTCGGTCGACAAGAGCGCGCTGGTCAACGCCATGGCCTGGGTGACGGTCCCTGCCCTGGTCGGCCCCGTGATCGGACCGCCGCTCGGCGGCTTCATCACCACTTACGCGTCCTGGCACTGGATCTTCCTGATCAACATCCCGATCGGGCTGCTCGGCATCTTCATGGCGCTGAAGTTCATCGATCCGATCAAGAGCGAGGAACCCGAGCCGTTCGATCTCTACGGCATGGTGCTCGCTGGCATCGGTCTCGCAGGCATCGCCTTCGGGCTCTCGGTTGCCGGTCTCAATCTGCTGCCCTGGACCACGGTTGCCGCGCTGGTCGCAGGCGGTGCGATCTCGATGACGCTCTACGTCATTCATGCCCGGCGGACAGGTTCGCCGGTGCTCGACTTCTCGCTCCTGAAGCTGCCGACGCTGCGCGCGGCCGTGTTCGGCGGTTTCCTGTTCCGCCTCGGCATCGGTGCGTTGCCCTTCCTGCTGCCACTCCTGATGCAGATCGGCTTCGGCCTGTCGCCGTTCCATTCGGGCCTCGTCACCTTTGCCTCCTCGCTCGGGGCCATGGGGATGAAGACGCTGGCCGCGCGGATCATCCGCACCTTCGGCTTCCGCAACCTGATGACGGTAAACGCGATCGTGAGCGCTTTCTTCCTGGGCGTCTGCGCGCTGTTCACGGTGACGACGCCGCTGCTCATCATCATGGTGATCCTGGTGGTCGGCGGCTTCTTCCGCTCATTGGAGTTCACCGCGATCAACACGGTCGCCTACGCCGAGGTCGAGACCGCGCAGATGAGCCGCGCCACGACGCTGGTCAGCGTCAACCAGCAGCTCGCGGTCTCCGCCGGCGTCGCCGTCGGTGCGGCCTGCGTCGAGACGACGATGTGGGTCAATCACGTCAGCGAGCTCAACGCCACGGTGTTCGCGCCGGCCTTTATCGTGGTCGCGCTGGCCTCGGCGGCGTCGAGCTGGTTCTTCTGGCAGATGCCTGCCGATGCCGGCCACGAGATTTCGGGGCGCAAGGCGGTTGAGATCGCGAGCCGCAAGGGGGCGGCGAAGAGCGCGGCGACCGCCGCCGTCAAGACTGCGACGGAGGATACCCAGAACGTGCGCGACCAGCACCTCGGCTAGCTCGGCGGCAACACGCGGTAGAGAGCAACGCCGAGCTTCAGCGTATCCGGCAAAATGAGCTTTCCGCCCGACACCGTTGCGCTTGTGACGCGCTTCTGAAGATTCGGATCCGGACGGACCGGGCCTTTCAGGAATGCAGCGAGGTTGCTGGTCTCATGGTCGATCAGATAGCGTTCGACCGCCACCTGTCCGTCGCGCAGATTGTCAACGGTCAGTGAAAACGACTCCCCCGGGTCGGTCGTCTCGTTGGTCCCGAACACCCGCGACGGATCGTAGTTGAACACCATGACGTTCGCGATCGAACCGTCCCATGTCGCGAATGCACCGAGATTGGAGCTCGGGCCGCCGGAAGACAGCGCCGCCTGCACACGCCTGCCCGACATCGTGTTGTACATCTTGAACAGGTTCGCGACGGGCTTCGGATGGTAGGTCGGATCCTTGCCATCGTTCATCTGCTTGTACAGCAGGCTGGCCTGGCCGAGCAGCGACGGCAGTTTCGTGTCGCCCTGGCCGTCGCTGATGATGAGATAAGATCCCAGCGCGACGTGCTGGGCGAGCGCCTCCGGCAGGAACGCCGCCGCCCAGGCTGCGCCCCTATGCGAGTAGTTGACGTCTGTCGCCTCATGGATGGTGGTACCCCACTCCGACAGGAACAGCCTGACATCGGGCATGGCCGGGTTCTGTTGCCTCAGCGATGCCAGCTTGGCCCTGATCGTGGTGACATCCCGTCCGAAATTGGCAAAACGCGTCGTGCCGTCGCTCGAGCCGTAGAAGTGGAACGAGAAGCTGTAGCGGTCATGGTTGGTGTAGCCCGCGTAGAATTTGCCACCATAGGGCGTCGCGAAGGGATTGAAGGTCTGCTCGAGAAACTGCTCCTCCAGCGTCGGGGTCGGAGGCACGTCGAGCGGATAATACCTGAAGCTCAAGCCGCTGAAGGCTGGGCCTGCGATATCGATGATCTTGTCCCGGTAGAGGCTATCGCCGGCGAGCTCCCTCCGGATCTTCGCAACCGCATCGGAGAAGATCTTCTGGACCGGCAGCAGGCCCCGGCTCAGGCGCCGCGCATCGAGCCGATAGGGATACGACAGCGACATGTCCTGGGCATTGTCCAGAGTGTGGGTTTGAAGGGGCTGCCATTGGTGCAGGATGTAGTTCTTGGGGTCCATCCACCACAACCAGCGGCCCCACGGTCCGAGCGGCTTGAGCGAATAAACCGATGGATCCGTTTCATTGAAATTCTCAGGGGTGGAATCCGCGATGTCGAGCTCGTTGCTGACTTCGAAGATGACCGACGCGGCACCACCGTTGAAGGATCTAAACACGACATAGCGCACCAGCGCTTCGGCGTAGGCCTTCAACCTGGCTTGCGCCGCACTCCCCCAGAGCTCGCCGGAGACGCCCGTCGCGGCGAAGCTCGGCGGCATGTAGGACGCGACGGCCACATGCGGAGTCAGCCGGCGGTCCAGCGCCCATTGCAGATGCCAGGCCAGCGGATAGCAATCGCCGGGGTGAAACACGCCGTCCTGCGTGTAGCCGAACACGCTCCCGGTCGGATCGAGATCGCAATAGATGTCGCTCTGGAGCAGCCGTACCCGGTTCAGTCCGGTGTCTGCGATGACCTGATCGAACTGGTTCAACGCCTGCTCGGACGGCATGTTCGCGGCCTGCAACAATCGCTTGAGATCGCCGAGGTCGTCATTGCCGCTGACGCCGACATTGAACGGCACCTGCGTGTCGACTGTGATCGAGGTTTGCGCGCGCGAGGCTCCCGCGAAGCCGAGATGAACTGAGAGAGACAGCAGTGCCACCGCGACGAGACAGTAACACCGTCGCGCAAGCTGGCGCCGACAATCAGACAGGCACTGCATCGTCCATTCCACCCGCGTTAATTGCGAGCTGATGAATTAACACTTTAAGATGTTATCCGTGTGACGGTCGTGGCGCGATCGACGGAAGCGCGACGTCTTGTTGCGCTATGCGTGCTACGCTCCGCGAAATCCCGTCGCCAGCACATAGCGTTCCGAGGAATCCTGCCGGCTGGCGGCGGGCTTGACGTGACGCACGGTGGCAAAATCGCGCTTGAGCCGGGCCAGCAGCTCGGCGTCGGCGCCGCTCTGGAACGTCTTTGCGAGGAACGTGCCGCCGGGCTTGAGCACGTCGCAGGCGAATGCCGCGGCGGTCTCGACCAGCCCGACGATACGGAGCTGGTCGGTCTTGCGGTGGCCGGTGGTGTTGGCGGCCATGTCGGACATCACGACGTCGGCGCCGCCGCCGAGCATCGCCGTGAGCTTCTGGGGCGCGTCATTGTCCATGAAATCGAGCTGCGCGAAGTCGACGCCCGGAATCTCGGGCATCTCCAAAAGGTCGATCGCGACGACCTTTCCCTTGCCTTCCGTAGAGCCGACACGCTTGGCGGCGATCTGGCTCCAGCCGCCGGGCGCGGCGCCGAGATCGACCACGGCCATGCCGGGTTTCAACAGCCGATATTTGTCATCGATTTCGACCAGCTTGAACGCCGCGCGCGAGCGATAGCCGGCCGCCTTGGCTTTCGCCACATAGGGATCGTTGAGCTGCCGCTCCAGCCACAGCTTCGACGACAGCTTGCGCTTGCCGCCGGTCTTGACCTTGGTTTTGACTTGGACGTGCAAGCGGCCGGTGGTGTCCTTGGCCATGTCACCAGCTCCTGAGCGCGCCGTCCTCGCGCATCATCTCGACCAGCATGCCTTCGCGTAACCCACGGTCGGCGACGCGCAGGCGCGGCAGCGGAAAGGCGTGCCTGATCGCATCGAGGATGGCGCAGCCTGCCAGCACGAGATCGGCGCGCTCGACGCTGATGCAGCTGTTGTTGGCACGCTCAGCGTAGCTCATGCCGAGCAGCTTGCTGATGGTCGCGGTGATGTTGGCATCGTTCATCCAGATGCTGTCGATGCGGCGGCGGTCATAGCGCAGCAGGTTGAGATGGATGCCGGCGAGCGTGGTTACCGTGCCGGAGGTGCCGAGCAGGTGCATCTCGGCGAGATCGCGGCCGTGCTCTTCCGCGAACGGCGCGACGTGGCTTGCGACCTCCTGCTCCATGGCGGCATAGATCTCCGGCGTCACGTCCCGGCCGCCGAACTGTTCGGCAAGCGTGACCACGCCGTGCGGGATGGACATCCAGGCCTTGATGCGCGGCTCCGGGCTTGTCGGATCGCGCTCGATCCGCACCAGTTCGGTCGAGCCGCCGCCGATGTCGAACAGGATGGCGCCGCGCCCCCGCGGATCGACCAGCGGCGAGCAGCCGAGCACCGCGAGCGCGGCCTCGGTCTCGCGGTCGATCACCTCGAGCTCGATGCCGGTCTCGGCGGCGACGCGGCTGCGGAAACCCTCTGCGTTCGAAGCCGCACGGCAGGCCTCGGTCGCGATCAGCCGCAGCCGCCGGGCCTTCCGCAGATTGATCTTGTCGCGGCAGATGCTGAGCGCGGCGATGGCGCGCTCGATCGCGGCCTCGCTGATGCGCCCGGTCGTCGAGACGCCCTCCCCGAGCCGGATGATGCGCGAAAAGGAATCGACGACGCGAAAGCCGTCCTGGGTCGGAGAGGCGATCAGCAGCCTGCAATTGTTGGTGCCGAGGTCCAGAGCCGCGTAGACGCCGGTGCCCGGCGCTTGCACGGCGACAGCGGGTTCAGTGGCCAAGGCCATTGCCGCTATCGACCCCTCCAGCTCACCGTGCGGCCCATGTTGGCTTACATGGCCGTCGCGGAGCCGCGTGTGGTCATTCATACAAACTGTCTTTCCGCGGCCAAATGGGCCGGTCTGGAATTGATTTTTCGCCTGAAACATTAGCAGCGCGGCAGGCCTGCGCAACAACGCATCACATGGGACCATGCCCATTCGTGCGTTGCCGTAGCCGGGGCGGTAGGTTATCTGAAGGAGGCCGGTGCCCCGCTGCCGCGAAAATGCGCAAATGCCGGCTTTTCAGGTCAATTCCCATGCAAGAACACACCAAATCGACCACGCTCGAGAACGCTATTGCACTGCAAAAATACGGCGTCGGGCAACCGGTCCGCCGTAAGGAGGATGACACGCTGGTGCGCGGCAAGGGCCGCTACACCGACGATTTCAACCTGCCCGGCCAAGCCTATGCCTTTGTCGTCCGTTCCACCCATGCCCATGGTGTCATCCGCGGTATCGGCATCGATGCCGCCAGGGGGATGCCGGGCGTTCTGGGCGTCTGGACCGGCAAGGATCTCGATGCCGCCGGCTATGGTCCCTTCACCTGCGGCCTGCCGCTGAAGAGCCGCGACGGCTCGCCCCTGCGCCAGACCAACCGCCAGCCGCTGGCGACCGACAAGGTCCGCTTCGTCGGCGATCCCGTCGCCTTCGTGGTGGCGGAAACGCTTGCGCAGGCCCGCGACGCGGCCGAGGCGGTCGAGCTCGACATCGAGCCCTTGCCGGCGGTGACCGACCCGGAGGACGCCGCCAAACCGGGCGCGCCGCAGCTCTATGACCACATCCCGAACAATGTTGCGCTCGACTACCATTACGGCGACGTGGACAAGGTCAATGCGGCCTTCGCCAGCGCCGCCCATGTCACCAAGCTCGACATCGAGAACACGCGCGTCGCCGTGGTCTCGATGGAGCCGCGCGTCGGCCTTGCCTCCTATGACAAGACGACCGAGCGCTACACGCTTCAGGTGCCGACACAGGGCGTTGCCGGCAACCGCGCCAACCTCGCCAAGAACCTGAAGGTACCGAACGAGAAGGTGCGCATCCTCACCGCCAATGTCGGCGGCTCGTTCGGCATGAAGAACATCAACTATCCCGAATACATGTGCATCCTGTACGCGGCCAAGGCATTGGGGCGGCCGGTGAAGTGGCTCGACGAGCGCTCGACCGCCTTCCTCTCCGACAGCCACGGCCGCGCGCAGAAGATCCATGCCGAGCTCGCGCTCGATGCCGAGGGGCATTTCCTCGCGGCCAGGCTGTCCGGTTACGGCAATCTCGGCGCCTACATCACCGGCGTCGCGCCGGGGCCGCTCTCGCTCAACACCGGCAAGAATTTTTCCAGCGTGTACCGGACGCCGCTGATGGCCGTCGACATCAAGGTGGTGCTGACCAACACCACGCTGATGGGCGCCTATCGCGGCGCCGGCCGACCCGAGGCGAACTACTACATGGAGCGGCTGATCGACCGGGCTGCCGACGAGATGGGCATCAACCGGCTGACCTTGCGCAAGCGCAACTTCATCAAGTCGAGCCAAATTCCGTTCGCGGCCTCCTCCGGCGTCACCTATGACAGCGGCGACTTCCAGGCCGTGTTCAACAAGGCGCTCGAAATCTCCGACCACGAGAACTTCGCCAAGCGCAAGAAGGAGAGCAGGAAGGCCGGCAAGCTGCGCGGCATCGCGGTCGGCTCCTATCTCGAGGTCACGGCGCCCCCGAGCCCAGAGCTCGGCAAGATCGTGTTCGATGCGGACGGCACCGTGCAGCTCATCACCGGAACGCTCGACTACGGCCAGGGCCATGCCACGCCGTTCGCGCAGGTCTTGAGCGCACAGCTCGGCGTTCCCTTCGAGAACATCAAGCTGGTGCAGGGCGACAGCGACATCGTCCACACCGGCAACGGGACCGGCGGTTCACGCTCGATCATGGCGAGCGGGCAAGCCATCGTGGGGGCGGCCAAGCTCGTCATCGAGAAAGGCAAGCGCGCCGCGGCGCATATGCTCGAAGCGTCCGAAGCCGACATCGAATTCGAAGGTGGCCGGTTCACGATCGCCGGCACCGATCGCAGCATCGACATCATGGAGCTGGCCAAACGTTTGCACGACGGCAAGGTGCCCGAAGGCGTGCCTGAGACGCTCGACGTCGATCACACCAGCGAGCCGATCGCCTCGGCCTTCCCGAACGGCTGCCACGTCGCCGAAGTCGAGATCGATCCGGACACCGGCGTGGTGCAAATCGTGCGCTACAGCGCGGTCAACGATTTCGGCACGGTGATCAATCCGATGCTGGTCGCGGGCCAGCTTCATGGCGGCGTGGTCCAGGGCATCGGCCAGGCGCTGATGGAGCACGTCCGCTACGACGACAGCGGCCAGCCGATCACGGGCTCGCTGATGGACTACGCCTTGCCGCGCGCCGAGGACGTACCGAACATGACGGTCGGCGATCATCCGGTGCCGGCCACGACCAATCCGCTCGGCAGCAAGGGCTGCGGCGAAGCCGGCTGCGCGGGGAGCCTTTCGACGGTGGTGAATGCGGTCATCGACGCGCTGTCGGAGTACGGCATCAAGCATATCGACATGCCGCTGACTCCGGAGCGCGTCTGGCGCGCGATTCAGGAGGCGAAGAGCAAGGCGGCCTAGGACCTTATAGGCGGTCACTCGCATGTCCACACGCACAACTGTCATCGCCCGGCTTGATCGGGCGACGCAGTACTCCGAGGCAGTCGTGATTCACGGATCGGCTGCGGCGTACTGGATGCCCCGCCTTCGCGGGGCATGACACCGCGTTGAACCTCACCAGTCGTTCCGGGGCGATGCGAAGCATCGAACCCGGAACCTCGAGATTCCGGGTTCGGTCCTCGCCGACCGCCCCGGAATGACGATCAACACCTACGCTGCCGCCTGCTCGCGCGGCTGGTAGATCGCGGTGTGCTGGCAGTGCGCCAGCGGCATCGTGCCGTTGGCGACGACGAGCGCGTCGAGCTCGACGAAGCGGTGGCCCTTCTTCTCGTAGTTCGCGGTGACTTTTGCCCGCGCGGTGATCTCGTCGCCGGCGCGGGCGGCCGACAGCAATTGCATGCGGCTGCCGACATGGATCCAGGGGCCGAGGATGGTATTGTCCACCAGCACGCGGTTCATGACGCGCTGGATCAGGCCCGGGTGCCCCAGCCCTTCGCGGGCAAAGATCGCATCCTTCTCCCTGATGTCGGCGAGATAGTCCGCCGCATCCTGCCCGGCCCAACGGCGCGGCTCCGTGCCGAGCCATTTGCCCGTCTCGAACGTGGCCGGACTCACAGCCTTACGCTCGGCCACCACGGGCACCGCGACATAGTCGCTCAGCGACACCGCGGGCGCTGCCGCCGGCAGCGAGGCCGTCCCGGTGGCGCAAAGCTCGGTACGGCTGAACACCTCGATGGTCAGCAAGCCCTCGTGCTCGGTGGCGTCGACATCGGCGGTCTCGCCATCATAGACCGGCTTGATGAAGCGCGCCTCGACCAGCCCGCGCGACAGGAAGTCTCGCCCCCAGCGGGCGATCGGCACGTGCATCATATAGGCGAAGACATCGACGCCCGGGACCAGCCCGCCTTCAAAGCCGAAACGGCGCGCAATCGTGTCGTCATGCATCTTGTTTTCGGATTGTTTGGCGGTGTTGTAGGCCTCGACGCGGTAGGTTTCGAGCCGGTTCGGCATGGCTGGCGTTCCCATTTCTTGTTGTTCGCGGCCGATCGTAGGCGCCGGGGAACAACGGTCAATCCCCTCGCCTTTGCGGCCTGAATGAGGTACCACGCGGCGGAATGACCGATACCCCGACCCGCATCTATGTCGACGCCGACGCCTGTCCGGTCAAGGACGAGATCTACCGCGTCGCGCTCCGGCACGGCGTGCCCGTAATCGTGGTCGCCGGCAACTTCATCCGGGTGCCGCAGGACCCGCTGATCGAGCGCATCGCTGCGGGTAGCGGCATGGATGCGGCCGACGACTGGATCGCCGAGCGCGCCAAGCCCGGCGACGTGGTCGTGACCTCGGACATCCCGCTGGCGAGCCGCTGTGTGAAGGCCGGTGCCGACGTCATCGCGCCGAACGGAAAGCCGTTCACGGAAGAATCCATCGGGATGACGCTGGCGGTGCGCAATCTCATGACGGATCTGCGCTCGGCCGGCGAAGTCACCGGCGGTCCGCGATCGTTCGCGGCGCGCGACCGCTCCGCCTTCCTGTCCGCGCTCGACCAGACGCTGCGGCGGATCGCCCGCCGCCGCGCAGATGCGGCCGCAACGAGCCAGGGCTGACCATGGCGCCGCCGCTGATCCAACTCAAGGACATCAGGCTGACCTTCGGCGGCACGCCGCTGCTGTCGGGTGTCGAGCTCAATGTCGCGCCATCCGAGCGGGTCTGCCTGATCGGCCGCAACGGCTCCGGCAAATCGACCCTGCTCAAGATCGCCGCCGGCCTGGTCGAACCCGACGGCGGCACGCGCTTCGTGCAGCCCGGTGCCACCGTCCGCTATCTGCCGCAGGAGCCCGATTTCGGCGAGCACAAGACCACGCTGGCCTATGTCGAGTCAGGGCTCGCGCCCGGGGACGATCAGCACCAGGCGCGCTATCTCCTGGAGCAGCTCGGCCTCAGCGGCGAAGAGAACCCGCACGACCTCTCCGGCGGCGAGGCGCGCCGCGCCGCGCTCGCCTTTGTGCTGGCGCCCTCGCCCGACATTCTGCTGCTGGACGAGCCGACCAACCATCTCGATCTCGCCACCATCGAATGGCTGGAGCAGGAGCTCGACGGCCGCCGCAGCGCGCTGGTGATCATCAGCCACGACCGCCGTTTCCTGACCAATCTCTCGCGCTCGACCGCCTGGCTCGACCGCGGCAGGATTAAGCAGATCGACCGCGGCTTCGCCGCGTTCGAGGCCTGGCGCGACGAGGTTCTGGCCGAGGAAGAGCGCGACCAGCACAAGCTCGACCGCAAGATCGTCGACGAGGAGCACTGGCTGCGCCACGGCGTCTCCGGTCGGCGCAAGCGCAACGTCAAGCGCCTCGCCAATCTGCATGCGCTGCGCGACCAGCGCCGCAACTATCGTGGCACCGCCGGCAGCGCCAATCTCGCGGCCAGCGAGGCCGAACAGTCCGGCAAGCTGGTGATCGAGGCCAAGGGCATCACCAAGGCCTATGGCGAGCGCAGGATCGTCGAGAATTTTTCCACCCGCCTCCAGCGCGGCGACCGCCTCGGCATCATCGGGCCGAACGGCGCCGGCAAGACCACGCTGGTCAATTTGCTCACCGGTGGCATGCAGCCGGATTCCGGGACGATACGTCTCGGCGCCAATCTGGAGGTCGCGACGCTCGACCAGCATCGCGAAAGCCTCGATCCAAAGTCGACGCTGGCCGAAGCGCTCACGGGCGGCCGCGGCGATCAAGTCATGGTCGGCGGCAAGCCGAAGCACGTGGTCGGCTACATGAAGGACTTCCTGTTCGCGCAGGAGCAGCGCGGCACGCCGGTGGAGGTGCTCTCCGGCGGGGAGCGCGGCCGGCTGATGCTGGCGCGCGCACTGGCAAAGCCGTCGAACCTGCTGGTGCTGGACGAGCCGACCAACGACCTCGATCTTGAAACGCTCGACGTTCTCGAGGAGATGCTGGGCGATTACGAAGGCACCGTCATCCTCATCAGCCACGATCGCGACTTCCTGGACCGCGTCGTCACCTCCGTGATCGCACCCGAGGGCAACGGCAAGTGGATCGAATATGCCGGCGGCTACAGCGACATGCTGACCCAGCGCGGCGCCGACCTCAAGCGCGAGACGGCCAAGTCGCAACCGGCTGCCGAGAAGAAGGAAGTACGCGCGGCGACCCCGTCGTCCGCGCCGAAGCGGAAACTCAGCTTCAACGAGAAGCACGCGCTTGAGACGCTGCCGAAGAAGATGGAAACATTGCAGGCCGATATCGCCAGGCTGCAGCGCGTGCTCGACGATCCCAACCTCTACGGCAAGGATCGGAAAAAATTCGACGACACGTCGGCCGCGATCGCCAAGGCGCATGAAGAACTGTCCGCCGCCGAAGAGCGCTGGCTCGAACTCGAAATGCTCCGTGAAGAGATTGAACAGGCATAATTTATGACCACTCCCCTCGCCGCCAAGATCGCCCGCGAATACGGCACGCCGTGCGCCGTCGTCGACATGGACAGGGTCGAGCGCAACATCGCCCGGATCCAGAAGGCCTGCGACGAGGCCGGCATCGCCAATCGTCCCCACATCAAGACGCACAAGAACCCGACGATCGCCAAGATGCAGATCGCGGCCGGCGCCAAGGGCATCACTTGCCAGAAACTCGGCGAAGCCGAGATCATGGCAAATGCCGGCATCGACGACATCCTGATCAGTTACAACCTGATCGGCGAGGAGAAGATGGCGCGGCTCGGCGCGCTGCAGGCGAAAGCGAACATGACGGTGGCCGCCGACAATTCCACCGTCGTCGCCGGACTGCCGAAGGCGGCCGCGGCGTCCGGGCGCCCGCTCTCGGTCGTGGTCGAGTGCGATACGGGCCGCAAGCGCGCGGGCGTCGAGACGCCGACTGAGGCGATCGCGCTGGCGCGCGAGATCGCTGCGGCCCAGGGACTCGAATTCGCCGGCTTCATGCTCTATCCGACCGAGACCGGCTGGACGGATGCGCAAAAATTCTACGACGAAGCGCTGGCCGGCGTGCGCGCGCAGGGGCTCGACGCAAAGATCGTCTCGACGGGCGGTACGCCGAACCTGGTCAACATCGGCAAGCTCAAGGGCAGCACCGAGCACCGCTTTGGGACCTACATCTACAACGATCGCATGCAGGTCGCCGCGGGCTCGGCAACCTGGGACGATTGCGCGCTGCACATCTATTCGACGGTGGTCAGCCGCGCCGCGCCCGAGCGCGGCATCCTCGATGCCGGCTCGAAGACGCTGACGACGGATACCGGCGGGCTCGAGGGCCACGGCCTGATCCTGGAGCATCCCGAGGCAAAAATCGCGAAATTCGCCGAGGAGCACGGCTTCCTCGACCTGTCCCGCAGCAACACAAGGCCGAATGTCGGCGACGTCGTCCGCATCGTGCCGAACCATGTCTGCGTCGTCGTCAACATGATGGACGAGGTCGTGATGGTCCGCGGCGAGGAGATCATCGGCACGCTGCCGGTCGCCGCGCGTGGGAAGCTGCGGTAGGCGGGTTCGGCGCCCGCGCATCCTTCGAGGCTCAGGTCCGGTGCTGTCGCACCGGCAACCGCGCACCTCACGATGACGCTCTCTATGGACCGTCGTCGGTTGACGCTCTTTGAAAGCTGTCACCCGGAGGTGGCCGCTTCTTCAGCGGCCCTCGAAGGGCGACGGCGTTCTAGGAATGCTTCAGCCATGCGAGCACACCCCGTCCCGCCGCAGCCCCTGTCGCGAATGACGCCTGGAGCAGATAGCCGCCGGTCGGGGCTTCCCAGTCCAGCATCTCGCCGGCGGCGAACACGCCCGGCAATCTGCGCAGCATGAAGTGCTCGTCCAGCCCGTCGAAGGTGATTCCGCCCGCGGTCGAGATCGCGCGCTCGATCGGGGCAACGCCGGTGAGCTGAACCGGAATGGCGTTGATCAATCGTGCGAGCTCGGCCGGTGAAAACGATGCCAGCGGCCGACCGGATGCAACGGCGGCTTCCTGCATCAGACCGATGCCGACCGGCGACACTTGCGCGGCCTTGCGCAAGAAATTCGCCAGCGATTGCTTGCCGCGCACGCCCGACAGCCGCGTGGTCAGCGCGGCGGCGTCGAGATCCGGCCGCAACGCGATCATCAGCGTCGCCTGCCCGAGATTCAGTACCGCCTCGCGCAGCTCGGCCGACAGCGCGTAGATCGCACCGCCTTCGATACCGCTGCGGGTGATCATCGCTTCTCCGCGAACCGTGTGTGCGCCAAGCGTCAGCGCCACGCCCTTGAGCGGCTGGCCCTCGAAGCGATCGCCGAACAGATTTGACCAGGCGACCGTGAAGCCGGAATTGGCCGGCCGCAGCTTCGAGACGGCAATGCCCTTTGCGGCGAGAAGATCGACCCAGCGTCCGTCCGACCCGAGCCGCGACCAGCTTGCGCCGCCAAGTGCCAGCACGGTCGCGTCGGCAGCCACAGCCGCAACACCATCAGGCGTTCGAAATAGAAGCCGGCCCTCGCCGTCCCAGCCCATCCAGCGGTGACGAAAAGCAAAGCGCACACCGGCGGCATCGAGCCGCCGCAGCCAGGCACGCAGCAAGGGCGAGGCCTTGAACGCCTTCGGAAACACCCGCCCGCTGCTGCCGACGAAGGTCGGCTCGCCCAGCGCCTCGCTCCAGGCGCGCAGCGCGTCCGGAGGAAACGCCGCGACCGCCGCTTCCAGCTTCGGGGCCGCCTCGCGATAACGCGCCATGAACTGCGGCAGCGGCTCGCTATGGGTGAGATTGAGCCCGCCGCGGCCGGCCATCAGGAACTTGCGCCCCGCGGACGACATCGCGTCGTAGACGGTGACGCGGGCCCCGTCCCGCGCCAGCACGTCCGCCGCCATCAGCCCGGCGGGACCGGCGCCGATGACGGCGATGGCCGTCAGAGCTTGATCCCCGCCCGCGCCGCAGCCTGCGCAACGTATTTCTGCGTCTGCTCGAACGCACCCGTCAACGCCTTGGCCTTCGACATGTCGCTGATCTCGGCGAAATGCGCGGCGACCGCGTCCGGCGTCCACTCGCTCTCCGGCAGGTTGATGCCTTCGCTCTCCAAAATCTTGATCACCGCAAACGAGCCGGCGCCGGCGCCCATGATGGTGCGGGTCGGGGCATCCTCGCTCAGCATGTACTCGACCGCCGGCGTGATCGCATTCGGCTTCATCAATTGCAGCGCCTGCGGCGGCAGCAGCTCTTCGGTCATGCGCGTCGCCGCCGTCGGGGAGATGATGTTGACGCGGATGTCGTTCTTGCGCCCCTCTTCAGCGAGCACGTTCATCAGCCCGACCATGCCGGTCTTCGCGGCGCCGTAATTGGCCTGCCCGAAATTGCCATAGAGGCCGGAGGAGGACGTCGTCAGCACGATGCGGCCGTAATTGCGGTCGCGCATGCCGGCCCAGGCTGCCTTGCAGCAATAGAAGGTACCGACCAGATGGACGTCCAGCACCTTCTGGAAATCAGCCACCTCCATCTTGCCGAACGACTTGTCGCGCAGGATGCCGGCATTGGCGCACAAGAGGTCGACGCTGCCCCACTCCTTCGTGGCGCGCTCGACCATGGCGGTGACCTGCTCGAAATTGGAGACGTCGGCGCCGTCGGCCATCGCGGTGCCGCCGGCCTTGCGGATCTCCTCGACCACGGCCTCGGCCGGCGACAGCGAGCCGCCGGTGCCGTCGCGCGCGCCACCGAAATCGTTGACCACGACCTTGGCGCCGCGGCTTCGCCAGCCCTAGCGCATGCGCCTTGCCGAGACCATTGCCCGCGCCGGTGACGATGGCGACGCGTCCGTCGAACCTGATTGCCATGAGTTGCGATCTCTATTCTTCTTCCCTTCTCCCCTTGTGGGAGAAGGTGGCGCGAAGCGCCGGATGAGGGGTCTCTCTCGGCAGATCCGCTCGCGGAGAGAGACCCCTCACCCGCCTCGCGTTCCGCGAGGCACCCTCTCCCACAAGGGGAGAGGGTGAAACCCCGCTCTGGGTTGTCTTTTTGAGCAGCGATGGGTTGCCGGGTCAAGCCCGGCAACGACGCCTCGGATCAAGCGAAATAGATCAGGCCAAGCCAGTCGGCGACCAGCGCCGGCTTGTCCTCGCCTTCGATCTCGACCGTGACGTTGGTGCGGGACTGCAACTCATTGGACTTGCGAAGCTTCGCTTCCGCCAGCACGAAGCGACCGCGGACCCGCTTGCCGGACCGGACCGGCGAGATGAAGCGCAGCTTGTCGAAGCCGTAATTGACGCCCATCGTGGTGCCCGCGATCACGGGCATCACCTCGTAGGACATGATCGACATCAGCGACATCGTGAGGAAGCCGTGCGCGATGGTGGTGCCGAACGCCGTCTCCTTCTTCGCGCGCTCCGGATCGACGTGGATGAACTGGTGATCCTCGATCACGTCGGCATAGCTGTCGATGCGCGGCTGGTCGATCAGGTGCCACGACGACACGCCGATCTCCTTGCCGACCATGGCCTGATAAGACTCGAGTGTAACAGGCGGCTTCTTCCAGACTTCGTTCACCTAGGTCTCACTCCGTGTTTTCGCCAGCTCCGGAAAATCCTCCTCGCGGAATTCCCGGCCGCGCAGCGGATCGCCGCGATCGTCGTCGCGCTCCAGCCTGCGTAGCTGCACCCGGCGGATTTTTCCAGAGATCGTCTTCGGTAGCTCGGTGACGATTTCGAGGCGGCGAATGCGCTTGAATGGCGCAAGGCGCGCGTGCAGGTGCTTGAAGATGGAGAGCGCTGTCTCGGGCGTTCGCTCCGCACCTGATATCAACAGCACGAAGGCCTTGGGGATCGCGAGCCGGATCGGATCCGGGCTCGGCACCACCGCGGCTTCCGCGACCAGCTCGTGCTCGAGCAGCACGCTCTCCAGTTCGAACGGGCTGATGCGGTAATCGGACGATTTGAATACGTCGTCGGAACGGCCGACGAAGGTGAGATAACCCTCCTCGTCCTCGAATACGACGTCGCCGCTGCGATAGAGTTCGCCCTCGGCGCCGGACAGCTTGCCGTCATCGCCCTGATAGCCTTGCATCAGGCCGGCGGGCCGCTCGGAGCCGAGCACCAGCGTCACCTCGCCCTCCTTTGCCGGATGGCCGTCGGCATCACTGATCTGCACGCGATAGCCCGGCAGCCGCCGGCCCATCGAGCCGATCTTGATCTTTTGCCCCGGCGAGTTGCCGGCGAGCGCCGTGGTTTCGGTCTGGCCGTAGCCGTCGCGAATGGTGAGACCCCAGGCAGCCCGCACCTGGTCGATCACTTCGGGATTGAGCGGCTCGCCGGCGCCGCAGACCTCGCGCAGCGCCACCTTGAACGAGGCGAGGTTCTCCTGGATGAACAGCCGCCACACGGTCGGCGGCGCGCACAGCGTGGTGACGCCGCAACGGCCGATGGTGGCGAGCAGGCCTTTCGCATCGAAGCGCGGCTGGTTGACCACGAACACCGTCGCGCCCGCATTCCACGGCGCAAAAAAACAGCTCCAGGCATGTTTGGCCCAGCCGGGCGATGAGATGTTGAGATGGACGTCGCCGGGCTGCAGGCCGATCCAGTACATGGTCGAGAGATGGCCGACGGGATAGCTGCGCTGGCTATGCCGCACCAATTTCGGTTTCGCCGTCGTGCCCGAGGTGAAATAGAGCAGCATCGGGTCGTCGGCGTTGGTCGGGCCATCCGGCGCAAAACTTTCGGAGGCCTTTGCCGCCTCGTCATAGGCGAGCCATCCATCCGGGCCGGCGCCGACCACGATGCGGACGAGCTTCTCGGCGCCAAGGCTCGCGAACTTCGCCACCTGGTCTTCGGCCGCAACCACCGCCTTCGCTCCGCCGCGGTCGAGCCGGTCGCGCAGTTCGTCGGCAGTGAGCAGCGTGGTTGCGGGAATCACGACGACGCCGAGCTTGATCGCGGCCAGCATGGTCTCCCACAACGGAACCACATTGCCGAGCAGCAGCAGCAGATGATCGCCGCGCTTCAAGCCCTGCGCACGGAGGAAATTCGCGACCTGGTTCGAGCGCTTCGAGAGCGCCGCGAAGGATAGTTTCGTCTGCCTGTCCTGCGCGGCGTCGACGATCCAGAGCGCGGGACGATCCTTGCTGTCCGCGTTCGCCGCCAGCTCGGCGTCGAACCAGTCGAGCGCCCAGTTGAACGCGACCGGATCGGGCCAGCGGAAGCCTTTGACCGCGGCTTCGTAGTCCGTGCGGTGCTGCAGAAGGAACGCGCGCGCTTCCTGGAATGTCGTCATCAAGCTTTCCCGGCCAGACTCCTAACGTGCTTGATAATTCCGGAAAAATCCACCCCGCCCTGCCCGGCTGCGTCGAAAGACTGATAGATCTCCTGGGCATGCTTGCCGAGCGGCGTCGCCGCGCCCGCGGCTTTTGCCGCCTCCTGCGCCAAGGTCAGGTCCTTCACCATCAGGGCCGATGCGAAACCCGGCTTGTAGTCGTTGTTCGCCGGCGAGGTCGGCACCGGGCCCGGCACCGGGCAGTAGGTCGTCAGCGACCAACACTGGCCCGACGAGGTCGAGGCGACGTCGAACAGCGCCTGATGGGAGAGCCCGAGCTTCTCTCCGAGCGCAAAGGCCTCGCTCACCGCGATCATGGAGATGCCGAGGATCATGTTGTTGCAGATCTTGGCGGCCTGGCCCGCGCCGGCGCCGCCGCAATGCACGATCTTCTTGCCCATGTTCTCCAGCACTGGTTTCGCGGCTGCGAACGCCTTCTCGTCGCCGCCGCACATGAAGGTGAGCGTGGCGCCCCTGGCGCCGCCGGTGCCGCCGGAAACCGGCGCGTCGACCGAAAGCACGCCGTTCTTGGCGGCCAGCGCATGCGCGGCCCGCGCGCTCTCGACGTCGATGGTGGAGCTATCGATGATCAGCGCGCCCTTGGTCATGGCGGGCACGACCTCGTTCCAGACGCCGAGCACGTGCTTGCCCGCGGGGAGCATGGTGACGACGATATCGGCACCCCTCACCGCGCCCGCGGCACTTTCGGCAATGCTGGCGCCATCGGCCTTGGCCTGATTGCGCGAGGCTTCGACAAGATCGAACGCCACCACCTTGTGGCCGGCCTTGACGAGGTTGGCCGCCATCGGGCTGCCCATGTTGCCCAGACCAATGAATGCGATCGTGGCCATCGTCGTTTCCTCCGCTGTCGCGTTGTTAGTTGAACTTCAGCTCGTCGGCGCCGATCTCGGCGAAATACGGCGCCAGCATCTGCGGCGTCACATCCTCGATCCGCGGCGGCGACCAGGTCGGGTTGCGGTCCTTGTCGATCACGGCGGCGCGGACGCCCTCGCGGAAATCATCGCTGCGGAAGACTTCGAGCGCGGCGCGGTATTCGCGCACCAGGCACTCTTCCAGGCTCGACCCGCGCGCGAGGCGCAGCAATTTCAGCGTCACCACCATGCCGCGCGGCGATTTCTCGTTGAGCGTCTTCAGCGTCGCCAGCGCGAACTCGGAGCCGTCCCGCTTCAAGGCCGCAACGATGTCTTCCATGCGGTCGAAGCCGAACAGCGCGTCGATGACAGGCTCCTTCGCAGCCACCGGCCCCGAGGTCTCGCCGGTGGCAAAGCCGCCGATGAGACTGCCGACATCGGCAGTGGTCGCGCCGGCTCGCAGCTTGGTCAGCGCCTCGCGCAGCTCCGGCAGCCTCGACGCCGGCACCACCCAATCGGCGAACTTGGCGTGGATAGCATCCGGCCCGTTCATGGTCTGACCGGTCAGCCCGAAATAGGTGCCGATTTCGCCCGGTGCATGCGACAACAGGTAGGTGCCGCCGACATCGGGGAAGAACCCGAGGCCGACTTCGGGCATGGCGAGCTTGGTGCGATCGGTGACGACGCGGTGGCTGGCATGCGCGGAAAGGCCGACCCCTCCGCCCATCACGATGCCGTCCATGAAAGCAACATAAGGCTTCGGGAACTTCTTGATGCGGGCGTTGAGGATATACTCCTCGCGCCACAGGATCTTGCCGAGATCACCCTTGGCCTTCGAGCTTTCCCAGAGCGTACGGATGTCGCCACCGGCGCAGAGGCCGCGCTCGCCGGCGCCTTCCAGCACGATTACGGCAACGGCGGGATCAGCTTCGAAGCGATCGAGCGCCTTGTCGATGTCGCGAAACATCTCCAGCGTCACGGCATTGATGGCCTTCGGACGGTTGAGCCTGATGACGCCCGCCGCGCCCTCGACAAGGGCGACGAGATCGCCCTCTTCCGCTCCGCTCATCGCGCGCCCTCGATCAGTTTGCGCGCCACGATGAGGCGCATGATTTCATTGGTGCCTTCGAGGATCTGGTGTACGCGCAAGTCGCGCAAGATCTTCTCGATGCCGTATTCGCTGAGGTAGCCGTAGCCGCCATGCAGCTGCAACGCATGATTGGCGACCTCAAAACCGACATCGGTGCCGAAGCGCTTGGCCATCGCGCACAGCATGGTGGCGTCGTGGTCCTTGCGGTCCAGCGCTGCCGCGGCGCGCCACAGGAAGGTGCGGGCGGCCTCGAGCTCGATCGCCATGTCGGCGAGACGGAATTGCAGCGCCTGGAATTCGTCGAGGCGTTTTCCAAACGCCTTGCGCTCCTTCATGTAGGCGCGCGCCTTGTCGAGCGCGGTCTGCGCGCCACCGAGCGAGCATGCCGTGATGTTGAGGCGGCCGCCGTCGAGACCGGCCATCGCGATCTTGAAGCCGACACCCTCCTCGCTCAGGCGATTGGCGATGGGCACGCGCGCATTCTCGAACATCACGGCGCGGGTCGGCTGCGCGTTCCAGCCCATCTTGCGCTCGTTGGCGCCGAAGGAGACGCCGGGTGTCTTGGCGTCGATGACGAGGGTCGAGATGCCGCCAGGACCATCGCCGCCGGTGCGGACCATCGCGACCAGAAGGTCGGTACCGCCGGCGCCGGAGATGAACTGCTTCTGGCCGCTCAGGACGTAATGGTCGCCGTCGCGCACGGCCCGCGTGCGCAGCGCCGCCGCGTCCGAGCCGGCGCCCGGCTCGGTCAGGCAGTAGCTCGCGATCAACTCCATGCTGCAGAGCTTCGGCAGCCATTGATGGCGCTGGGTGTCGCTGCCGTAGGCATCGATCATCCAGCTCGCCATGTTGTGGATGGAGATGAAGGCGGAGGTGGTCGGGCAGCCTGTCGCCAGCGCCTCGAAGATCAGCGCCGCGTCGAACCGGGTCATCGCGGATCCCCCGACATCGTCGCGGATGTAGATGCCGCCCATGCCGAGCGTTGCGGCCTCGCGCATCACATCGACGGGGAAATGCTTTTCCTCGTCCCAGCGCAGCGCATGCGGCGCGATCTTCTCGGCCGCAAACGCCAGCGCCATGTCGCGAACCGCGATCTGATCCTCGTTCAGAGCGAACTGCATGCGGGGTTGCTCTTTCTTTCGTCATTGCGAGCGATGCGAAGCAATCCAGACCGTCTCCGCGGAAAGGTACTGGATTGCTTCGTCGCTACGCTCCTCGCAATGACGGCTGACGCCGTCACTTCATCAGCGGGATCGAGAACTCCGCGCCTTCCTTGACACCGGACGGCCAGCGCGAGGTCACCGTCTTGGTCTTGGTGTAGAAGCGGATCGAATCCGGACCGTGCTGGTTGAGGTCGCCGAAGCCCGACTTCTTCCAGCCGCCGAACGTGTAATAGGCGATCGGAACCGGGATCGGCACGTTGATGCCGACCATGCCGACATTCACCTTGGCTGCGAAGTCGCGCGCGGCGTCGCCATCGCGGGTGAAGATGGCAACGCCGTTGCCGTAGTCGTGGTCCGACGGCAGCGCCAGCGCTTCCTTGTAGTCGTGCGCGCGCACGACCGAGAGCACCGGGCCAAAAATCTCTTCCTTGTAGATCCGCATGTCCTTGGTGACGTTGTCGAACAACGAGCCGCCGAGATAGAAGCCGTTCTCGTAGCCCTGCATCTTGAAGCCGCGGCCGTCCACGGCCAGCGTCGCGCCTTCCTTGACGCCGATGTCGATGTAGCTCTTGACCTTCTCGACCGCCTCGCGCGTCACCAGCGGACCGTAATCGGCGGACGGATCGATCGAGGTGCCGATCTTCAAGGATTCGACGCGCGGGATCAGCTTTTCCATCAGGCGGTCGGCGGTGGATTTGCCGACGGGGACGGCGACCGAAACGGCCATGCACCGCTCGCCGGCCGAGCCGTAGCCGGCGCCGATCAGCGCATCGACGGCCTGGTCCATGTCGGCGTCGGGCATGACGATGGCGTGGTTCTTGGCGCCGCCGAAGCATTGGCAGCGCTTGCCGGTCTGGGCGGCGCGCTCGTAGATGTACTGCGCGATCGGCGTCGAGCCGACGAAGCCGATAGCCTTGATATCGGGATCGTCGAGGATGGCGTCGACCGCCTCCTTGTCGCCGTTAATGACGTTGAGGATGCCGGCCGGCAGGCCCGCTTCCATCATGAGTTCAGCGAGCAGCATCGGCACGCCGGGGTCGCGCTCCGACGGCTTCAGGATGAAGGCGTTGCCGCAGGCGATCGCGGGCGCGAACTTCCACATCGGGATCATCGCCGGGAAGTTGAACGGCGTGATGCCGGCGACGACGCCGAGCGGCTGCCGCATCGAATAGATGTCGATGCCGGGGCCGGCGCCTTCCGTGTACTCGCCCTTCATCAGATGCGGGATGCCGCAAGCGAATTCCGCGACCTCGAGGCCGCGCTGGATGTCGCCCTTGGCGTCGGGGACAGTCTTGCCGTGCTCGCGCGCGAGCAGCTCGGCGAGCTTGTCGTAGTCGCGCTGCACCAGCTCGACGAACTTCATCATGACGCGGGCGCGGCGCTGCGGATTGGTCGCGGCCCATTCGGGCTGTGCCGCGCGCGCGTTCTCGACGGCGGCGCGGACTTCGGCCTTCGACGCCAGCGCGACCTTGGCCTGGACGTCACCGGTCATCGGCTCGAAGACGTCGGCAGTGCGGCCCGAGGTGCCCTTGACCTCCTTGCCACCGATGAAATGTCCGATTGAGCGCATGGAATGGTCTCCTTCAGGCCGAGCGTGGTCGCTTTGACAAATCCTATCGACCTGCATTTTATAGGATTCAAGTCTGAGATAATGCACCATAGATGTGCGAAAATGCTGGATCAAGGCGCTATCGACTGGGACGACTTTCGCTTCGTGCTGGCCATCGTTCGGGGCGGCTCGGTGTCGGCTGCGGCAAAACAGCTGGGCGTCGACCATGCCACGGTGATCCGCCGCGTCGACCGGCTGGAGAAGCACCTGTCGGCCAAGCTGTTCGACCGGCGCAAGACCGGCTACCTCCTGACCGAGGCCGGCCAGCGCGTCGCCGACAGCGCCGAAGCGATGGAATCGACCATCGTCGCCAACCAGGAGCAGGTCGGCGGCTCCGTAGCGCGGCTGACCGGCACGGTGCGGATCGGCGCGCCCGACGGCTTCGGCACCGCCTTCCTGGCGCCGCGGCTCGCCCCCTTTGCCGATCGCTATCCCGATCTCGATCTGCAACTTGTAGCGACTGCGCGGCTATTCAGTCTCTCCAAGCGCGAGGCCGACATCGCGATCAGCCTGACCATGCCCAAGGAAGGCCGCATCGTCGGTCGCAAGCTGCTCGACTATCGCCTCGGCCTCTACGCCGCGCCGGACTATCTCGACCGCTTTCCCAGGATCGCCTCGCGCGAGATGCTGCCGCAGCACCGCTTCGTCGGCTACATCGAGGAGCTCCTGTTCACGCCGGAACTCGACTATCTGCCACAGGTCTCGCCGCGGATCTCGGCGCGCTTTCGCAGTGCCAATCTGATCGCCCAGCTCAATGCCACGCTCTCCGGGTTCGGCATCGCGGTGCTGCCGCACTTCATGGCGAGCGATCATCCTGAGCTCGTTCCGGTGCTGCCGGAGGAAATTTCGATCACGCGGACGTTCTGGATGCTGATGCACGCCGACAGCAAGGACCTCGCGCGGATCAGGGCTGTGGCCGATTACGTCGGCGAGATCGTGGAACGCGACCGGGCGCTGTTTGCGGGGCGATAGCAACGGAGTCGTGGGCACGGCGCTGACGCGCCTTGGCCCACACCCTCCGGTACCTCGCCTAGCTCTTGGCCTTCTTCGCGGCCGCCGCCTTCGGCTCACGCTTGGCGCCATCGAGCGCGCTGTCCCGGCCCGCCTTCAACACCTCGTCGGAGAGCTCGCTCGACCCAGCGATGCGCGCCAGCAGCATGCTGCCGGCCATCGTCGCGAGCGTCGCGATCGCCTGCTTGCGTGCGGCCTTGCGCGGCACATCGGGAATGTAGTCGGTCAGCAGTTCGATCATTTCCTCGAGCTTGCCGGCAAAGGCTTTCCGTGCCTTCGGGCTCTCGCGGGCGATCTCGGCGCCGAGCGCGGGAATAGAGCAGCCATGGCCGGGATTGTCGCGGTGGAAGGCCGAGAGATAGGCCTCTGCGATCAGCGCAAGCCGCTTCTCCGGCGAGACCTCGCCGGTGATCTTGCGCCAGTGCTCCATCGAGCGGTCCATGGCATAGCCGAAGGCCTCGACCACCAGCGCCTCGCGGGAATCGAAATGCGCGTAGAAGCCGCCATGGGTCAGGCCGGCCTCCTTCATGAGGTCGGCGACTCCGATGCCATGAGCGCCTTTTTCGCGCAGCCGCACGGAGGCCTTCCTCACGATGCGATCGTGGGTTTCCTGCTTGTGTTCCCGGGAATAGCGCATGCGGATCTCATTGGATGTCGAAGATCATCTCATAGCACGAAAGCCGGCCAACCGGTGCATTAATTCACGTTAAGCTGTTGCCGATCATGGAAAACGTCGCAGTTGCGTGCACCGCAAGGGCGCCCTTGCCATCGCGGACGAAGCCTTCGGTGTAGCTGGTCTGGCGCCCCAGCTTGATCACCTTGCCTTCAGCCGAGATCAGCCCGGAGCGGGCCGAGAGCGGACGCAGGAAGGCGAGCTTCAGCTCGAGAGTCACCGAGCCCTGGCCGGGCTCGAGACGGGTCGAAATGGCGCAGCCCATGGCGGTATCGAGCAGCGCCGCGGCCGTGGCGCCGTGGATCAGGCCAATAGTGTTTTCGAGATCCTCGCGCGGCTCCAGCTCCATCACGATCCGGCCCGGCTCGACCACCGCCATGACGAAGCCGATCAATTTCGCGAACGGCGGCGGCGGCAGCCGGCCGTCGCGAATGCCCAGCATGGCATCCATGCCGGACAGACCCATCGCCGCTTTCGCGACCGGGGCGGGCGCCTGCCAGTCCACCACGCGCTCGCGCCGCTGCGCCGGCGAGAAAAGCTCCAGTTGGTCGATGTCCGCCATGGCAACCTCTTTGAATGATAAACATCATACTATTGCACGGACTTCGCGCTGGCAACTCAGGCCGCTTGACAAGCGATACTTTTCGGCCCGGAAGTGATCCCGGCAGTGCGCCTCGCACACGCCCACGAAACCTTGAGATGCCACCATGGAAATGCTCAACGACCACTGCGGCCTGACGCGCGATGCGCGCGGCGTCGTTCACGTCGCGATCTGCAACGCCGGCCCGCTCAACATTCTCGGCTCGCCGGTCACCGACGCCGTGCGCGAGGGATTGCAGCAACTGAGTTCCGACCGCAGCATCCGAGTCGTGGTGTTGCGCGGCCAGAGCGAGAAGAGCCTGATCGGTGGGGCCGACATCAAGGAGATGGCCCGGCTCGACCAGACATCCGCCGAGGCCTTCATCAGCCGTCTGCGCGATCTCTGCGAGGCCGTACGCGCCTTCCCTGCCCCGGTGATCGCGCGCATGCCCGGCTGGTGTCTCGGCGGCGGACTCGAAGTGGCTGCAGCCTGCGACTTCCGGGTCGCCGCGCATGATGCCCATTTCGGCATGCCGGAGGTGCGCGTCGGCATTCCCTCGGTGATCCATGCCGCGCTACTACCGCGCCTGATCGGCTGGGCTCGCGCGCGCTGGCTGGTGATGACGGCGGAGAACATCGATGCGCCAACCGCGCTGGCCTGGGGCCTTGTGGACAAGGTCGCGCCGGAGGGTGGGCTCGATGCCGAGATCGAGCACGTCGTGACGGCGCTGCTCGCATGCGGCCCCGAAGCGCTGCGGTCGCAGAAGGCGCTGCTGCGGCAGTGGGAAGAGCTGCCTCTGACCGAGTCGGTGAATTTGAGCGTCAAGGTGTTCGGCGAGTCCTTCCTCACGGACGAGCCGACGCGGCTGATGGGCGCGTTCGTGAACCGGCAGCGGTAGGATAAGGTTGCCGTGCCCCGATGAGGTCCGCGCGCATCTGGGTCCGCCTCTGAGTCGCAACGTTGCGCGTCGCGCCGTGTCCGGGACACTGAAGAGCGGCCGTCGCACGACCAAATCTCATCCCACCAACGACATTTTCTCATCCCTGCCGCGGTTGCATTTCTTGCGCCGCATCATATGATGACCATAATCCTACCCCCGCTGGGAGCCCCATTATGGCCGAAGCCGCAGATCCCGTCGTCATCGTCTCCGCAGCCCGCACTCCGCTCGGCCGCTTCATGGGCGAATTGTCGCCGCTTGCCGCCCACAAGCTCGGATCGCACGTGATCGGGGCTGCGCTCGAGCGCGCCAGGCTTGCGCCCGAAAAGGTCGACGAGGTCTTCATGGGCTGCGTGCTGCCGGCCGGCCAGGGCCAGGCACCGGCGCGCCAGGCGGCACGCGCGGCCGGCCTACCCGACGCCACCGGCGCCACCACCGTCAACAAGGTGTGCGGCTCCGGCATGAAGGCGACCATGCTCGCGCACGACATCATCCGCGCGGGCTCAGCAGAGTTCGTCGTCTCCGGCGGCATGGAGAGCATGAGCAACGCGCCCTATCTGCTCGCCAAGGCCCGCGGCGGCTATCGGGTCGGCCATGACCGCATCATCGACCACATGATGATGGACGGGCTGGAGGATGCCTACGAGACCGGCCGCTCGATGGGCGATTTCGGCGAGGCCACGGCTGAGGCCTACCAGTTCACCCGCAAGGACCAGGACGCCTACGCCATGGACACGCTCAGCCGCGCCCGCAAGGCCGTCGAGGGCGGCGCATTCAAGGCCGAGATCGCGCCGATCACGCTGACCGAGAAGGCCAGACCGCGCGTCATCGCCAATGACGAGCATCCGCTGAAGGTCGACCCCGCCAAGATCCCGGGATTGAAGCCGGCGTTCCGCGCCAACGGCACCATCACCCCGGCCGCCTCCTCGGCCAATGCCGACGGCGCTGCCGCGCTGGTGCTGACGAGGCGCGCGCTCGCTGATCGCAGTGGTCTGCCCGTGCTGGCCGAAATCAAGGGCCACGCCACCCACAGCCAGGAGCCGCAGTGGTTCACCACGGCACCGATCCCGGCGATCCGCAAGCTGCTCGACAAGGTCGGCTGGACCGCTTCCGATGTCGACCTGTTCGAGATCAACGAAGCGTTCGCCGTGGTTGCGATGGCGGCGCAGCGCGATCTCGGCATTCCCCGCGAGAAGCTCAACATCAACGGCGGGGCCTGCGCGCTCGGCCATCCGATCGGCGCCACCGGCGCGCGGCTGATCGTGACACTGCTGCACGCGCTGGAGGCCAATAACCTCAAGCGCGGCATCGCCGCGCTCTGCATCGGCGGCGGCGAAGCCACGGCCGTTGCGGTGGAGCGCCACGCTCACTGACGTGTGCGTCCGAAAACGAGGGAACTCTGTCGTTTTCGACAGACGTACGCCGTGTCATTGTATGAACTGACGCAGATCTGTGGCGGCCTGCCCATCGATACCGAGGCCCGATGATTTCCAACTGGCTCGCGGCAGCGCTTTCGCGCCGCAACATCCACTACGCCTGGGTGATGGTCGGTGTCACCTTCCTCGCCGCGCTGATCAGCGCCGGCACGGTCGGCGCGCCCGGCGTGTTCATCGTGCCGCTGCAGAAGGAATTCGGCTGGAGCACGGCGGAGATTTCCTCCGCGCTGTCGATCCGCTTCATCCTGTTCGGGCTGATGGCGCCCTTCGCGGCCGCCCTGCTCAACCGTTACGGCCTGCGCAACGTCACGCTCGCGGCACAGCTGATCGTGGTGTCGGCGCTCGTTCTGTCGCTCGGGATGACGGAGGTCTGGCAGCTCATCGCCCTCTGGGGCGTCGTGATCGGCATCGGCACGGGCATGACTGCGTTGGTGCTCGGCGCGACCATCGCTACGCGCTGGTTCGCGGCACGACGCGGCCTCGTCGTCGGCATCCTGACCGCGAGCGTCGCCACCGGCCAGCTGGTGTTCCTGCCGCTGCTCGCCAGTCTCACCGAACGTTACGGTTGGCGCCTCGCTCTCGGTTTCGTCTGCATCATGCTCGGCGTTTCCGCGCTGGCGGTGCTGCTCGCGATGCGTGACCGCCCCAGCGATGTGGGCCTGCGGCCGCTCGGCGATGAGGGCACCGCGCCGCTGCCTGCTCCGCCGGCGAACCACGGCTCGATCACCGCGGTGGCGCTCGGCAGCTTGCGCGATGCCTCGAAGTCGGCTGCGTTCTGGATCCTGTTCGCCACCTTTTTCATCTGCGGCGCCTCCACCAACGGCCTCGTCCAGGTGCACCTGATCCCGATGTGCCTCGATTTCGGCATCCCGCAGGTCCAGGCGGCGAGCCTGTTGGCCGCAATGGGCATCTTCGACTTCGTCGGCACCATCCTGTCGGGGTGGCTGTCGGACCGCTATGACAATCGCTGGCTGCTGTTCTGGTACTACGGCCTGCGCGGGCTCTCGCTGGTCTTCCTGCCGTTCAGCGATTTTTCCTTGTACGGCCTCTCCGTCTTCGCGATGTTCTATGGTCTCGACTGGATCGCCACGGTGCCGCCGACGGTGCGCCTGACCGCGCAAAAATTCGGGCCCGAGCGCGCCAATCTGGTGTTCGGCTGGATCTTTGCCGGCCACCAGCTCGGTGCCGGCGCTGCTGCCTTCGGCGCCGGTTTCACGCGGACGATCTATCAGAGCTATCTGCCCGCGTTCTTCGTCGCCGGCGCGCTCTGCGTGTTCGCGGCGCTGCTCGTGCTGGCCCTGTCGCGGCAACCAAAATTGCAGACGGCAGCGGCCTGAGACCAGCCTTTGTGCATGATCACAAAGCGTGACGCCGAACCGGCGGCATCACCCTTCGTCAGGCACGCTCGAGCCACATTCTCGTTAGACTCTCCGCCCCAAACGTGGACAATACCCCCCGCACGTCACGTGCGCAGTGCACATTAAGATGCGCCAGGGGAAACAAAATGCCGGCTGCCTTCCTGTCCTCCGATCCGGTCATCCCGACCGTTCCCTTGACGCCCCGGATACGCGATGCATTACGCGCGATCGTCGGCGAGAAGGGCCTGATCGAGGACGAGCACGGCAAGCAGCCATTCGTGACGGATTGGCGCGGGTTGCTGGCCGGCGCTGCCGGCGCCGTCGTTCGTCCCGGGAGCACCGAGGAGGTCTCGCGCGTGGTCCGGCTCTGCCATGAGCATGGCGTGGCCATCGTGCCGCAGGGCGGCAATACCGGCCTGATGGGCGGGGCGACGCCCTGGCCTGCGCACACCGGCATCGTGCTGTCGCTCGGCCGCATGAACCGCGTGCTGGAGGTCGATCCCGTCGGCTATTCGATGACGGTCGAGGCCGGCTGCGTGCTGCAGACGCTGCAGGAGACCGCCAACAAGCACGACAGGTTCCTGCCGCTCAGCCTCGGCGCCCAGGGCTCGTGCATGATCGGCGGCAATCTCTCGACCAACGCCGGCGGCGTGCAGGTGCTGCGCTATGGCAATGCCCGCAACCTCGTGCTGGGGCTCGAGGTCGTGTTGCCCAACGGCGAGGTCTGGGACGGGTTGCGCGCGCTCAAGAAGGACAACACCGGCTACGACCTCAAGCATCTGTTCATGGGCGCCGAAGGCACCCTCGGCATCATCACCAAGGCCGTGCTGAAGCTGTGGCCGGCGCCAAAGGACGTCAGCACGGCATGGCTGGCGATCCGGGATCCCCGCGCGGCGCTGGAGATCCTGTCCGAGGCCCATAGCGCGTCCGAGGACAATGTCGGCTCATGCGAACTGATGAGCCGCAGCGCGATCGACATGGTGTTGCGCCATATCCCCGGCACCCAGGATCCGCTGCAGGCGGAAACGCCTTGGTATCTCCTGATCGAATGGTCGTCTGCGCGACCACGCCGGGACGGCGTCGAAGGCATGTCCGAGAAGCTGGAGCAGTTTCTCGCCGAGCAGCTCGAGTCCGGCCGTGTGCTCGATGCGGCGATCGCGCAGACCGTCGGCCAGTCGCGCAACATGTGGCGCATCCGCGAGGGCGTCGCCGAGGCCTCTCGCGCCGAAGGACCCAGCTTCAGCTACGACATCTCCGTCGCGATCTCCCGGATCCCGGAGTTCATCGACAAGGGCACCAAGGCCGTGCTCGACATTCTTCCGAGCATCCGGCCCTACCCGCTCGGACACATCGGCGACGGCAATCTGCATTTCTCGTTCATGGGGCCGGTGGGGATGGATCGGCAGACGCTGGCGCAATACAAGGGCGCGATCACGCGGAGCGTGAACGATCTCGTCACCTCCATGGGCGGCTCGATCTCGGCGGAGCACGGCATCGGCATCGACAAGCTCGACGAGCTCGGCCACTACCGCTCCAAGACCGAGCTCGACATCATGCGCACCATCAAGCGCGCGCTCGATCCGCAGAACATCATGAATCCCGGCAAGGTGCTGCGGCTGTGACACCGAGGCACCTCTCCTGAATCAGCCGCGCGGGTTGACGATGGTGTAGCCCCGCAAGGAGCGCGCATGAATCCGCGTCGCGCGACCGCCCGAATTGGCATCATACGCCATCCACATGTCGCCACCGAGGTGCTGCTCCAGAACGAAGACATGACCGCGCCGGGCCGCAACCATTCCTGGCGCCGGCGACGTCCGCGGAAAGCGCAGCCAGTTCGAGGCCAAATTCAATTCCGGAACGATGCGACCAAACACGCGCAAGGAAGCTCCGCAGCCGCAGAAAGACGAGGGGCATCCGGGCGGACGCCCGCCAACAATCCGGTCATTCGAGACAATGGTCGAGCTGGCTGTATTGCCGACGTCAGTCACCGTCATTCGGGCCGAGCGATAGGCCTGCAACGCGTGCCTTGGCGCCGGTTCGCGGCGCGCCTGCGAATACGAGAAGTCGCAGGGCATGATGACGTTGCATTCGGCGGCTGGAAGAGCGCGATAAGGCCGCGCTTCGGAGACGGCACAGGTAGCAATAAAGAGGATGCACGCAGAAAGAACTCGTTTGATCATCGCAGGTCTCCGAGTTGGAGATCCTGCCCCGCGCGGGAGAAACGAATATTGATTTGGCCAAAATGGGTCCAAAGCGCGGCCAAAGGCTGCTTCTACTGGTTCCCTTAACTCAGATCATGTTCGAATCGTCTCATTCGATGGTGCGAGAAACTCTCCTTCTATTGCATCATCGCAGCCGCGATCTTCTCCGCCGACATCAACACCGGAAAGTTGGTGTTGGCGCACGGCACCACCGGGAAGATCGAGGCGTCGACGACGCGCAAGCCCTGGATGCCCTTGACCCGGCCCTGATTGTCGACCACCGCCATCGGATCGTCGGCGCGGCCCATGCGGCATGAGCAGGAGGCGTGCCACACGCCGATGGTTGCCTTGCGCACGAAGGCCTCGAGCGCCTCGTCGTCGTTCATCACCTGATCGAAAGTGAAGGCTTCCACCACGAAATTGTCGATCATGTAGTGACGCAGCGCCGCAGGCCCATCCATCAAGGCCGCGGCGATCCTGGTCAGGATCTTATTCCTGGTGCTGACCACGCCGATCTTGCGGACCTTGTCGGTATAGGCGGCCGGGAACGGCTTGTCCGTGACCTCTTTGACGATGTCGCTCATCTGGATCGCCGCCATCTTGCGGAAACCGCTCATGAGGCGATCGAGATCGCGACGGTCGGACAGCAGATTGAACTCGACGATCGGCTCCGCTGACGGATCGCGCGAGGCGAGCTTGACCTGTCCGGTCTCCGAATAGGTCTTGTTGACGAAGGTCAGGAGCGAGCCGATCTGCTCGCCGACGGCGTGCCAGGCCGACTTGGAGAGCAGGACGACGAACATGTCGCCCTTGGGCACGCCCGGCAGCCCCGACGAATAGCGCAGGCCGAGTTGCATGTGCCGCCGGGTGTGCTCGTTCATGCGGGCGCCGCGGCGGACGAAGGACGACAGCGAGATCGAGGGATGATCCATCAGGCGCTGGCCGACGCCCGGCAGGCCCATCAGCACGGGAATCCCCATATCCTTGAGGTGGCCGACCGGTCCGATGCCGGCACGCAGCAGATGCGCCGGCGAATGAATGGCGCCGCTGGAGAGGATGATCTCGCGGCCGCGGAATTCCTGCTCGCGGCCGTCAACCATCGCCTTCACGCCGACGCATTGCGTGCCTTCGAACAAGAGCTCGCGCACCTGCGTGTTGGTCGAAATGGCAAGATTGGCGCGCTTGCGGGTGTCGCGATCCAGATAGCCCATCGCAGCGGAGACGCGCTGCTCGGCCTGGTTGGAATGCGTCACCGGAAAGAAGCCGTCGACGAATTCGCCGTTCTGGTCCGGCAGGAATTGATGGCCAGCCTGCTGAAAGGCTTGCGCGAACGCTTCCGAATGCCGCGTCCAGTGCTCGCGCGGGATGCGCCGGACCGGGATTCGGCCGTCCTTGCCGTGATAGGGACCGTCGAAATCGAGATCGCGCTCGACCTTCTTGAAGAACGGCAGCACGTCGGCCCACGACCAGCCCTCGGCGCCACGCGCTTGCCATTCGTCGTAGTCGGTCGGCGCGCCGCGATTGGCCATCTGGCCATTGATCGACGAACCGCCGCCGAGCACGCGCGCCTGCTCGTATTTGCGCAAGGGCGGACGCGCTTCGTTCGGATTGTTGTGGCTGACGACCTGCGTGGTGACCTTGAGTTCGGTCCAGTGGAAGCGCGGATCGAAATAGGCCGTGCCCGGATAGCTGTCCCTGATCTCGGCCGGCTCGTCGCCCGGCGGCGTATCCTGGCCGGCTTCGCACAGCAGGACCTTGTTGGCGCTCCTGGCGGAGAGCCGGTGGGCCAGCACGGATCCCGCCGAGCCGCCGCCCACGATGATGAAGTCGTACACGATTGGCGTTTCCTGTTGTTTTTGTTTGCGGAGCTTAGCGCGTTATTGTTTTGCCGTGGAAGAGTTTTGGATTGCATCGCTGCCAGCTTCTCGCGTCCCGGACACATCGCAACGCGTAGCATTGCGGCGCTGAGCCGGGACCCAGGAGGCCCCGGTTTCGCTGTGGCATGGGCCCCGGCTCTGCAGCGTACAGCCGCGCCGGACGATGCTACGCATCGCCGGGGAAGCGCTGCTGCGTGCGGGGCACGGAGCATCTTGGCTTGCACGGAAATACTACGGCCTGATCGAAAAATTCTCCGGCGGCCCGGCCTTGCGCAGCGGCTCGGCGAGCCGAGCGAACTCGCACAGCAGCGATCTCGTCTTGCGGGGATCGATGATCTCCTCGACCCAGAACTTTTCCGCCGAGCGGAAGGGCGAGCGCAGCTTGTTGAGCCGCTCCTCGATCTCCTTGAGTTTCGCCGCCTTGTCTTCCGCCGCGTCGATGTCGGCGCGGTAGGCCGCTTCGATGCCGCCTTCCAGCGGCAGCGAGCCCCAATAGGCCGACGGCCAGGCGTAGCGGATCGAGAAGCGGTCGGCCGGCTGATGCACGACGCCGGCGACGCCGAACGCGTTGCGCAGGATCACGGTGCACCAGGGCACGGTGGTCTGGTTCACCGCGGCCATGGCGCGGACGCCGTGGCGGATGGTCGCGGCCTTCTCCGCATCGAGGCCGATCATGAAGCCGGGGCAGTCCATGAGGTAGACGATCGGCAGATGGAAGGTCTCGGCGAAATCGACCCAGCGCACCACCTTCTGGCAGGCATCCGCCGTCCAGGAGCCGCCATAGTGGAAGCTGTCGCTGGCCAGCACCATCACCGCCCTGCCCTCGAGCCGCGCGAGGCCGACGATGATGGGCTTGCCGAAGTTCTTGGCGACTTCGAAAAACGAGCCCTTGTCGACGACGGATTCCACAATGGGGCGCACCTTGTAGACCTGCTTGCGATTGCGCGGCACCGCGTTCATCAGCGCTTCGTCGCCGCGTTCGGGATCGTCGGTGCAGGGCAAGGTCGGCGGCAGCTCGTAGACCGACGACGGCAGATAGGACAGGAAGCGCCGCGCGCAGGCGAACGCCTCCTCCTCGGTGTCGACGGCATGATCGACAGCGCCGGCGCGGGTCTGGATGTCGGCGCCGCCGAGTTCCTCCTTCGAGAGGTCCTGCCCCAGCGCCTTCACCACCGGCGGGCCTGCGACGAACATCGCGGATTTCCGCGTCATGATGGAATAGTGGCTGGCGGCGAGACGGGCGGCGCCAAGGCCGGCGACCGAGCCGAGGCCGAGTGCGACCACCGGCACGCGCGACAGATTTTCCGTCGTGAAGCGATACCAGCGCGTGCCGCCGATGCCGCCCGGCAGGTTCGCCGCGCCCTTGGTCTCGATGGTCTTGACCGAACCGCCGCCGCCGGAGCCTTCGATGATGCGGACGATTGGCAAGCGGAAGTCGTGCGCCATCTCCTCGGCCATCAGCGGCTTTGCGGAGATCGACGCATCGGCCGAGCCGCCGCGCACCGTGAAATCATCGCCGACCACGACCACGGTGCGGCCGTCGACGCGCCCGCGGCCGAACACGCAGTTCGCCGGCGTGAGCTTCCTGAGATCGCCGCTGGAATCGTACTCACCGATGCCGGCGACTGCGCCGATCTCGTGAAAGCTGTCCTTGTCGATCAGCTTGTCGATGCGCTCCCGAACAGTCAGCCGGCCCTGGTCATGCTGTCGCTTGACCTTGTCAACGCCGCCCATCTCCCGCGCGAAGGCTTCGCGCCGGGCGAGCTCGTCGAGTTCCGGCTTCCAGTTCATTCACTCCCTCCGAGTTGATCGGCTTGTTATTGTTGTGCACGGCCATGGCGACCGGTTTGCGCGAGATGCGGTTGTTGAAGGCGTCGCCTTCCGCGCCTTCCATCAGGCTGCCGAGCGAGCGGCCGAGCGCAAGCATCAGCGGGGCGACTTCGTCGTGCAGACGCTGCTCGTCATACATCGCCGAGAGCAGGCCGATCGTAATGACGACGAACGTCTGGTACTGCGGCGACCAGATCGGCACCGCGAGGCCGTTGATGTGCGGGCTCCAGAGGCCGCAGGCGACGACATAGCCACGCTCGCGCAACATTTGCCGGTGGGCCTCGATCCGAGGCTTGAGGAGCTTCGCAGCCTCGGGCGCTTCGCGCTCCATCTCCGCGATGAAGGGATCGCCGACTTCCGGGGACAAGGCGGCTGTGTAGGCCGCGCCCGCAGCGGTCGAGGCCATCGAGATGCGACTGCCGGTGCCCTCATGCAGACCGAGCGCAGAGGCCGAGCGCGCGAACTGGAGATAGACGAGATGGAAGCGATCGGGAACGACGAATCCGACCGTGCCGGGAAGCTGCTCGGCGACGTCCTGCAGCCGCTGCCGGATCATGCTGCGCAGCTGTGCGCCCTTCATCATCGAAGCGCTCATCGCCACGGCGCTCGGCCCGATGCGATACTTCTGATCGCGCGGCAGATAGACCAGCTGGCCCATACGCGTCAGCGTGTGCGTGAGCCGCGACACGGTCGAGCGGGGCAGGCCGCAGCGGTTTGAAATCTCGAGATTGCCGAGCCTGCTATCGTGGCCGTCGAAGCACCGCAACACGTCAAACGCGCGCGAGACCACCTGAATTACATCGCCTTCGCCGGCATCGCCGGCGAGCGCGCCTTGCCTACTCAACCGCTCCGAACGTCGTCCCATGTTCCCTACCGTATGTTCCGCTGTGCGGAATTAAATTCCGCTTGCAGACGACGCTACCTCAGGCATTTTGCGACGACAACAAAAAGGCGATGGCATGCCAGAAATTAAGATCGTCACGGAAGTCGCGGGTCGCATCTGCGCCACTCCCGTGCAAGTTGGAGGAACCATTGCAGATGGCGATGACGTTGTGATTGTCGAAGCGATGAAGATGGAGATCCCAGTGCCGTCGCCCACGAGCGGCGTCATCACATCGCTTCTGGTGAAGCTCGACGACGTTGTTGCCGAAGGACAAGTCATCGCGATCGTCATGCGGTGAGGGAATCATGCATCCTGTTCCGCGACAATCTGTCAGTCGCATTGCTGTATTCGCGGTACGGCGTTGCCATCGCTTGATCGCGGTGACATGATCTGCTGCAAACAAAACGTTGTTTCAAACAAAGAACGAAATCTTTCGCGGCAAAGCGAAGGATCACTGGAGGGAAACATGCTTCGTGGGCTGCTCGTGCTCGCGCCGGCCCTGATGGCGGGCATTTCTATTGCGTCTACACGCTATGCCGTCGCGGAGGACATCAAGCTTCCGTCGACGTTGACGTTCACTGCCTACGACACCGGCACGGCGGGATTCAACATTGCAGTCGGCGTCGGCAAGATGATGAAGGACAAGTACGGGACCGACGTGCGCGTGCTCCCTGCCGGCAACGACGTCGCACGACTCGCGCCGCTGCGCGCCAAACGCGCGGCCTCGTCGGCGATGGGATCGGGCACCTATTTCGCACAGGAGGGCGTGTTCGAGTTCGGCTCCAAGGAATGGGGTCCGCAACCTCTCCAGATCCTGCTCTCGACCGTGGACTGCAATTGCGGCTCGCTCGGCGTCGCGGCCGACACCGGCGTGAAGGAGCTGAAGGACCTCAAGGGCAAGCGGGTCGGATTCGTCGTCGGCTCGCCGGCGCTGAACCAGAACTCGCTGGCCGTGCTCGCCTTCGCCGGGCTGACCAAGAACGACGTCAAGGCCGTCGAGTTCGCGAGCTACGGCGCGATGTGGAAGGGCCTGATCAACAACGACGTCGACGCAGCGTTCGGCACCACCATCACCGGCCCTGCCAAGGAAGCCGAGACCTCGCCGCGCGGACTGATCTGGCCGCCGCTGCCCGCCAAGGACAAGGAAGGCTGGGCGCGCATGCAGAAGGTCGGCTCATTCTTCTTCCCGCAGACTGCGACCTGTGGCGCCGGCATCTCCCCGGAGAAGCCGGTCGAGCTCGGCAACTATCCCTACCCGATCTTCGTCACTTACGCCTCGCAACCGGCCGACCAGGTCTATGCGATCACCAAGGCGATGATCGTCAACTACGACGCCTACAAGGATTCCGCGCCCGGCGCCGGCGGTCTGGCCGCCGACCGCCAGACCAAGAACTGGGTGGTGCCGGTGCATCCCGGCGCGGTGAAGGCGCTCAAGGAAGCCGGCCAATGGAGCGATGCGCAGGAGGCGCACAACAACCAGTTGATCAAGCGCCAGGAGGTGCTGGGGGCCGCGTGGGCAGATTACGGCAAGTCCAATCCACCGTCCGACGACAAGGCCTTCCTCGACGGCTGGATGAAGGCGCGCGCGGCGGCGCTGGCGAAGGCCGGAATGCCCAACGGGTTCGAGGAATAGCCTTGTTGAGGGCATTGATCGTCGCAACGAGGGAGCTGCGCCCCCTCTCCCGCTTGCGGGAGAGGGTGTCTGCACGGTGGGACTGTCCCAGAGGAGAGAACCCTCACCCGCCGCTTCGCGGCGACCTCTCCCGCAAGCGGGAGAGGTTTCGTCGCCCGCGGCGCGAGCGATTCAAACAACTGTCGTTCGCCCGATCTGCACAGTAGCCCACACGCGGGATCAATGATGTATGCTTCCACCTCCACCGTCCCGCAAGACGAGCCCAAGCGCGTCGTGTTCGACGATCCCCATGGCGCGGCCGGCAACATGCAGGAAGCCGAAGTCACGCGCGTCCGCACGCTTCGCGGCCTGTGGCGCTGGACGCTGGTTGCAGCGACCGCCGCGACGATCCTGCTCTGCATCAACCAGCAATTCTCGCTTCGCTTCTTCATCGGCTACACCCAGCTCAACACGGAGTATTTCTACCTTCTGATCGCGTTGATGCTGCCTTTCACCTTCCTGATCTTTCCCGGCACAAAACGTGCCTCGCTCGATCGCATTCCCTGGTATGATCTCGTCCTGTTCGTCGCGACATTCGCCGCGGCCATCATGCTGATGTCGAACGTGCGCAAGGCCGCCGAGGCCGGCTGGGAGTTTGGAGGCGCCCCCACCGGCGTGATCGCCGCCGGCCTTGTGATGTGGGCGATGCTGATGGAGGCGTTGCGCCGCACCGGCGGCTGGAGCCTGCTGCTGAGCGTATTCCCCTTCACCGTCTATCCGCTGTTCGCGGAGGCCGGCTGGCTCGGACCGTTTCGAGGCACGCAGTCGACGCTGGAGCAGGCGACCGCCTATCACGTGCTGTCCGGCGAGAGCCTGCTCGGCATACCCATTCAGGCCTTCGCCGATACCGTGATCGGCTTTCTGGTGTTCGGCACCGCGCTGATGATGACCGGAGCCGGAAAATTCTTCATCAATCTCTCCTTCGCGCTGTGCGGCACCTTCCGCGGCGGCGCCGCCAAGGTTTGCATCTTCGCCAGCGGCCTGCTCGGGATGATGTCCGGCTCCATCATCTCCAACGTGCTGACCGCCGGCACCATGACCATCCCCGTGATGAAGAAGAGCGGTTTCCGCGCCTCCTATGCGGCAGCGATCGAGGCCTGCGCCTCGACCGGCGCGGTGCTGGCGCCGCCGGTGATGGGTGCGACCGCGTTCGTGATCGCCCAATTCCTCAACGTCAGCTACGCCGACGTCGCGCTGGCCGCAATCATTCCCGCCGTGCTGTACTATGCCGGCCTGTTCATGCAGGTCGATGCCTATGCCGCGCGTCACGGGCTGAAAGGCATTCCGCGTTCCGAGCTGCCACGGGTCATGGATACGATCAAGGACGGCTGGTACTACGTCTTCGTCATCGCGCTTCTGATCGTGATGCTGCTCTACTTCAAGCGCGAGAGCCACGCACCGTTCTACGCCACCGCGCTGCTCCTAGTGCTCAATCAGCTCTTCTCAAAGGACACGCGCTGGACGCTTGCCACCATCGGCAAGTTCCTGGAGGTGAACGGGCGCACCTTCGTCGAGCTGGTCGGCATCCTCGCCGGCTGCGGCCTCCTCATCGGCGCGTTCTCGATGACGGGCGTGGTGTCGAGCCTCGCCAACGACCTCCTGCACATCGCCGGCGACAACGCCCTCCTGCTGCTCGGCATGTGCGCCCTCACCAGCCTCATTCTCGGCCTCGGGCTGACGACGACGGCCTGCTACATATTCCTCGCCATCCTGGTTGCGCCTGCGCTGGAGAAGCTCGGGCTCAACCGCATGGCGGTGCATATGTTCATCTTCTACTGGGGCATGCTGTCGTCGATCACCCCGCCGGTCGCCATCGCCTCCTTTGCCGCCGCGGGCATTGCCGGCTCGCCGGCGATGAAAACCGGCTGGGAATCGATGTGGGTCGGCAGCATCATCTATTTCCTGCCGTTCTTCTTCGTACTCAACCCGGCGCTGGTGCTGCAAGGGCCGAGCCCTTATTGGGCCGCTCTCGGCCTGATGGGGCTTGCGGCGTTCGGCACGCTGTTCATCTGCGGCGGCATCCAGGGCTACCAGCCCTTCGTCGGCAACCTCCGTGGCGCCGGCGCGCTGGAATGGCCCATCCGCGTGCTGCTGGTGATCGGCGGCTTCGTGGTGGCGACGCCCGGCGGCGGCATCATGCCGTTGTCTCAGATGCAGGTGACGCTGCTGGGCCTTGCGATCCTGCTGCCGACAATCCTGGTCGCGCTTCTCCTGCTCCGGCGCCAGCCAGTCATGCCGGACGGGTTGCGCGTGCCCTGATTGCGTTGCACAAGAGAGGCGATGAAACCGCTCTCGCCTCTCGCAACCGCCTGGACCCGGTCCAAGCCGCCTTTGCTGCGGTTTCTGGACACTTGCCTGAGCGAATTCTCCGGCGAGACCTCCGGCCGCGTCGCCGACTACATTCCGGAGCTGAGCAAGGCGGACCCTGCCCATTTCGGCATCAGCCTCGCCACGCTGGACGGCCATGTTTACGAAGTGGGTGACTCCGGGGTGCCCTTCACCATCCAGTCGATGTCAAAACCCTTCGTGTTCGCGCTGGCGCTGGACCTGCTCGGCGCCGGCAGGGTCGAGAGCGCGATCGGCGTGGAGCCCTCGGGCGATCCCTTCAACTCGATCAGGCTCAATTCCGAGAACCATCCGTTCAACCCCATGGTCAATGCCGGCGCGATCGCCTGCACCGGCCTGATCTACGACAGCAAGGGCGCGGACGCCTTCGAGCAGATCCGCAGCGCGCTCAGCCGCTTTGCCGGACGCGATCTCGCGCTCGACGAGGCGGTCTATGCGTCCGAAAGCCAGACCGGGGACCGCAACCGCGCCATCGGCTATCTGCTCAAGACCAACGCGGTGATTTCCGACAACGTCGCCGGCGTGCTCGACGTCTATTTCCGGCAATGCGCCGTGCTGGTCACCGCGCGGGACATCGCGGTGATGGCGGCAACGCTCGCCAATCGCGGCATCAATCCGGTGACGGGCGAGCAGGTGCTGACGCCCTACGCGATCTCGCGCACGCTCTCGGTGATGACCTCGTCGGGCATGTACGACTATGCCGGCGAATGGATCTACCGCATCGGCATTCCCGCCAAGAGCGGCGTCGGCGGTGGCATCCTCGCCGCCCTCCCCGCGCGTCTCGGCCTCGGCAGCTATTCGCCGAAGCTCGACAAGCACGGCAACAGCGTACGCGGCATCAAGGTCTGCGAGGCGCTGTCCTCGCATTACGACCTGCACATGCTCAACCGCAGCGACGACGCCCGCAACGCCGTGATCGCCGATTACGACATCGGCAAGAGCCCGTCGCGCCGCGTGCGCCGCCCGCAGGAGCGCGAGATCCTGGCGGCGCACGAGCAGGAGGTGCGGATCATCGAACTGGTCGGCACGCTGTCGCTCTCCGCGGTGGACTACGTCTCGCGCCGGCTTGCCGGCCGGCCGCGGCCGCAGTTCGTGATCTTCGATCTCCACCGCGTGACATCGACCACGCGCGCCGGCGCCCGGCTGGTCGCCGAAGCGTTCGAGGAGCTTGCGGCACTGAATGTGACGGTGGTGCTGTCGGGCGTTCGCCGCGCCTCCAAGGAATGGAACACGCTGCGGGAATGGACGGCCGAGCTGAAGAACGTCCGCGACTTCTACCTGCTCGACACCGCGATCGAATGGGCGGAGGACCAGATCGTGTATCGCTATGGCGGCTCGATCGATTTTCACGAATCCACCGAGCTTGGCGAGCAGCCTCTGCTGAGGGGGCTGAGCGAGGAAGAGCTGACCGACCTCGCCTCGCTCTGCACCATCAAGACCTATCAGTCCGGCGCGAAGATTTTCACGACCGGAGATCCTGCGGATACCCTGTATTTCCTGCGCAGCGGCGCGGTGCACGTCACCTTGCCAGACGGCATACGGCTGGCGACGCTCACCGCGGGCATGGCGTTCGGCGAGATGGCGCTGTTGGAGCCTACGAGATCAGCCGATGTATTCGCCGACATGGCGGCAACGGCATACGAGGTCCCGCTGAAAGATTTCCAGCGCTTCCGCAAGCAGCACCCCCGCGCCAGCGAATGCATTATGCGCAACCTGGCCCAGTTGCTCGCGGACCGCCTGATGGTCGCCAATGCCAAGGTGGATATCCTGACATCGACATAATGAACGTCGACGCTGCTCACAAGAAGCCGTCATACCCGTTGTCCCGCCTGCGCGGCCGTAGCCGCTGCGGCGGGGCGAAGGCCTGGACAAGCCCGGCCATCACGCCAGGGGTTCCCAGCTCACGCGTGCACTCTAGCGGCTCGCCGCTTCGCTGATGCGTCGCTTGATCTTGGCGGCACTGGCATCGAGCAGCGCGGATGGCTGCTGGCCGGTGGCGGCGCACAGGCAAGCCCAATAGTAGACGACATCGCCAAGCTCTTCGATGAGACCCGCCTTGTCGAGCCAATCGTCGCGCAAGAGCTTCTTGATGTGCTCGGCGACCTCGCCGGCCTCCCCGGCAAGGCCGAGACCCAGGTAGGACAGCCGCTCGTTGGACGGATGCTGATCGACTTTCGCAATGCCGGCGGCCCAGGCCGCATACTCATCGATCGTCATGGTCATCCTCGCAGCAAGTTTTGAACTCAGCCCACCACTTCCGTGACGGGCTGGAGATCGATCTCGAAGGTCTCCAGGAATTTCGACGTCATGATGTAGAAGCCGACCGAGAGCTGCAACTCCACCAATGCGCCCGGGGTCAGCTTCGATGCGATCGCCTTGAAAGTCGCGTCCGTCGGCTTCTTCAGCTTCACGATCTCGTCGGTGAACGCGAGCGCGGCGCGCTGCACCTCGTCGAAGCAGGTCGCGGACTGCCAGTTGTCGAGCGCTTCGTTCTGTTCGTCGGTTACGCCGACATTGCTGCCGATGCGCTTGTGCGCGACGATCTCGTACGGAGCTTCGCACAGAATTCCGGTGCGGGTGATCGCGAGCTCGCGCACGATCGGATCGAGCTCGCCCTTGTGGCGTATCGCGCCGCCGAGACGGCAGTACTGCTCGAAGTAACTCGGCGAGTGCGCCATCATTCGGAAGATGTTGGCATGGCGGTTCTTGTCGAGAATTTCGCGGGTGCGGTCGGATGCCTTGGACGGGTCGCTGTACGGAATGCGGGCCATGATCTTCCTTGAAGTTTTCCCTGAGCTTTTGATGCGCTTTGTCGCTGCCGGCGATAGTCGGTTGTAACTCTATTCTCGGGTCGACGCAGGAGCAACATCATCGAGTCAAATTGCCGCCGCATTGCTGATCGACCCTGAGACAATCGATATTCGCCGCGTGGGGACACATCGCGGCGAGTACTCGAGAAGTGGGGTGTTCCGAGTAAAACAATTGGCCGGCTTTGCGCTTCACCGCGCATGGACGAGTCACGCCCAAGTCTAGGGAGAATATGGCATGAAGGAAGCCACCAAGGGGGCGGCCTCGGGAGCGCTCGCGCATATGCTGGCGGTGACGGCGATGCTCGTCATCGCCAGCATCTTGTTCTACGGGCGTTAGTTCGAGTTCGAGAGTTTTCGTCATTCCGGGGTGGCGCCTCGCACAGCGTCAGGCCCAGAATCCCGTTCCCGGCTCGGTCATACGACCGCCCCCGAATGACGAATCCCGCTATTCCTGTTTGGTGAAGAACGGCACGAGCTTGCCGGCGAATGGCTTGAAGCTCGCAACGACCGAATCGCCGATGGCAATATCCTTCTCGCCGTGGGCCATCATGCGAAAACCCTCGATGCAATCGACCAGCAGGATGTTGTAGGGCACGTGCGCCCGCGTCTCCGGCGTGGCGGCGCGGCAGACCAACGAGGTGGCGTAAACCGTGCCCTCGCCGCTGGCGCGCTGCTCGCGCGGGTTCGCTTCGCCGCAAGCCGAGCAGAAGGCGCGGTGGAAATACTGCACATGCCCACATGAGGTGCAGGTCTGGAAGATGATGGCCTGTTCGCCGTTGGTCCAGTCCGCCAGACGCTCGCTCATGCTACGCGCTCCAGGAACATGCTCACGTGGGACGACAGCACGCCGCCGTCGCCATGCAGCAGCGCGATCGAGGCGTCGCGCACCTGGCGGCTCGCCGCCCGCCCCGTCATCTGCAAATGCGCCTCGACCAGATGCGCCATCGCGCCGCCGACGCCGCAGTGGCCGTAGCTGAGCAGACCGCCGTGGGTGTTGAGCGGCATCGCGCCGTCGCGGCCGAAATGACCTGATCTCACGCGCGCGGCGGCTTCGCCCCGGCCGGCCAGGCCGAGGTCTTCCAGCAGCATCGCGAGCGTGATGGTGAAGCTGTCGTAGATCGCGGCGTAACGCACGTCGGAGATCGCAAGGCTCGTGGCCTGCTTCGCGCGCGCGATGGATATCTCGGCACCGAGCTCGCCGAGGCTTGGCGCAGCCGTGACATGCTGGTGGGTATGAGCCTGGGCGCAGCCGCGGATGCGCACGCCCGCGTCCCCGGTCCGTTCGCGGCTGACGACGAACGCCGCGCCGCCGTCGGACACCGGGCAGCAATCGAGCAGCTTGAGCGGCATTGCGACCGGCTTCGAAGCCATGACGTCGGCGACATTGATGGGCTCGTGGAATTGCGCGCCGGGATGGGTGCAGGCGTGGCTGCGCATCAGCACCGCGAACGCGGCGAGGTCCTCTTCGGTCACGCCGTATTCGTGCATGTAGCGGCTGGCGACGAGGCCGTAATAGGCGGGAATGGTCGGGCCGAGCGGCACCTCGTAGTCGGGATGGCCGACCTGCGCCAGCGCCTGGATCGAGGCATCGCGGCTCTGCCCGGTGAGCCGGTTCTCGCCGGCAACGACGAGCACGTTGCGGCAGACGCCGGCTTCGACGAGGTGATGCGCGAGCATCGTCATCGCAAGGCCGGTAGCGCCGCCGACCTGAACGGCGTGGGCGTAAGCAGGCCGGATGCCGAAATGCTCCGCGAAGACGGTGGCGAGCATGATGTGCGGAGAGACGGTGGAATAGCCGCAGAGGATGCCGTCAATGTCCGGTCGTTTCAGTCCGGCATCGTCGAGCGCGGCTTGCGCGGCCTTGCTCATCAGGTCGAGCGAGGATGAGCCTTCGTGCTTGCCGAACGGCGTGAGGCCGCAGCCGGTGATGAAGCTCATCGTCTCTCCCCCTCGTCATTCCGGGGCGGTCCGAAGGGCCCAGCCCGGAATCCATCGCGCGGCCTATGCGAAGGATAGATGGATTCCGGGCTCGCGACTTCGTCGCGCCCCGGAATGACGGATGAGAGAGTTGTGGTCATGGTCGCCTCCTACTCCGGCGCCGCGCGCGTGACGCCGTCGCGGACCATGGCACTGATATCGTCCTCGGAGTAGCCGATCTCGCGGAGAATCTCCGCACCGTGCTCGTTGAGCCGGGGCGCGAGCCGCACCGGTTCGGCCTCGGTCTCCGACCAGGTCGCAGTCACCTTCATGCTGCGGATCGGGCCTTCGGTCGGATGGGTCACGACCGGGAAGAAGCCGGTCGCTTCCAGATGCTCGTCGTGCAGGATCGAGCCGAGGTCGTGCATCGGCATCACCGGGACGTCCGCCTTGGTCAGCAGCTCGATCCATTCGGCTGTCGTGCGCGTCTCGAAGATGCGCGCGAGCTCGGCGTAGACGACGTCGATATTGGCCGCGCGGCCTGCGAAAGTCGCGAATTTGGGATCGGCGCGGAGGTCATCGCGCCCCGTCGCCTTGAAGAAGTTCTCCCACTGCTTGTCGTTGTAGACGATCACGCTGAGATAGCCGTCCGCGGTCTTGTAGGGCCTGCGATCGCGCGAGAGGTGGCGCGCATAGCCGCCCTTGTCGAGCGGCGGCTCGAAGGTGAGCCCGCCCATGTGATCGCCCATGACGAATCCCGCCATGGTCTCGAACATCGGGATGTCGACGCGTTGGCCGCGGCCGGTGCGGTCCCGGTGGACCAGGCTGGCGCAGATCGCGCCCACGGCGGTGAGGCCGACGATGCGGTCGACCAGCGCGTTCGGCACGTAGCGCGGCACGCCGTCGCCGGTCTGCGCCATCAACGCCGGCAGCGCGGTGGCACCCTGGATCAGATCGTCATAGGCAGGCTTTGCGGCGTAGGGCCCGTCCTGGCCGAAGCCGAACACGCCGGCATAGACCAGACGCGGGTTGATGGCGGAGACGACGTCGTAGCCGAGCTGAAGCCGCGCCATGGCCTGCGGGCGGACGTTGTAGACGAGCACGTCGGCATCTTTCAGAAGCCGCAGCACGGCTTCGCGCCCCGCCGGCTTCTTCAGATCGAGGCAGATCGAGCGCTTGCTGCGGTTGGTGTTGAGGAACACGGGGCCCATGCCGGCGTGACGCATGGGGCCGATCAGGCGGGTGACGTCGCCGTCGAGCGACTCCACCTTGATGATGTCGGCGCCGTAGTCCCCGAGCATCTGGGTCGCATAGGGCCCCATCAGCACGGTGGTCATGTCGATGACCTTGATGCCCTTCAGCGGCCCCATCCTTCACTCCCGATTGCGCGGGGCCCAACTGCCTCGCGATTTCGGTCCAGCTAACGGCAGCGCCGCCGCGCGCGCAAGGGCGGGCGGCGTATGGCGGCATGCGCCGTGGGGCGATATCGCCCGCTATTTCTTCTGACGGGATTCGCGGATCTTCAGGAGCCGCTCGAGCTCGTCATTCTGCTGGTTGATGCGGTCGGCGATGCGCGACTCGTTTTGCTCGCCCGAGGCGGCGGCGGCCTGCTCGATGAGCTGGCGGATATTGTCCTCGAGGATCGCGATGCGATCGTTCAGCGCGTCCATCGATAGGGAGTCTTCGTAGTCAGTGCTCATGATGCATGTCCCGCAAATCAATCAGGAGCATTAAGGCGAGCCGGCGTAGGCCCACCATGATCTAGCGCAAGAAAGGTGGGCATGGCGCATGGCGCGTTTGCCCACCTGACGAGAGCCTACTTCAGCGGCTCCAGCACCGAAACGTAGTTCGCAACCGCAGCGCCGCCCATGTTGAAGATGCCGCCGAGCTTGGCATTCTTGAGCTGCATGCCCTCGGGCGCCTGCCCGGCGAGCTGCATCGCGGTCATGACGTGCATGGAGACGCCGGTAGCGCCGATCGGGTGGCCCTTGGCCTTGAGGCCGCCCGACGGATTGACCGGCAGCTTGCCGTCCTTGAGCGTCCAGCCTTCTTTGATGGCGCGGGCACCCTGCCCTTTCGGCGTCAGGCCCATCGCTTCGTATTCGATCAGCTCGGCCACCGTGAAGCAGTCATGGGTTTCGACGAAGGAGAGATCGGACAGCGTGACGCCGGCCTTTTCCAGCGCGCGCTGCCAGGCAACCGTGCAGCCCTCGAATTGCAGGATGTCGCGCTTGCTCATCGGCAGGAAATCCTGGGCGTGCGCGGTGGCGCGGAATCCGATCGACTTGCTCATGGTCTTGGCAGTCTCGGCATCGGCCAGCACCAGCGCCGCGGCGCCATCGGAGACCAGCGAGCAATCCGTCCGCTTCAGGGGGCCTACGACATAGGGGTTCTTCTCGCTCTCGGCACGGCAGAAGTCGAAGCCGAAATCCTTGCGCATCTGGGCGAAGGGATTGGCGACGCCGTTCTTGTGGTTCTTGGCCGCGATCAGCGCCAGCGCGTCGGACTGGTCGCCGTATTTCTGGAAGTAGGAGCTGGCGATCTTGCCGAATACGCCGGCAAAGCCGCCGACCGTGTCGCCGTCCTCGGGCAGATATGAGGCCTTGAGCAGGTTCTTGCCGATCTCCGGACCCGGCGTCCGGGTCATCTGCTCGACACCGACGACCAGCACGACCTTGGCCGCTCCTGCGGCAATCGCCCGCAGGCCCTGGTGAACGGCGGCAGAGCCGGTGGCGCAGGCGTTCTCGACGCGGGTCGCGGGCTTGAAGCGCAGCTTGGGGTCGGCCTGGAGCACCAGCGAAGCGGTGAAATCCTGCGGCGAGAAGCCGGCATTGAAATGGCCGAGCACGATCTCGTCAACGTCGCCGGCCGAAATGCCGGCATCCGCCAGCGCCTCATTGGCGACGCGGGTGACGAGGCTCTCGACGGTCTCGGTGTCGAACTTGCCAAACGGCGTATGCGCCCATCCGACGATGCTGGCGGTCATGATCGTTTCTCCCTGGAGGCCTCTTCCTGAACTAAGTCTTAGCCCAGGGATGGCAAGACTTCACGCGGCTTTCAGCGCCTTGACGGTCCGCTCGCAGATGGCAGTTATGCCGGCCCAGTTCCCGGCCCGGATCTCGGCCGTCGGGCACAGCCAGGACCCGCCGACCGCGACCACGTTGGGTTCGGCGAGCCAGGTCGCCGCATTGGCCTCGCCGACCCCGCCGGTCGGGCAGAACCGGACGCTCGGAAACGGCCCGCCGAGCGCACGCAGGGCCTTGATGCCGCCGGCCTGCTCGGCCGGGAAGAATTTTGCGACGTCGAAGCCGTGGGACAGCGCCATCATCAGCTCGGAGGCCGTGGCGATGCCCGGCGCGAACGGCAGGGAGCTGTGGGCTGCAGCTTTCAGCAGATCGGGGGTCAGGCCCGGGCTGATGCCGAAGGCGACGCCGAGCTTCTCGACACGGGTGAAGTCGGCCGGATTGAGGATCGTGCCGATGCCGACGACCGCCTCGGACACTTCGGCCATGATCGCCCGCGCCGCCTCGATCGCAACCGATGTCCGCAGGGTCACCTCCAGCGTACGGACGCCCCCGGCGACCAGCGCACGCGCCAGCGGCACGGCATCCTGGATGCGCTCGATGGTGAGGACGGGAATGACGGTCGCGGTTTTGAACAGCGCGACGAGGTGATTCTGTTGAGCAGCCGTGGTCATCGTTACAGTCGTTTCTTCACTTGGTTGCCTGGCGGAAGGCCGTCGGCCGGTGCCGTTTCTTCGGCGGCATCGCATAACCCGGAATGATGGCGCCGGGATAGCAGATCACGATGCTGGCGAGACGGTGCCCGGCCTGGGCCGCCTCGACCGGCTCGGCGCCGGCCAGCCGGGCCGCGATATAGGCCGCGGCAAAGCTGTCGCCGGCAGCGGTGGTGTCGACCACCGGTTTCGTCATGGGCTCGGCGCGAACCTCGCTGGTTCCGCCGGGAAAACGCAGCAGGCTGATGGGCTCGGCGAGCCGCAGCACCAGCTCGCGGCTCGGGATGCGCGCCAGCAGCTGATCATTGCTCTCGCCGGGATGGAGCGCCAGCAGGTCCTCGATCGATGTCAGCACGATGTCGGCGATCGCAAACGCTGCGGCAAAGACCTCGCGGGCGACGTTACGATCGGGCCAGCCGCGTGCACGGAAATTGGTGTCGAATACGAAGCGGGTGCCAAGCAGGCGCGCGCGGTTGATTGCGGCGAACAGACGATCGCGCTTGGGCGCATCGTAGATCGAGAGCGTGATGGCGGAGAGATAGACCACGTCGTAGCTCATCAGCGAATTGAGCAGCTCGTCCGTCTCCGGCAGGCTCATCAGCTGGCGCGCCGCCGAGTTGTCGCGCCAGTGGAAGAACTGGCGTTCGCCCTTTGCATCCGTCTGGATCATGTAGAGGCCGGGCAGCTTGCCCGGCAGCCGCACGACGCGCCGGGTGCCGACGCCTTCCGCGGTCCAGGCCGCGATCATCTCGTCGCTCAGCGCATCGTTCCCGAGCGCGGTGAAGTAGTCGACCTTGACCTCGAGCCGCGCCAGATAAAGGGCGGTGTTGAGAGTGTCACCGCCGAAACCGCGCGCGTACAGGCCGCCGCCCTGCCCCTGCCCGGCGGACGCTCCGCCCTGGGCCTGCCGGAGCTCGACCATGCATTCGCCGATGCAAGCAACGCTCGCCATCACCAGGGCCCGCTCCGTCGGAGGTCAGGCGACGAAATTGCCGCCGAGCTCGTCTTCGATGTGAATGCGGATGATGTCGTCGAAAGTCGTCTCAGCCGTGGTGAAGCCGAGCTCGCGCGACCGCTTGGCGTCGAAATTGCGCGGCCAGCCGCCGACGATGCCAACGATGAAGGGATCGGGCTCGCGCTTGATGCGGGCGGCGACCTTCTCGCCGGCAACCCGCTTCAATGCGGCGATCTGCTCGCCGACCGTCGCTGAAAGCCCCGGCATGGTCAGGTTGCGGCGCGGGCCGACCGCGGCGAGATCCATGGTACCCGCATGTAGCAGGAAGCCGACCGCCGACCTCGGCGTGGCGTGCCAGTGGCGGACGTCCTCGGACACCGGGAGGATCGCTTCCTTGCCGGCAAGCGGTTCGCGCATGATGTTGGAGAAGAAGCCCGAAGCCGCCTTGTTGGGCAGGCCCGGCCGGATGCAGATGGTCGGCAGGCGGATGCCGATGCCGTCGAGGAAGCCGCGGCGGGAATAGTCGGCGAGCAGCAATTCACCGATCGCCTTCTGGGTCCCGTAGCTGAGCAGCGGCGTGTGGAAGAATTCGTCGCCGATCGCATCGGGGAACGGCGCACCGAACACCGCGATCGAGGACGTGAACACGACGCGCGGCTTGTAGCCGCCGCCCGCAAGGCGGATCGCATCGAGCAGCATCCGCGTGCCGTCGAGATTGATGCGGTAGCCCTTGTCGAAATCGAGCTCGGCCTCCCCCGACACGATGGCAGCGAGGTGGAAGATCACGTCGGGGCGGCCGGCTATCAGCTTCTCGGCCGCGCCGGGGATTGCGAAGTCGCCCGAGACGGTCTCGACGGGGAAACCGGCCTTCTCCGGCTTGTTCGGTTCGACCACGTCATGCATGGTCAGCTTGGTGATGTCGCTCTTGCCGAGCCGGCCGTCGCGCAGCAACCGTGCACAGAGCTTGCGGCCGACCATGCCGGCGGCGCCCAGAACCAGAATGTGCAAGAGCTCAACTCCTTGTTATTGGCCGCAGCGCGCCGGCCCTCACGCGCCTCCGGCAAGCCCCGCGATCATTCCTTCACGGCGCCGGTCATCGCGGACACATAGTGCTCCACGAAGAAGGCGTAAAGGATGACGAGCGGCAGCGAGCCGGCCAGGGCGCCCGCCATCAGCGAACCCCAGCGATAGATATCACCATCCACGAACTCGTTCACGATCGCGACGGGCACCGTCTTGTTGCTGGTCGACTGCAGGAAGGTCAACGCATAGATGAACTCGTTCCAGCACAGCGTGAAACAAAAGATGAAGGCCGAGATGAGGCCGGGAATGGCCAGCGGCACCACGATCTTGGTCAGGATCTGCCAGCGGCTCGCGCCGTCGATCAGCGCGCATTCCTCGAGCTCGAACGGGATGGTCTTGAAATAGCCCATCAACAGCCAGGTCGAGAACGGGATCAGGATGGTCGGATAGGTCAGGATCAGCGCCAGCGGCGAGTCGAACAGGCCGTACTGATAGACCACGGTGGCGAGCGGAATGAACAGGATCGACGGCGGCACGAGGTAGGCGAGGAAGATCAAGCCGCCGACCAGATTGGCGCCCTTGTAGCGCAGGCGCACGATGGCATAGGCCGCGAACACCGATGCGACGATCGACAATATGGTGGCGCAGATCGCCACATACATCGTGTTCCAGAGCCAATACGGATAGTAGCTCTCGAACAGCAGCTTGTGGAAGTGCTTGAACGTCGGATTCCAGGTCCAGAAGGGATTGTACTTGTCGAGATCGAGCAACTGCTCGTCGGGCTTCACCGACGTCAGCGCCATCCAGTAGAACGGGAACAGCAGGACGACGACGATGATCGAGAGCGGCAGATAGAGCGTCACGAGGCGGCGGGGCACCGACTGCAAATAGCTCATGCCCTCGCTGTTATCGACGCGTGCCGGCGTCGATATGACGGCCCTGAGATCCATCTTCGCGGCAGGAAGATCAGTCATTGCTTTCTCCCTGTTGCCATTTGCGACGCTGCAGCCCGAACCAGGATACCATGATCGCGGCGAGCAGGAACGGAATCATGGCGCTGGAGATCGCGGCTCCCTCGCCCAGCTGCCCGGCGATGATCGCGCGCTGGTAGGACAAGGTCGCCATCAAATGGGTGGCGTTGACCGGACCGCCGCGCGTCATCGCCCAGATCAGCTGGAAGTCGGTGAAGGTGAAGAGCACCGAGAAGGTCATCACGACGGCGATGATCGGCGTCAGCAACGGATAGGTGATGTAGCGGAAATTCTGCCACCGCGTGGCGCCGTCGAGCGTCGCCGCTTCATAGAGCGAGGGCGAGACGGTCTGCAGGCCTGCGAGCAGCGTGATCGCCACGAAGGGCACGCCGCGCCAGATATTGGCGAAGATCACGGAAATACGCGCCCAGGTCGTGTCGCCGAGGAAATTGATGTTCTGGTTGATCAGGCCGAGCTGCTTGAGCGACCAGGAGATGATCGAAAACTGCGAGTCGAAGATCCACCAGAAGGCCAGCGCCGAGAGCACGGTCGGAACGATGAAAGGGATGAGCACCATCGCACGCAGCATCGCCTTGAAGGGCATGTGCTCGTTGAGCAGCAGCGCCAGATAGAGCCCAATCGCGAATTTGAGGGCGCTGGCGACGAAGGTGTAGAGCAGCGTGTTGAACACCGACAGCCAGAAGATGGAATCGTCCCACAGCCACTCGTAATTCTCGGTGCCGATGAACTGCCCGACCCTGCCGATGCGAGTATCCGTAAAGGACAGCCAGATGCCGAGCCCGAGCGGATAGGCCAGGAAGAAGATCAGGAACGCCATGGCCGGCACCATGAACCAGAAGCCGAGCCAATTGCGATTGTGTTTGAGCTGGGTCCAGGCGTTAGCCTCGCTCATCTGAGGCTTGGCCCGGGGAATTGCGACATCAGCCATGCCCGATATCCCTGATCGAAATGTTGACGAGCGGGCGGCCGCACGGCCGCCCGCTCCGTGACCGTCAGCGATAGATGCGCTTCAGCTGGCGCTCGGCGTCCGCCATCGCGCCCTTAACGTCCTTGGTGCCGGTGCAGTAATTGGCGAACATGTCGACGACAATGAAGTCGGCGATTGCGGTCGCCGCCTTCTCGCCGACTGTGCCGATACCGGCCGCCGGCAGCGTGCGCTTGGAAGCTTGCGCGAACACCGCGTTCTTGGGATCGGCCGTCCAGATCGGCGCGGACTCATAGGCGTTCAAGGTTTGCGTCAGATAGCCTTGCGCGCCGCCGAGCCACTTCTCGTAATTCTCCTTCTCCAGCATGAAGGCAATGAACGCCTTCGCCGCATTCGGATATTTGGTGAAGTTGAAGGCGAGGATCGGCAGCGCCAGCTGCAGCTCGGTCGGCTTGCCGACCGGGCCGACGGGCCAGAGCGCATGGTAGGTGTCCTCTGCGAGCTCCTTCTTGCTGGCATCGGTCTTGGCCGCGACGTAGATCGAGATGCCGTTCGCCGTGCAATAGAGCTCGCCGGCGAGGAAGGCCTTGTTGTTTGACGAATCGTTCCAGGACGCCGTGCCCGGGATGAAGCTGTCGTACAGCGCCTTGCAGTATTCGAGCGCCTTCGCCGTCTCCGGCGAATTGATGATGATCTTGTCGTTCTGGTCGACCGTGTAGGCGCCGTGACCCCACAGCACCCAGTGCAGCCACGAATTGCCGTCGCCCGAGGCATGACCGAGCGCGAAGCCGGCCGGCGTGTTGTTGGCCTTGAGCGCCTTGCACATCTCGAGGAAGCCGGGGAAGTCCTTGGGGAATTCCTTGAAGCCGGCCTTTTCCAGCGCCGACTTGCGGTAGGTCATGTAGCCGCCGTTGGTGGCGACGGGAATGCCGAGCCAGTCGTTGCCGAGCTTGCAGGTCTTGGCGGCCGCGTCGGTCCAGCCGCCGTATTTGTTGCCGAGATAATCGGCAACATCGTTCATCTTCAGCACTTTGGTCGGGAACAGCTGCGGCAATGTGTGGAGGCCCCAGGCGAGATCGAGCCCCGAGCCGGTATTGGCCGCGACCGAGGCCTTCGGCTGCACGTCCTCGAAGGACTCGCTGAACACGTTCATCTCGGTGCCGGTGGCAGTCTTGAAGGCCGCCACCATCGCGTTGAATGCATCGTCCTCCGCCGGCACGAAGCGCTTCCAGCGCATCACGGTCAGCTTGGCGCCGGGCTCGGCCTTCCAAGGCGCGCTCTGGGCCCAGGCCTTAGCGAAATCAAGCAGCGCCGGCCCCGTCAGCATGCCGGTCGCAGCCAAAGCCGTGCCGCCCTGGAGCAGAGATCGGCGAGTGAAGTCTTGCATGATGTCCTCCCTGTGATGCTTTTTTGTTGGCTTATGCTTGTTGTGTTATGCCTTGTGGTCTGGCGCTAGGCATTCATGCGTTTGCCCGTCGCATCGTCGAACAGATGGACCAGCGACGGCTCGGGCTTCAGCCGCACCTTGTCGCCGGGATTGAACTGGTGGCGTTCGCGGAAGACTGCGACGACCTGCTCGCCGCCGAGCTTGGCGAACACTTGCGTTTCCGAACCGGTCGGCTCGACCACGATGATCTCGGCCTCGGCGCCGTCATCGGCGATGGTAAAGTGCTCGGGCCGCACGCCGTACACCGCGGGCCGGCCGTCGGAATTGGCCGGCGCGGTCTTGAGCGGCAGCTTGACGCCGTTCGGCCCCTCGAAGGTGGCGACGCCGTTGACGCGCACATGGCCCTTGAGGAAGTTCATCGCGGGCGAGCCGATGAAGCCGGCAACGAACTGGTTGTCCGGCTTGTCGTACAGCTCGAGCGGCGTGCCCATCTGCTCGACGATGCCGTCATGCATCACGACGATCTTGTCGGCCATGGTCATGGCCTCGATCTGGTCGTGGGTGACATAGACGGTGGTCGTCTTCAGCCGCTGATGCAGTTCCTTGATCTCGGTGCGCATCGCAACGCGCAGTTTGGCGTCGAGATTCGACAAGGGCTCGTCGAACAGGAACACTTGCGGATCGCGCACAATGGCACGCCCCATCGCGACGCGCTGGCGCTGGCCGCCCGAGAGCTGGCGCGGGTAACGGTCCAGCAACGGCGACAGCGCCAAGATCTCGGCGGCGCGCTTGACGCGCTTGTTGATCTCGTCGGTGCCGGCGTTCCGCAACTTGAGCGAGAAGCCCATGTTATCGGCGACCGTCATGTGCGGATAGAGCGCGTAGTTCTGGAAGACCATCGCGATGTCCCGCTCCTTGGGCTGGACATTGTTGACGACGCGGTCGCCGATCGAAATCGTCCCGGAAGTGATGTTCTCGAGGCCGGCGAGCATGCGCAGAAGCGTAGACTTCCCGCAGCCGGAGGGGCCGACCAGGACGACGAACTGGCCGTCTTCGATTGGAATGGTCACGCCGTGGAGGACTTCAAAATTGCCGAACGATTTCCGCACGTCGCGGATTTGCACAGACGACATCTAGCTCCCTCCTCGAAGTCGGCGACGCTCCTTGGCGCCACGACCGTCTTGTTTTCCGGACTTCACCAACGAGGCCCAACATTAGCGGGCGACATTGTCGGCAGTTTGTGCGGCTTTGGCAATTTGTCTTTGGTTAGTCGTTGCTGGTAGCGCTGTCAACGTTCCTTTGTTTGCGGGACTGACTGTGTTAAGAGCAGCAAATGGGACGAAAACGCACAAAGTCAGGCAAAATCCGGCTGGCCGAAGTGGCCGAGCTTGCCGGCGTCAGCCCGATTACCGCGTCCCGCTTCTTCCGCAATCCGGAGGCCCTGTCGGTCGCCAAGCGAACCCGGGTCGAGAGCGCCGCCAAGGAGCTCGGCTATGTACCCAACCTCGCGGCTCGCGCACTGGCCTCGCACCGCACCGAAGTCATCGGTGTGTTGATCCCCTCTCTCACCAATAACGTGTTCTCGGACGTGCTGCGCGGCATCTATGACGCGTCCGAAGGCAGCCGATACTCCATCCAGCTGTCCAACACGCGCTACAGCATCCTCCAGGAGGAGAGATTGCTGCGCCTGTTTCTGGCTCAAAAGCCGGCCGGGCTGATCGTCACCGGCATCGACCAGACCGCGGAGTCCCGTGAGATGCTTCAAGCCGCGGACTGCCCGATCGTGCAGATCATGGAGATCGGCCCGGATCCGGTCGACATGATGATCGGCTTTTCACACTATGATGCAGCCCGCGCCGCGGTTGCGCACCTGTTCGAGCAAGGTCACCGCAAGATCGGTTTCGTCGGCGCACGCATGGATCCTCGGGTGCAGCGGCGGCTGGACGGATATGTCTCCGCCATGAAGGACGCAGCCCTGTTCGATCAGCGTCTCGTCGTCACGACGGCGACCCCGACGTCAGTGACGCTCGGGGGTGCGCTGTTCACCGATCTGCTGGCGCGCGAGCCCGACATCGACGCGGTGTTCTGTGCCAACGACGACCTTGCGCTCGGCGTGCTGTTCGAGTGCCGTCGCCGGGATATCGCAGTCCCCGGGCAGATCGCGATCGTCGGCTTCAACGACCTCGAATTCATGGCTTCCGCCGTCCCCACGCTCACCAGCGTGCGCACCAACCGCTACGAGATGGGGAGGACGGCCGCCACCATGCTGATCGATGCGATTGAAGGGCGACGTCCGGAGCAGCCGGTGCTCGATCTCGGCTTCAGGGTGATCGAGCGGCAGAGCTCCTCGGCACGGCGGCCGGACAGCAGGCCAACCGTATCAAGCCTGGGTGCAACCAACAAAATGATAGCGTTACCAACTAGCCAAGACTAGTATCTGATGCGTGAGGAAACGACACGCCAACGGGACGGCAGATCATCCCTCGCGTCGTTGGGCATCGCGCATGCCGATACCGTGAGACGAATGCCGATGCGTTTGCAGTGCAGGAGAAACCAATGATAAAGAAGCCAACCAATGGGCATGCCGCCGGCAGCAACGGTACCCGCCGCCATCTCCGCTCGCAGGAATGGTTCAACAACCCGCATAATCCGGGCATGACCGCGCTCTATATGGAGCGCTATTTGAACTACGGCCTCACCCGCGCCGAACTGCAATCAGGCAAGCCGATCATCGGCATCGCTCAGACCGGCAACGACCTCTCCCCCTGCAACCGCCACCATCTCGAGCTCGCGCACCGCGTCCGCGAAGGCATCCGCGAGGCCGGCGGCATCGCGATGGAATTCCCGACCCACCCGATCCAGGAGACCGGCAAGCGCCCGACCGCGGCGCTTGACCGCAACCTCGCCTATCTCGGGCTCGTCGAAATCCTCTACGGCTATCCGCTCGACGGCGTGGTGCTGACGACCGGCTGCGACAAGACCACGCCGGCCTGCATGATGGCGGCGGCCACCGTGAACCTGCCGGCGATCGTGCTGTCGGGCGGCCCGATGCTCAACGGCTGGCACAATGGCGAGCGCACCGGCTCGGGCACCATCGTCTGGAAATCGCGCGAGCGGCTTGCCGCGGGCGAGATCGGCTATGAGGAATTCATGGAGATCGTGGCCTCCTCGGCGCCTTCGGTCGGCCATTGCAACACCATGGGCACGGCGTCGACGATGAACGGGCTCGCCGAAGCGCTCGGCTTCTCGCTGCCGGGCTGCGCGGCGATCCCGGCGCCCTATCGCGAGCGCGGCCAAATCGCCTACGAGACCGGAAAACGCATCGTCGAGATGGTCTGGGAAGACCTGAAGCCCTCGGACATCCTGACCCGCAAGGCGTTCGAGAACTGCATCGTCATCAACTCGGCGATCGGCGGCTCGACCAACGCGCCGATCCACATCAATGCGCTGGCCCGCCACATCGGCGTCGAACTTTCGATCGAGGACTGGCAAAAGGTCGGTCACGACGTGCCGCTGCTGGTCAACATGCAGCCCGCCGGCTTCTATCTCGGCGAGGAATTCCACCGCGCCGGCGGCGTACCCGCCGTGGTGCGCGAATTGATGAAGCACAAGCGCATCCACGAGGATGCGGTCACGGTCAATGGCCGCGGCATCGGCGAGAACTGCAAGAACGCGCCGGAGCCCGACAACGACGTGATCCGGGCTTATGACAAGCCGCTGGTGAAGGACGCCGGATTCCTGGTGCTGAAGGGCAACCTGTTCGATTCCGCGATCATGAAGACCAGCGTGATCTCCAAGGAGTTTCGCGATCGTTATCTGAGCAACCCCAACGACCCGAACGCCTTCGAAGGCCGCGCCATCGTGTTCGAAGGGCCGGAGGACTATCACGAGCGGATCGACGATCCCTCGCTCGACATCGACGAGCGCTGCGTGCTGTTCATCCGCGGCACGGGGCCAATCGGCTATCCCGGCGGCGCCGAGGTCGTGAACATGCAGCCGCCGGCGGCGCTGATCAAACGCGGCATCCTCTCCCTGCCCTGCATCGGCGACGGTCGCCAGTCCGGCACCTCGGGTTCGCCTTCGATCCTGAACGCATCGCCGGAAGCCGCCGCCAATGGCGGCCTTGCGGTCCTCAAGACCGGCGACAAGGTCCGCATCGACCTCAACAAGGGCAGCGCCGACATCCTGATCCCGGACGAGGAGCTGAAGAAGCGCCACGCCGAGCTCAAGGCCAGCGGCGGCTTCAAGCATCCGCCGAACCAGACGCCGTGGCAGGAGATCTACCGCAACACCGTCGGCCAGCAATCGACCGGCGCCTGCATGGAGCTCGCCACGCGCTATCAGAATGTCGCCGGCACATTTGGCGTCGCGCGGGACAACCACTGACGACCTCCGTCATTCCGGGGCGCGAAGCAGTCGCGAGCCCGGAATCCACAACCACGATCGGGAGTATGGATTCCGGGCCTGCGCCTGACGGCGCATCCCGGAATGACGACCCCAATTCAAAGGAGTGAACAACATGGCCAACCGCCTCAAGGGCAAACGCGCCGTCGTCACGGCGGCTGCGGCCGGCATCGGGCGCGCCTGCGCGATCGCATTCGCGCGTGAAGGCGCAACCGTCATCGCCACCGACATCAACGAAGCCGGCATCGCCGGCCTGAGCAAGGAAGGCGTCACCGAGGTCGCAAAGCTCGACGTCCGCAATACCGCCGACGTCGACGCTTTCGCCAAGCGCGTCGGCAAGATCGACATCCTGCTCAACGCGGCGGGCTTCGTACACCACGGCACTATCCTGGACTGCTCGGAAGAGGATTTCGATTTCTCGTTCGACCTCAACGTCAAGTCGATGCACCGGACCATCAAAGCGTTCCTGCCCGACATGATCGCGGGCGGCGGCGGCAGCATCGTCAACATCTCGTCCTGCGCGGCCTTGAGGCCGCCGGCCAACCGCTACGTTTACAGCTCGTCGAAGGCCGCGGTGTCGCTGCTGTCGCGCGCGGTCGCGCTCGACTTCATCACCAAGGGCATCCGCTGCAACTCGATCTGCCCCGGCACGGTCGAGACGCCCTCGATGCTCGATCGCGCCGCAGCGCAGGGGCCGCAGGGCAAGGAGATGTTCATCTCCCGCCAGAAGATGGGCCGGCTCGGCACCGCCGAGGAGATCGCGGCGATGGCGGTCTATCTCGGCAGCGACGAAAGCGCCTTCACCACCGGCGTCGACCTCGTCGTTGACGGCGGCTACATGCTCTGACGCCAGAGGCCACCCGCATGAACAAGATCGATCTGAACGGACGCGTTGCCGTCGTCACCGGCGGTGCGCAGGGTTTCGGCCGCGCCATCGCCGAGCGCTTCGTCGCATCCGGCGCCCAGGTCGCGATCTGGGACTTCGATGCCGCGCTGGCTGAGAAAACCGCGAAGGAGATCGGCGACAGCACCCGCGTCTTCAAGGTCGATGTCACCGATACCGCGGCGGTCGAGCAGGCGCGCGATGCCACGCTCGCCGCGTTCTGCAAGATCGACATCCTCGTCAACAACGCCGGCATTGCCGGCGTCAACAGGCCGGTCTGGGAGACTGATCTCGCGGAATGGCGCAAGGTGCTGCGCATCAATCTCGACGGCCCCTTCATCGTGAGCAAGGCGATCGTGCCCGAAATGCTCAATCGGAAATACGGGCGGATCGTGAACATCGCCTCGATCGCCGGCAAGGAAGGCAATCCGAACGCCGCACATTACTCGGCCTCCAAGGCCGGCCTGATCGCGCTGACGAAATCGCTCGGCAAGGAGCTTGCCGGCCACGACATCCTCGTCAACGCGGTGACGCCGGCGGCGGCGAAGACCGCGATCTTCGACCAGATGACGCAGCAGCACATCGATTTCATGCTGTCGAAGATCCCGAAGGGACGCTTCGTGCTGGTCGAAGAGCTCGCCGCAATGGTGAGCTGGCTCGCATCGGAAGATTGCGCCTTCTCCACGGGCGCGGTGTTCGACATCTCGGGCGGGCGCGCGACCTATTGAGGACATCATGATCCAGGAAGGCGGCTGCCTGTGCGGCGCGGTGCGGTTCAAGGCGGAGGGCGAGCCGCTCAACGTTCGCATCTGCCATTGCCGCATCTGCCAGAAGGCGATGGGCTCGCCCTACTTCGCCCGCGCGCAGTTCGACCAGCGCGCGCTCAGCGTCGAGGGCGAGACCGCCCGCTACGCATCTTCCGAGACCATCGATCGCGTGTTCTGCAAGCGCTGCGGCACGCGGCTGTTCGCCTGGCGCCGCAACGGCACGCTGGCGGGCGTGGCGCTGGCCACTTTCGACGATCGCAACGCCTTCGCGCCGACCGAGCACATTTGGGTGTCGGAAAAGCTCGCCCTGGGTGAGGCTCGACGACGGCTTGGTGCAATATCCCGGGACGATCCCGGCGTGAATTTGCGCGACTGCACGACGGCAGGCTGAAGCTGGAGCGTGGAAATTCGGAACCGGTCACCCTATGTTGAGGCGAAGCGTTGCTGCACCGCCGGTTTGGTAAGGAGGCTGCAAGGCCGCTAGCGAACCGAAGTGGATGAGCTGTGAACATTTCCTTCTATGACCTGTCGGTGTGGGTGCTCCCCCTCGTGCTCGCCATTACCTTCCATGAGGCCGCGCACGCCTTCGTCGCCAACCGGCTCGGCGACAACACCGCCGCACAGCTCGGCCGCGTCAGCTTCAATCCTATCAGGCATATCGACCCGTTCGGCACCGTGATCCTGCCGGCGATGCTGCTGTTCGCTCATTCGCCGTTCCTGTTCGGCTATGCCAAGCCGGTGCCGGTGAACTTCCGCAAGCTGAACAACCCCCGGCTCGACATGGTCTGGGTGGCGCTGGCCGGCCCCGCCACCAACATCCTTCTGGCACTCGCCACCGCCCTCGCCTTCCATGCCCTGCCGCTGGTGCCCGCGAGCGCGGCGAAATGGGTTGCCGACAACCTCAAGAATGCGCTCATCATCAACGCGATCCTGGCTGTCTTCAATATGATGCCGATCCCACCCCTCGATGGCGGGCGCGTCGCGGTCGGGCTGTTGCCGCGGCCGCTCGCCTGGCCGCTGGCCCGGCTCGAGCCGTTCGGTATGCTGATCCTGATCGGCCTCTTGATCCTGCTGCCGCTCGCGGGCTCGCAGTTCGGTCTAAATCTTGATGTTATTTCAGCAATACTGCGGACGTTGACCGGTTATGTGATTCAGGCTGTTCTCTTCCTGACCGGCAATGCGTAGTTGAACCGGAACACCTGAATACAAGCCGAAGGGCCCGAGGCCGACTTGGTCAAAGCTGCCGATATGCTGATCGCCAGACGCGCCGAAACCCGCGCCCGCGCCGATTTTGCCACCTGGAAGATGATGGCCAAGCTCAACGGGGCGTCCGCGCTGCCTGCGGAGGCCCAGGAGTTCCTGAGCAGCTACAAGAACCTCTTGGCGCAGATGAGCGAGGGCGAGGCCACCGAGGCCACCATCGGTGCGATCTACAAGGCCTATTACGCCGAGATGGGCGGCGGTGGAACGCCGCCCGACGTACGCCCCCGCCAAGCGGAGCCCGCCGCGGACAATGTTACCGCCTTCCGCCGCCCGGCCCCGAAGCCCAAGACGACCAGCTTCTTCGGCGGTGGCACGGCCGCCGGAACGCAGAAACGTCCGCTGCCGGTGGCGCTGATCTTTGCATGCCTGGTCGTGGTCTATGTCGGGATCCGGCTCTACTGGCGCTGAGCCGACTTCTTCTTTTTCTTCTCTTCGGGTGGCTTGAAGATGATCGGGACGGTGCGTTCGATCCGATCCTCGGTCACTGCGGCAGGCGGCGTCGGGAACGGATCGGATTTGTGGACCATGGAGATTGCGGCAGCGTCGTAAGCCGCGTCTCCGGACGATTCCGCGACATCGACCGAGATCACGTTCCCCCGTCGATTGAGGGCGAAGCTCACCGTCACGGTCTGATTGCGGGGCTCCTTGCCCTCCGGATTGACCTTGTGAGCCGCAAGATGAGCGCTGATCTTTCGGTTCCAGTCGGCCGTGATCTTCAACACGTCCTTGCCGATACCGACCACTGGGGCCATCGCCTTGTCAGCCTCGCGCGTTGCGTCCTCGAAAGTCTGCTGTACTTGATCAATCTGCTTTTGCGCCGCTTCTGCGGCGGGAGTTTCAATGGCAGCCACCTTCGGGTCGTCGTCCTGCTCCTTCTTGGCCTTATTCTCGCTGACGATACGATCGGGGTCCTCGGCCTCTTCCGGGCGATCCTGCGGGAGCTCCGTCTCCTTGATTTCGGCCTTCTGCTCCGGGAGTTCCGGCCGCTCCTCCTGCGCCGTGGAGTCGCTCGGTCCGACCGGCGCGTCGGTTTCGTGAGCTTCCGGGGAAGCCATCTCGACCGCGAACGCCGCACCCGCCGCGCCCAGGCCGTCGCCCTCGCCGTCGTCACGCAGATGCGCCAGCGCGAGCGCAGCACCACCCAGATGCAACGCGAGCGCCGCGACCGCTGCGAGGATCCAGAGCTTCCGGGATGGTCCGACTTCGTCCGACATCGCGCGTCTTCCTAGGGCTGAGCGGCGCCGGTCGCGGGTGCCCCCGGAGCGCCTTCCAGCGCAACCAGTTTCACCCGAGTATAGCCGCCCGAGCGCAGGAGCTCCATGACCCCCATCAACTCGCCGTAAGGCACCGATCGATCGGCGCGCAGGAAAACATATTTGTCCTTGCTCATATCGGACAGGCCGTTGAGGGTTTCGATCAACTCGGCCCGATGGACCGGGTTCTCTCCGATTGCAAGCGTCAGATCGGGCTTGATGCTGAGGTAGGTGGGCTTGTCCGGCTTTTTCTGCGGCGTCGCGCTCGACGTCGGCAGATCGATCGGCAGGTCGACCGTGGAGAGCGGAGCTGCAACCATGAAGATGATCAGCAGCACCAGAATGACGTCGATGAACGGCGTGACGTTGATGTCATGCGTTTCCGAGAAATCGTCGTCGTCGCCGTCGTTGTCTGCGAGCGAAACGCCCATGGTTCACTCCGCCGCACGAGAATGCATGCTGCCGTGGCTGCGGTCGAGATCGCGCGAGAGCAGCCGCCCCGCCGCGCCCGAGGCGCGGCTGACGAGCTCGAGATAGCCTTTCGTCACGCGCGAAAAGTGGTTGTAGATGATGACCGCGGGAATGGCGGCGACGAGACCGATGGCGGTGGCGAGCAGCGCTTCGGCGATGCCCGGCGCGACCACGGCGAGGTTCGTGGTCTGCGACTTCGAGATGCCGATGAAGCTGTTCATGATGCCCCAGACCGTGCCGAACAAGCCGACGAAGGGCGAGGTCGAGCCGATCGTCGCGAGCACGCCCATGCCGATCCGGATGCGCCGCGCCTCGGCGCGCACGATCTCGGAAAAGCTGGAAGCCGCGCGTTCCTTGATGCCGGCATCGCTGGACAGGCCGGCGGACATCCGCGCCTCACGGAGCGCCGCCGCGAGGAAAGACGGCAGGATGCCCTGCTTGTTGCCGAGTGCCAACTGCGCCTCGGCGAGGGAGCGCGCCTCCGCAATTTTCTTCAAGGCCGAGCGAAGCTTGCTGGAAGCGACCGATAGTTCGATCGACTTGGCGATGAAGACGGTCCAGGTCATCAGCGAGGCGAAGGCCAGCCCGATCATCACCGCTTGCACGATGATGTCCGCCTCCCTGAACATCATCCATGGCGATAGCTCCTTCATCGCCGGCGCGCCACCGGATGCCGCCTCGGGCTTTACGGCCGCGGACACGGGGGCCGAGGGAGAGGCTGTCGGGCCAGCCGGTGCGGCTGCCGTCGCAGCCGAGGGCTCCTGCGCAGCAGGCGCGGGGCTGGCCGCGAGCGGCGCAGGGGTCTGCTGCGTTGCCGTCGAGGGCGGGGCTTGCGTCTGGGCGTTAACAGGAGACGCGAGCCAGGCAGCCGCCAGCAAGGCGGCGACGGCAAGGCTTGCTCTTGAGGTCATGGTCTTCATACTTCGGCCCAGTAGCGAATGAGGTTGTGATAGATACCCGTCAATTTGACCGTTTCGGGATCGTCACGCCCGAGCCGTTCCACCAGCGCCTGTATCGCGGTGTCGAGGTCGAAGATCATGCTTCGGGCTTGATCGTCCCGTATCATGCTCTGAAGCCAGAAGAAAGACGCAACCCGCGTTCCCCTGGTCACGGCGGTGACGAGATGAAGGCTGGTCGAGGGATAGAGGACGCAGTCCCCGGCTGGTAACTTGACCTCGTGCGAGCCGTAGGTGTCCTCGATCACGAGTTCGCCACCGTCGTACTCTTCCGGCTCGGCAAGGAACAACGTCACGGACAGGTCCGTACGAATGCGTAGGCCGGTCAGGCGGTCGCCGCGAATCGCGTTGTCGACATGCAGACCGAAATGGTGACCGCTGTCGGCCGCATAGCGGTTGAACAGCGGCGGGAAGATCTGGAGCGGGATCGCCGCCGCGATGAAGCGCGGGTTCGAGGTGAGCGCCGAAATGATGCGGTTGCCGAGCGTTCGCGCGACTTCGCCGTCGGGCGGGAGTTGCTCATTGCGCTTGACCATCGCCGACTGCGCACCGGCGGTGGAGCGGCCATCCTCCCAATCGCTGGCGTCCATGATGCGGCGGAAATCCGCCACATCATCCTTGCTGAGAACGCCAGGCAGGCACGTCAACATGATCAGAACTTGGCTGTCGTCACGACGTAGAATGCCCGTCCCGGCGCGACCGCCACGAAGGGAACGGCGCTGCGATAGAACGAGTCGTAATACAGCTTGTTGGTGAGGTTCTGCGCGTAGAACTTCATGGTCCAGTTCTGGTCGATCTTCTTCTCGACGAACGCATCGAAGCGCCAGTAGCTCGGCAGCTCGTTGGTGTTGGCCGCGAACGTGCCGCCATAGACCTTCGAGCGGTAGACCGCCTGCCCGCCGAGCTCCCACCCCCCGTCAAACTTGTACTTGGTCAGCATGCTGAACGACTGGTGGGCGATGTTCGCAAGCTGCAGCCCGATATTCGAGGCGACGCCGCTCTGCGTGACCTTCGACTGCATCAGTACCAGGCCGCCGAAGATGCTCCAGCGATCGGTGATCTTGCCCTCCGCCTCGATGTCGATGCCCTGAATTCTGTAGGCAGCACCGGATGTGAGGAGGTTGTTGACCGTCTCGCGCGCGTTGTCCTTGGTGGTCTGGAACAGCGCACCAGTCACCAGCAAGTGGCGATCGGCAAGCTCCCATTTGGTGCCGAGCTCGATCGCCTTGTTGCGCTCGGGCCCGAGCAACAGGGTCGAGTTGGGGGGGACCCCGCCGTAGTCGGTGCCGGTCGCATCCAGCTCCGAACCGAACGGATTGGCCGAGGTCGCGTAGGCCGCATAGACGCTGCCGATCGACAGCGGCTTGTAGACCACGCCGACGTTGTAGTTCACGAGATCGGCGCTCTGCTTCACATAGCTTGTATTGTTCGACGCACTCTGGCTGTAGCCGTCATAGCGCACGCCACCGTTGACGATGATCGTGTCCTGCCAGTTCGCGGTGTCCATGACATAGACGCTGCTGGTGTTGACGCCATACCGCGTCGGATTTCCGAGGAGTGAGGGAATGCCGAAGGGAATGTAGGTGTATTGCGGGGCATAGAGGTTCACGCCGGACACGGCACCGGTGCTGGTGAAGGGCGAGCCGGCCAGCTCGGACGCGAGGCCTGCGTAGCGGTCGATCGAGATGTTCTCGTTCGAATATTCGACGCCGAAAACGGCGGTGTGCTTGACCCCGCCGGTGTCGAGCTTGAACGTGGCCTCGTTCTGGTTGGCCCATACGTCCGCGGTCTGGTAACGGCTCTGCGCGCTCGCCGTCGTGGTCCAGAGCAGCGGGTTGGGGCTGGTCGTATTCGGGTTCTGCGGCAGCGTGCCGATGTAGTTGAGCAGCGAGTGCTCGCCGCGCACCTTGCTGGTCAGCGTGATTGCCTCGTTGACCCTGTACTCGATCGTGCCGGTACCGAAATCCTGCCGCGCGGTCTGGAAGTCGCGGTTGAGGAAGCCGTACCAGTTCTCACGCGGAATGCCGGCCGAGGTCACCGGCGTGTTACCCTGCCTGTAATAGGGCACGCCGAAATCCGGATAGCCGCTGAGATCGGTATGGACGTAGTTGGTCGTGATCTTGATGTCGCTCGTCGGGGTGTACTTGGTCGAGATGAAGCTACCCCAACGATTATCGGTGACGAAGTTGCGCCCGGCGACGTTGGCGTCCTGGAACAGACCGCCCACGCGCACGGAAAAGGTCGGATCGATGACCTGGTTCACGTCCAGCGTGACGCGCTTGGTCTGGTCGGTGCCGAACTCGCTGTTTATGCGCTTGAAATTGACGTCGCCGGCCTGCTTGGTGACGATGTTGATGGCGCCGCCGGCGGTGCCGCGGCCCGCGTAGGAGGATGCCGGTCCGCGCAAGATCTCGATCTGCTCGGTGAAGAAGTTCTCGCGGATCGAGACAGCGGGATCGCGGATGCCGTCGATGAAGACGTCGTTGCGTGCATCGAAACCGCGGATGAAGAAGCGATCGCCGAAAGCGTTGCCGCCCTCGCCCGAGCCGAGCGTCACGCCCGCGGTCGAGCGTCCGATCTCCTTCAGCGTCGTTGCGTTCTTGTCCTCGAGCACTTCCTTGCTGAGCACGGTGATGCTCTTGGGCGTGTTCAGCATCCTCTCGGGAAACTTGCCCGAGGCCTGGACGTGGTCGACCTTGTAGGGCGCCGCGGGATCGGCGTAGGGATTGCCGTCCGGCGCGCCGGACGGGGCGGCTGGAGCCGCCTGCGGCGCCTGTTGGCGCTGCGCGGCCCGGCGAAGCGCGTTGCGGGCTCGGACCTGCTCTGGCGAAGGCTTCGAAGTCGCCGGACGCGGCCGCTCGACGGGAGCATCGACGGTCACCGGCGGCAGGTTCGACTGCTGCGCCTCTGCGCCGCTCGACACCGACGCAACCGCGATCAAGCTTGCAACCGCGGAAACTCTCTTGCCGGAAATCCCCGCGAGCTTCTCATCCAATGAATTCAACGCTACGACCGAACGCAACGACTTCGGTGCGACTACCTGCCCCATTAACAAACGCCCCATCTTCCTGTTCGGTCGTTCGGTTCGAACGCACGATGAGCGTTGGTATCGGCCTCAAAATAGCGGGTCAATGCGAGCCGCTCGCGAGAACACTTGAATCAATCCAGATCAAAACGATTCTAATCTGTAGTTTGAAATCGTTCTAAATCGGAGCCGGATTAGTTCTGGTAGAGACTACGCAAATCGACTGTTGCGTTTTCAGTCGATGCTCGGCGGCTTCATCAGCGAGAACAATTCGTCGACGGTCTTCTGCGCGACGGCGCGCACGCGATCGGTGCTGTCCATGCCGGCGATGTTGATGCCGTTCACGACGGCCTTGATCTCGTCCCGAAAGTCGGTGAGGAAGCGCAAGGGATCGCGCTGCTCGTTAGCGACGCGCGCAATCAATCCCGTGATCAGGATCTGACACGCGATCAGCTTGCCGTTCAGCTCGTCCATGCAGCACTCCGTCGATAGCGGCGCCGATATGGACGATGCCGAAATCCCTGACAACCGAAACGGCAGCCACGCAACTTAGAACCCTTCTTGCGACCGATTCAGATCCCGGCTCGTGCAACGCCATCCGCCCCGCAGCCCCCACTTTTGCGTGCTGGGCGAGATCGACCGGTACCCCGTGTCGCCGGCGAATGCAGCACTGCAACGTAGCCGCGAAACTTCGCTGCCGATGGTGCAAAGCTTTCCAATTGTTTAGGATTCTCACCCGATAGTGCTGTTTACTCTGGAAGTTGGCGTGTATTATACATCGGGCTGGAACTCTTTAATTGCCCCGAACTCATAGCTGAGGGCATGCGAGCCGACACGAGACAATATGAAAAAGTCCCGGCCGATCCTCTGGATTGTGATCATCGCGGCCGTGGCCTCCGCGGGCTACCTTGGTTGGCAGAAATCCGGCTCTAAGGTCGGGACATCCCAGACCGCGCAAAAAGGCCCGCCTCGCCCGGCCGCCGTCCCCGTCAGCGTTGCACCGGTCCAAAAGACCGACTTTCCGGTTTACCTGACTGGCCTGGGCACGGTTCAGGGCTTCAACACCGTCCAGGTCCGCAGCCGGGTCGATGGCCAGATCATCAAGCTCGAGTTCAAGGAGGGCCAGATCGTCAAGCAGGGCGACCTCCTGGTCTCGATCGACCCCCGTCCCTATCAAGCCGCGCTCGACCAGGCGAAGGCCAAGAAGGCACAGGATGAGGCCAGCCTCGCCAATGCCAATCTCGAACTCCAGCGCGCGACGAAGCTCGGCGAATTCGCGACCGCACAGCGGGTGGATACCCAGCGCTCCACCGTCGCCCAGCTCACCGCGCAGATCGCCGCCGACGAGGCCGCGATCGCCAACGCGCAGACCCAGCTCGACTACACCCAGATCAAGGCGCCGATCACCGGCGTCGCCGGCCTGCGTCTGGTCGACATCGGCAACATCGTCAACGCCTCCTCGCAGACCGGCATCGTCACGATCTCGCAAGTGGAGCCGATCTCGGTCATCTTCACGGCCCCGGAGGAGCAGCTTCCCTACATCAGCGAGGGCAACAAGGCCGCCGGCGCGCTCAAGGTGATCGCTTTCACCACCGACGGCAAGACGACGCTGGCCGAGGGCCAGCTCGCGGTCATCAACAACCAGGTCGACACCAGCAGCGGGACCATCCGGCTCAAGGCCGTGTTCGATAACAAGGACCACACGCTGTGGCCCGGTCAGTCGGTCTCGACACGGCTTCTGGTGCGGACGCTGAAGGATGCGACGGTGGTGCCGGATGGCGCCATTCAGCATTCCACCAATGGACTCTACGCCTATACGGTCAATCAGGACAACAAGGCCGAGTTGCACAAGGTCAAGGTCAGCTATGCCATCGACGGACGTTCGGTCATCGAGGAAGGCTTGAGCCCCGGCCAGCAGGTGATCGTCGGCGGTCAATTCAAGGTCCAGCCCGGAAGCCTGGTGTCAACTGCGGTGGCAAGCTCGGGTCCGGCCCAGAACAAGGTTCGACAGGAATGATCGGGGGCGGGATTTCGGCACCTTTCATCCGTTATCCCATCGGCACCTCGCTGCTGATGGCCGGCGTTCTCTTCGTCGGTCTCGTCGCCTATCCCCTGCTACCGGTCGCGCCCCTACCGCAGGTGGACTTTCCGACCATCCAGATCACCGCCAATTTGCCCGGCGGCAGCCCCGAGACGATGGCTTCCTCGGTGGCGCAGCCGCTCGAGCGGCAATTCGCCCAGATTCCGGGCATCGCACAGATGACTTCGACGAGCTATCTGGGCACGGCGTCGATCACCATTCAGTTCGATCTCAACCGCAACATCGACGGTGCCGCCAACGACGTGCAGGGCGCCATCAACGCGGCCAGCGGGCAGCTGCCGAAAAACCTCCCCTCGCCTCCGACCTATCGCAAGGTCAACCCCGCCGACGCACCGATCCTGCTGCTGTCGGCGACGTCGGACACACTGCCGCTGACCAGCGTCAGCGACGCAGTGGACGCCCAGCTCGCCCAGCAGATCAGTCAGCTCTCGGGCGTCGCCCAGGTCTTCATCGGCGGCCAGCAGAAGCCCGCGATTCGCATCCAGGTCGACCCGGCGAAGCTCGTCTCAAAGGGCCTGTCGCTGGAGGACGTGCGCAGCCAGATCGCGATCACCACCGTCGACAGCCCCAAGGGCAATATCGACGGCGAGAAGCGTGCCTACACCATCTACGCCAACGACCAGCTGACCCAGTCGAAGGACTGGAACGACGTCATCATCGCCTATCGCAACGGCGGTCCCTTGCGGATTCGCGATATCGGCCGGGCGGTCAGCGCCGCCGAGGACGCCAAACAGGCCGCCTGGGCAAATGGCAAGCGCGGCGTGTTCCTGGTGATCTTCAAGCAGCCGGGCGCGAACGTGATCGAGACCGTGGACCGGATCAAGGCGACCCTGCCCCGCCTCGTTGCGGCAATTCCGCCCGCGATCAAGATCGAGGTCATCAGCGACCGCACCGCGACCATCCGCGCCGCCGTGGAGGACGTCCAGTTCACGCTGCTCTTGACCATCGTGCTCGTGGTCATGGTGATCTTCATCTTCCTGCGCAGCTTTTGGGCGACGGTCATCCCCGCGGTGACGGTGCCCTTGGCCCTCCTCGGCGCGTGCGCCATGATGTGGCCGGTCGGATACTCGCTCGACAATCTGTCGCTGATGGCGCTCACCATTGCGGTCGGTTTCGTGGTCGACGACGCCATCGTGATGCTCGAGAACATCACCCGCTACATCGAGGAAGGCGACTCGCCGATGGAGGCGGCCTTCAAGGGCTCCAAGGAAATCGGCTTCACCATCGTTTCGATCAGCATCTCCCTGGTCGCCGTGCTGATCCCGCTGCTCCTGATGGGCGGCATCATCGGGCGGCTGTTCCGCGAATTCGCGGTCGTGCTGGCGATGACCATCTTCGTCTCGATGTTCGTGTCGCTGACGCTGACGCCGATGATGGCTTCGCGTTTCCTGCGCGCGCACGGCGAGGTGACCCACGGCAGGTTCTATCAATGGAGCGAACGCGCCTTCGACCGATTGCTGCGCGGCTATGAATATGTTCTCGACCTCGCCCTCGCCTGGCGCCGCACCACGCTTGCGATCTTTTTCGCCACGCTGGCACTGTCAATCTACCTCTTCGTCCTGATTCCGAAGGGCTTCTTCCCGCAGCAGGACGTCGGCCTGATCACCGCCACCTCGGAAGCTTCGCAGGATATATCGTTCAAGGAGATGACCCGGCGCCAGGAAGAGCTCGGCAAGATCATCCTCGCCGATCCCGACGTGGCCTCCGTTGCCATGTCGATCGGCGGCAGCGGCCGCGCCGGCAACAACGGCAACCTGTTCATCACGCTGAAGCCGCGCAACGAGCGGGAGGCCTCGGCACAGCAGATCATCGCGCGGCTGCGTCCGCAGTTCGACAAGGTGGAGGGCGCCCGGCTCTACATGCAGGCGGCCCAGGACGTCCGGCTCGGCGGCCGGCCGACGCGCACCCAGTTCGAGTTCACGCTGCAGGACGCCAATCTGGACGAGCTCAACGAATGGGCGCCCAAGATCCTGGCCAAGATGCAGACATTACCGCAATTGCGCGACGTCGCGACCGACCAGCAGACGCAGGGCACCACCGTTCAGCTCAAGATCAACCGCGACACGGCCTCGCGCTACGGCATCCAGCCGCAGCTGATCGACGACACGCTCTATGATGCCTTCGGGCAGCGGCAGGTCACGCAGTACTTCACCCAGCTCAACACCTACAAGGTGATCCTGGAAGTCCTGCCGGAAATGCAAGGTGATCTCGAGACGCTGAACAAGCTCTACCTGAAATCGCCGCTGACCGGCGACCAGGTGCCGCTGTCGACCTTCGCGAGCTGGAGCACCGATCAAGTCCGCCCGCTTTCGATCAGCCACCAAGGCCAGTTCCCGTCGATCACGATCAGCTTCAATCTCGCGCAAGGCGTTGCGCTCGGCCAGGCCACGGAGGCCGTGCAGAAGGCGATGGCCGAGCTCGGCACTCCGCCGACGCTGAATTCGAGCTTTCAGGGCACCGCGCAGGCGTTCCAGCAGTCGCTCGGCACCGTGCCGCTCCTGATCCTGGCCGCGCTCGTCGTCGTCTATCTGATCCTCGGCATTCTCTACGAGAGCTACATCCATCCGATCACGATCCTGTCAACGCTGCCTTCGGCCGGCGTCGGCGCGCTCGCGATCCTGATGGCGGCCGGCTTCGACTTCAGCCTGATTGCGCTGATCGGCATCATTCTCTTGATCGGCATCGTCAAGAAGAACGGCATCATGATGGTCGACTTCGCGATTGTCGCCGAGCGCGACGAGCACAAGACGCCGGAGGAATCGATCCGCCAGGCCGCGCTGCTGCGTTTCCGCCCGATCATGATGACGACGATGGCGGCGCTGCTCGGCGGCGTTCCCCTGATGCTCGGCCACGGCACCGGCGCCGAGATCCGCCAGCCGCTCGGTTACGCCATGGTCGGCGGCCTGATCGTCAGCCAGGCGCTGACGCTGTTTACCACGCCGGTCGTCTATCTCTATCTCGACAAGCTCAACAACTGGTTCTCCAATTGGGGCCGTTCGGACGACGGTGAAGGCGACGAGGCGTCCGAGCACGGCGGCGTCAAGCAAGCGGCCGAGTAGGCTTGCGCAGCGCCTGCTGCGAGGCTACAGCGAGACCCGATTTCACGCCAACGCGGTTTCGCCATGCTCATGCAATCCAGACTTGTCGCCCTCGCCGCTACTGCCCTGTTGTGGACCGGCGCTGCGTCTGCCCAGCAAAGCGCAAAGAAGAACTCAGCGCCCGCCCCTGCGGCGCAGCCCTCGCCGGCGCCGACGCAACCGCAGGCCGACGCTGCCGCCGGACAGTCGGGTTGGGTCGTCCGTTGCACCAGCGTCAGCCGCGATGCCCCGCTCGAATGCGCGATGGAGCAGAATGCCGTGCTGACCAAGACCGGCCAGACCGTCGTCCTGATCAACATCCGCATTGCGCCCGACACCCGCGCGCCCGTTGTGCTGTTGCAATTGCCGCTCGGTATCAATCTTCCGGTCGGCGCCAAGCTCCAGGTCGACGAAGGCAAAATGGTCGATCTCCAGATCCAGACTTGCGAGAACCGCGGCTGCTACGCCTCGGCCCCGGTCACGCCGGACCTGCTCGCCGCGCTGCGCTCGGGCAAGCAGCTCAAGGTCTCCTTCCAGAACATGGCCAAGGAGACCATCGCGATCCCGATGCCGCTCGGCGATTTCGCTTCCGCCTACGACAAGATCAAGTAGCGGTGACGGCGACGCCGCAAGCTGCCCGGCCGCGGTAGCTGCTGCAGCCCGAGCTATGACAGTCCTTCCTCGCGCAAGATTTGTTTCGCCTCCTCGTCGCCCAGCGCCGCTGCCTTTCTGAGCCAGTAAATCGTGCGGTCAGTGTCCTTCGGCGCACCATTGAGACCTTCAAAATAGTTGACGATCATCTCTCGAATGGTCGCCAGATGGCCGGCCTCCGCAACCCGCTCTCTCAGTCCCAAGGCTCGGAAGTAGCGCTCCTGGGCCGTTCCGGTCCCGAGCCCCCGTCGCAAAGCGCCGGCGAGATAAAGCCACGACTCGCAATCGTCGACGGCGATCGATGCCTCCGCTCGCTCCATCCACGACAAGCTCGAGGACCGATCACCCGTGTCATTCAGATACTCGGCCATCTCGATCATGGCCATGACAGAACCTTTCGCGATGAAGTCTTCCAAATAGGCAACGGCTTCGCGGTCGTCATCCTGTCTCAAAAGTCTGGCGACCCCGACATCGAAGCCGAGCGAATCCGAGAACACGATCCAATCCCCATCTTGGAAGTCGTAGGAGCGTAACACCGTAGCCCGACACCTGTCATGGTTGCTTGAGCGAAGCCGATCAGCCGACATCGAGATGCGCACCGGATTTCTCTCGCGCCCCATCCGCGCTCAGGCCGCCTCGTTTGTTATCGACAGTATCTGTCAGCCCACGACGTCGCTCGCCCGGAGCAGCGTCGTGAAGCCGCCATAGATCATGCGCTTGCCGTCGAACGGCATGCCTTCCATTTTCAGCCGCGGGTCCGCCATCACCTTCTTGTTGATGGCATCGCGGCTCTCCCGGTCCCGGTAGACGATCCAGGCGAATACCACGACCTCGTCCTCCTTCGCCATCACCGCGCGCGGAAACGATGTGAGTTCTCCATAGGGAACGTCGTCCCCGATACATTCGACATAGTCGAGCGCGCCGTGCTCCATCCAGATGGCGCAGGCGTTTGTCGCCATCGCCTTGTAGGCCTCGATGTTGTCCTTCGGCACGGCGAGAACGAAACCATCGACATAGGGCATTTGCAAATCTCCTCGGGTTGTCCAGTCCTAGGTCGATGGAGAATGCTGCATTCCGACTTGGGAATGCGAATGTCAGGTGAGGCAAACCGCCGCGTGTGGTGGGGTGGCGATGGACGCCCGAGCGCCCTTGCAAGCAAACCGCGGGAGAGCGGAACTGGCTGCCCTTCGTGGATGGACTATCGAACTCGGTGAGATTTCGGTACGCACTTCGCTTGCGGTTGGAACAAGTAGATTATCTGGGGCAGACCTCGTGAGCGACCAATATTGACTTTAACCGCTGTGCGGAGTGTCTCCGCCCGAGAGGGAAGCCGTGCCACGTCGCTCAATCCCGCCTGTCGCTGACGACTGGCGGAACAATCTTGTCGGCCTGGGCACGTTGGATCGCGCATTCGCGGACGAAAAAGTCGATCAGCGCGCGGACCGAGGGGAGGAGTCCCCGGCGCGACGGGAATACGGCATGCACGATGCCCGAACGGGGCCTCCAGTCAGGAAGGACGTGGACGAGGCGTCCCGCCTTGATGTCGTCGGCGACAAAGATGGTCGGGAGTTGAACAGCCCCTGCGCCGGCAATCGCGGCATCGCGGAGGACCGACATGTCGTCGGTGATCAGGCGCGGCGTATGCGGCACCAAGGTCGCGAGGCCATCTGCATGGTGCAGGTCCCAGGCATGGATCCGATCCGGTCTCTCCTGGTCGAGGCTGGGAAGGCCATGGAGATCCGCGGGCGATCTTATTGCGCCGTGCATGAGTGAGGATGCAGCCACGAGACACTGGCTGCTTTCATCGAGCCAGCGCATCACGAGATCGCTGGTCTCAAGCGGCGGAAATCTCACACGGATCGAAAGGTCGAATCCTTCGGCGATTACATCGACGCGGCGGTTCGTGCTCTCCAGCCGCACCTGCACGCCGCGCTGCTGCATCATGAAGCGCGCGATCAGCTTGCCGAACTGGAAGGAGAGCAGGCCGCTCGGGCAACTCATGCGCACCACGCCGCGCGGCTCCGCCTGCACCGCGGCGACGATCTGCTCGGCCGCCTCGGCTTCGACGATCATCGCGACGCAGCGCTCATAAAAGTCCTGCCCGATCTCGGTCACCGAGAAGCGGCGCGACGAGCGATTGAGCAGGCGAACGCCGAGGCGCTCCTCCAGCAAGAGGATACGGCGGCTCAGTTTCGATTTCTGGATCCCGAGGGCACGGCCTGCCGGAGCGAAGCCCCCATGCTCGACGACCGAGGCAAAATAGTAGAGGTCATTGAAGTCCTTCATCGTCCTAAGCATAGGACGCTGTGTCGCGTATGGCAATCTTTATGCTTTATCGTCGCGCGTCTACCTCCTTTGTTTGTGAAGCAGCGCAGCTCGACGGCGTCAGGAGGGCAGCATGGCCAAGACGGTACTCGGCCGGTACGGCAATGACCGGCAGCATTGGGTCGGCGACGGTTTTCCGGTGCGTTCGCTCTTTTCGTACAGCACGCTGGGCGCGCATATCAGCCCGTTCCTTCTGCTCGACTATGCCGGACCATATACCTTCGCTCCGACCATGCATCGGCGCGGCGTGAGCGCGCATCCCCATCGCGGCTTCGAAACCGTCACCATCGTTTACGAAGGCGAGGTCGAGCACCGGGATTCCGCCGGCAACGGCGGGGTGATCGGGCCCGGCGATGTGCAATGGATGACGGCTGCAGGCGGCATTCTCCATGAGGAATATCACTCGGCGGGCTTTGCCAAGGCGGGTGGACCGCTCTGCATGGTGCAGCTCTGGGTCAACTTGCCGGCCAAGGACAAGATGACACCGGGCGGGTACCAGGGCATCGCGAAGGCCGACATTCCCATCGTTTCGCTGCCGCATAGTGCGGGAAAGGCGCGGGTCATCGCCGGCGCCTATCGCGGCATCAAGGGAGCGGCCCGCACCTTTACCCCGATCAATGTGTGGGACCTGAGCCTGAAGGCCGATGCGGACCTCACGCTCGACCTGCCCGAGGGGCATACCGCGATGATCGTGGTTTTGACCGGGCATGTCACGGTCGGCCGCGGCCTGGACGCGGGTGCGGCGGAAATGGTGCTGCTCGACCGCAAGGGCAGCGATGTCACCATTCACGCGAACGGAGAGGCGAAGCTGCTGGTCCTCACCGGCGAGCCGATCGACAAGCCGATCGTTGGCCACGGGCCATTCGTCATGAACAGCGAGGCGGAGATCCGCCAAGCCATCGACGACCTCAACAGCGGGCGCTTCGTCACCGCCGCTGCGTGACTGGGGGCCGGGCTCACGCGTGGGTCCGGCCCCTTTTCCTTGCGGAAGGGTGTGCGCTCACCCGTCCGCGCGATCCCGGGCTCCGGCCCATTCCCAGCGCAGAACCCCCGACCGATAAGAGAGGCCCAGCAATGACCAGTGAACCGATCCGCAATCCGCAGACCGACCATCTTCTGACGCCGCAGAACGCGGCGTTCATCATCATCGACTATCAGCCGATTCAGGTGTCCTCGATCCGCTCGATGCCGCGCGACGAGATGGTGTTCAACATCGTCAGCACCGCCAAGGCGGCCGTGCATTACAAGCTTCCGATCGTCCATTCGACGGTCAATATTGCAACCGGCCGCAACAAGCCGCCCATTCAGGAACTGCAGGCCGTCCTCGGGCACCTGCCGACATACGACCGGACCTCGATCAACAGCTGGGAGGACACTGCATTCAAGCAGGCGGTGAAGGCGATCGGCCGCCGCAAGCTGATCATGACCGCGCTCTGGACCGAAGCCTGCCTGACGTTCCCGGCGCTGGACGCGATCCAGGAGGGCTATGAGGTCTATGTGCCGGTCGACGCGGTCGGCGGAACGTCACTGGCCGCGCATGAGGCGGCGCTGCGCCGCATCGAGCAGGCCGGTGCCAAGCTGATCAGCCGGGTGCAGATCTATTGCGAGCTCCAGCGCGACTGGGCGCGCGAAGCGACCGTCCCCGGATTCATGGGCGTCTTCGAAAGCTTCGACGGGTTCAACCCCGAGAAAGCTGCGGGCGCAGTGCGATAGCAGGCGACGTCCAAGGGAGTTACGCCCTCCAAGGGCCCGTGTCGCGGAGCGACACGGGCCGCGCCTGGACGGGAGCAGATGAGCCGCCCCGCCCATATCGGGCGCCTGACATGAGCCGGTGCTCAAATTCGAGGATGAAAGAATAGGACAACGATGATCGATCTGGACGGGAAGCGTGCGTTAGTGACTGGCGGGGCGCGAGGCATCGGAGCCGCAATTGCCTTGGCGCTGGCCGAGAACGGCGCGCACGTGGCGTTCACCTATCAGCGTTCGGTCGAACAAGCCAACGCAGTGGTTGAGTCCATAGAGGCGACAGGACGGCGCTCTGTCGCAATCCAAGGGCCGACAGCGCGGACCCGGACGCCATCGAACGCGCCGTGCAAGAAGCCGTCTCGGGGCTCGGCCGACTCGACATCCTCGTCAACAATGCGGCGATCGGTCAGTACGGACTGATCGCTGATCTCGACGTGGCCAGATACCAAGCTCTGATGGACGTCAACGTGCGAGCGCCAGTTCTGTTCGCCAAGGCTGTCATTCCCCACCTTTCTGCAGGAGGTCGCATCATCTCGATCTGATCGGGTCTCGGCGAGCGCGTTCCATTTCCAGGAGCAACCGCCTGTGCGATGTCCAAGGCTGCCTTGGTCTCCTTTACGCGCGGCTTATCGCGTGAACTTGGCCCGATGGGCATCACCGTGAATCTTGTCCAACCCGGGTCGGTAGACACGGATGCCAATCCGGCGGACGGGCCGACTTCCGCTGTCCAGAAAAGCCTTACATCGCTGGGACGTTTCGCCGAGCCGCGCGAAATCGCGAATGCCGTGGTCTTTCTCGCCAGCCCTGCGGCAAGCGTGATCACTGGTGCCACCCTGACCGTCGAGGCAGGTGCAATCGCGTAAGGGAGGCCAATGGGCGTGCGTGGCTGGGGAACCTGGATTCGAACCAAGACAAACAGAGTCAGAGTCTGTTGTGCTACCGTTACACCATTCCCCACCGAAGCGCTTGAAATCGTTTAGCTTCTTCGGAAGTCCTGCAAGGCAGGCTGAAAGCTTGCAAATCAGCGGCCTGCAGGCCGCTCATATAGCCGCGCTGACCTTCGTGGTCCAGCCCTTCTGTGAACATCGTCACTTGTTCTCGCTGCGTTCGCGCCCCCGCGCGACGAGCCCGAAGGCGTCGGCTCCAAGTGGTCTAGATGACGATGCGATCGAAGTCCGCGGCGATCCGGGTGTTCGGGAAGATCCTTGCCGCCTCGGCGAGAATTTCCCCGTCTTCGTAGCGGCCCGACATATGGGTCAACACGAGCTGTCCGACCTTGTTCGCGGCCGCAAACGAAGCCGCTTCGGCCGCGGTGAGATGGCCGTAGCTGCGCGCGGTCGGCGCGTCGCGATCGAGGAACGTGGCCTCGATCACCAGCATGTCGGCGCCGGCTGCAAATTGCGACAGCCCCTCGGTGGTCTCGGTGTCGCCGATCACGACGAGCTTGCTGCCGCCGCTCGGCGGGCCGAGCACATCCTCCGGATCGATGGTTCGGTCGGCAAGCACGATCGGCCGGCCCGCGGCCAACTCGCCGCGCAAGGGACCGTCGGGGACACCCAGCGCGGCCAGACGGTCGGGCCGAAGATGCCGGCGCGCGGGACTTTGGAAGACGAAGCCGAAACTGTCGGTGTCGCGGTGGCGCACCGGGAAACAGCCGATGGTGAATTCAGCGGCATCGATGACCTCTCCTGCGGTCAGCGGTGCGAACTCGACGGCGATCGGCGCCCTGCCCGCGCCCCACAGGCCCGCGAGCATCCGGATGACGATATCGAGCGTGCCCTCGCCGCCGTGAATGGTCATCGTCTCGGACGTCTGTCGCAAGCCGAGGGTCGAGAACAGGCCGGGGATGCCGAGCACGTGATCGAGGTGCGCGTGCGTCAGCAGGATGCGGTCGAGCCGACGAAAGCCTGCGCCGCTGCGCAGCAGCTGGCGCTGCGTACCCTCGCCGCAATCGACCAGGACGCGCTTGCCTGCGGCTTCCACGAGCAGCGCCGGATGGTTGCGCTCCGCGGAGGGAACGCTCGCCGATGTTCCGAGAAATGTCAGGGCGAACATGGTCGTCGATGTCCAGCGACCGCCCTTCTCCGCGACGAGGTGGTTGACGGTCTCATTGTCCCCAATGCCACGCGAGCAGCAGCGCGTACAGAGCCATCGACGCGACGTAGAGCACGGCAAGCAATGCGTAGCCCGCGAGCTGACGACCGATCGTCGCCTTCGGCGTCACCCACCCGAAGCAAGTGCAGTCATGACTTACGCCCCTCGATGCCGCGGCCTCGTGTTTTCGTGCGCGCAATGAGATGCGACGATGCAGGTTGCGGATATTGACGCGCGGCGAGCTGACAGAACTCTGTGTAGAAACTCTTAGGAAGTTCCGTATCGACACGATTCGCGGCGCTGGATGTTCGGGCTCTGGGGACGCTCAAACAAAAACGCGAAAACAACCCCATGCACAGTACGAATCATTGAAGAAATTCGCACCGCATGGTGCGGATGCTGCCGGCCGGTGCCGTTTGACACGTCGGGCAGAACAGGCGCAAGCTTGCATGATCGCCGATCGTGAATCCGCAACTCTCGCCAGCGCGTTGACCGCTCGGAAGCCATGGCTGCTGCGAAACGTGAGCCGGGCTCGGCATCGGCACGACGTCGATGGCGCGGGGACTCCGTGCACGCGTCGATCGCAATTTGCGCGAGGCCATGCTTGTACGGCCGCGTCCGGCTGGCGTCGGCAATCGAGGTTGAAAATGACTCTGCTCAGAAGTGGCGGCGTGTGGTTGAACGAACCGAAACGATGGACGGCGGAGGACGATCGTCTCCAGGTCGTAACGGACAAAGGCACCGACTTCTGGCGCGAAACCCACTACGGCTTTAATCGCGACAGCGGGCATTTCCTGGGATTCCCAACCGGCGAGGCATTCACCGCCAGCTTACGTGTTCAGAGCGACTTCCAGGCCCTCTACGATCAGGCAGGCATCATGGTGCGCATCGATGCGCACCATTGGGTCAAGGCCGGGATCGAACTCTCGGACGGCCGCGCCATGCTTGCAAGCGTGCTCACCGACGGGCGATCGGACTGGGCAACGGCCGCCTATGAGCATGATGCAGGAGACTTCTGGATCCGCGCAACCGTTGCCGACGGCGTCCTTCGTCTACAAGTTTCTGCCGATGGCGAGTCCTGGCCTCTCATGCGGCTCGCGCCGTTTCCGGCTGCAAGCTCCTACCTTGCGGGACCGATGGCCTGCACGCCCGAGCGGGCGGGGCTCCACGTCGTGTTCTCGAATTTTCGTCTGACACCGCCGCTTGGAAAGGACCTTCACGACCTGAGCTGAGCGGGTCTTGCGAGTTTCCGCGCTCCCAGGCGGGCAGATCGTCGTTCCCCCGCAGCGCCCGCCACTCGTCTCTACCGTCTCGTCGACTGCGCTTCCACCGCCTGCACCGCGACATCAGCGACCTGCCGCAGCGCTTCGCGGTCGGCCCCCGAGGACGCCATCACGCCCATGCCGACCGACACCGCGGAGACATAGCGCGCAAGCGCGGCGGGGTCGGATGTTGGCTTCAGATCACCTTCGGCCTTGGCGCGAACGAAGCGGTCGCGGAGCTGCTCCTCGTTCTGGGCGCGGCGGGCGGCGAGCTCGAACGGAACGTTCTCCGAGCCGGTGCCGCAGGCAACGCCGCCCTGCACCAGCAGGCATCCGGGCGGGTTGGCAGGATCGGTCTGCTTGTCGGCGATGCCCATCAGCATCCGCTCGGCGACGGCGCGGGCGGTCGGTGCCGCTACCACCTCGTCCATCCAGATGTTGCGCAGCTTGGTGTAGCGGTCGAGCGCGGCCTTCAGCAGTCCTTCCTTGTTGCCGAAGCAGGCATAGAGACTGGGCGGGTTGATGCCCATGGCCTCGGTCAGCTGCGCTATGGTTGCGCCCTCGTAGCCATGGCGCCAAAACACTTCCATCGCCTGGTCCAACGCCGTTTCGGCGTCGAATTCGCGGGGGCGTCCCATGCGCATGTGCCTGTCTCCTCGGAATCGGCGGGCAATATCAGCCTAACGCCGCCCCTTATGTATTTGTTCTAACTTTCTTTTTCTTGTGTCTTCCAATCGTCGCGGTATCGGCGTACAATTTTCTTAGTGAATGGTACATAAGTATCTTGCACTGCAGTATCCAGCTCCACATCTGTAGTGAACACTACATATCTGGAGCGCGCAAATGCCCCCCTCCCAAGACCCCTCTCGCACCGGTCGTTTCCGCCGCTTTCTCGGTGGCGTCGCGCTGGTGAGCGCCCTCGCCGTGGCCGGCTCGATTGCGACCGGTCGCTATTTTCATGCGGCGCAGGCGACGGCGCCGGCCGCAGCGGCCGAACAAGCCGTTTCCGTCACGGTTGCGAAGATCGAGCCACGGCAGACCGTGCTGTGGGACGATTTCTCCGGCCGGCTCGAGGCTATCCAGCGTGTCGAACTGCGCCCGCGGGTGGCCGGTGCGATCATGTCGGCGAACTTCACCGAAGGCGCGCTGGTGAAGGCCGGCGACGTGCTGTTCAAGATCGATCCTGCGCCCTATGCGGCGGAGGTCGACAAGGCTGCCGCCCAGCTCGAGGCAACGAAAGCGCGCGTCGTCTTCACCCAGAGCGAGCTCGATCGCGGCGCCCAGCTCGTCGGCAACGCCGTCGTCACCCGGCGCGACTACGACCAGCGCGAGAACGCCAACCGCGAAGCGATCGCCAACGTCAAGGCGGCCGAGGCCACGCTGCAAACGGCAAAGCTCAATCTCGACTACACCGAGGTACGCGCGCCCGTGGATGGCCGCGTCGGCAAGATCGAGGTCACGGTCGGCAATCTCGTCGCCGCCGGCACCGCCTCCCCGGTCTTGACCTCGCTGGTCTCGGTCAATCCGATCTACGCCTCGTTCGATGCGGATGAAGAGATCGTACTGCGCGCGCTGAACTCGATCGCGGATGGCTCCGGCCAACGCGGCAAGCTCGACCAGATTCCCGTGGAGATGACGACCTCCGGCGGGCTGTCGGCCAAGGGCCATATCCAGCTGATCGACAACCAGGTCAACGGTCAGAGCGGCACCATCCGTGTCCGCGCGGTGTTCCGAAACGAGGACGGACGTCTGATCCCGGGCCAGTTCGCCCGCGTGCGCATGGGCCAACCCAAGCAACAGGCGCTGGTGATGATCGACGAGCGCGCGATCGGCACCGACCAGGACAAGAAGTTCGTGATGGCAGTCGGCGACGACAACCGCGCCGTCTACCGGATAGTCACGCTCGGCGGCACCGTCGACGGGCTGCGCATCGTGACCTCGGGCCTGAAGTCCGGCGAGCGCATCGTCGTCAACGGCCTGCAGCGTGTGCGTCCCGGCGCCCTCCTCAAGACGGAGGTGGCGGCGATGGGTGCGCGCGGGCAGCAAGCCTCCAACCAAAGCAACCAGGACGTGGTGCAACGCTAGTGCACCCCGTCGTTCCGCGGCGCGCATCGCGCGAACTACGGTGCGCAATTGCGCACCTGAGGATCTCGAGCGTACGAAACTCCGATCGCATCACCTCCGAATTCCGGGTTCGCGCTGTGCGCGCCCCGGAATGACGGCGGCGCTGTCCGGGGACGACCAAGATACTGCCCAGGGCCAAAACCATGAATCTCTCGAAATTCTTCATCGATCGTCCGATTTTCGCCGGCGTGCTGTCGGTCCTGATCTTCCTGGCCGGGCTCATCTCGCTGTTCGCGATGCCGATCTCGGAATATCCGGACGTGGTGCCACCCTCCGTCGTGGTGCGCGCGACCTATCCCGGCGCCAATCCCAAGGTGATCGCGGAGACGGTGGCGACCCCGATCGAGGAGCAGATCAACGGCGTCGAGAACATGCTCTATATGTCGAGCCAGGCGACCACCGACGGCGCCATGACGCTCACGGTGACGTTCCGCCTCGGCACCGACCCCGACAAGGCGACGCAGCTGGTGCAGAACCGCGTGCAGCAGGCCGAGCCGCGGCTGCCGGCCGTGGTGCGCCAGCTCGGCATCATTACCAAGAAGTCCTCGCCGGACCTCACCATGGTCGTCCACCTGCTGTCGCCGAACGGCCGCTACGACATGACGTATTTGCGCAACTATGCGGTCCTCAACGTCAAGGACCGGCTGGCGCGCATCGACGGCGTCGGCGACGTGCAGCTCTATGGCGCCGGCGACTATTCGATGCGGGTCTGGGTCGATCCGCAGAAGGCGGCCGAGCACGGCCTGACCGCGAGCGATATCGTGCGCGCGATCCAGGCGCAGAACGTGGAGGCGGCCGCCGGCGTGGTCGGCTCCTCTCCGAACGTCAGCGGTATCGACCTGCAATTGTCGGTCAACGCGGAGGGCCGGCTCGCAAATGAAGAGCAGTTCGGCGACATCGTCGTCAAGACCGGCTCGCGCGGGGAAGTGGTGCGGTTGCGCGACGTCGCGCGCATCGAGCTGGGGGCGTCCGAATACGGCCTGCGCTCGCTGCTCGACAACAAGCATGCGGTGGCAATCCCGATCTCCCAGGCGCCGGGCTCCAACGCGCTGCAGATCTCCGACAACGTCCGCGCCACCATGGCCGAGATCAAGAAGAACATGCCGGAGGGCGTGTCCTACCAGATCGTCTACGACCCCACCCAGTTCGTCCGCTCCTCGATCGAAGCCGTTATCCACACGCTGCTGGAAGCCATCGCCCTCGTCGTGCTGGTGGTGATCCTGTTCCTCCAGACATGGCGGGCCTCGATCATACCCCTGCTGGCCGTCCCTGTGTCGATCGTCGGCACCTTCGCCGTGATGCACGTGTTCGGCTTCTCCATCAACGCGCTCACTTTGTTCGGCCTCGTGCTCGCCATCGGCATCGTCGTCGACGACGCCATCGTCGTGGTCGAGAACGTCGAGCGCAACATCGAGGGCGGGTTGTCGCCGCGCGACGCCACCTACCAGGCCATGCGCGAAGTGTCGGGGCCGATCATCGCGATCGCGCTGGTGCTGGTCGCGGTGTTCGTGCCGCTCGCCTTCATCTCCGGCCTCACCGGGCAGTTCTACAAGCAGTTCGCGTTGACGATCGCGATTTCTACCGTCATCTCCGCCATCAACTCGTTGACGCTGTCGCCGGCGCTCTCGGCGCTGCTGCTCAAGGGCCACGATGAACCGAAGGACCGGCTGACGATCATCATGGAGAAGAGCCTGGGCTGGTTCTTCCGCGGCTTCAACAAGGCCTTCACGCGATCCTCGGAGAATTACAGCGGCAGCGTCAGCAAGGTGATCTCGGGCAAGGCGGCGGTGATGGGCGTTTATGTGGTCCTGGTCGGACTCACGGCGCTTCTGTTCCAGCAGGTGCCTGGTGGATTCGTGCCGGGCCAGGACAAGCAATATCTGGTCGGCTTCGCCCGCCTGCCCGATGGCGCCACCCTGGACCGCAGCGAGGAGGTGATCCGCAAGATGAGCGACATCGCGCTGACCCAGCCCGGTGTCGAGAGCTCGGTGGCCTTCCCCGGCCTGTCGATCTCCGGCTTCACCAACTCGTCCAACGCCGGCATCGTGTTCTCGACCCTGAAGCCGTTCGACGAACGCAAGGATGCTTCGCTCAGCGGGCCCGCGATCGCAGCCGAGCTGAACAAGAAGTATGCCGGCATCCAGGAAGCCTTCATCGCCATGTTCCCGCCGCCGCCGGTCAACGGCCTCGGCACCATCGGGGGCTTCAAGCTCCAGATCGAGGACCGGGCCGGCCTCGGCTATGAGGCCCTGAACGAGGCGACCAACGCTTTCATGGCGGCGATGCAGAAGGCGCCGGAGATCGCCGGCGTGTTCTCGAGCTTCCAGGTCAACGTACCCCAGCTGTTCGCCGACATCGACCGCACCAAGGCGCTGCAGCTTGGCGTGCCCGTGACGGAAGTGTTCAACACACTGCAGATCTACCTCGGCTCCTACTACGTCAACGACTTCAACAAGTTCGGGCGCACCTATTCCGTCCGCGTCCAGGCCGACGCGCCGTTCCGCGCACGGGCCGACGACATCCGGCAGCTCAAGGTGCGCTCGTCCTCGGGCGACATGGTGCCGCTGTCGGCGCTGCTCACGATCCGACAGAGCGCGGGGCCGGAGCGCGCGATCCGGTACAATGGCTTCCTCTCCTCCGACATCAACGCGGCGGCCGCGCCCGGCTTCTCGTCGGGCCAGGCCCAGGAGGCGGCGACTCGGATCGCGGGGGAGGTGCTGCCGCCGGGCTTTGCCTTCGAATGGACCGACCTGACCTATCAGGAGTTCATCGCAGGCAATTCCGGCATCTGGGTGTTCCCGCTGGCGATCCTCTTGGTGTTCCTGGTGCTGGCCGCGCTCTACGAGAGCCTGACCCTGCCACTGTCGATCATCATGATCGTGCCCATGGGCCTTCTGGCGGCGATGTTCGGCGTCTGGATCTCCAAGGGCGACAACAACGTCTTCACCCAGATCGGTCTGATCGTGCTGGTCGGCCTCTCCGCCAAGAACGCGATCCTGATCGTCGAATTCGCCCGCGAGCTCGAATTCGCCGGGCGTACGCCGATCCGGGCCGCGATCGAAGCCAGCCGCTTGCGTCTGCGCCCGATCCTGATGACGTCGATGGCCTTCATCATGGGCGTGCTGCCGCTGGTGCTCTCGACCGGCGCCGGCTCGGAGATGCGGCGCGCGATGGGCGTTGCCGTGTTCTCGGGCATGATCGGCGTCACGGTGTTCGACCTGTTTCTCACGCCGGTGTTCTACGTGCTGCTCAGAACCCTCGCCGGCATGAAGCCGCTGACCCATCACGGCAGCGACGTCAGCGCAGCGCCGGTCCAGGGGCCTGCCGAGTGACACGGTCCTGCAGCGGCATGCCCCCGGCGCAGGGTTATCGCATATGCTTCATGGGGACATCCGTGGGCTTGCTCCGCCTCTCCCGCTTGCGCTGGGCAATCGCATATGGGAGCGATCTCGCCTGTGGCCATCCTTCGAGACGCCCGCCGTTGGCGGGCCCTCAGAATGAGGACCGCATGCGTTTCGCTGGTTTCAACGGGCACCGGTGCCGCTTAGCCTCACCCTGAGGGACCGCGAAGCGGTCGTCTCGAAGGGCGAGGCGCGCTCAGGTCTTTCAAAAACCCATATACGATAGCTCTGCCCGCTTGCGGGAGAGGCCGACGCGCTCGCAGAGCGCTGCGGGTGAGGGCTCTCACCGCGCAGGGACATACTCGGCAAATTCTCGACAAACCCAACGCGGAGACACCCTCTCCCCAACCCTCCCCCCGCAAGCGGGGGAGGGAGCCCAGTGCCGATGCCGCCGCATCGTGCACGCCATATGCGATCGCTTGGCCCCCGGTCGGGACCAACGAGATCCGATCGATTATCTCGGGTTCTCTTCGCAGAATTTCAGCGCCGCCAGCGCTCGCCGGCCCGCGAGATCTGAATCTCTATACTGTCCTCGTCGTCGTCCTCGAAATCGAGCGTGAGGCGCTTGGCCTTGGCGAGGCGATCCATGATCGATTGCTCGTATGCGAAGATGCCGCGCACACCTATCCCCGCCGCGGCACGATGGCGATCGGCGTGAAGGTGTAAACCCCCTCGCCGTTCTGGTTGAGCATGGTCCATTTTACCAGCGCGACGCCTTGCGGTTTGGACCAGGACGGCGTCAGGCTCATGACCTCGCCGACCAGTTGCACACGATCATTTGGTCGTACCGGCAACATCCAGCGCAGGCCGTCTACACCAGCGCCGATCAGCGGATGCGGGCCGAACGGACGGGCCTGGATTGCGAGGTTCATGGCGATCGCGGCGGCGTGCCATCCCGAGGCGGCAAGTCCCTGAACAGGGTCTGCTTCGCCGCTTCGTGGTCGAGATGCATCGGCTGCGGATCGAACTCAGCGGCGAAGCGCTTGATGTCGGCCTCGGTAACCACAACTTCCGGGGATTTGAACCGCATCCCAATGGTGAGATCGTCGAACCACTCGACCTGCGCCATGATTTTGCCTCGTCGAATGATGCGTCGAGAGCACAGTGGACGTTGGATGATCAGGAGGGTCGCATTGATCTTTCGAAACCGTATGCAATAGCCGGCAACATAGCTCAGGCGGCAGTTCAACACATTTTGCACTCGCGAGACAGGGCCGGCCCTCAGCTGCAATAGCGTTGGGTTCCATGCGAAACCTCATTCCCGGTGCGACGAAACACGCCTGAAACAGATCTCCCGTTAAGTGGTTGTCAAAATAAATACACAGGGACGGCCACCATGCAGTTCATCCTCGACCTGATTTACGAATTTTCCTGCTGTCAGAATCTCGTTCATCAACCGCTCGGGGAGGACGAGCAATGATCGAGCTGATCTCGGCAGTGCTCGCTCTCTGCAGCATCGGCGTCTTTGCAGCACATGCGTTTGACGCCTACAACACCACACACTCCTGACCGGCGGCTCTAAAACGGTCTCCGGTAGAAGTGGTCGGTGTGCGTGGCCGGTGGAAACCGGTTGGCGAGCGCGAGTGCTGCCTTCTCGTCCGTCTCGAGCGCAATCTTCTGCGCCAGCATGACGTCACCCGGCACCAGAAAGCCTGAGGGGACGAAGCACCAGCCCATGGTCGGGCGGCCATCACCGTCGATCTCGTGGACATTTGCGGCGGTGCCGTAGTGGATACGATAGGTCCTGCCGGTATCGCAGCCGACGACGTCGAAATACCGGTGCTCCTCAAACTGCGCACGCTGCGCCGGCGAAAGCCATTCGGCCAAAAGCCGGCGACCGCGGGCATCCGGCGTGTTCTCGCCGAAAAAGCGCCGATAGAGTTCACGCAGCGCATGCAGGCGTGCACGCGCAGGTGCGCGGAGCCAAACAGCCGCAATCATGATCTGTCCAGATCAGCCGCCGACCAGACGTGGATAAAACAGCGTTTCCTGAGCGGTCGGATCGAATGATCGGACCCGGGTAACTTCACCGGATCCGGTTCGCAGCGCGGCCGTGAAGCCGGCTCCGGTCAGTTCCCGAAAGCGCCGTTCGGCTCGCGCCAGCGCTTCGGCATTGCCAGGATCAAACTCGTGGCGCGTGTCGCCAGTCTGGTCCATCACAATCTGGGTCGCCATGTTGAGTCTCCTCATGCCCAGCCCTGAACTTGATCAAGCAAACCTCATGCCGTCCGTTCCTTTTGGCAACAACTTTCTCTTGCCGACGCATCACGCCTTGCTGAGCAGCTGAAGCGCGATACGATCCGGACGGATCGTCATCGCGGTTTAGGTTGTTGTTTAGGCAATATCTTTCCGGGAAACCGCTTCGCACCTTCCGGATTATGCCTTAGCGCAACGCGGCCGGCCCGCCCTCGTCGATCTGGCGGCCCATCAGCGCGATCGCCTTCTGATAGACGCCGGCCGCATTCCAGGCCTCGATGGCGGCGAAGTTCGGCTCGCCGGGCTGGTAGCCGGCTCCTGGTTTCCAGCCATGGGCCTTGAGAAAATTCGCCGTCGAATTCAGTGCGTTGGCAGCGACTTCCAGATTGCCGGTGCCGTAGGCCAGGATGCTCTTGGGCATGAACTGGGTCTGACCGACCTCGCCATGCATCGAGCCGCGGGTCGAACCCGAGAGCGTGCCGCGGTCGACCAGCTTCAACGCGGCATAGAGCTGGTCGGTGAAGAATTCGGGCCGGCGGCAGTCATAGGCGAGAGTCGCGATCGACGACAGCATGTTCTGGTTGCCGCGCTGGCTGCCGAATCCGGTCTCCATGCCCCAGATCGCGAGCAAGGGTCCGGGCGGGACGCCGTAGCGCTGCTCGATCGAGGCGAACAGGGCGGCCTGCGATTGCTTGAGCTGCCGGCCCTTGGCCACGATGGTGGTGGCGCCGCGCTTTGCCAGGAACTGGTCGAGCGTCAGAGAGAAGCTGCGCTGGCCGCGGTCGGCGGCAATGGTCGCGCTCGCGTAGTTCGTCTGCATCAGCGCCGACAACGCTGTGGGGCCGATGCCCTTTCCTTGCGCCTCTGCGCTGAATTCGCGCTTCCAGGCCTCGAAGCCCGCCGGCGAGCTGCCGCATTGGGCGGCCTCGGCGGAGGGTGCGAGGCAACCGAGCAGCGTCATTGCGCCAAGAACCGCTCCCGCAACAGCCCTGCCCCTGATCATATCCAAGCTCTCCTGTTCTGTACCTGTCGGCGCAATCTTAACCGCTGGAAGGCGCCGACTCCATGGCCTGATCGTAGAACAATTCGAGGCCTTCCAGTTTTCCGTCTTTGCGCCATTTGTCGAGCAGCCGCAGGAATGCCACCGGCCCGCGCCAAAATTGACTGTTTCTTGCCGCAACCGGATCGAACACGCCTTCGTTGTTGTAGTAACCGGGCGTGCATTCGGCGAGATAGGCCTGCCGGCCGAGCGCGGCCTTGACGACCTCCTCGACCCAGGAATCCTCGGCGGCAAGCGTCGGCTCCAGAGTGCGCGCCATGCGCTCGCGCGCCTCCTTGATGACATAAGCGATGTGCTGCGACTGCTCGTCGATGATGTGCGGAAAATTGGCGCTCTGGCCCGCCTGCACCGTGACGATCAGGAAGCAGTTCGGGAAGCCGCGGCTGTAGAAGCCATGCAGCGTCCTGACACCGTCCTGCCAGCGCTCGGACAGGCTCATGCCGCCGCGGCCATAGACCTCGAACCCCATGCGGCGCGCGTAATCGGTGCCGACCTCGAAGCCGCTGGCATAGATCAGGCAATCGAGCTCGTAGGCCCTGCCGTCGACGACGACCGCATTTTCGGTGATGCGTTCGACGCCCCTCCCCCCGGTATCGACGAGATGCACGTTGGGACGATTGAATGTGTCGAGATACTCGTCGTGAAAGCACGGCCGCTTGCAGAACGCCTTGTACCAGGGCTTCAGCGCAGCAGCGGTCGCCTTGTCCTTCACGACCGCATCGACGCGGGCGCGGATCTCCTCCATCTTGCGGTAGTCTGCCTCCTCGATCACCTTCAGCGTCTCCTCCATCGAGGTCACCGGCTGCTGCTGCCGGCGCGGCGCCAGCAGGATCTCGCCGAGCAGGCCGGTCCAACCGTCCTGCACCAGGTCCTGCTCGAACGGCTCCCCTGAAATCACGGATGTGAAATTGTCCATGCGCTCGCGCTGCCAGCCGGGCTTGAGGCTCTGCGCCCAGGCCGGGTCGGTCGGACGGTCGTCGCGAACACCGATCGCGGACGGCGTGCGCTGGAAGACATAGAGCTCCTTCGCCGAGCGGCCGAGATGCGGCACGCATTGCACCGCCGTCGCGCCGGTGCCGATGATGCCGACGCGCTTGTCGGCAAGACCGGTCAGACCGCCCTCCGCATTGCCGCCGGTGTAGCCGTAATCCCAGCGGCTGGTGTGAAAGCTGTGGCCTCTGAACGTCTCGATGCCGGGAATGCCCGGCAGCTTTGGACGACTGAGCGGACCGCCGGCGAGAATGACGAAGCGCGCACGGATCTGGTCGCCCCTGTTGGTCTCGACCAGCCAGCGCGCCTCGTGCTCCTGCCATGTCATCCGCGAGATGACGGTCTGAAACAGCGCGCGCTCGTAAAGTCCGAAATGCCGGCCGATGCGGCGCGAGTGCTCGTAGATCTCCGGCGCTCGGGCATATTTGCGCACCGGAATGTAGCCGGTCTCCTCCAGGAGCGGGAGATAGATGTAGCTCTCGGTATCGCAGGCGGCGCCGGGATAACGATTCCAGTACCACGTGCCGCCGAAGTCGGCGGCCTTTTCCACGATGCGAAAATTCTCGATGCCGGCCTCGCGCAAGCGCGCGCCGCACAAGAGGCCGCCGAAGCCGCCGCCGACGATGAGCACGTCGGTCGCTTCGCTGATGGCTGTCCGCGCAAATCCGGGATCGGCCCAGGGATCATCGAGGTAGCGGCCGAACTCGCCCGCGACCTCGATATATTGCGCCTTGCCCTCGGCACGCAGACGGCGATCACGCTCGTCGCGATAGCGCGCACGAAGGGCGGAAATATCAACCGTAGATGCGCCGGCTTCACCGGTCTTGTGTCTTTCCGCTGACATCCATCTCCTCCCGCCAATGCTGCTTCGCCGGCAGCTCACCGAACGTTAGCCCTTAAAAAGCGCTGCACGCAATCACGCGGATTGCTTTTTGCGTGAACGCTGCGCGACGTTCCGCTAACCTCAAGCGCAAATCAGAGGCCTACGCCATGCAGCGACGTGGCAATCCGGAGGAAACCATGCAGGGATTGATGATGGACATGCCGCTCCTGATCAGCGGACTGATCCAGTATGCGGCCGACTATCACGGCGAAGCCGAGATCGTCGCACGCGAAATCGAGGGCGACATCCATCGCTACACCTACGCCGACGCGCATCCGCGCATCAAGCGCATGGCGCTGGCGTTGAAGCGGCTCGGCATGACGCAAGGCGACCGCGTCGGCACGCTGGCCTGGAACACGCATCGGCATTTCGAGATGTTCTACGCGGCGCCCGGCATGGGCTACGTGCTGCACACGGTCAATCCCAGGCTCTTTCCCGAGCAGCTCGTCTACATCATCAACCACGCCGAAGACCGCCTGCTGTTCATCGACCGCGCCACGCTGCCGATCGTCGAGGCGATCGCGCCGCAGCTCAAGACCATCGAGGCCTATGTGGTGATGTCCTCGCGCGAGCGGATGCCGGAGACGAAGCTTGCCAATGTGCATTGCTACGAGGAGCTCCTGGCACGCGAGAACGAGGCCGGCTTTGCCTGGCCGGAATTCGACGAAAAGTCCGCTTCGACGATCTGCTACACCTCGGGCACGACGGGCAATCCCAAGGGCGTGATCTATTCGCACCGCGCCGCGATCCTGCAGACCATGACCTGCTGCAATTTCGACTTCCTGCCGGGACATGTCGAAGGCGTGCGCGAGGTGATGATGCCGATGGCGCCGCTGTTCCACGGCAATGGCTGGAACATGCCGTTCACCGCGCCCTATACCGGCTCCAAGCTGGTGCTGCCCGGCCGCAACTACGAGCCCGACAAGCTCTATGAACTGCTCGAAGGCGAGAAGGTGACGCTGTCGGCGGGCGTGCCGAGCTTCTGGCTGATCCTGCTCGACTGGCTCGGCCGCACCGGCAACAAATTCTCGACGCTGCGCGCGACGCTGTCGTCGGGCTCGGCCCCGCCGCGCGCGATGGTGGAGAAGCTCAAGCGCGATTACAATGTCGACTACATCCAGGCCTGGGGCATGACCGAGGCCTTGGGCTGCTCGATGCCGGGCTTGCGGCCCGGTTCGGAGCATCTCGGTGAAAAGGAGAAATTCGACCGGCGCCAGGTCTCCGGCCGCGCCTGTTTCGGCACCGCCTTGCGCATCGTCGATGACGCCGGCAACGAGCTGCCGCGCGACGGCAAGACCGTCGGTCATCTGCGCGCCCGCGGCCCCTGGGTAGCCTCCGGCTACATGAAACTCGATGAGGGCCTCGACCGCGACGGCTGGCTGATCACCGGCGACATGGCCGTGATCGACCCGCAGGGTCACGTCACACTGACCGACCGCTCCAAGGACGTGATCAAGTCCGGCGGCGAGTGGATCTCCTCGATCCAGCTCGAGGACATCGCCCTGTCCCACCCCGACGTGCTGCAGGCGGCCGTGGTCGCGATCAGCCACGAGAAATGGCAGGAGCGCCCCCTGCTCCTGGTCGTCCGCAAGAAGGGCGCAACCGTCGACGGCAAGACTCTGCTCGAGCACATGCGCCCGAAGATCGCGAGCTGGTGGATGCCGGACGCCGTCGAATTCCTCGATGAATTTCCGATGACCGGCACCGGCAAGGTGCTGAAATCCGCTCTGCGCGACAGATTTAGGGAGTACCGGGTCGCGTGATCGGCCCGCCTTCGATCAAGGAGATAAGAGATGCTCTACCCGATGTCGCCCAAGGTCGTCGAGCTCAAGCGCAGGCTCGAGGGCTTCATGGGCCGGCACATCTATCCGAACGAGGAGCGCTTCTACCGCGAGGCCGAGGAGCTCGGGCCATGGAAGGTCTTTCCCGTCGTCGAGGAGCTGAAGCCGCTGGCGCGCAAGGAGGGGCTTTGGAATCTGTTCCTGCCCGAGAGCCATCACGGCGCGGGCCTCACCAACCTCGAATACGCTCCGCTGTGCGAGGTGATGGGCCGCTCGCATCTTGCCCCTGAAGTCTTCAACTGCTCGGCGCCCGACACCGGCAATATGGAGGTGCTGGAACGCTATGGCACGGAGCAGGACAAGGAGCGCTGGCTGAAGCCGCTGCTCGCCGGCGAGATCCGCTCCTGCTTCGCCATGACCGAGCCGGCGGTCGCATCATCCGATGCGACCAACATCGAGAGCTCGATCGTGCGCGACGGCGACCATTACGTCATCAACGGGCGCAAATGGTACACCACCAACGCGACCGACCCGCGCTGCAAGATCTGCATCTTCATGGGCAAGACCGATCCGGACAATCCCGACCGGCACAGGCAGCAATCCATGATCCTGGTGCCAATGGACACGCCGGGCATCGAGGTCAAGCGGCCCCTGCCCGTGTTCGGCTTCTACGGCGTGCCCGACCGCGCTTCCGAAGTTGTCTTCACCAATGTGCGGGTGCCCCGGGAAAACATGCTGCTCGGCGAGGGCCGCGGCTTCGAGATCGCGCAGGGCCGTCTCGGGCCCGGCCGCATCCATCATTGCATGCGTCTGATCGGCCTTTCCGAACGCACGCTGGAGAAGATGTGCCGCCGCGTGCGCAGCCGGGTCGCCTTCGGCAAGCCGGTCTCGGAGCAGACGGTCACGCAGGAGCGCATTGCGGAGGCCCGCATCATGATAGAGCAGGCCCGGCTGCTGACCCTGAACGCGGCCTACGCCATGGACACCGTCGGCAACAAGGTGGCGAAGGCCGAGATCGCCATGATCAAGGTCGCCGTGCCCAACATGGCTTGCCAGATCATCGACTGGGCCATCCAGGCGCACGGCGGCGGCGGCACCTCGAACGATTTCGGCTTGACGCACGCCTATGCCACCGCGCGCCTGCTACGACTTGCCGATGGACCCGATGAGGTCCACCGTAACCAGATCGCGCGGCTCGAGCTGAGGAAATATTCGAACGCTTGAATACTTTCCGATGGGTGCGGCTGGCTACAATCACTAGTCAACGACGTGAAAGATCAATTCGCCTTGTGGAAAAACTCGGCAATCTTCGCGGCGAGAAGCTCGTGCAACTTCGTATGGCGGATGAACCGCTCAAGATGAGGAATTGTACCAACGTTTGCTTGTAGCCTTTGAATGCAGGCGCTGTTAACCGATTCCGGGCTTCGCGATGATCGAACACGGCTATTCGCCGAACTTAGCACCGCCATGACTCGTTGCTTGAACTTTCCTCGTTCTTGCTCCGGAACAGCGATATCGTTGGCAATCTCATCAAGTACCTCGCGCCATGGTCTCGATGATGAAGACAGTGGCACCTGCTGGTGAAAGTGCCAGAGATGATACTCCTCGGGCCCTTTCGTCTTTACCCAATGAGAGGCGGCTTGTGGGAACAGCGTCGCAACCTGAGCTTTTGCAATCTTTGGTACCGAAGCGAGCGTGCCAGCACTTCTGCCAGTATAAGTTAAATGATTGTCGACGAAGTTGGCGAAAGCGTATCCAGCAGGGAGTAAGCTTTGAACTTTCACCATCGCGGCGGCGAAGGAAACGTCGGCAACTGTTGAAATACGTTCTGTCGCCGCGATCGGATCCTTTTCCTGATCAATCAGAAGGCTGGCCCATTCAGAGGGCATGAGCAGTTCTGATGCAAATCTGTTCGCTTCGCCTTCCAGTTGCCAATACGCAAATGCGAGATCGAAATGACTCTCCTGAGTCTCGTCAACTATCGAGCCGACGTGCCACGGTATTATGACGTGCCCAAGCTCGTGAGCTAATGTGAATCTAAGTCGACGAGCTGGAAGATTGCGATTAACTAGGATGCGTGGCCGTTTGCCGTGTTGCTTAAGATTCAAGCAAACTCCGTCGACCTGCACCGGAAAGACAACCAAGTGGACCGACGCATACTGTTCAGCCAATCTGAGAACATCGATTGGTGGCGTTAGGCCTTTCAGTCTAACTAGGCGCGCAGCGAAATTGACTTCAGGAAAACCCATTACTCGAGATAGCCATGCCTATCTAGCCACTCCTTGAGCAGTCGAACCTTTACTCCTTGATCTGATCTGGCTGCAAGGCGAGCGTTACTATAGTAGTTATCATTGACTACTTTGACGAACGGTCTTCGCTCTCGCCTTGAAATAATAACAAATGGAAGCACATCTGGATCGTTGATCCACAGCGAGTATTCTGCATCGGACATTCCTAAAAAGTCACGCAAGGTCCTTTTCTCCGGACTTTCATGCCACCGATCGACGAAATCATCGACTTCTTCAATCAGAGCATTGCCGGAAAGACAGAGATCAATAAAGTTGGCGTCGTTCTTCTCAGACATCGATCGTCCTTCCATGGACGGCATCCTTGATCCACTCACCACTTACAGCGTCAATTGCACCAAGATGTTTGCCACGCTTAGTGAACACCTCTATTTCACCGTGCCTGCCGTCCCACGTATATAACCGTTTGCCATCTGGACTTCTCCAACGCTTTTCGCCGTTTATGGCTCCAAGATCGACCATGCCATCGAGGAATGACGGCTTAGGTATCGGTTTTCGCCCCAAGTTCTGTCCATTCCATAGAGCTATGGTTGTATACATATAGCAAGGGTTGCATGATTCGGGGAGCCGTCTGCGACTTGGTCCAACACCTCGGCCGTCGCGGAACGCCCCTGCCACTGGCGACAAGGGCTCAGGCACCGGCTCCAGCGCAATGCGTTCCGGATTGCGTTGCGCGAGGCGCACCCAGCTGAGCTAGGGTTGACGTTCGCGAGCATGCTGGTGCCTTCCGCGCGGTCACGGTCATCGATGCCAGCTGCGATGTTCTCGACACGGCCGGACAGCATGGCGCCGATCACGAGCGACCAGGTCTCGACGGCTCCGGTGGAGTTCCTGTACGCAGGCCCGCCCCAGCAACACGCCGTGCGCAGGCCGCCTCGCTTCAGTTCACCACGTAGACATCGGGATCGGCGCTGGAGCTCGGCTTCTTGAAGGCGTTGCGCAAGGCGGGCGACATCGGGACATTGTAATTGAGGCCGCTCGGCGGCGTCGGCGATTGCAGCCATTTCTTGTAGAGCACCCCGATCTCCGGGCCGGCATAAAGCTCGGCGGTGACGCGATCGGCGAGCGCCTTGAACGGGACATCCTCCCGCCGCAGCATGATGCCGTAGGGCTCCGGCTTGGAGAATGCCTCTTCGCTGATCATGTAGGCTTGCGGCTCCTTCGAGCGGGCGATGGCAACCGCGAGCTGGACGTCGTCGAGCGCGTAGGCCTGGGCGCGGTCGGTCTCGAGCAGCAGGAAGGCCTCGGCCTGGTCCTTGGCGGGCATGATGTTGATGCCGAGATTGCGCTCGGTGTTGACCTTGGCGAGTTGCGTCAGGTTGACCGAGCCGGCCACGGCCGTAACCGCCTTGCCCTTGAGATCGTCGATCGTCTTGATGTTGGCCGCCTGCTTCGCCGCGAACCGGGTCGCGCTGAGGAAGTGCGTGTTGGTGAAGGCGACCTGCTTCTGGCGGTCCGCGTTGTTGGTGGTCGCCGAGCAATGCAGGTCGAGCGTGCCGTTCACCATCAGCGGGATGCGGTTCGACGAGGTCACCGCGAGGGTCTCGACGGAGATGTCGGGCATGCCGAGCTGCTTCTTCACGGCGTCCACGATCCTGAGGCAGATGTCCATGGCGAAACCGACCGGCTTCTGGTTGCCGTCGAGATAGCTGAACGGGACCGAGGCCTCCTGGTAGCCCAGCGTGATCTTCCTGGTCTCCTTGATCTTCTGGAGCGTGCCCGAGAGGTCTTCGGCTGACGCTGCGCCGGCGAGACTACTCAGGGCCAGGACAAGAACGGGTAAACGCATGGGTTGCTCCTCAAATGGGGTCGTCGACCTTGTCGCGACGGAATCGCGGAGGTGATAAACGACGCCTGCAGCGCCCGCCAGACGGGACAGCGACTACCAGCTATCGCGCTTTTTAATACGGGGCGAACGGGAGCCCTTTCACTGGCATGTCAGCTGCTGTTCGAACCAGCCGCCCAACCGCTCCGCCAGGGGTGGCCAGACCTGCTGAAAGGTCGCGAGCTTGCCGACATTGGCGCGGTACATGTCCCGCAACTCCCGCTCGATGCCCGGCAGATCGACGCCGGTGCAGCCCCCGTCCCCGACGATGGTCCTGCCGGCGACGACGACCTCCTTCACCAGGGACGCATTACCCCTTGCGAACAGGAGCGCCATCGGATCGACCGGCATGATCCGATCGCGATCCAGCCGGTCGAGATCGATCACGACGTAGTCGGCGGGGTTGCCGGCGACGAGCTCACCATCGCCAGGAGCCCCCGTTGCGCGGCGCCCATTGCGGATGGCGAGCGAGAACAGCTCGGCCGGCGTCCATGTCGGCTTGAAGCCGAGGCCGCCATGAACCATCTGCACCAGCCGCATCTCGCGCAAGATGTCGTCATCCTCGTCCAGCGCCAGCCCGTCGACGCCGACTGCGATGTCGCAGCCGCATTTGTGCGCGGCGGCGATCGGAGCGAGGCCCGAGCGCAGATGCATGTTCGAGCTGAAATTGGTGACGATGCGGGCGCCGGAGGCCGCGATCATCTCGAGCTCATCGGGGCGCGCGTGGATGCAGTGCGCGAGCGTCAGGCGCTCCGAGAGAAATCCGGTGTCGCGCAGCCAGCGGACCATGTCCGGAAAATTCCGGTCGGCCCAGGCGCGCTGGTACACGGTCTCCAGGAGATGCATGTGGATGCGGCGGCCGGTGCGCGCCGAATTCTCGGCCACCGCCTCCAGCAGCGGCTTCGAGCACCATTGCACGCCGGCAGGACCGAGCTGAACGTCGACCATCGGGCCGGCCATGGCGGCGGCAATGGCGTCGGTCAGCTCGATATACGCTTGGGGTGACATCGGCGCGCGGACGAACAGGTCGTCGATGGTCTTGCGATCCTCGCGCGACAGGTCCGACAGCACCGGCTCGGCATCGCCATAGACGATCGGATTCTGGTCGCGCACGGCCATCGCAAACGCGATGCGGATGCCGACGTCGGACGCAGCCTTCGCGATCGCCTTTGCCTCGTCGACCAGGGGCATCGTCCCGCTCGGACGCGTGTAGTGCACCATCATGGCCGCGCAACCCGCCTTGGCCGATCGGGCCAGCGCCGAGGCCGCCGTCAGATAGGGATCGACGGGCGTGCCGAGCGCGGTCCGCAGGATCCAGCTTTCCAGAGGCATGCCGACCGCGCCGAAGGACGAGGCCGTGGCACGGGCATGATCATGCGCGTTGACGAAGGCCGGAATGACCAGGGAGCGCGGGCCGCTCGCAGCCCCTGCTCCCGCCGAGACGTCGGTGATGACGCCGCCCTCGTGCCGCAGGACCGCATCGTCGCAGACGCCGCCATCAGGGCCACGGAACAGGCTGGTTGCCGAAACCTCCGTGGCCATGATCAATCTCCCATCAGTTGGCGGTATACACCAGCTCCCGCTCGGCGCGCGGCGGCAGGAACTCGCGCGAGAACACTTCCGCCGGCGTCGGGGCGCGGGCAAGCTGATAGCCTTCGACCACGATGCCGATGGCGCGCGTCATGCGGTCGTCCTTGACGTCGCCGATGCCGATCTCCTTCATCTCCGGCGAGACGATCAGCTTCTCGAAGGAATATTGCAGCCGCCGCTTCTCGACATCGGCGTTGATCAGGTTGTCGTAGTTCACCGCCGCCTTCATGCCGGCATTCTGGTCCTTGGCAATCGCGATCGCCGCCTTGTTGATGGCGCGCACCAGGCCCGCAACCGCCTTCGGGTTCGAGGCGATCAGCTTGCGGGAGACCATCACGCCGTTGGAGTAGAGGTCGAGGCCGTACTCACCGAACGAGAACCATTTGAAATCCTTGTCCGGATCCTGGCGGTTGAGCACCAGGTTGAAATAGCTTGTGATGTTGAAGACGAGCGCCGCGTCGATGTCGCCCTTGATCAGCATCGGCTCCTGCAGGTTCGGCGCCATGTTGGAGATCTTGATCTTCTCGCCGTCGAGCCCGTTCTTGCGCGTGAACACGGGCAGGAGGCGCGTCGTCGGGGTGCCCTGCGCGCCGCCCAGCGTGCGGCCCTCGAAATCCTTGATGGTGTTGATGCCGCTGCTCTTCTTGGCGACGATCGCGAATGGCGGCTGGTTCCACATCATGTAGACCATGACGGGCGCCTCCTGCGGCTTGGTCGCCGCGTTCTGGATGATGGCGTTGACGTCGCCGAAGCCGGCGTCATAGGCGCCGGACATCACGCGCGTGACGGTGGCGCCGGAGCCCTCGCCCTGGTCGATGACGACATTCAGGCCTTCCTCTTTGAAGAAGCCGTTGTCCTTGGCGTAGAAGAACGCGGCATCGCTGCCTTGGGTCTTCCAGCCCAGCGTGAACTTGATCGTGGTCTCCTGGGCCATCGCCGCCCCGGTGGACAGCGCCAATCCCAGCAGCGCGGCAGTTAAATTTCTCAACATCGAGACCTCCTCAAGCTTCGTTGCGTGACGGTTGGAAATTCAGGTGGCGATCACATCGTTCTTGCGCGTCGCCCAGCCGGTGACCCGCCGTTCGATCAGCGAGAACACGACGTAGAGTGCGACTCCGAGACCGGCGAGTACGAACAGGCCGGCGAAGACCAGCGGCACGTTGAAATTGGAGGACGCGGTCATCATGACGTTGCCAATGCCGCGGTTGGAAGCGACAGTCTCCGACAGCACGGCGCCGACGAAGGCATAGGAAATCGCGACCTTCAGCGACGCGAAGAAGAACGGCATGGTCCTGGGCAGGCCGACATTCCAGAGGATGTCGAGCTTGCTGGCGCCGAGAGCCTTCAAGACGTCCTCGAGCTCGGGCTCGGTGGTGGCAAGGCCGGTGGCGATGTTGACCACGATCGGGAAGAAGCAGATCGACAGCGCGGTCAGCACCGCCGGCACCGTGCCGGAGCCGAACCAGAGCACGAAGATCGGGACCACCGCCACCTTGGGGATGGAGGAGAAGCCGATCAGCAGCGGATAGCAGGTGTCGTACGCGGTCTTGGAGACGCCGATGACCGCGCCGAGCGCAACGCCAAGCGCGACACCGAGCACGAAGCCGAACATGGTGGTGGCGAGCGTCTGCACGATGTGCGGCCACAGCACCGGAAAGCGTTCGACCAGCGTCGCGAACACCTGCGAGGGCCGCGGCAGCACCAGGTCCGACATGCCGGTCATCAGGCAGAACAGCTCCCAGGCAACGAAGAACAGCACGATCAGTCCCGCCGACCACGCCTTCTGCCTGACATCGACCCCGAACATCAGCCTGCTCCCTGCTGGGCCGCGCTGCGCGCATCCTCGATGAAGGCGCGCAGCTTCTGGTTCAGCGCGACGAAATCCGGCTCGAAGGTCATCGCAACCGTGCGCGGCCTCGCGAAGTCGACGCGGCTGTCGTCCAGGATGCGGCCGGGCCGCGCGCTCATCACGCAGATGCGGCTGGCGAGGAAGCCCGCCTCGCGCAGATCGTGCGTAACCAGCAGCACCGTCGGCTTGTGCGTCATCCAGAGCGTCTGGAGAATCGACCACAGCTCCTCGCGGGTGAATTGGTCGAGCGCGCCGAAGGGCTCGTCGAGCAGCAGCATGCGCGGCTCGTGGATCAGCGCGCGGCACAGATTGGCCCGCTGGAGCATGCCGCCGGAAAGCTGCCAGGGATAGCGGCTGCCGAAGCCCTTGAGGCCGACCTGCTCCAGCAAGGCGTTGGCCTTGTCGCGGAACTCGGTCTTGCGCAGCCTGCGGAAGTTCGAGCGGAACGGCTCGACGATCTTCAGCGGCAACATGATGTTCCGTTCGATCGTCATCCATGGCAGCATGGTCGGGTTCTGAAAAGCCATGCCGACCCGCAACGCGCGCGCCGCGACCTCGCGGCCGCCGACGATGACGACGCCGGTGGTCGGCTGCACCAGGCCGCTGACCAGACGCAAAATGGTCGATTTGCCGCATCCGGATGGGCCGACCAGTGCGACAAACTCTCCGTCGGCGATCTTGAGCGTCGTCCTCGACAGGGCCGGCACGGCGCGGTCGCCGCGCCCGAAGGTCACCGAGGCCTCGGACAGCTCGATGGCGGTCGTCGCAGAGCCTTCGGAAACGGGCCGGCCGTCGAACTGGGCGTTGGGTTGCATGCGCATCACAGAAAAAGTGCATGCAAGCTGGATGCCAGCAATCCCAGCCGGCAAAATCAATGACTTAGCCAAAACCCGGCCAAATAACCGGATTCGATTGAAGCAATCCGAGCCTCGAACTGCATGCAATAGGGGCGCCGCATCGACGCGAGCCTGTGCTAAACAGAGATGTCATCTCCCATGGGATTCGCCGATGGCGGCGCGCGCCAGCAGCAAGACTTCTGAATCGTTGGACAAGGTCAGCGTGATCTGCCGCGCGCTCCGGCGCGCCATCATCGAGCAGGCGCTGGAGCCCGGCGCCAAGCTGCCGGAGGACGCGCTCGGCGAACGTTTCGGCGTCAGCCGAACCATCGCGCGCCATGCGCTGGGCCAACTCGCCGCCGAAGGCCTCGTCGAGCTCCGCCGCAACCGGATCGCCGTGGTGGCGACGCCGAGCTGGCAGGAGGCGCGCGATGCCTTCGACATTCGTATCGAGCTCGAGCGACTCGTGGTCCGCCAGCTCGCGGGCAAGCTGACCAAGGCGCAGATCGCCGAGCTGAACGCCCATGTCGATGCCGAAGATCGCGCCCGCGGCGGCACGGATGCGGTGTCGATCCGGCTCGCCACCGAATTCCACATCCTGCTTGCCCACATGACGAACAGCCCGATCCTGGTGCGCTATGTCAGCGAGGTCGCCTATCGCTGCTGCCTGACGCTGTCGCTCTACAGCCGGCCGCATTCCACCGAATGCGCCATCAACGAGCACCGCGCCATCATCGCAGCTCTGGCGAAGGGCGATGCGGCCAAGGTGATGGAATTGATGCATCATCACCTGGATTCCGTGGCCAATCGCGCGCTGGTCGCCCCCACTCCACAGCGCGGCCGCGATCTGCTCGACATCCTCGCACCCTATGCGGACGAGGTGACGAGCGATCGAGTGATCAAGCTGCCGAGGGCGGCTCGAAAGAGCTAAGCCTCGATCCCGCGCTGGACGAGGATGCGCTCGGCGCTGTCATTCCAGACGTCCATCTTCACGATCCGGCCACCCTTGACGACGAACCGGTCGACATAGCGGTTGCCCTCGAACGGCGTGCCGTCCATCCACTCGCCGTACAGCGTGCCGACACTGTAGACCACGGTCTCGTCCTCGCCGGGGCAGACGTCGAACCGGTCCATCTTCTTCTTGACCCAGCGATAACGCTTTGCGTTGAAGCCGGTCGGCCCGCGCGGATGGTCGAACTCGCGCCCGCCGGTGAACGTGATGACCGTGCCCGGCTTCATGTAGGCTGCTGCGGCGTCGGGATCGGGTATCATCGAGGCCGTCAGGTAGGCCTCGACGATCTCGGCATCGGTCAGCGGGCGTTCGGCTTTGGCAGGGGCGGACATTGTAACTCTCCAAAGTGCCGACATCCTACAATTTCGAGCTCAAAGTGCATGCACATTTTTTGTACAGTTTGCCGCCGCGCTTGCACACAATCTGGAGCTGCCCGCTCCCTCGGCCTCCGCTAGGCTGCAGCTGAATCCGACGCCATGACCACCTCCGCCGCCTTCGACCTGATCTTCCGCAACGCGCTGTTGCGATCGTCCGCCGCACCCGTCGATATCGGCGTGAAGGGCGGCCGCATCGCCGCGATCGAGCCACGGCTTGCCTGCGAAGCAGTCGAAGTCGACCTCGGCGGACAACTCGCCCTGCCCGGCTTCGTCGACACTCACATCCATCTCGACAAGGCCTGCCTGCTTGGCCGCTGCGCCCACGATCACGGCAGCGTCTCCGAGGCGATCCGCGCGGTCGCCGGCATGAAGACGGGTTTTACGGTCGAGGACGTCTACGCGCGCGGCGCAAAGGTGCTCGAACGCGCCATCGTGCACGGCACGATGCGCATGCGAACCCATGTCGAGATCGATCCGCGCATCGGCCTGCGCGGCTTCGAGGCGGTCAAGGCACTCAAGCGCGATTACGCCTGGGCGATCGACCTGTCGCTCTGCGTCTTCCCGCAGGAGGGCCTGACCAACGATCCCGGCAGCGACGAGCTGCTGGTGCGGGCGCTGCGCGACGGCGGCGAGGCGATCGGCGGCTGTCCCTATATGGACAGCGATCCGAACGCCCATTTGGCGCGCATCTTCGATCTCGCAGAGGAGTTCGACGTCGACGTCGACCTTCATCTCGACTTCGACCTCGACCCGTCCTGGTGGCATCTCGACGAGGTCTGCCGGCAGACCGAGCGGCGCAATTACGGGGGACGCGTGGCGATCGGCCACGCGACGAAACTTTCGGCCCTGCCGCCGGAGCGGATGCAGGCAGCCACCGCGCAGCTGGCAAGGGCCGGCGTCGGCGTCACCGTGCTGCCCGCGACCGACCTCTACCTGATGGGACGCGAAGCCACCCACAACGCGCCGCGCGGACTGACCCTCGCCCACAAGCTCGCGGGCGACGGCGTCGTCTGCTCGGTCGCGACCAACAACGTGCTCAATCCCTTCACGCCGTTCGGCGACGCCTCGCTGCTGCGGATGGCGAACTTCTACGCCAATGTCGCGCACGCCTCGGTGAACGATTTCGACACCTGTCTCGATCTCGTGACCGAGCAGGCGGCGCGGCTGATGAACCTCCATGATTACGGCATCGCGGTCGGCAATCCCGCCGATCTGATCGTGCTGGATACCAGCGATGGCCGCTTTGCCATCGCCGAACTGCCCGACGTCTTGATGGGCTTCAAGGGCGGCCGGCAGACCTTCGCCCGGCCGCGGCCCTCGCTGTTCCGGCCCGGAACCTAAAGAAACCACACCGGATACCTGCGTCGCAGGGCACCAACCGCCATCCGTTGCCACCGCCCTCAGTTCCGTAATTCCGAATCCGGTACTAGTCCGGATAGCAGATCGTCGCGGAATCCGGATATCTGCCCGCATTGCAACTCCCGCGGTGCAGGTCATGTCGAACCCGGCACCGGTGTCGCGTTCAACGGGGAAGCATCGACGTGTTCAGTGCATTCAGCAGCATCGACTATCAGTCCATTCGGGCACGCACGCCGGCCGAGACAGCCGCCAAGCGGTTGAACGGCATCGGCGAAGTCTTGTCGAGCCTCGATGTCGGGTCGATTCGCAACGCGGCTGACCTTGCCCATGCACTGTGGACGCTCGAGACTGCCGACAAGTGCATTCGGATGATCCTCGCCGAGTTCCGCACCGAGTACGCGACCGAGGTCGCGCGGCAAGCCGCGGCTCTGATGGGCTTGATCGACAGTGCCCGAGACGAGCTCACCGGTCTCCGAACGACCAAGTCTTGAACTGGCGTCCTACGTCTCGCGGTTGATCCTCGCCAGGATCCGGTCCACCTCGGTGCGCCAATCGGCGCTACGGGCGAACTCCTGGCTGCCCCTGATGCCGAACAGCCCTTCGTCGGCGAGATCGGCCATCCAGGCCTGCCGCTCGGCCGTGCCTTGCGCCGACCACGGCGTCAGCCCTGCCTCGCGCACGGTCTCGGCGACCTCGCGCACCTCCTCGGCCCGACGGCGGCCGTGCTCGATCACGCGCTGGAAGCAATAGGCGCCCTGCTCCTCCCAGTCGATGCCGGGAAAGGTTTCCGCGAGCGACGCCAGCACCGCATCCTCCACGCCGTAGGCGCGCGCGGTGGTAAAGCTCTCGATGACCATGGCCTCCAGGCCCTTGATCATGATGCTGCGGCACATCTTTACGGCCGAGGACACGCCGAGCTTGTCGCTCGCAACCTTCGCCGCGAACCCGATCGCGTTCAGCAGCGGCTCCAGCTCTCTCGCACCGGGACCGCCGAGCAATAGCGGCACTTTGATGCGATAAGGCGGCACCGAGGTCATCACGGCACCCTCGACGTAGCGACCGGCGGCGCCGTCGATCAACGCGGCCGCACGCTGCTTGGCGCCAGGCGAGGCCGAATTGAAATCGAGAAACCAGGTGCCCTGATTGATCACACCCGCACAGGCTTCTGCGACCGGAACGGCCTGGCTCGCCGTGACCGCGGAGATGATGAAGTCGGATTTTGCGGCCAACTCGGCGTGAGAGGCCGCGAGCGCCACGCCGGCCTTGTCTGCATGCGCCCGGAGCGACGCGCCCTGCTCGCCTCCGAGCTTGATGTCGTAGGCGGCGACCGTGATGTCCTGCTGGCGCAAATCTTCGGCCAGGATCCTGCCGACTTCGCCGTATCCGACCAGCCCGATCTGCCAGCGCCTGGGGTCACCTGCCATCAATTCAGTCCTTCGATCGCCGCGTCGAACAGCTCATCGACCGCATAACGGCGCGGGATCAGCGCCTGCTGGAATGCGTAGTCGACGATCAGCTCGAGCGATCCCCTGTTCGCCTCGATCCCGAACGGAACGAGGTCGGGCCTTGCCGCAGGTCCTGCCTGTTCCTTGCTCCGCTTGAGCAGATCATAAACCCCCGCGACCACGTCCGGGCGCGATTTCGCCAGTTGCTCGGTCACGACCACCAGATGATTGACCGGCACGACGCCGCGCCGCGCGTACCATCTGGCTGCTTCCGCCGCCGGATCTGGAAACAGCTGTTTCAGCCTGGGATCATCCGAGGTCTCGCCGAGGACGGCGTCGAGTTCGCCGTGGCGCAGCATCGAAAGGATGTCCTTGTCGCCTGGCGCGCGTTCGGTGCTGTCGACATATTCGGCGACGTGCGGATCCTCGAAGGTGATCCAGCGGATCCTGTCGAGATCGACGCCGTAATCATCGGCGAGGATGCCTCTGATCCAGGCCCCCGTCGTGGTCGTGAACGAGCGGATGCCGACGCGCTTGCCTGCGAGATCGGACGGCCCGACTGTTCCATGCGCGGGATTGTAGAGCGCGTAGGCGTGCTGGAAACGGCCGAGCATGGCCGCCGGCAGCAGCACCAACGGCTTGCCATGCGCCTTCGCCATCAGGAACGTGACGATCGCCATCTCGCAGACGTCGAAGGCCTGCTCCCGCACCATTGGCTTGAACGCAGTGTTGGTCGGTGTGTACGCGATGAAATCGAGATCGAACAGCTCGGAGCGGAGCGTCCCGCTCTTCACCGCCTGCAAATGGGGGTGACTGCCGAGCACGGCCTTCAGCCTGATGTCGCGGACCGGCGTCATGCCAGCTCGTCCGCCACGGTCGGGAACAGGCGCTGATAGGCCTCGCCATAGGTCATGGGAACGCCGGTGTTGCGGCTGCCCTGGATGCCGCGGTTGAGCGCGACGCGCTCGTAATAACCCCAGAGATGCTTCTGCGCGGCGAGGATCTGGAACGCCTCGTATTTCTCTTTCCAGACCTCGTCGATTTTAAGGATCGTGTCCGGCTTGTAGTTGCACTGCTCCGGTTGGTGCGGCTCGAACAGAAACACCGGCGGGGCCGAATATCTGTACTGCGCGCCCGGCTTGTGGCCCATTGCCTGCGCGACCACGCGGGTCTCCTGCGCAAAATGCGCCGCGTTCGGGTGGTCGAAATTATAGGGATCTTCCAGCGCATGCGTCAGAACGAAGCTCGGATTGAGCTCGCGATAGATGTCGACCATGCGGTCGAAATGCGCTTCGGTGAGCTTCAGCGGATAATCGCCGCAATCGAAGAACTCGATCTCGGCACCCAACAGCCTGGCTGCCCGCTCTGCTTCGTCCTTGCGACCGGCCTTCACCGATTGAAGCGTCGCGCCCTGCTCCTTCCAGGCGAACTGGCTCTCGCCGCGCTCGCCGAAGGACAGGCAGACGATCTTCATGCGATAGCCCTTCTTCGCATGCAGCGCGATCGCGCCGCCCGCGCGCCAGACGAAATCGCCGGGATGGGCGGTGACGACGAGGCCTGTTTTCATGGGAGAGCTCCCCTCTTACGTTCTGGCATCATAGGCTGCGGACGGCTCTCGACCACCCATCGCCGTCATGTGTCGGGATCGGTCGGCGGAATGGTCGACGTGGTCATGATTGTCATGGGATGAACGCCGCAGCGAAACTGCCTGTTCTAGGACCTGCCGCTGGCGACAGGCCGCCGCGCGGGCGCGGCGTGCTCGAGCGCCGGCGCCTGGAACGCGGCAACGGTGGCCTGCACCAACTGTTCGATGGCGGTGGCGGCGTCGCCGCCGTCAGCCTCCCCGCGCGACAGGCGCGAGACGCGCTCCGGCGTCACCAGCGAATAATAGAGTGCGCCGAGCAGGAAATGGCTGCGCCAGACGATGTCGGTGCGCGGAATCTGCGGCAGGCTCTCGTGGATGGCGTCGATGAACGCGTGGCTGGTGTCGTCGAAGGTCTGCGCGATGATCTTTCGCGTGACGTCGTTGCCTTCGGCCGACATCACGGCGCGCAGCCGCGTGAAACGGGCGCCGCCACCGGCGAGATCGCTGCCCGAGGTGAAAGCCGGCAGCACATAGGCGCGCACGATCGCCTCCAGCCGGTCTTTCAGATCGCGCACGCGCCTCGCGGCAGCGAGCAGTTCGGAGCGGCGCAAATTCATCGGCCCGCAATGGCGCCGGTAGATCTCCAGCAGCAGACCATCCTTGGTCTTGAAATGATAGGTCACGCTCCCGGGATTGGCCCCCGCGGCCAGCGCGATGTCGCGCACCGACACGGCATTGAAGCCGTGGGTGGCGAACAGTTCTTCGGCCGCGGCGAGAATCGCCTCGCGCATGTTCGGCTTGCGGGCCGCTTCGCTGCTGGTGGGCTGGCGTACCATGTCATTTGTACTATCGTACAAAAAAAACAGGTCTCGTCAACAAGGACGCTCGCTTGGGCCTCGGTCCGTGCCATTCAGTTGTTGGCTGTGGCCTGCATTTTCTCCGGCAGCGTGGCGCGTCGCGGGAAGTCGCCATCGTCTCCCGACGGTATCAGAATGGCGCGCTCGCGCGGCAAGGCTTCCGGCATCTCGTCGCGAATGAAGGCGATGAGCTTCTCCCTCATCTCGCAGCGCAGGTCCCAAGACTGCGGCGCATTCCGAGCACTGACCAGCGCGCGAAGCTCGATGGTGCGGGAATCCGCGTCGATCACCTGGAGATTGACCACTTCTCCGTCCCACAGCTTCGACTCCTTGACGGCACCTTCGAGCCAGCGACGGATGCGCGCCACGTCGGCCCGATAGTCGACATGGAGCGCAATGACGCCGATCAGCGATGCGGTGTCGCGGGTCCAGTTCTGGAACGGCTTCTCGATGAAATAGGACAGCGGCACCACCATGCGGCGCCAGTCCCACAGCCGGATCACGACGTAGGTCGAGGCGATGTCCTCGACCCAGCCCCATTCGTTCTCGATGATGACGGCGTCCTCGATGCGGATCGGCTGGGTGATCGCGATCTGCAGGCCGGCGATCAGATTGCTCAGCAGCGGGCGCGCCGCGAGACCGACGATGAGACCGGCGGCGCCCGCGGATGCGAACAGGCTGACGCCATACTGCCTCACCGAGTCGAACGTCATCAGTGCGGCGGAGACCGAAATGATGACGATGATGGTGTCGATGACGCGCTTGAACACGCGGACCTGCGTGACATGCTTGCGCGCGACGAAATTCTCGGTGACGTCGCGGAAATTCTGCAGGTAGCGCGCCGCGCTCATGTCCACGATCCGGATCGAGATCCAGCCGATCAGCGCGATGAATGCCACGACGAACAGGCGCGTCAGCGGCGTTCGAATCTCGTCGTCCAGCGGCGCAAGGGGCAGCACCAAGGCGACGGCGGCGAGGCAGAGCGCGAGCCGGGCCGGACCGGCGGTCCGGTCGATGAACACCCTCAGCAGCGGGAGCCGAGTTCCGAAGGAACGATTGAGCAGCCAAGTCGCGAATCGATAGAAGGCAAGCGCCAGCAGGATCGCGCCGGCAACCAGACTGAGGCCGACGAACCAAGTAGGTATCCAGTCGAGCTTGCTGTCGATCTCGGCGATCAGGGTCTCCCAATTCATTACTGTCCCCGTCATCCGTTCGCGCAGCCCCCTCAACGCTTGCCGGCCAGCTTTCGCTCCCCCGTTCAGTGCAACGCAGCATTCCTCTGATGCAACCGTTGCAGAATTCGGCTAGTTTCGGGCGCTCATGACCAGACGTACCGGCAGCGCCGATCTTCCTCTCCACGCCGGGCGGGTTCCGCCCTGGCTGGCAAGCCGCATGTCCTCGCTGGGGGCCATCGTCACCCAGGCGATCGTGCTGCATTACGGCCGCGATGCGTTTCTGCAGCGGCTGTCCCATCCCTTCTGGTTCCAGTCTTTCGGTGCCGTGATGGGCATGGACTGGCACTCCTCAGGCATCACCACTTCGGTGATCGGCGCGCTGAAGCGCGGGCTCGGGCCGCTTCAGGACGAGCTCGGGATCTACGTCTGCGGCGGTCGAGGCCAGCATTCCCGCAAGACGCCGGACGAGCTGATGCAGCTCGGCGAGCGCGTCGGCTTCGACGGCGTCAAACTGACCCGTGCCAGCCGTCTCGTGGCCAAGGTCGACAGCGCGGCCGTGCAAGACGGCTTCGACCTTTATCTGCACGGCTTCTTCGTGACCAGCGCCGGCAAATGGACGGTGGTGCAGCAGGGCATGAACGGCGACAAGCGGCAGGCGCGGCGCTATCACTGGCATTCCGAGGCCCTGAAGAGCTTTGTCGACGCGCCCCACAGCGCGATCGACGGTCCGCAGCAGGGAGAGATCGTCAATCTCACCGATCGTCGCGCCGACATATCCCGGACGGCCCAGCTCGAGCTGTTGAACGATCTCGGACCCGATCGCATCGTCTGCGAATTCGAGCAGCTGACGGGCACCGCGCCCGAGCCGGCACAGGCCATGCTGCCGCACCTGATCATGCCGGCACATCACAACGTCCGCCCCAAGGACGTGTTCGCGCGCCGCCTGCACGGCACACTGGCGGCCGCAGCCGAGCGCGGCCCGGTCGATTTTCCGGACCTTTTGCTGACGCCCGGCGTCGGCGCGCGCACCGTGCGCTCGCTCGCGATGGTCGCCGAGGTCGTGCACGGCGCGCCCTATCGCTTTACGGACCCCGCGCGTTTCTCGCTCGCCCATGGCGGCAAGGACCGGCATCCCTATCCCGTTCCGATCAAGGTCTATGACGAGACCATCCGCGTGTTGAAGGGCGCGATCCAGAAGGCGAAGCTCGGGCGCGAGGAAGAGATGCAGGCGATCAAGCGCCTCGACGACCAGGCGCGACGGCTGGAGCGCACGGCGGCAGGCCCGTCGGTGGAGTCGTTCATTGCCGGTGAACGTGTCGCCTCGCCCGATCTCGACGGCCGCTCGGTGTTCGGCTGGGAGCGCGACCTGGCTGCGACAAAAAAGCGGACCGGCTGAACGCCGGTCCGCGAATTGGCGGGAGGAACGTTCTCAGGCCTCGTCGGCCTCCGGCTCCGGGTCGAGCCGGTTTGCGGCGTGATCCTGGTATTGCTCGGTCTGGATCGTCTTGCCGTCCATGCCGCGGATGTCCGAATGCTGTTTCTTGTCGCGGTTGGACAGGACCATGTTGTCGCCGATCATGTCCTTGGGGACGTCGGTCATCCCACCGGTGCCGTCGCCCTTGCCGTGCAAGCCCGATCTGAAGTGCGTCTTGCTGCCGTGACCACCTGGCATCAGTCTCTCCTCTTGTGATCTTCTCTTACAGTGAACGTCAGTACTTCTGCTGGCCCGGGCGACTTATGCCGCTTTGGCCGATGCGCCTCTGCCGCTCGTTAGGCTGTCTTGCTGCTCATCAATCTTTTTCTCCCGTTCGGACGTCTGCCCGCGGCTGCGGAACCATCGCCGCGTTCGACATGTGAGGTGACAACAGGCCGACCGGCACGCCGTTCCTGATCGATCCCACGCGAGGACGATTTCCGAAGGAAGGCTCGTTGTCAGCTCGCGCCGGCGAGAGAACGGTCGCTGCTTGCAAGCGTGCGCGCAGCGCGGCTTTCGGCCGTGACGGGGAGCGTCGCGATCGCGCGCAAGCCGGGCCGCTTGCGCCAGCGGATCTCGGCGGGATCGACGGCCAACCCGAGTTTCGGCCAGCGCACGAACAGCGCTTGCAGCGCGCAGGCCGTCTCGATGCGCGCGAGCTGATGGCCGAGGCAGAAATGGATTCCTGTTCCGAACGAGAGATGACGGTTCGGCTTGCGTTCGAGATCGAGGCCTTCAGGGCCGTCATGCATCGCCGGATCCATGTTCGCGGCCGCGAGCATCACCATGACCCGATCGCCCTTCTTCAGGCGCACGCCTGCGACGTCGACATCCCGCCGCACATATCGCGGCTTGGAGAACTGCACTGGCGAAACGAAGCGCAGGAACTCCTCGACCGCAAGCCCGATACGGCTCCAGTCCTGTTCAAGCCAGTCGCGCAGGCCGGGACTTCTGAGCAGCTCGTAGGCGGAACCGCTGATGAGATGCGTGGTGGTCTCCGATCCCGCCGCGAGCAGCAGAAACACCATCGAGACCATCTCATCCGGCGTGATCTGGCCGCCCTCACGCTCGACCTGGATCAATTCGGCAATCAGGCCCTCGCCGCCCTGCACTCGCGCGACCTGTAGCTGCTGCTCGAGATAGGCGCGCATCTTGCGGAACACGAGCAGCAGACGAAAGAAGCTGACGATATTGGTCAGCGAGGCCATCTCGTTGGCCCAGGCAATGAATTTCGGACGGTCTGCGGGCGGCAAGCCGAGCAGCTCGGAGATCACCGCGAGCGGCAGGATGCGCGCATAGCGCTGGACGAGATCCGCCGGACGACCATTCGCGAACAATTCGTCAGCCAGACCGTCGGCAATGGCGCGAATGCGCGGCTCCATCGCGACGATCGCGCGGCGCCGAAACGCCTCGTCCACGATGCTGCGAAGCCTGGTATGGTCAGGCTCGTCCATCGTCAGCATGTTGTTGGCGATGGTCCTGACGTATCTCGGCATCCACCAGCGCAAGCCCGCGACGTCGCCATCTTCCCTTCGCAGCGTGAAGGTCGCGCCGTCTTTCAGGATCTGCGCGGTCGCGTCATGGGTCGTGGTGATCCAGACGTCGCCGATAAGAGGGAATCGCGTCGCGATCACAGGTCCGGACATGCGCAGCGTCGCAATGGCCTTGGGCGGATCGCGAAGGTAGGCCTCGCTGGTGAAATCGAGGCGCACTGTCATGGGATTACCGGACTAATTACTGGCGTCTCACGCAGATGGTGCGCCGGACCGCCGACGCAAGGGAGCAACCCCTCCGTCGTGGGTGCCTAGCCGCCCGGCGAACGCTGGCCGCTCTTGCGCTGCTGCTGAGTGTAGGCGTCCCAATGGCTCCAGCTGCCATTGCTGAGGCTCTGCAGGTCCGTCGCGAGCGGACGGCGCGTACGCTTGTCGTGGTCGGCGATCACGCGTTCCGACTGCGCGATCTTGCGCTTGAGTTCCGCGATGGCCTTCTCGGTCTGGCCAACGCGCTTCGAGGAGGCGATCTCGCCCATCGTGAAGCGCGCGGTCTCCAGCGCCTTCAACTCGGCGCGATTCCGCTTCAACTGGACCCGGTGCCAGGCGATGTTGCTGTCGCTGTCCGCAACCATGTGGGAACTCCGCTGATTCGCTCCCACAGTGTATCAAGCGCCGAATCGGCGCCGCAACGGGCCGCGCGCGGCGAAAATGCGGTCTTATTGCGAGAAAATCTCGCTGTCAGCGCTCGGCGAAGGCCTTTTCGACCACGAACTGGGCCGGTTCGCCGTGATTGCCCTCGGCGAAGCCGCGCTCGCCCAGCAGCACACGGGTGTCCGCGACCAGGGCGGGGCTGCCGCAGATCATGACTCGGTCATGGACGGCGTCCAGCGCCGGCAGGCCGATGTCGGCGAACAGCTTGCCTGACGTGATGAGGTCGGTGATGCGGCCGCGGTTGCGGAAGGGATCGCGGGTCACGGTCGGATAGTAGATCAGCTGTGCCCGGATGTACTCGCCGAGCAGTTCGTCCTTCGGCAGATGCTCGGTGATCATCTCGCCATAGGCGAGCTCCTTCACGTGACGGCAGCCGTGCAGCAGCACCACCTTCTCGAACCGCTCGTAGGTCTCGGGGTCCTTGATCACGCTCAGGAACGGCGCGAGGCCGGTGCCGGTGCCGATCAGATAGAGGTTGCGCCCTTCTTCCAGGTTGTCGATGACCAGCGTGCCGGTGGCCTTGCGGCTGACGATGATCTCGTCGCCTTGCTTCAGGTGCTGGAGGCGCGAGGTCAGCGGGCCGTCCGGTACCTTGATCGAGAAGAATTCGAGCGTGTCCTCGTAATTGGCGCTGGCGACGCTATAGGCCCGCAGAAGCGGCTTCTCGCCGACCTTGAGCCCGATCATGGTGAATTCGCCGTTACGGAAGCGGAAGGTCGGGCTGCGCGTGGTCTTGAAGGAGAACAGCGTGTCGGTCCAGTGGTGGACGCTCAACACGCTTTCCTGATTGAAATTGCTCATCTCAGCTTCCTTCTCGCGTCGATCGCGGTTCCGAGGCCGGCAGCTATGCGTCGTTTGTACACGATCATTCGTACACTAATGAATAATCCGGCTTGATCCCGCGGTCAAGGCTGCCCAAGATCGGAAGCGTTGCAGTTGGGAATAAGGAGCTCTTTCCATGGCGCATGACGCACCCCAGGCCACCGGACCGTCCAAGCTCGTGATCCGGAATATCGGCCTGATCCTGTCGGGCGCCCTGGAAAAGCCGATCCTGGACGGCGACACCATCGTCGCCGAAAACGGCAAGATCACCGCGATCGGCCGCTTCAAGGACGTCGACATCGAAGGCGCGACCACGATTGTTGACGCCAACGGCACCACCGTCGCGCCGGGCCTGATCGACAGCCATGTCCACCCAGTGGCAGGCGACTGGACGCCGCGCCAGAACCAGATCAACTGGATCGACAGCTATCTCCATGGCGGCGTTACCACCATGATCTCCGCCGGCGAGGTGCACATGCCCGGCCGTCCCCGCGACGTCGTCGGCCTCAAGGCCATGGCCGTGTTCGCCCAGCGCGCGTTCTGGACCTTGCGCCCGGGCGGCGTGAAGGTTCACGCCGGCGCGCCGGTGATCGAATGCGAGATGGTCGAGGAAGACTTCAAGGAGATGGCGGCCAACGGCGTCAAGCTGCTCGGCGAAGTCGGGCTCGGCGGCGTCAAGGACGGCCCGACCGCGCGGAAGATGGTCGGCTGGGCGCGCAAATACGGAATCCAGAGCACCATCCACACCGGCGGCCCTTCGATCCCCGGGTCCGGCCTGATCGACAAGGACGTGGTGCTCGAGGCCGACACCGACGTTGTCGGCCACATCAACGGCGGCCACACCGCCCTGCCCGACGACCAGATCCGCTGCATCTGCGAGGGCTGCAAGCGCGGCCTCGAACTCGTGCACAACGGCAACGAGCGCTCGGCCCTGTTCACGCTTCGCACCGCGCGCGAGATGGGCGACCTGCATCGCGTCATCCTCGGCACCGACGCGCCTGCCGGCTCCGGCGTGCAGCCGCTCGGCATTCTGCGCATGGTCTCGATGCTGTCCTCGCTCGGTGATCTGCCGGCCGAGATCGCCTTCTGCCTCGCCACCGGCAACACTGCGCGGATGCGGCAGCTCGATTGCGGCCTGATCGAGGTCGGCCGCTCCGCCGACTTCGTCCTCATGGACAAGGCGCAGCACTCGCCGGGCAAGAACATCCTGGAGAGCGTCCAGCTCGGCGACCTGCCCGGCATCGGCATGACCATCATCGACGGCATCGTGCGTACCCAGCGGAGCCGCAACACGCCGCCGGCGGACAAGGTGCCGGAGGTGCTGGCGAAGTGACGGCAGTCCGTGCGTACGCACGTCACAAGGGCCGTTCGCAGAGATTGAACGAGTCTCCTGCCTGCAGCGTCTAATGCCGGACAGCCCCTGCAAGGCCGTCCGTTCGTCGCAGCACCGAGGAGATCATGAAGGGTTCGTCGCGGATTGCCGCCGGCGCCGCCGGTGCGGTGGCGGCTTATGTCGCGATCTTTCTGCTGTTTTCCCTGCTCGAATTTGGTAACCGGGCCGACCCGATCACATCGGGCCTGCTGGCGTTGTTCGTTTATTCTCCCATGGGCGCGATCGGCGGCGCGGCGCTTGCGAGCTGGTTGGTCACGCGTTCGGGCGGGCGAACAGCAAACGGCAGCGTGGCGCGCAACAGCCTGAAGTCGCTTGGCGTGGTCACGCTGCTCTGCGCCGCAGCTGCCGCCACTTACCTCGCTTACGCATACGCGACCGCGACGCCGTGGCTCAACCCGAACGCCGCCAATCCGCTGCTGGTGTTCGAAATTCGTCTTCCGCCTGGCGTGACCGCGCCTCCCTCACAGCGAAGCATTGCCATCGAGTTGCAGACGGACATCAACACCATGCCCGCCGAGCTCACGCCCGCCGGCTTCCGGCAAGATGGCGACCAAGCCGTCATCACCGGCGAGGTCGAACTCGCCTTCCGGACCTCGCACCGGCAACTCGCCGTCACCATCGAGGGGCAACAGAGCCGACTATTCTCGATCGGCTTGTCGGCCAGAGCACCGCATACCCCGGAGTTCGGAACGTGGCGTGCTCTGCCCGACCGCAGCGAAATTCGCTATCGCGCGAAATGGCCGGGCAAAGACTGATATTGCATCGCCTCGCTACCGCAGCTTATTCAACAGCGCCATCAGCGTCTCGCGCTCTTTCGCGTCGAGCGGCGCCAGCGTCTCACGCGTGATCGCGAGCGCGTTCGGGGCCAGCTTTTCCGCGAGCTGCTGACCGGCGCGGGTCAGGCTCACCAAAAGCCGCCGTCCGTCCTCTGGATCCTGGCTCGTCTCGGTCAGGCCGCGCGCGGTGAGACGGTCGATCACGCCCTTGATGGTCGCGACATCCATCGCCGTCAGGCGGCCGAGCTGGTTCTGCGAGCATGGGCCGGTCTCGGCCAGTTTCGACAGCGCCGCCCATTGCGTCGGCGTCAGGTTGGTGCCGATATCGCGGGAGAAGATCGAGCTGTGGCGCTGCCAGACCTGGCGCAGGATGAAGCCGACCTGCTCGTCGAGCACGTAAAGGGGTTTCTGTAACGACTTGGCCGGTTTGACGCTCTTCTTGGCCGCAACACTTCTCGCCATCCGATCGCAGCCTTCCCTTGCCTCATAACGACAGATGCGCGTCGCGGATATCAGGACGCGCGTCGAGCTCGGCCATGGTGCCGCCGAAGCAGATGCGGCCACGCTCGATGATGTAGGCGCGGTCCGAAATCAGCCGCGCGAAATGCAGGTTCTGCTCGGAGACCACGATGCTGACGCCTTCCTTCTTCATGGTCAGGATGGCGTCGACCATCTGCTCCACGATCTTCGGCGACAGGCCTTCCGAGGGCTCGTCCAGCAGCACCAGAGAGGGATTGCCCATCAGCGTGCGGGCGATGGTCAGCATCTGCTGCTCGCCGCCGCTCATGCGGCCGCCCGGGCGGTTCTTCATCTCGCCGAGATTCGGAAACAGAGCGAACAGCTTTTCGCGCGTCCAATGCGGCGCGTTCGCCCGCTTGGGCTGACGGCCGACCTCGAGATTCTCCTCCACGGTCAGATCCGTGAAGATGCGCCGTTCCTCCGGGACGTAGCCGAGGCCATCGCGCACGATCTCGTGCGTCGGCTTCGCTGAGACGTCCTTGCCCTCGAAGGTGATGCGGCCGGTGCGCTGGGCGACGAGGCCGACGATGGAGCGGAACGTGGTCGACTTGCCGGCGCCGTTGCGTCCCAGCAACGCTACCACCTCGCCCTCGCCGACCTCGAAGCCGATGTCGAACAGGATGTGCGCCGGGCCATAGTGGCTGTTGAGATCCTGCACCGTGAGCTTCATGCCGATGTTCCCTCGCGGTGGCGGGCATCGTAGACGAGGCCCTCGCCGAGATAGACCGCCTGCACCTGCGGATTGCCGCGCACTTCCGCCGGTGAGCCCTCCGCGATCAACGTCCCGCGGTTGAGCACGAGGATGCGGTCGGCATGCTCGAACACCACGTCCATGTCGTGCTCGGTGAAGAGCACGCCGATGGATTTCTCCCGCGCGATGCTTGCGGTCAGCCGCATCAGGTCGACGCGCTCGCGCGGGGCCATGCCGGCGGTCGGCTCGTCCATCAGGAGCAGTTTGGGCTGGTTGGCGAGCGCGACCGCAAGCTCGAGCCGCTTGAGGTCGCCATAGGCGAGCTCGCCGCAAGGACGGTCGGCATAGCCGCCCATGCCGACCAGCTCGAGCAGGCGGCCGGCCTCGCCACGGTCGAATTTCGGCGCCGAGCCGAACGGATTGAACAGCTGCTTGCCGTGCGAGATCAGCGCGACCTGCACGTTCTCGCGGACGGTCATGGTGGCGAAGGTCGCGGTGATCTGGAACGTGCGCCCGACGCCGAGCCGCCAGACCTCGCGCGGCTTCCGCCCCGTGATCTCTTCGCCGAGCAGGCGGACGTGCCCGGAGTCCGGCTTGTTCTGGCCGTTGAGCATGTCGAAGCAGGTGCTCTTTCCCGCGCCGTTAGGCCCGATCAGCGCCAGGATTTCGCCGGCACGCAGCGAGAACGAGACGCCGCGCACGGCATGGATGCCGCCATAGGATTTGGTCAGGCCTTCGACCGCGAGAAGTGGGGGTATGGCGCTCATTCGGCAGACTCGATCGGCTTGACGAGCAAGGGAGATCCCGGTGGCGAGGACTTCCGGCGGCGCTGCGCCAGCATCTCGAGCATGCCGACGATGCCCTTGGGGAAGACGACGACGATCAACATGATGAAGCCGCCGAGCACGAGCTTCGACAGATCGGTCTGGCTGACCAGCCAGATGTTCAGGGCCTTGTAGACGATGGCCCCGATCACCGCGCCCGACACCGTCTCGACGCCGCCGAGCAGCACCATGACCAGCGCGTCGACCGAGAGCGAGATGCCGAGATTGTCGGGGAAGACGCTGCCCTTGAGATAGGCGAACAGCGCGCCGCCGATGCCGGCGGTGGTGCCGGCGATCACGAACGCGGTCCACTGGATGCGCTTGGCATCGATGCCGACCGCCTCGCTCCTCAGCAGCGAATCGCGCGTGGCCCGCAGCGCATAGCCGAACGGTGAGAACACCATCATGCGCAGGGCGATCGTCACCAGCGCGGCGACGCCGAGCGAGAGCCAGTAGAAATGCGACGGACTGGCCGCCCATTTCTCCGGCCAGATCCCCAATATGCCGTTGTCGCCGCCCGTCACGCTCACCCACTGGAACGCGATCGACCAGACAATCTGCGCGAAGGCGAGCGTCAGCATCGCGAAATAGACGCCGGAGAGCTGCACCGCGAAGAAGCCGAACACGGCGGCGCCCATGCAGCCAAGCAGTGGGCCGAGCAGCAGGCATACGATCATCGGCAGCCCCGCCATCTTGGCGAGGAATGCGACGCCGTAGGCGCCGAGGCCGAAATAGGCGGCATGGCCGAACGAGGCGAGCCCGCCGACCGACATCAGGAAGTGCAGGCTGACGGCGAAGATCACGAAGATCGCGATCTCCGAGCCGACGCTCAGCACGTAATTGCCGGCGAACAAGGGCAAGGTGGCCGCCGCGACCAGCGCCGCGAACGCGGCAAGACGTTCGTTGGAAGTCAACGGCCGCCATGGATTGACGGTCAGGCCCGGCGTCCTGCGCGCCGGCGCCTCCGGCTTTCCGAACAGGCCCCAGGGACGGACGATCAGCACCGCCGCCATGACGAGGAAGACCAGGATGATGGAGATCTTCGGAAAGATCAGGATGCCGAAGGCGTTGAGCTCGGAAACCAGCACGGCGGCGACGAAGGCACCGGTGATGCTGCCGAGGCCGCCGATCACGACCACGACGAAGACCTCGACGATGACGCGCAGGTCCATGGCGTGGTGCACGGCATCGCGCGGGATCTGAAGCGCACCGCCGAGCGCGGCCAGGAAAACACCGACCGCGAATACCGATGTGAACAGCCACTTTTGATTGACGCCGAGCGCCGCGACCATGTCGCGGTCCTGCGTCGCCGCGCGCACCAGCACGCCCCAGCGCGTGCGCTGGAACAGCAGCCAGAGAATGCCGAGCACGACGGGACCAAACACGATCAGGAACAGGTCGTAGCTCGGAATGTTCTGTCCGAAGAAATCGATGGCGCCCCGGAAGCCCGGCGCGCGGCGGCCGACGAGGTCGTCAGGGCCCCAGATCAGCACGACGAGGTCCTCGACCATCAAGGTCAGGCCGAAGGTCGCGAGCAGCTGGAATAATTCCGGCGCATGATAGATGCGGCGGAGCAGCACCATCTCGACGATGACGCCGATGACGGCCACTGCGAGCGCCGCCAGCACGATGCTGCCCCAGAAGCCGAACGCGCCCGAAAGCCGCTCGGTGAGCGTGAAGGCGATGTAGGCGCCGATCATATAGAAGGCGCCATGCGCGAAATTCACGATACGGGTCACGCCGAAGATGATCGACAGGCCCGAGGCCACCAGGAACAGCGACGCTGCGCTGGCGAGACCGGTCAGAAACTGTACGACGTAAAAGGCCATCGGCGTTCCGGGTGAGTTAGGTCTGAGTTCTGGGCGTCATCCTTCGAGACGGCGCTCGCGCCTCCTCAGGATGAGGTCCGGGATCCTCATGGTGAGGAGCGCGGCAACACCGCGCGTCTCGAACCACGAGGCCCCGGTCTCTGTTGCATCAGTCTTTCGGGCGCAGCTTCGCGACTTCGGCGTCGCTGGGCAGGTAGTCCGCGCCCTTCTTGTAGGCTGAATCCACCATGACGCCCTTGCCGTCCTTCAGCGCGGTCTTGCCGACATAGGCACCGAGCGTCGACTGATGATCGATTTTGCGGAAGGTGATCTCGCCGAACGGCGACGGCATCGAGATTCCCTCCGCCGCTGCGATCAGCTTCTCCGGATCGGTGGAGCCGGCCTTGGCGAGGATCGCCGCCGCTGCCTTGATGGTCTGGTAGCCGACGATCGAGCCGAGGCGCGGATAGTCGTTGTACTTGGCCTGATAGGCCTTCAGGAACGCATCGTGCTCGGGCGTCTTGATCGAGTACCAGGGATAGCCGGTGACGATCCAGCCCTCCGGCGTCTCGTCCTTGAGCGGGTCGAGATATTCCGGCTCGCCGGTCAAGAACGAGACCACCTCGCGCCCCTTGAACAGGCCGCGGGTATTGCCTTCGCGCACGAGCTTGACGAGATCGGCGCCGAAGGTGACGTTGAGGATCGCTTCCGGATTGGCGGCGGCAACCGCCTGCACCACCGGGCCGGCGTCGATCTTGCCCTGCGGCGGCCATTGCTCGTCGACCCACTGGATGTCGGGGCGCTTCTCCGACATCAGCTTCTTGAACACCGCGACCGCCGACTGGCCGTATTCGTAGTTCGGCGCGATCGTCGCCCAGCGCTTGGCGGGCAGCTTGGCGGCCGCCTCCACCAGCATCGCCGCCTGCATGTAGTTGGAGGGGCGCAGGCGGAAGGTGTACTTGTTGCCCTTGGACCAGGTGATGGCGTCCGTGAGCGGCTCGGCCGCGAGGAAGAACACCTTCTTCTGGTTGGCGAAGTCGGAAACCGCAAGACCAATGTTCGACAGGAACGTGCCGGCCAGCATCGCAACGCCCTCGCTCGAAACGAGCTCGTTGGCCGCGGTCTGCGCATCCGCCGGCTTGCCGCCGTCGTCCTTGGAGATGACGACGAGCTTCTTGCCGTTGATACCGCCGGCCGCGTTGACCTCCTCGACCGCGAGCTGCCAGCCCTTGCGATAGGGCTCGGTGAAGGCCGGCAGCAGCGAATAGCTGTTGATCTCGCCGATCTTGATGTCCTGCGCCAGGGCCGAATGAGCCGTGCCGCCCGCCAGAAGCGCGAAGGCCGCGCCGATGAAGTAATTTCTTGCTCGCATCCCAACCTCCAGTTTGAACTCTACGTCTAGAGCACGATCTTATCGGATCATGCTCTATCTCAGACCGTCTTCGCCCTTGATCTCCGCGACCGTCAGCCCGCCGACGCGCGGCAGCGGACGGCCGCTGTCGGTGACGGCGACCGCGACCATGATCTCGTTGGCACGCGGCGCGTCGTTGATCTGTACCTCCATCCCGTCGAAATGGCTGCGGACGAAAGCTGCGTCCTTGTGCCCCAGCGGAATGTCGAGCGTCGTGCCGGGACCGCTGCGCTTCTTCGAGGACGGGATCAGCGCCGCACCCTTGGTCAAAACCTTGCGCATCGGCGCACCCATCTTAGGGTGGAGGATGGCGGCGGCGTGCTCCAGCTCGCCGTTCTCGCCGACGGCGGCGGCCTTGCCGTAGCTCTGCGCCTTGGCGCCGTCGATGCCGAGCGCGGCCACCGCGCGCTTCGACAAGAGCTCGCCCAATTCCTCGCCGATCGCGATCAGCGGCGAAAGATCCTCGACGTATTTCCCGGCGAACGGATTCTCGATGACGGCGATTGCAGCCGCACGCCGCGTCGGCGGCGACACCTGCCGGCCCATTTCCATCTGCGTCTCTTCGACGACGGTGACGATCTTGCGGATGATCGCGCTCATGTTTCGCTTCCCTGCTCAGGCATCGACCGCGTCCTCGCGTATCAGCGGACGCGTTCGTTGCTGTTCTATATCCTTGGCTCCGATGACAAGCATATCACCACAAAGCTGCAACACGGCACCCTCGATCAGTCCGCGATCGAACAATTGACGTGCACATTCCGCGCCAGATTCGAGGGCGGCAGCGATCTCATCGTGAGACAGCTCGCCGACATCGCAGGTCACGAGGCGCGCGCCGAGATCGTTGTCCGGCTGAAGCTCGTTCGCGGGCCTCCGAATGACGGCGCGATGCCCCGGCAGATCGACGGCATTGGCGATCACGGTCGCTGCGGCATCGGCTTGTGAGGCCGTCGCGGCCAACACCGTCACCGCGTCGGCAATCCCGAGCGAAAAGCTACGGCCGTGGCGGCCGCTGGTCGCTATGCCGCGCACCGGATCATCCGCATCGATCCGCATCGTCCGCATCACGCCGTCGCGGTCGGGCCGGTCCATCAGGCCGACCGAAAAATGCGCGCCTGCAGCCAGATGAAGCGCGATGTCGCCGCCATTGTTGACGTAAGCGCGATCGAGCGTCGCAGCGCGCAGCATCGCGTCCAGGATCTCCTCGGCCACGCTGCCGGCCACCGCCGCCATGGGCGTGATGAAGCAATCGGCGGCATAGGGCGCCACCGCCGCGTGCATGCGGCGCGCGACCATGCCCTTTAACGACGTGCGCCTTCCGGCAGCCGAGCGCAATTCCGGCAACTCCGCGCAGAGCTCGTCCAGCAACCCGGTGAACCGGCACGCCGCAGCCTCATGGGCCGCGCGCACCTCGTCCGCACGCCCCCTCGCCTCCACGATCAGATCAATCGGTCCATCCTGCAAATGCAGCCGCCGGCCATCAGACAGCAATGCGATTTGCGGGAGCCTGGTCATGCCCGCGGACCCGGAATCGGGTTCTGCCAGGGCAGCTGGCGGACGTCGTCGCCGTTCCGCACCTCGGAGAGCGGTTTCACATAATCCATGTGGCCGCCGAGCGCGGCATAGTCGGACAGCTTCATGGTGAACTCGATCGGCGCCACCAGCGCCGGGGTCGGCACGTAGCCGAACGCCCCTGACGGCATCTGTGTCACGTCAACCATGTAGGTGATGCCGCCGCCGGGCCAGACATAGACCGGCGCGCCGCCGCTGGTGACACGCGTCAGCGCATCCTTGACCGAACGCGTCAACCGCACGGGATTGTCCGTGACACCGGCGCGCAAGGAGCCGCCCGCGCCCGCCATGAACAGCACCGTGCACAGCGCCGGCTCACAGTTTTCCTGGATGCGCTCGACCGAGAACTTGAGGTCATCAGGCATCTCGGTCTCGACCGGCTTCAAGGCCTCGTCGAGCACGTAGTAGGACGCGTGCTCGCCGGTGGTGGAGACCATCAGCATGGAAAGGCCGGGCCTGGCTTCCTTGGGGTCGAACGGCCCGAGGATCGTCAGGGGATCGGAGATGTTCGTGCCACCCCATCCCGTGCCGGGATCGGCGACCTGGAAATAGCGGCCGGGCGTGGAGCGACGGCCCTTCATCTTGATGCCGGTATCGGCGATGTCGAGCAGCTTGCCCGCCTGATGCTCGCTGAGCACGCCGGTGATGTGATCGTCGACCACGACCACTTCGTCGACCTTGCCGTGCCATTGCTTGGCGAACATGCCGATCGTCGCCGAGCCGCAGCCGACGCGCATGCGCTCTTCCTTCATGCCGTTGACGATCGGCGGCTGGCCGGCCTGCACCACCACGGTGGCACCGCCGTCGATGGTGAGTTCGACCGCCTTGCAATTGGCGAGGTCCATCAGCGTGTCGCAGGTGACGCGACCCTCTTTCTTGGAGCCGCCCGTGAGATGATGCACGCCGCCGAGCGACAGCATCTGCGAGCCGTATTCGCTGGTGGTGACGTGGCCGACCGCCTCGCCCTGCGCACGGACCGTCGCAGTCTCCGGCCCCAGATAGCGGTCGGTGTCGATCTTCACCTTGATGCCACAATAGGAGAAGATGCCCTCGGTGACCACGGTCACCATGTCGACGCCGTCGACCTCCGCGGAGACGATGAACGGTGCGGGCTTGTAGTCGGGATAGGTCGTGCCCGCACCGATCGCCGTTACGAACGTCGAGGGCTCATGGACGATCTTGCCGTCCCAGTCCTCGGTGCGGCTGAACGGGACGAGCTTGCCGCCATGCGAGACGGTGCGCTCCAGGATGACGTGCGGATCGACGCGGACGAGTTTGCCGTCGTGGTTGGCATAGCGATCGCAGGCCCCCGCCGCGCCCGGCTTGATGTAGCACATCACCGGACACGCATCGCAGCGGATCTTGTCGATGACGGCGCTGGTCGTTTCTGTCACCATGTCGGGCCGGCGGATGCTGTGGTTATCATTCGTATACGAACGATGTTGCGCGTGGCCGCCGGGCGCTGTCAAGCGGCGGTGCAGCGCAAAAGATGCGGCTGCCGCATAAAACCTCATTTGCCTAGCCGCGCTGTCCATAAAGAGTGCAGCCGCGCTGCAGTGCGGGATGCGCGGCTTGCACGTTTGTGTACAAACGGTATCGTCGCCGGGCATCAACGCGGCGTGGGAACGAGGATGACGCAGACACCGATCCGCCTCACCGTGAACGGCAGAATCCACGAAGTGACGGCGGCGCCGGATACGCCGCTGCTCTATGTGCTTCGCAACGAACTTGCGCTGAACGGCCCGAAATACGGATGCGGCTTGGGGGAATGCGGCACCTGTACTGTCCTGATCGACGGTGCGGCGGCGCGCTCGTGTGTGATTCCCGCGAGCGGCTGTGCCGGCCGCGGCATCGTGACGCTCGAAGGCCTCGGCACCCGCGACAAGCCCGACGTCGTGCAGCAGGCCTTCATCGACGAGCAGGCCGCGCAATGCGGCTATTGTCTCAACGGCATGATCATGACGACCAAGGCGCTGCTCGCAATCAATCCGCGGCCGACGCAACAGGAGGCGCTGGCGGCGCTGCGCTACAATCTCTGCCGCTGCGGCACGCATGTCGAGATCCTGCGCGCGGTGATGCGCGCCTCCAGCCAGCTCATCGAGGCCGCAGATTGATGGCCTCTCCTGTTTCGAACCGAGCTGAGCGGGCGGGTTCGCTCATCGTCGCGCGCACCGTGGACGAGTTTACATCCGAGACCTTCGTCCGCATCACCGCGGACGGGGCGGTCACCGCCTATAACGGCCATGTCGATCTCGGCACCGGCATCCGCACGGCGCTCGGCCAGATCGTTGCCGAAGAGCTCGACGTCTCCTTTGCGCGGGTCGTGGTCGTGCTCGGCGACACGTCGGTGGTGCCGAACCAGGGCGCGACGATCGCCAGCGAAACCATACAGATCACCGCCGTGCCCCTGCGCAAGGCGGCGGCGCAGGCGAGGCACTTTCTGATCGCGCGCGCGGCCGAGCGGCTGGAGCTGTCGGCCTCCGAATTACGGATCGAGGACGGCCTCGTGCGCGGACACGACAACCGCAGCGTCAGCTATGGCGAGTTGATCGGCGGCGAAGAGATCCGGCTCGAGCTTGCCGACGAAGTCGCGGTCAAACCCGTCGGCGACTACAGGATCGTCGGCCAGTCGACGCCGCGTGTGGATCTGCCCGCCAAGGCTACGGGCCAGCTCACATTCGTCCATGACGTCCGCGTGCCGGGCATGCTGCACGGCCGCGTGGTGCGCCCGCCCTATTCAGGCGTCGATGCCGGCCCGTTCGTCGGCACCAGCCTGATCGCCGTCGACGAATCCTCCGTCCGGGACGTCCCCGGCCTGATCGCAGTGGTGCGCATCGGTGATTTCGTCGGCGTTGTCGCCGAGCGCGAGGAGAATGCGATCCGCGCCGCAGAGCAGCTCGAGGTGAGCTGGAAGCCGACACCAACCCTCACCGACCTTGCCGACGTGGAGACCGCGCTACGCGCCAATCCATCGACACCGCGCACGCTGATCGACAAGGGCGACGTCGATGCGGCCATCGCCGGCGCGGCCAAGCCGATGCAGCGCACCTATGTGTGGCCGTATCAGATGCACGCCGCGATCGGCCCGTCCTGCGCGGTGGCCGACGTCCAGGATGGCAACATCCGCGTCTGGTCGGGCACGCAGAACCCGCACGCGCTGCGCAGCGACCTCGCGCTCCTGATCGAGCGCCCCGAGAGCGAGATCGAGGTGATTCGGCTGGAAGCCGCGGGCTGCTACGGCCGCAACTGCGCCGACGACGTCACCGCTGATGCGCTGCTGCTGTCGCGCGCCGTCGGCCGGCCCGTCCGCGTGCAGCTGACGCGCGAGCAGGAGCACGCCTGGGAGCCCAAGGGCACCGCGCAGCTCATCGACGTCAATGGCGGCCTCGACGCCCACGGCGGCATCGCCGCTTACGACCTCGCCACGCGCTATCCTTCGAATGTCGCGCCGACTCTGGCGCTACTGCTGACCGGTCGCATCTCCCCTGAGCCGGCCGTGCTCCAGATGGGCGACCGCACCGCGATCCCGCCCTACGATTACGACAACATGCGCGTCGTCGCCCACGACATGGCGCCGATCGTGCGCGCTTCCTGGTTTCGCGGTGTCTCGGCGTTGCCGAACACCTTCGCGCATGAATCCTATATCGACGAGGCCGCAACCGAAGCCGGCGTCGACCCTGTCGAATATCGCCTGCGTTATCTCAAAGATCCGCGGGCCGTCGATCTCGTCAACGCGGTCGCCGAACGCGCCGGTTGGAAGCCTCGTCCCAAGCGCGAGGAGAAAGAGGGCGAGGTCGTGCACGGGCGCGGCTTTGCCTACGCGCTCTACGTCCACAGCAAGTTTCCGGGCTATGGCGCAGCGTGGTCGGCCTGGGTTGCGGACGTCGCAGTGAACAAGACGACCGGCGACGTCAGCGTGACGCGCGTCGTCGCGGGGCAGGATTCCGGTTTGATGATCAACCCGGACGGCGTGCGCCATCAGATCCATGGCAACGTCATCCAGTCCACCAGCCGCGCGTTGATGGAAGAGGTCCCGTTCGAGCGCGGCACGGTGGCTGCACGCGAATGGGGAGCCTATCCCATCATCCCCTTCCCCGACGTGCCCAAGATCGACGTCTTGATGCTGCCGCGGCAGGATCAGCCGCCGCTTGGCGTCGGCGAGTCCGCCTCGGTGCCGAGTGCAGCGGCGATCGCGAACGCCATCTTCGATGCCACCGGCGTGCGTTTTCGCGAGCCTCCGTTCACGCCCGAGCGGATCCTGAAAGGCCTGCATGGCGACGCGGCGGCGTCAGGCCAAGCTTTGCCCGCCCCTGCAGCGACGCCGCCGTCTCGCATCTGGCCGAATCCATTCGCCAAGCGCGCCGGCGTCTTTGCGACGATTGCAGCCGTCTGCACCGCCGCGATCGGCGTCGGGGCAGCGCTGCTGCCCGGCCGCGCCATCGCCCCGATCGCCCGGCCCGACGCTTCGGTCTATTCGGCGGCGACGATTGCGCGCGGCCAGCAGCTTGCAGCGCTCGGCAATTGCGCGGAGTGCCACACCAATCCTGGCGGCGCGCTCAACGCCGGCGGCCGCGCATTGGAGACGCCCTTCGGCACGATCTATTCGACCAACATCACGCCCGACGTCGAGACCGGGATCGGTGCCTGGTCCTACCCCGCCTTCGAGCGCGCGATGCGCGATGGCTTGCATCGCGACGGACGTCAGCTCTATCCCGCTTTTCCCTACACGCATTTTGCGAAGACCAGCGACGCCGACATGCAGGCACTCTACGCGTATCTGATGGCGCAACCTTCAGTGCGTGCGACGGCGCCGGCGAACGAGCTCACCTTCCCCTACAATCTCCGCCCGCTGCTTGCGGGCTGGAACGCGCTGTTCCACGACGCGAAGGAATTCAAGCCCCACCCCGCCAAGTCCGAGCAATGGAACCGCGGCGCCTACCTGGTCGAGAGCCTCGGCCATTGCAGCGGCTGCCATTCGCCCCGCAACGCGTTCGGGGCCGAGCAGCGCAATGCCTATCTCGCGGGCGGCTTCGCCGAGGGGTGGGAAGCGCCGCCGCTGACCTCGATCTCACACGCGCCGATCCCGTGGAACGAGGACGAGCTTTACGCCTATTTACGCACTGGTCATTCGCGCTATCACGGCGTCGCCGCCGGACCAATGGCGCCTGTCGTCAGGGATCTCAAGGCCCTTCCCGATCAGGACATCCGCGCGATGGCGGTCTATCTCAACTCGTTCAACGACACCGCGACGCAGGCACAGGAGGCGCTCGCGGCAAGGCTGGAGGGCGCGACGCAAGTCACTATCGCCTCCTCCACCGGAGCCCGCCTCTACCAGGGCGCCTGCGCCGTCTGCCACGAGGTCGGCGGCCTGCCGCTGTTCGGCAGCCGGCCCTCGCTCGCGCTCAACAGCAATATCCACAGCACGAAGGCGGACAATCTCGTGCAGGTGATCCTGCACGGCATCGCGGTTCCGGTCTCCAGCGACCTCGGCTACATGCCTGCGTTTGGGAAGAGCATGAGCGATGCGCAGGTCGAGGAACTCGTCAGCTTCCTGCGCCGGCAGTTCGCACCTGGCAAGCCGGCTTGGATCGGCGTACGCGAAACGATCGCAAGGGTGCGGGCGTCCGCGCACTAGAGCGTGATGAGATTGGGTTTCACTTGCCGCGACACGGAAGGTGCGCTCCCTCCCCCGCTTGCGGGGGAGGGTTTCTCCACAGCGGGACACTCCCCTAGAGGAAAGACCCCTCACCCGGCGCGTTGCGCCGACCTCTCCCGCAAGCGGGAGAGGTGCACCGAGCCCGCGGCGGCTTGTTCAACCCAATCTCATCTTGCTTTAGCCGTGCTTCACCTCCACCGGCGGCGTGCCATGGGTGTGGAAGGACTCGATCGTCTTCAAGCCCCAGGCCTGGCCCTTCTTGCGCTCCTCCTCGGTCCACACGATCGGCTTCCAGTCGGGTGCAAGGATGAGGCGCGCGCCGGCATTGGCGACTTCGACGCGGTTGCCGCCGGGCTCGTAGACGTAGAGGAAGAAGGTCTGCTGGATCGCGTGCTTGTGCGGCCCCGTCTCGATATGCACGCCGTTCTCGAGGAAGATGTCGGCGGCGCGCAGAATCTCCTCGCGGCTGTCGAGCGCATAGGTGACGTGGTGGAAGCGGCCGGGCACGCCGGAATGGTCGAGTGAATAGGCGAAGTCGTAGCTCTTGTTCGACATGGTCAGCCACATCGCCGCTTCCCTTCCGTCGTTGAGCACGATCTGCTCGGTCAGGCGGCAGCCGAGGTAATTCTCGAAGAACTCGCGGTTGGCCTTGATGTCGACGGCGAGGCAATTGAGGTGATCGAGGCGGCGCACGTTGACGCCGCGCGCGGGAAAGCGCTGGGCCTGGTTCTTCAGCGCAGGCTTCAGCTCCGGCGGCGCCTGATACCATTCGGTCTCGTAGTAGAGCTCGACGATATGGCCATCGGGATCGCGGCAACGGAAGGTCGGCCCCTGCCCCATGTCGCCGTCGCTCCAGCCGATGTCGAACCCGGACCCTTTCAGCGCGGCAACGCGCCGCTCCAGCGCCTGCTTGCTGCGCGCGCGTAGCGCCATGTGGCCCATGCCCGAGGTCTTCGACGCCGTCAGCTTGAGCGAATAGCGCTCGTAATCGTCCCAGCCGCGCAAGTACACCGACTCGCCCTTCCGGCCGCTGACGGTCATGCCCATGACGTCGACGAAGAATGTCAGGCTCTCGTCCGGCTTGGGGGTCAGCAACTCCATGTGGCCGAGATGAGCGAGATCGAGGATCGGTTCGGGCTGCATGGGCACCTCCAGGGCATAGCGAGCGATACGCCGCGCCAGAAGCGCGCAATCGGACGCGGAACTGCACTGCGCTCACACATCTGAAGGTGGCGCAGCGGCCATCGCCATTTGTACTAATGTACAAATGATTAGGTCCCGTCAACAAAATCCGAGGTCGTGGCTGGCGGTAAACATGCTGCCGACACCCACACCCGAATGACGGGGCTGGCTGGCCGCATGGTAAAAATTTCCTTAATTGCCGCGGGCTTTGATGGGTGGGGATTGCAGCGTTTTACCGCACTTTCTGCCCAAAGCGATGCCATCCGAACAAAGTTGGCGGCAGAATTGTCGCGGATTTAACGAAGCGGCCGCACCTGCCGCTTAACCGTTTGTGCAGCGACGCCGCACATAGTCGGGGCAAATTCCTCGCTCTGGCCAGGTTCATTCATCGTGACATCCTTTGGACGCGTGATTTCGGTTCGCGGGTCGCTCGCCCGGGTCGGACTGTTGGCGGCAAGCCAGATGCCGATCTCGGAGGTGCGGGCGACTGTCGGCCGCTTCGTCAGCATTCGTTGCGCAAGCTCGGTCATCGTTGCGATGATCACAGAGGTGTCCTGCGAGAATCTGTCGAGCTCCGACGCCTACATCGCGATCGCATCGGTCGACCTGCTCGGCGAGATCCTCAATGCCGCGGACAAGGCCAAATTCCAGCGCGGCGTCACCAACTATCCGACCATCGGCGATGCCGTCGACCTGATCACCAGCCAGGAGCTGCGCACGATCTACGCACCCACCGGCTCGGACCAGATCAACGTGGGTTTCCTCCAGCAGGACCGCTCCGTCGTCGCCTATGTCGACGTCGAGGAAATGTTGTCCAAGCACTTTGCCGTGCTGGGCTCGACCGGCGTCGGCAAGTCGACCGGCGTCTCGCTGCTGCTCAACGAGATCCTGAAGGCGCGGCCGAACCTGCGCATCTTCCTGCTCGACGTCCACAACGAGTATGGCCGCTGCTTCGGCGACCGCGCGCTGGTGCTCAACCCGCGGAACCTGAAGCTGCCGTTCTGGCTGTTCAATTTCGAGGAGATCGTCGACGTGCTGTTCGGCGGCCGTGCCGGCGTGCCCGAGGAGCTCGACATCCTCGCCGAGGTGATCCCGCTCGCCAAGGGCGTTTACACCCAGTACCAGAATGCCGACCGCATCGGCCTGAAGCGCATCGACCCCAAGCAGATCGGCTACACGGTCGACACGCCGGTGCCTTATCGCCTGGTCGACCTGTTGTCGCTGATCGACGAGCGCATGGGCAAGCTCGAGAACCGCTCCTCGCGCATCATCTATCACAAGCTGATCTCGCGCATCGAAGCCGTGCGCAACGACCCGCGCTACACCTTCATGTTCGACAACGCCAACGTCGGTGGCGACACCATGGCCGAAGTCATCAGCCATCTGTTCCGCCTGCCCGCCAACGGCAAGCCGATGACGGTGATGCAGCTCGCCGGCTTCCCGGCCGAGGTGATCGATTCCGTGGTCTCGGTGCTCTGCCGCATGGCGTTCGATTTCGGCCTGTGGAGCGACGGCGTCTCGCCGCTGCTGTTCGTCTGCGAGGAAGCGCATCGCTATGCCTCCGCCGACCGCAACATCGGCTTCGGCCCGACCCGCAAGGCGGTGTCGCGCATCGCCAAGGAAGGCCGCAAATACGGCGTATATCTCGGCCTCATCACCCAGCGCCCCGCCGAGCTCGACGCCACCATCATCTCCCAGTGCAACACGCTGTTCACGATGCGTCTCGCCAACGACCGCGACCAGGCGCTGCTGCGCGCCGCGGTGTCGGACGCCGCGGCGAACCTGCTCTCCTTCGTCCCCTCGCTCGGCACCCGCGAGGTGCTGGCTTTCGGCGAAGGCGTGGCATTGCCGACCCGCCTGCGCTTCAAGGAGGTGCCGCCGCATCAATTGCCGCGCGGCGAAGCCACCATCTCGAGCGTGCCGTCGGTCACCTCCGGGCACGACATGCATTTCGTCAGCGCGGTGCTCGAACGCTGGCGCGGCGCCACCTCGCAGCGCGACGTGCCGAACGACCCGGTGTTTTCGGCGCCGGCGGCGAAGACGACGTCCAGCATCGAGGCCCCGATGCTGCAGCCGTCGATGGGCCTTGATCCCGACCGCTTCTCGCTGCTGAAGAAGCCGCTGCGGTAGCACATCTCTCGTGTCCCGGACGCGCCGCAGCGTGCAACGCCGCTGCGCAGAGCCGGGACCCACGCCGCGGTCACCGCCCTCAAGCAGACCTGGGCCCGGCTCGGCAGCACAGCGCCGAAGCGGCGCTGCGCCACATGCGGGGCACGAAACCTTGCGACGCCTCTGGAGCGTCTCACCCGCATCGACTATGGTCTCCAGCCCCAAGCCGAAACCATGCCCATGACAAAAACCGCCGCGCAACGTTTCCCCGCACCCGCGCTCGACACGCTACCCGACGACATCCGCACCCGGCTTCTCGCCGTGCAGGAGAAGAGCGGCTTCGTGCCGAACGTCTTCCTCACATTGGCCTATCGCCCCGACGAGTTCCGCGCCTTCTTCGCCTATCACGATGCGCTGATGGAGAAGGACGGCGGCCTCAGCAAGGCCGAGCGCGAGATGATCGTGGTGGCGACCTCGGCCGCCAACCAGTGCCAGTATTGCGTGATCGCGCATGGCGCGATCCTGCGCATCCGCGCCAAGAATCCCGTGATCGCCGACCAGATCGCGGTGAACTACCGCAAGGCCGACATCACGCCGCGGCAGAAGGCGATGCTCGATTTCGCCATGAAGGTCTCGACCGACGCGCAGCGGATTTCGGAGGACGATTTCGCGGCGCTCCAGCCGCACGGCTTCAGCGACGACGACATCTGGGACATCGCCGCGATCTCCGCCTTCTTCGCGCTGTCGAACCGGATGGCGAATGTCACGTGCATGCGGCCGAACGAGGAGTTCTACCTGATGGGACGCCTGCCGAAGAAATGACAGACACGCCATGACCGAGTTCGATTGGCCCGAAATTTTGCTGCGCCTCGGCACGGCGACGCTCGCCGGCAGCGCGATCGGCCTCAACCGCGACCTGCACGGCAAGCCGATCGGGCTGAAGACGCTCGGCATCGTCGGCCTCTCGACTGCGACCGTCGTGCTGCTCGCGGTCCCGTTCGCCGAGTCTGGCAAGATCACGGATGCGACGAGCCGCGTGATCCAGGGCGTCCTGACCGGCATCGGCTTCCTCGGGGCCGGCGTCATCGTTCACGAGAGCGACCGTTTCCGCGTGCGCGGCCTGACCAGCGCGGCCTGCACTTTTCTCGCCGCCTGTCTCGGCATCACCTGCGGCGCCGGGCAATGGAAGATCGTGCTGGCCGCGCTGGCCTTCACTTTCGTTCTGCTCACGATCGGTCGCCGCCTCGAACGCCGGCTGCACCGCATGCTTGGCGGCAGGGAAGATCCACACCAGGTGGAAACGCCGCCGCATATGGATCACCGGAACAGCAGCTAGAACCGCAGCCGCCCTGCCCAGATCGGCTTCAGCAATTCGAGCACGGTCAGCAGCAAAAATCCCGCGCCGAGCGTGATCGCCAGGTCGTCCGGATGCAGCGGACCGAACCGAAACAGGCTGGACGCTCGCGGCCACAACAGGGCGGCCGCCAGAATGGACGCGATCGCTACGGCTATCCAGAGCAACGCCGGGTTCGGACGGAAGAACGCAGACAAGAAGGATGCGCTGAAGGAGCGGTTGACCAGCACCAGCGTAGCGACGCAGACGACGAGCGCGATGAACGCGAGCGCGCGCGCTTCGTCGGATGCAACGCCGGAACGGAGCGCTCCGACGAAGATCGCTGCGATCAGGGCGAAGGCCATGGCGCCTTGCAGGACGCTCCAGGCGATCAGGGGCCAGGAGAACAGCGCCGCATCGGCACGCCGCGGCGGGCGCTTCATGACGTCGCGCTCCTCCCGCTCGGCTTCGAACACAAGCGAGCAGACGGGGTCGATGATCAGCTCCAGGAGCGCGATGTGAACGGGGCCGAGGATCACGGGCAGCCCGAAGACCAGCGGCAACAGGGCAAGCCCCGCAATCGGAACGTGGACGGCGAAAATGAAGGCCATTGCCTTGCGCAGATTGTCGTAGATCCGGCGTCCCAGGCGGATGGCTGCGACGATGGAGCTGAAATCGTCGTCGAGCAGGACGATGGATGACGCCTCGCGAGCGACGTCGGTGCCGCGGCCGCCCATCGCGATCCCGATATGGGCGGCCTTCAAGGACGGTGCATCGTTGACGCCGTCGCCGGTCATCGCGACGATCTCGCCGCTGCGCTTCAGCGCCTGAACGATCCGCAGCTTCTGCTCCGGCAGGACCCGCGCGAAGACGGTCACGTTCCTGACGAGTGCCTCGAGCTCGCTGTCGTCGGCGAGCCTGATTTGCTCGCCGGTGACGACCTCCTTGACGTCGAGCCCGGCCTGCGCGGCGATCGCCATGGCGGTCGCGGGATAGTCGCCCGTGATCATGACGACGCGGATGCCGGCCGAACGGCATTCACCGACCGCATCCGGGACGCCTGGGCGAAGCGGATCGGCGAGCCCGACGAGACCAATGAAGCGAAACGCGAAGCCGTCCTGGGAGGACGGCAGGTTCTCGCCGTCGTAACTTGCGGCGGCGACGCCGAGGACGCGAAGACCGTCCTTCGCCATCGCGGCGACGGCATCGCGCATCGCCTGGTGGTCGGCACCGTCCAACTTGCAAAGCCGCGCGACCGCCTCGGGAGCACCTTTGGCCGCTGCGAAACATCCGGGACGGTGCGACGATCGCCAGACCTGCGTCATCGCCAGCAGTTCGGGCCGCAGGCCGTAGCTGCGCACCAGCGTGCGAGCGTCGCCGGCTTGGCTGTCCTCCGGCACAGCGGCCTGCACGAAGGCGTGCAAGGCCCTCTCCATCGGATCGAAAGGTTCGGGCGAGCTCGCCAGAGCGCTGCAACGCGCCAGCTCGAAGAACTGTGCTCCCACGGCCTGAGAGGCTGCAAGGCGCACGCTTGTGCCGTCGCGCAATCTCAGCGCCGCGACAGACATCCGGTTCTGGGTCAGCGTGCCGGTCTTGTCCGTGCAGAGCACCGTGGCGGAGCCGAGCACCTCGATCGCGGCGGCGCGCCGCGTCAGTACGCGCGCCTTCGAGATGCGCCAGGCGCCCATGGCCATGAACACCGTGAGGACGACGGCAAACTCCTCGGGAAGCATGGACATGCCGATTGCGATGCCTCCGAGTAACGCCTGCAGCCAATCTCCGCGCATCATGCCGTAAAGCAGGACAGCGGCCAGGCTGATCGCTACGCCGCCGACAAAGCAAAGCCGTACCAGCCGCGCGGTCTGCTGCTGGAGCCGGGGCGGCTCCGGCTGCAGGCCATGCAGCGACAATCCGATCTTGCCGATTTCGCTGCGAGGACCGGTGGCCTCGACCTTGGCGAGGCCTTCGCCGCGCACGACGAGCGAGCCCGAATACACGAAGGGCTGGTCATCGCCGCCCGGACGATGATCGGTCAGGGACATGTCCGCAGCCTGTGTGTTGGCGAACTGCTTGCGAACCGGGACCGACTCGCCGGTCAGCAGCGATTCGTCGGCGGCGAGATCCCGCGCCCTGACGAGCATCGCATCTGCCGGAACCCGGTCTCCCTCGGAGAGGACGAGGAGATCGCCACGGACGACGTCACGGCCGGCGATCCGCCGGCGTTCCCCGTCCCTGACCACCAGCGCGCGCGGGCTGGTCAGCTCCCGCAGAGCCTCCAGCACACGTTCGGTGCGCGTCTCCTGCACGATGGTGATCAGGACGGAGATGAGGCCGAAGGCCAGGAGAAGCACTGCCTCGCGGAGATCGCCGAGCAGAAGATAGACGATACCGCCACACAGAAGAAGCGAGAGCATCGGCTCGCGCAGGACCTCGAGCACGATGCGCAGCGGCGTGCGGCGTTCTGCCCGCGGCAGTTCGTTGAAACCGTCCTGCTGCAGCCGCAGCCGGGCCTCGGCTTCGCTCAGCCCGGCCAAGCTGCCGCGTTCCAATTCGCTCACGTCTTTTGCCGCAGGCTCCAGAGGCTGCCGGCACCGATTACGACGGTGACGAGCAGCACGGCGACGAAGGTCTGGATGATGGTGAAATTCAGCGCATCCCGCGCAACAAACAGCGCAGTGATCGCTCCGGCGATGATGAAGAGGATGCGGAAGATGATGCTCACGGCCATGTCTCCAGTCGGCATGACCTTACGCCCACCCCGCCCTCGACATCGGGGCGCAACACTGCTTCGGTCGTCATGCAGCCGGACAATAGCCGCCGTCAGCCGCCGCGAATTGCGGAAGATCAAGCGTGACTGGACGAGCAGCCGCTAGCGCTTTGCCATCAATTCGAGAGCAGGCGCAAAACGCTCCGCAAATGTGGGTGTCTTGGCGTGATGAACTGCGGCAAAGGATGCCGAAATCCCTGCCAGGGCGACGGCGAGCACGGCAACGGTGAAAACCAGACGGCGCATTTCGGCCTCCTGTGTGGGCTCGATAGCACATACAAGTGGGACGGCTCTGTTTCAGGACCGCTTCACGGCGACGGGAAATGATGTCGCTCAAGAGACTGTGATGCCTTGCGCTTGCCGGTGCCCGCAGGGCGCAAGGCCCTAATCGTCGTCCTCCGGACCGCACCAACCGGGCAGATAGATCGCGGCCTTGCTTCTGGCCGCGGCCATCGCCGTCTCGAGCGCCTTGTCGAAATCGGCATCCACCGCCTTGCGCGATATCTGCCGGCGGAGAAAGTCGGCCCACAGGAATTCGGAGAACGGTGTGGTGTCCTTGGCAAAGCCGCCCATGCGGCGCAATTCACCGGCAAGACTGCGGAACGGATCGTCCTTGAGGTCGGCGACCGTTTTCGGCAGGTCGCGGAAAGACCGCCGCTCGCCCTTAGCATCGTAGGGATAGACCCAGCGCTTGTTGTCCATGACGCCCCAGAAAGCCTCGCGCTGCACCATCCTGAGGTCGCCGACGACGGTCACCAGCACTTTCTTGACGCCTTCATCGTGCAAGGCGCGGCCGAGATGATGATGGTCGATCACGTAGTAGCGTGCGTCGGGGCCGTAGACGACCGGGATCATGTGCTTGCCGAGCAGGTCGGCTTGCTTGGTCTTGTCGTGCTCGCGCCAGCGCCTGCGCTTCTCCTTGACCTCGCGCATGCCGACCGTCATCTGCGTCGGCCGCAGCGACAGGATCGAAACGGGATGCACTCGCGGCTCGCGCATGTTGGTCATGGTCGAAGGGTCCTAACGGGTTGCCGCTGATGGCTCCGATTCCCTGACTATGCCACGGCACCCATGGCGACGAAAATGCACGGCGGCAGTTCCCAAAACGCCCGGCCCTCCCGCGACGCAAAATAGTGCAGGCGCTCACTTGCACGCGAGCATTGCGAAGATATTCTGCAACGCGCACCTCACATATGCTATTAGATCGTCGCGTCTGAGTGATCCCCGCCCTATGAACAATCAGCGGCCCATAAGCTCTGATGACGAGCACCGGGTGCTCCCGTTCAGGCCGCGCACCCCGCCTTCCCCGGCGGTCCAGCGCGGCAGCGGCACCGTGCAACCGCTGCGCGTCGCGCCCGAACGGCTGGACCTCTCGCGCTACGAGCGGCCCCGCACCGAACCCGACAATTACCGCCAGCGCATGCTTGCCAATATCGCGGCGCTGGCCTTCACCATCGCGCTGACCGCAATCGGGATCTGGCTCGCGGTCAGCATCGCCGACCTGCGCCGGACACAGGATTGCGTGCTGATGGGCCGCCGCGACTGCGTCAAGATCACGACACCCCACATCTAGGCGCAGCCGACGGCCAAGCTCTCCGGCGGAGGGCTCTGCGGCATCCCCAGCCCCGGCTCCGCGGGTGTCCGCTCCATTGAACTCAGGGCGGCGCTCCGATATACGGGCTTTCGACCCGGCCAGAGGGGGGTTTGAGGGCGTCATCAGGGGCGCGATGCCCACCCACCGCGCCACTCTGGAAACCCGAAAATATCCGTAATATATCAAAGGCTTAGTGATGTCATCCACATTCGATCAGGTCGCCACGATCATCGCTGAAACCTGCGACATCCCGCGCGACACGATCACGCCGGATAGCCATGCCATCGACGATCTCGGCATCGACAGCCTCGATTTCCTCGACATCGCCTTCGCGATCGACAAGCAGTTCGGCATCAAGCTGCCGCTGGAAAAGTGGACTCAAGAGGTCAACGACGGCAAGGCGACCACCGAGCAGTACTTCGTGCTGAAGAATCTGTGCGCGCGCATCGACGAACTGGTTGCGGCCAAGGGCGCGAGCGCCTAAGGGCGCAGTCATGCAACTCGAATACTTCCACATGATCGATCGCATCGTCGACCTCAAGGTCGACGAGAAGACGATCGTCGTCGAAGCGCAGGTCCCGCAGCAGAGCACCATCTTCGAGGGGCACTTCCCGGGCTATCCCTTGATGCCCGGCGTGCTCCTGATCGAATCGATGGCGCAGGCCTCGGGCTGGCTCCAGCTCGGCGTGTTCAAGTTCGAGCGCATGCCGATCCTGGCCGCCGTCAAGGAGGCCAAGGTGCGCGGCTCGGTGTTTCCCGGCGATCTCATGAGCATCGAGGCAAGCATCGCCCATGAAGGTTCCGGCTATGCCATGACCGAGGCCAAGATCAGGGTCGGCGGCAAGCTGCGCGCCAATTCGGCGCTGACCTTCACGCTGATTCCCTTCCCCAATGCGGATATGCGCGGACACATGGCGAAGGTCGCCGAGCGCGTCGGCTTTCCGCAACAGGTCGTATCGCCATGACTGACACTGCTTCGAAGCCCGGCCAGACGGAAGTCTGGATCACCGGCATTGGACTCGCGACGTCGCTGGGCGAAGGGCTCGACGCCAATTGGGCCGCGCTTCAGGAGAAGCGCATCAATGTCGACGAAAAAAGCTTTGCGCCCCATGTCGTGCATCCGCTGATGCCCGTCAGCTTCGACAGCCAGATCCCAAAGAAGGGCGACCAGCGCCAGATGGAAGCCTGGCAGCGCATCGGCACCTATGCCGCCGGTCTTGCGCTCGATTCGGCCGGCATCAAGGGCAACAAGGACATCCTGTCGAAGATCGACATGGTGGTCGCCGCCGGCGGCGGGGAGCGCGATCTCAACGTCGACACCGGCATTCTCACCGCCGAGGCCAAGGGCGCCAACGCGCCCGGCTTCCTCAACGAGCGGCTGATGAGCGATCTCAGGCCGACGCTGTTTCTGGCCCAGCTCTCGAACCTGCTCGCCGGCAACATCGCCATCGTGCACGGACTCGGGGGCACCTCGCGCACCTTCATGGGCGAGGAGGTCGCTGGCGCCGATGCCGCCCGCATCGCACTCGCGCGCATCGCCTCGGGCGAGAGCGACATCGCCCTCGTCGGCGGCTCGCACAATGGCGAGCGCAAGGACCTGCTCGTCCTCTACGAGTTCGGCGACTTCAATTTGAAGAACAGGTTCGCTCCCGTTTGGGCGCGCAAGGACCATCCCGGCTTCGCGCTCGGCTCGGCCGGCGCTTTCCTGGTGCTGGAGTCGAAGACGCATGCGCAAGCACGCGGCGCGAAGCCGTTCGCGAGACTGTCGAGCGTGGTCGCGGATCTCGCCAAGCGCAAGCAGCCCGGCGACATGGCCGCGACACTGGAAAAGCTGTGGACCGCGCTGCCCAAGCGCGAGGGCAAGGGCGCGATCATCACCGGGGCGACCGGCGCTGAGCCGGCGACCTCGGAAGAGCGCGACTTCCTGAAGGGCCACCGCGACTATCCGGTGCGCTCGACCGGTACGATGTTCGGCCACGCCATGGAAACGCAATTCCCGCTCGGAATCGCGCTCGCCGCACTGTCCATCTCGCGCGGCGCGCTGTTCCCGCCGAATGATTCCACGGGGACCGAGATTGAAATGCAGGGCGCGCCCACCCAGATCGTGGTGGTGGGAGCCGGACACTGGCGCGGCGAAGGCATGGCGCTGGTCGAGGCGATTTAGTTAGCTCAACCGGGGATCGACATGACTGCACCACGCGATAAACTCGGGCGTCCCGTCGTCGTCGTCACCGGCATGGGCATCATGACCTCGCTCGGTGCCGGCAAGGCCGACAATTGGGCAAAGCTCGTGGCCGGCGAATCCGGCATCCGCACCATCACGCGTTTTCCGGTCGATGGCCTCAAGACCACGATGGCCGGCACGGTCGATTTCGTCGCCGTCGAACCGTTCTCCTCCACCGCGCTGTCCGAGCGGATGGCCGAATTGGTGACGCAGGAAGCGCTGGAGCAGGCCGGCATCGGCGCCAAGGCCGATTTCCCGGGCCCGCTTTTCCTTGCGGTCGCGCCGGTCGAAGTCGAATGGCCGCAACGTCGCGAGCTCGGTCGCGCCGTCGGCCACCAGGACATCACCTACGACGATCTGCTGCAGATTTCCGGCGGCGGCAAGTACAGCGCCTATCATCATCGCTTCATGTTCGGTTCGGTTGCCGCGCATCTCGCCGAGACCTTCGGCACCAAGGGCTCGCCGATCTCGCTGTCCACGGCGTGCGCATCCGGAGCCACCTCGATCCAGCTGGGCGTCGAGGCGATTCGCCGCGGCGAGACCGATGCGGCGCTGTGCGTCGCGACCGACGGCACCGTGAACCCGGAAGCGCTGGTGCGCTTCTCGCTGCTGTCGGCGCTGTCGACCCAGAACGAGCCGCCGCAGGCGGCCTCCCGCCCCTTCTCCAAGAACCGCGACGGCTTCGTGATGGCCGAAGGCGCCGGCGCGCTGGTGCTCGAAAGCTACGAGGCGGCGACTGCGCGCGGCGCGAAGATCCTCGGCGTCATCGCCGGCTGCGGCGAGCTCACCGATTCCTTCCACCGCACCCGCTCCTCGCCCGACGGCAAGCCGATCATCGGCTGCATGAACAAGACGCTGGCCGATGCCGGCATGACGCCGGACCAGATCGACCACATCAACGCGCACGGCACCGCGACGCCCGAGAACGACAAGATGGAATTCAACACGACATCGGCCGTGTTCGGCGAGCTCGCGCAGAAGATTCCGGTCACCTCCAACAAGTCGATGGTCGGCCACACCATCTCGGCGGCCGGCGCGGTGGAGGCGATCTTCTCGCTGCTGACGCTCGAGCATCAGCGCATTCCACCGACGATCAATTACGACAATCCGGATCCCACGATCCTGTTCAACGTCGTCGGCAACAAGGCGCGCGATGCCCGCGTCGCCGCCGTGATGTCGAACTCGTTCGGCTTCGGCGGCCAGAACGCCTCGCTGATCCTGACCCGCGAACCGGCCTGACCGGACGCATGGCGCTGCTGACGGCGAGTACGAAGGCCCGCGCGCGGGCGGCTGCCAAATCGCTCGGCGGAAGCCTGATCGGCGCCGCGACCGTCGCGATGCTGCGGACCACGCGCTATTTCGATCCGGCCAAGACCTCGGACTTCTTTGCCCGCGCGGTAAAGCTGATCGGCCCGCGGCTGCGCGAGCATCGCATCGGCCGCGCCAACCTCGCGGCCGCCTTTCCGGAAAAATCGCCGGAGGAGATCGAAGAAATCCTGATGGGCGTGTGGGACAATCTCGGGCGCGTCGGCGCCGAGTTCGCCCATATGGACCATGTCTGGGACTATGATCGCGACCATCCGGAGAAGAGCCGGATCGAATTGTCGAAGCGCAGCATCGAGCTGTTCGACCGGATCCGCGACGATGGCAAGCCGGCGCTGATCTTCGCCGCGCATCTGGCCAATTGGGAATTGCCGGCGCTCGCCGGCGTCGCGCACGGGCTGGATACTGCGATCCTCTATCGCCGGCCGAACATCGCCTCGGCCGACCGCATCATCCAGGAGATGCGTCAGGTCAACATGGGGACGCTGATCCCGGCAGGCCGTGACGCGCCGCTGCGGCTCGCGCAGGCGCTGAAGGACGGCAAGCACGTCGCGATGCTGATCGACCAGTATCTGACCGGCGGCGTCGAGGTCACCTTCTTCGGCCGCAAGACCCGCGCCAACCCCATGCTGGCGCGGCTCCTGCGCCAGATCGAATGCCCGATCCACGGCGTCCGCATCATCCGCCTGCCCGGCGGCCGCTTCCGCGGCGAGCTCACCGAGGAGATCCAGCCGGTGCGCGACGCCGACGGCAGGATCGACATCCAGGGCACGACGCAGGCGATCACCAGCGTGGTGGAGAGCTGGGTGCGCGAGCATCCCGAGCAGTGGCTCTGGCTGCATCGCAGGTGGCGATAACAGCCCTCTGCCGTCATTCCGGGGCGGTCCGCAGGACCGAACCCGGAATCTCGAGATTCCGGGCTCGATGCTTCCCATCGCCCCGGAATGACCCGAGCCTCACCGCCCCGTCTTCACCTTGGTCCACAGCCGGTTGATGATCCGTTGAGTCGCCGGCTCGCGCGCCGTGATGACGAACAGTTTTGCAAGCGCCGCCTCGTCCGGGTAGATGTTCTTGTCGCCAAGGATCTTGGGATCGACCAGCTTCTGGCTGGCGAGGTTGCCGCTCGCGTAGGACAGGAAGTCCGAGTTCTTGGCGGCGACGTCCGGGCGGTAGAGATAGTTGATCAGCTCGTGGGCTTCCGCGACGTTCTTCGCATCTGCGGGGATCGCGAGATTGTCGAAGAACATCTGCGCGCCCTCTTTCGGAATGGCATAGCCGATCTCGATTCCGCTCTTGCCCTCCGCCGCGCGGGCACGGGCCTGCATGATGTCGCCGGACCAGCCCACCACGAAGCAGATCTCGCCGGTCGCGAGTGCGCTGAGATATTCGGAGGAGTGGAACTTGCGCACGGAGGGGCGGACTTTCGTCACGGCCTCGGCGGCCTTCTCCAGGTCGGCCTGCTTGGTCGAGTTCGGATCGAGGCCTAGCCAGTTCAGCGCCGCCGGAAAGATGTCGTCGGCGGAGTCGAGCATGTGCACGCCGCAGTCTTTGAACTTCGCCAAATTCTCCGGCTTGAAGACGATGTCCCAGCTGTCGATCTTGGCGTCGGCCCCGAGGATCTGCTTCGCCTTGGCGACGTTGTAGCCGATCCCCGTCGTGCCCCACATGTAGTTGGCGGCGTAGAGGTTGCCGGGATCGTAGGTCCCAAGGTGCTTGGTCACCATCGGCCAGGCATGGCTAAGGTTCGGCAGCTTCGACTTGTCGAGCTTCTGGAAGATGTTGGCCTTGATCTGCCGCTGCAGGAAATACGCCGTGGGCACCACGACGTCGTAGCCGGACTTGCCGGCCATCAGCCGCGTCTCCAGCGTCTCGTTGGCATCGAATGTGTCGTAGACCACCTTGATGCCGGTCTCCTTGGTAAAGGCAGCCAGGACATCCGGCGCCATGTAGTTGGACCAGTTGTAGAAGTTGACGACGCGCTCCTCCGCCCCGGCGGAAGGCGAAAGCAACGTCAGCGCGGCGGCGATCGCAAGACCAAGCCCAAGTCCGGAGCGGCTGACGGTCCTCATCCCTGTCTACCTCTTGCGTCCACGCACCGCGTCGGACAGGCGCTCCAGCGCGGTGTCGAGGGTCTGATCCTTCTTGGCGAAGCAGAAGCGCACCACCGACGTCACCGGGTCCTGCTCGTAGAAGGCCGAGACCGGGATCGCCGCGACCTTGTAGTCCTTCACGATCCGCCAGCAGAAGTCGGTGTCGCTCTCGTTCAGCCCGAGCGGCGACAGGTCGACGGTGAGGAAGTAGGTGCCTTGCGACTTCAGCACGGGGAAGCCGAGGCTCTCCAGGCCCTTGGTCAGGCGGTCCCGGCTCCGCGTCAGATCCTTGCGCATCGACAGGAAGTAGTCGTCGGACTTGCCGAGGCCGTAGGCGACGGCGGCCTGGAGGTTCGGCGCGCTGGTGAAGGTCAGGAACTGATGCACCTTGGCCGCGACGCGCAGCAGCGGCGGTGCGGCGCAGACGAAGCCGATCTTCCAGCCGGTCAGCGAGAAGATCTTGCCGGCCGAGCCGACCTTGATGGTGCGCTCGCGCATGCCGGGAATGGTGATGAGCGGAATGTGCTCGTGCTGGTCGAAGGTGACGTGCTCCCACACCTCGTCGCAGATCGCGATGACGTCGAACTCCTGGCAATAGCGCGCGAGCAGCTCGAGGTCCTCGCGCGGATAGACCACCGCGCTCGGATTCAAGGGGTTGTTGAACAGCACCGCCTTGGTCTTTGAATTAAAGACGCTTTTCAGCATGTCCTCGTTCAGCCGCCAGTGCGGCGGCTCGAGCCGGACGAGGCGCGGAATGCCGCCGGCCTGTCGGATGATCGGGAGGTAGGAATCATAGACCGGCTGGAAGCAGACCACCTCGTCGCCGGGCTGCACGACCGCGAGGATCGCCGAGGTCAGCGCCTCGGTGCCGCCGGAGGTCACCATGACCTCGCTCATCGGATCGAGCTTGAGGCCGTGCCAGTGGCCGTAATGGGTCGCGATGGCGTGGCGCAGCTCCGGCAGGCCCATCATCGACGGATATTGGTTGTAGCCGTTCAGTGAGGCCTCGGCCGCGGCGCGGCGAATGTCCTCGGGGCCGGGATCATCGGGGAAGCCCTGGCCGAGATTGATGGCATCGTTGTCGCGCGCGGCCTGCGACATCGCCTCGAAGATGGTGACGGGAAGGTCGGCGAAGACCTTGTTCAGATTGGAGCTCTTCGACATCGACCCGATCAGCCACCGACCTTGCCGGGAAGCCCCGCCGCCTTCCAGCCGAGCATGCCGCCGGCCAGATGCTTGTCGTAAGGCAGGCCCGCCGCCTGCGCCGCCAGCGAAGCGGTCACCGAGCGCTTGCCCGAGCGGCAGGCGAACACGACCTCCTTGCCCGCCGGATCGGGGATCGCCTTCGGATCGAAGGTCGAGAGCGGAACCACGACGCCATAAGGGTAGGCTTCGGCCTGGACCTCGTTGGGTTCACGGACGTCGACGAGCAGATAACGCCCCTCGGCGATGCCCTTGGCGACCTCGTCCGGGGTCAGATCCTGCACTTGATTTGCCACATCATCCTCCAACGTCGGGCCGCGTGCCGGGCGGTCCCCGGCCGGCGGCAACCTCGCCTCTCGGGAGACGAAAATCAAGCGCCACAAAGGCTTGAGCCGCGCGGCGCAAGTTAAGGCTAAATCGCAGCGACTTGAAGTCCGCTTCGAATCCCAAGCCCTAAGATGGCCTGCCTAGATCGTCACCTGCGTGCCGACCTCGACGACGCGCCCGGACGGGATCTGGAAATAGTCGGTGGCATCGTTGGCGGAGCGGCTGAGCGAGATGAACAGCCGGTCCTGCCAGCGCGGCATGCCGGAATGGGCGGCGGGCTTGAGGGCCCTTCGCGACAGGAAGAACGAGGTCGACATGATGTCGAACTGCCAGCCGAGCTTGCGGGCGATCGCGAGAGCCTTCGGCACGTTGGGCGATTCCATGAAGCCGAACTTGAGCGTCACCTTGGAGAAGGTCGGTGAAATCTGCTCCAGCTTCACCCGCTCCGCCGGATCGATCCGCGGGGTCTGCGCGGTCTCGATGGTGAGAATGACGTTCTTCTCGTGCAGCACCTTGTAGTGCTTCAAGCTGTGCATCAGCGCGGTCGGCGCGCTGAGCGGATCCGAGGTCAGGAACACGGCCGTGCCGGGGACGCGCTGCGGCGGCCGTTTCTCCAGCATCGCCACGAGATCGGCGAGCGGAAACTCGAGCTTGCGCGACTTCTCGAACAAGAGCCGGCTGCCGCGCCGCCACGTGTACATCAGGATGATCATGACGGCACCAAGCGCCAGCGGCACCCAGCCGCCGTCGAACACCTTGAGCAGGTTCGCGCTGAGGAAGGTCAGGTCGAGCAAGAGGAACGGCACGATCAGCGCGCCGGCGGCGAGCGCCGACCAGCGCCAGCCCTTCCAGATCACGATGAAGCCCATCATGGCCGTGACCACCATCGTTCCCGTGACGGAGATGCCGTAGGCGGACGCGAGCGCGCTGGAGGAGCGGAACAGCAGCACCAGCAGCACCACCGCAACCAGCAGCAGCTGGTTGATGCGCGGAATGAAGATCTGCCCGGAATGGGCTTCGGACGTATGGCGAATTTCGAAGCGCGGCAGCAGCCCGAGCTGGATTGCCTGGCGCGTCAGCGAATAGGCGCCGGTGATGACGGCCTGACTGGCGATGACGGTCGCCATGGTCGCCAGCACGACCATGCAGCCACGAACGAAGCCTTGCGGAAAGAGCTGGAAGAACGGGCTCACGATCGCGCCGGGATCGCCGAGCACCAGCGCGCCCTGCCCTAGATAATTCAGCGCCAGCGAGGGCAGCACGATGACAAGCCAGGCGGTCTGGATCGGCCGCTTGCCGAAATGGCCGAGATCGGCATAGAGCGCCTCGGCACCGGTCACGGCCAGGAACACCGCGCCAAGCGTCACGAAGCCGACGACGCCGTGGTTGAGCATGAACGACAGGGCGTAGAGCGGGTTCAGTGCGAGCAGCACCTGCGGCTGCTGGATGATCGGAGGGATCGCCGCCACCGCGAGGACCGTGAACCAGACGCACATGATCGGACCAAAGAAGGCGGCAACGCGCGCGGTGCCGCGCGACTGCACGGCGAACAGGCCGACCAGGATCACGATCGTCAGCGGAACGATGTAAGGTTCGAACCGCAGCGTAACGTCCTTCATGCCCTCGATCGCCGAAAGCACCGAAAGCGCCGGCGTCAGCACGGCATCGCCGTAGAACAGGGCTCCGGAAATGATGCCGAGCAGGACGATGGTCGCCCCGCCCGGACCGGTGCCCACTGCTCGCTGCGCCAGCGCCATCAGCGCCAGCGTGCCACCCTCGCCATTGTTGTCGGCGCGGAGCAGGATCACGACGTATTTGAGCGTCACCACCAGGATGAGCGCCCACAGGATCAGGGAGAGCACGCCGAGCACGGCCGCAGCCGTCGGCAGGCCGTCGTGACCGGAAGCCGCCGTCACCGCCTCGCGGAACGCGTAGAGCGGGCTGGTGCCGATATCGCCATAGACGACGCCGATGCTGCCGAGCGTCAGCGCACCGAAACCGGCGGTGGTGTGGGCCTCACCATGCCCATTGACCGCCGCCGTTTCCGGGGCGGTAGTTGCTGCGTCGTTTGTCATGGAAGAGCCAAGTGGCCTCTAGAAATGCTTCACTGCACAATGGCGGAGGAGCGCGGGGCATATAGTCCTGCGCTGTCGGCATAGCCTAGCTGGTTTTCAGAGCCTGACTATGCAAATCTGCATAACTCGGCAATGGCGCTTAGATGGTGACCTGGGTTCCGACTTCAACCACCCGCCCGGTGGGAATCTGGAAGTAGTCCGTCGCATCATTGGCCGACCGGCTCAGCGCAATGAAGATATGGTCCTGCCACAGCGGCATGCCCGACTGCGCCGAAGCCTTCAGGGATCTCCGGGACACGAAGAACGACGTCGACATGATGTCGAACTGCCAGCCCTGCTTGCGCGCGATCGCGAGCGCCTTCGGCACGTTCGGCTGCTCCATATAGCCGAAGCGCAGACGGACCTTGGAGAACTTGTCGCTGATCTTCTCCATCCTGAACCGCTCCGAAAGATCGACCCGGGGCGTATGCGCGGTCTCGATGGTCAGGATCACGTTGTGCTCGTGCAGCACCTTGTTGTGCTTGAGGTTGTGCAGCAGCGCGGTCGGCACGAAGGCGGGATCGCTGGTGAGGAACACCGCCGTGCCCTTGACGATGTGCGGCGGCCGCTTCTCCAGGCTGCGGATCAGATCGTCCAGCGGCACTTCGATCCGCCGCGTCTTCTGGATCAGGATGGCCGACCCCTTGCGCCAGGTCCAGATGGTCCCCGCCATGAGAACACCGAACAAGAGCGGCACCCAGGCGCCGTCGAGAAGCTTGAGCAGGTTGGCGCTGAAGAAGCTCAGATCGACAATGACCAAGGGGACGATCACGGCCGCGGCCGTCGCCGCGCGCCAGTTCCACAGTTTCCAGATCACGACGAAGCCCATGATGCCGTCGGCCACCATGGTGGTGGAGACAGCGATTCCGTAGGCCGAGGCCAGATTGCTGGGCGTGTGGAAGAGCAGCACCAGCAGCATCACGCCGATCAGCAACAGACGGTTGACACGGGGTAGATAGATCTGGCCAGCATGGGATGCGGAGGTGTAACGCACCTCGAAGCGAGGCAACAGACCGAGCTGCACGGCCTGGTGAACCAGCGAATAGGCGCCCGTGATCACCGCCTGACTCGCGATCACGGTTGCGGCCGTCGCAAGCCCCACCAGGGGCAGCACCAGGCTCTCGGGCACCATGCGGTAGAATGAATGTTCGATCGCGCTGGGATCGGACAGCACCAGCGCCCCCTGGCCGAAATAGTTGATGAGCAGCGCAGGCAGCACGAAGAACATCCAGGCCGACTGGATCGGCTTGCGGCCGAAATGGCCGAGATCGGCATAAAGCGCCTCGCCCCCGGTCACGGCCAGGAACACCGCGCCGAGGGTCACGAGGCCGATCACGCCATGCGACAGCACGAATTGCACCGCATAGTACGGATTGATCGCCGCCAGCACGCTGGGATCGTCGGCGATGTGGACGGCCCCCATCAGCGCGATGACGGCAAACCATACCACCATGACGGGCCCGAACGCCGAGGCCACCAGCGCGGTCCCCTTGCTCTGGACCGCGAACAGCAGCACCAGGATGAGGACGGTCAGCGGCACCACATAGTGTTCGAGCGCGGGAGTTGCGAGCTTGAGGCCCTGCACCGCCGACAGCACCGAGATCGCGGGCGTGATCATGGAATCGCCGATGAACATGGAGGCGCCGACCACGCCGAGCGCCATCAGTACCCAGCTTCGCCGCCCGAGCGCGCGCTGGCCGAGCGCCATCAGCGAGAGCGTGCCGCCCTCGCCGTTATTGTCCGCGCGCAACAGCAGCAGCACGTATTTGGCGGTGACGACGATCAGCAGCGCCCACAGGATCAGCGAGAGCACGCCCAGCACGATAGCCCGCGAGACCGGCTCGCCATGGGCCGCGCCCTTGACCGCCTCGTGAAAGGCATAGAGCGGCGAGGTACCGATATCCCCGAAGACGACGCCGATGCTCCCGAGCGTAAGGGCCCAAAAGCCTGATGTGACCGGCTGCCCGTCCTGGGTCTCGGCCTGTGTGGTGCTCGCCGTCATGGGGGTGAGAAACGCTTCGTCCCTGAATTTGATCCGGCGCCTTTCGGCGCTTCCGGCTCTCCTGTCAATCGGCACGCCACCATAGCAGGCGCCGGGGCAGATGCTGTGACGCCGCAGCAACGATCATCGCCCTCGCGACGACATGCCTCAGGTAAGATGGTAGCGCAAGAGCCTCTACGGCTTCAGGTTCGGGGGCAGCGGCGGATCCTCACGCATCAGGGTGATGGTCACCCGGCGGTTGGCAGCGAGCGAGGGATCGTCCGGAAACAGCGGCTGGGTATCCGCCTTGCCCGAGACGGCGAAAATATGCGAGGCGGGCAGGCCTTCGCGCTCGAGGATCTGGCGCACCGCATTGGCCCGGTCGGCCGACAGATCGAAGGCGCCGTAGTCGCTGCGGGTCGGCACGAAACCGGCCGCGGTATGGCCGGCGATGGAGACGCGGAGCGGCGTCGCCTTGAGCGGGATCGCGAGCTTCTCGACCAGGCGCCGGGTGCGGTCATAGGGCACCTTGGAGCCGTCGGCGAACATCGAGCGGCCGTCCTGGTCGACGATCTCGAGGTTCAAGCCCTGCTTGGTCTCCTCGAACATGATGTGCTTGGACATCTCGGTCAGTTCCGGCATGTCCTGCAACGCCTGGCGCAGCGAAGCCGCGGCCAGCGCGAAATTGCGGTCGACCTTGATCTTCGCGCCGGAGGTCTTTTCGCGATCCTCCTGATCCGGCGTCGGCGTGTTGGAGGAATCTTCCGGCTGGATGTGGTCGACGTTCTTGAGCCGCGGTCGCGTCGGCAGGCCGTCGGATTCGACGATGCCGGAGTAGCGCGCTTCGCTCTGCACGCCGAACGCCTCGCGCATCGAGCCCGCGACGATCTTCAGCTTGTTGGCGTCCTGCGTGGAGAACGCGACCAGCATCACGAAGAACGCCAGCAGCAGCGCCATCAGGTCGGCGAAGGTCACGAACCAGCCGTGACCGCCGCCGTGAGCATCGCCGCGCTTCTTCTTGGCCATCTCTCAAGTCCCGGCGCGCGGCCCTACGCCGGCACCGGCTCTCCCTCGGTGTGACGATGCTTCTCCGGCAGATAGGCCAGCAGCATCTCGCGCACGAGCGTCGGGCTCTTGGAATCGCGGATCATCAGGATGCCGTCGATGATCAGGGTGCGGTTGGTCTCTTCGTCGAGCAGCTTGCCGTGCAGCTTGTCGGCAATCGGCAAGCAGATCAGGTTGGCGACGACGGCGCCGTACAGCGTCGCCAGCAGCGCGGTGGCCATGAACGGGCCGAGCTTGGAAGGATCCGACATGTTGGAGAACATCTGCACCATGCCGAGCAGCGTGCCGATCATGCCGAACGCCGGGGCGCAGTCGCCGACGGCGCGGTAGATCTTGCTGCCTTCGTCGAGGTGCATCAGGAAGTTGTCGCGGTCGCGCTCCAGATTGTCCCGAATGAAATCGAGGTCGTAGCCGTCGGCGACGTAGCGGATGCCTTTGGCGAGGAACGGCTCGTCGGTCTCGACCTTTTCCAGTCCGACCGGGCCCTGCTTGCGCGCGATCTCGGCAATGCGGGCGAGTTCGTCGACGAGGTCGTGGGCGGAAAGGCGGCTCAGCGTGAAGGCAAACTTCGCGCCCAGCGGCACACCGTGGATCATCGCCGACAATGGGAAGCGGATCATCGTGGCCGCAAACGAACCGCCGAAGATGACGATGACGGCGTGGATGTCGTAGAACATCCCGAATGTACCGCCCATCAGGATCAGCGACGACACAACAATGGCGCCTGCGACGAGGCCGACAAGTGTTGCGATATCCATGATCGACTCCAACGCCTACGCAACAACGGCCGTCCTGGCCGCTGGCGCGGCTCAACCCCGAACCGCATCGCAGACCCTAGAGCGCCGCCCTTAAAGCCGCGTAAAGGTTAAGTCCGGACAGCGGCGTACCCTCCGCTGCGAGCCCGGGATTGCCGTCCAGCGACAGGAATATCAACGCTTCGCTAACCATGCCGACGGCGTCGGCGCCGGTCCGGGTGCGGCCCTGCGCCACATCCGGAACGAAGGATGACTTGCTATTCTGGAGCAAGGCGCAGGCTGATTGCGGGAGACATCGGCGATGTTGACGATGTTCGGTCTTCTGACTGCACTGCCCGCGGTGCTGGCACTTCACCTGCTCGAACCGGAACTCGTCCTGCCCGCCTTCAGCCTCGTGCTCTTCGTTGAGGCGGCCTTCGCCGTGATGTTGGCCCGCCTGATGCCGATCCCGGACACCGGGGACAGCATCAGCTTTTGGGACCTCGCCGGAGGATTCACCCTGATCGGATGCGCCGCAGCCGTGCTCGGCGAGCCGGATCAGGCCGTCCTGTTGCTGACGGAACAAGGCGCCCCACGGCCAGCGGCGCGGCCGTAAGGCATCCGGTGACCTGAAGCGGGATAGCGATCAATCCTGATCTCATCGCGCCCTAGACTAATGGATCTCGGCCGAGCGCTTGAGTGCGGCCTTCAGCTTCTCCAGCGAGAAGTCCGGACTGCGGGCGATCTCGAGGATCGGCGTTTCGCGGCGGCCGCAGAGCTCGGCAGCCTCGGGCAACTTTGCTGCGATATCGAGCGGGATCACGATGGCGCCGTGCCGGTCGGCGTGGATCAGGTCGTCAGACCTCACGGACATGCCGGCGACGCGCACTTCGCCGCCAAAGCTTTCCGCATGCACCCAGGCATGGGACGGGCCGATCGAGCCGGCCAAGGCCTGGAAGCCTGGGGCCCATTGCGGGATGTCGCGGATCGAGCCGTCGGTGATGACGCCGAGGCAGCCGAGCGCCTTGTGCACGTTGCTCTGCACCTCGCCCCAGAACGCGCCGTAGCCGACATCGGGCCCGTCGATGTCCTGGATCACCGAGATCCGCGGGCCGTGACCGGTGCCGACATATTCGTAATAGTCGATGCGGCGCTTCGACTGTTCCTCGGCCGGGAGCGACGATTTCAACACCGAGCGGATCGTCACCGTGCGGGCAAAGCCGACGATCGGCGGCAAGTCCGGGAACGGGCAGACCAGTTGCTTGGTGGTGTAGCCGATCAGCCGCCGCTCGGGCGCCACGATTTCCATCGCATTGCAGATCGTCGGCGTGTCGTAGCGTCCCAGCGTCTCGATGACGGAAGCGGGCAGCGGCCCGGTCTCGGAATTGGTCACGGCGGTCTCTCCCAGATTGGCGGCTGATTGACGCGATGCCGCCGTCACGGGGCGATATAGCCGAGATCGGGCCGCAACCCAACTCAGGCCGGCCTCATGGCAGATATCCGCGTGTCGCCTTCAATGCAGGCGTCCGGGCCGATCGTCGTCTTCCGGCGGCTCCGACAAATTCGCCATCGTCGGCGCCGAGGGCGGCGACGCGACTTCGCCACCCGCAGGCGCAGCGGCTGCCATTGCGCGCGCCTGGTCGCGATAGGATTTGTAGCCGAGCGGCAGGCAGAGCAGGTAAAGCACGGTGCCGATCGACAGCACGTGCCAGGGATAGGCGATCAGAAGCGCGATGAAGACGATGACCGCGACGAATGCCGGCAGCACCAGCTCCGGCGGCACGCGCATGCGCTTGGTCTTGCCCGAAAACACCGGCAGGCGCGACACCATCAGGAACGCGATCAGAAGCGTGTAGGCGGCCGTCGCTGTCGCGGGGGTGCGGCCGAGACCGAGGAAGGCGATGTAGATCGGCAAGAGCACCGTGATCGCGCCGGCGGGCGCCGGCACGCCGGTGAAGAAATTGGCGGCGAAGGCCGGCTTGTTCGGGTCGTCCATGGTCGCGTTGAAGCGCGCGAGCCGCAGTCCGCCGGAGATCGCGAACACCATGGCGGCAATCCAGCCGGCATTGCCGAGCTCGTGCAGCTGCCAGAAATACAGCATCAGCCCGGGAGCCACGCCGAAATTGACGAAATCGGCGAGGCTGTCGAGCTCGGCGCCGAACTTGGACTGGCCCTTGATCATGCGCGCGATGCGGCCGTCGATACCGTCGAGCGCGGCGGCGAACACGATCGCGTAGACGGCGAGCGACATCCGCCCTTCGATCGACAGGCGGATCGAGGTCAGGCCGGCGCAGATCGCCAGCAGCGTGATGACGTTAGGCACCAGCATCCGCACCGGGATCGGCCGGAACCGGCGGCGGCGGACGTCGGGGTCCTTGAAGTCGTAGGGCGTCATGGCTCGTCCTTCTCAAGGCGAGATATAGCAAGCCGGGCCCTCCTCCGCCATCGCGGCGCAACGCCTGCAAGACCGCCTGTTGGCTAATTGGCGCGGAAGGTGCGGCCCAGGTCGTCGCCGGCCAGGTCGGCCAGGATCGTCTCTCCGGCGATCGCGGTCTGTCCTTCCGAGACCAGCGCCTTGGTGCCCACGGGCAAGTAGACATCGAGGCGCGAGCCGAAGCGGATCAGGCCGAAGCGCTCGCCGACGCCGATCGCCTGTCCCTCCCGAACGAAGCAGACGATGCGCTTGGCGACGAGGCCGGCGATCTGGACCACACCGATCCGCGCCGTCGGGGTCGTGATCACCAGCGAGTTGCGCTCATTGTCTTCGCTCGCCTTGTCGAGCTCGGCATTGATGAAGAGGCCGGGCCGGTAGGCGATGCGATCCACCCTGCCCGCGACGGGCGCACGGTTCACGTGGCAGTTGAAGACGCTCATGAACACCGAGATGCGGGGCAACGGACGGTCGCCGAGCCCGAGTTCGGCCGGCGGCAGCGCCATGGTGATCATCGAGACGCGGCCGTCGGCCGGCGACACCACGAGCCCCTCGCGCACGGGCGTCACGCGGACGGGATCGCGGAAGAACAGCGCGCACCAGACGGTCAGGATGGTGCCGATCCACCCCAAGGGCGACCACAGCCAGAACAGGACCAGGCTTGCCAGCGCAAAGCCGCCGATGAAGGGATAGCCCTCCTTGTGGATCGGCGGGATCTGGCGCTGGATCGAATCGAGAATGGACATCGTTATCTGCCGCTCGGGGTTAATGGCACGGGCCGTCGCGCGGCCTGTTTAGGCCAGAGTTGGGATCGGAGACAAGCTCACTCCGCCGCCGCGGGCGTTGTCAGGACGTCATCGACCGGCGGCGGCTCCCGGTTGGGCGCGGCGCTGATGTCGCCCATCCGGGCGAGTTTCTCGCGCGCCGCCTCGGCCTCGCGCTGCCTGTTCCACATGCTGGCGTAGAGGCCGCCCTGCGCCAGCAGGCTCGCATGGGTGCCGCGCTCGGCGATGCGGCCCTGGTCCAGCACGATGATCTCGTCGGCGCCGACGATGGTCGAAAGCCGATGCGCGATCACCAGCGAGGTGCGGTTCTTGGCCACGCGGTCGAGCGCGCCCTGGATCTCGTGCTCGGTGTGGGTGTCGAGCGCCGAGGTCGCCTCGTCCAGCACCAGGATCGGCGGCGCCTTGAGCACCGTGCGCGCGATCGCGACACGCTGCTTCTCGCCACCGGACAGCTTCAGGCCGCGCTCGCCGACCTGGGTCTCGTAACCCATCGGCGCCATACGGATGAAATGGTCGATCTGCGCAAGGCGCGCCGCCTCCTCGACCTCGTCGTCGCCGGCGTCCCAGCGGCCGTAGCGGATGTTGTAGCGGATGGTGTCGTTGAACAGCACGGTGTCCTGCGGCACCATCCCGATCGATGCACGCAGGCTCGCCTGCGTGACCTCGCGGATGTCCTGGCCGTCGATCAGGATCCTGCCGCCGGAGACGTCGTAGAGCCGAAACAGCAGCCGCGAGATGGTCGACTTGCCGGCACCCGACGGGCCGACGATGGCGACGGTCTTGCCAGCCGGCACTTCGAAGCTGATACCTCTCAGAATTGGCCGCGTCGGCTCATAGGCAAAGCGCACGTCCTCGAAGCGCACGGTGCCGGCGGAGATGACCAGCGGCTTCGCGCCGGGGACATCCTTGATTTCGGCCTCGCGGCCCAGCACGTTGAACATCTTCTCGATGTCGATGATCGCCTGCTTGATCTCGCGGTAGACCATGCCCATGAAGTTCAGGGGTTGGTAGAGCTGGATCATCATGGCGTTGACGAGCACGAAATCGCCGACGGTGTTGGTGCCGTTGCGCACGCCGATCGCACACATCAGCATGGTCGCGGTCAGGCCCAGGGTGAAAATGACGGCCTGGCCGGTGTTGAGCACCGCGAGCGAAGTATAGGTGCGGACGCTCGCCTCCTCGTAGCGCTCGACCGACCTGTCGTAGCGCTGCGCCTCGCGCGCCTCGGCACTGAAATACTTGACGGTCTCGTAGTTGAGCAGCGAGTCGATCGCCTTGGTGTTCGCCTCGGTGTCGGAATCATTCATCTTGCGGCGGATGCCGATCCGCCACTCCGTCGCAATGTAGGTGTAGTACATGTAGAGTGTGACCGTGATCAGGGTCACGACCACGTAGCGCCAGTCGAACTGCCAGAGCAGCACCGCCAGCAGCAGCGTGACCTCGACGATGGTCGGAATGAGCTGCAGGATCACCATGCGCACGATGACCTCGATGCCCTCGCGGCCGCGCTCGAGCACGCGCGTCAGACCGCCGGTCTTGCGCTCGAGGTGAAAGCGCAGCGACAATTCGTGCATGTGGACGAAGGTGAGGGTCGCAAGCTTGCGCACCGCGTGCATGGCGACGCGGGCGAAGATGCCGTCGCGCCATTGCGTCAGCACCGCCATCAGGATGCGCATCACGCCATAGCTCGCGGTGAGCAGCAGCGGCGAGGCGATCACCCAGAGGTGCCAGTTATCGGCCGCGACCGGCGCGGTGTTGGCGCCGGTCAGCGCGTCCGTCGCCCATTTGAAGCTGAACGGCACCGTGAGCGTGATCAGCTTGGCGGCGAGCAGCAGGACCAGCGACCACACCACACGCATCTTCAGGTCGAAGCGGTCGCCCGGCCAGATATAGGGCCAAAGATGGGCCAGCGTGCCCATCAGCGTGGCCCGTTCCAATGGTCCCCCCGCAGCAGGCGGATCAGGAACGTCGGCGCCGTCGAACGATTGAGGTTGGTCCATCAAGAAGCCTGAAAGCCCGCCGGATGCGGGCGCAACTGCGATTAACGATTTTCGCCCGTCATATAGAGCCTTCCGAATGTCCGCGCACCCCGCCAGATGGCGAATCTTCGATTGTTCATCGTCATTTACCGGTAGATTTCCGGCCAGTCCGAATCACCTGAAGGGCTTGACGCCTCTTCGCTGCAATGCATCATGGCACCAATGAGCACGATCAACACCGTCTGTGTCTATTGCGGCTCCGGCCCTGGAACCAATCCCAACTTCATCGAAGCGGCGAAGGCGCTCGGCAAGGCGCTGGCGGACAATAAAATCCGCCTCGTTTACGGCGGTGGCTCGCTCGGCCTGATGGGGGCGGTCGCGACTTCCGTGCTCGATCACGGCGGCATGGTCACCGGCATCATCCCCGACTTCCTGCGCATGCGCGAGAACGCGCTGACGCGCGTGCAGGAGATGGTGGTCACGCCCGACATGCACGAACGCAAGCGGCTGATGTTCGAGCGCTCGGATGCCTTCGTCGCCTTGCCGGGCGGGCTCGGCACGCTCGAGGAGCTAGTCGAGCAGCTGACCTGGCAGCAACTCGGCCGTCACGCCAAGCCCGTGCTGCTGGCAAACATCGATGGCTTCTGGGAGCCGCTGTTCTCCCTGGTGTCGCACATGCGCCAAACAGAGTTCATCCGCGCCGGTCTGTCCGTCGACATCCTCAAGGCGGACAAGGTCGAGGAGATCATCCCGCGGCTGCGCGCCGCGGCGGCGCAGCTTCCCGAGAGCCAGCGCGATCTCGCGCCCGAACTGGCGCGCAAGCTTTAGCCCGCAGGGAGGGTCACCGCCTCGATGCGGTTCCCGTCGTTATCAGTGGCAAAGGCTGCCTGGCAAGCCACGCGATCCAGAACTCCGGATAGGCCTTTCCGAACCCGACCGTGCGCGGCCGCGTGACGAGACGCGTGAGACCGAGGGCTGCAAGCGTTGCTTCGTAGAACCTTGCGGCACGCTCGAGATCGCTGACACCGACGGAGACATGGTCGAGCATGCTTGCGCCTCGATCTCGTAGCCCCGATGAGCGAAGCGACATCCGGGAAACTCCATCCGAGCGGCGCAAAGCGTCCCGGATGTCGCTTCGCTCATCCGGGCTACATTTTTCCTACGCCGGCGCCCCCGACCTCACGAGCTTGTAGATCACCGAATCCATCAGCGCCTGGAACGAGGCGTCGATGATGTTCGGAGAGACGCCGACCGTGGTCCAGCGGTCGCCCGTCTCGTCCTCGCTCTCGATCAGCACGCGCGTGACCGCGCCGGTGCCGCCGTTGAGGATACGCACGCGGTAGTCGATCAGCTTCAGGCCATCGATGTATTTCTGGTACTTGCCGAGATCCTTGCGCAAGGCGACGTCGAGCGCATTGACGGGGCCGTTGCCTTCGGCGGCCGAAATCAGACGCTCGCCGGCGACGTCGACCTTCACCACCGCGAGCGCCACCGTGACGCGCTCGCCCAGCGCGTTGTAGCGCTGCTCGACATTGACGTCGAACTGCTCGACCTCGAAGTAATGCGGCACCTTGCCGAGGGTGCGGCGCGCCAGCAGCTCGAACGAAGCGTTGGCGGACTCATAAGCGTAGCCTTGAGCCTCGCGCTCCTTCAATTCCTCGACGAGGCGCGTCAGCTTCGGATCGCTCTTCTCGTAGGGAATGCCGGCACGGTCGAGTTCGGCGATGACGTTGGAGCGCCCGGCCTGGTCCGACACCAGCACCTTGCGGTGATTGCCGACCAGCTCCGGCAACACGTGCTCGTAGGTCTGCGGGTCCTTCAGCACGGCGGAGGCGTGAATGCCGGTCTTGGTGACGAAGGCGCTCTCTCCGACGTAAGGAGCATGGCGGTTCGGTATGCGGTTCAGCATGTCGTCGAGCGTCCGCGAGACCTTGACGAGCGTTGCGAGCTTCTCGCTAGTGACGCCGATCTCGAAGGCGTCGGCAAAACCCTTCTTCAATTTCAGGGTCGGGATCAGCGAGCAGAGATTGGCGTTGCCGCAGCGCTCGCCGAGGCCGTTCAGCGTGCCCTGGATCTGCCGCGCACCGGCCCGCACGGCGGCGAGCGAATTGGCCACCGCCTGCTCGGTGTCGTTATGGGCGTGGATGCCGACGTGGTCGCCGGGGATGTGCCTGGTCACCTCTTTGACGATGGCCTCGATCTCGTCGGGCATGGTTCCGCCATTGGTGTCGCACAGCACCACCCAGCGTGCGCCCGCATCGTAGGCGGCCTTGGCGCAGGCGAGCGCAAAGGCGGCGTCTTCCTTGTAGCCGTCGAAGAAATGCTCGCAATCGAGCATCACCTCGCGGCCGGCCGCCTTTGCCGCCGCGACGCTGTCGCGGATCGAGGCGAGGTTCTCTTCCTTCGTGGTCTCCAGCGCGACGCGGACCTGATAGGCCGACGCCTTCGCCACGAAGCAGATCGCATCGGCCTTTGCCTCCAGCAGCCCGGCGACGCCAGGGTCGTTGGAGACCGAGCGCCCGGCCCGCCGGGTCATGCCGAACGCGGTGAAGCGCGCATGCTTGAGCTTCGGCTTGCTGCCGAAGAACTCGGTATCCGTCGGATTCGCCCCGGGATAGCCGCCCTCGACATAGTCGATGCCGAGATCATCCAGCATCGCCGCGATGACCTGCTTGTCCTGAAGCGTGAAATCGACGCCGTTGGTCTGCGCCCCGTCGCGCAGCGTGGTGTCGAACAGATAAAGACGCTCTTTCCTGACCGAGTTCATCGCGAACGTCCGTTCTTGTTACCTCCCCCCTTGTGGGGGAGGTCGGCGTCACGCAGTGGCGCCGGGAGGGGGGGTGCCACACGGGTGGTCCGAGTACGGGGCTACCCCCCTCCCCAACCCTCCCCCGCAAGGGGGGAGGGAGCGGAGAGAGGATCGCGTGCGGCCGACGAGACGCTCCTTGCTCATGGCCCCGCCCCGAGCGTCTTCTTCATGGTGGTGTTGGCGAGCCACTCGTCGTTGATGGTGACGCTGTTGCGCTGCTGGGCGGTGTAGCCGCGCTTGGCAAAGAAGCCCTCGGCGGTGTCGCTGGCATCGACGGTGAGGCCCGTCGCGCCGCGGCTGCCCGCGAGCTTCTCCAGCGCGTCGACCAGCATGGTTGCGATGCCCTGCCCGGCGACGGCGGGATGCACATAGAGCATGCGGATGTGATCGTTGCCGCGCAGCGAAGCAAATCCGACCGGCGAACCTTCCAGCGTCGCGATCAGCGTCAGATCGGACGCAAGCCGCTTGCCAAACTCCTCGTCCTCGGCCGCCGCCATCCAGGCTTCCTGCTGCGCCTCGCTATAGTCGTCGCCGGTCAACTCCTCGATGCTGGCCGCGAAGATCGCCGCGAGCACTGGCACATCTGCCGGCAGGAACGGCCGGAGGCCTGGCCTTGGGTGTGCTTGTGCCATCGTCCTCACCACATCCCATAGAGCTTGAGCACCAGCGCCACCGCGCCGGCGAGCAGCGCGATCTTCAGCGCGATGTAATAGAGCCAGTGCCGCGGGAACGGCGTGTCGGGCCGCTTCATCGCGCGATCTCCCAGGTGGTGCCTTCCTTGGAATCCTTGATCGAAACGCCCATCGCCGCGAGCAGGTCGCGGATGCGGTCGGACTCCTTGAAGTCTTTTCGCGCCCGCGCCTCTGTCCGCTCCGCGAGCAGGCGTTCGACTGCACCGGCATCGACCCCGCTCGCCTGCTGCTTGCGCCCTTCCCACTGTGCCGCAGTTTCCGAGAGGAAACCGAGCAGCCGCAGCGATCCCGACAATGCCGCAGCGTCGGCGCGAAGGCCATGCAGCGCCGCGATCGCCAGCGGCGTGTTGAGGTCGTCGAGCAGCGGCTCGGTGACGGCGATTGCGGGCTTTCCGGGCTCCGCGTCGGCCGCGAGGCGATACCAGTCGTCGAGCGTCTTGGCGCTCTCCTCCAGCGACTTCATGGTCCAGTCGATCGGCGAGCGGTAATGGGTCTTCAGCATGTTGAGCCGAAGCACTTCGCCGGGCCAGTCCTGCAGCAGCTCATGGATCGTGATGAAGTTGCCGAGGCTCTTCGACATCTTCTCGCTCTCGACCTGCAGGAAGCCGTTGTGCATCCAATAGTTCGCCATGCGCTCGCGGTGGAAGGCGCAGCACGTTTGCGCCACCTCGTTCTCGTGGTGCGGAAACACGAGATCGATGCCGCCGCCATGGATGTCGAAATGCTCGCCGAGATGCTTCCAGGCCATGGCCGAGCACTCGATGTGCCAGCCGGGGCGACCCTGTGCGGCAATGCCTGATGGCGATGGCCAGGAGGGCTCGCCGGGCTTCGACGGCTTCCACAGCACGAAGTCGGTCGCATCGCGCTTGTAGGGCGCGACATCGACGCGGGCGCCGGCCACCATCTCGTCCAACGAGCGCTTCGACAGCGCGCCATAGCGCGGCAGCGCGGAATTGGCCGCGTTCATCGCCTGCGGCGAGAACAGCACGTGGTCCTCGGCGACATAGGCAAAGCCGCCCGTGACGAGCCGCTCGATGATCTCGCGCATCTCGCCGATATGCTCGGTCGCACGCGGCTCGACGCTCGGCCGCAGGCATCCGAGCGCATCGACGTCGGCGTGAAACTGCGCACCGGTCTGCTCGGTGACCTTCCGGATGGCCTCGTTCAGCGGCAGGCCGGGGAAATCGCGCGCGGCGCGGTCGTTGATCTTGTCGTCGACGTCGGTGATGTTGCGGACGTATTTGACGTGCGCCTCGCCGTAGAGGTGGCGCAGCAGCCGAAACAGCACGTCGAACACGATCACCGGCCGCGCATTGCCGATATGGGCGAAGTCATAGACCGTCGGTCCGCAGACATACATGCGGACCTTGCTCGCATCGAGCGGCACGAAGGCGCGCTTTTCCCGGCTCAGCGTGTCGTAAAGACGCAATTCCATGACAACCCATCCCTCTCGGCCGGGCGTCCAAGGCTCTCAATGTGGTTGAGACAAGACGGCTCCAGCCAGCGAATCGCTAGCTCGTAATCTCGCGGCAAATGGCGCAAATGGCGAGGAGACCGTTCATGCGGCACATATGGGCCACCACGCCCCCCGGCGTCAAGGGCCGCCAAAAGGCCGCTTTTGCCGCCGCGAAGTGCGCCGCCTGCCAGGCGGTTCATGATCTCCTAACCATTTGAGACCATTCTGGAACCTGCAATTCCCTGACTTTTTGCCCGGTCTTTTCATGCGGTCCCTGCTCGCGCTCATTGTTGGCGCCACGATCCTCGCAGCCCCCGGCGCCTTCGCCGAGACCCGCGTCTTCATCATCGCCAACCAGTGCCTTGCCAAGGGCGGCACGTGCGGCGCGTCCGCTGCGCGCACCTATTGCCGGTCACGAGATTTTGCGAAGGCCTCGAGCTACCGCCGGGTCGATCCCGACGAAATTACCGGCTCCGTCCCCAAATCCGGCGCAAACTGCCCCCATGGCGGTTGCAACGAATATGTCGCAATCACCTGCCAGCGCTGAATTCGTTCGGAGCTGGCGGACCTTAGGACCGGTCCTGGCCCCTGAAACGACGTGACGATGCCGCGGGAAGCGGCTATTGGAGGGCGCGCTTCGGCCCTTGAGAGTCACGTCGAAAGTCACATTGGGCCGTGACCTCGCTAGAATGGCGGATATGCCTGAATTCTCGTCTCTCTCCCGTGCCCGCTTCATCCATGCCTGCACCGTGCTCCTGAGCACGATCGTGCTTGCCAGCGGCGCTCTCGCGCAGGCCGGACCACCCGGCCCGCCGCCTCAGCCCAGCCAGAACGGGCTCGGACCGAATCCGATGTGCGTGCGCCTGGAAGGCCAGCTCGCCGCGCTCGATCGCGGCGGCGGCGGTGATCCCGCGCGCGAAGAGCAGATCCGCCGCTATCAGGATTCCCAGGCCAGGCAGCAGGCCGAGCTCGACCGGGTCACCATGCAGGCCAAGCGGATGGGCTGCGATTCCTCCGGCTTCTTCTCGCTGTTCAACGGCCAGTCGGCGCAGTGCGGCCCGGTCAACACCCAGATCCAGCAGATGCGCGCCAATCTGGACCAGATCACCGGCAACCTGGAGCGCCTGCGCGCCGGCAGCGGCGGCATGAGCCCGGAGCGCGACAGCCAGCGTCGGTCGGTGCTGATGGCGCTGGCGCAGAACAATTGCGGCCCGCAATATGCCAACGCGGTGCAGCAGCAAGGCGGCGGCAATTTCCTGAGCAATCTGTTCGGCGGCAACAACCCGAACAATCCGCAAGCCATGCCGCCCTCCGATCTCGGCCCGCAATCCGGCACGTTCCGCACCGTCTGCGTGCGCACCTGCGACGGCGCCTATTTCCCGATCTCGTTTGCCACCGTGCCGGCGCGCTTCGGCGACGACGAGAAGACCTGCAAGGCGCTGTGTCCGGCTGCGGAAGCCGTGCTCTACACTCATCGCAATCCCGGCGAAGACATGAACGCGGCGGTCTCGATCGGCGGCCAGCCCTACACGGCGCTGCCGACCGCGTTCAAATTCCGCAGCGAGTTCAACCCGTCCTGTTCGTGCAAGGCGGCAGGGCAGAGCTGGGCGGATGCGCTGAAATCGGCCGACGACAAGGCCGCCGCCGAGCAGCAGGGCGACATCATCGTCACCGAGGAAAGCGCCAGGAAGATGCAGCAGCAGCGGCTCAACAAGGGCACGCCGACGCCTGCCAATGCCAGGAAGGGTGCAGCGCCCCCACCGACGACGGCGAACGCACCGGCGGCGTCCCAGCCGACGGACACCGCTACGCCCGCTGCGGACTCCGAGAACAAGCCGATCCGCTCGGTCGGCCCGACCTTCCTGCCGCAGCAGCAGAAGTAAATCCTCGCCATCCTGCGGTAACGTGTATCGGCTCTAGCGCCCTTCTTCCCTTGTGGGAGAAGGTGGCGCGAAGCGCCGGATGAGGGGTTCTGTCCGCGCATACATGCGCAAGTGAGTGCGCGGATAGAACCCCTCACCCAAGCGAGTCCGCTGCGACAATGGTGCTGCCCTCTCCCACAAGGGGCGAGGGCGCAATAGCGCCCAGCTCGCTCGCGGATACGGAAGAGACAATCCGCCAGAGCCGCCCTACCCCTCGAACGCGTCGATCGAAGCCTTGCTCCCGCGCGACACCAGGGTCTCGTCCGGCACAGGCAGCCCCTGCCCCTTGTCGCGAAACCGGTTGGTGATGGGATAGCGGCGGTCGCGGCCGAAATTCCGTCGCGTCACCTTCACGCCCGGCGCGGCCTGGCGGCGCTTGTATTCGGCGATGGTGAGCAGATGATCGATGCGGGTGACGATCTCGCGATCGAAGCCGGCCGCGATGATCTGGTCGAGCGGCTGCTCGCGTTCGACCAGACGTTCGAGAATGGCGTCGAGCACGTCATAAGGCGGCAACGAGTCCCGATCGGTCTGGTCCTCGCGCAGCTCCGCGGTCGGCGGCCGCGTGATGATGTCGGGCGGAATCACCTCGCCGGCAGGCCCGAGCGCGCCGTCCGGCTTCCAGCAATTGCGCAAGGCCGCCAGCCGGAACACCTGCGTCTTGTAGACGTCCTTGATCGGGTTGAAGCCGCCGTTCATGTCACCATAGAGCGTGGCGTAGCCGACCGACATCTCCGACTTGTTGCCGGTCGTCACCACCATCAGCCCGGTCTTGTTCGAGATCGCCATCAGGAGCGTGCCGCGGGTACGGGCCTGGAGGTTCTCCTCGGTGATATCCGGCGGCAGGTTCTTGAAGATGCCGGACAGGATGGTTTCGAACCCGGTCACGGCTTCCGCGATCGGCAGCACCTCGTAGCGAATGCCGAGATGGCCGGCGAGCTCGCCGGCATCCGCAATGGAATGCGGCGCGGTGTAGCGATAAGGCAGCATCACGCCGTGCACCTGGTCGGCGCCGAGCGCGTCGACCGCGATCGCCGCGCACAGCGCGGAATCGATGCCGCCGGAAATGCCGAGCAGCACGCCGGGAAAGCCGTTCTTGACGACGTAGTCGCGCAAGCCCAGCACGCAGGCCGCGTAGTCGGCCTTGTCGCCCTCGGGCAGCTCTGCGATCGGGCCCGTGCAGCGCCAGTCGTCGCCGTTCCTGGCGAAGCGCAGTGTGACCATGCTCTCCGCAAAGGCCGGCAGCTGCGCTGCAAGCGACAGGTCGCCATTGAGCGCGAAGGACGCTCCGTCGAACACGAGCTCGTCCTGGCCGCAGACCTGGTTGAGATAGACCAGCGGCAGCCCGCTCTCCGTGACCCGCGCCACCGCGACCGACAGGCGGACGTCGTTCTTGTTGCGGGCATAGGGCGAGCCGTTCGGCACCAGGATGATCTCGGCTCCGGTCTCGGCCAGCGTCTCGACCACGTTCTCGTAGTCCCCGGACTCCTCCAGCCAGATGTCCTCGCAGATCGGCACGCCGATGCGCACGCCGCGCACCGTGACGGGACCGGCCGCAGGCCCGCGCGCAAACAGCCGCTTCTCGTCGAACACGCCGTAGTTCGGCAGATTGCATTTGAAGCGCAGGCTCGCGATGCGGCCGCCATCGAGCAGTGCGCAGGCATTGTAGAGCCTGCCCTCCTCGACCCAGGGCGTGCCGACCAGCATCGCGGGCCCGCCATCGGCGGTCTCGCGCGCGAGCGCCTCGATCGCGGCGCGGCAGGCGGCCTGGAACGCCGGCTTCTGCACCAGGTCTTCCGGCGGATAGCCGGCGATGAACAGTTCCGGAAACAGCACGAGATCGGAGCCGTCAGCGGTCGCTTGCGCACGCGCGGCGCGCGCCTTCGCGGCGTTGCCCTCGATGTCGCCCACCGTCGGATTGAGCTGGGCGAGCGTGACCGCGAATGTGTCGAGACGTTCGGTCATGGCCGCCTTGTCCGTGGACTACAGGAATCCCAACCGCTCGACGATTGCAATGATCCAGAACGCGCCGGCCATCAAGAGCGCAACGCCCACCGCGGCCGAGCCCATGTCCTTGACGCGGCCGATCTGCTTGTCGTGATCCAGGGTCAGCCGGTCGGCGAGCTTCTCGATCGCGGTGTTGAGCAGCTCGACCGTCAGAACGAACGCGACCGAGCACACCAATTCGACGGCGCGCATCGCGGTCACACCGACGAACCAGGCGAGCGGCACCGACAACAGGAGCGCAAAAATCTCCTCGCGAACGGCCTGCTCCGACCGGAACGCAAAAGCCAGGCCATTGCGGGAATTGATCGTGGCCTTCCAGATCCGCAGCAAGGTCTTAGAGCCCTGCTGCCGCCGGCATCGGCTGGGCTTTGCCGGCGCGCTCCTGCTTCAGCAGTTCCGCCACCAGGAACGCCATGTCGATGGATTGCTCGGCGTTGAGGCGGGGATCGCAGACCGTGTGGTAACGGTCGTTGAGATCCTCGTCCGTGATCGCGCGGGCGCCGCCGAGACATTCGGTGACGTCCTGGCCGGTCATCTCCAGATGCACGCCGCCGGCATGGGTGCCTTCGGCGGCATGGACGGCAAAGAAGGACTTCACCTCCGACAGGATGCGGTCGAACGGGCGCGTCTTGTAGCCGGACGTGGATGTGATGGTGTTGCCGTGCATGGGATCGCACGACCAGACCACCACCCGGCCTTCGCGCTTCACGGCGCGGACCATGTTCGGCAGATGCTCGCCGATCTTGTCGGAGCCGAAGCGGCCGATCAGCGTCAGCCGGCCCGGCTCGTTGTCGGGGTTGAGGACGTCGATCAGCTTCAACAGCTCGTCCGGCTTCAGCGACGGGCCGCACTTCAGGCCGATCGGGTTCTTGATGCCGCGGAAATACTCGACATGGCCGTGATCGAGCTGGCGGGTGCGGTCGCCGATCCAGATCATGTGGCCCGAGGTCGCGTACCAGTCGCCGGTGGTGGAATCGACGCGGGTCATGGCCTGCTCGTAGCCGAGCAGCAGCGCTTCGTGGCTGGTGTAGAAATCGGTGGCCCGCAGTTCCGGATGGCTCTCGAGGTCGAGGCCGCAGGCGCGCATGAAGTTGAGCGCCTCCGAGATGCGGTCGGCCAATTCCTTGTAGCGGCGGGACTGCGGGCTATCCTTGAGGAAGCCGAGCATCCATTGATGCACGCTGCCGAGATTGGCGAAGCCGCCGGTGGCGAAGGCGCGCAGCAGGTTCAGCGTCGCCGCCGATTGGCGATAGGCCATCAGCTGCCGCTGCGGATCGGGAATGCGCGCTTCCCTGGTGAAGGCGATGTCGTTAACGATGTCGCCGCGATAGCTCGGCAGCTCGACGCCGTTCACCTTCTCGGTCGGCGACGAGCGCGGCTTGGCGAACTGGCCGGCGATGCGGCCGACCTTCACCACCGGCACCGCGCCGGCATAGGTCAGCACCACCGCCATCTGCAGCAGCACGCGGAAGAAGTCGCGGATGTTGTTGGCGCCGTGCTCGGCAAAGCTCTCGGCGCAGTCGCCGCCCTGGAGCAGGAAGGCTTCGCCTGCCGCAACGCGAGCCAGCGCTTTCTTCAAATTGCGCGCCTCGCCGGCGAACACCAGCGGCGGAAAGGTCGCAAGCTGCGCCTCGACGTCGGCCAAAGCCTTGGCGTCGGGATAGTCGGGCACCTGTAGCACCGGCTTGCTGCGCCAGGACTCGGGCGTCCACCGCTCGGACATCGCAATCTCTCCGTGAAGCAAAAAGCACAACCTGATCTGGGGGGTTGCGAGGGCCGCCTTATACACAGGCTGGCATAATGCCGCCAGTTTTAAATCCGTTTCGCACCGCAAACCCTTGCAGGCAAAGCCGAATTCGCATTTGCTTGGGTCAGGCAAGGAAATTGACGGGACACTGACCGGCCACGGAGGCGCCGCCAGATGACGTTTTTATCGACCGGATCAGCTTTCCGGCGATGGACGGATATGTGCTCCCGGCACCCTGTTCCTGCCGCGCGGCGCCAAGCGCCAAGCCGCGCCGAATGGATTCAGGGCGAGTAAGGCCGCGTCAACGGATGATCGTGGTCAGCGACGAGTAGCGCCGGTTCGGTTTGGCGTCGCCAGGTGCGAACTGCGCGAAAGCGTCGCTGACTCGCACGGCCGGCGGCGTGTCGTTCGCGAACCGAAATTCTTTCGGCCGCGGCGCGTAGAAGCTGGCTTGGTAGTAGGCGTCGTCGAAGCGCGCCTCGCCGACGCCGAACAATGCGTCGCAGACCAGCAGGAGTGCGAAGACTCCCGCGACCGCTGCGACGATCTCCTTGAGAATTGTCATGCTGATGCCCTGCCCTTGTGCCGGCAGGATGCAGATCGGTTCCAAAGGCCCGGTTTAACGCCGCGCAGTTCTTCTCCGCAGGGTTTTCCGCCATTGAGCGGATTGCGGACAATTTTATCGTAAGCAGAAAGCCGGGGTCATCCACACCGTCTTAGGTTCAGTCAATTGCTGATCGCAACGGGGCCGTGCTCGCCGCGAAACACCGCCTGTTAATTCGCTGGTGATCAGGTGCGGTTTTTGGACATGCGATCGGCCCGGATTGGCCGCGAGAGCTGCCCCGGAGCCGCCATGCAACCACCGCCTGCTGACTACGGACAGCACGACAGCGTCACTCTCTCCGAACTCCTGGGGGCGCTGAGCCACGCGCTCGACCTGACCGAGGGACAGCCGGCTGGACATTGCGTGCGATGCAGCCGCATCGGCGTCGAGATCGGCAGGGACATCGGCCTTGGCGAGCAGGCCATCACCGAGCTGTACTACGTGCTGCTGCTGAAGGATCTAGGCTGCAGCAGCAACGCGGCCCGCATCTGCGAGCTGTATCTGACCGACGATCTCTCCTTCAAGCAGGACTTCAAGCTGATCGACGGAAGTCTGTCCCAGGCGCTGCGCTTCGTGCTCAGCCATACCGGCCTGAAAGCCGGGTTGGCCGAACGCTTCCGCGCCATCGTCAATATCTTCCAGAACGGCGGCGAGATCGCGCGTGAGCTGATCGAGACGCGCTGCCATCGCGGCGCGGATATCGCCCGCAAGATGCGCTTCTCTGACCCGGTCGCCGAAGGCATCCAGAACCTGGATGAGCATTGGGACGGCGGCGGCAAGCCCCTTGGCCTGTCTGGCACAGCCATCCCGATCTATTCGCGCATGGCCCTGCTGGCGCAGGTCATCGACGTGTTCCACGTCGCGAACGGACCGGAGGCCGCCCTTCGCGAGGCGAAGAACCGGTCCGGGATCTGGTTTGATCCCGACCTGGTCGCGGCCTTCGCCCGCGTGGCAGCGCGGCCCGGGTTCTGGGACTTGATCGGCAGCGGCAAAGGGCATGACTGGGCCGTGACCCACGCGCCGGCACAAGCGAGCCTGCCGATCGACGAGGACTATCTCGATGACATTGCAGCCGCCTTCGCCCAGGTGGTGGATTCCAAGAGCCCGTATACCAGCGGGCACAGCGAGCGCGTGACGTTGTTCACCGACATGATCGCCGAGGAGCTGGCCTTCAGCGCCGAGCAGCGGCGCAGCCTCAAGCGGGCGGCGCTGCTGCATGACATCGGCAAGCTCGGTGTCAGCAACGCCATCCTGGACAAGCCGGGGAAGCTCGACGACGCCGAATGGGAGATCATGAGGATGCATTCGGCGCATTCCGAGGCCATCCTGTCACGCGTCGGCGCGTTCCACAGCCTTGCTCCAATCGCCGGCGCACATCATGAGCGGCTGGACGGCAAGGGTTATCCGCGCGGCCTCGCAGCCGACCAGATCAGCCTGGAAACACGCATCATCACGACGGCGGACATATTCGATGCACTCACCGCCGACCGCCCCTATCGGGCCGCCATGTCGGTCACCAAAGCTCTGGGTATCATGTCAGGGATGGTCGGCACTCAGATCGAGGCAAGGTGCTTTGCGGCGCTTCAACGGGCGCTGGGGCGCGTCGACGGGACACTGGCGGCCTGATGGACGGGGCCCCGGCTTCCCGGGCCATCACCGCAGGCATCGCCTGGTTAGCGCGCCGTCAGCGCAAACGCGTCACCTCGCCGCTCAGGCGTGACCCGGTCCTTTGCGCTGGGCGCTATCGCTGAGACGGTCCACCCAGGCGATTCCGATCGCGGAGATGATGAAGGTCATGTGGATCAGCACCTGCCACATCACGCCGCTCTCGGTGAAATTGCTGCGGGTCGTGCCGAGATTGCCGGCCTCGATGAAGGTCCTGAGCAACGAGATCGAGGAAATGCCGATGATCGCCATGGCGAGCTTGATCTTGAGCACGCTGGCATTGACGTGGCTGAGCCATTCCGGCTCATCGGGATGGCCGGACAGGTTCAGCCGGGAGACGAAGGTCTCGTAGCCGCCGACGATCACCATGATCAGAAGGTTCGAGATCATGACGACGTCGATCAGCCCGAGCACGACCAGCATGATCTGTTGCTCGGTGGCCTCGAACGAGTGCGCGACCAGATGCCAGAGCTCCTTGAGGAACAACAGGACATACACGGCCTGAGCGACGATCAGGCCGATATAGAGCGGAAACTGCAGCCAGCGCGAACCGAAAATGAGCTGAGCGAGCAGACTAAGGCGCGGCGGCACGGCCTGCGCCGAAGATGCCTTGGATTCGGTCTTCATCGATCACTCCGGATTGCCGCGTCAGAGACTTGCAATGACGGGTGCGAGTTCCAGCGAGCCCCGATAGATCATCTCGAACGCGACGTAAAGGATGATGGCGAGGCCGACATAGGCAACCCAGCGCTGCTTCTGGAGCAAGCGGCCAAGCAGGTCCGCGGCGATGCCCATCAGCGCGACCGAGAGCAACAGGCCGAAGGCCATGATGTAGGGATGCTCGCGCGCGGCACCCGCCACCGCGAGCACGTTGTCGAGCGACATCGAGACGTCGGCCGCAATGATCTGCATCGCCGCCTGGCCGAAGGTCTTTCGCTGTACCGGCGCAGCATCCGCGCCTGGCCCGGTGCCATTGCCGTGGCTGAACGCGAGCTCCCGCGAATGCGCAGCCTGTTCGCGCAGCTCGCGCCACATCTTCCAGCACACCCAGAGCAGCAGCACGCCGCCGGCGAGCAGCAGGCCGATGACCTGCAGGAGCTGGGTCGCGACGCCGGCAAAGGCGATGCGCAGCGCAGTCGCGGCTGCGATGCCGACGATGATGGCCCGACGGCGCTGGTCCGCCGGCAGGCCGGCGGCGGCAAGGCCGATGACGACAGCATTGTCGCCGGCCAGGACGAGGTCGATCAGGATGACCTGAAATAGGGCGGTCAGCGCTTCGGCGGTGATGAGTTCGGTCATGATTGATCATTCCTGGAGGCCGACGGTTCGAGCCAATGCGGCTTGCGGCGCTCGATCCAGTCGAGGACTTTTGAACGGGAGGAACGCAGCGCAGGGACGTCTTCGGCGAGCAGCGCAAGGCCGAGAGGCAGCATCCAGACGCCGAGCAGCGGAAGGAAGGAGAGGACGCCGCCGACGATCAGCAGCGAGCCCGAGGGAATCCTGACCCAGCGGCTGGACGGCTTCAGCAGATAGCTGAAGCTGTCGCCCATGCGCTGGGGCAGGCGGTCGACGAGCTTGGCCAGGCGCGGGTCGCCCCCGGCGATCTCGCCCGTGGGCGCCCCCGTGCCCGTGGCGCGCTCGTCCGAAACTGAGCTCATGCTTACTCCTTGGCGGCGGCTTGCGGCTCGGCGCCCACTGCGCGCGACACGGCGGGCTTCGCGCGCGGCAGCACAAGCGTCAGCAAGCGCAGCAACTTGATCGCCTGGATTTCGTGGGGATGAACGTCCTGATCCGCGGCAGCAACGCGCTCCGAGAGCTCAATGAGGTGGGACGACAGCGGCAGATTCGAAACCGGCCGCAGCGTATCGATCACCACATTGGCAAAATCCGGCTCCTCGAGCCGCTCGGCCAGTTCATCGAACATCGCAACGAGGCGCTCCTCGGAAAGATGCGGCGCCAGCTTGCGATCCCTGATAAAGCCGATCACTTCGTCGCGCTCGACGTCCGAAACACGACGGTCGGCAACCGCAACCAGCGCACCTACGATCACAAACGCTGCCGCGGCCTGCTCATTGAGGCTGGACGGCTCCGCGATTTCGGGTTCGACCGGATCTGAGGTCTTGGCGTCAGGCATCGTAGCTCCTTAGCTCGCAAAACGGCCGCCAGGAACTGCGATGGAGACAAATGGTCGGAGAAGACCAACATGGGGCCCGACAATCGGCCGATCCATCGCAACCGTGCGGGACAGGTGATCCGACATCACGAGGTTTGCCGACGGGGTCGGCGTCCTCGCCAGAGGGGCCCGGATTCTTGTTCGGACCAGAAATAAAGGTCAGCTCCCCGGAATCAAGGCACCCTGGCTGCGACCAGCAGCCGCATAGGTCCGTGGCATCGCGTCTATCCATCGCTCGCCGGCGGGAACATCGCCGGGCCCGACGTGTTGGTGCAACTCAGCACCCATCTCCTGACAGGAAGCCGCGGGGAACACCATGTGCCGCTGGATCGCCTACCGGGGCGAAACCACCTCGTTCGAGCCTTATGTCACCGAGCCCGAGCACTCGCTGATCGCCCAGAGCATCCGCTCGCTTCAGTCCACCGCGGGCTCGAATGGGGATGGCTTCGGTCTCGGCTGGTATGGCGAGCACCCCGAACCCGGCCTCTATCGCGAGACGCGTCCAGCCTGGTCGGACGAAAACCTGCGCTACCTCTGCCGCCATCTGCGCTCGCATCTGTTCTTTGCCCATGTGCGAGCCGCCACCGGCACGGCGGTAACGCGGCAGAATTGTCATCCCTTTGCCTGCGGACACTGGATGTTCATGCACAACGGGTTCGTCGGCAGCTGGAATCGGCTGCGGCGCAAGGTCGAGGCACTGATTCCGGATGCCTACTATCCGTCGCGGCTAGGCACCACCGATTCGGAAGCCGTGTTCCTGGCCATGATGGGGGCCGGTCTCGAGCGCGATCCGCTCGGCGCGACCCAAGCCGTGCTGCAATCCCTTGTCGGGCTCGTCAACGAAGGCGGGCTTCGCGAGCGGCTGCGCTTCACCAGCGCCATCGCCAATGGCCGCGACCTCTACGCGTTTCGCGTCTCGATCAACGATGCTGCCAACACACTCTATTTTCGCGAGGACAGCGGCCAAGTCATCGTCGTCTCGGAGCCCTTCGACAAGGAAGACGATTGGATCGAGGTCCCGCCCAATCACGCCCTGATCGCGCGCGCGTCCGAGAGCGTGAAAATTGTTCCGTTCGATGCGACAATTTCTGGTCACGCCGAGGTGGAACCCGTCCCGACCAGAAGGATTAGTGCCCGCAGATGACCTCTGCCGGGTGGGACATGACCTTTGCTTCAGACGTTGTGAAACTACTTCGACTGGACCCCTCCGACGACAAGCAGCACCTCGTGATTCGCTCCGCCGGCGGCGGCGGTAAGGCGGCTGAATATTCCTTCGGCATCGAGGAGGAGTATTTCCTGGCCGATCGACGCAGCTTCGATGTCGCGATCCAAACGCCCAACGAACTGTTCGAGTCGGCGAACTGGTCGACCGGCGGCCAGGCGATGCGCGAGATGCTGCAGTCCCAGTTGGAGGTCGCCACCAACGTGCATTTCGACGTGAACGACGCCCGCGAGGAGTTGCGCTTCCTGCGGCGCGAGGTCGCGAACGTCGCGGCGCAATACGGCTTCGTGATCATGGCCTGCGGCACGCATCCGAGCGCGGCCTGGCGCATGTCCCAGCCAAGTCCGAAGCCGCGCTACGAGGAGATGATCGAGGATCTGCGCAGCATCGGCCACCGCAACATGATGTGCGGCATGCATGTGCACGTCCAATTGCCGGATCCGGAAAAGCGGATGGCCGTGATGCGGGCGATGCTGCCGCATCTGCCGTTGTTCATCGCCTTGTCGGCCTCCTCGCCGTTCTGGAATTCGCACAAGACCGGGCTGAAAGGCTATCGGCTCGCGGCCTATTCCGAGCTGCCTCGCACCGGCCTTCCTGAACTGTTCGAGGGCAAACAGGACTTCGACGACTATGTCGGTGCGTTGCAGCGCTCCGGCGTGATCCCGGACGAAAGCCACATCTGGTGGGCGATGCGTCCCTCCATGAAGCACCCGACCCTGGAGCTTCGCGCGCCCGACACCTGCACCTTCGTCGACGACGCGATCGCGATCGCCTCGCTCTACCGCTGCCTGACGCGGCATCTCTATTTGCGCCCTCAGTTGTCACGGAACGTCACCGTGGTCGAGCGCGCGATCGCGGTCGAAAACAAGTGGCGGGCTCAGCGCTACGGCACGGATTGCATCTTTGCCTCCAAGGACGGCCCGGTGACCATTTCGGAGCTCCTGACGCGGTTGATCGACGACGTCGCCGAGGACGCCGCCGCCCTGAACTGCGCCGCCGAGGTCGAGCACTGCCGCACGATCGTGGAGCGGGGCAGCTCGGCAGAATTCCAGCTGCGCGCCTATCGCGACAGCGGCGACGACATCGCAGCCGTGTCACAATGGATCGCTACCTCTACGTTGTCCGGAACGAGCGCGCCGGTCCAGCGTAGCGCTCCGGCGCGGCCATAGTGCCGGCGCAAGCTTCGGCACCGAGAATGACAGGCCTGATTTCGACGATCGCGGAGAAGCGCATGAATCGCACCACATCCTGCACCGGTTGCGGCCAGGCGCTCGTCCCGCTGCTGACGGCCAAAGGCCGCGCGGAGCAGAGCTGCATCTGGTGCGAAGGCTTCGACACGCGCGCGATGGAGATGGCGAAATGGACCGATAGTCCGTCCGGCAAGCCTGAGCGGAGCGTGCGTCCATCTTTCGAATGAGCCTGGTCGGCTGACCCCCGCCGTCTTGCCCGTCGCCGCGAGGTCCACGGCTGCATGCTCTTTACAGGACATGCCGACAAATTAGACAAAGCGGGTCGCCGCACCCGGCTCCCGGCCAGGCCACGCAGCTTGGCGGCCGCTGTCATCTAACCTCAAGCGTAATCTCGGTTATTTGCGCGCCCAGTGAAGCCGGCGAGCCGACGCGCGGCATCGCGCCCCGACTGGCCTGAAATTCGCAGGACAGATCAGGCCAAGTCCCTGCCCTGCCACGATGAGGCGCGGCCAATTGCGTGCGCCCGGCACCGGGATGAAGGGCCTCAGATCGGAGAATGCCATGAACGTGCATGCTGCCGGCGATCTCAAATTCACCGGTCTCACCCATCCGAACGGGGCGCCGCTGCGTCTCAACGATCAGGATTTCGTGGCGATCGATCGCGACCGGGATGCGAAGTTCGAGGCGACCTACCGGCCGCAGGCCCTCTACAACCGCGCCAACGAGGGCTTCCACGCCAACAACGAGACGTTCCTCCTGCACGAGGTCGCGACCAATCTGCCGATCTATCGGCCGGACACCGGCCCGACCGATTTCCATCTGCATCTGCCGCCGGGCGGCTTTCAGCTCGTGCTGGTCACCTCGGGTGCGTTCACCTTCGACTATGACGGGCGCTTCTACAATGTCGGCCCCGGCGCGGTGATGCTGCAAAGCGCGATCGTGCACCGCCAGCTGTTCTACACCTGGTCGGGATTGTCGACCGAAGAGAATCTGAAGACGCCGCAGACCGTGGTGCCCGACCCGATCTCGATGGGCTATTCGGGCAAATTCCTCGAGGCCTTCATCACCGATCCCACCACCTTTCCAAACCCGACCATCGTCGGTCCCGACCAGATCAACGAGGCCGAGACGCCGCGCGTGGCCTGGAGCCATCCGCTGCACGACCGGCCGGCTGACGCCGGCTTCTGGCTACAGGATCCCCTGGCACTGGGCGCGCTGTACAGGCCCCTCGCCGACGGCTCGATCAAATCGCCCATGCCGGTCCATGTGCGCGACATCGGCATCGAGGTGCCGAGCGGCCATCTCGTCAGCGGCCACATCATCGCAACCGACCCGCGCGGCCAATCGCTGTTGCCGAAGAGCACATCGCTCGCCGCGGACGCGAGCTGCTTCGCCAGCGGCGAAGTCGTGATCTACCGCGTCATTCGCGGCACCGCCGAATTCAAGAAGAAGGCCGGGGAAAGCTTCGAACTCTCCGCCGGCGACGTGGTGACGGCGGGCAGGAATTCCATCAGCCTGACAGTTCTCGGCGAGAACACCCAGCTTTTGCGGCTCGGCCTGCTCAAGGGCATGAACGAGCTGCGCAGCTGGACGGCGACACAGCGCGACGAGATCGACGGCCTCGCCGGCCAGATCATCACGCACAGGGACATGCGTCCGCTGCGCACCGAAGGCAAGCCGGTCGGGTATCTGTACGGCTAGCGCTACTCCGCCGCCTGCCGCACGTGCCGCGCGGTCGGCGTGCGCATGGTGACGAGCTCCTCGGCCGCGGTCGGATGCAGCGCGATGGTGGCATCGAAATCGGCCTTGGTCGCCTTCATCTTCACCGCGATCGCCACAGCCTGGGTGATCTCGGCCGCGGCGTCGCCGACGATGTGGCAGCCGAGCACGCGGTCGGTCGCGCCGTCGACGACGAGCTTCATCAGCACGCGGGTGTCGCGGCCCGACATCGTCGCCTTGATGGGGCGGAACGTCGTCTTGTAGATGTCGACGTGGCTGAACTGGGCGCGCGCCTCGGTTTCCGTCAAGCCAACCGTGCCGACCTCCGGCTGCGAGAACACCGCCGTGGGGATGCTGGCATGATCCACTTGCACCTCGCGCTTGCCGAACACGGTATCGGCGAAAGCATGTCCCTCGCGGATCGCCACCGGCGTCAGGTTGAAGCGATGGGTGACGTCGCCGATCGCATAGATGCTGTCGACCGAACTCTTGGAGAAATGGTCGACGGCGATGCCCCCGTTCGCCGGGTTGATGGCAACGCCCGCTTTCTCCAGGCCGAGATTGGCGACCGCCGGATGGCGGCCGATGGCGAACATCACCTGGTCCGAGGCGAGGCTCGAGCCGTTCGACAGATGGGTGGTGAAGCCTTCGCCGTGGCGGTCGACCCTGGTCACCGTGCAGCCGGTGAGGATCGTGATGCCCTGCTTCTCCATCTCGGCGCGAACGTGGGTCCGGACGTCCTCGTCGAAGCCGCGCAAGATGTTGTCGCCGCGATAGACCACGGTGACGTCGGAGCCGAAACCGGCGAAGATGCCGGCAAATTCCAGCGCGATATAGCCGCCGCCCTGGATCACGATCCGCTTCGGCAGCTTCTCGAGGTGGAACGCCTCGTTGGAGGAAATCACGTGCTCGATGCCGGGAATCGCCGCGCCGTGGTTGGGCGCGCCGCCGGTGGCGATCAAAATGTACTTCGCCGTGACCGTCTTGTCGTTCTCGAGCAGGCGGACAGTGTGCTTGTCCTCGATCACCGCGCGGCTCTTGACGATCTGCGCGCCCGACTTCTCGACGTTGGCCGTATAGGCCGCCTCCAGCCGGGCGATCTCCTTGTCTTTGTTGGCGATCAGCGTCGGCCAGTCGAAGCTGGCAGGCGGAACGGTCCAACCGAAGCCCGCGGCGTCCTCGAACTCGTGACGGAAATGCGAGCCGATGACGAACAGCTTCTTCGGTACGCAGCCGCGGATCACGCAGGTGCCGCCCATGCGGTATTCTTCCGCGATCATCACGCGGGCGCCGTAGCCGGCCGCGATGCGGGCGGCACGCACGCCGCCCGAGCCGCCACCGATGACGAAGAGGTCGACGTCGAATTCAGCCATTGTCCACTCCGACCTCTCTCAAGACCGACCCTTCACATGGGTACGCTCAGATCTCCTTGCCACGCTTGCGCATCTCGGCGCGGAACGTCCCCATCACGGTCTCGGCGAAGTTCTGGGCCCAGGAGTTCATGAAGGCCATGCTCAGCCCGATGGCGCGCGGCTCGGCATCGATCAGCTTCTTGCCCAGCGGCGACCTGTAGAAGGTGACGAGGTCCTTCAGCTCCTGCTCGGTGAACTCGCTGGCATAGATCTGCGCCATGCCTTCGCCGATCTCGTTCTGGCGGCCGCTGAGCTGCTGGGCCACGATCGGAGCGACCTCGTTGAGGTCCTTCTGGTAGTTCAGGTTCTGCTGGATCAGCGCGATCTTGGTTTTTTCGACGAGGCCGGGCACGGCGCCGGTGTACATCGCCGTGGCGTTCTTGATCTGCAAGATCTCCCTGGCGGCCGCAATCGCCGCCGGCGAGGCCTTCGGCTGAGCCGGTGCTGCGGCGGCCTTGGGGGCCGGCGCCGGCTGCTGAGCCAGGGCCGAGGCCGCCGAGAGGGCCAGTCCGAGACCGAGAGTCGCGGCCGGCAAGAATTTCAACATGGTCTTCATTCCAGATCTCCTTTCGGCTTGCGCCGTTCAATTACGCGGATTCCGCCGCCGCCCGCCAGAACGGCGGAGCCGGCCAAGCCGATGAACAAGCCATGCTCGACCACCCCCGGGATGGCGCTCAACGCCGTGGCAAGACCAGGGGGATCCACAATGCGTCCGAGCTGGGCGTCGACGATCCAGTGGCCGCCATCGGTGACGAAAACGTGGCCGTCCTCGTCGCCGCCTTTGACCTTGCGGACCGCCATTTGCCCGGAAACGCCGCATTCGGCAAACGCCTTCTCGATCGCGCGGCGCGTCGCGCCGAGCCCGAACGGGATCACCTCGATCGGCAGCGGAAACTTGCCGAGCGTCGGCACCCATTTGCTGTCGTCGGCAATCACGATCATGCGATCCGAGGCGGCTGCCACGATCTTCTCGCGCAGCAAAGCGCCGCCGCCGCCCTTGATCAGGTTGAGCTCGGGGTCGATCTCGTCGGCGCCGTCCACGGTGATGTCGAGATGGTCGATGTCGTCCAGCGTCGTCAGCGGCACGCCGCAGCGCAGGGCATCGGCCCGCGTCGCCTCGGAGGTCGGCACGCCGATCACCCTGAGCCCGGCGGCGACCCGCTCGCCGAGCAACTCGACGAAATGCTTCGCGGTCGAGCCGGTGCCGAGCCCGAGCTGCATGCCGTCGCGCACCTCGTCCAGCGCGCGCGCCGCAGCCTGCCGCTTCAACTCGTCCATGTTCACGTCTGTCCGCCTCGGGATTGACATTGCCGCCGGCAGAGCCGTTGCGGCGGCCTATGTAGCCTCGTTTTCCCCGCGGGAACAGGCCCTTGCGTCGCCATTATGACGTGAACTTATGATGCCGGCCCTTGCGTCGGTCCGGCCGGCCCGATAGCGCTGGGATCATGACCTCCCTCTACACCCTCGTCTTCGATCTCGACGGCACGCTTGTGGATACGGCGCCCGACCTGATCACCGCGCTCAACTACGTGCTCGACCGCGAAGGACTGCCGCCCGTGCCGATGGCCTCGGCCCGCAACATGATCGGCGCCGGCGCCCGCAAGCTGATCGAGCGCGGATTGGAGGCCGAGGGCCGCACGGTTACGCCGGCCGACATGGATCGGATGACCGCGGATTTCATCGCCTATTACGCCGACCATATCGCGGTCGAATCCCGCCCCTTCGAGGGACTTGAGACCGCGCTGGACCAGTTCGCCGCCCAGGGCCATCGCCTCGCGGTCTGCACCAACAAGCTGGAATGGCTGTCGAAGCGACTCCTGGACCAGCTCGATCTCACCCGCCACTTTGCCGCAATCTGCGGCGCCGACACGTTTGGCGTCCAGAAGCCCGATCCGACGATCTATCGCGAGACCGTGGCGCGCGCCGGCGGGGACGTGAAGGCCAGCATCATGGTCGGCGACGCCGGAACCGACGTCGGGGTCGCCAGGCGCGCCGGGGTGCCCGTCATCGGGGTGAGCTTCGGCTACACCGACGTTCCGATCGCCGAGCTGAAGCCGGATCGCCTGATCCATCACATGCGCGACCTGCCGGAGGCGGTCAGCAGCCTCATGACGATAAAGGCCACACCAAGCCCCTGACAAAATTGCAGTTTTCTGCAGATATCCCTAGATATCCACAACTTATGCACAGGTCAGCCGCCTTCGCGCGGCGCCCTCGCGCGATCATGTGGCGGCGCGGCACCTGGCCGGGGCCGCTCCGGAGGCAGGGTACGGCCGCCGCTTGCCGGAACCGGCTGCAAGCCACACTGTACGTCCCCCATGCCTCATCCGCGCCGATGCCACGCCGGCGCCGGACCCTCGTATGCCCCCCGATTGTCCTTGCCGCGTCCGATGCTTAGATTGCTTCGACCGCACCCTTGAGCCAAGGTGCGCCCGTCGACCATCGTGAAGGCCTCTTGCATGAACGGATCCGCCGCATTGTCGACCCCGATGACCGATCCGTTCGGGCGGACCATCAGCTACCTGCGTGTCTCGGTCACCGACCGATGCGACCTGCGCTGCTTCTACTGCATGTCGGAAGACATGACGTTCCTGCCCAAGGCCGATCTGCTGACGCTGGAGGAGCTGGACCGGTTGTGCACGGCCTTCATCGCCAAGGGCGTGAAGAAGCTGCGGCTGACCGGCGGCGAGCCCCTGGTCCGTCGCAACGTCATGGGTCTGGTGCGCTCGCTGTCGCGGCATCTTGCGAGCGGCGCCTTGAGCGAGCTGACGCTCACCACCAACGGCACCCAGCTTGCCAAGCACGCCAGGGAGCTCGCCGATTGCGGCATCCGCCGCATCAATGTCTCGCTCGACACGCTCGACCCGAGAAAGTTTCGCGAGATCACCCGCTGGGGCGAGATCGACAAGGTGCTGGAAGGCATCGAGGCCGCACGCACAGCTGGGCTTGCCGTAAAGATCAACGCCGTCGCCCTGAAGAACCTCAACGAGGACGAGCTGCCCGAACTGATGCGTTGGGCCCACGGCAAGAACATGGGCCTGACGCTGATCGAGGTGATGCCGATGGGTGAGATCGGATCGGGCCGGATCGACCAATATCTGCCGCTGTCCCTGGTTCGCGCCCGCCTCGCCCAGCAATTCACGCTGACGGATCTGGCCGAGAGCACCGGCGGTCCGGCCCGTTATGTCAGCGTCGCCGAGACCGGCGGCAAGCTCGGCTTCATCACACCGATGACCCACAATTTCTGTGAATCCTGCAACCGGGTTCGCATCACCTGCACCGGCACGCTGCATACCTGCCTCGGCCACGAGGATGCCTCCGATTTGCGTAAACCTCTGCGTGCATCCGGCGACGATCTGTTGCTTGCGGATGCGATCGACCGCGCCATCGGGCTGAAGCCGAAGGGGCACGACTTCATCATCGACCGCCGCCACGACCGTCCCAGCGTCTCCAGGCACATGAGCGTCACCGGCGGCTAACTCCGTACAACTGCGGCCTTATTCCCCTTAACCATCAACAAACTTCCGATTGACTGGCGGCACGCCCGCTGGTTTGGTGCGGCTGCCTCATGCCTGCGCGGCGAGACAAGCCACGCGCCAACTCGGCGCAGTCAAGACGGCCGGGGCACAATCGGGGGAGGACCTATCGTTGCAAGCGCTCCTTAAGCTGAGCAGCAGGATCGACGCGTTCACGCGCTGGACCGGCAAACGCATTGCGTGGCTGATCCTGCTCGCCGTCGTCATTTCGGCCGTCAACGCGATCATCCGCAAGACGTTCGACACCTCGTCCAATTCCTGGCTCGAGCTGCAATGGGTGCTGTTCAGCATCGTCTTCCTGCTCTGCGCGCCCTGGACGCTGCTCGACAATGAGCACATCCGCATCGACATCGTGAACAACGCGCTCCCGAAGAAAGCGCGCAACGTAATCGACGTCGTCGGTCACGTGTTCTTCCTCGCTCCGATCTGCATCGTCATGATCGTCACCGGAGTGCCTTTCTTCCTGCGCTCCTTCCAGATCAACGAGCAATCCGGCAATGCCGGCGGTCTGCCGCAATGGCCCGCCAAGGCCCTGATCATGATCGGGTTCGCTTTCCTGCTGGTGCAAGGCGTCTCCGAGCTGATCAAGCGGATTGCCGTGATGCGCGGCTTGATACCGGACCCGCACGAATCTCAGGTGTCGGCGCTCGAGGCGGAAGTCGAGCATCTCGTCGAAGCGATCGAGAAGAAGTAGCCGTTGGCGACGGTGTAGGGGGACTCCATGACCGCATTCATCATCGCCAATATGGCGCCCATCATGTTCGTGTCGCTGGTCGTCATGCTGCTGCTCGGCTACCCCGCAGCATTCTCGCTCGGCGCCGTCGGCCTCTTCTTCGCCATCATCGGCGTCGAGCTAGGCCAGTTCCACCCCGACTTCCTCCAGGCCCTGCCGGAGCGCGTCTACGGCGTGATGAACAACGACACGCTGCTGGCGATCCCCTTCTTCACCTTCATGGGACTGGTGCTGGAGCGGTCGGGCATGGCCGAGGACCTGCTCGACACCATCGGCCAGCTGTTCGGCACCATCCGCGGCGGCCTCGCCTATGCCGTGATCTTCGTCGGCGCACTGCTCGCTGCGACGACTGGCGTGGTCGCGGCATCCGTGATTTCGATGGGCCTGATCTCGCTGCCGATCATGCTGCGCTATGGCTATGACCGTCGCGTGGCGGCCGGCGTGATCGCCGCCTCCGGCACGCTCGCGCAGATCATTCCGCCCTCGCTGGTCCTGATCGTGATGGCCGACCAGCTCGGCAAATCCGTCGGCGACATGTACGAAGGCGCCTTCATCCCGGGCCTCGTGCTCGCCGGCCTTTACGCCGGCTACGCCTTCCTCGTCAGCATGATCTTCCCGGCGGCAACGCCGGGCCTGCCGAAGGAGGCCATCGGCTTTCGCGAGGAGAATGGCGATCGCGGCCTGGTCTCGCTCGGCATGCTTTTCCTCGCCAGTTGCGTGTTCGGCTGGTTCATGATGCGCAATTCGGGCACGCGTGGCGCCGACTACGTGGTGCTCAGCATGTTCTACGGCATCATCTTCGCATTCGCCGTCGCCGTGCTGAACTGGGTCGTGGATAAGCTGACCGGCTTCCGTTTCCTCTCGAAAATGGCGCAGCAGACCACCTTCGTGATGGTGCCGCCGCTGTTCCTGATCTTCCTGGTTCTGGGCACCATCTTCATCGGCATCGCGACCCCGACCGAAGGCGGTGCCATGGGTGCCGCTGGCGCCCTCATCCTGGGTGCCGTGAAGCGCAGGCTGAGCTGGGACCTGATCCGGCAGGCCACGGAATCGACCGCCAAGCTGTCGGCTTTCGTCGTGTTCATCCTGGTCGGGGCCCGGATCTTTTCGCTCACCTTCTACGGCGTCAACGGCCACGTCTGGGTCGAGCACCTGCTCACCTCCCTGCCCGGCGGCCAGGTCGGCTTCCTGATCTTCGTCAACGTGCTCGTGTTCATTCTGGCCTTCTTCCTCGACTTCTTCGAGCTGGCCTTCATCGTGATCCCGCTGCTGGGACCGGCCGCCGAGAAGCTCGGCATCGACCTGATCTGGTTCGGCGTCATACTCGGCGTCAACATGCAGACCTCGTTCATGCATCCGCCGTTCGGCTTCGCGCTGTTCTATCTCCGCTCGGTCGCGCCGAAGGAGCGCTATACCGACCGCGTCACCGGCAAGCGGATGGACCCCGTCACCACCGGCCAGATCTATTGGGGCGCGGTGCCGTTCGTCGTCATCCAGATCATCATGGTCGGCCTGGTGATCGCGTTCCCCGCGATGGTGATGCACTACAAGGGCGTCCAGACCAACATCGATCCCTCTACGATCAAGATCGAGGTGCCGCAGATCGACTTGCCGCCGCTGGATCTCGGCCCACCGCAAAAGTAGGCGGTGACTTTGCCGACGTTCTTCCCTTCTCCCCTCATGTCCGCCGAAGCCTTGGCGAAGGCGGATGCGGGAGAAGGTGGCATAGGCTGCCTTCGGCAGCGGTTCCTAAGAACGCCGAAGCAAAGCTTCGGCTATGGCGCCGGATGAGCATGGTCAAACGAAAGCGGCCTCACGGAGAGAAACCCTCACCCGTCTCGCCGCTATCGCGGCGAGCCACCCTCTCCCGCAACGGGAGGGGGTAAAGTCGCCGCCTTCTCCGCCAACCTGAACCGCAGCGTGAACTCCGCGCCGCCGTCTGGGAGATTTGTCACCGCCACCGTCGCAGCGTGATCGTCCGCCACCGCGCGCACGATCGACAGCCCGAGCCCCGCGCCGTCGCTGCGCCGGCGGTCACGGCGCCAGAAGCGCTGGAAGATCAGCTCGCGCTCGGCCTCCGCGATGCCCGGGCCGTGGTCACGCACGCGCACCGAACCGTCAGCGTAGACCTCCACATCCACGGACGTGTTGCTGGCCGTGAACTTGATGGCGTTTTCGGCCAGGTTGAAGATCGCGCGCTGGAGCATCTCCGAATTGCCGTGGATCAGGACCGGCGCATCGGTCCCCTTCAATGCGATCTCCTTGCGCTGGGCGATCGCAAGCGGCGCGATCGCACCGACCACCTCGGTGCAAACGGCACGCAGATCCGCAGTCTCGCCGGGATCGAGCACCAGCGTGTCGAGCTCGGCGATCTCCAGCAACTGCGCCACGATGCGGCTCATGGCTTCGATGTCGGCCAGCAGCGCCTGACGCGCCGCGCCGTCGCCCAGCGTCTCGATCCGGGTGCGCAGGATCGTGAGGGGCGTGCGAAGCTGGTGCGCGGCGTCCGCGGTGAACTGCCGCTGCACGCGAAAGCCGCCCTCGAGGCGGTCCAGCGCCTGATTCACGGCGGTGACCAGCGGCACGATCTCGCGCGGGATCTGGGCCGTCGGCAGACGGATGTCGGTGCGCGCCGGGCCGATATTGCTGGCCTCCTGCGAGGCCTTCCACAGCGGCGCAATGGCGCGGCGGAAGATGATGATGTCGGTGGCCAGCAGGACCAGGAGGATCGGAATGGTGATCCACCCCACCCGCCGGAAGAAGTTCGAGACGATGTCGTCGATGATGACGTCGCGATGCGAGAGGTCTTCGGCAACCTGGATGCGCACCGTCTTGCCGGCAACATCCCGTGTGACGCCGGCGCCGGAGATGGTGTCGGACGGTCGGCGTGCCTGGGCGCCGGGCCGCCGGTGCGAGGAAAACAGCAAGCGGCCGTCGTCATCGCGAATGTCGTATTGATAGCGGCCGTAAGCCTCCGAATAGAGCCCCTTGAGGCTGTCCGGCAGGTTGAATGTCAGCGAGCCGTCCGGCTGGGCGACGATGCGCTCGGCCAGCACCTCGGCCTGGGCGCGCATGCCGTCGCGGTGCAACTGCTCGATCTCGGAATTGAGCAGCCAGAACAGCACCAGGGGCAGGACGATCGCGACCATCGCGACGGCCACGATGTGCAGGAATACGATTCGCCAGATCAGCGACTCGAAGGCGAATGATCCGGCATGGCGGCCGAGAGCCACGCTATTTTTCCTCGGCCATGAGATAGCCGACCCCGCGGATGGTGTGGATCACCACCTTGGCGCCGTGCTCGGCCAGCTGCTTGCGTAGCCGCGAGACGTAGACCTCGACCGCGTTGGAGGCGACCTCGCCGTCGAGCCCGAAGATGTGGTCCTCGACGTGCTTCTTCGGCACCACCCGTCCCTGTCGGCGCAACAGGATCTCCAGCACCGAGGTCTCGCGCGCAGAGATCGTCCGCGGCTGGTCGTCGACGAAGATCTGACGGCTCTCGGTGTCGTAAACGAGATTGGCAAGACATAGCGAGCGGCCGAGCAACTGGCCCGGCCGGCGCAGGATCGCTTCGAGCCGCGCCACCAGCTCCTCCATCGCGAAAGGTTTCGCGAGATAGTCGTCGGCGCCGCTGCGCAGACCCGTGACGCGGTCCTGCAGGCCGCCGCGCGCGGTCAGCACCAGCACCGGCAGAGGCGCCATCTCGAGCCGCAGCTCGCGCAGCACCGACAAGCCGTCGCCGTCGGGGAGGCCGAGGTCGAGGATCATCGCGGCATAGCTGACGCTGCTCACGGCCTCGCGCGCGTCCGCGGCGCTACCCACGATGTCGCTCTCATAGCCGGCCGCGGCCAGCCCGCCTGCAACGAGCCGCGACAGCTCGACATTGTCCTCGACGATCAGAAGGCGCATCAAATCCTGCTGGATGTCCGAAAGTCCTGCACGGCTCGCGCCGCACCAGCGCTGTTTTCCAGGATTCCGGGTGCCCCGGCCAGCAAAAACGTTGCCACTCCGAGCGCCGCGCTGTCAGATTCCCGTAAGGCAGGCGCCGGCCCACGGCGAGCCGAAGAACGACAGGCGCCTAATTCCTCTGCGTCGCGCTCGGCGACGGTCGTAGCGGCGGCTCGATCCGGCGCCGGTCGCCCGGCTGTCTGAAACACGGACGCCGTCAACTGAATTTGACCCCACATAAGGCCAGCGATATCATTCTCTGCCGGTGCCCTCTTGCAGACGCAGCCAGTTCGGGGTGCTCATGGAATGGTCCAGCAGGCCGCAACGTGCGGATCAACCGTTTGGAAGCTGGGCAGATGACCTTGCCGCGGCCTTTGTCCGTCTTGAGCCGCGCCGGACTGCCGATCAGCCGTTTGAAGGCACAATTTCCAGGGCCGACGCTGCTCCGATCCGGGTATCGCTGGTGTCGGCGACGCGTCACACGGTGCTCCGTCTCGCGTCTCACATTGCCGGCAGCACCGAGGATCTGTGCTTCGTCAATCTCCAGCTCGAAGGATTTGGGCTTACGACGCAGCGCGATCACGAGCAGGCCTGCGCACCCGGCGACCTTGCGGTGGCGGATACGACGGAGCCGTTCGAGATCGCCAACTCCCATAACTTCAAGCTCTTCTGCTTCGCCGTACCGCGGCGGCTGCTGCCGAAGGGGTTGCTCGATCGTCCGCGGCTCAATTTGTCACGGACCGACGCCGGTCGGGCGCTCTCCAAGACACTCGCCGGCTATGCCGAAATCTGCTTGGCAGACCATCAGCGTTCCATGACCTCGTCTCTGATCGGTGCCCATGTGGTCGATCTGATCGCGCATGCGCCTGGTATGCTCGCCGATTTGTCTGCGGAGCGCGTGCACATCCCCGTGCTGCTATCGATGATGATCGACCATATCGAACGCCACAGCGATGATCCCGAACTCGGCGCAGCGGCGCTTGCTGCGACGTTCCGGTGCTCCGAGCGCTACGTCCACCGCCTGTTCGCCACGACGGACCGTCCCGTCAGCGAACACGTCAACGATCGGCGCATCGCAGCCTGCACGCGCCGGCTGCTTGATCCGAAGTCCTCCGACAGGACCATTGCCGAAATCGCCTTTGCCTCGGGTTTCCGCGACATCTCCCATTTCAACCGGCTGTTCAAGCGCAGTCACGGATCGGCTCCGCGCGAGTTTCGCCGTGCGGCTCTTCGTGCTGACTGATCCGGTTCACTCCACGCCAAGAGATCGGACGCTGCCGCCCAAGATTTTTGTCTGATGCCGGGATAGCCATGCCCGACGGCTGACATCAGAGGACATCGCCATGGCGATCGATTTCACGCTCACGACGCAACAGCGAGAGCTTCAGAGGAATGCGCGCAAGTTCGCCAAAGAGGTGCTCAGCGAGGTCTGGCGGGCCGAACTGCTGGCAACTCCGGAAGAGCGCTTTCTTGCGACCAAGCCCACTTACGAAGCCATGGTCGCCGCTGGCTTCCTGCGCAAGTGCATCCCTGCCCCGGCCGGCGGCGAGAATGAAGGCCTGATCGACATGGCGATCCTGGCCGAGGAATTCTATAGCGTGAACGCCAGCGTGACGCTCACGATGCTCGGCACCGTGCTCGGCCTGCTGCCCATCCTGCTCGGCGGCACGCCGGATCAATGCCAACGCCTGCTGGTGCCGTTCCTGAAGACGCGCGGCGCGCCGCTCGCCGGTTTCTGCTCCAGCGAGCCGGGCGGCAGCGCCAATTCCGGCTCGCCTCCACCCGGCGAAGGTGTCCGCACCAAAGCAAGGCGGGAGGGCGATGTCTGGGTGATCAACGGCCGCAAGAAATGGGTATCCTCGGCCACGGGCTGGAATCGCAACGGCGCGGACATCCTATGCGTCGTGTGCCGAACCAATGCCGTCGCGCCTCCGACCGAAGCGATCTCCATCATTGCCGTCGAAGGACCAGCCAAGGGGCTGACGTTCGAACGCGCGATCGACACGATCGGCCATCGCGCGCATCTCGTGCCGCAGTTCGGCTTGCAGGATGTCGTGGCGCCGCACGACAATCTTCTGGGCCAGGAGGGGGCGGGGCTCGCGCTGTCGGCGGCAGCCTTCACGGGCACGGCGGCGCTCGTCGGCATCTTCGGCGTCGCCCTGATGCGCGCGGCTTTCGAATTCGCGCTTCATTTTGCACAGACCGAAAAGCGCGGCGGGGTTCACCCGATCATCGAACATCAGGCGGTCGGATACGCGCTGGCCGACGCCAAGACCACGATCGAGGCGGCACGCTATCTGAGTTGGCGCGCCTGTCATGCCGTCGACACCCAGTCGCCGGGCGCGGATGAGCTCGCGATCGAGGCGAAGATTTATGGATCGGAGGCCGCGGTGCGCGTCATCACCGACCTCATGCGCGCCGTGGGCGTCGACAGCTACGATCATGAAGCACCATTTGCCCGCCTCCTGAACGATGCGTTGGCGCTGCCCATCTTCGACGGTGGCAATATGGGCGTCAGGCGGCGCCAGCTGCACATGATGTTCCGGCAGGGCAACTACGATCCGCTTGCGGCAAGCGGCGCAGCTTGAGAGGCAGGTCATGAACACAGAGCGGAAAGTAGCGGTCAGGACGGGGGCCTCTCAGGGAATCGGTGCCGGGATCGTCGAGGCCTTCCGGCGGCGAGATTACGGGGTCGTCGGGACCTCGCGGTCGATCAAGCCAAGCGATGATGCCGAAATCCTGACGGTGCCTGGCGACGTCCGTGATCCCCGAACGGCGCAGCGCGTGTTCAGTGCGGCACTGGAGCGGTTCGGCCGTGTCGATACGCTCGTCAACAATGCCGGTATGTTCATGGCAAAGCCGTTCACTGCCTACACGCAAGCCGACTATGAGGCCTACGTGGCGACGAACGTGTCCGGCTTCTTTCACATGACCCAGCGGGCGCTCGACGTCATGAGCAAGCAGCGGCGCGGCCACGTCATCACGATCACGACCAGCCTCGTCGATCAGCCGATGAACAGCGTTCCGGCTGCGCTGGCGTCCCTCACGAAAGGAGGCTTGAACGCGGCCACGCGGGCCCTCGCGATCGAGTACGCGAGCACCAATGTTCGCGTCAACGCTGTCTCACCGGGCATCATCAAGACGCCGATGCATCCGCCTGAGGCGCATCAAGCACTGGCCGGGCTCCATCCTGTGGGCCGCATGGGAGAGATCCCCGACATCGGCGATGCGGTGCTCTATCTCGACGGAGCAAACTTTGTCACCGGCGAGATCCTCCATGTTGATGGAGGCCAAGCCGCCGGCCACCACCGCATCTGATCGCCGCCGGGCAATCGCATATGGGTTTCTGAAAGACCTGAGCGCGTCCCTCGCCCTTCGAGACGACCGCGGAGCCTGTATCGGGCCGCGCTTTGCGCGGACCCGGTGGCGGTCCCTCAGGGTGAGGCTAAGCGACACCGGCGCCCGTTGAAACCAGCGAAGCGCATGCGGTCCTCATCCTGAGGGCCCGCCAGCGGCGGGCGTCTCGAAGGATGGCCACAGGCGAGATCACTCCCATATGCGATTGCCCTGCTGATCGCCGGGAGGACGCTCGCCCATCGGAGGCGTGAGGCCTGGAGCGCTATTTCGGATAAGGCGATGATACAGGTCTACCACTGTTTTGCCCGACGCGACAGAAAAAATTCGCGGAATCCGCAGTCATTCGTATTCGCGCAGCCAAGTCCTTGATATCGCTGCTCCCGTCTACTGTGCATGGGGTTGTTTTCAAATTTTTGCTTGATGCCCTTCGACATGCCCCAACGACAACGCCCCGGAGCCTTCGCTCCGGGGCGCGCTGCATCTGATCGTGACGCGATCAGCTCTGCGAGCGCCGCGCCATGAAGATGTCGTAGCCGACCTCGGCCACCTGGAACCAGGAGTAGCCGTCGCTGGTGAACTTGGCGAGGGAGTCGTGGACCTTCTTGAAGTTGGGATTGGTCGCCGCAACTTCGGCATGCAGCTCCTTGGCCGCCTTGTAGCAGGCGTCCATGATCGGGGGCGAGAAGGCGTGCAGCTTGGCGCCGCCTGCAATCAGCTTCTTCAGCGCCAGCGGATTGGCGGCGTCATAGCGCGCCATCATGTAGTTGTTGGCGTAGTGGCCGGCCTGCTCCAGCACGCTCTGGTAATATTTCGGCAGCGCGTTCCACTTGTCGAGGTTGACGAAGGCCATCAGCATCGGCCCGCCTTCCCACCAGCCTGGATAGTAGTAATGCGGCGCGATCTTGTAGAAGCCGAGCTTCTCGTCGTCATAGGGCCCGACCCATTCGGCAGCGTCGATGGTGCCCTTCTCCAGCGCCGGATAGATGTCGCCGCCGGCGAGCTGCTGCGGCACCGCGCCGAGCTTCTGAAGCACGCGGCCGGCGAAGCCGCCGATGCGGATCTTCAGGCCCTTGAGATCGTCGGGCGTGTTGACCTCTTTCCTGAACCAGCCGCCCATCTGGCAGCCGGTATTGCCCGCGAGCAGCGAGACGACGTTGTAGCTCTTGTAGAACTCGTTGAGCACGTCGCGACCGCCGCCCTGCATGTACCAGGCCTGGTTGATGCGCATGTTGGGACCGAACGGCACGGCCGAGCCGAAGGTGAAGGTCGGGTCCTTGCCGAAATAATAATAGGAGGCGGTGTGGCCGATCTCGCAGGTGCCGTTCTGCACGGCGTCGAGCACCTGCAAGCCCGGCACGATCTCGCCGGCGGCGAAGATCTGGATCTGGAATTTGTTGTCGGTCGCTTCCGCGACCATCTTGCACATGACGTCGGCGCCGCCGAACAGCGTGTCGAGCGATTTCGGCCAGCTCGTCGGCATGCGCCATTTGATGTCCGGCATCGACTGCGCGATCGCGGGAGCCGCGAGCGTGGCGGCACCGGCCGCGGCAAGTCCCGTGACCTTGATGAAGTCTCTTCTCTTCATGATTTCCTGCCCTGATGGATGGTGATTGTGAGCCTTCTTGCCGAGGCTTGGGCGCGAGCATGGAACATCGCCGGGCGGAATGCCACCCCGATCGCATCGCGGCAAAGAAAAAGCCCGGCCTCCTGGGGAGGCCGGGCTACCGGTCTTGAACTCGAGCCGCAGATCAGCCGCGGGTGCGCGAGCGGATCATGAAGGTGTCGTAGGTATATTCGGCGACCTGCCACCACAGATATTCGTCGGAGCGGTAGGCCTGCATGGCGTCGATCGACTTCTTGAAGTCGGCGTTCTTCGCCGAGATCTCGGCCCACAGCTCGTTGGTCGACTTGAGGCAGGCTTCCAGCACTTCGTTGGTGAAGGGACGGAGCTGAGTGCCGCCAGCAACCAGCCGCTTCAGCGCCGCCGGGTTCTGCATGTCGTAACGCGCTGCCATCCAGGTGTTGGCATGGGCGGTCGCGTTGGTGAGTATCGCCTGGTAGCTCTTCGGCAGCGCGTTGAACTTCTCCAGGTTGGCGAAGGCGTGGACGGTCGGACCGCCCTCCCAGAAGCCCGGATAGTAGTAGTACTTGGCGACCTTGGCGAAGCCGAGCTTCTCGTCATCATAGGGGCCGACCCATTCGGCGGCGTCGATGGTGCCCTTCTCCAGCGCCGGATAGATGTCGCCGCCGGCGAGCTGCTGCGGCACCACGCCGACCTTCTGCAGCACCTGGCCGGCGATGCCGCCGATGCGCATCTTGAGGCCGGACAGGTCGGCAACGGTCTTGATCTCCTTGCGGAACCAGCCGCCCATCTGGGTGCCGGTGTTGCCGCAGGGGAAGCCGATCACGTTCGACTTCTTGAAGAACTCGTTGGCGAGCTCGTTGCCGCCGCCTTGGTAGAGCCACGAATTCTGCTGGCGCGCATTGAGGCCGAACGGCACCGAGGCGAAGATTGCAAACGTCGGGTCCTTGCCGACGTAATAGTAGGACACGGTGTGGCACATATCGACGGTGCCGTTCGTGGTCGCATCGAGGGCCTGGAGACCGGGAACGATTTCGCCGGCGGCAAACACCTGGATCTGGAACTTGTTGTCGGTCATCTCGGCGACGTACTTCGCCACCTGCTCGGCGCCGCCATAGATGGTATCCAGCGACTTCGGGAAGCTCGAAGTCAGGCGCCACTTCACCTCGGGCGAGGATTGCGCGATGGCCGGCGAGGCCACCGCGGTCGCCGCCGCGCCTGCTGCCGATACTTTGAGAAAATCACGACGCTTCATCTTCAGGTCTCTCCTTGCTGGGGCGTTTCCCCTTGACTTCTCTTCTTGCCGCCGCTCGTTCCGGCGACGCGTCAGGACCGCGTCGAACCGAAGGGGCTTGACTGCGGGGGGCGTTTAACACGGAAGCCCGACTTGCGGAACGCGACATTGGCAGGGCCGGGCTCTACGAAAGTCGCATGTCCCGGGCCACGGCGGCCACGTTCAGGCGGCGGCGATCACGCCCTTGAGCTGGTCCCGGACCTGGCCGGCAATGGCGCGGTAGATCGCCGCATGAGGGCCGTCCGGCTCGCTGTCGACGACGGGATTGCCGGCGTCCGAGGTGGCGCGAATCGCCATGTGCAGGGGGATCTCGCCCAGGAACGGCACGGCGAGCGTCTCGGCCTCGTGCCGGGCGCCGCCATGGCCGAAAATGTCCGACTTGGTCCCGCAATGCGGGCACTGGAAGTAGCTCATGTTCTCGACGATGCCGAGCACGGGGACGTTCACCTTCCTGAACATGGCAAGCCCCCGCCGCGCGTCGATCAGGGACAGGTCCTGCGGGGTCGAGACGATCACGGCGCCCTTGAGCGGCACGTTCTGCGCCAGCGTGAGCTGGGCATCGCCGGTGCCCGGCGGCATGTCGACCACCAGCACGTCGAGCTTGCCCCATTCGACGTCGCGCAGCATCTGCGTCACGGCCGACATCACCATCGGGCCGCGCCAGATCATCGCGGTCTCCTCCTCGACCAGGAAGCCGATCGACATGATGGCGAGGCCGAAACGCCGGAGCGGAATCATCTTGCGCTCGCCGTTCAGCTCGGGCTTGTCGCGCAGCCCTGTCAGGCGCGGCACCGAGGGGCCGTAGATGTCGGCGTCGAGCAGCCCGACCTTGAGGCCGAGGTCGCGCAGGCCGAGCGCCAGATTGAGCGCGGTGGTCGACTTGCCGACGCCGCCCTTGCCGGAGGCGACCGCGATCACGGCGGCAACGCCGGGAATCTCCGATTGCCGCGCCATCGGCGACCCGCCGCCCTGCGGCGGCTTGTGGGCATGGGCCGGCTGCACGCCGGGCGCACCGCGGCCCGGCTGCGGGGGTGGCGGCGGCACGGAGCCCGGCTTGCGCTCGGCGGTCAGCGCCACCATGACGGTGGTGACGCCGGGGATGGCGCGCACGGCGGCCTCCGCCTCGGCCCGGACGGATTCCCAGGCCCTCGCCTCGGCGGCATCGACATTGATCGAGAAGAACACCTTGCCGTCCGAGGCGCTGATCGCGCTCAGCACATTGGCATGGGCAAGCGACACCCCTCGGGGCGACTTGACCCTATCGAGGCTGTCGAGGACCTGTTGCTGCGTCACGCTCAAAGCGCATCTCCTGGAGTTGAGGATGCCCCATTAGAGCGGAAACGACCAAAAGGCTACTGCCTGCCGACATCGTCAGCCCGTTCGCCAGGCGCCGCCCCCTGCTCCCGGGCGGCCTCGTAATTGAGCTCGATCATGACCCCGTTGGGGTCGTGGACAAAGATCTGCCAGAGGTCGCCGCCGGGCACCTGGCGGGCATCGAACGCCATCCCCTTGGAGGCCAGCCGCTGCTTCATGCCGTCAAAGCCGCGGCTGACGAAGGCGACATGGTGGACAACGCCGGAATCCGGCTTTTGTGGCTCGGCGGTCGCAGAGATATCAACGAGGTGCACCACGGGCTTACCCTCGCTGTACATCCAGGCCCCCGGGAAGGCGAAATTCGGCCGTGCGCCCTTCTCCAGCCCCAAGACGTCCTCGTAGAAGCGAACCGTCTCGGTCAGCTTGCGGGTCCGGATGTTGAAATGATCGAGGACGCCCACGCTCACGCCGCCCATGCTCTCGCTCCCTTGTTTTGAAGTCCTTGAGGTCGGCCCATCCTAGCACAGGGGGCCGGCAAACGAAGCCGTTGCCCTCCGGCCGCAAGCGTTTATGGTGCGCGTCCGATCCGCCCTGACCCGCGGAACCGGGCGCCCCTCGCCTGGCAAGAACCGTAAAACCCAAGCTACGGACAAGGTATCACAATGGCTAAAGTCGCTTTCCTCGGCCTCGGCGTGATGGGCTTCCCCATGGCCGGACACCTCGTGAAAAAAGGGGGCCATGAGGTCACCGTCTACAACCGCACCGCGGCCAAGGCGAAGGAATGGGCGGACAAGTTCGGCGGCAAGACCGCGCCGACGCCGAAGGCGGCTGCGGAGGGTCAGGATTTCGTGATGTGCTGCGTCGGCAACGACAATGACCTGCGCGCGGTCACGATCGGCAACGACGGCGCATTCGCCGGCATGAAGATGGGTGCGACCTTCGTCGATCACACCACCGCCTCGGCCGAGGTTGCCCGTGAGCTGGACACAGCCGCGACCAAGGCCGGCTTCAAATTCGTCGACGCGCCGGTCTCCGGCGGCCAGGCCGGCGCCGAGAACGGCGTGCTGACGGTGATGTGCGGCGGCGCCCAGGATGCCTATGCCGGCGCCGAGCCGATCATCACGGGCGCCTATGCGCGCATGTGCAAACTGCTTGGGCCCGCCGGAAGCGGCCAACTGACGAAGATGGTCAACCAGATCTGCATCGCCGGTCTGGTGCAGGGCCTCTCCGAAGGGATCCACTTCGCCAAGAAGAGCGGCCTCGACGTCGCCGCGGTGATCGAGACCATCTCGAAGGGAGCCGCGCAGTCCTGGCAGATGGAGAACCGCTACAAGACCATGAACGAGGGCAAGTACGATTTCGGCTTCGCGGTCGAATGGATGCGCAAGGACCTCTCGATCGCGCTCGCCGAAGCCCGTCGCAACGGCGCCAACCTGCCGGTGACCGCGCTGGTCGACCAGTTCTACTCGGAGGTCGAGAAGATGGGCGGCAAGCGCTGGGATACGTCGAGCCTGCTCGCGCGCCTGCAGCGCTGACGTCTGTTGCGGTCCGATCCAGGGGTCGCCGACGCTGAACAACGTCGCGCATCCGCCGCGGCGCAGTTCTGTGAAGCCCCAGCCGAAACATCATCGACTTCCGGGGGGAAGCCTTGCCTAACGTGATCGCCGCCATCGTTGTTGTTGCGCGCCTGCTCGCGGTTGCGCTCGTGATCGCGCTGGCCGCACCTTCGCCGGCGCTCGCCGCATCGCTCGATGGCGCCAGCATCGGCCCGCAATGGTCGCTTCCATTCGCGGGGATGCTGCTGTCGATCGCAATATTCCCGCTCGCGGCGCCTCACTTCTGGGAGCACCATCAGGGCAAGATTGCCGTCATCTGGGCTGCCTTGATCGTGCTGCCGCTTGCAATCTGGCACGGGCCGCTGTCGACCATCCAGTCGCTCGTTCATACCGCGCTGCTCGAATACATCCCCTTCATTCTGCTGCTCCTTGCGTTGTTCACGGTGGCCGGTGGAATCGTGGTGCGCGGCAATCTGCACGGCTCGCCGGTCCTGAATACGCTGCTGCTCGCGCTGGGCACCCTAATCGCGAGCGTCATCGGCACGACCGGCGCGTCGATGGTCATGATCCGGCCGGTGATCCGCGCCAACGACGACCGGCGGCACAATGCGCACGTGGTCATCTTCTTCATCTTTCTGGTATCCAACATCGGCGGCTCGCTTTCGCCCTTGGGTGATCCGCCGCTGTTTCTTGGATTCTTGCGTGGCGTCGACTTCTTCTGGACCACGACGCACCTGCTCCCCCACACAACGTTCGCCGCCTGTATCCTGCTCGTCCTGTTCTTTTGCGTCGATAGTTATCTTTATCGCAAGGAAGGCCGTGTCAAACCGGACCCGACGCCGGACAACCCCTTGCGGATCAGCGGGGGCCTGAACTTCGCTTTGATGGGAGTCATCATCGCTGCGATCCTCTTGAGTGCCAAGCTCGACCTCGGCGGCTTTGAGGTTCTCGGCACGCATCTCCAGCTTCAAAATCTTCTGCGCGATGCCGTCATGGTCGGCGTCGTGTTCGCCTCTCTCGCCGTCACGCCGACGGCGGACCACGACGCCAACGGCTTCTCTTGGGGCCCGATGATCGAAGTGGCAAAGCTGTTCGCCGGCATCTTCATCACCATCATCCCCGTGCTCGCGATTCTCAACGCCGGCAAATCCGGCGCGTTCGCCTCCGTCGTGAACATGGTGACCAACGCCGACGGAACGCCGAACAATGCCGCCTATTTCTGGTTGACCGGCGTGCTCTCGTCATTTCTCGACAATGCGCCGACCTATCTGGTCTTCTTTGAGCTCGCCGGAGGCGATGCCAAGCATCTGATGACGAACGGCGCCCTCACCCTTGCCGCGATTTCTGCAGGCGCCGTGTTCATGGGCGCGAATTCCTACATCGGCAACGCGCCCAACTTCATGGTGTACGCGATCGCGCGGGGGAACGGCGTCGCAATGCCCGGCTTCTTCGCATACATGGCCTGGACCTCCGTCCTGCTGCTGCCTGTGTTCGCATTGGTCACACTCGTTTTCTTCAGGTGAAGAGCGGCCTAGCCGCTCCCGGAACCGAGGCCGGGACCAGGTGGGAATTAACGCGGGGTTAACGTAATTCTTTAGCTCCTTAAGTCAGCTCTTAACGATTTCTTGCCAGAGATAGAGAATGCAGAAGGCCCGCGTCCGGCGTGGGCAGGAATCGTGTTGCTTGATGAGTAACCCCGCTGAAAAGCCTGAGGTTGTGCAGCTTCCGGTCGAGCCGGTGAGCGCTCCAGCGGCGAGCAGCCGGAGGGCTGCGGCGCAGCGGGTGCGCGAGGCGCGCGACAAGTTAACGTCGACCAGTGGAACCCGCCCGGCTTTCGACGCGGAGATGCTGCGGCAATACGCCCAGACGCGGCTGTCCGCATCCTATGTCGTGATGCTGCTCGTGGTCGCCACCGGGTTGCTGTTCGGCCTGTGGATGCAGCCGATCCCGGCCGCGGCCTGGACCGTCGGCATGCTCTGCATCCACGCGGCGATGATCCGCAGTTGCCGGCGATTCCTGAGCGAGCCCGCCTCGCCCGCAGCAATGCGCGCGTGGCGGACCCGTTTCGTCGTGCTCGACCTGCTCTATGGCCTGTGCTGGATGGCGATCCTGATCCATCCCGTGCTCGACCTGGTCACGGAAACGCTGATGATGTTCCTGATGCTGCTGGTGATCGCAGTATCGAGCATGCTCGCCGCCAATCTTCCGATCGCAGCCCTTGCCGCCACCGCCCCGGTCGCGGTCGCCATGGCGCTGAACTTTGCGATGACCGGCTCGCTGGACAATTACATCCTGGCCGCGCTCGCACTCGCCGCCGAAGGCTATTTCGTGCTGCTGGCGCACCGCCTGCACTCCTCGACGTTCGCCACGCTGGAAGCACGGGCCGAGAAGGATGCACTGATCGGCGAGCTGGAACAGGCCAAGGCGATCTCGGACGAAGCGCGCCATCGTGCCGAAGCCGCCAACGTCGCCAAGTCCCGCTTCCTCGCACAGATGAGCCACGAGCTTCGCACACCGCTGAACGCCATCCTCGGCTTCTCCGAGGTCATGAAGAGCGAGATCTTCGGCGCGCACGCGGTACCGGTCTACAAGGAATATTCCGCCGACATCCACAATTCCGGCGTGCACCTGCTCAACCTCATCAACGAGATCCTCGATCTGTCGCGGATCGAGGCCGGCCGCTACGAGCTCAATGAGGAAGCGGTGTCGCTGGTCGGCATCGTCGCCGATTGCCATCACTTGATGAAGCTGCGTGCCTCGAGCCGCGGCATCACCATCCACGAAGTGTTCGAGCAGGCCATGCCCCGGCTCTGGGCCGATGAGCGCGCGATACGCCAGGTCGTGCTCAACCTGCTCTCCAACTCGATCAAGTTCACGCCGCAGGGCGGCGAAATCTGGCTCAAGGCCGGCTGGACCGCCTCGGGCGGGCAATATCTCTCGGTGAAGGATACGGGTTCCGGCATCCCGGAGGACGAAATCCCGGTCGTGCTCGCTTCGTTCGGCCAGGGCTCCAATTCGATCAAGTCGGCCGAGCAAGGCGCCGGCCTCGGCCTGCCGATCGCCAAGAATCTGATCGACCTGCATGGCGGCACGTTCACGCTGAAATCGAAGCTGCGCATCGGCACCGAGGTGATCGTCACATTCCCGCCGGAGCGGGTGATGAGCGCGCTCGGCCCGCTGTCAGACGATTCTCCGCCGCTTCAGCCGGAGAGTTCCGTCGTACCGGACGAGAAACGCCGGCCCCGCCACAAGCCGATCATGAGCGCCGGCACGGGCTCCTAACGAGATGCTTGCAGAGATGTCCGACGATCCCCCACAATGTCCGAATGAGCAAAGAAACGCCGTGCGTCGCTGTCTGCATGATCGATCCCAAAACCAAGCTGTGCTTCGGCTGCGGCCGGACCTTGCCCGAGATCGCCCGCTGGCACGCCATGGAAAGCGCGGACCGGCTTGCGGTGATGGCCCACTTGCCAGCGCGCATGGCGGAGGCCGGACTTACGCCGGTTGCGCCATCGCCGAAACGCCTCTGATCCGCCTGCGTGCCTTCGGAGGCGTGCGATGATCCGCTTCCTGCTCGTCGTGGTCATGCTCGCCGGTACGGCAGGGGCCGTGGTCGCCTATGGCGATCCCGAGCAAATCGCGCGTGCCAGCCACAAGGTGTCGCACATTTTCCGCGCCCGGGCCGCCTCCCCGGCGCCGGCCGTCCAGATCCCGCGCGGCCAAGGCGGCGAATTCACGCTGCGCGCGAAGATCAACGGCGTCACCGCACCGATGGTGATCGACACAGGCGCGACCTCCGTGGTGCTGACATGGGAAACCGCGAAAGCGATCGGGCTCCCGCTCGAGATGCTTGAATACGATGTCGACCTGGAGACCGCGGGCGGCCGCACAAAGGCGGCACGGCTCACGCTCGATCGTCTCGCCGTCGGGCACCTTGTCGAGAAGTCGGTGCCGGCCCTCGTCGTGCAACGCGGTCAGATGAAGACCAACCTGCTCGGCATGAGCTTCCTCGACCGTCTGGAAAGCTGGGGCGTGCGCGCGGACACGCTGATGCTGACCGGATATCCGGTGCTTCAGAGCAGCCACCGCCGTTCGCGCACCACGATCGAGTAGACGAAGCTACGCCGCCTCGGCCGGCGTACGCGCACCGACACGCGCGATCGCGTCGCGCAGCACGTCGAGACCGGCCCCCGGCCTGACCCCTTGCTCGGCAAGATGACGGCGGAATGCACGCGCGCCCGGCACCGCGTGGAATGCACCGACGAAGTGCCTCGTGATCGAATGCAGCCGCGTGCCGCGTGCAAGTTGCTGCTCGATATAGGGCATCATGGCCTCGAGCGCGTGTTGCATGGTCGCGTGCGGCGCCGGCTCGCCGAAGATGTCGGAATCGACGCAGAGCAGCCGCCACGGCTCCTGATACGCGGCACGGCCGAGCATCACGCCGTCGACATGCTCGAGATGCGCCTTCGCCTCCTTGATTCCAGGGATGCCGCCGTTGATGATGATCGGCACGTCGGGAATCGCGCGCTTGAGGCGATAGACGCGGTCATAGTCGAGCGGCGGGATGTCGCGGTTCTCTTTCGGAGACAACCCGTTGAGCCAGGCCTTTCGGGCATGCACGATCAGGGCATCGCTGCCTGATGCCACGACCGCGCGAGCGAGCGCATCGAGCGCGACTTCCGGGTCCTGGTCGTCGATGCCGATCCGGCACTTCACCGTGACGGGAACCGCGACCGCGCGCTTCATGGCTTCAACGCACCTCGCCACCAGTTCCGGCTCGGCCATCAGGCAGGCGCCGAAGCGACCATCCTTCACCCGATCGGACGGGCAGCCGACATTGAGATTGATTTCGTCATAGCCGAACGCCTCGCCAATCCGCGCGGCCTGCGCCAACTCCTGCGGAACGGATCCGCCGAGCTGAAGCGCCACAGGATGCTCGCGCGCGTCGAACCCAAGCAGCCGCTCCCGATCGCCATGAATGACGGCGCCCGTCGTCAGCATTTCCGTATAGAGGAGCCCTCGCCGCGTCAGGTGGCGGTGGAACACCCGGCAATGCCGGTCGGTCCAGTCCATCATGGGCGCCACGGAAAAGCGATAGTCTTGATACTTCAATTGGTTACTCTATCCTTTAATGGACTAGAACAGGAATGTGTGCGCTCTGTGTGCACTCCAACTAGCCAAAAATGCACACGCTTGTATCGCATTCGATCTCCCGGTGCACACGTAGCTCACACCAATTCGCCAGAGCTGCCCTCAAGCACCTGGATTTGATCGGAAAGTCAAACGAACGAAATCGACGCCCTACCAGGACGAACTCGATCGGCTGATCGAATATGCAGAATCTAACCGCAGCAGTTGTTCGCTTCGCTGTAGTAAACGCCATGCGTCAAGCAGAGATCTGTCGGATCGAACGGTCTGACGTAGACGTGTCCAAGCGAAGCTCTCCATCGCCGCGTTGTTCCAGACGTTGCCGGATCGGGTCATGCTGCAAACGATGCCACTGCCCGCCATCAGGCGCTGAAACTGTTCGCCGGCGCTTTCTTTGCCGGCGCAATTTGCGGAGGCAAAGCGAGAGGTTTCTCGATCAGCCAACTTTTGGATGGGAGTTTCTCTCAACGTTGCTAGGGCTTCGGTGGCATCATTCCAGGCCGGCCAGCCCGAGACGATGAAGGTCCGCCCCAATGTTCGCGGGCCCGTCGACGTCCGCTTCGGTCAATGTCGCGGCGGAGCCGTGCGCTGGATGACGGCGCCAACTCAACGGCTTCCATCAGGGCAACGAATCGTCTGAGAACATCGATCGGGACGCCGCTCAGGGCGCGCCCGAGCAGCTGAATTGCTGCCGGTGAAATTTCCTCTCCACGGTCCGTCCAGGGCATCAGTCGCTCCCTTATTCGATCAACGCTTCGGCATCGGCGACTTTCCGGGAGGAGGTGCGGGTGTCGCCGCCCGCTGCAGAACCATGGTCTGTCCCACGGCCGGTATACCCATGTAGCCGCGAAGATGGAGCTTGCCGTCGACAATCTCCGCCTTGCCGCTGATCAGACGCCCGGACGATCCATCATAAAGGGTCCCGCCGGTCCACTCGCCGTTCTGGTAGACGAGACCGGTGACCATCGTAATGCCCTGCAGCGATCGCGACCGAAGCGCCGGATCCGGGTTGAGCGTATCCTTCTTGAAGGTCGTGCCATCGCTCTCGACGATCCGGTTACCCCACAGAATGCGTGCATTGTATTCCGGGCCTGCCTTGAAGAATTCCAGCTTGATCGTCTCGGACTGCCACGTTCCGATGATGTCGTCAGGTTGCGCCGCCCGTGCCGCCCCCGCAGGAGACGCAATGATGAGCGCGGTCACGACCGCGGCTGCAGCGTAAGTTTTCCAGATCATTGGTTGATTCCCTTGCTTTGCCGATGCTAGTCCGACGTCTCACTTGTCCGTTGAATGAGTTGCGCGCTCTAAAGGCTGGCGCGAGCAGCCAGCTCAAACGCGACTTTTGCCTGCTGTGCTTGACCAGTGTCGCGCAACAGCCCGCCAAACTGCGTCCATATCTCGGCGTGCGATCCATCAAGGTCCAGGGCCCGGCGTGCACACTGCAGCGCACGGTCTTCCTCCGATACTCCCTGATAGGCAGTGGACAGGTTGTGCCATAGCCAGCAGTTGTCCGGCCGCATGGAGACGGCGACCAGAAACACCTCGACAGCCAGGACGTAATTCTCAGCTCTCAAACACATGGCGCCGAATTCGCGCAGTGCCGTCGGGAGTGCGCCGGTGCGCGTCTGCAAGGTGAGGAATATGGGATACTCCTTGCCCCACTCCGCGAGTTTGGGGAGGACATCTCGCAGGTTCATCAGCGGCACATCGCTCGTGAGCGGCATGCGTTCCGCCAGCCAATTCGATGCGTTCAATTCCTGCACGTCGTCCATCGAAAGTCTCCCAGTCTCGGTTGTCGAGCTTTACTCGTTCGTCTTGGCGCTCCGCTAATCGGACCGGCCGCGCCGTCCTGCGCGTGAGCCTATAGACCGCTGCAGGTGGGACGTTGAGAATCGCTCGATCGACAAGCGTGGCCTTAAGGCCGAGCCGATCGAGAATGCGGCGCGGGACCGGACACCTCACGCCATAGGTAAACTGATAGAACGCGCCGCCCGCGCGGATCACGGAAAACGCACCGTTCAGGATCGCAATGACCTTGCGCGGCGACATGTTCAGAAGCGGCAATCCGCTTACAACGGCGCCAACGTCCCTTGCGCCGAACAGACCGGACGATCCGATGCGTGCCGCATCCATCCAGAGGACGCGGGCGCCCGGAAAGCGAAGCTGCAGGGTCTTCACGAATTCCGAGCCATATTCGACAAGGCTGAGATCTGACGGCCTCACCCCTCGCTTGAGAAGCTTGTAGGTGAAAGCTCCCGTGCCGGGCCCGAGCTCAACGACATGCCCGGTTGAAGGCCCGATCTCGCGTGTAATCAGTTCAGCGAGAGCATCGCCGGACGGCGCGATCGCGCCGACGCGGCCAGGCGAGGCAAGCCACGCCAGGAAGAACGACATAAAGTCATGAGACATCGCGCACCTGGAATTTTGCATGACGGATCGGTCAGGCTACGAATGGCAGGCTTGTTGTCGGCTTACCCGTCAAGACAAGCAGTGCATTGGCGACAGCGGGTGCGATCGGCGGCACGCCGGGCTCCCCGACTCCGGACGGATCTCGTCGGGACGGGACGATATGCGTCTCCACGACCGGCGCATCGTCGATACGGAGGACCTCGTAACTGTCGAAATTGTCTTGGGCGGGCACGCCATCGGCGAGGGTGATCTTGCCATACATGGCCGCGCTGAGACCGAAGCAGACGCCTCCCTCCATCTGCGCCGCGACCTGATCGGGCGACACGGCGATCCCGCAATCCACCGCGCACACGACTTTACGGACACGCGGCCGTCCCTCGACAAGAGTGACTTCGGCGATCTGGGCGACCACGGTTCCGAACGCCTCGTGCACGGCCAGCCCGCGGGCCCAGTCGCCCGGCATCGAGCTCCCCCAACCCGCTCGCTCGCATGCAAGGTCGAGAACTGCCAGTCGCCGCCCGTCACCCGCCTTACGATAGATGGCTCGCCGATACTCTGCCGGCTCTAGGCCGCCGAGACGCGCGATCTGGTCAATGCTGTGCTCCATCACCATCGCGTTATGGGAGTGTCCGACCGATCGCCAAAAACCGACCGGCACGCCGACGCTTGGCGAAAAGACGCGGCAATCAGCAACCTCGCAGCCTGCGACGTATGGCGAGTTGTTGATGCCTTCAACTTCGGTCGCATTGGGCCCGAGGGGCAGCAAGGATTGTGCAACCGTGTGATGACGCCATGCGACCGGCAATCCGTCGGCATCGCGGTCGACCCACAAACGATGATGCGCCATCGGTCGATAATACCCCCCCGTCATGTCGTCCTCGCGCGTCCAGACGAGCTTTACAGGCCTGCCCTTGCCGACGTGACGCGCTATCCGAACGCTTTCCACGACATAGCCGGACGATAGGCCACCTCGCCGGCCGAATGATCCTCCGGCAGGGAGCGTCTCGATGTGCACCATTCCGGGAAGTGTGAGTGCGGCGAGACCGCTATTGACTTGATCGACGGTCTGGAGTTGCGAGGCGAAAGTGAGCTTGACTTGGCGCGCATCTACCTGCGCGACACAGTTCATCGGCTCCATCGGAGCATGCGCAAGATACGGGAAATCGTAGCTCGCTTCGAAATCGGCCTTCCTAAAAGCCGTCGCGGGATCGCCCTTCGAATGATACAAGGCGCCGCGATCGTCGGTGTCGCCCCTTCCGATCGTTTGATAGAGTTGCAGCAGCTGTTCCGAGGATCGCCTTTCGGCGGCGCTGTCATCCCAAACGACCGTGAGCGCATCTCTGCCCTTGCGCGCTGACCAAGTATCCTGAGCGACTACCGCGACTCCGCTCGGTATCGCGAAGACGTTGACTACGCCCTTGATCTTCAGCGCCGCAGCGGCATTGAACGATTTTACCTTGCCGCCGAAATGCGGTGGGTGCGCGACCATCGCGACCAGCATTCCCGGCATCTGGACGTCCTGCGTGTAAGTCACGGCACCCGTCGCTTTCGAAGCACCGTCCATCCTCTTGACGCGGCGCGATCCGACCAGAGTGAACCTCTCGACCTCCTTCAGTACCGGCGCCGCGGGTGCCTCCTGCTTGGCCGCCAGTTCCAGCAGATCGCCAAAGCTCTCCTGACGGCCTGAACCTGCATGAATGACCATGCCGTCACGGACATAGACAGTGCCGGCCGACACCTGCCATTTCGCTGCGGCGGCAAGCACGAACATCTCGCGTGCCGCAGCGCCGGCCGTTCGTAGTTGAGTCCAGGCCCCGGCGACCCCGCTGGATCCCGCCGTGACCTGCATGCCTTTTGCTTCGTTCTTGTAGACCGCGGCATTGGCGGGGGCCGACATGACCTTCACCTTGCTCCAGTCCGCATCCAGTTCTTCCGCGACGATGGCCGCCACGCCCGCATGGATGCCCTGCCCCATCTCCTGATAGGCGTTGACGACGGTTACCCAGTTGTCGCGATCGATGACGATGAACGGCCCAAACGGGCTGCTCACTGGCGCTTCGGCGCCGATGCTCAGCGCCGCCGATGCCACCGCGCCGAAGTTCGCTGCGGTGTACCCGATAACTAATGCGCCACCGGCCAGGCTACCGCCCAGCATGAGCTTGCGTCTTGTGAGGGCGAAAGCGCTGGATTTCGTTTGCGGCGACGTCATTAGACCACTCCTGCAGCGTCTTTGATGGCCGCCCTGATTCGCTGATAAGTCCCGCAGCGACAGACATTGCCGGCCATGGCAAGGTCGATGTCCGAGTCGGTAGGCTTTGGATTTGCGGCAAGCAGCGCTGCCGCTTGCATGATCTGCCCTGACTGGCAGTACCCGCATTGCGCGACATCGCGCTTGATCCATGCGCGCTGGAGCGGGTGATCGCCCCCGAGCCCCTCGATCGTAGTGATCTGCATTCCTTGCGCACTTTCGATAGACAGCGAGCAGGAGCGAACGGCATGGCCGTCGGCCAGCACGGTGCAGGCACCGCATTGCGCGATCCCGCAGCCGTATTTCGTACCGGTCATATGCAGATGATCGCGGATCGCCCAGAGAAGAGGCGTGTCCGGATCAACATCTATCGTCAGGTCTTGGCCATTGATGTTGAGCTTCATGTCTCGCTTCATCCGATGAACTATACTTGCACTCGGTGCGATATTATTTACACTGAGTGCGGTAATTCAAGTTTCGATCTCGGCGTCATTGTGTCGCGGTATCGATTGGACCCCGGGGCGATCCGTTTTCGCCTCGACGGAGAGAGAAGCCTGAGCCGCGAGCAGAGCTGATTAGGCGACACTCCAAGGCGCTGCTCGCCGCTCGGTCGGTTGACACGTTCACGACCCACTCCTTGCACAACATTACACTCTGTGCAAAAATAACTATTACACCGAGTGTAATATTTCAAGTGGCAGTCTGAAGGGCGTGATGTTGGGTGATAGACAGGAGACCGAAGAGGGCGTCCGAGAGCGCAAACGCCGCGAGACGCTGGCGCGGATCGCGGAGACTGGACTTCGGCTGTTCATGACCGACGGATATGAGAACACGACCTTGGAAGCGATCGCCGAAGCTGCCGGGATCTCCCGAAGGACGTTCTTCTATTATTTCAAGTCCAAAGAAGACATCATCCTGGTCTGGCAAAGCAACTTCACAAACCTGATGCGCGCGGCCGTAATCGCCGAACCGGCTAACCAAACGCCCGTCGAAACTGTGAAGAACGCTCTTCTGAAACTAACTAGCGGCTACCATTCGGATCAAAGCATCGTGCTGGATCGTGTCATCCGCTCCAGCCCGGCCTTGATGTCGGCCAGTCACGCAAAGTATGTCGGCCAGGAGCAGGCGATTTTTGAGGCGCTGTGCGAGAAGTGGCCGCAAGCGAAGCATCGAAAGTCCTTGCGTATTGCCGCAATGGTTACTGTGGGTGCATTTCGCCTCGCGGTCGATGCCTGGAGCAAGGACAACGGAAAACGCCCACCATCGGCCTATCTCCGCGAGACGTTTGCAACCCTCGAGGGCACATTTCAATTCCGATAGGGTATTATCTCCCGCGCGGAAGCGGACCTTCGAAGTCTTTGCCACTCCCAAATGGCATGGCGGATAAGAGAGTTCGTAGCTATCAGCGAGCAAGACGAGAACTGCGAGGTGCGTACGCATCCCCCAACTAGAGCCCATCAACAGGCCGGCACTATCAGCGCCTACCCCTAGCCGGATATGCTTATCGCCTCCCGGCGTCGATATCGAACGACCCACCGCTCTTTTCGTGTTTTACAGCCGAACCCGGAGAAAATGACGCTTGACCGCAGTTAAAGTCGTCGCCGGGGCAGGGTCGACCTGCGCAGCTGAAGAAGTAATGTCAAGCAAACTTGCATCCAGCCGACGCAGGAAATGCGCAAGTCGACGTTCGATGCCTTCTGGACACCTCGGTGTCGCGCAACAGATCCCAAAAACCAAAGGCGCCCTTTCCAAGTCGGCCGCGCCGGTCTCACAAGAATCGGTGCTTGCGCGGCGCTTGAGCACCGGGAGTTGCGAAGACTTGGCAATTGACCGGCGCAAATTCACCGCTTGCCGAACGAGATTACTCCCCCGAAACATCCGCTCGCTACCGACACCGGAGAACCGCAGCAGGTTCAGTTCAGCCGGCTCACCCTAGTTGTCTGTGGATCTTCTTTGATCTCTCGGTGCACACACCGTGAACAGGGCGACTTCTAACTTGTTGAAAAGCCTAGAATCTCGCTCCAATCCATCATGGGGCGACCGAAAAGAGATGACGCTCATATTTCACTGATTTGCGATCATTTCAACGGGGTGAACACCAACGTCCGCACTCCGAACTAATCATTTGGCACGCGGCCGGTTTGACCTCCCGGTGCACACCGAGCGCGCATGAATTGGGCAATGGACACCGCCCTGGTCAGCTTTAGTCAGTAGCCGTCCGGTAACGGCCGCGTTCGGTCTGTCGCCAGAACCGCGTCGGACGGCTACCGCTCGAGCTTCAGATGAGTGTCATATCCGTCCGAACGCGCATTTGCTGACAGTCGAGCGGTCGATGCACCCCGGTAGAGCCGCTGTATTGGCATTTTGTTCTCCCCGCGCTCGAACTTGCGCTATGAGTTCTTCAAAGATCAAGCAATGTCCTGGGACGATAGAGGTACCCACGCAGGGCAACGGTACGCGGATTGCCAACGGCCGCAGGGAGCCCCCTGTTGCAAATATGTATTATTTCTCGGCTACAGATAACGTGAGTAACGTTAGGCTGCCACGGCCATACCGGTTGTGCCTCAGGGCCGTGGTAGCGCCGTTTGCACAATTACCGGTATGGCCAAACCAGATTTCGCCGTCCCGATTCGCGAGGCCTGCGAGGCGCAACCGACATCTGCCGTCCCGGTCGGGGGCCGAGGAATTGAATCACGATGGATATGCTGGTGAGCCGTCCCGCCGTTAACCATGCGGCGGGTGAATCCTCGGGATCAATGTCGGCTTTGATCGAGCAGCTCACCGGTCTGGCTCGGCGGCAGTACTTGGTTTTCGTCATCGTGCCGGCCGCCGCGCTCGCAATCGGCCTGCTCTACCTTTTGCTGATCCCTGCACAATACACGGCCACCACCACCCTGCTGATCGACAGCACCACCCTGCGAGTCCTGCAGAACCAGTTGCAGCCGCAAGGGGACGTGCCACTGGACACGCTCCAGGTGGGATCACAGGTCGAGATCCTGGCATCGCGCAAGCTCGGACTCGATGTCGTGCGGGCTCTGCATCTTGCCGATGATCCGGAGTTTGCCACCTCGTCCGGCTGGAATCCGTTCGCATCATCCGCTGCATCAAGTCTCGAAGCGCGCGAGCAGCACGCACTGGACGAATTTCTCGCCCACCGCAGCATCAGCCGCGCCGAGAAGACCTACGCCCTCAACATCTCCTATACTTCGAAAAGTCCGGCCAAGGCCGCTGAAATCGCGAACGCGATTGCGGAAGCCTATATCGATGACCAGCTCGGCGCCAAGTACCAGACGGTGACCCGCGCCGGCGCCTGGTTGCAGGACCGCATCAACGAACTGAGGTCGAAGGCCACCGCCGCCGACCGCGCCGTGCTCGAATTCAAGGAAAAGAACAAGATCGTAGATCTCGGCGGCGCCGGCTCGACCGCTGCGGGCGCCGGCACGTTCAGCCGACTGATCGGGGAGCAGCAGCTCTACGACCTGAACAGCCAGCTCGCGGCCGCCCGCGGGGCGACCAGCGAGGCGAAGGCCCGGCTGGATCGCATCGAGCAGGTGCGCAAGATGGACGTCAGCGAGGGCGCGGTCGCCGACACGCTCAAGAACGACGTGATCACGCGTCTGCGCAACCAGTTCATCGATTTGTCCGCGCGCGAGGCGAACATCTCCGCCCGATACGGCGCGGATCACGACGCCGCCGGCCATCTGCGCGACCAGATGGATGAGATCCGCCGCAACATTGGCGCCGAACTCGGGCGGATCGCCGGAAGCTACCGCAGCGACTATGAGATCGCCAAGACGCGCGAGGAAAATCTAGAGCGTGCGCTGGCCGCGCTGGTGTCCGAGGGACAGCTCACCAACCGCGACCGGCTGGGGCTCGCGGAGCTCGAGAGCTCGGCAAAGGTCTATCACACGCTGTTCAACAATTTCCTGCAGCGCTACATGGAGTCGATCCAGCAGCAGTCGTTCCCGATCACCGACGCCAGGATCATCAGCCCGGCGGTGGCACCGACGAAAAAGAGCAAGCCGGTTACCTCGCTCGTGCTCGCGATTTCGCTGTCGCTCGGCATCATGGCAAGCATCGGGATCGCGGCCCTGCGGGAGGCGGTGGACGGCGTTTTCCGGACGAGCCGTCAGGTCGAGCAGGAACTCGGCACCCGGTGCCTGTGCATCGTCCCGCAGGTCTCGGAAGGGGCCGATGGGTTCACTCGGACCCGGACGGTCTCCGCCCCGGGGTCATCGGCCTTCCCCGCCCTGCCCGGCCCGTCTTCGGACACCGGCATAGCCGCGCCCGCCGGCATGCAGAACTTCGCCTTTAGCGATTCGCTGAAGCGCAGGGCCGTGGATGACCCGATTTCCGTGTTCACCGAAGCGTTCCGCGCCATCAAGGTGAGCGCCTGGCTGCAGGCCAATGTCCGCGAAACCAAGGTGATCGGGATTACGTCGGCGCTGCCGGCAGAGGGCAAGTCGACCGTTGCAGCCAATCTTGCGAATCTAATGGCCGACGCAGGCCGACGCGTGGTCTTGATCGACGCGGATTTGCGCAACCCGACCCTCGCGCGATCGCTCTCGCCGCGCCCGCAAGCGGGCTGGCTCGACGTGATCAGCGGAAAGCTAGACCTGACCGAGGCGACCGGACGTGAGCCGACGACCGGGTTAGCCCTTCTGCCGCTGCTCCTGACCGAGGCTCCCGTCCATTCCGATGAAATCCTCGCCTCGCAGGGTTTCCGCGATCTCCTGGAGCGGCTGCGCCAGAGCTACGACTACATCATCGTGGATCTTCCGCCGCTCGCGCCCGTCGTCGACGTTCGCGCCACCGTGCCGGCCATCGATTCATTCGTGTTCGTGGTGGAGTGGGGAGCCACGAGCGTCAAGACGGTGCGCCGTCATCTGCTTAAGGAAACGGAACTGCACGAGCGCTTGCTGGGCGTGGTGCTGAACAAGGCGAATACTCGACTGCTGGAGCGGTTCGAGCAGCCCGGCATCTACCAGAACGGCTACTATATGAGGGGAGCCTAGCGGCAACAGGGACTGAGCGGCGCCAGCTCCGGCTCAGCCGTTGTCCGGGCGCCGCATACGGGCACCTTGGCGCGAGCGAAGCTCCTCTTCGTACTTCAGCTTTTCGAGCAGCATATCGGTTACAAGTCGGCGCAATTGAGCGTTCTCGATCTCCAGCCGCTTGATCGTATCTTCCGAACTCGCATCATTGGCCCCGGATCGTGGGAGAGTCCCGAGGGCGCCCACACCGTTGTCCGAACCCGGCGAAGATTTGAGCATCTTCTTCCAGCGATGGTACGTCATGATGCTGACGCCAAGCGCTTTGGAGATCTCGCGCTGGGTCTTGCCCTTTGCCGCAAGTTCGTTGGCCTGCGCAAGCTTGGCCGAAATCTCGTCGGAGGCGTGCCTTTTCCCAACCATGATGGGTCCTTTCAGGCCCGAATGCGCTAGCCCAAGTCTAGTAAGCGCGAATCGTGAACCTTTTCAATAGGCCCCCATGGACTTCCCCCGGCCATCCGTTACCCGAATGGCTGCGTCCTTCTATCTCCTCTGGCCGCGATTGGGCTAAACCGACGCGGCAACGCTCCATCCCGGCGCCTGCCAGCGTCAGCATCGACCATTCTCGGTGCCGCGCTTGCTGGTCACCGCGGGAGCGCGACGGCATCAATACGCATTGCGCGGCCGCATCAGCTCAAAGGCCGTCCTGAACATGATATAGATATCAAGCGTCAGGCTCCAGTTATCAATATACCACAGATCCAGCTCGATCCGCTGCTTCATCAATTCCAGCTGTGGCGTGCCCCCTCGATAGCCGTTGACCTGGGCCCAGCCGGTGATGCCCGGCTTGACGTGGTGGCGGAACGCGTAATTTGCGATCATCCGGCCGTATTCGTAGTCGTGGACAAGGGCGTGCGGCCGCGGCCCGACGATGGACATGTGGCCCTGCAGCACGTTGATCAGTTGCGGCAGCTCGTCGATACTGGTCTGCCGCAAGAACCGCCCGACCCGGGTCACCCTGGGATCCTGCTTGGTCGCCTGGACGACAGATCCGCCATCCTCTTGCACGCGCATGCTGCGCAACTTGTAGATGACGAAGGGCTTTCCATTGAAGCCATGGCGGCGCTGCCGAAAGATCACCGGCCCATTCGACTCCAGCTTGATCGCGACGGCGGAAATCGCCAGAGGAAGTATGAGGATGAGAAGCGACGTCGTCGCCACGACGATATCGAGCAGGCGCTTGCTCATTCGGTCCAGTGCCGAGAGCGGGGCGGGCTGCACCTCGACCATGTAGAGCCGCTGTGACATCGAGGTCTGATGCCGCAGCACTGTGGAGACCGCGCAATCGGGCAACAGCCGCACGGCAAGCGGGAGTGCGCGTAAGTGGCGGAGCACCGACGTGACCGCCTGTGGAGCCGACCAGGGCAGCGCGAGCACGATCTCCTCGGCGGCAGCGTGACGGATCCGCGTCATCATCGCCTCGCCTCGCTTCGCCCCGGATGCGGAGAGCAGGTCGTCGACACGCGGCAGGGTCACGCGTTCGATCTCCTGGAGCCCAAATCGCGTCAGCAGTTCGCTCCTATCAAACTGTGCGAGTTCCGGGGGCGTTCCGACCACCACCACCCGCCGGCCACGGATGGTCCCCGTCAGCAACGCGGCTCTGAGGCTGCGCTTCGCCATCCATCGTCCGCAGATCAGACCGGTCGCGGCGACCGTGACGAAGCAAAGCACCGATCCCCGCGAGACCTCGGCACCAGACTTAAAAAGGAACAGGACCACCGGGATGATCAGCGACGCGATGCACCACCCGGCCAGGACGCGGCCTCCGTCGCGCTCGTCGTCCAGCAAATGGTTGTGGCGGTAAAGGCCGAGGAAGTGCGCAACCAGAATGTAGGCGAGGCTTGCGACCAACCCGATCCCAGCATAGAAACCGACATCGTCGAGGCCCCCACCGAGGGCATGCTGATACCCGATGCCGCCGAGTGCACCGGCCGCAACGATGATGACGCCGTCGAGGGTTGCAAACAGCGGCTCGATCAGCACGAACGGAAGGGCAAGGCGAGGCCGTGATCGGGCCTCGGGTGTCGCAGTCGATCCAGCCGTGTTGGTCAAGTCGGTCACAATGCACCCCCGGAACCGAAATCGCGATCCCGATAACACGCGCATTGTACCATAATTATGATACTTTTACTGTTAGTTCACCATTGATGACGACTACGCTGAAGAGTTCCGGCGACGTCGTTGCAATGTCACACGGGGCGCTTAGCGCGACGGCGCTGCGTCGGGCCTGGGTTCGAGCAAACGCGACAACGCGATCTCGTTGACGACGGGCGGGGTCTGCTTCAGGAGTTCCGTCACATAGGCTCGGCGGTTCGCCTCGACGCGCTCGGCCCGCATGCGCTGCACCAGCGCATCTCTTACCTCCGGCAGCGGCCGCGTATGCGAGGCCTCGGTGTCGACCAGTTTGAGAACGTGCCAGCCGTCCTCGAGCCGAATCGGATCGCCGATCCCTGACTTGGGCAGTCCGGTGACCTGTGCGCGTATTTCGGTGCGCAGATCGGGCTCGGCAACCCAGCCGATCTCCCCTTCCCGTCCCGCGGTCGCCGCATCCTCCGACAAGGCCCGCGCGATCGTCCCGAAATCCGCGCCAGGTTGCTTTACCTTGCGCATGATGTCGTCCAGCTTGCGCCGCGCGGCCTCCTCCGCGGCCTTGTCGGCATCCTTTGCCAGGTTGACCACGATCTGGGCCAGCCGGAAGCGGCGCGGGACCAGAAACGCGCTGGCGTTGACCTCATAGACGCTCTTGATCTCGGCCTCGCTCGGGTATTGGTCGCCCACGGCGGTGACCGACTGCAGATAGGTTTCGACGATGAGACTGTCACGCGCGCGCGCAAGCTGCGTGACCACGCTCGGCTGCTGGTCCCACTTCTTCGCCGTCGCTTCCTTCAGCACCAGCCGATTGGCCAGGAGGGCGCGCACCGTCTGACTAAGCAGCGCCGGATCGCGCGCCATCGCCGCCTGCTGGCGCGCGTCAAGCATCTGGATGGTGGCACGGACCTCCTCGGCCGTCACCTCGCTGTCGCCGACGCGAGCGATCACCTCCCCGCCTTTCACCGCGGCGTTGTCTTGCGCAGTCGTCGGCTGTGCCGGCGTCGCAGGAGCCGGCGCGGGTGCTGCGCGCTGCGCGGCGGGCGGCGGGTTGCGGGTTTGCGCATGCGCCATCGACAGGGACGATACGGTCGCCAAGACCGCGGCGGTAAGCAACATGGAGTTGGAGATGGTCATGGCTTGGCCTTCTGCTCGATGATCTTGTCACGGAAGTCCTGCGCGGCGTTCTGGTGCTCGACGCGCTTGAACCCAATCACGGGATCGTGGTCGAGCACCTTCTCGAACGGGTCCATCCGCTCATATTGCTTGACGACGTCGTCGGCGATCTTGACCAATCGGACGTTCTTGGCTTCGCAGGCCTTGGCGCTCGCCTTCCAGGTCGTCGCCTCGCCTTCGAACTTGGTGCGCTCGGCATCCTTGGTGCGGGCAACCGTGGCAGCCTCGCCATAGGCGGCCTTCCACTTCTCCAAGGAATCGTCACGCTCTGCGATGCGCTCGTTGAAGTCCTTCACGGCCTGGCGATAGGCCTGCTCGGCCTCCTTGACCTGGGCCCGATAGGCTTCGTTCTGCTTGCGCAGACGATCGCGCTCCTGCTCGGCCGCGGTCAGCTTCGCCTGCACCGCGGCCCTCTGGTCCTCGGCCGCACGCGCCTGCGCCGTGGCGCTGCGCAGCGCCTCGCGAAGCCGGTCGGACTCCTGATCGGCGTGGGCGGCGCTGGAGATCACCAATGCCAACGCGGCTGCAGTCGACAAACGCAAAGCCCGCATGATCAGAACCTCGCGTTGAGATCGAGCTGGACGATATCCACGGCGTAGGGCAGGCCCGCGATGTTGTTGGCGCTCATCCAGCGCACCGAGGCCCAGATGTTCTCGCCGAGGCCGACATTGCCACCGATGAAGTAGCCCTTGAGGTTGGTGCCGCCGAGCCCGAAGTCGGAATCGACGAAAGCATCCACCATCGCGTCGGACTCCAGATACTTGTAGCCGACATGCGCATTCCAATCCCAGAGATGCCTGATCTGCTTGTTGCCCACCGTCATGCGTGCGAGCCAGCCCTGATTGCCGCCGTTATAGGGGCCGGGGCTTCCGTCAGGCGTGCTTGCAAAGTTGTTGGGCCATACGGCGACGGCCGCGACCGCGTTGCGGTCGAAGGCAGTGTTCCAAACGTACTCAGCATCGAGCACGATATTGATGGGGTTGAAGTGAGCAAGATCAAGCTGGGCACTCGCGACGACGGGTCTGAAATCGCTCGCCAATCCGTAATATTGAAACGGAGTCGTCGTAAAAGGAGTCGTGATCAGAGGAACGTTGCGCAACCGCATGTAGGTGTTACCCTTCTGCGCAAAGGAGGGCCGCAGCAGGTCAGTATCGCAAACATCCGACGCTGTGATAACGAAGCACTCGCTCGAGAGCCTGCCCTTCACGTTCGTGAAATCGAAATAAGCGAAAGCAATGGTCAGATTCGTTTCAGGCTCTATTCTAGCTGCGAATCCTCCTTGCGCACCAAATAGCCATTTGTCACGGCTCGCCAACTTGACGGGCCCTTCGATGGTCGCCGTATTCAGGCCGGCGTTCAAATCAGTATTGAAAACCGGAAACGCTCCACCGACGAAAAACGGTGTGAGCCCCTCAGAGATCTCCTGTTTGGCCTGAAGCGCAATTCCATCGAAGCCAAGATCTCTGTGCCAAACGAGATCCGTCGGAGACCAGAAGGGGTTATCAAACCGTCCTACGGAACCAACAAACTCCTGCGTGGGCTGATACTTCAAAAAGGCGCGGTCGAGCCACAGGGCGTACTTTGAGAAATTGCCACCATTCGCGCCGAACGTCTGGTTTGTCGAAACAGGCGAGCTGTTTTCCCCCGTCGCGATTCTGAGACCCGCGCTGAACCCATCGAAGAGATTGACGTCGGCGCCGAGCCGTGCGCGAAAGCGGAAGCGGTTACGGTCCTGCGTTGTGTTAAATGTCGGCGCGTAAAACGGATTGGTCAGGATATCTTCGTTGAACGGAGACCCTGTATTTGTAGCGCTAAAGTTCTGAAGAATCCCGTTCCCCGGAGGGAAGAAGTCTCCCTCGTAACGGGTGCGGATATCGCCGTAGAACTTGATCCGCTGCGCCCATTCCGGATAAAGGCCCGGCGAGGCCCAGCCCTCCTTGTGCGCGCGGTCCATCACCTCTGCCCGGATCTCCTCGCGCAACTGCTTACGGACGATCTCGGGGACGTAGGTCACGCGCTTGGTGCCGGGCGGCGAGACGGCGTCGGCTGCGCCGGTGGCCTTCTTCTCGGCGCTGTCGGCCTTGGCCGCGGCGTCGCGCGTCGCCTGGCGGACGACATAGGCTTCGTCATCCGCCTGCTTGATTAGGGCGGCGGCTTGCTCCTCGCTCAATGTGCCCTGCTTGACCAGGAGATTGATCAGATTGACCGTGGCGTTCGACGACGGCGCTGCGTCGCGCGAGACGGTCGGGCGCTTGCCTTGCGGCAGGCTATCGTCCTGCGCCGCAGCGGGGGCTGCACATGCGACCAGCAACAGGGCCGTCGTCGCCAGCTCTCGCGTTCTCAGTTCACGCCACATGACGTCACCTCTTCTCTCAACTCACTCACTTCACCAGAACTCATCCCGCCCGGCTGCGCGCCGTTATGCGGGTGATGATCGGCATCGGCATATCCCTCGGCGGCGGCTCGCGCATGCGCATCCCGCCGATCACCTGATCGCGGATCGTCGCGTCCAGCGCGCCATCGCCCGTCGACGGCGAAAGCTGAACGCGACTGACCTTGCCCGAACTGTCGAGCCAGACGCGGATCACCGCCTGCAACGAGGCGTACCGGGTCTTCTCGTTGGCCTGGAGCGCGGCCTCCATCTGCGACTGCACGATGCTCGCGTACCAGCCGAAGCGGCTGTTGCCGCCGCCTCCGCCGCCGCCTCGACCCTTGCCCTGCGCAAGGCCCCCGCTGCCGGGCCCGTTGCCGAGACCGAGATCCGGCGGGCCCGGCGTCGGATCCGGCCCGGCGTCGGGCGGCGCATCCTTGGGAATGTCGACCGGCTTCTCCTCGACCACATCCTTGACGGGCGTCTGCTCCATCACCTTCTGCTCGGGCTGCTGTTCCGGCTGCTGCTCGGGCGGAGGCGGCGGTGGTGGTGGTGGCGGAGGCGGGGGTGGAAGCACCATCGTAACCTGAAGCTCGTTCACCCTGCGCGGCGGGTCCTTGTCGCCGCTCATCACCATGACGGCCACGCCGACGAACAGCGCAATCACCACAAGTGCGGAACCGCCGAGCAGCAGATAGCGCCGCCATGCCGGACCGCCGTCCTCGTCGCTGTCGTCGTCCCACGCCATCATCCGGTCTCATCGCGCCGACGGCTTGGTCGCCATGCCGACCTGGTTGAAATTCAGGCGGCCGAGCAGGTCGAGTACGTCGACGACGTTCTGATAGGGCGTCTGGCTGTCGCCGCGCACCACGATGGGAAACTCCGGAGTCAGCGCACGCTGCTGCATCAGGCGCTGCTCGAGCTCGGGCAGAGTCACCGGGATGGTGTCAAGGAACAGCTTGCCATCGCTGGCGACTGTGATCGCCTTGGTGGTCTGCTGCGCCAGCGACGGCGCCGCGCTCGCTTTCGGCAGGTTCACCTTCATGCCCTGCACGGTCGCCGTGGTCATGATGATGAAGATCACCAGCAGCACGTAGGCGAGATCGAGCATCGGGGTGATGTTGATGTCGTCGTACGGCTTGCTATCGGACTGGACTTGCATCGGTCTACTCCGCCGCCTGCTTCAACGGCTCGTCTGGAATCTCGTAGGATTCCGCGATCCGTGTGATGAACTCGTCGACGAAGACCTGCATCTCGCTCGAGGCGTCCTTGATGCGGATCGTCAGATAATTGTAGGCGAACAGCGCGGGGATCGCGACGCCGAGGCCGGCGACGGTCGCGACCAGCGCCGCCGCGATGCCGGGCGCGATGGCGTTGACGTTGACGTCGCCCGACGCCGCGATCGCCGCGAAGGTGATCATGACACCGACGACGGTGCCGAGCAGGCCGAGGAATGGGCCGCCGGAGATCGCAATGGTCAGCATCACCATCAGCCGGTTGAGGCGCTGACTCTCCCTCACGAAGCCGCTGTCGAGCACGGCCCGGATCGACTGGATCGCCTGGGGTGACAGCCGACGGTAGCCGCCGCCCGCAAAGCGCCGCCGGATTTCCTGCGCGCCGGCCGCGAACAGGCGGTAGAGCGGCGAGGCATGGACTGCCTTGCGCTGCTTCTTGCCGAGCTCGCCTCCGAACGCCGGATCGTTCTCCTGGGCGTCCAGCTGGAGCAGTCCGCCGATGTCGGTCGACGTCTCCCGAAAGTGCTTGAGGAAGATGTTATTGCCGGCCGCGACGCGGTTCAGATACGAGACGCGGTCGACCATGACGTACCAGCTGACGAATGCCATGATCGCAAGCAGGCCGATGACGATCCAGCCGTCGAGCGTCACGGCGCGAAGGAGCACGCCGAAATAGCCGCCGCTGAACCAACCCGCGTTCTCCTCATCCACACTGAAAGCGATGAGCTTGGCTTGGTCGGGACCCTGCCCAATCGCGCCGAGCTTGATGAAGCCGGCCGGGCGCGCGACCTTTGCGATCTGGAACTCGTCGATATCGCCGGCAAAGCCCGCGGCAGCGCCCGCCGGTACGGCCGCAGGCGGTGTTGCTGCATCCGCGGCAGGGGCGGCCGCATCCGCAGGGGGGGCAACTGCAGATGCGGCACGCCCGAGTTGCGCCGGGCCCGTCATGGTGGGCAGACCGGCGGCGAGCGTCGCGGCTTGATTGCCGTCGACGTAGAGGATGATCTGGGAGGCCTTCGCCGTGAATGCGATCTGGTGCCAGGTGCCGGCCGCGATCGCCGCGCCGCCAGCGCTGCGCTGGACGTTGCCGCCATTCGCGACTTCCACGAAGGCAACGCCGTTGTCCAGCCCGACCGTGAGGCCGTTGGCGCCTTCGCTGCGCGAGAACAGCACGGCACCGGGTTGCGGCGCGGTCATCTTCACCCAGATCGAGAAGGTGAGCTCACCGTTCTCGGCGACGACCAGCGAGGGCGAGCCGGGCAGCATGAGCGCGGTCTGCCCGTCGAGGCGGGCTCCCTGGCCGATGATGGCGCCGTCTGCGGCCGGGACAGCATTCTGCGCGGTGTTCGCCCACGCCGTGACGTCCTGCGCCGGCGTCGAGCGATCGTTGAAATGATAGACCAGCAGCGTATCGGGATCGTAGGTGCCCTTTGCATCGACCGCAGCAGGGGCCTTCTGGTTGCCGTAGTAGAGCCAGATGTCGTTCTTGGCGCCCGGCTTCAGGTCGGGAACGCCGACCCAGACCAGCGCCTCGCCGAGCAGCGAGTCGTATTTCTCGACGTGGTGCTTGAGCGGCGTCTTGTCGTCGGCGGCCACGAAGCGCAGATCGCCGCCGTCCTCCTTCGCCGCACCGAAGCGGAAATTGCCCACGTGAAGACGGACGAGCACCGGAGCCGCGCCGATCGCATCGCTGATTCCGGCACCGGCCGGGCCGGTGTCGACGGTGATCTTCTTGCGCAGCGTCCACTGCTCGTTCCACCACGCCGACGCCGGACTCGGCCAAAGCGTCGCAAGAAACAGCAAAGCGAGCATCAGGGGCGCAGTCAGGTGGAATCGGGGAGGTAATCCGAAGCGAAAGAGCGACATCTAGAATTCTCCCCAAAGTCGAAAGCCGAACCGCGGATGGTTGGCGACCGTGACCTGCTGGTTGGTCAGCGGCACGCCGACGAAAACGATGCTGTTGAAGTAGCGAAGTGTCTTCATCCGCATTCCGACGCCGTAGCTCGCAAGATCGAAGTGCGATTGCTGGTCGGCGAGGGGCTCGTGGATGCGCGCGTGACCGGCATCGGCGAATGCGAACAGGCGCCAATCATCGAAAGCGTTGAACTTGATCGGATCACCGGTCGGGTTCGGCAGATTTTGCGCCATGTACGGCGCAAGGTTCGGGCTGCGGATTTCGACCGTCCCTCCCACGCCGTAATCGCCCAGCACCTCGGACTCCAGATATCCCCGCACCGTGTCCTGTCCGCCCAAGCTGAGTTGTTCGCTGGACACGAGGGGCTGATCAGCAGCCTGCCCATGCAGCTTGGCGTAAAGCTGAAAGCCTTCGGCCAGCTCCTGGGTGTGGGATATGTCAGCATGCAAGTGCGCGAAGCTGGCCGTCGCCTTGTAGCGCTTGGCGTCGAACTCCTGCGGGCTGCTGCCGACGCCCCGCAGGCCCGCCGTGACGACGGCATTGAGCTGCGTCAGGCGTCCCTCGCCCTGCCAGCTCGCGCCATAGCTCGCGACGAGGGGCGCGTAAGTCACAGGAGAGTCGAACGCATCGGTGCCGAGCCGCAGCGTCTGCTGAAACTCCTTGTAATCGATGCCGAGCGACAAAGTGTGAAAGAGTTCGCCCTTGCCCGGCAGGGTCAGCACCGCGCGGCCGCCGACCACCTGACCCGGACCGACGACGTTCGCGCCTCCAACCGTCGCAACGGAGCTCTCCGACTTCAGGCCGTAGACGAGCACGCTGAGCCAGTCGATCTCCGTCCGGGCCAGATACGAGCCGGAGATCACCATGGCGTCCTTCGGATTGAGCGGCGCCCACTGGAAAGTCCACGTCATCGAGTGGCCGAGCTGCCAAAGATTGTCGTAGCGGAGCGATACGCTGGATCGCAGGGCCGTCGTGCTCGGACTCTGCCGGTTGTTCAGCTCCGCACTGCCGTGAAGCGGAAGCGTATCCTCGACGTTGAGATCCACGTCGATCGTCCCTGGCGTGACGCCGGCCCGCAGCGCCGGCGTCACGCGGCGGTCCGGCCATCGATTGAGCGCAACGATGTCCTTCGTCACGGCCTGGAAGTTCGGCAAGCTGCCTTCCTTGAGCGAAGGCGCGCTGTTCTTGATGTTGGCGAGATCGAAATAGCGCGACCCTTTGACACGCAACCGTCCGACGCGGTTTTCGGAGACCTTGAGCACGATGAAGCCGCGTTGTGCATCCTGTTGCGGAACCGAAACAGCGACGGTCTGGAGGCCCTTGTCATGATAAGCCTTCTCGACCGCAGCGCGGGCTTTCTCGACCTCCTCCGCAGTCTTGTTGGGGCCCAAAAAGGGATAGACTGCCGCCTCGATCTCGATCTGCGGCAAGCTATCCGCCCCCTCGACGCGATACTCGTCGATGTCGAAGCGTTCCGGGGCCGCGGGCTTGGCGGAAGCCGCATCCTTCGCGGGTTCACCCTTCTTCTGCGCATCGTTGCCCGGCTTGGCGCTTGCAGGCGCGGCGGCGGGCTTTGCGCTTGGCCCGGCGGCATTTGTCTCGGACTTCGCCGCCGCTTTCGTCGTGCAGATCGCGCAGATGATCAAACCGCAGAGGACTTGGCGCCACGCACCCGAAGCGCCGGCCGAGATATCGCGCGGCGGCCACGGCGCACAACTACGCGCACCGTTATGATACATCCCACGCCAATTCACCTGCGCCTCGATATCATTCTCTCACTGCGTCCCGTCTGAACACGGTTCGTCAGCATTGTTCTGACAGCCCGAACCGACCGAAACGCGCGGTCTGAAAGGCCTTATCCGCTAGACGTTGCGTCCTGCGCAGCAACGAAAATTTTTTCGTGGCCCGCTCGTCGCCGCGATGATGATTTCGTGCAACATAACTCAACTAACAAAACGAGATTGGTATTCACTAACAATTCGTCACATTGTCGTTGTGCGGTCTAATTACCGTCCCGCGGTCAGATGAGGACTGAGTGGGGGCGTAACATGACCATCGACAGCATCAGCAGCTTGCGGACTCTTCTGCTGGCTGAGTACGTGGACTTCGATCGACGGTTGACGCGGCGGCTCGGCTCGCCGGACCTCGCTTCAGAAGCCCTCAACGAAACCTATCTGCGCCTGGAAAGGATGCGCGAGCTCGGCCAAGTGCGCAGCCCGAAGGCGTATCTGTTCCGCATCGCGCTCAACATCGCCGCCGACCGCCGCCGCGCCGAGAAGCGCCGCCTCACCTCCGGCGAGGTCGATGCCCTGCTCGACATTCCGGACGACCGCCCCGATGCCGCGCGGGTGATCGAGGATCGATCCGAGATCAACCTCCTCAAGCGCGCAATTGCCGAGTTGCCGGAGCGGCGCAGGCGCGTGCTGATGCTTTCGCGTATCGAGGGCATGCCAAACCGCGAGATCGCGACCCTGCTCGGTGTCACGGTCCGCACGGTCGAAACCGACCTCAAACAGGCGGTCGAACACTGCGCCGATCGTCTCAAACGTCCCACCCGAGTCAAATTCGGTTTTCAACGTCCAGCTTCGTCATACGTACAGAGATATGTCGATCGCGAGCATCCGCTCACGGCCGGCGGGTGCGGGAAAGCGCTGGATCGTGACGAAGCGAAGCCAACAGGTCGATCAATTAGATCCCTTAACTCGTGAAGCCCTGTCCTTCATCCTGCGGCTGAAGTCGGGTGAGGCAACGGTCGCGGATGCCGAGCAACTGATCGACTGGCGCGGGCGAAGCCCCGCGCACGAGCATGCGTTCCGCGATGCAGTGAAATGTTGGCGCGCCATCGGTCAAGCGCTCGCGAGCGGTCGGGCACGGCCGGTTGCCCGGCGACGGCGCGCCTCGGCCCCCAAGCCCCGCTCGTGAGGCGGCCGGCCGATCGGGCGCTGCTGTCGGGATCGACCCGGTCAGTCACGGCCTGCGTTCGACCGCGCCCCGCAGGCGTGTGTTCAGCACGGTAAAGTCGATCGTCCCGCCGGCGGTCCGTACGCGACCGCCAGTGCCACGAGTGCCTGCCGGGCGGCCGAACGTCGGCTGCGGCACCGAGCCCGTCACGGGAACGCCGTTCGCAGCAAGGTGCGAGCGAACTCGCGTGCAATATTCGACGGACAGATGAGAGAACCGGGTTTCGCCATGGCCGGCCCGGTATTTCATCGCGGCGGTGCAGAGATCTCCATTGGCACGGCGCCAGGCACCGGCGAGGTAGCGCACTCCATAGTGCACGTTGACCTCCGGCGTCGCCAGTTCGGCGGGCGTGCCGGCAAAACCCATCATGCGAGCCGTTGGCAGCATCACCTGCATCAGGCCGACCTCGCCATCCAAACCGACGACACGCGGATTGTAGCGGCTCTCCACCGCCATCACGGCGTCGACCAAGGCCGGAGGCAGGCCGAAGGCAAGCGACTCTCGCTCGATCAACGGGCGGTATTCGGCGCGGCCGGCGCGCCAGTCGCGGCCGAACACCGCGCCGGTGCGATAGGCGGAAACGAAGAGGAGCGGATTGGCCGGCGGAAAATCGGCAGCAGTGAGCGGCCGGGGCGCGAAACGTTCGAGTTCCAGCGGCGCCACCTCGTCATCGCCACTCGCGACATCCGCCACTGCATCGGCCCTGATGCTTCCGCCAACGGCGCCATCCTCCTCGGAACGCGCCCGCTCCGGCAGCAACAACAGACAGACAGCGGCCAGCAGCGACAGTAGCGGCCGCCTGCGGTCGCGAACTTGTCCGTAACGTTTTGACATCAGCGCCGCGGTAGAACGTTGGTGGGAATGCTCGGGGGACGGTAGGGAATGGCCGAGCGGCCGTAGTTCGAACCGTACTGTTGACGGACAGCGGCCTCGTTCACATTGCCGACGCGCACGTCGGGCGAGCGCGCATCGATGGGCGGCAAGTTCAGCGACGGATTCACCTTGTCGACTTCGCGCCTGAGCTTCTGGTTGAGACACCCGAAGGCGCCTTCGTTCCCGATCTGCACGTCAAGGCAGCGCTCGAAGTTGGATCCGGGCTGACCGCCGATGATAGTGCCCTGCCGCGGCGGTGGGGTCAGGTCGAGTGGACCCGGTCCGGGGGACTGCGCAGCGCCGGAACCTGCCATCGCAAACAGGCCAGCAGCGAAGGCCTGTGCGCCCAAACATCCTCGTCGGTGCGAAGCCCGGCTCATGCCGCTCTCCCCTGCTCGCCGGCACATCGACCGGCCCGGCCGAGGCGCCTCGTAACATCATCGGACAACGAATGATGCCGGCTGATGTGATGAGTAACATCTACAAGCCGGGCGTCAAGCCGCAAGACGTGAATCGAGGTCGGCGTCAAGTTCCAAACGTTCATGGACCGGCGGTCGTGATCGTCGTCGTCGATGTCGTCGCCCCCGGATTGCGGATGGTGTTGACGAGCGTCACGCCGCTCTGCGCCGTCACGAGGGTCGTGTTGATGAAGTAGAGAACCTTGGTCACGTCGACCTGAGGCGCGTTGGCGGCATAGATCACGTCGAACGGACGCATCGTCATTTTCGTCGCAATGAAGTAACCAGCCGGATCCTGAAAATTGACGTTGAAGACTATCGGGACGGAGTCGCCGTCGAACTTCGAGCAATCGATGCCCAGCCGCTCCGCGACGTCCCGCGGTTCGCGGCGATAGAGGAAGACGGAAGCTGGATCGGCCTGGAGGTCGAGCAGCCCGCGAGCCTTGGCGACCGCCTGCGTCAGGTTGATCCGCCAGGCGTCGAAATTGAACTCGCCCTGCTGACCGGTGGCACCGAACGCGATGAACTTCATTGGCTCACGGTACAGATAGATGCGATCACCGGGCTGCACGAAGACGTTGCTGTTGGGGAAGTGGACGAGATTGCCGAACGGGACCGTAGCCCGCTTGCCATTACGCTCCAGAACGACCCAGGTTTCCCACCCGGCCCCGCTGATGCCACCGGCACGCGTGATCGCATCGGTGATGCGGTCCTGTGCGCCGGCCGACGGCATCGGGAAGCGTACCGGCGTCCTCACCTCGCCGAACACGCTGACGAGCGAGGACCGCTGCTGGCTGGAGGTGACCACGACCTGCGGGTCGATCGCGCGTTTCTTGATCTGTGCCAGGATATCCTCCTGCACCTGCACGTTGGTGCGGCCCGCGGCGCGAATGCGGCCGGCATAGGGCACCGTGATGTTTCCGTCGTTGTCGACGGCCTGATCAGGCAAATTCACGAAGTTTCCGGGACGTACGCCGGCCTCCAGCGGCACGTAAAGACCGCCAGCCGACGCCTCGAAAATGGTGACGCTGATGATATCCCCGATGCCGAACTTGATACTCGAGGGGGGCCGGGAGTCGGCGATGACGCCTGCCAGTCCGTTAGGCTCGTATTTCTCGAGCAATTGCACGACATCCGGATTGAGCTGTACCATCGCGAAAGGAAGAGTGGAAGTGTTCTCGTTCCTCACGTCGAGACTGGCCGGTCCTGACATTGGTATGAAGCCGCAACCACCCAGTCCAACCGAGGCGATCAAGCCATAGGCGATCGACACAATCTTCCAAAACCGCATGACTATTTGCTTCACACCAAGCTGATGTTGGCCCGGGCGGACCTTCAAGACGCCGTTCCGCTTCGGGATGCGATGGATCGTCCTGCTTCATAGACGGCGCGTGGCGGGCAGGAGCGAAAACACGAGGTTCGGCCATACGGCGCGCGACGCACGAGGTCGGCATGAACCCGTCAAGGATCCCGGCCCGGTCTTGACTGCAGGGCGCGCTTCCGCCCGAACAGCCGAGACGAGGTCGACGATCGAATTGGGCTTACGGAAGACCTCGCCACCGCAGCGGGCGGCTCACGCGATCGCTTCAGGTCGATCCCAGCAGATCACGCAAACGTGCGATCTCGATCTGTGTCTCGGAGACCATGCGCATCAACAGTGCATTTTCGTGCTTGAGATTTTTGATGCGGCGCCGGCGGCTACTTTCATCTTGCCGCAAGCCGAGATCGTAGATCTTGGCATTGGTCTTGTTCAGCGCGGACTCCGAGCAGATCTGCTCAATCGGATGTGTCGCACGCATTTCAGCCCCCAAAACACAAAATCGAAAGGAAACGTACATACTTCGCAGGTCAGCAGCCCTCTGCCCTTACGAACCGTTACGGATTGTTTAGGTAAGTTTCTTATCGTTGCTATGACCGATATTTGAATAGGGTGTCAGATTCGCATCCGGCTGGACGTTACGCTTCCGCAGGTCTCCGCGAGAAGCAACATGTGTTTGGCGCCCCTACATTTCGAACCGGCCGACATTTCGAACTGAGCGGACGCGACCAATCGCCGCAAACGATTTTCCCATCGATCATTGCTTGCCGTCACCCGCCGAATTTTCATCGGTCTCTTTGCCGGAGTTATCCTGGCCATCGCCTCCGCCATAGCCGATAACCTCGACGATAAAGATGGAGGCCGGCTTGCTTGCCCCGCCGGCGGTCGGGGTATCTGCCGTCTTGGCCGCGGCGCCCGCCGTGTTCGAGCCGGCGGTCAACGCGCCGATGTTGGGGACGGCAATCGTCGGCACGCCGGTCGAGGTGCCCTGGACCGACGCGTTGCCGAAATTGAGGACAGTGGGCGCGACGAACACGGCATCACCTGAGGCCTGTACGCCTGCGGTACCAAAATCGATCGTGCCGCGCGGCGCGAGCAAATAGAGGTTCGATGCTAGGGCGACGTTCGAGGCACGAAGCGTGCCGATGCCCGCGCCGGTGACGTAGCCGCCGAGATCGATGAACTGGTAGTCGTCCTGATCGTACAGAACCTGGAGCGCCGGCGCCGACAAAGTCGTCTTGGAGCCGCGCCCGGCGTCGAGATCGCCGTTGGAGCTCCACATAGTGACGTCGCCGCCCTGGGTGGTGAGCACGCGGCTCGAATTCACCAGCACGTTCTGGTCGGTGAAGGTGTTGATGGCACCGCCGCCCAGGGTGAGGATGCCGATATCGCGCAGTTTCAAGGCGGTGTTGGACTCCGCCGCGAGCGAGCCGACGATCAGGCTGCCGCCCGGGCCGAAAATCGAGACATTGCCGCCGAGCCGGGTCTGGACCGTGGCATGCAGCAGGTTCATGTCGCCAGTCTTGACGAGCTCGCTCGCGCCGCTCGCGCCGCCGCCCAGCGCATTGGCCGTATAGCCGAACTTGGCCGGGAACATGGTCTCGATCATCTCGTAGCCGAACGCGGTCTTGAGGTTGCCCTTGCCGACCTCCTTCAACCCGACAAAGAAGGCCTCATCGACCAGAACGTGCTGGAGGTCCTTCGGCAGCTCCTTGAACTGTTCGAACGTCAGGTTCTGCCTGCTGCCCGTAAAAAGGTGGGTTGCCACGACGTTGCCCAGGTAATTCGGGCTGGCGGGATCGAGATATTTACCGATCATCGCGTCGTAGTCGATGCCGAACTTGACCCCGAACAGGACGTCGATGCTGGCGCCCTCCTTGGTGCCGGCGGCCTCGACAAGAGCTGCGTTGCGCCGCGGGGCGTTCGAGGGGCCGAGCAGCACCTGGTTATAGATGCCGACGGAGCCGCCGGTCGTGCTGTTGACATAGAAGTTTCCAACCGTCGAACCTGAATTTCCGACCGAAACGATGCCCTCCTGCACCCGCGCCTGGCTCGAATTGTTGAAGGCTGCCGGAAGGAACGGACCGATGTCGCCGCCAGCCTGCACCACGAGATAACCTGGCCCCGCGACCTGGATGCCGCCGCCATTTGCATAGCCGGTGTAGGAGATGTTGCCGCCGGCGACGATCTTGCTGACGTCGTTGACGTGGATGTTCTGCACGATGACGTTGAGATCGACGATGTTGCCGCCGGCATAGATGCTGGCGGGGCGATTGATCTCGATGCGCTGATAGACGTTGAGACCATCGCCGAAAACGCGTTGACCGAAGGTTCCGGTGGCGATGATGTCGCCGGAGGCGGCATAGATCCTCGCAGTCGTGTCGAGGCCGTTATCATCGGCATGCGCCAGAACGGCGCGGCTTGAAGACTCGCGATAGCCGCTGTTGGGCCGGTACGGATCGAACGCGGCGTCGAACAAAGCTGGCCCGGCGGAGATCGCCGGACGCGGCGCCTCCAACGGGCCACTCGTTTGTTTCGGATAGCCGAACGTCAGATCGATGCGCCCTCCCGCCAGCAAGTCAAACGTCCCGTGATCGGATGCGCTGAGCACGATGCCGGGGTTCGGGATACTTTTAGTAGTGACGTTTTGGTCGCGAATACTGCTGATTCCGGTCGTTACCAGATTGCCTTGCAATGCGATTGCCTTGAAGCTGGCCGGATAAGCGGCGGAGGCGGCCGGCGTACGCAGCGTGCCGACCGTCACAGGCGACAGGCCGATCGTGATATCGCCGGATTTCGCCAACAGGCTGGCCTTGCTGTCGGGACCGTAAGTGTCGAAGTAGAGGGCTGTTACCAGGAGAGCGCCGTTCCCCTCCAGCGGATTGGCCGCGCTTGGCGGCTGGGCATGCAACGCCGCCGGATTGACGACGCCCGCCACCGCGACCGATCCACCGGCCTCGACTGTCATCTGCCCCGTATCGAGCGCCAGTTGCGGCAAATTCGGGAGTTTGAGCCTTTCGGTGCTGGGGGCCTCGATGTTGGGATTGCGGTCGGCAAAACGGTAGACCGTGCCATTGTCGCGGATGTCGCCTGCAGCCTCGATCCGGGCATGGCCGGATCCCTCGTAGAAGGCTCCGCCGCGGATGTCGCCCCCGGCGCGAACGATCATGTTGCCGCTGTCATAGACGTGCGTGACTGGCGTACTGCTCGCCGTGAGGCCGCCGGTGACCCGGCCTGTCGTCGGCGCGGACACCGAGACGTCGACGAGGTCGCGCCCGGCGAACACGCTAATATTGCCGCCGGCGCTCAGGAAGCCCTGCTGGAAGCTGCCGAACTGGATCCACCACGCCGTTTGTGAGGCGATCGTTTTCCCCGCCGGCGCGAACACCCCTGCCCCGACAATGGCCGCACCACCGCTTGCCGTTATCTCGGCGTTGGACAGCAGCCAGGGCTGATAGTACTGGGCCACGTTCTGGACAATCAGAACAGGATTGCCGTCCTTGTCCTTCACCAGATTGCCCTTGGCGTCCCTCGCCTCGATCGTGATCACTTTGGAGCCGCCGACGATGTCCTGCTGCGCATCGACGACCACGTCGCCACCCTTCTCCGGGAAGGCAGCGGCGGTCGGCGGACCATAATAGAGTTCACGGGCCCCTACGGCCGCTGCGTTGCCGTAACCCAGCACGCGGGGCTCGTAGAAGCCGTCGCCCTTGGGATCGGTCACCACGATCGTCCCATCGGCTTGGACGCTGTACGGATTGGCATAGGGCGCCGTATTGACGCCGGCGGCATAAATCACACCGGGCGCGCTGGTGTCCTTCAGGATCACGTCTTTCGCTGCCGCAACGTTGATGTTGCCGGTCCCGGTGCGGATCATGGTCGGGATATCGACCGTCACCGTGGCGTTCGGGACGCCCGCCCTGTCCTGCACCAGCGTCTGCTGGTAGCTGGCGTGCTTGTCGACGATGACGTCGCCGACATTGTTGGCGAGCGGAACCCGGGCGCCGACATTGGCACTGGAAACGTCGGCACCTGCGGTGAGGTTGTAGGACCAGGACGATGGCGCCGTGACGGGCTTGATGTTGGCCGCGCTGCAATCGATGGTGCAGACCCGCAGGCTGTGCGGGAACAGGTCCGCCGCCGCGAGATCGAGACTGGTCGGGCTGATGCCGTTCGCCGCCGCATTGTAGGGAGCGTCTATCGAGCTCCCGGGGGTGTTGAGATAATACGTATACGCGCCGCTTATACCATTAGCCGTGTTCTCGTCGAAGAAGCGACTGGAGGCACTGCTGGTGCCGAGATATTTGCCGAACTGGAAGAAGCCATCCGAAATGGAGGCGTTGACATTGATGTTTCCGGCCGCGCGCAGTGTCAGCGCGCCTGCATCGAAGCCGCCCCAGGGCGTGACGAGCCGGTATTTGAAATCGATATAGCTCGAGGTCGGGTCGTAGTAGCTGCCGTCCTTGAGTCCGCCTACGGTGCCGGCCGCCAGGTTCCAGTTGCTGCTGACCGTGATGTCGCCGTTGGAATTGACCAGATCGACGCCGGGCTGCACATGCACGACATCGGCGCCGAGGCTGGCGGCGAGCGGCGCAAGGCGCGTGAACAGGTTGCTGAAGCCGTAGCTCTGCCCGTTGTGGCTCCAGGTGCCCTTGGTGATCTGCGAGACGATGTCCCCGAAGAACGCGTTCCCGGTGCCGGCTCCGCCGGTGAAGGTGGCAATGCCTGCGGTGCCCTGGGTGGCCGGATTGAAGGGATCGTAGACGCCGCTGGACTTCAGCGGGATAAAGTTGGGCGTATCCGGTACGAATGTGAGTTTCCCGTCGGACGACGCGACGGTCTTGCCCGAGAAGTTCGAGCCGGGCGCGAAAGAAATGACCTGGACACCTCCTCCGCCCGAGACCGTCACGTTCGACGGCGCGACCCCGGTGTAACCCACAAAACCATCGACGAGGTTGATCTGGGCCGATACGATCTTGAGACTGGAGCGCGTGGCAGTGACCCTCACGGTCTGACCGTCGGGCCGTGCAATGTCCGCCCAGGTTGGCGCGGCCGTATATCCGCTGCCGGCGTTCGTGATGACGATGTTCAGAGTCCCTCCGAACCCCAGGGTCGAGACGGTCCCCTGCGCCCCCCCTTCGAAGGTGATCTTGTAGGTGGTGCTGCCGTCGAACACGAACCCAGGGTCAGAGGGCGGCAACGCGCTGAACGCGTTGAGCCCCATCACGTAACCATTCATCGTTGCGATGACCTGACCCGTGCTGTCTCTGACGCTGGCAGTCGTGGTGGGCACACTGGAGAAACCCGCGAAGACGCTGCCTGGATTCACCCTGAACCCGCTTACATTCGTCCACGAACCGTCCGTGGCGGGGATGAGATTCCCATTCGTGTCCACGCCCTTGTACCAGCCGGCCGTGTCGATCGTGCCGAACCAGCCGAGGTTCGATCCATCGATGCCGTTCTTGCCGGCCGTGGTATCGAACGCGATGTAGCCGTTGACGGCGACCGAGCGCGCGCCGACGATGCTGGTCCTGGTGCGATCGGCGACGTTGTTGGTTGCATCGAGCACGGGCAGTTCGTCGAATGTCTTGTCGCCGTCGGCGTAGAACTTGGCGCCGTGCGCTCCGGCCGCGTTGGCCACATTGCTGATGGCCGCGATCTTGACGTCGTTGTTGCCGTCGAGCGGCGCGCGGAAGGTCACCGTGCCGCCGCTGAGGCCGCCCTTGGTGCCGCCGGAGACGTTGATCTGCGTGCCCTGCTGCAGGTAGATCTTCGACTTGGCGTCCCAGCCGATTCCGATGGTGACGTCGCCGCCGCGCTCGTCGGCATGCGTCGTCGAGGCGTTGATCACGCCGCTGCTGGCGAGGAGGACCGCGTTGGCGCCGTAGAGCGCGACCTGTCCGCCGGCCTGTCCGGTTCCGTCGGGGGTCTTGCCGTAGCCGGTCGCGTCGATCAGGCCGCGGATTTTCACCTGTCCGAACTGCTTGCTCGCGTCGCTGCTGTCCCACGCTGCATCATCCGCGGTCAGCGTGACGGCATTGGCCTTGAGCGTATGGCCGGCCGCCAGTTCGAGATTGCCCCTGCGCGTATGGATGTCAACCGAACCGGTGAGACCGGCAGCGAGCAGATTGTCGGCGAGCGGAGTCAGCTTCACCTCGCCCAGCGTATCGAGCTTGAAACGACCCCCGAGTCCCGGGGCACCCGCCCCGCGCAGTTCGCCCGCGATCTCGGCACTGCCGCGGACGGCATTGACTTCGATCTGGCCGCCATAGCCGAGACCGCCCTCGGGCTGCGCGACGTCGACGATGCTGTCGGTGTAGATCTTGACCTTGCCCTCGCCGGTGAGCGGTACCACGGCCGTGTCACCGATGTCTGCATTGAGCACGATCTTGCCGCCCGGCGCGAAGGTATCGATGTCGACGAGGGTCTTCTTGTAGCCCGCCGCCGACAGGTAGGCGCCCTTCTCCAACTCGAGATTGCCGGCGATCGCGCTCAGCGTGATCGTGCCGCCCTGCGCCTGGACCGTGCTGGCGACGGTGATGTTGGCGGCCGTGATCTGCAGGCTGCCGCCGACCTCGGTGCTGTCCGCCGGTCGCTCGGCCGCGCCGGTGCGGGTGACGCTGTCCCGAATCGTGACATTACCCGCATAGCCCGTGATCGAGAAGCTTTGCGACCTGGCTCCGCTTGCGCCGGCAACCAGCACGCTCGGCGTCGTGATCGCAAGATCGACCTTGTCGGTGTTGTTGACGCCCAAGGCGAGGGCGCCCGGCCCCTTGATCAGCACGCGCCCGCTCGCGGACATGCCGACGCTCGAATAACCGGCGATCGTCATGTAGGCGGCCTGCGTGATGCCGTTGACCGGAGCGTTGCCGAACTCGATGTCCTCAGCAACGAGTTGCAGGCTGTTGCCGCCGGCGGTCGCGCCGCCGCTGAAGGCCGGTGCGGCCGTGTTCGTCAGTGTGATGGTCTTGCTGGCCGTGATGGTGGCATCTCGCGCGACACCACCGTCGAGGCCCTGCGCGAGGCCATTTGCGTCTAGGATCAGGTTACGCGTTCCCGGATTGAAGCTGCCGTAGACAGTGATCGGGGCCGACAAGGCGCGCAGCGCGAGCGTGTGGACGTCGGCAAACTGAGCGCTGTTGGCCGGCAGCGTCAGGCTCGCACCGGAGATCGGGTTGGCCGCGCCGATCCCGATGCTCGGTGCGACCAGATTGACGCGGCTGGCGTGCAGATCGGTCGCTTCGATGGCGATGGCCTTGTTGGCGGCGGTGCCCTGCAGCGTGAGCGTATCGGTTTTGATCGTGACGCCGTCGGCGACCACGACCTTGCCGCTGTCAGCGGTATTGCCTCCCGGCAGCGTCAGGCTTCCGCTGACCTGCCCGGCCGCAAGTCCGGGAAACTTCGCGGCATCATCCGCAGAGACGTCCTTGAAGCTGATCGTGAGCGACGGCGCCGAGACGCCGGTCTTGGATGGCCCGGTGAGTTGGAGCGTGGGATCGTTGCTGGCCGCGAACAATGCGCCGCGCCCCGGCTGCTGCGCGCCGCCGTTGGCGTAGTAGCTTACGATCGACTCGATGAAAGGCGGCAGCTTGGTCAGGTCTGCGCCGGTGATCGTCGTGCCCGACAGCGTGCCTCCCAATGCCGTCGCGATGCTTTGGGCCGTGACGGTGTCCCGCCCGTCGGATACGACGATGTAGTTCCGCCCGAAGCCGGCGTGAACAGTGCCCTTGGTTTCGATGACGCTGCCCGATTTGACCGTGACCGTTCCGCTGCCGTCGACCGGAACATAGACCGGCACGTCGAGCAGGACGGAGTTCGATCCGATCGTCACGTACTGCTGGGCCTGTCGCCACTCTCCGGTCTGCTGCGCAACGAGCAGGATTTCCGGCGCGCTCAAAGCTTCGCCCCGGGTATCGACGACCACGTTGGTCGCCATCGGCGTGATCAGCGTCCCGGCGGCAGCGTCGCTGCGGCTGCCGCCGATCAGGACGCTCTCGAAACCGATGATCTGGTCGACATCGACCCCGACATAGCCGGCTGGCACGTCTTTCGTCGCGTAGGCGCCGCGGCTGAGCACGGCGAGCTTCGGCGCGCTGATATCCAGCTCGCCGCCTCGCCCGGTATTGCCTTTGCCGTCGGTGCCGGGCTGGGTCAGCGCGGTTCCGTTGAGGACGATGGTCTGCAGGGCAAACACGGACAGACGGCCGGCGTCCATCGGCAGGCGCGGCGGGACCTTGTTCTGCTTGGCCGACGCCTGGGTGAAATAGCTGTTGGCGCCGTTGAAGCTGTACTCGCTGTACTGCTGCCACACCGAATTCGTCTGCACGGCGAAGACCGTCTGCCCGGCCGACTGCTTTCCTGGCGCCGTCGACTGGGTGTAATTGCCCGTGACCAGGACGGTGCCGTCGGTCAGTTTGGTGCCGGTCGGGATGTTCTTGCCGGTGTTGTCCTGGGCGTAGACCACCACGCGCATCGCACCGGGCAGCGTCGCGTAGTGCGCAGGATAGAGCGTGTAGGTGCCCGCGGGGATGCCGTTGCCGCCATCGAGGGTGATCTGCTGGCCCGCGAGCGGCACGCTGTCGCCGGGCGTGATCGTGACGCCATTGTCGGCGCTGCGCGCGGTGGCGAAGTGGATATCGTAAGCCGCGACGGGATCGGTGCGCGAGGGCACCAGCGCATAGACGGTCTGGCCCGAGGGCGTCGTCGTCAGCGTGTCGCGCGAGCCGCCCTTGCCCTGGATCCATTCCGCGGCCTGGAGATCGCCGCCGCCGCGCAAATCGATGGTCGAGCCGTCGGCGCGCTTCACCGTCGATCCCGACAGGATAAGGCCCTTGGAGGGCGGCGCCGTCAGCGGATAGAGATTGGCGTTGTAGTACCAATCCGTGCCGTCCGAGGTGGCGCCATAGGGCACGGTTGTGTCGGCCAGCGTGATCGAGGTCAGGCTTCCCTGCGCCAGCACCACCGACTGGGTGATGATCTGCGACACGGCCGCATCGGTATTGCCGAGCGTGATAGTGCCGAGCGGGGCGAACAGATTGCCTGCCTGCTCGATGGTCGCCGCCCGCACGGTGATGCCGCCACCGGCCGACAGCGGAATTGTGGTGTCGCTGCCCGCAGGCGCGGTGAACCTGACGTTGCGTGGATTGCCCTTATCGCCCGCTTCGATGGTGAAGTTGACGCCGGTGACGGGATAGATGCGTTGCGCGGAAAACAGCAGATCGCCGGCCGTGAAGAGATTGGCAGTGAAGCTCGACTGCTCGGCAGTGGCCGCGTTGTCGTTGTTCCCCTTCTTGAGCCCGTTTCGAACCTTGAGCGTGTTTAGCCGGATGTCGCCGCTCGCAATGAAATTGACCTGGCCGAAACCGGAAAAATTCAGCCCCCTGATGGGCTCCTGGTCGGTAACCCTCAGCGGCGTCGGCGCGCCTTCGAGGTCGATGGTCCCGGCGCTGACGGTCAGGGTGCTTTGGCCGGCAGCCGGCTTGTTGCCGCCGCCCGACAGCGAAACATAGGCGGCCGACAGGTTCACGTCCGCGGCGGAAACGGGTGCCTTGAACGTCCCGGCCGCGATGTGCAGGCGGTTCGTCACGCTCCAGTTCAACGGCCCTGCGAACTGCAAATCAAAGAAGTTGATCGCCGGAGTCGTGGGATTTATGCCGTAGGTATTGCCCGGAATGTCCGTAAAGATCACCGGGACGCCACCAGTCGCCCCGGCGGCATAGAGATAGACGTTGTCGAACGGAGCAAGTTGATCGGCCGAGACGTAGAAGGAGCCCGGCGAAACCTGCCCGGCGCCAATCGCCTCCTGTCCCAACGTGATGGGGCCGCCACCGAGCAGCACCGTACCGCCGTTGGCGCGCGCGTCCGGCGGGACCGAGTTGACGACGCTGCCATCGGTCGCGATGGCGCGGCCTCCGGTCGCGGCAAAGGAGCCCCGCCAATCGAATCGGACGACGTTGGCGCTGACCGTACCGGCATCGCTCCACGAGTCCTGTTTCAACGGACCGGCGCGGCCGTTCGCCACCTTGATCTGGCCGGCGGCGCCGGAAACGTCGACTACCGCGCCGGCATCTGCGGTCAGTGATGCGTTGCCGGGTGCGGCATAAACGAAGTAAGACTTGTTCTTGCTTGGATCATTCGTGTCGCTAAAGGTGTTGATCTCGATGATCCGTCCACCCTCGACGGCGAAAGTTCCGCCTGCGATGTATTTGCCGCTGATCGCCGGACCGTTGACCGTTCCAAACAGCGGATCGGCGACGAACGTTCCCGACAGGTCAATCCTGGCGTCGGACGACAGGTGCGTCGAATTCGAATTGATGAAAACCGATCCGCCGCGATTGATGATCGTGCCAAACAAATCGACGGACTGTGCGGGAACGGTCCAAAGAGCCGAGCTTGACAGAGTTGTCTTGTCGCTCGCGACCGCGGCCATGGCAATCTTGGCCATGGGGTCGGTTGCGATCGTCGAGCCCTTGTCGAGCGTGATGAAGTCCGCTTTCAGTGACAGGTCGACCGCTTTGGGCAGCTTTTCAGCTGCACGTTGGGAATCCGAAAGCGAGGCGCGCAGCACGTCGAGTTGTGCACCCAGCTTCGTTCCAGTCTGCGTACTTGTAAAATCGAACACACTCGGCAGATTGTTCTGCTGCAACCTGAGCTGTTCGTTCGCTGACAAAATGACGTTCGCTTTATTGTTTGCGGTCCAGTCGTCTTTTACGGACTCGATGGTGTAGGAGCCAAAACCTTCAAAGAAAGACACAGGGAGGGTCATCGCTCCGCGATAGCGGACCGACGACGTTTCCTTGTCTTGAAGCGTCCCGCCGATGCGGATCGTGTCGGCTCCCGCAATTCGGAGGTGTCCGTTCGTCTCGAACCCATATCCAAGCAGCCTGCCGTCCAGCTGCAGCAGAGCAACGGCGCCTTCCGTCGGCCTTGTCTCACCGCCGGAGTTGTTCGGCTCAATCCAGCTGGCTCCCTGGTAGAGTTCCAGAGAGATAGAACCTCCCTTGCCTTCCATGGTGCCGGAGGCGACGGTCCGCGCCTTGCCTTGCGGCGAGATGTATCCGCCGCTCGACACGTCCAGCACGCTATTGGTGCCCAGCAAGATGCTTCCGGTCGTGTCCAGATAGCCAATGTCGAGATCCTCGCTGCTCTTGTTGGTCGAGATCGAGATGCTGCCACCGTTGAGAAATGCCGGGCCAACGGCATCGATGCCGGCGACGCGGCCGATATCGTTGACAAATCGTCCGCTCACATCGATCCTGCCTCCGACATAGACGTTGGCAGCCAGCGGCGCTTCGGTACTGTTTTTAGAATTGTCCCTGTAGCTGAACCGCGTGCCGAAGTTTTTCGAAATGGCAGCTTGATCGGTAACGAGTTTCACACTGCCGCCTGCCGCGTCGATGTCTCCCGCGATGTCGATGATTGCGGCCGTCACAGAGAGATTGCCGCCAGGCGCCAGAGTGAGCTTGGCCCGCGGAGGTTCTTTGTCCGCCGGAGAGGCCTCGCTGCTGACGCGCGACAACACGAAATCGGAGGCCGTCACCGACAAGGAACTAAGGCCGTAGCTCGACAGGATCTCGTCCGACAGTACGGTCTTGAATGGCACAAACTCCTCGTCGTTGAGCCGATAGCCGCTCGTCGTCGTATAATTGGCGGATGCCGACGCGCCGATCTGAACGCTGGCCGGGGTCGTTATTGAAAGAGAGCCCTGTGCCGGCAACTGACCGCTGCTGATCTGCCGCTCGCCAGCTGTCGAGCCGAAATAAATGATGCCCTTGTCGAGCGGCGCAAGATTGACCGTCAGGACGCTGACACCGCCGGCGGCATGACCCTCGCTATAGCCAGGCGAATAGATCTGACTCTGCGTCGTCCAGTATTCGGTGACGCCCCATCGCTCATGCTTGCGGATGAACTGCCCGGCAACGCCGAGATAGGTCATGTTCGGGTCGGCTTTGGAGATGTCGTAGATGCGCCCGTCGCTGCCGATCAGCCGCGTCGTATTCACCATGCCAGGCAGGAACTTGACGCTGCCGCCGGCGACGTTCACCACCGAGCCGGCGGTGGTGACGCCCGAGGCTGCCCCGTTCTCGACCGTCAGATCCGTGTTGAGACTGATGCTGCCGCCGACGGTCATCAGCTGATAGATGCTGCGCGGCACCTTGGCGACGTAACCGCTGGCATCGGCGATCGGCGTGCCGACCCAGGTCGTGCCGTCGCTGCGCGTGCCGGTCTTGCGGATGTCGATCCACAGCGTCTGGCCGTAGACCACGCCGCTGCCGTCCGCCGACACGGTAGCGTAAGGCGGGCGCTGCAGCGGCATGTCGGCGAATTCAGCCAGCAGCTTGACGGGGATGACGTTGTAGCCGGCCGGCAACTCGACATTCTGGAGCCCCGCCACGTCGATCGTGGCACCGGGTGCGAGCAGGACGGACTGGGGATCCCGAGAATTGGGACCGACGCCCGTTATGTTGCCCGACTGACTCCCCGCGCTCGACATCCCCTGCTGAAAAAGCCCGGGCGGCAGTTTGTTATCGGCATTGGCCGTTACAAAAGTTTTCGCGTTGAGCGAGACCTGCGCCGAGGGTGCCGAGATCAGGCCGCTCGCGCCGATGGTCACCTTGGCCTGGGCGGAGGCCTCGATGTAGGTCGGCACGAAGCTCTGCGAGCCGGGCAGGCCTGCCGACCCGTCATCCATTGGCAGGCTCGAGATCACGCCGTCCATGGTGACGCTGGTGGCCGCGCGCAGCAGCACGAAGCTGTTGCGGCTGATGCTGGTGTCGGCTGACACCACGCCCTGGAGCAGATGCCCGGCGCTGTCCGCCAGGGGGCGGCCGTTCGCATCGGTGGGATTGGCGATGCTGACCTTGTCGCCGTTCATGACGAGCACGCCGCGGCCGATGTCGATCACGCCATCATGGACGGCTTCACCCGTGCCCGGCAGGTAGAAGTTCGAGCGCGGATAACCGGATTCCGCGTTGTACCCGGTCGAGAATTGCGAGAGCCTGAACTCGGTGCCCGGAAACTTGTTGGTGTTGCCCTTGTCGTCCTTGCCGAGCACGTCCTTGGGAAACGCGGAAAAGCCGTTGGGGATGACGTCGATGGCGCGCGCGGCGACCATCGCCACCTCGCCGGTGGGGGCCGTGAGGGATCCGGAGTTATGGACATTGGCGCCGAACAGGAAGACCGAACCGGGGGAGCCCTGCGCGACCTGATCGTAGCGGATGTTGCCGGTGATCGAAGCGCCGCGCTCGACCTTGATGTCGCCCGCGACCAGATTGGTCGTCGCGCCGCCGTCCTTGTCGTAGATCGAGAAAGAGTTCAGGTTGGCGATGCCCTGGTCCATGAAGAACTTGTCGCGTTCCTGGAGCGACGCGCCCAGCTTGCCGACATCGAGGCTGGAGGCGATCAGGGTGTGGACGTTCACCTGCGACCCGGCACCGAACACGATGCCGTTGCGGTTGATGAGATAGACGCCGCCGAGCGCGTTGATCTGGCCGAGGATGCGGCTTGGCGACGCACTCGAGTCCACCCGGTTGAGCGCGATCCAGTCGGACGCGGATTGCCGGAAATTGACGGTGGTGTCGGCGCCGACGTTGAAGCTATCCCAGTAGAGGATGGCCTTCTTCTGGGTCTGCTGGATGTCGACGTCGACCTTCGTGACGCCATTCACGTCCTTGGCAGTTTGCTTGGGCGCGGTGGCACCGGTCCATTTCGATTGATCGAGCTTGATCCCGGCCAAAGGATCGTTGTCGGTGCCGCCGGCTGGCATCAAGCCTCTCGTTATCAGCCCGTTCGGAACCGACCCGCTGGCGGCCCGTGCGGCGGAGGCGGCATCGGTTTGCAGCTTACGCGCGGCCGCGAGCGCGGCTGCCGCGCGGGCCAGCGAGGCCTGCGCCTGCGTCGCCGCTCCCGCTGCCTGCTGCGCGGCCTGGATCGCCGCCTGCTGCGCCTCCTGCGTCGGTACGACCGCATTGGCACCCTGCGTGAAGCTGCGCGCGTGGCCGAAGCCGCTTGCCAGCGACAAGGCCACCAGACTAACGCCGCACAGCAGCGCACGTTCGACGGCACGGCGAGAGCCCCGAGCAATCGCGCCCGGGGACGGCATAACATTGTCAGGATGGGGCACGCCGCAGCACTTTCGAATTGAGTGGTTCCAGTCGGGCAACCGCAAGGCAAGCCCGTGCGGCGCATTTACCTTTCGTTTACTAACATTGATATGTCAAAATTATAGCATTGGCGATCTCTCGCCCGCAGATCGTTACGATATTGAATAACATCCTGAATCAGCGCGCTGGACGGGTCCGCGCGCGGATCGGTCGCAGGGCGGACGCCCTGGAACGACGACCCGGGGCGTCAGCGCGGTCCCGGATTCGACAAAGGGCTGACCAGGCCCGGCGGCAAACGCAGATTGGCCGGCGTTCCCCGGCCGATCGGCAGGTTCATGTTAGCGCCCGGATGCACATAGGCGCCGCCGTTGGCGCCCGTCGGCGGCGGCGCGGCCGCCATCGGCCCGGGAGGCGCGGACGGAATCGGCGGCGGGCTCGCCGGCATCGGCGCGGGCGGCGCCCCGCCGCTCTTCATGTCGGGTACCGGCAGATCGAGCACGGCCTGGTCGAGGCCCCTTGCCATCTCGACACGGCGCCGCTCGACGGCGCGCAGCGTCCAGCCCTCGTGATTTTCGCCGGGCTTCAGCCTGACCACGGACTTGCTCGCGGAATCCACGAACAGCCCGATCCGTTCAGCGCCGATGATGGTCCCGACCAGGGACAGGCGCGGCGTTTCCGGCTCGGGCGGTCTGGGCGGCGGCCCCGGCGGAGGCGCGGGCATCGCCACCGGCGCGACCGCGGGCGGCCGCCGGCTCGGCGCAAACAACGGCCGCTCGCGCGTTGCGGTCAGCCGCGACAGCGGGACGGCCCAGAGCGGATTGTCGTATCCCCCCTGCGGCGCCGGCTTGTCGGCAGTTGCCGCCGGGGCTGCGGGTCCCGGCACCGGCGCGGCAGGCGGCAAATCGGCGGGCTTGGGTGCGAACAGGTCCTCGGCCGGTTCGGACGCCACCGTATCCATCGGCGCCGACGCGCCGATCGCCGGCGTGGCCGCCGCGATGAGGGCGCCAGCGAGCAGACTAGCGAGGCCACGCATCGGCATGCAGGGAGATCCTTGGTCAGACCCGAGCGGTAACGTTATGTCTTATCAATGATGTGACACCCGTGCGAAAGGCGCCACCGGGCGACGACGGGCCTGCGACAGGTGTACCAAAAAAATGCACCCGGCTGACGCCGGGTGCACACAGTCTTGGATCGTTGACCGGGCCGAAGCCCGAGCCGTGATCAGTAGGCGCCGACCTTGCCGGCGCAACCGCTGCCGTTCGGACCGTTGGTCGGGTCGTTCAGCAGCGTGTAGATTTCGTTCTGCCACACCGCCGGAACCTGGGCGAAGCCGTTCTCGTTGAAGATGCTGGCCGCGCTCGTGCCGTACACGAAGTCGAGCCAGGTTTTGAACCAGAGGAAGGCGTTGTTGCCGTTCGCGTGGGTCTGGTAGCACTGATACATAAAGATCCACGAGAAGCCGGAGATCGGGTACGAACCGGCGACCACCGGATTCGCGTTCACGCCCTGAAGGCTCCAGGTCAGCGGGTTGGGACGGCTCGTGGCGTCCATCTGCGGGATGGCGGTCGCCATCGCCTTCTGCGCGGCAGCCGGGGTCGGCGGCTGGAACTGGCCGGTCGAAGCGGTGATGTCCCACTGCGACTGCAGGTTCGCGGTCTTCAGACCACCGACGCGGACGGGCAGCCAGAAGTCGGACGACGCGTAGCCGATCGCACCGTTGGTGTTGGTGACGAGGGTGACGAGCGCGCCGCTGCCCGAAGCGTTGGCGAAGGTGCCGCCGCCCGGATTGGCATTCGAAGTGCCGCACTGGTTGGTCGCGAACTGATCCGGCCAGTTGAGCTGGTTGGCACCACGCGGAACCAGCGGGGTGGCGCAGGACTGTGCACGGTCGGTCCAGGGGAAAGCGTAGGAGACGACGGTCGAGTCGGTCTCGTTGTTCGGACCGAACTCGTAACGGCACTGTTCAACCAAGGCATTGGAGAACAGGAAGGTGGTGCCGCTGCCGTCCGAGCGATGGACGAACGTGATGTTGCCGGTGCCGAGCACGCCGCCGTTAAGGGCGGTCAGGATCGGGTTGTTCCACTTGGTGATGTGACCGGACGCGATACCGCAGAGCGCGTTGCGCGACAGGTTGAGGCCGGAGCTGCCGCCGGCCGGGGTGGCGGGCAGGATGTTCAGGTTGGCACCGGTGCCGTCCTTGCCGTTGAAACCCAGCGCGACCGGGCCGACGACGGCCGGAAGAGTGATCATGTTGCCGAACTTCGACTGCGGGCTGTTGGCGCCGCCGGTGTTCCAAGCCGTCATATCGGCCGCGTTGACGACGTCGTCGCTGCCGACGAATTGAACGCCGTCATAGTCGGCGGTGCTGTTCACGTTCCAGGTCGAGTCGGTGTAGGCCGGAGCGGACGACGAGGGCGTGCCGATCTGGGTCTTGTCGTTGGTGCGCAGCACGGTCTTGCCGTTGCCGGAGCCCGTCGCGGCGTACAGCATCACGCCGCCGAAACCGCTGGTGTTGAAGCCAGTGCAGTTCGCCGCCTTGGCCATCGGACCCGGCCTGCCGGGGCTGCCCTGAGCCTGGCTGTACATGCAGTCCATCAGCTGACGATAGACGATCTGCGGGAACGTCGCGCCAGCGCCGAACGCAAGCGACTGTGCCTGTGCGGATTCGGAAGCGACGCCCATCGCGGCGAACGCAACCGATCCCATAAGTAGCGCCTTCATGTTTCGCATAGTCTTGCTCTCCCTGTTCGGATCCCCCTGGCCTGCCAACCCCGGCAGCCGGGTCCCGGAGCGATGCGGAAGCTAGTCGGGATATGTGAGACTTTCATTGTTATTTTGTGAATTATGTTATCGCGATCTCATTGCATGGTGGAACTGAGAATGGTCTCGCCGACCAACACCAAGAAAGCACGCGAGAATTCACCGCGGCTATCCTGCTCGAAAAATGTTATGCACAGGCTGCGTCGTGGCCCACTGAGTCTTCGCGCCGCCAACCGAAGAGCTTTGACGCGCGCTGCGTACAACTCTCTGTTGCGCGCACCGGAGTTCGATCAGCTCCTGCGCATGCGGATAACGTGACTTCACACACATGTCTTCCGGGCATCACATCATCGTCAATGTCATGCCGCTACAAAGCGGCCCCGCAAAGCGATCGCCTTTCGACACGCCGCCTCGACGTGAAGCATGGCGAGCAGCGTGAGTTGCAACGACCGTCCCACGAGAGGAAGTGACATGAGCATCTCGTCCGCCATCTTCATGGCTCGCCCCTTCGACAAGGCACGTGCGGGTGCTGCGAGCTTCTGGCTTGCCCTCCTGCTCGGTGCCGCAACATCGGTATCCGCCCAGGCTCAGACGACAGAAGGCGTCGTTGCCATCGTGAACGGCCAGAAGATCCTCGAAAGCGATCTTCAAGCGGCCGACGATATTCTCGGCCGCAACCTTCTCGCGCGCGAGCCGGCCGAGCGCCGCGAAACTCTCGTGAAAATACTCATCGACGGCGTGCTGCTGTCCCAGGCAGCCAAGGACCGCAACATCGTGGACGAGGCGGACCTGCAGCGTCGCGCGACGTTCACGCGCAATCAGGGGCTTGCCAACCATCTCCTGACGGTCATCGGGCAGCAAGCGGTCACCGAGGAGGCGATGCGAAAGGCCTATGAAGAGGTCGTGGTGAAGGGAGCGCCAGCCGAACCGGAGCTGCGTCTGCGGCATATCGTCTTCATGATTGCGCCTCCTGCGAATGATGACGCGGTGAAGGCGGCAGAGCAGAAAGCGCAGGCGGCGATTGCCCGGATCAACAAGGGCGAGGACTTTGCGCTCGTGGTCGCGGAAATGTCAGAAGATCCGGCGACCAAGGGCCGCGGGGGAGACTACGACTGGCGCGCACGCGGCGAGATGGGCAAGGAATACGCTGAAGTCGCCTTCAAGCTGAAGAAGGGCGAGGTTTCCGCGCCGTTCAAGACGGCGGTAGGCTGGCACATCCTGAAACTCGATGACATGCGGACACGACAGCCTGTTGCTTACGAGAAGATCCGTGACCGCCTCGCCGCTCTCGTCGCGAGCGCCGCACAGCTTGAGCTCGTCGACAAGATTCGCGCTGAGGCCAAGATCGAGCACGTGAACCCGCCGCAGGGAGCGGACAAGGAAACGGTCGGCCGCAAATAACGCGCGGCAATGCCCTGCCCTCCCGCCCCACGCATGCCAATCGCGCAGCGCCGCGGGACATCCGCAATGGCGAGGTTCCGGTTGGGTATCCTGCTGCACTGCCTGTGGAGCGGGTCCGCAGCTGCGCAACCCGTCATGTTCTGGTTCAACGACCCGGTTGGCCCGGACGAGACCGTCATGGTCACCGGGGCCGATCTCAACCAGGTCACATCGGCGACGGTGGCGCAGATGACCGGCGTGGCCGACCGCGGGACCGGGCAGGAAACGACCATCCCGATCCTCCAGTCGAATCCCCTGTCCCTCAAATTCGTCATCCCGAAGGACTTCAGCCCCGGCATGTACCGGTTCACCCTGCGGCATGCGCAAGGCTCAATCGACGGGCGGATCAATCTGCCGACACTTTATTGGAGGCAGGGTGACCTCGGTGATCATGCATCACCGGAGGGCTGGCTGCAGGTGTTCGGGCGCAATATTGTTCGCGACGCCGAACGGGCACGCCTGTGGCTGATCGGCGATGAAAGCCCGCGCCGGATCGCGGCTCCTCTCATCAAGGGCGACATGTGGCGTGGCATCTTCCGCATTCCGAAGGACGTCAGGCCCGGACGTTATGCGTTGCGGCTCACCAATGGAGACGGAGGTGAGAGCGAGATTATCGATGCGGGCTCGCTGACCATCCGCGCGTCAGAGACGCCGGCGGAGCAGGAGTATGATGTCAGGGCCTACGGCGCCAATGGAGACGGACGTTTCGACAACGCGCGAGCGATCAAGGCTGCGATCGATGCAGCAAAGGAAGCCGGCGGCGGCACGGTCTATTTCCCGCGAGGGCGATATCTCGTCTCCGACATGATCAGCATCCCGCCCGGAGTGAAGCTCAGAGGAGAGCGCACCGATCTCGTCAATCTCCTGTGGCCGGACCTCGAAAGCCTGCCGACGGCCCTGATCCGCGGGACGTCGCGGTTTGCCATCGAAGATCTGACGATCTACGCCTCGAATCACCCGCACGTCATCTCCGGCGGATTCCAGTTCGGCGACCAACAGGCACCCGGCGCCGGCGAGATTGCCATCAGGCGCGTACGCATTCGAGCTTCGGCCTTTCGGGGCTTGATGGAGGCGGACGCCGCTCTGCGCCGCATGAACGACTTTCAGCGCATCTACGCCGCCGCGGCACCGGACAGCATTCGGCTGAGCGGCGACCGGATCGAGGTCTCGGACTGCGACGTCCTGGGGTCGGGACACTCGTTAAGACTGTTCAAGGCGAGCAACGCTGTCGTGACCGGCAACATCCTGATCAATGGTCGCTATGGCGCCTACTCTTTGGTTGGATCGCGCAGGGTCATTTTCGAGAATAACACCGTGACTTCCTCCGATCTGCAAGCCAGCGGAGGCGGGATCACCACCCTTTCGAAATTCGTCAGCGCCTCCGAGAACATCTTCATCGGCGGCAATATCTTCAAGGCGATCTACGGTCTCGACCGCGAAGCAATGACGACGGACGGACCCGGCGGGTATTACTTCGGTCGCGCCGAGAGCAGCAAGCCCGATGGGCTGTTGCTTCGCGATCGCCCCAATCAATATCCCGCAAGCCTCGATTGGACGGATGCCGCCGTCATGGTGGTCAATGGCCGCGGCAGCGGCCAATATGCCCGCCTGAAAACGAGGGTAGACAGGCCGGACGGCCTGTCGATCACGCTGGATCGTCCTCTCCAGGTTCTACTGGATGCGACGTCGGAAATCACCGTCACCCAGGCCCAGCAGGGCTATCTCGTCATCGGAAATTCATTTGAGGACACCGGCGTTGCCGCCCAGGCGTATGGAACGGCCATAGACCATGTCATCGCCGGCAATCGCTCGAACAGAACCAGCGGATTCGCTGCGTTCGGCCTGTCCTATGAGCAATTTCAGCCCGTCTGGCGAACACAGTTCCTCACCAATCACATCCTCGAGGGCAACGTGTATCGCGCGGGGCCCGAACGCTCGATCTTTTCCAACGAGGCCTCGATCCTGGTGCGCGGCAACCAGACAACGACCAGCGCGAACCGTCCGCCCATGGTTCAGGCGATCGTCATCCGGGGCAACCGTCTCGACCAGGACGCACACATCGAAATCAGGGGCTTCGCCCCGGCCTCGCCAGGTGTTCGCGACGTCGTCATCGAGGACAATATCACGGGCGCATCGCGCGAGGGACTGACCGTCGATCGCGGCGTCGCCTGGTGGGTCGCCCGCAAGAACCAAGAGAGACGAATCCAGAGGTAGCGGAGCCGCCGTCGGGCCGCCCCAGTCACCCAAATGATATGTTCCGTTGCTAGTTAACCTTCGCCTTGCCGGGCCACATAACTGTAACAACAAACTTCTGCCCTGACGCACATCGAAAGCTGCCCTGATGACCGCAATCCTCGGCCTGAACCTCAACCATCCCGATGCCTCCGCGGCGCTCGTCCTCGATGGCAAAGTGGTCGCTGCAGCCGCCGAGGAGCGTTTCGGTCGGCGTATCAAACACGATCCATCCTTTCCTCAGAACGCGATCCGCGCCGTCCTCGCCATGGGCGGCATCTCGGCGAAGGACCTCGACCTGATAGCGGTCGCGCGCGACCCCTCCCAGAACCGGGCCGCGCAAGTGTCCTACGTGCTGCGCAATCCCATCTCCGGCGGCATGGCCGCCATGGAGCATATTCGCCGTGCGCGGGTGGATGTCAGCATCACCGACATGGTCGCGGAGGTCTGCGGACAGGACCCGGACACGGTCAAGGCAAAGCTGGTGCCGGTCGAGCACCATCTCTCGCACATCTCGAGCTCCTATTACTGCTCGCCCTTCGAAAGCCTGACGGCCGGATTCTCGTATGACGGTAGCGGCGATTTCACCAGCATGATGGCCGCCCGTTGCGAGGGCACCACTATCGAGGTGATCGACCGTGTCCACCTGCCCCACAGTCTCGGCTTCTTCTATACGGCCTGTTGTCAATTCATCGGGTTCGACGGTTTCGGCGAGGAATACAAGGTGATGGGGCTCGCCCCTTACGGCACCGACAAGTATCTGGGCGAGATGCGCGATCTTGTGCAATCCCGTTCCGATGGCTGGTTCAAGCTGGCCGACGGCTATTTCGGCATGCACCGGGGTGGCGAAGGCGACAAGATGGACGAAAACCATCGTATCGACATGATGCGTTTGTTCACCGACAGATGGACCGCCATGTTCGGCGCGCCGCGACAGCGGAACGAGGAGATGACGCAGCGGGAGAAGGATATTGCGCGCTCCTGCCAGATGCGGTTCGAGGAGATCTCGCTTCATTGCTTCAAGCGTCTGCACGACCTCGTGCCGACCCACCAGGTCGCCTATGCCGGCGGCTGCGCCCTCAACGGCGTGATGAACGCCCGAATGCTGCGCGATACGCCGTTCCGGCAGGCCTACATGCAACCCGCCTCGGCCGATGATGGCCTGTGCGTCGGTGCAGCTCTGTGGGCCTGGCACAATGTCGCAGGCGGGCGAGAGCGGTTTCACATGACACATGCCTATTGGGGTCCCTCGCACGCGGACGAGACCATGCGGCGGGCCGCCGAAGCTGCCCAGTGTCCGATGCGGGAGCTGGAAGATGGGTCCGTGCCCACGGCCGTCGCCGCATTGCTGCATGCCGGCCTGGTCGTCGGCTGGTATCAGGGTCGCTCTGAATGGGGACCACGTGCGCTCGGTAATCGATCTATCCTCGCCGACCCGACGCGTCCCGACATGAAGGACGTGATCAACGCGAAGATCAAGCGGCGCGAGAGCTTCCGCCCCTTTGCGCCCAGCATCCTGCAGCCAGCGGTGGCGACCTATTTCGAGCAGGACGTTTTCAGCCCCTTCATGATGCACGTGGTGAAGCTTCGGCAAGAGTGGCGAGAGAGGCTCCCAGCCATCACCCATGTCGACGGCACTGGCCGGTTGCAGAGCATCGCGCGGGAGACCAATCCGCTCTACTACCAGCTGATCGAAAGCTTCGGCGCATTGTCCGGCATCCCGATCGTGCTCAATACCAGCTTCAACGAGAACGAGCCGATCGTCGACACGCCGGAACAAGCAATGAGCTGCTTCCTGCGAACCGGCCTCGACGCAATCTGCCTCGGCCGCTATCTCGTGGTGAAGGCCGAGCATGCGCATCTCTTGCCCAGCGCATGAGAATGCTTCGCGGGCATCGCAGGAAGCGATGCTCAGCCCACGCGTCGTGGAATCGTCCTTCGATCAGGAGGAGGCAGCCGTCGTCCGGTAAGCCTCATAAGCCCGCCGCAGGCCGTCCTCCGGGCTCGTCTTGGCGCGCCAGCCGAGCTCGGCCAGACGGCCGACGTCCAGCAGCTTGCGCGGTGTGCCGTCCGGACGTGACGCATCGAAGGCGATCTCGCCACGATAGCCGACGATTTCTGCGACGATATGCGCGAACTCGGCGATGCTGATGTCCTCCCCGGTCCCGATGTTGATCAGCTCGGGCGCCGAATAGGCTTTCATCAGATGCACGCAGGCATCCGCCATGTCGTCGACATAGAGAAACTCGCGCCGCGGCGTGCCGGTGCCCCACACCACGACTGACGTGGCGCCGGCGACCTTGGCCTCGTGAAAGCGCCGTATCAGCGCGGCGACGACATGACTGTATTCGGGATGATAATTGTCGCCGGGCCCGTAAAGATTGGTCGGCATCACGCTGATGAAGTCGCTGCCGTACTGGCTGCGATAGGCCTCCGCCATCTTGATGCCGGCGATCTTGGCGATCGCATAGGGCTCATTGGTCGGCTCCAGCGGCCCCGTCAGCATCGAGTCCTCGCGAAGCGGCTGAGCTGCCAGCTTCGGATAGATGCAGGAGGAGCCGAGGAACATCAGCTTCTCGGCGCCGCTCTGATGCGCCGCGTGGATCACGTTGGATGCGATCGCGATGTTTTGGTAGATGAACTCGGCGCGCAGCGTGTTGTTGGCGACGATGCCGCCGACCTTTGCCGCGGCGAGGAACACGACCTGCGGTCGCACCTTCGCGAACCAATCGAACACGGCCGCCTGGTTGCACAGATCGAGCTCGCGGCGATCCGCCGTAACGAGCTCGGTATCCTCCTGCGCCAGTCGGCGCAAGATCGCGCCGCCGACCATGCCGCGATGGCCGGCGACGTAAACGCGCTTGCCCTTGAGCTCAAATTCCGCGCTGGCCATCGGCCGCATCCCGTCTTGCTTCGGCGAGGTCGCTCGCTACCATCTCCTCGACCAGCTGGGTGAAGGTCCGCTTCGGTTCCCAGCCGAGCACCCGGCGCGCCTTGCTGGCGTCGCCGACCAGGATATCGACTTCGGTCGGTCGGAAATAGCTGGGATCGATCTTGACCACAGTCTCTCCGCTCCGGGCATCGACTCCCGTCTCATCGACGCCATGGCCTCGCCATTCGATGCGGCGGCCGACCTGCGCGAAGGCCAGCTCGACCATCTCGCGCACCGAGCGCGTCTCGCCCGTTGCGAGGACGAAATCGTCGGGCTTCTCGGCCTGCAATATCTTGTGCATGCCTTCGACATAGTCCCGCGCATGACCCCAGTCGCGCTTGGCCTCGAGATTGCCGAGATAGATCGTCCGGTCCAGCCCCAACTCGATACGGGCAACGCCGCGGGTGATCTTGCGCGTGACGAAGGTCTCGCCGCGGATCGGGCTCTCGTGATTGAACAGGATGCCATTCGACGCAAACATGCCGTACGCCTCGCGGTAGTTCACCGTGATCCAATAGCCATAGAGTTTGGCGACGCCATAGGGCGAGCGCGGATAGAATGGCGTGGTCTCCTTCTGAGGGATCTCCTGGACGAGACCATAGAGCTCCGAGGTCGAGGCCTGGTAGAACCGGGTCTCCTTCTCCATGCCCAGGATGCGGATCGCCTCCAGGAGGCGCAGCACGCCGACAGCGTCTGCGTTGGCGGTATATTCCGGGCTCTCGAAGGAAACCGCCACATGGCTCTGGGCGGCGAGATTGTAGATCTCGGTCGGCCGAATCTGCTGCACCAGCCTGATCAGGTTGGTGGAATCGGTCATGTCGCCGTAGTGCATCAGGAACGGCACGTCGCCCACGTGCGGATCCCGGTAGAGATGATCGACCCGCGCCGTGTTGAACGAGGACGAGCGCCGCTTTATGCCGTGCACGACATAGCCGAGGGACAAGAGATATTCGGCGAGATATGCGCCGTCCTGCCCGGTCACGCCGGTGATGAGAGCGATCCGCTGGCCCATTTCTTACACCTTACTGCTGCAAATTCGTGACACCGGATGCCATCGACATCCGGATCTGCTTGGCCGACCTGCCAACCCGATACACGCACTATCGCCTTCCAAGCGCCGCACATCCGCTTCCCGGCTCAGAACTGGAAGTAGATGAACTCGGCATGACCAAAGATGCCGAACAGGATGATGTAGTATGCTAGCGCCACCCCCGCTCCTGTTGGAAGCCAGCGCATTTCACCAAGAGCCTGGAGCCGCTGCGGGCGGAATGCGAGGTGAAAGTCGACCACGAACAGAATGAGCAGCGAGACTCCCAGCATCAACAATTCCACGCTCGCGAGCCCAAGCATCTTGAGCGTGCCGTATGACACCGGACCGAACTCGCCCAGGCTTCGGAACACAACAAGTGCATTCGCCAGGCTGGTCGACCGAAAGAAGACCCAACCCGCCAGTACGATCGCCATCACCCAGACCCAGCCGAGCACCCGTCGGGTGGTCGGATTCAACCAAAGCTCCACCCTTGCCATTCTCGTGAATGCGCGCTCGAGCACCAGGCCGGTGCCGTGCAGCACGCCCCAGGCGACGAAGGTCCAGGCAGCGCCGTGCCATATCCCACTGACTGCGAACACGATCATCAGATTGCGCGCGGTGGTCCACTCGCTGCCGCGGCTGCCGCCGAGAGGAATGAACAGATAGTCGCGGAACCAACTCGACAGAGAAACATGCCAGCAACGCCAGAACTCGTTCAGACTGGAGGCGAAATACGGCTGTCGAAAGTTGATCATGAGGTCGAAGCCCATGATCCGGGCCGTTCCGCGCGCAATGTCGGAATAGCCTGAGAAATCGCAGTAGATCTGGATGGCGAAGAGAGTGGCGCCCAGCAGTTGGTAGCTTCCCGAGTATTGTTCAGGGTTCGCGTAGATCCCATTGACCACCGGCGCGACGACGTCGGCGATGCACATCTTCTTGAACAATCCGAAGCCGATCAGAAACAGCCCGGCACTCAGGTCCGGAAAGGACAACCGATGGGCCGTGCGAAACTGCGGCAGCATGTGCGCGGCACGCTCGATGGGACCGGCAATCAGCTGCGGAAAGAAGCTCACATATTGGGCGTAGGTGAGAAAGTCGCGCTCGGCCTCGACCTTGCGGTGATAGACGTCCAAGGTGTAGCCGATCGACTGAAACGTGTAGAAGGAAACGCCAAGAGGCAGCACGAGCCCCAGCGCGTAATCGGGGATGACGTAGCCGAACAGTCCAGCCGCCCCGATTACGTTCGCGATGAAGAAGTCCAGATACTTCACCGTCGCGAGGATGCCGAGATTGATGGACAGCGCCAAGACCATCGCCGCCTTGCGACCGCCATCGGTCCGGGAACGAGCCATCATCAGCGCGGTCGTGTAGTCTACCGCCGTGGTCAATGCGAGCAGGAGCCCGAAGGAGGGACGCCAGCTCATGTAAAACACGTAGCTGGCGATCAGCAGCACCATCGGCTGTGTCCGCTTCGGCAGACCGAAATAGATCGCAAGAAATATCGCGAAGAACGCCAGGAATTCGAACGAGTTGAAGAGCATCAGTCGAATGCCCCGCTCGCCTTCAGAAGTCTGGCCAGATCTGCCGTGTAAACCTTTGCACCGGTCGGGTTCATGTGCTGGGGATCGGCAAAGAGCGCCGGCGGATAAGTGAAATAATCCGGTCCAAACACGCGGATGAGCGGCTGTTCGGATATGGCCGTCACCCGGAGCCGGTGGGACAAGGGGCACGGCGCCACCTCGCCCTCACGAAATAGCCCAGGAACGAAAATGACCTGAAACCCGTGCTGGCGCGCCAGATGTTCGAGGCGATCACGCACGTGGGATCTTTCGGGAATGAGACGCGGCTGGCTTCGCGCGGCATTGTCGGTCGGTAGCGAATAGTCGGCCGGCAGCCGGTCATCAGGATAGTGGCTCTGCGACTTGATGAAGTACCATCCCCTGTCGTCGATCATGGCCGACCGTTGCGCTTCCACGTCACGAACTGCTTCCGTAAGTCGCCTCTGGTTCTGAAAAAGAAACAACGCGGCATCGCGAGGCAACGTGCGGAACGGAAAAAGCGTACTGGCCAGCCGGTTATCGTCGCGCAGCAATGATGCCAGCCCGTCGACTTCAGCCTTGTCATCCCAAGGTATCGTCAGAAGAACGTGGGTCGGGATGTTGCCCGCGGCGAGCGCGGCCTCCAGGATGGGAAGGAAGCGCACTTCGCCCGGCAGTGCCAAGTTGTAAGAACGGAAGTGTGCGCCCATCTCGGCGTCGAGATCGCGCGCTCGAAAGGCAGATAGGATCTTGCTGTAGCCGAACACCATGACCCGATATTGGTCTTGCGGTTCGAACATCGGATTCTTGACGAGGGTGTCGAATTTTGCGTCCGCAATGACTACCGAGCCCGGCCTGAGGAAGGGAAGGAGGACGTAGGCCGCCGTCAGGGCGCTCCAGACTGCGCCGAACAGCAGGACAAATATCCCTGCTCGCCGGATCCAGAATCCCCTCTGCGCTGCATGCGAAAGATCGCGCGCGTGAAGCCCTCCCGGGCCGCTGACTGCCTCTGTGACGTCGGCTGCCGGCCGCGGCAGGTTCGAGACGAGCGACAGTCTTTCGGAAGGTGGATGCCGGCGCGGCTTGGACATTTCCGAGACAACTCACGGGACTACGCTGCAGCAGGAAGACGCCGGGTGGTCACGCCGATGGAGCACTCGTCCCGACCTGCGGGCCGCGGATCATTGCCGCGCGACGTATCGCAGCTACGATCCGGCCCACCCCTGTTACCTGAGGCGCAGCCGATATCAAAGAAACATTACAGTTTGACGATATTGTTTGCTCGCGATCACATAAATCGGCCGATTGCGATCATAACTAACATTAGCTAGAGAAGCCGCGTTCGCTTGTGCAGCGGGGCGACATGCAGGGCGAGGTCTCGCGCAAAATTCGGGGTAAAGCATGGCGGTGACAGTCACGACCTCTGCAGTATCGGACGAGGTGCAAGATGCTGACCTCATTCGCTGATGTCGGCGAGCTCGAACCTTGCGACGTCTGCGTGGTCGGCGGCGGTCCGGTTGGTATCGCGGTTGCCCTCGCGTGTGAAGAGCGCGGGCTCTCCGTGGTTCTATTGGAATCCGGACACGAGCGCGCGAACGCGTTCGCAGCCTCACTGTCGACCGCCCACCTGGTCGACGAACAGCGGCACGCGCCGACGCACATCGCAATCTGCCGCGGACTGGGTGGAACGTCGCGCTGGTGGGGCGGGCGCTGCGTTCCGTTCGACCAAGTCGATTTCGCCATCCGTCCACATGTTCCTGACGCCGTTTGGCCCATCACGCACCGGGAAATGTCATCCTGGTATGACGCAGCGGCCGCTTTCTTTGGTATTGGCCCTGCCCGTTTCAGCACTTCGTCCGAATCCCTGTCACTCGGCGATCAAGTCCGAACCGACCAACTCGAGCGATGGACGGCGGACATCGACGCTGGGCGCAGGAATCGTACGCGTCTTGTGCAGTCCACTCTTGTCACGGTCGTGCTAGGTGCGACCGTTACGGAATTCAACGTGTCGGATGACGGGCGTCGCGTCTTGGAGTTGACCGCCTGCGATGCCAACCGGAGGCGGCGTTTCACCGCGCGGTCGACCGTACTGTGTTGCGGCGGCCTGGAAACAACGCGGCTGCTGCTCGTCGCGCAGCAGAAGCGGCCCGGCCTGCTCGGCAGCGCCCTCGGTCGTTTCTACATGGGGCACGCGTCCGGAAAAATCGCCGACATAGTTCTCGCAGCTCCTGACACTGCGTCCGCTCACGACTTCTTCCTCGACGAAGGAGTGTATGCACGCAGGCGCTTCACGCTCGCGGCCGACGTACAGCAGCGCGAAAGACTTCTCAACATCGCCTTCTGGCTCGACAACCCCCCGTTCCACAATGCCGCCCACCGGAGCGGCATCCTCTCTTTGGTCTGGATGGCACTCGCCATCCCGCCGATTGGACGACAGCTGCTGCCAGAAGCCATCCGCGCCATCCACGTCGGGCCAGCGCCGCATGGCTGGAGAGACCATCTGCTCAACGTGGTGCGTTCACCTTTGGCAACGCTGCAGAACCTCACCACCATCGTGCGCGATCGATTTCTGGCCAAGCCGCGGCGTCCGGGCTTCCTCATACGAAGCGCAGAGGGCCGCTATGCGTTGCACTTCCTGGCCGAACAGGCACCGAACGGCAACTCCCGAGTCAGCCTGTCTGACAACAGGGATGCCCTGGGGCTGCCGTTCCTGGCGATCGATATACGCTTTTCGGAAGCCGACGCTCGGTCCGTCGTTCGGGCCCATGAAATCCTCGACAGGTCGCTGCGCGAGTCCGGATACGGACGTCTCGACTATCACGTGCCAGCGCAGGAGCGCGTTGCCAGCGTACTGCGTCAGGCCAAGGACGGCTTCCATCAGATCGGCACGACCCGCATGGGCGTGAGCGCCGAGGACAGCGTGGTCGACGCGGATTGCCGTGTCCACGGCATCGAAAACCTCTACGTGGCGTCGAGCTCGGTATTCGTCTCCTCCAGCCACGCGAACCCAACCTTCTCGGCCGTTGCCCTCGCGTTGAGACTGGCCGCGCACCTTTCCGAAAATGCCCGCGCCGGGTCTCTTGAGGTTGCCGCATGAGACTGGTCCATGTTCCGAAGCTGGGTCTTGCGGTTTCGGCGATTGGCTTTGGCTGCGCGTCCCTGGGATCGCGCATTTCGGCATCTGAAGGCCAGCGCGCGATCGCGCGCGCGCTGGACCTCGGCGTCAGCTGGTTTGACGTCGCTCCTCCCTATGGCGACGGGTGTGCGGAAACGTTGCTCGGCCAATCGCTCCGCGGGCGGCGCGACAAAGTCGCGATCTGCACCAAATTCGGCATCGCCCGGCCGCAGCTGTCGCTCACCGCGAGACTGCTTCGACCGGCCGCGCGCCAGGCGGTTGCCTCGTTTCCCGCCCTTCGGCGGATCGCCTCCACAGCGCGCTCCACCGGAACGCGGGCCGCCATCGACCCGGAGCAGATCGAGGCGTCTGTGACGAACAGCCTCCGCGCGCTCGCAACGGATTATATCGACGTTCTTGCGCTGCACGACCCGACGCCCGATGAGGCCGCGAGCGATCACATTTTCGACCGATTATACCGCCTCGTCGAAAAGGGATATGTGCGCGCGCTGTCGGTTGCAGGCGAGCCCGCCAGCGTGATTGCAGCCGCCCACAGCGGAAAGCCGATCGACATCGCGCAGTTTCGCGACACTCCGCTCTTGAACGCAGTTCCCAGTCTGCGGGTGCGGCTCTCGCCCTCTCCGCTGCTCGTAACGCACGGGGCACTCGATGCCGATGCGAAGCTGGCGATCTCCGGCCTTTCCGCTGACCACATCAGGCACGTTAACACCGTTGCGCGCGCCTGCGGAATCGAATTGTCGCAAGACGCTGCGGATCTGCTCGTGCACTTCGCTTTCGCCAACAATCCCGATGGCATCGTCATCGTCTCGATGTTCCGGACCGAACACATGCAGCGCAATCTGGCGGCATGCAGTGCGGCGCCGGCGCCGGCGCTGGCCTCCGCCTTGCGGGCCGCGCTGACCGCAGATTGTTTGGCGGGAGCATCCTGATGCATAGTCTTGACACCGGGTCACGGCATCTCTTCGTTGGGGGCGACTGAGCCATGTGCGCGATCAACGGCTCGTTTTCCTACGGCACCGATGCCCCGCCGGTCGACCGGTCCGAACTGCTGCGCGTTCGAGACGCCATGACCGCGCGTGGCCCCGACGCGGCCGGCATCTGGTTGTCCCAGGACATGCGCGTCGGATTTGGTCATCGGCGCCTCGCGATCATCGACCTGAGTGAAGGCGGCGCGCAGCCGATGCTCGATCCCGAAACCGGCAACTGGATCTGCTTCAACGGCGAGATCTACAATCATCAGGCCTTGCGCGCCCGCTTGAACGGCGAAGGCATCGCGACGCGCACGCAGTCCGACACCGAAGTCCTGCTGAAGCTCTATGCCCGGCGGGGCACCGAGATGTTCCAAGACTTGCGCGGGATGTACGCCTTCGCATTGTGGGATGCCGGACGGCGGGAATTGCTGCTCGCTCGCGATCCCTTCGGCATAAAGCCGCTCTATGTTGCCGACGACGGCCGCACGGTCCGTTTCGCATCGCAGGTCAAGCCCTTGCTCCTGACGCCCATCGACCGCAGTCCCGAGCCGGCCGGCCACGCGGGCTTCCTGCTTTGGGGATCGGTCCCCGAGCCTTACACGCTCCATCGCGGGATCCGCGCCCTGCCCCCCGGCCATTGGCAGCGCTTTGCAAGCGGGCACGCAACACCGCCGGTTAGATTCGCCAGTGTCATCGAGACGCTCGGCCGTCTGCCGTCGGCCGCGGGCGGTCGTGCAGGCGACGCGCTCGAGCAGATCGCTGCGGCCGTCAAGGACAGCGTTGCCGCCCACATGGTGGCCGACGTCCCGGTCGGCGTGTTCCTGTCGGCGGGTCTCGATTCCACGATGCTCGCGGCCTGCGCCGCGCATGCGGGAGAACTGCGTACGATCACCCTCGGCTTCAACGAGTATGCCGACAGCCCTCACGACGAGGCGGGACTGGCCGGCGAAGTAGCAAACCTGCTCGATGCAAGACATACCCTGCACCGCATCTCTGCGCGCGACTTCGAGGGCGATCGCGAGCGGTTGATCGATGCAATGGACCAGCCTTCGATCGACGGCATCAACGTCTGGTTCGTCTCCAGGGCCGCTGCCGCGCAAGGCCTCAAGGTCGCGATCTCGGGGCTCGGCGGCGACGAACTGTTCGGATCCTATCCCAGTTTCGATCAGGTGCCGAAGCTCGTGAAGCTGATGCAACGTACTCCGGTCACGGCTCGCGCTGGAGCACTCTTGCGCCGCTGCGCCCAGCCATTTTCCTCATTGATGCCGTCACCGAAATATGCCGGGCTAGCCGAATACGGCCATAGCCTAGCCGGGGCCTATCTCCTCCGGCGAGCGCTTCACATGCCCTGGGAACTTACCGAGCTGATGGACCCTGCCATGGCGAAGGAGGGCCTGCAGGAGTTGGCGACGATGGATCGGCTCGAGGCGAGCATCCACGGACTGGATCGCGATCGCCTCGCGGTCTCGGCGCTCGAAATGCAGTGGTACATGCGCAACCAGTTGCTTCGCGACGCCGATTGGGCAGGCATGGCGCACTCGATCGAAATCCGCGTGCCGCTGATCGACCTGCACTTGCTTCGCGACTTCATCGAATTGCCGGAACTCGATGCGGCGAGCGAAAAGCGTACCATCGTTCGCCGCGTGGCGCCGCATCTGCCTGAAGAGGTACTCAATCGGCCCAAGACCGGGTTCTCCGTTCCAATCCATCAATGGCTCAATCCCGGGGCCAGACGCGGTGTCATGCAATATCGAGACTGGGCAAAGCAGCTCTATGGACACTTTGCGGCAGCCTGAGGTGAAGGCGATGAAACTCCTGCACGTCGTCTCGTCCGTCGATCGCCGGTACGGAGGACCGATCGAGGGCGTGCTGCAGCGCGGCCTTCGCCTGCGGGAGATGGGTCACGAGGTCGAAGTCGCGTCTTCTGATGATCCCGGCGCACCACATGTGAGTGCGTTCCCCCTTCCGGTTCACGCGCTGGGTCCGCCACGTCGGGGCGGCTATTACTATGCAGCCTCAATGCGGTCTTGGCTGCGCGCGCACGCGGGGAGCTACGATGCCGTCGTCGTCAACGGCCTCTGGCAGTATCACAGCTTTGCTGCCTGGCAGGTCATGCGCGAACTGCGGCGGCCTTACGTCATATTCACTCACGGCATGCTGGATCCCTGGTTCAACCAGGCCTACCCGTTCAAGCGCCTCAAGAAGCTGATCTACTGGCCCTTTGCCGAATACCGTGTGCTGCGCGACGCCGCCGCCGTCCTTTTTACCAGCGAGGACGAACGGCTGCTGGCGCGGCAATCGTTCTGGCCCTACCATGTCCGCGAACGTGTGGTCTCCTATGGCACGCGTTTGCCTCCGCAAGATTCCGGTCCGCTCCGCGAAGCATTCCTTGCCAATCATCCAGAGTTGCGCGGCAAGCGCGTGCTGCTGTTCCTGGGCCGGCTTCATGCCAAGAAGGGTTGCGACCTCATGGTCGAGGCCTTTGCGCAGGTCGCCGCCGAGGAGCCGCGCCTGCACCTGCTGCTGGCCGGGCCGGACCAAACCGGATGGGTCGGAGAGCTCAAGGCTCGGGCCAGGACGCTTGGGCTGGCCGACCGGATCACCTGGCCGGGCATGCTGGAAGGCAGCGCCAAATGGGGCGCGTTTTATGCCAGCGAGGCATTCATGCTCCCGTCACATCAGGAAAACTTCGGCATCTCCGTTGCAGAGGCGCTCGGCTGCGGACTACCCGTCCTGATCTCCAACAAGGTCAATATCTGGCGGGAGGTCGTTGCGGGTAAGGCCGGTCTCGTTGCCGACGATACTGCTGCGGGCACGCTCGAGCTTCTCAAGACCTGGCTGGCGATTGAGCCCGACGAACGCGCGGCGATGACCGAGCGCACGCGCGCGCTTTTCCAGGAGCGCTTCAGCGTTGACCGGATGGCCACGGCGTTGATCGATGTGGTGAGCGGCCTGCAGGCGGCGCCGCGCACCTGACGAGCACCGTTGCAGCGCGCAGTTTGCGACCGGCTCCGCGGGCCGGAACTGACAGTCGTCGCCAAAGGCTGATATCCCACCTCAATTGTTATCTGTCTTATCGTTATAGTGATATTGTCACATCTCGAATGATATCAGGAGCTCCAAGACGCAGGTGGGAACAGGCTGACGTCGGACCGGACCGCGATACGCTTCTGCTTCCAGTCCAAGTCCGTTCCCCCTGCAGCCGCCATGACCGATTGCCCAAACGGCTCGGCGGGCCGGGATTTTGGGGCGGTTGAAGCCTGGCGCTTCGTCCGCAAAAAAAGAGGGCGGTCATGCGGGTCTTAGTGGTGGGGATCAATTATGCTCCCGATCTCATTGGCGTTGCGAAGTACACCACTGAATTTTGCGAAAGCATGGCGGCCTGGGGCCACGAGGTCCGTATCGTCACCGGTCCGCCATATTATCCGGATTGGCGGATCCCGGAGAGATATCGTTCCCCGTGGTATGTCCGCGAGCGCCTGAACGACGTCGACATCATCAGGGCGCCTATCTACGTCCCGGTGCGCCCCTCGGGCCTGAGGCGGCTACTCCACCATGCATCCTTTCTTGCATCGGCTGCGGGTCCGCTGTTGTCGGGGGCTCTGTTCTGGCGGCCTGACATCGTATTCGTGGTCGCTCCCTCACTATTGGTTGCGCCGGTCGCCGCGCTTGCCGCGCGCCTGGCTGGCGCGGCCTCGTGGGTTCATGTCCAGGACCTCGAGGTGGACGCTGCGTTCGAGGTCGGGCTGCTAAGCGGTGGCGCCGTGCGCCGTGTCATGGCGGCGTTTGAGCGTTGGATTTTGAAGGCGTTCGAGAGGGTTTCGACCATCTCGCCGCAGATGATGGAGCGGCTCGAGCACAAGGGTATCGCACCGAGCCGATTGCGTGAATTCCGCAACTGGATCGATACGGGCATTGTCGTGCCCGGCTCCCGCCAGACACCGCTCCGTGCTGAGCTGCGGCTCGGACCCGACGATATCGTTGCCCTCTATTCCGGGGCCATGTCGAACAAGCAGGGCCTTGAAGTCATTGTCGAAGCCGCCGCGGCCGTCAGGGATGCCCATCCGTCCCTCAAATTCGTGTTATGCGGCAATGGACCGGCCAAACCGACGCTGATGCAGATGGCCGAGGGCTTGAGCAACGTTCGGTTCCTGGATCTTCAGCCGCTCGAACGCATCTCGGAACTGCTCAACACGGCCGATATCCAGCTGCTGCCGCAGAAGGCCGAGATCGCCGATCTGGTGCTTCCGTCCAAGCTCGCAGGCATGCTTGCTTCGGGCCGCCCCCTCATTGCAATGGCCAAGCCAGGGACAGGCGTTGCGATGGAAGTCGAGGGCGCAGGTCTTGTTATCGAACCCGGCAACGCTGGCGAGCTCGCAAGGGCCCTTCTGGCCCTGGCGACCGATGACGCACTCCGCGCCCGATTGGGCGCCGTTGCACGCAGGCGCGCCGAGCAGAAATGGGACCGGATCTCAATCATGCGCTCGCTCGAGCGCGACTTCATGGCGCTTCCGCAGTGTGCCACCGCGCCCACGCCACGCATCCAACAAGCCGGTCCGCCGGCTCGCTCGATCGATGACGTTTCGACAGGAAGTCGGCGCCGTCCAGATGCGCCTGGCCGAGCATTCTCGCGTTACACGCGGCAACCGGCCCGCGGCGTGCTGTCCGCCAAGGAGCGCCCCTGAACTTCAGTTGCGCTCGTTAGAACTCGGCAAGCTTACGCGCATACGCTGTAGAAGGCGGTGTCCGACATAGAGTGTCACCAGATTCAATATCACCTCCGCAGCCGCGAAGGCAAATACGTGGAGCAGCGGAAGCAGAGCGTAGCTCGCCACGACGCCCACTGCCGCACCGATCGTCAGCGCCCACGCCGAAGCCGCGTAGGCCCCCACCGCGGCAAGACCCTGCCAGGTCATCTGCAGAAGCGCCACGGTGAGGATCGTCGGCGCAAATCCGACCAAGACGACCGCAACGCGATGCAGAGCTCCGTCCGACCAGACAGCGACCAGGCCGGCAAGCAGCGTCGTTCCGGCAGAAAACAGTACCGCGGAGCCGAGCGTCAATTTCTGGGCACCTATGATGCCGGACAGGTTTTGTCTTCCGGCCGTCGCCAGGCGCTGGACCAAGCCCGGAAACTCGACCCGCAGGACGAATTGCAAGACCTGTGTGGCGGCGGTGACGATTTGCTTGGCATAGACAAACACGGCGGTCGTTTCTGCACCGAGATAGGCCGCGCTGAAAACGAGCTGGAAACGCATGTTGATCTGACCGGGCACGATCTGGAACGAAAGCGCCGCGCCATCCTTCAGCGCCCTTCCCAGCCCCACCCGTGATGGCGTGCGGAAGACCGGACGCCAGCCTTTCCAAGTCAGCGCCGCCCATTGCGCGGCCAGCGTCAGGAAATATCCCAACGAGAACGCAGCGCCCATGATTGCACCGGCCGTTTCTTCAGGGCGACTGGACGCCAGGAACAATCCGAGCGCATTGACGACGTAGGCGATCGACCCCGTCATCCCGCTGACCCCGCTCAATCTCAGGCCATCGAGCAGGCCGACGCCATTGACCGACCACAGTAACAGGCCAGGCACTGCCAGAAGCACGTACCATCGCCCCAGTGGATCGTTCGCGATACCCGTGTAGAGCACGGCAGACCCACCAACGATCAAGGCGGTCAACATCCTGATCGCGCTCGTATCCGTGAATGTTTGCCACACTTTGGCATTCGGCAGCCCGTCCGGTGACAGATGCACGATGGCGCGGGCCAGGGTGACATTCGCGCCAGCGTCAACGAGGATTATGCCCAGCATGGCGAACGAATAGTGTGTGGCGAATGCTGCAAGCAGTTCGTATTGGCCTGCGGCCAATAGACCCGTCTGGACGGCGAAGATGGCGCCCTGGCCCAACGCCAGCCCTGCCACCATCAAACCGACATTGACAATCTGTGCCCGTCGGCCGTGCCCCAGGCGCAGCCGTTCCGCCAAACGGCGCCTCACGCCAAGGGACGAACGATCCGGCTCGCCGGATAATTCCGCGGCACCCGTTTCAAGCATGACATTCCCGAAGGCACCGAGGTCCGCACACAATGCACGGCGACCATCGGGTGGCACGTCACCATATGGTTCGACAATGTTACAAAGCGATAACAAGGGATGCAACGTCTCGCCTTCGCACCGCTTGCTTCCCTGTCACAGTTTTGTTCAGTAAGAACACTAGGTCAACCAACGGCCTCTCAATAACGAACCATCAGGCAGTATCAGCATGACAAAGGATAATGAGCTGCCGAGCCTTACCGTCGTCATCCTGACGTACAACGAGGAACGTCACATTGTGCGGGCGCTGGACTCGGTTGCCGGGATCGCCAGTCAAACCATCGTCGTCGACAGCTTCTCGACGGACCGAACCGTCGAGCTGGCCCGCGCCAACGGCGCCACCGTGCTACAGAACAAGTTCGTCAACCAGGCCAAGCAATTCCAATGGGCGCTCGACAACGCCTCTATTTCGACCGTCTGGATCATGCGGCTCGATGCCGATGAGGTGATCGAGGCGGACCTCGCTACGCGCATCCGGCACGAACTCCCCCGGCTCGGCGAAGACGTCGTCGGCGTCAACCTCAAGCGCAAGCACATCTTTCTCGGTCGGTGGATCCGTCATGGCGGCCGCTACCCCCTGATCTTGCTCCGGATCTGGCGGCGCGGCCATGGCCGGGTCGAAGATCGCTGGATGGACGAGCACGTCATCGTCTGGGGCGGTCGCACCATCACGTTCGACGGCGGCTTCGCCGACCATAACCTCACCGACCTCACACACTTCACCGACAAGCACAACAAATACGCCACGCGCGAGGCAATTGAGGTGATCAGCAGCCGCAAGGGGCTTCGTGCGGATACCACTCCGACCGCAAACAAGCAGGGGTCGCGCCAAGCTGCGCTCAAGCGCTGGATCAAGGAGCGGCTCTACAACCGGATACCCTATCAGATCAGCGCGCCATCGTATTTTCTGTATCGGCTGATCTTCCAGCTCGGATTTCTCGACGGCAGGCAGGGCCTCGTTTATCACGGCCTGCAGGGCCTCTGGTATCGCTTCCTGGTCGGCGCCAAGGTGGCCGAACTTGAAGCAGCAGTCGGCCACATTAATGATAGATCAGAGCTGCGGGCCGAGCTCCGGCGCCTGACGGGGCTCGATTTGTAGCTCGATCTATACCTTCCTGAAGTACCCGTTGACGAACATGCCCCTGTTCATCCGCGTCGAAAGATCCAGGAACATCTTGAGCGCGAAGGAGGGCAACGGTGCCAGAGGGCCGAACCTCTTCCTGAACTTCCGATAATCGAACTTGCTGACCGTCTCGCATTTGGCGGTCTCGAAGCCGCCTCTCTCGAAGGCTGCAATCAGCGCTTTTATCGTGAAGAAATTCAGATGCTCGGGTGGCACGATGAACATGTCGTCTCTGCCTTGCAGGATCGACAAATAGGAACGGAAGTGCGGGATGGCGATCACGCAGATGCCGCCCTTCCGCAGCAATACATTCAAGCTGCCGACGGGATCGGCGTCCATCGGCAGGTGCTCGAGCACCTGCGACAGAAGAACCGCGTCGTAGGCGCCGGCGTTTCGTCTTGCGAAGTCGGCATTGAACGGCTCGGCGCGTGCCTCAAAGCCGTTCATGCGCGCATGGATCTTGCGAGACGCTTCTCCGAGTTCGATCGCATCAACGGCGAAGCCGGCCTCGACCAGCGCCTTGGAGAAGAAACCATAGCCGCAGCCGACGTCCAGTATCTTGCGCCCCGGCGTGAGCCGTTGAAGATTATCTGCGATCCGTTTTGCGTCGACCGTGGAATTCGGAAACTCGCGCTCTTCCCTAAGAGCTTGATTGTACTGTTGCAGGACGTCGCTGCTGGCGAGATTGACCTCGAGCGCGCTTCCCCGGCCCGAATAGAACTCGAACAGTTCCTGCTCGGACGGAATGGGATAGGCGAAAGCGCCGCCGCAGTTCGAGCAGCGGAACAGCGGATAGAAGCGCCCATTATGCTTGGACTGCTTCGAGAACCAGTGGCTGGGCCCGGGATGACGGCAGAACAGGCAAAGCGCTGGAGTAGCGGACCCGTCAGGCTTCTGCATCGGCTGTTGCGGGGCAAGCATGCGGATGGCTCCGGTCACCAATCAAAGTGCGCGATCATTCTGGTCGGGATGCGAGAATATGCGAGGCGTCGGTCCAGCTCAGCTTGAAACCGCTGCCTGTCAGGATATCCTCGATGCGCTTCGGATCATCGGCGCGGCCGCCGCGATCCAGCACGCTGAAATGCACCTCGACGAAGACCTTGCGCAGCTTTCGGTTGGTAAGGGTTGCCTGCAATCCTCTCAGGACCGCTAGCTCATGGCCTTCGACGTCGATCTTGATCAGATCGGGGACATCCGCCTGCCCGCTGGCGATCACCTCATCGCCAGCTCTGAGCTCGACCTCGACCGCGCCCTCGGGAATTGTTTCACCCGACCGGACAACACGCGACGTGGTTCCGTCTCCACCGTCGCCGAGGAAGCGGCTCCGCTCAGTCTTCTCGGACAGGCCACAGGCCAGAATCTTGGTATTCGGCAGTTCAGCGCAGGCCGATCGCAGTTTCGGCAAGTTGGTGGCGTCCGGTTCGAACGCGAATACCTTTCCTGAGGCACCGACCCAATTCGAGAAGCTGATCGTATAATGCCCAACATTGGCGCCGACGTCCCAGACGACGTCTCCCTGGCGACAGGCGAGCATCAATTGCTTGGAGAATGAGGCCTCGTAGTCCTTTGCGAGTCGACCCAGCATGCGCGGAACGCCCGCCGCCCGCGCGACGCGCCGAAGTTGCAGGACATACCTATTGGACATCAACGACAAGGCCGCCTCCCAACCAGATGCGCTGCGCAGGCTCATAACAGAAACCACGTAAGATGCAACGCGGCTAACGCACGTTATGTTATTGTCGACCGGTTGGCTGGCGGGTGATGGTGTACCCCTGCGCTGCTCCGCGCTGTCATAGTCCTGTGCAATTGGCGAAATAAGGAACGGGGTCGGCCTGCCGGCAATATCAGACGGACGCTGCTCTGCAGATGCGCAACGAAGCAAAGATCATGGATCGGGCGCTTTCCCTGCATAACATGGGAGATATCGCAGGCGCCGCGAAACTTTACGAACGCATTGTCAAAAAAAATCCGAACAATCTGCAGGCGCTGCATCTCCTGGGCGTGGCGGAAGCCGCGTCCGGAAACTTACAGCGGGCCAAGCTCTTCCTAAAGCGCTCTCTCGGGTCCGCATCGAGCAACGTCGACTTCCTCGAGAACTTTGCGGCCGTGTTGCACCGTGCGGGAGAGCATGATGAACTCGTCGATCTCTGCCAACGGGCTTTGCCACTTGCCCCGGCCAGCCTCGGACTGCTGCATGCCGGCGCCGCCGGCCATCTCGGGCTCGGACAATTTTCCGAGGCGATCGAGCTGCTGAGGCGTCTTGTCAGACATCACCCCGGTCATTTCCCGGCGCACTTCATGCTGGGCTCGGCTCTCGCCAAGAGTGGACATTACGAGGAGGCGCTCGCAGCCTACCACAGCGCGCTGCAGCTGCAGCCACAGTTCGCGGAGGCGCACCTCGACATCGGAACCATCCACGTCTCGAACGGGCGTCATGGCGAGGCGCTCGTTGCCTATGATCGCGCCATTGCGGTGCGGCCCGACCTGGCCGAGGCTTGGGCCGGCCGAGGCAATGCATTGCTGAACCTTGGACGTATCCAGGAAGCCGCCGCCGCTTATGACCGGGCGCTCGACTTGGCGCCTAAGCTTGCATCGGGCTGGTGCGGCAAGGGGCAAGTCCTGCTTCGCTCCGGCCGGCAACGGGACGCCGCCGCCGCGTTCGACACTGCGATCGCGACGGAGCCTGGCTTCGCCGAGGCGTGGATAGGACGAGGCACCGCAGCGCTGTTTCTCGGCCAGCACGATGAGGCGTCCGCCGCCTTCGACCAGGCTATCTCCTGCAATCCGCGGCTTGCCGGCGCATGGCTAGGCAAGGGGCAGGTGAATTATCAGCTAAAGCGCTACGAACAGGCGTCGGCTGCCTGGGAAAAAGCGCTTCTCTTGGATGCCGATCACCCCGAAGTCGCAGCGGCATGTCTGCGCGTCAAGATGCATCTCTGCGACTGGGCCGATTTCGAGACGGGCTGCGAGACCGTGAGATCGGCGGTGCGCAACTCCCGCCTGGTTTCGCCCTTGATGCTCGTCGCAGTGCCGTCGACTCCGATCGAACAGCTGCGATGTGCGCGCACCTGGGTGACGCATCATCATTCTGGAACCAGCCGCCTGTCCGGTCGCTCCGAATGCCGGAATCAAGGCAGGATCCGGCTCGCTTATCTATCCGCCGACTTTCATCAGCATGCGACCTCGCATTTGTTCGCGGGTGTACTCGAACACCACGACAGGGAAGCGTTCGAAGTCACGGCGATTTCGATCGGCCCGGATGACGGGTCCGAGATGCGCCAGCGGGTCGTGTCCGCGTTCGACCGCTTCATCGACGCCAAGCCGCTCGGGGACGCGGAAATCGCCGCCATCATAGACCGCCTCGAGATCGACATTCTGGTCGATCTCAAGGGATTCACGCAGGACGCCCGCACCGAGGTATTCGCCAGGCGCCCGGCTCCACTCCAGATCAACTATCTCGGCTTTCCCGGCACCATGGGAGCGGAATTCATCGACTACATCGTGGCGGATCGGCACGTCATTCCCGAAGGCGAAGCGGAAGCCTACCAGGAAAAGATCATCTGGATGCCGGAGAGCTACCAGCCCAACGATCGCAACCGTGTCATTGCCGACGAGACTGGCTCACGCGCCCTCCACGGCCTGCCCGGGGATGCCTTCGTGTTCTGCTGCTTCAACGACAACTACAAGATCACACCGGACGTGTTCTCCGCATGGATGCGAATCGTCGGTGCAGTCGAGGGCAGCGTGCTCTGGCTGTTCGAGGACAATCCGGCAGCAGCTGGAAATCTGCGCGCCGCAGCCGCCCGGCACGGCATCGACCCGCAACGTCTTGTCTTTGCCGGTCGCCGGCCGCCCGCCGATCATCTGGCGCGACAGCGTTGCGCCGATCTTTTTCTCGACACGCTTCCCTATGGCGCCCACACCACGGCGAGCGACGCGCTTTGGGCCTGCCTGCCGGTCATCACCTGCCGCGGCCAGACGTTTGCCGGTCGCGTCGGCGCCAGTCTCCTGAACGCCATACGATTGCCAGAGCTCGTTGCGGAGACGCCCGAGGCCTACGAACGTCTCGCCATCGAGCTTGCTCATGATCGGCAGCGGCTTGCCGCACTGAGGGCCAAGCTCGCGGTAAACCGGCTACGGACGCCTCTTTACGATACGGCCGAATACACTCGTCAGCTCGAAGCTGCCTATGCAGCCATCCTGCGGCGCCATCGGGCCGGCTTGCCGCCCGACCATATCCTCGTGTCAAGTGAGACGTCATGTCCCTGACGCTCGGCACGACGGCAGACCGACACGTCGCCGGCGGCCTGCCGGTCGTTGCGATTCTGGTGGCATTCTGGGCCTGGTGTGGGCTTTTGTGCTTCCCGATGATCGGCGTGACCGAAGACTATGCCGACGTGCCGACCGCCTTCGGCTCGGGCGGCGGCGTCCTCCTCGGTCAGATCGCAGGGCTCGTACTGTTCGTGGCAACGATTGCCCTCACGCGCCCGCTGCAACTGGCGTCCAGCTTCGGAAGGCTCGGCCTTGCGCAAGCAACGATCATCGTCGTCATCTACCTCTCGCTGATCCTGCAACTGCGGGGCGATGAGGGCGCGACTTTCATCGGAATCTACTACACGGTCCTGCTCGTCATTACCGCCCTGGCACTTTCGGTCATGTGGACACTCGCGCCGAAGGATCTCGAGAATGCGTTTGGCAATGCCTCGGTGATCTTCTGCGCGTTCGGCATCTCCGCTCTCTTGATCCTCGGCCTGCCCGAGAACCGGAACGTTGGCGGAATCCAGCCGAACCTGTTCGCTGCGCCCCTGCTAACGGCCTTCATTCTCAGCCAGTTCCGGGCCGGCCTTGTCGGCATTTTGGTCAGGATCGCATCCTTCGCGATGGTGGCGCTGGTCAGCTCGCGCTTCGCGATGATCGGCTGCGTCACCGCGCTCGCCGCTCACGAGCTCACGTTCAGGGCTCTCACCCCTTCGAGGCTAGCGGCGCTCGGGTTGCTGCTGCTGTTGATCATACCGCTATCACCCCACATCGCGGCGATTCTCGCCCTCGACGATCCAAGCCGGAACCTGTCTTCGGGCTTCACGGGACGCGACGAATACTGGTACGGGGCGCTCTCCACCATTACGAACCACCCGCTTGGCATCGGCTTCAAGCGCGCACTGGCATTTGAGGCTGGGCATAACGGCTATCTCAAGACACTGGTCGAATTCGGCGTCATCGGCGGCGGCTTGATCATGTTCCTCTTCGCATGGACCGTTAGCCGCGCCGGCCTCGAGGCCGTAAGGTCCGGCGGCAGAACGGCGGGACAGCGTCGCTTTGCCTCCGCGCACTTCGCCGGCCTGCTTGCGCTCGCCTTCGGGGCTTTCTTTCAGCCTCAACTCCTCAGTCTGGGCGATGCGTTCGGCATGACGATTTTACTGCTGCTGTTCAGACCCGGTCACCCAGCCTGAGCTCTCTCACTTCGCAGACCGCCGCTGGGCGGATATGCCGAGGACGACACGTATTCTCTCAGGGTTGCCGGAAACCGGCTGGATCACCAGTTCGTCGACGAAGAGGAACGGCATGCCCGCCTCCAGATCGTACAGCAATGCTTGCAGCGATGCTGACGCGAGCTCGATGTTGAAGTTCGCCGAGACGATCCCTGATTTGGCCTGCGGACCCTGGATGTCAACTTGCGAGGATAGCGTATTGCCGCTGACGCGCTTGGTCGCCGCAAGCACGCGCTGGAGCAGCATCGCGCTCGCAACGGACGCTGTCTGCCCCTCGAGAAACGGCGATCCCGTCGGAACAACGGCGCCGCTGGACGCCACGGTGCGCGGCGTCGGATGGCGGGATGCAAGGGCTTGCAGGATCTCTGCGCTCGACTTCGCGGCGTCACGGCTGTCCAGGATTTCAAGCGTCGTCTGCACCGTGGTCAACATAAACAGCAGGACCAGCGCGACATAGGCCGCGACGGCGGCTATCGGGTAGCGGGCCAGATACGCTTCAAGCTTCGGCATGTTCATCATGTGCCGGACCCGGACTGCGGCTTGATCCTGGCCTCGATATGAAACCGTTCGCCCGCTTCGCCGGCGGCGCGGGTGGTCGGAGCGAAGAAACCGGCACCGGCCAGACGCGCTGACTGCTCCAGCACCTGGATCAGAGAGGCGGCATCAGCTGTCATTCCGCTGATCTGTATCTTTGCGCCCTCGAGACGCAATTCGGTGGCGTGCGTATGGTCGGGCAGAATTGCCGACAACTCTTCCAAGACCATCACCGCCGACGGCATCGTCTGCTTACGGCGAGCCAGCACTTCGAGCGCAGTATTGCCCGAAGCCTGACTACCGCGAGCCGTGACACGCATCTCCGTGATCCGGCGCTGTATCTGTTGTTGCTCCGCATCGTAGGAGTCCGTCACGATCCCGCCCAGTCCGACCGATAGGAGAGCGAGCAAGCCCGTCGATCCCAGCACGGCGATGAGTCCGCGTCGGACACGGACTGTACCATTTCCACCATCAGCGCTGTGCCTGAGGACCATCACGCGTTCGTTTCCAGCGGCAATCGTCGAAACCTCAACGGCTGCGGCACCCATATCGATGAACGGCTGGGCCAACGACATAACGGCCTTTCGCGCCGTGGCGATGACCGTCAGTTCGACATGATCATCGGATCTCGCCTGCGGCTGGGTCCAGCGGAAAACGGCGTCGTCCGCGGCCCAAGGCGTGAGCCTGTCGACCTGGGCGCGAACGATGCCTTCGAGAAACTCGACCGCGCGCCCCGGCAAATCCAGAGGGCGGAACACGAACCGCGACGGCAGCAGGTGAACATCTACGACGGCGCCCTTCATTGCGGCCGACCACGCCTCCGGGATCACTTCGCGGACCGCACCGTCCCCGAGTTTGATGCGCACATCCGGCAGATCCGTCGCCTTGCCCGCCGTGCGCGCGACGCTCAGGGAAAAGCTGCCAGGGCTGTCCTCACTCAGGAGAATCCGCCTGGTTTGGCGCGTACGTTCAAACTGCGCACACAGCGTGCAGGCCACGCGATCAATCCAGAGAGATGACGCAGTCGCGATTTGACCGGGAATACTCATCTGCCCTCCCGCGGCCGTGGCCGCCCTGCCCGCTCGGGATCGACCTCGTCCGTCCACGCTAATACGTGGAACGCTTTTGGATCACCTGGTTCCGACATTTCGATGACGGCTTCCGGCATCCGTTGGCGACCGTCCTGCAAGGTGATGAGCATCCGCAACCGGTAGGCGTTGCTTGCCGACGTGGTGGCGCCGGGCTGACGCCCCCCGAGCGCGCCGATGACGAATTCCGGGTTGTCGCGCGGCAGCTCGGCACGCTGGTTAAGGAACGCCTCCAGCTTGGCAGAAGTCATGTTGGGCAACGCAGCGAGGACTTCCGGTGCAGCATCGAGCACGTTGATCTCGCTCATTCCACTGTAGACCGTGACAAACCCCATGGTGCGCTCGACGAGCGCCGTCGGCAGGCCGAGCACCAGCCATAATTCGTCAGCGCTGCTGAACGGCGCCTGCCGCGGTACGTAAGGCAGGCCTGCCGCTCTGTAGCTCGCCAGTTCGGTGTCGTGACCATCCGACTTGGGCGGACTCCGCCAAGCAACGACGCGCATGGCGTACAGCTCCGCTGCCTCGGCCGACGCGCCGACCGCCCTGAACAGGCCCGAGAGCATCGATGCCGGCGCCATGTTGAGATTGATGCGTGCCGACTCCGACATGTATTCGATGCGCACGGTCGCATTCGCAAGCTGGAAATCAAAGCGGCCATGGCTCGGGCGCCGCACGGTAGCCGGGCCCGACAGCTGGTAAGCGGCCAATTCGACCCCGGCGGAGCTCAGCATTTCCCATTTCGCCGCCGCGTCGAGCGTGGAAAGCGCCAGAGCCGATTGCCCGATATAGATGGAAGCAACGGTCACGAGCGCGGCCAATCCAGCCAGCAGCCAAAGGGTTACGACGACGATGAAGCCGTCTTCTGCGACCGTGACATCCGCGGATCGAGTGCGCTTGAGCGTGGTCATGTTGGCCGGTTTCCGGGGCGCGGCATCTCTTGCAGAACGGACGGATCAGGTCGCGGGGCAGCCCTGTCGACATGAATGCGCGCGGCCCCCGAAATCACCGTACCGCGATGCACGTCCCTGACATCGAACCGAACTGCCGCCGGCAATTCGCCGGAGTTGAGCCAACGGCTGCCCCAGGTGCCATCGGGGTCCGCATAGGCGAAGCTCACGCGATAAGGCAGCCGCAACAGCACGACCGGATCGACGAATTGGATCTGGTCCATGCGCGGATCCCCGGGCGACAATAGAGTGAAGGGCGCCCGCATCCGCACCAACGCCGTCACGCCCTTGTCGTTGATCTCCGAAATTCGCACGATCTCCAGCCCGGGCCGGCTGTTGGGGCCGAGCACCGACCGAACGAAAGTGACTGATTGCTCACTGCCGCGAAACAACGGCGCATTGTCCATGCGCGTCACGTATTCGGCCGCAGACAAATCTGCCGCCAGCCGATCGAGGGCGACGGCGACCTCTTCGCTGCGTTGTGCCCGGATCATTCCCCGGTTCCAGTTCGGCAGCCATTGCGATGTCACGGACGTCAATGCGCCCATGATCAGGCCCATGAGGGCCAGCGCGACCAGCGCCTCGAACAGCGTGAAGCCCTCGTCGCCGCGAAGCCGTGTTCGATACATCACCGCACCGTGCTCCGGTTCTGCAGGCGAACGGTTTCGAACGACATTACCGCCCCTCCGGGGCCCTGAATGCGCAGTTGCACGAGGTACGGGACGAACTGCGACTCCGGGACCAGCGAAATGCGATCAGCGAAGGGTGTCACGCGCATCTGCCATCGATGGCCCGCAACACGGCCCCGGAGGTCGCCCGGCACGGGAGCACCGGCGTGCGGCAACGTCGCAATCACGACACGGGCGGCGCTGGCGAGTGCGGCGTGCTGATCAAGTTTCACGGCCCCTCGCGAATTGGTCGCGACGAGGGTTCCGATCGCAGCCAGCCCAACCGCCACCAAGGCCAGCGCGACCAACGCCTCGACCAGGGTGAAGCCGCCCTCGGTCCGATATCTAGAGCAGGTCGCTGGCGACAATTTCAACTCCTCCGGTCAGCCAGTTTACGCGCACCTCGACTGCACTCGCGAGACGCGTCAGACGGATCGTGCCGCCGCACGACGTGCCGCCGGCAAAAAAGCTGATCGTCGAGAGCGCGGCGCGGCCATTGCAACGCTGCGGCAGCAGCGCGTCGAACACCACGTCCTGCGGCACCTCGACGGTCCAGGGACCGGAGCCGGACCTCACCGTCCGCGCGCGGGCGTCCACGACGACATTGACCGCGCCATAGCGCGCCAGTGCGGCGGTCCGGTCCGCCTTGAGCAGAGCCGCGATTTCGATCGCGTAGGCCTGGAGCTGAGGCCGCGACGTCTGCGATGGCAGACGCGGCAGCGCGATTGCCGCGAGCATCGCAACGATCGCAAGCACGCAAACCATTTCGAGCAGCGTGAAACCGGCTTCGCCGCCTCTAGCTCTGGCCGGACACCAGATCTGCCGCCGTACCGGTACCGCCTTCCTGACCATCGGCGCCCAGGGATCGGATTTCATAGGGGCCACGCTCTGCCGGCTGCTTGTACACATAGGGATTGCCCCAGGGATCGTTGGGAACATTGCCGCCCTTCAGATAAGGCCCGTTCCACGACGCCACGCCGCTCACGGGATGCGCGAGCGCGCCGAGGCCTTCCGAACTGGTCGGAAAACGCCCGGCATCGAGATAGAACAGGTCGAGCGCGCTGGTGAAGCTCTGGATCTGGATCTTGGCGGATTTGACACGGGAATCACCGAGATAATTGAGCACGCGCGGGCCGACCAGCGCCATGATCATGCCGATGATGGTAATGACGACGAGCATCTCCACCAGCGTGAATCCTTCTTCGCCACGCCGTCGCCGCGGCCCCCTCGGCAGAGGACCCGGACCCTTCCTCGAAAAGCCGATCACAGACAACCTCCCATATCAACCAACCACCTGCGTCACAGACAACAGTGCTGTCATCACCGACACGATCAGACCACCTACGACGACGCTGATCAGAATGATCGCCGCAGGGCCGATGATCGCAACGACGCGATCAAGCTGCCGCTGCAGCTTTTCCTCGTAGAAGTCGGCGACGCGTCCCGACAATGTCGGCAGTTGCCCGGTCTCTTCGCCGAGACGCAGCATTCGGACCGCGACCGGCGGCAGGACGGCGGAGGCCGCCAGCGCGTCCGCGAGTCTTCCACCATGTCGCACGCGATCGGCCATCGCCGACCACGCCGGCGCGTTGCCGGTCACGGTCATAATGTCGATGAGGATGCGCAGCGTCGCCGTCAGCGTCACGCCGCTGCCGAGCAGAATGCCGAGATTGCGCGAGAACAGGGCGGCGCGATGAAACTCCACGATGGTCGAAATGACGGGCAATCTCGCGATCTGAGTCACGAGGCCGGCCCGAACGGACGGCCGCCGCCAGGCCATCCAGCCGCCGATCACGCTCACCCCGGCCACCACGCCGATTTCCGGTCCATGACCGCGCAGAAGGTCCGATAAGGCCAGGAAGACCTCGATCACCGGGTCGGTCTTCGCGTTGAAGTCGCGCAAAACCGCCGAGAATTGCGGCAGCACGAACGTGACGAAGAAGATCAGGACGCCGCCCGCGGCGAGAAGAACGAACGCCGGATACTGCAAGGCGCCCGTGACCTTGCGGCGCAACGCCTCGGCGCGAGACCGCTCGGTCCCGATGGTCTCCAGGATGTGATCCAGGCCGCCGGACATCTCGCCGACACGGACCAGCGCAACGTACATCGGCGGAAACAATGTCGGTTCGCGCGCCAGCGCCTCCGCAAAGCTCTCGCCGGACAGCAGCGCGGTCTTGATGCCGTTGATCACGGGGCGAAGGCGGCCGGCGTCCATGTCGTTGGCGAGCAATTCAAGCGCATCGTTGAGCCTCGCCCCCGCCTTCAGCAACAAGGATAGGTCGCGAGTGAAGATGGTAACCTCCGCAGGCCCCGGCCTCGACAGCGCGCGCGACAGCGACCAACCCTCTGTCTGGCTCTCGGCATCGGCGTCGATCGCGACCAGACCCAGATACTCGATGCGTTGAGCCACTTCGGCGCGGCTGGCAGCCGCGATCGTTCCCGAGACCACCTCGCCCTTCTGAGTCATCGCCCGATAGCGGAAGTTCGGCATGCCATCACCTGACGGTGGTCACGCGCAGGATCTCGGCTGCCGAGGTCATGCCGGCCAGGCATTTGGCAAGTCCATCCTCGATCATCGTCGTCATGCCGTTACGAATGGCGACCTTGTCGATCGACTCCCAATCGGACTGTCCCTCGATCAGCGCGCGGACTTCCTCGCTCATTTCCAGCACCTCGAATACCCCGATGCGACCGCGATATCCGACCTGGCCGCAGCGCTCGCAGCCGACCGGCTCGAAGATGACGTTGCCCACCGACAGGCCGACCGCCGCATAGCGGGGATCGGCGTCGAGGTCGTCGCGAGTCAACGGACGACTGCTCTTGCAACGGTCGCAAAGCTGCCGAACCAGCCTCTGCGCTATGACTGCACGCAGGGTCGAGCGCAGCAGGAATGCCTCGACTCCGAGGTCTAGCAGCCGCGGCACCGCTGCGGCGGCGGTCTCGGTATGCAGCGTCGTCAGGACCAGATGGCCGGTGAGAGCGGCATGAATTGCAACATGCGCGGTTTCGGAATCGCGGATCTCGCCGACCATGATGACGTCGGGGTCCTGGCGCACGAACGAGCGCAGCGCCGTGGCGAATGTCAGGCCGATCGCGGGCTTGGCCTGCGATTGCGACACTCCGGGAATCTCGTATTCAACGGGATCCTCAATCGTCAGGATCTTCCGTGTCGGCTCATTGAGCAGCGACAGAACGGTCGCAAGGGTCGTGGTCTTGCCGCTGCCGGTAGGACCAGTGACGATGATCATGCCGTGCGGCAATGCCAGCATCCGGCGCAGCTTGCTCTGATCGCCCGGCAGGAAGCCGAGCTTGTCGATCGACAGCAACGCCCGATCCCGCGGCAGCAGGCGAATGACGGCGGACTCACCGTGCTGCGTCGGCATGATCGCGACGCGGATGTCGACCTCTGAGCGGGCAGCGCGGACCCGGGCTCCCCCGTCCTGCGGCAAGCGCCGCTCGGCAATGTTGAGGCCCGCGAGTATCTTGATCCGCGAGATCACGGCGGCCGGCGGAATGCCGGCCGGCGTCGGGACGCTGCGCAGCAGTCCGTCGATGCGCATGCGGATCGCAAGCGAGCTGCGGCCCGGCTCGATGTGGATGTCGCTGGCGCGCAGTTCGACCGCCGTTTCGAACATGTCATTGACGGCTCGCACCACGGGCGCGCCGCTGGCGAGGTCGCGGAGATTATCGATGTCGTCGTCATGCACCGCCGCGTTGGCGGTAGCGCCTGCGCTCGCAGGCTCCTCGTCGCCGAGGCGCTGGTCGAGCACGGTGGCGATGTCCTCGAACGAGGCCACTTTGAGTGTAGGGTCCGCGCCGAACACGATGCAGGCCGCCTGCACCGAGGCGCGGTCCGTGGGATCGGCGAGCGCCAGTATGGGGGCGCCTTCGGAGGGCTGGTAGGGAAAGACCGCCATTTCTCGCAGGAACCGCCGCGAAAACTGCTGGACCAGCGGTTGGGCCGCCATCATCTCCTGCAGGTTCGCACGTGCAAGGCCGAAGAACGAGGCCGCCTCGTCGGCGAATTCATTCGCCGACAGTTCGCTCGTCTCCCACAAGCGGCGCAGCCCGCCTTCCAACAAAACTACCGGGTTTCCGGGAGCATCGACGTCCGTCGTCGCTCCTGGATTCCGGGCGAGGCGAGCCGCAAACTCGCGCGCAGTCGGGAAAGCCATGTACGTCTACCGAAGTCACTCTGATGGCCGCAGAGCGGCGAGCGGGCCGTTTACCTCATTTCTACAAGCGGAAATGTGACGCCATGAGCAATGACGATACTGCCATCTCATACTGTCGACAACCCCTTGGAATGAGGCCGAAGTACCTGCTGCAGAAATATCGCGACGCGGCTCGCTTATGATATATCCAGAAGTGAACTACCGAATTGCCGGACAGCTTTGTAACACATGAATGTCATACGAGAGGGATAAGCAAGCCCTTGGTCGGCTTGCCCGCCGCAACGAGAAACCCAGTGGCCCGTGCGTGAGTGAGGCAGACAGTGAGCCGAACAGCATTCCGGATCGGCTTCGTCGTCCAGTGCGCCTTCATCTGCGTGCTGCTGGGATCGTGCAACACGGTGAGCGGCGTTGCGGATGCCGACGCCGGCAAGGACCCCGACGTGTTCGACAAGGTCCGGTCTATTGACCTGTTGCCGCGATATCCGAACCAATTGCCGCAGCGTGAGCTGTCCACCGGTCCCAGGGCCAAGACCGCGATCTATACCGGCGCCTCTGGCGAGGACGCGCCCGTGGCGACATCATCGCAGCAGGCAAGCGTCAGCACCGAGCGGTTCGAGCTGAATTTCGACAATTCACCGATTGCCTCCGTCGCCAAGGTCGTGCTCGGAGATATCCTCGGCGTCGGCTATGTGATCGACCCGCGTGTCCAAGGCAATATCAGCCTGTCTTCCGGACGGCCGATACCGAAATCCGACGTCGCGTTCGCCCTGGAGAACGCGCTGAGAATTGGCGGTGTAGCGCTGGTGCGGGACGATACCGGCTACAGGTTGATGCCGCAGCAGGACGCCGTAGGTGCGGGCACCGCGGATGCATCCGACCGCATGACGCCCGGCTACGGCATCACCGTTGTGCCGCTGCAATACGTCTCGGCGCAGACCGTGATCAAGCTGGTAGACAGTTTTGCAACGAAGCAAGGAATGGTCCGCGCTGACACCAGCCGAAACCTGATCCTGGTTCAGGGCTCCGGGAGCGAGCGGCGGAATGCCGTCGACCTCGTGCTCAGCTTCGACGCCGATTTCCTCAAGGGCCAATCGGTTGGGGTCTTCCCGGTCCAGAACAGCAATCCAGGCCCGATCATTGCCGAGCTTGAGAAGATCGTCGATTCCGGCGAAGGCGGGATGACGCAAAATCTGATCAAGTTCCAGTCCATCGCCAGGATGAACGCGGTGCTCGCCGTGACGCGCCGGCCGGAGTTGCTGAAGCGGGTCGAGACCTGGATACGCCGCCTCGACACCACGAACAGCGGCCGGTCCGCCGTTCACGTGTACCGGGTCAAGTTCGGGGATTCCAGGCAGATCGCGCGTGTACTCAACGACGTCTTCGGGTCCGGCGGTTCGGCGGGTTCAGTGACGTCCCCGCTCGATAGCGGGAGCGGGACGATCGCACCCGGGTCGGGAATAGCCGCGAGTTCCAGCGGAGGATCCGCCCTCAGCCGGCTCTCTGCAGCGCCCAATGCGTCAACCGGCGGCTTCAGCTCCAATGCCGGCGGGCGCGGCGGGGCAAGCAGCGCCTCCGTGGACACATCTTCCGGTCAGGCTGGCTACGGGACATCATCATCGACCGCACAGGGCGGGGCCAGCCTGTTCGACAGCACCGGCGCGGGGCAAAGCACCGGCCGCGGCGGCGCGGGTGCAGGCAACGTGCTCGACGGCGTCCGCATTACCGCCGACAGCGTCAACAACACGCTGCTGATCTATGCCAGTCAGGAGCAGTACCGCATCATCGAGCAGACCATCCGGGAGATCGATCAGCCCCAGCTGCAGGTGGCAATCGACGCGACGATTGCCGAAGTGACCCTGACGGATGATCTCCAGTATGGCGTTCAGTCGTACATCATGAGCCGCGACGTCGGCCTCAAGCCGAATACCGGCTCGTTCGGCTACAATGGCGCGACCTCGGTCGCCGCAGCTGCAGCTGACGTCGTGCTTCAGCGCGCCATCCCGGGCTTCAACTTCTTGGTGGGCTCGGCGCAAACGCCGCGAGCCGTCCTCAATGCCTTGCATGCGGTCACGGACGTCAAGGTGCTGTCCAATCCCTCTGTGGTCGTGATCGACAACCAGATCGCGACTTTGCAGGTTGGCGACGAAATTCCGATCCAGACCGGAAGCGCGACAGTGCTGACCGGCAACAACACGATCGCCAACACAACCGATTACCGCAGCACGGGCATTATCCTGCGCGTCGTTCCGCGCATCAATGCCAACGGCAATGTCAGGCTCGATGTCGAGCAGGAGATATCTAACCCCGTCAGCAATTCATCGGGATCGCGCTCGTCGTCGACCTCGACCAATTCACTGACGCCGACGGTGTCGACCCGCAAGGTTCGCAGCTCCGTGGCAGTCGCGAGCGGCCAAACCGTTTTGCTGGCAGGCCTTATCAGCGACACTCAAACCAAGGCCCGCGCCGGAATACCTGGGCTCGATCAGATTCCCGGTCTTGGCGAAGTCGTTTTTGGCCAGACCGACAAGCAGGTCAGGCGCACCGAGTTGATCATCTTCATTCGGCCCCAGATCATTCGCGACGGCGCCGACGCTCATTTCGTCGCCGAGGAATTGCGCACCAAGCTTCGCGGCACGATCAACGCGATCGGCCCGCAGCCGAGCGCATCAACCACGTACCGTTGATCGGGAAATGGCGCAGAAGCGGGAGCGTTTCGCATGACGAGGCTGCGCACGATGGCATCGGTCGTCCTCGCACTTGGTCTGGTCTGGAGCTGCGCCGCCCACGCCGATGCGCTCGGCGCCGGGACGCATGCCTTCAACCGCGGTGACTACAACACGGCCGCTCGGCTATTGTTGCCCCAGGCCGAACGCGGCAGCGCCAGAGCTCAAGGCATGGTGGGCTTCATGTACGCGACGGGTCAAGGCCTCCCCCAGGGCTACGAAGCCGCAACATACTGGTACAGACTTGCCGCCGAGCAAGGCGATTCCACCTCGCAATATCTGCTGGGCCTCGCTTACGACAAAGGCCAAGGGGTTCCGCAGGACGACGTTGCCGCCTACAAATGGCTTAATCTTGCCACCGCGCGTGCACCGAAGCGAATGCGGGAGAATTACGCGAAGCTGCGCAACGCGGTCGCCTCCAAGATGAGCCGGGGTCAGATCGCCGCCGGGCAATGGCACGCGCTGCGCTGGCCGCAGGACTCGCAGTTCTGAGCGGGAACAACCAGCGGCTGCGAACCGCGGTCTGGATCGGCTAGGCTCCCCAGATCGCGGGCGCAAAGGATATCCCGAACCGCGTTGGGCATTGCGCGACATCGGTTTGCCCAGCACTAATCGTCTGAAGCCGAAGGCCGTCAAAGCCGTCTAAGCTGCGAGTTCGATCGCAATCAGCACGATTGAACAGTCGACAGCCATCCGTCGTGCCGGCAACCGGGGGCGGCACCGCCGGTCAGTCACATTGGATTGGCGAGATCCGGGCAATGTGACATCCACATCAATTGTTAACGGTCGTCGCATTCAGCGCACGTGATCCTGGGCGCTCCATCCAATTCGATACAATTTTAGTCGACGCCTTAGCCGGATTGCGAGTGGCTTGTGCGAGCCTGTCCCGCGGAGATTGTCGGGGGGCGGCATGAGCCTGAAGAGCACCGTTGGAGTCTTGGGAGCCGCCGGGCTGGTCGCAGCCTGCCTCGCCTCGCAGCCCGCGCAGGCGTTCCTGGCGCGTCCGGTCCTGTTCGCCGCGATTGGTGCCGCGACCAAGCCTCCGACAGGCTGGCAGCAATTCTGCGTTGAAAACGCCTCCGAATGCCGTCCTCAGTCGGATCGGGCGCACGACGTGATTTTGACGCCCGAGCGGCTGCAGGAGTTGTACAAGGTGAACAAACAGGTCAACGATCGGGTGACCTGGACCAGCGATGAGAGCTTGTACGGTAAGGCCGAGCGCTGGACGTTCCCCCTGGATCGTGGCGATTGCGAAGATATCGTCCTGCTCAAGCGCAAGCTGCTCATCCGGGCTGGCTGGCCACAAGGTTCGCTTCTGGTCACGACCGTCGAACAGCCCGCGCCCGCGAGCGGACATCACGCCGTTCTGACGGTCCGCTCCGACCGTGGCGAGATGATCCTCGACAACCAGACCCCCGAAATCCTGTTCTGGTACGAGACGAAATATCGTTATCTTTCGCGACAGAGTGCCGCGGATCCCAACGTCTGGGTATCGTTCGGCAGCGAGCAACCTCGACCGCCCGCCTCGCCGCTCGCGCGCTGATCCACCTCACGCCGAATTAAAACGACTTCTTGCCAAGGAAGCGGCGCCACCCCCGGTGGCGACCGCCAATTCGTCGCACATGGGCCGTACTTTCACGATAACATTATTGGCGTGCAATGATATATTTATATCATTAACCATGGAATGATTCGCTTTTCGAATTGTCCCTATAGCGTTATCACCACCATTGGCTCTCTCAGAGGCACAAATGACAACTGAATTCGTAACGAACGGTACAACGACCGTTTCCTCCCCCACCAACGTCACCTACATCGTCGTCGGCCCCGGCACTCTCAACGTCGCCGGGGGCGGCGCCATCTCCGGCGCGACGGCCGTCGGGCCGGGCAGCAGCATCGTGGTCGAGGCTGGCGGCACGGCCACTGACACGGCAATCGTCGGCGGCGTCCAGTTCAGCTATGGCACGTCCAACAACGTCGTTATTTCCAACGGCGGCATCCAGCATGTGTATGGTGGCACCGCCAGCAATGTCCTCGTCAGCGCCGGCAGCTACCAGGACGTCATGAACGCCACCGTCAACGGATCCACCCTCGCAGGCTCCCGCCAGGTCCATATCGGCGGCGTGACCTACTCCACCGTTATCGTCAGCGGCGGCAACGAGTTCGTGGCCAACGGCGGCACCACCTACAGCACCATCATCTCCTCCGGCGGTCTCCAATACATCGACGCAAACGGCACGTCCAACGGCACGCAGATCAACAACGGCGGCTACCAATATGTCCTCGGAACGGGCAACGACACGGTCGTGTTCAGCGGCGGTGTGCAGCAGGTCGCCGGGACCACGAGCAACACGATCGTCAACAGCGGCGGCATTCAGCACGTTGTTCTCAGCGGCACTGCGATCAGCACCACCGTGCAAGCCGGCGGCTTCCAACAAGTCAACAGCGGCGACGTCCAGAACAGCCAGGTCAATGGCAGCCTTCAGGTCCTGGCGACTGGCAGTTCGACGGACACCGTTGTGTTCGCTGGCGGCAACGAATATGTCGGCGCGGGCGGAACCGCCAATGGAACGACCGTGAATGCCGGCGGGTTGCAATACATCGATGTGGGCGGATCAGCCACCGCGACGAACGTGAACGGCGGCTTCGTCTTCGTGGCTGGGACGGCATCCGGTGCGATTGTCAACAGTGGTGAATTCGACGTGGCGGGATCTGCCAGCGACACGCATCTCGCAGGCGGCACCGGCTATATCTATGCCGGAGGCGTGCAGAACGGCGTGGACTTCGCGGGCGCGGCATCGAAGCTCTATCTCGAAAGCGCGTCGGGATTGACCGGAACCGTCTCGAACTTCGAGGTCGGCGATATCATCGACTTCCGCAATCTCTTGGTGTCGTCCTACTCGTTCGACGGGGCAAACCTCACGTTGAACACGGAGAGCGGATCGTTCAGCTATCTGTTCTCGGGTGTCCAAGCCAATACCGAAATCAACGTGGCGTCCGACGGACAGGGCGGCACCGAGATCTCGCTGGCTCTCCTGAACCAGTTCTCCAGCAACTTGGTTCCGGACGCCGGCGAGGGAGGTATCACCCCTCAGGGCTCCGACGGCGAAAACACCCAACTGGTGCACGCACAAACCTGAGGCAGCGCCTCAGCGGCCGTATCGGGGCAACCCGGTACGGCCCTACTCTCGGCTTGGTCGGCATGCTCCGGTGATCGGCGAGCGCGAACGGCCTCCGGAACACCGGGCGAGCGGGCCCCGGTGCTCCGCAATCGCCGCGGCCGTCCTCGATCCCAAACTGCTTCCGGCTTCGTCCTGCCCCTGCGCAGAAATCATCATGCTGTCCAAGCATGAGGTTGCAGGACGCGCTGAACAGTATCGTAAAATATCATGCCGTATCAGTAAGACCGCGGCGGGTGCGTCCCCGGAAAGCGGGCGCGCAGGCGAACCTGGCGCAGGATCCCGGCGAAGGCGCGATGACGCAGCGAGGCTCGGATCGCCTTGGTCCAAGCCACGAGCCGGGCTGGAGCGAAGCCGCCGTGCCGGGGGCAAGCACCCGGGTACGGCCGACGCGATGTCGGAGTGGCGTCGGGAAGAGGTCGACGGGCGCAACGCTAGCTGACCGCTGCGATCCCGCGCAGATGTTGCACAATTTTGTTATAAAGTACCATAAAGTATCATGATCCGTCCCTTTAGTGCTGATGTTCGTCTGCCTGACCGCACCCGTTGTCGGTCCGCGCGAGTGCTGCAGGCGATGCGCTGTTACTGAACCAAGATTTCATTTTAAGCTCATTTGGGGGTTCAAATGACCGCTACATCCACCACCGAGATCGTCGCGAATGGTACGACCACCGTTTCCACCCATACCAACACCGTCTTTATTGTCGAGCCGACGGGCGTGCTTGACGTCACCACTGGAGGCAAGGTCAAGGAGGCCATCATCAACGGCGGCGAGCAACAAGTCCTGAACGGCGGCGTCGCCGTGGATACCACCGTCGGACCCGGAGCCGTCCAACTCGTCTACAACGCCAAGGTCATCGACACCGTGCTCCAGGGCCACCAGCAGGTTCTGTCAAACGGCCTGTCGATCGGTACGATGATCGAGAACGGTGGCGATCAGTACGTCGGCGCCGGCGGCACGGCCAGGCGCACTACGGTTCTCGACGGCGGCCTGCAATACGTCGCGGCAAACGGGACTTCGAGGGGCACCATCATCTATGATGGCGGCTATCAATATGACGCGGGTACCGCGATCAACACCAAGGTGCAGGACGGCGCGACCCAGGAGGTCGTCGGCATCGCGAAGAACACGATCGTCTACGATGGTGGGACACAGATCGTCGACGATGGCGGGCTGGCCACCGGCACCAAGGTGCAAACCGGCGGCTTCCAGCAGGTGTTCGATGCGACGGTCAAAGGAACCGACCTGAGCGGCAGCCAGCAGATTCTCGCGGACGGGGTGGCGAGAAACACAGTCGTTCGGGAAGGCGGGAATGCGTATGTCGGGGCGGATGGCCTCAGCCACGGCAGCGTGGTCAAGGCGGGCGCTCTCCAATACGTCGCCGCCAACGGCGATGCGGAGAATACCAAGCTCGATGGCGGCATCATGTTCGTTGCGGCAGGCGGGTTTGCATATCATACCATAGTCGTGAATGATGGCATGCTGGACGTTCAGGGGACCGCCGAAAACACCAGATTGTACGACGGTATCGAATACGTCCATGCCGGTGGCACTCAGCACAATATTGACTTCAGCGGTCCCGGCGGAACGCTCTACCTCGAGGAGGCATCAGGCCTGACCGGCACGATTTCCCACTTCCAGGTGGGCGATGCAATCGAGCTACTCGGCGTCAGCACGGTCTCGTTTACCTTTGATCATTCCAACTTGACCTTGGCGACGAGCGCCGGGACCTACACATACCATTTTGCCGGCATCAAAGATGATACGGCCTTCACGGTTGCAAGTGACGGACAGGGTGGCACCTCGATCTCGCTGGCGCGGCTCGCCCAGGAGTGCGCGAGCTTGGTCCCGGAAGCCGGACTGGAGCAGGCCCTCCATCCTCAGGAGATCCTCTCGACGCAGGCCCTTGTCTTCGCTCAAACCTGACAGAGCAAGCGGAGCGCGCGCCTGCGGCGGCGCGCGCTCTGGAGGACATCAGACCGACCTGCCTCAAGCGGTCGCCATCCGATGGTAATCTAGGTCTGATCACAGTTATCAAACCGTAACATAGCCGAGTTAGCTATCCATTTCCTGTCGGCCAAGCGGCGGGACGATCGTCCGCGAGACCTCCGGACCCCAATGCAGACGGATGCCTGCTGCCGATGACCCCCAACGAGACCATCGCGAAGGAGGCCGCCGCCAAGGACCCCCCAGTTCAGGCGCCGCCGACGCCACCGGCTGATCCTGGGCTCACCGCGCTGGTCATGATGCTCCAGTTCCTCGGCGTGCCCGCCGAGCCGGAGCAGCTCCGACATCAGCTCGGCGGCATCATGGTCGGCACCACCGAGATTCTGCGCTCGACCCGACAGTTCAACGTCAAGGCGCGCCTCGTGAAGACCCGCTGGGAGCGGCTCGACAAGACGCCGCTTCCTGCCATCGTTCCCCTGCGCGACGGCGGCTTCCTGATCCTGGGCAAGGCCGCCGACGGCAAGGCCATCGTCCAATACCCGGGCTCGCCGCGGCCGCAGATGCTGACCAAGGCGCAGTTCGAAGTGCTGTGGGACGGCCGCATCATCCTGATGAGCAAGCGCGCGGCGCTGGCGGAATTGTCCCGCCGCTTCGATATCACCTGGTTCATGGGCGCGATCAATCGCTATCGCGGCCTGCTCGGGGAGGTGCTGCTCGCCTCCTTCTTCCTGCAGATCTTCGCACTGGTCTCACCACTGTTTTTTCAGGTCGTGATCGACAAGGTTCTCGTCCATCGCAGCATGAGCACGCTCGACGTGCTGGTGGTGGGCATCATCTTCATATCGATTTTCGAAGTCGTACTCGGCGGACTGCGCACCTATCTGTTCTCGCACACCACGAACCGCATCGACGTCGAGCTCGGCGCGCGCCTGTTCCGCCATCTGCTGGCTCTCCCGCTCGCCTACTTTCAGGCGCGCCGGGTTGGTGACACCGTGGCGCGCGTTCGCGAACTCGAAAATCTGCGCAACTTCATCACCGGCTCGGCACTGACCCTCCTGATCGACCTTTTCTTCACCTTTGTCTTCCTGGCGCTGATGGCGTTCTACTCCCCGCTCCTGACCGCGATCGTTCTTGCGTCCTTTCCATTCTACGTCGCGATCTCAGCGGGCGCGACGCCGCTGTTCCGGCACCGGCTGGACGAAAAATTCAAGCGTGGTGCCGAAAACCAGTCCTTTCTGGTGGAGAGCGTGACCGGAGTGGAGACGCTCAAGGCCATGGCTGTCGAGCCGCAGATGCAGCGGCGCTGGGAAGAGCAGCTCGCCGGTTACGTGGCTTCGAGCTTCCGCGTCGTCGATCTCGGCAACATCGCCAGCCAGGGCGTGCAATTTGTCAGTAAGATCAACACGGCCTTGCTGCTCTATTTCGGCGCCAAGCTCGTCATCGACGGCAGCCTGACCGTTGGCGAACTCGTCGCGTTCAACATGCTGTCGGGTCGGGTTACGGCACCGGTCCTGAGACTGTCCCAACTCTGGCAGGACTTCCACCAGGCGCGATTGTCGGTCGAGCGGCTCGGCGACATCCTCAATACCGTGCCGGAGCCCACGCACCGGCCCGGCCGCGCCGCGCTGCCGGCCATCCGCGGCGAGATCGTCTTTGAACATGTCGGCTTTCGCTACCGGATCGACGGTCCTAGCATCCTGAACGACATCAACCTGAGAATACCGGCCGGTCAGATCGTCGGCATCGTCGGCACCTCTGGGTCAGGCAAGAGCACGCTCGGAAAGCTGATTCAGCGGCTTTACTTGCCGGAGTCCGGCCGCGTGCTGGTCGACGGCAACGACCTCGCCGCCGTCGACCCGACATGGCTGCGCCGACAGGTCGGCGTCGTGCTGCAGGAGAACATGCTGTTCAACCGGTCTGTGCGCGACAACATCGCGCTGGCCGATCCCGCGTTGCCGATGGAGCGCATCGTCGCAGCAGCAAAGCTCGCCGGTGCCCACGACTTCATCCTCGAGCTTCAGGACGGATACGACACGGTCATCGGTGAACGTGGCAGCACGCTTTCCGGCGGCCAGCGCCAGCGCATTGCGATCGCGCGCGCGCTGATGACCAATCCGCGCGTTCTGATTTTTGACGAGGCAACCTCCGCGCTCGACTATGAGAGCGAGCGGGTCATCCAGCAGAACATGCGCGAAATCACGGCAGGGCGTACCGTCCTGATCATCGCGCATCGGCTGTCGACGGTCCGGACCGCGGACCGCATCATCACAATCGAGCGCGGGCGCATCATTGAGGACGGCTCGCACGACCAGTTGATCCGCAGCGGCGGCCGTTACGCGGCACTTCACCGAGTCCAGGCGGGCATCCATGAAGTCGGCTAGGTCGATGCTTGCCTCGCTGCGCCGGCCCACGCGAACGCGCGACGAACTGGCATTCCTCCCGGCCGCGCTCGAGATCGTGGAAACGCCGCCCTCCCCGATTGGGCGGGCCATTTCCGCGGCGATCGCGGTGGCCTTCCTGATCGCGCTGATCTGGGCCAGCATCGGCACCGTCAACATCATTGCCACCGCGACCGGGAAGATCGTGCCGGATGGCCGCACCAAGGTCATTCAGCCTTTCGAGACCGCCGTCGTGCGCGCCATTCACGTGCGGGACGGTCAGCGCGTCAAGGCCGGCGACCTCCTGATCGAACTCGACCCGACCATGAGTCAGGCGGAGCTCAGCCATCTCCAGAGCGACCTCGTTGCCAGCGAACTCGACATTGCACGGTTGCGCGCGGCACTGGCCGGTGGCGACGAGAGCAAGTTCGTCCCGCCCCAAGGCGCTACCGCCGAGCAGATCAGGACCGCCAAACGATTTCTTGCCTCGCAAACGGCGGAGCAGGCGGCCAAGCTGACCGCACTGCAATGGCAGGGAACGCAGAAGAAGGCCGAGCGTGCCACCACCGAGGCCTCGATCGGCAAGATCTCCTCGTTGATTCCGATCCTGCAGCAGCGCGTCGACGTCCGCAAATATCTTGTCGACCGCGAATTTGGCTCCAAGCTGCAATATCTCACGGAGATGCAGGACCTCGTCTCCTATCAGCAGGAGCTGCTGGTTCAGAAGAGCCACTTCGCCGAGGCCGATGCGGCCGTGGGTGGCATCGAGGAGACCTTGCGGCGCACCGAAGCCGAATATCAACGCGGCCTGTTTGACGAACTCGCCAAGGCCGAGCAGAAGGCGGCAGGCCTGCGCCAGGACATCGTCAAGGCCGAGCAGCGCACCAGCCTTCTGCGCCTCGCCGCACAGGAGGACGGCATCGTCCAGCAGCTCGCCGTGCACTCCATCGGGGGCGTCGTCACCCCGGCCCAGACACTGATGGTCTTGGTTCCGACCAGCGGCGGCCTCGAAATCGAGGCGATGATATCAAATCGCGACATCGGCTTCGTCCGTCCGGGTGAAGAGGCCGCGATCAAGATCGATACCTTCAGCTTCACCCGCTACGGTTTGCGCCAAGGCAAGGTGCTCAGCGTCTCGCAGGACGCCATCGTCCGCAACAAGCCCCCGGAGAAGCCCGGCGAAACACCGACCGGCACGGAAACCGCCTCCAGCGAACCGAAAGGCCAGGAACTCGTCTATTCCGCCCGCGTCTCCCTCGACCGCCCCGAGATGGACGTCGATGGGCGCACCGTCAATCTGGCGCCCGGCATGGCCGTCACGGTGGAAATCAAGACCGGCACGCGGACCATCCTGAGCTATCTGATCTCCCCGCTCATTCGCTACGGACAGGAAAGCTTGCGGGAGCGTTGAAGCGCCGAGGCCTCACTGCGGGATTTCCCTGCGAGCGAGCTACGCGGCCTCAACGCACGCGCGCTTTGTTGCGCAAAAGGCGCACGCAGAACAACCGCACAGATTGGCAGCGGCGCCAAACGGGCCGGCATGCGCCTCGGCACTCGGCGAGCCTTGGTGCGGTCACGGCGTCAAGCGGCAGCGGCTTGGTACAGGCAGTCGCGAAGCCAGGCATGGCCTTTGTCCTCCTGATTGCGCGGATGCCACAGCGCGACGATGCGAGCGGGCGGCAGATCGAGCGGCGGGGGCGTGAGATCGAGCTCGTTGGAAAAGCGGATCAGGAAACGTCGCGGAAGGGTGCAGATGCAATCACTGTGCGCGAGGATGACCGGCGCCAGCGCATAGGTTTGAATGGAGACGGCGACGCGCCGGGAGCGGCCGAGCGCGGCGAGCGCGTCGTCGACCAGGCCCGAGAAACCGCCGCCGTCGGCAGAGATCAGCAGGTGGTCGACCGCGCAAAAGCAATCCAGATCAAGCGGCCCGTTGCCGCGGGGGTGACCCTTGCGCTGAGCGGAGAGAAAGCTGTCCTCGAACAGCGGCCGCTGCATCAGCTCGCCGTGCCCTTGGTCAGCTCCGGTCACCAAGAGGTCGATCTCGCCCCGTTCGAGCCGGTCGACGACGTCGCGCGTGGGGTGGACGAAGGCGAGCCGCACCCGCTCGGCCGTCGCGGTCACGCGCGCTACGAAGCCGGGCGCCAGCGTTACGGCTGGATTCTCGTGAATGGCAACGACGAAAGTTCGCTGGCTGCGGGCGGGGTCGAACACAGCCGGCCCCTCAACCATGCGACGCAGCTTGCCGAGCACGTCCGCAAGCTCCGTTTGTAGCTCCACCGCCCTCGTCGTCGGCACCACCCCGCGCCCCGTCGCGGCGGGCACGAACAGCGGGTCGACGAAGATCTGCCGCAGCCGGTTCAGCCGCGCCGACAAGGCAGGCTGCCCGATGTTGAGCCGGGAGGCGGCGCGCGTCACGTTGCGCTCGCGCAGGAGGGCCTCCAGAGCCAGCAGCAGACCGAGGTCGATCGCGGCGAGATCGCTGTCGTCGGTCCGCCGACCCCGGCCATGTTCCGCATCCAGCATCAGGGCAACCCTTCAAGGCAATCATCGCGGGCAAAACGGGCCGCAATGAGACATCCGAAACGGTGCCGCGAAAGCGCTCCGCAGGCAACAGTTTTGACATTGACGATGTCGATGGGACCTATCGAGCCCGCAGCCCTCCCGCCGGAACGGCCCGCTTCGTACCTCACGCTCACGGCGGCGCAGGACAACGGGCCCTATCAGGCCGCTGCCAGCAGCGGAGGACAATCTCGGTGACGCAGACAACGAAAACCTATCGCGTTGGCGATGCATCCATCACGCGGATCGACGAGTTGCGGCTTGCCGCATTCAAGTTCGATGCGCTCTATCCGGGAGCCGAGCTGCAGGCGCTGGAGCGCCATCGCGACCGACTCGAGGCGGGCTCGTTCGATGCTGCGACCGGCACCTTCATCCAAAGCATTCACAGCTGGCTGGTCAGGACACCGCACCACACCATCCTGATCGATACGGCCACCGGCAATGACAAGAACCGGCCGGAGATCCCGCCGCTCCACCGGCTCAACGAGCCCTTCCTGGCGCGGCTGGCCGCAGCGGGCGTCAGCCCGGAGCAGGTCGACTACGTCCTGCTCACCCATGTGCATGCCGATCACGTCGGCTGGAACACGCGGCTCGTCGACGGGCGCTGGATCCCGACCTTCCCTAATGCGACTTACGTCTTCTCGGGGATCGAGCAGGCCTATGGTGAAAGTCTCGCGGCGGGGAGAGAACCGGCCGAAGCGGCCAGCCCTGCCTCGGCCCTTGGTCCCGCGTTGCGCAAACCGGCCGACCGTGTCTACGACGACAGCGTCCGGCCGGTGATCGAGGCCGGACTTGCCAGGCTCATCGCAGTTGACGGGGCCGAGGTCCTCGACGGCATCTCGTTCATTCCGACGGCCGGCCATAGCATCGATCACGCGTCGATCCGCCTTGTATCCGGTGGCGACCAGGCGCTCTTCGCCGGCGACGTGATGCACCATCCGCTTCAGGTCTACGAACCCTCGCTCAATTCCTGCTTCTGCGAATTTCCGGAAGCCGCCTTGCGGTCGCGCGCCCTGGTATTGGAGGACGCGGCCGAGCGTGGCGCAACCGTCTTCACCACCCATTTCGCACAGTCATCGGCGGGCCGCATCAGCCGGACCGGTCGACGCTTCAGCTGGCATTTCGTCTGAAAGGAGACCGGTCATGAACCAACCCGCCCGCGCGCGCGCAGACAAGCCCGAGATCGTGGTCGAGGACCTCATGATTCCGAGCGACACCGCCGGCATTTCGCTCCATCTGCGCAACAAGCGATCTGCGGCGCTCACGACCTTCGCCGCCGAACGAACCATCCTGATGATGCACGGCGCGACCTATGCGTCGGAAAGCCTTTTCGACACACCCCTCGAAGGCGTCTCCTTCATGGATTATCTCGCCGTCCTTGGTTACGACGTCTTTGCGCTCGACGTGCGCGGCTATGGCCGATCGACGCGCCCGCCCGAGATGGACGCGCCGCCGGAGCAATCCGAACCACTCGTGCGCACCGAGATCGGCGTTCGCGACCTCGCGAGTGCCGTCGCTCACGTCCTGAAGCAACGCGACATCGACCGACTCAATCTGGTTGCCATGTCGTGGGGCGGCTCGGTGGCCGGCGCTTACACCGCGGCCAACAACGACACGGTCAATAAACTCGCCTTGGTCGCGCCATTGTGGTTGCTGAACGGCCCGGCTCCGATCGACGCGGGCGGACGCCTCGGCGGCTATCGCAAGGTCCCGGTTCGGGACTTCAGGGAACGGTGGCTATCGGCTGCGCCGGAAGCAGCACGATCGAGCCTGATCCCGCCGGGCGGCTTCGAACTCTGGGCCGACATCTCTCTTGCAACCGACCCGCAGGGCAGCTCGCAAACGCCCCCGGTCATGCGTGCGGTCAACGGCCCGATCCTGGATATTCGTGAATACTGGGGCGCCGGCAAGGGGCTCTATGATGCCGGGGACATTCGGGTGCCCGTGCTCCTGGTGCACGCCGAATGGGACCGGGACGTTCCCATCGGCTCAGCGCAGGATTTCTTCCTCTCGCTCAAACACGCGCCATATCGGCGATGGGTCGAGATCGGCGAAGGCACGCACATGCTTCTGCTGGAGAAAAACCGTATGCAGGCGTTCGACGCCATCAGCCGTTTTCTCGCTGAAGACTATCGCTAACGCGCCCATCTCGCGTCTCTTGCGGGACAGCGCGACGCGAACAGGCGCCTCGCACTCCTCTGCACGCGGGCGCCTGCTGCATCGCGAATCCTGCGCTTCATCGGACATCGCAATGTCCCTTTCATGCCGATCGGCCCAACCACCGGCCCGCGAGCGCCGATCAATGCCGCCAGCGAACGGGGCCCATCGACAGCTCGCCGCTATGGCCGCAGCCTTCTGAGGCGCGATGGCGGCGTCCTCGCGGCGCAGCTCGGCGACTGCTGGACCGGAAGTTATGAAAACAACCCCATGCACAGTAGAGACCCCATTGTTTCTCAACGACAAACTCTCGAAGGGCCGATTGCCTGTTCGTGCGGACGGGCGCGCTCGCATGCGACAACCTCGGCTTCGGCCTGAGATCAGCCCTTTCGACCAAGCCTCACAATGATGTCGCCGGGCCCGAGGGCTTCGGCGGCATGGGGGTGCAATCGCCATAGGCTATCACCGTCCACAAGCGCCGGCATCGGCAGCGCGCGGTCGGCAAAGTTGGCGACGATCTGGAGAACGTCGCCGCTCTCCGTCCGCCAGCGCACGTCCACGCCGCCCCTGCGGGAATCCGCGCCAAGCAAGTCTCGCTGCGCCGAAACGAACCCACGTTTGATGAGGGGCACGATCTTCTCGTGCCGAATCCTCGACAAACGCGCCGTCAGCGCCCGGAATCTCGTGCCCGAAGCAGATCGGTCGATGCTGGTCCAATCCAGCTTGGAGGCGAGGAAAGTCGTTTCGTCACAGGGGTCCGGGATCCTGGCGCGGGTGTCAGGCGTCGCGAAAGCCTTGAAGTGCGAGAACTCCTTGCGCCGGCCTTCCCGCGTCAATTCGGCAGCTTCGCCGGTCCAGTCCGCGAAGAACAGGAAGGGCGTGTCCGCAGCCGCTTCCTCGCCCATGAACAGCATCGGGATATGCGGGCTGAGCAGCACCAGGGCGAGCGCCAGCTCCAGCTTGTCCGGACCGACCAGCCGGGACAGCCGCTCCCCGAAGGCCCGGTTGCCGACCTGGTCGTGGTTCTGGGCGAAGAACACGGTCGCTTCCGGCGGCAAATGTGCGCTCGGCTCGCCGCGCGGGGTCTGGTGCAGGGGAAAAATCTCGCCCTGGTAGGCGAAGCCCTCGGTCAGGGATCGGGCCAGATGCTCCAGCGGCTTGTCCGCAAACGCGCGGTAATAGCCTTCGTCCTCGCCGGTGAGCAGGACGTGGAGCGCATTGTGGAAATCGTCGCCCCATTGCGCATCGTAATGTTTCGCGCGTCCCTGCGAACGGGCGAGCAGGTGCGCCTGATTAGCCTCGTTCTCCAGCATCAGATGGACGCGCCGGCCGCCGAGCTGGCTGCGCACGGTCTCGGCGAGTTCGACCAGAAAGTGACGCTCGGAATCGTCCCTCAGCGCATGGACCGCATCGAAGCGCAGCCCGTCGAAGCCATAATCGCGCAGCCACATCAGGGCATTCTCGATCAGGAACGCGCGCACGAACGCGCCGTCGGGACCTTCGAGATTGACGGCGGGTCCCCAGCCGGTAGCGTGGCGCGGGTTGAAGAAGTTTTCCGCATAGAGATGCAGATAGTTCAGCTGCGGACCGAAATGATTATAGACGACGTCGAGATAGACCATGATGTCGAGGGCATGCGCGGCACGCAGCAATCGCTTGAGATCTTCCGGCCGGCCGTAGCGGGCGTTCGGCGCGTTCAGGAGCACACCGTCATAGCCCCAATTGTGCCGCCCGGGGACGTCGTTGAGCGGCATCAGCTCGATGGCCGTAATGCCCAGATCGCGAAGATATTCCAGCTTCCTTTCGACGCCGGCATAGGTCCCCTCCTCGCTGAAGGTGCCGACATGCAGCTCGTAGATGACGGCTTCCGCCCAGGGGCGGCCAGCATAAAGGACCGGGTCCCTCAGGGCCGCGGTATCGACCACCTCGCTCGGCCCGCCGACGTCGTCGGGCTGGAAGAGAGAGGCGGGATCGGGAACGACGAGATCCTCGTTGATCCTGAACTGATAGCGCGTGCCGGCGCGCGCGGTCTCGCTGAGCAGCTGGTACCAACCCTCCTCGTCGCGCGGCATCCTGCGCGGCGGCAGGCCGACTTCGAGCAGTTCGACCGAGCGAGCCGTAGGCGCCCACAGATTGAACGAGACCCCGTGATCGACGATCTGAGGACCGTGGCGCCGGCTCTGCTCGGCCGTTCCCAATCTTTGATTCAAAGGTAGTCCCCTTTCGCGCCCGCGTGTTTGGAATGGACATGCTCAGCCAAGCGCGCTGTCCGGCAGAGCCAGTATGCGCTCGCTTCATCATGCCTCGGGACGAGAAAGCTGCCGTCGTAGCTTTCGTTCCTTGCGGACATATGAGCAGGCTACCTTGCGTCGGCTGCGCGCATCCGGTCCCGAACGGCCGACGACGCTCTTATGTACACTTTTGCACTCAGCGTAAAAAAATCGCGCTTCTTCGCAGCTTTCAGGAACCTTTGTTGCGCCGCGGAATTTAGGGACAGCGCTTCGCTGGGGGAGCGCCCTTGGAATGCGAAGATGGTTGACAAAGACCACTGTTGTCCCGGTCGGCGGGCATAGCGATGCGTATCCTGTTCGCGACGCCCGAAGTATCAGACTTCATTCAAGTTGGCGGCCTTGCCGCCGTTTCGGCAGCCCTGCCGCGCGCCTTACGCGATTTTGCTGACGTACGCGTCATCATCCCGGGCTATCCGGCGGTCCTGCGTGGGTTGCAAGATCTCAGAAACGTCGGGCGTTGCCAGCCCTTCGCCGCTCTGCCGGCCTTCGAGGTCGATCTCGGGCACACCGCGGATGGCCTCACCTATTATGTCGTCCGCTGCCAGGAACTGTACGAGCGGGAAGGCACGCCCTATGCCGACGGCCGCGGGGCCGATTGGGGCGACAATAATGTGCGGTTCGCAACCTTTTCCTACGCCGCGGCACAGCTTGCCAGGGGTCTGATCGACCCGGATTGGCGCGCCGACCTGGTCCATGCCAATGACTGGCAATGCGCGCTGATCCCGGGTTATCTGCAGTGGCACTACGCGCACATTCCCACCGTCTTCACCATTCACAATCTCGCCTATCAAGGTGTGTTCGACCGGAGTTCGCTGGCACCGCTCGGCATTCCCGAGGCGAGCTTCAACATCGACGGCGTGGAATTCTACAATCGCCTGTCCTTCATCAAGGCCGGCCTCGTCTACGCCTCGCACCTGACGACCGTCAGCCAGACTTACGCGCGCGAGATTACCACCGCAGAGTTCGGCTGTGGTCTCGAGGGCCTGCTGAGGCAGCGGGCCGACCGAAACCAGTTGTCGGGCATCCTGAACGGGATCGACGAGACCTGGGATCCGCGGACGTGCTCGTCGCTGCTCCAGCCATTCGGCGCGGGCGACTGGGCCGAGCGCTCGCTGAACGCCGACGATGTCAGGGACCAGTTCGGCCTCGCAGTGTCGCGAGGTCCCCTGTTCGCGCTTGTCGCGCGGCTGGTTCATCAGAAGGGCGTCGACCTCGTGATCGAGAGCGCGCAGGCGATCGTCGATGCCGGCGGCCAGATCGTCGTCACCGGCAAGGGCGAATCGCAGTTCGAAGAGGCTCTGCTCAAGGCGCAAGCCCGGGCACCGCGATCGATTGCCGTCAAGATCGGCTTCGATGACGCAGAGGCGCGGAAGATCTTCGCCGGCAGCGACTTCACGCTGATGCCGTCCCGGTTCGAGCCGTGCGGGCTCAGCCAGATGTACGCCCAGCGGTTCGGCTCGCTGCCGATCGGTCATCGCACCGGCGGGCTTGCCGAGACCATCGTCGACGGCGAGACCGGCTTCCTGTTTGACCGCGCATCGGCGCCTGGCTTCCTGGGAGGCCTCTGCCGGGCCTTCTCGACCTTCGGCATGAAGGACCGGCTCGATCACATGCGCAGGGCTGCCATGGCGCAGGCCTTCAGCTGGACGCAGTCGGCCAAATCCTACGCTGAGCTCTACAAGGCATCGATCTAGAGTGGCATTGGGGGGGACAAACATGAAGATCGCGCAAATCGCTCCCCTGGTGGAGAGCTGCCCTCCCCGGCTTTACGGAGGGACCGAGCGCATCGTCTCCTATTTGACGGAAGAGCTGGTGCGCCAGGGGCACGAGGTCACGCTGTTCGCGAGCGGAGATTCGATCACGTCGGCCGAGCTCGTGCCCTGCTCGAAGATGGCCTTGCGCCTTGATCCGACCGTCAAGGACGTGACACCCCATCATGTCATGATGCTGGATCGGGTCGCGCGGCGCGCCGATGAGTTCGACGTCCTCCATTTCCACATTGATCACCTGCACTATCCCTTGATGCGTCCCTATTGCGACCGGATCCTAACCACATTGCATGGGCGCCTCGATTTGCCCGATCTGGTGCCGTTCTTCTCCGCCTTTCCTGAACCTCCCTTGGTCTCCATATCGGACGCGCAGCGCCGCCCGATGCCGCCGGTCAACTGGCTCGGGACTGTGCTCCACGGCTTGCCCGAGAATATCCTGCCTTATCAGCAAGCACCGTCCGGCGACTATTTTGCATTCCTGGGACGCATCTCTCCGGAAAAGGGGCCGGACAAAGCAATCGAGATCGCGGCCCGAACCGGCTTTCCCCTGAAGATGGCGGCGAAGATCGATGCAGCCGATCAAGCCTATTGGGAGCAGGTCATCAGGCCGATGGTCGCAGCCCATCCCAACGTCGAGTTCATCGGCGAGATCAACGAATTCCAGAAGGCCGACTTCCTCGGCAACGCCCGCGCCCTGCTGTTTCCGATCTGCTGGCCGGAGCCGTTCGGCCTCGTCATGATCGAAGCCATGGCTTGCGGCACGCCGGTGATCGCTTTCGCCCACGGCTCGGTGCCCGAAGTGATCGATCACGGTGTCAGCGGGTTTGTGGTGAATTCCGTCGAGGAGGCCGTCGCGGCCGCGAATTCGCTCGGCACGTTGGCGCGGCAAGAGATCCGCAGGCGGTTCGAGCAACGTTTCACGGCCGAACGGATGGCGCGCGACTACCTGGCCGCTTATCGTCGGCTGCCGGCGCTACGACAAAGGCCGCAGCTCGACCTGCTTGCGATCGCCGAAAAGGAGAACGCGATCCGGATGCCGATACCGTCAGTCTTGGACATGACCGCGGCGAGTGCGGGCTGACAATCGAGTGCGAAGGAACGGAACGCCTGGGCGGCGGTTACGACCACACAGGAGCTGTCGACATGCGCCGTCCCAAGCCTCAAGCAGTCCGCAACAAGCTCGACCTGGCCGACCGCGCCCAGGTACGGCTGGTCAAGAAGCGCCTTGGGCTCTCGGATGCGGAGCTTGCCGCAATCGTCGGGCGTATCGGCAACTCGATTTCGGCCATCAGCAAGGAGGCAGCTCTGCAAAGAGCCAAGGTGCTGAACAAGCCGGCTGATGTGCCTGCCTCCGCCGTGATCGCCTCGGCGAGTGTCGGGGAGCCTGTTACGACCGTGGCCGCGGCAAGCGCGACGACAACCTAGGGGACCATTGGGGGGAATATGGATCAAGCAGTACATTCGGACGACGCCCTGACGCGGGCTGCCTCGAGCCTGCGTCGCACCCGGATCACCGAGGGCAGACCATTCCCTCTCGGCGCCACCTGGGACGGTCTCGGCGTCAATTTCGCGCTGTTCTCGGCCCACGCCACCAAGGTCGAGCTCTGCCTGTTCGACGATAGCGGCCAAACCGAGCTCGAGCGCATCGAGCTGCCCGAATATACCGACGAGGTCTGGCACGGCTATCTGCCTTCCGCCCGTCCCGGCATCGTCTACGGCTACCGGGTCCACGGCCCTTACGAACCCGATGCCGGCCACCGCTTCAATCCGAACAAACTCGTGCTCGATCCCTATGCCCGGCAGCTAGTCGGCGAGCTCCGCTGGGGTCCGGAGCTGTTCGGCTATCAGCTCGACCATGCCGACAAGGACCTCTCCTACGACGAGCGCGACAGCGCCCCCCTGATGCAGAAGTGCCGCGTCATCGACCCCGCCTTCACCTGGGGCGTGGCGCGCAAGCCTGAAGTGCCGTGGGAACGCACGCTGTTCTACGAGATGCACGTCAAGGGATTTACCCAGCTGCACCCGCTGGTGCCGGAAGCCGACCGCGGCACCTTCTCGGGCCTGGCGCATTCGGACGTCCCCGCCTATTTGCGCTCGCTCGGCATCACCAGCGCCGAGCTGCTGCCGATCCATGCGTTTGTCGACGACAGCTATCTGGTCGAGAAAGGGCTGCGCAATTACTGGGGCTATAATTCCATCGCCTTCTTCGCTCCGGATCCGCGCTACCTCAAGGCGCAGTCCCCGAACGAGTTCAAGGCCATGGTCAACCAGTTTCACGCCCATGGCATCGAGGTCATTCTCGACGTCGTCTACAACCACACCGCGGAAGGCAACGAGCTCGGCCCGACCCTGTCGTTCAAGGGCATCGACAACGCCAGCTATTACCGCCTGTTGCCGGACCAGAAGCGCTACTACATCAACGACACCGGAACCGGAAACACCGTCAATCTCTCGCATCAGCGCGTGCTTCAGCTCGTCGCCGATTCCCTGCGCTACTGGGCGAGCGAGATGCGGGTCGACGGCTTCCGCTTCGATCTCGCCACCATCCTGGCGCGCGAACCCTATGGCTTCGATGAAGGCGGCGGCTTCCTCGATGCCTGCCGCCAGGATCCCGTGCTCTCCAGCGTCAAGCTGATCGCAGAACCCTGGGACATCGGGCCCGGCGGCTACCAGGTCGGTCAGTTTCCGCCCGGCTGGGCCGAGTGGAATGACAAGTTCAGGGACACAGTGCGCGCCTTCTGGAAGGGCGATCCTGGCACGCTGGCCGACTTCGCCAAGCGTATCTCGGGATCCGGCGACCTCTTCAACAAGCGCGGCCGCCGGCCCTGGGCCAGCGTCAACTTCGTCACCGCCCATGATGGCTTCAACCTCAACGACCTCGTCTCGTACAACGACAAGCACAACGAGGCCAATGGCGAGGACAACCGCGACGGTCACAGCAACAATCATTCCTGGAATTGTGGCGCCGAAGGACCGACGGAGGATGCGGAGATCATCGCCTTGCGCGAGCGCCAGAAGCGGAATTTGCTGGCGACGATGCTGCTGTCCCACGGCACGCCGATGCTGCTCGCGGGCGACGAGTTCGGGCACACCCAGAACGGCAACAACAATGCCTACGCCCAGGACAACGAGACCACCTGGCTCAATTGGATGGGCATCACCGCGAACGGGCGCAGCCTTCGCGAGTTCACGCGCAAGCTGATCGCCACCCGCAAGGCCTTTCCCATCCTCTACCGCAGCCGCTTCCTTGTCGGCTCGCACAACGAGGAACTCGACGTCAAGGACGTGACCTGGCTGTCGCCGTCCGGCGAGGAGATGACGACCGAGCAATGGCATGATGGCAACGCCAAATGTTTCGGGATGCTGCTCGACGGCCGCGCACAGGAGACCGGAATCAAGCGCCGCGGCTCGGATGCGACCATGCTGCTGGTCTACAACGCACACCATGACGTCGTGAATTTCACCCTTCCGGAGGTCACCGATGGACGCAGCTGGCTAGGCCTGATCGACACCAATCGGCCCGACGCGCCGATGGCCGAGTTCGAGTTCGGGCATGCCTACGCGGTCACGGCACGTTCGCTCCTGGTGTTCGGCCTCGCGAACGACAGCATCGCGACGCGACGCCTCCGCCAAGGCCTCGGCGCGCTGCTGGACATCGCCGATACGCCTCTGCAGAGCTAAACGATCGATCGCGCGAAGGATGGCCGCAGGCAGCATCTCCAGATGCGATTGCCCTGCCTCACAAATGGCGGGCAGGCTGCCGTGCGCGCATTTGGAACACCGCCCCCCGGCCGCGTTCAATGTCGAAATCGGAGGTCCAAGATGAAGTATCGCCTGCTCGCCGCCGCTGTCGTGATCATGGGCAGCCTCGCCTCCTCGAACAGTGCGGTCGCGCAGGATCGCTACTGCCTCCAGGGCCGGATGTGGGGCTACCCCGGCAACTGCCAGTTCTCCAGCTACGCCCAGTGCATGGCGACCGCATCGGGAACCAACGCCTATTGCGGCATCAATCCCCGCCACGCCTATGCACGCCGTCATAGGGATTATCGGTGATCAGTCCCCATTTCCATACCGGCGATCGGCACCTGTAGTGAACGACAGTGCAGCTGACCCGACCGGCGCGATCACCACACAGCGCCCTCTCACCGCAATCACCTTCTCCGGCGGTCTCGGCCTCGGCGCGTATCACGCCGGAGCATTCGAAGCTCTCAGCTCTGCTGGGTCGCCGATCGACTGGGTGACGGGTTCATCGGCAGGAGCCGTCACCGCCGCGATCATCGCCGGCAGCCCGCGCGACGATCGGCTGGATCATCTGCGCAGCTATTGGCGTGGGCCGAGCAATCCGGCCGCCCTCCCCAACGCCAACCGCCACACGTTCGCATGGCTGAGCTCGATCAATGCGCGCGTGCTGGGTCACTCCGCCTTCTTCCACCCCCGCCTCCCGCTCCCGGGGTCTCACTTCGGTGGCCTGTACGATCTCGGCCCGACCCGCGAGCGCCTTCGGCACTTGATCGATTTCGGCCGACTAAACGGCGGCGATCCGCGCATCACGATCTGCGCCACGGACCTCGAAAGCGGCGATGCCGTGTTGTTCGACTCCTCATTGGAGCGGATCAACATGGATCATATCCTGGCGAGCTGCGGCTTCCTTCCAGAATTCGGCCCGGTGCAGATTGCTGGCCGTTGGTTCGGCGATGGCGGCTTCTCGCTGAACGCGCCGTTCGACCCCATCCTCGAAACGGCAGGCCCGCTCCGTCTCTATGTCCTCGATCTGTTTCCGCGCGACGGCGAGGTCCCGCGCGGTCTCGAGGCCGCAGCCGAGCGCAAGAGCGACCTGACGTTCGCCAATCAGACCTTCCAGCGTCTTGGTTACGCCCTGGAAGCCCGGCAGCTGCGCGCGGCGCTTCAGGACCTCGCATATGAGGACGAGGTCTACCTCCTCAGCTATCGCCCGGGCCGCGAAGAAGCCGGTCCGGAAAAATCCTTCGATTTGTCGGAGACGGCGATGGCGCAGCGCTGGCGCGCCGGCTTTCTGGACATGCAACATGCGGCGACGCTGGAGCCGGCCCTCAACGCAATCTGCAGCGTGCGGCGGCCGTAGCGAACGAGTTCAGGGCAACCGGGATGGCCTCGGTTGGGGCCGATCACCGCGGAAGCGGTGCGTCGTGCGCAGTCCGCGAAGTGCGGCGCCGCGCCCTGTGCACGAGACGCGACCGCCTTCGGATGCGATCCGAAGATCAACCCCTGCGACCCGAGCCTCGATGGAAGGGATCTCAAAGGGACGCCGGATCAGCCAGCGTCCTGATCACCGTCGCGTCCCTGGGTCAACATCCCCTGCAGATGCTCTTGATCTTGCGGCCGACATCGGAGTCCCGCGAGGTCTCCGAGCGAATTCGCTCGTCCCCTTCCAATGAAGGGCCGGGCGTCGTCGTTCCGTCGATACGGCCGACGTTGGCGCCCCCGGCTGGATTGCCGGGTCGCCCAACAGTGATCGATCCGCGGGGAGCCGCGCCACCACTGGACTGGGCGGTTCCGGCCGAGTTGGTTCCGGGCGACGACGACGTGCCGCCACTTCCTGCAGCTGCAGCGCCGCCGCCCGCACTGCCTCCGGCCCCGCCGCCACCTGACTGTCCGGAAGCCGAGCCGGCGGCGGCGGCGGTCGCCAGCACGGCGGCCAACACCAGACCCGTCATGCGCATCGAGCGCTTCTCATTGTTACGGTCGAGCATCATCGGTCCTGCTGGTAGCCCTGATTGGTGGTGTTCTGCTTGATGTTTCCGTGACGTCCCTGGGTGTCGAAGTTTTCACGGCCCGGGACGCGCTCTTCGACCTCGATCGCCGGATCTGCTCCGGGTCCTTTGTGGGTTCGCTGCTCTTCGGGAACGGGGGGCATTTTCGACATGTCTTGCTCCTGCATTTCTGCACGATCCTGACCGGAGCAATGAACTAACGGCGCGGTCGTTCCCGCGCCGATCGCCGCAGGAAACCAGGGCGCAGCCACTGGAACGCGCTGATGTTGCCTGGGTTGTTGCTCCGACACGATCGCAGAGCCCCGGAGGGACCCATGCCTAAGGCAACCGAGAACGATCCGCGAGAGACACCGCTCGACGATCCGCGCCGGCAGACCGACATGCCGACACACAAGCAGACGAACGAGCCCTGGCAAGGCAACCCCGAGAAAGACCAGATCGACCCGAAACGGCCGCCGGTGGATCTGGAGCGTTGGCACAAATCGAACACGCATTAGCGCCCAACCGCAGCCACTACCTCTCCAACATTCGAGGTCGTGCTGCGGACTGCGTATCGATATCGTCGAATGGATGATGGGCGATACACCGGGCCGGCATGCACCACGTAGGGAATGCATTGCAAGCCGGCGAGATCGAGCTCACGCTCATCGCCCGTCCGTACGCTCGCGGCCAGACGCGGCGTTTCCTTGCGCACGATCAATTGTTTGGTTGAATGCCGTCAGCGCGCAGCGATGACAGGCGGCCTCAAAGGCGCCTTCGTCGCATCCTTGCATTCCGGGATTTGCAATCCGGCAGGCTGGCGGCCGTCCGCGAGGATGCGACGATAGAGCACGACGGAAACCAGCCAGGCGATCGCGAACAGCGCGATCACGACGAAGCCGACATTCGCAAGCGAATCGTTGAGGCCCTCGATCAGGGCCAATGCGTCGCCGGAGAGGCCAAGCCGTTCGCCGATCAGCCCGAGCGCCTCGATGCCGCCGATGAACAACGCGACCGCGACCGAGGCGCCTGTTATCGTGAGGTTGTACCAGAGCTTGCGCAGGGGATCGACGAATGCCCATCGATAGGCGCTCACCATCAGAACGGAATCGGCTGCGTCGACCAGCGCCATGCCCGACGCGAACAGCGCGGGAAAGACCAGGACGTCGACGAGCGAGGTCCCGCGCGCGGCTTCGCTGGCGGAGATGCTGAGCAGGCTGATCTCGGTGGCGGTATCGAAGCCGAGACCGAACAGAAAGCCGAGCGGGTACATGTGCCAAGGCTTGGTCACCAGACGGAACATCGGGCCGAGCAGCCGCGCCAGGACGCCGCGATTGGCAAGCAGCGCATCGAGCTTGGCAGGGTCATGAACGCCCTCGTCCCGCGCCGCGCGAAATGTCCGCCACAAGCCGACGAAAATGACGAGATTGATCGCGGCAACGGCGAGCAGGAACAGTGCCGAGACCGAGGTGCCGACGAGGCCGCCGATCTGCTTGAGCAGGCTATCGCCCCCAAGGCTCACGACGCCCAGCGACAGCAGGATGGTCGCGATCACGACCACCGTGGAATGGCCGAGCGCGAAATAGAGGCCGACGCTGCGCGGCGCGCCGCCGGCCTGCATCAGCTTGCGCACGACATTGTCGATGGCGGCGATGTGGTCGGCGTCGACGGCATGGCGCAGGCCGAACACCCAGGCCAGCAGCGCGGTCGCCATCACCGTGGGCCGGTCGCCGAACAGCGCGAAGGCCCAGGCCCAGGCGGCGAGATTGACCGCGACGAGGCCGCCGAGCAGTGCCACCGTCCCGGGCTCGACCGCCCGCAAAGTCCGCATCACCGCTCGTTCCATCCTTCCGATCCCGCAGTATGACGTTTATCAAAGTCTCTCATACTGGCAAGAGCAAGAGCCGGACCATTTTCGCGTTGCCCGCTGACGAGCCGCAGAAGCCAAATGGCTGGCCTTTTGGAGGAATTCGCCGTCAATCGATCACGTCGCCGATCACGGGATGGGTGGTTCCTTGGCAAGCAGATATGACGACGAGGTTGACGGTCGTCAGGGGTGGTCGAACCGCCCGCAGGTGGACCCCATGCTGTGAAGCGGCTCACATCGGGTTTGAAGATCCCGATGTACTATGGCGCCGGGTGGAGATGGCAGACGGAGACTCGCATGAAACTCCTCATGCTCTCGCTTATTGCAGCCATGCTTCTCGCCGGTGCGGCCAATACCGTGTTCAGGCCGCATAAAGTGTCCCGTTCCGGTCAGCCCGGCATGGCGTCCCTTCAAGACATGCAGACGGGTCAGGCCAACAAGCTTCCCGATCAGCAGCTGCAGGATCGCTCCATCCTCTTCGCCAAAGAACCGGAGCGGTAACCGGCAGTCCGCGCCGGCGCCCTATTCGGCCGGCGCGGTTGCGGGTTGCCGTTGTCCGTCGTTCGGTCCGGTCCGCGCCATCTGCTCGTCCAGCCAGAGCTTATGGTGCTCGCGCGCCCAATTGACGTCGACCTCGCCCGAGCCCATGGCCTCGAACGCGCCTTCCATTCCGATGGTGCCGATGTAGATGTGCCCGATCATCGCCGCGACGAACAGGACCGCAACGATGGCGTGGACGATCTGGGCCATCTGCATGCCCTCGATCCCCGTGCCGTAGAACGGGAACATCAGCGCGTAGCCGGACGCCGCGACGAGCCCGCCGCCGATCACGACGATCCAGTAGATCAGCTTCTGGCCGCCGTTGAAGCGGTAGGCCGGCGGATGATCATGCCCGATCAGGCCGCCGCCGCGCTTGGCCCATTCGATATCCACCTTGCTGGGAATATTGCCGCCGATCCACATCAGGAAGATCAACACGACCCCGAGCGTGAACGGAAAACTAAGATAATTGTGGGCGTATTTGGCCCATTGCGACCATTCGGAGAAGGCCTCGAAACCGATCAGCGGCAAGAGCAGCTGCCGGCCAAAGGTGACGTTGAGGCCGGAGATCGCAAGGATGATGAAGCAGGTTGCCGTCATCCAGTGCACGAAACGTTCGAAACCGTTGAAGCGTACGATGGTGCGGCCCGAGCGGCCGCTCTCCAGCCGAACCATGCCGCGGGTGAGATAGAAGATCATGATCAGGGCGATCATGCCGATAATGGCAACGCCGCCGATCCAGGGCAGCGTCACCATGCGGAATTCCCGCCATTCCCGCCCCTGCGGCTGCTCGAGAACGCCGGAGCGCTGATCGGGAATGCTGACGCGGCCCTGGATCCGGTTGAGCTCCTGCAGAAGCTGCTGCTCCTTGACCGCGCTCGCGGTCGGATTGACCTGCTGAGCGCTCGCGGGCGCGATGCTCACCAGAACAAGCAGCGCCCAGGCGCCCAGCGCCAGACGAATGAACCTTGCAAACGACGCCATCACGTCCTCCCCGGTCTTGCGTGCCCGTCGGCTGCCCACGTCAGGATTCGATCGTCTCGCGATACGCGGTCTTCCAGCCCCATGCACCCGAGCCATAACCGCGCTTCGTGACGCGCTCCTTGTAGATCTGGGCGATGATCTCGCCGTCGCCGGCAAGCAGGGATTTGGTCGAGCACATTTCGGCGCACAGCGGCAGCTTGCCCTCGGCCAGCCGGTTGGCGCCGTATTTTTCGTACTCCTCCTTGCTGCCGTCCGCTTCCGGACCGCCGGCGCAATAGGTGCATTTGTCCATCTTGCCGCGCGAGCCGAAGTTACCGACCTTCGGGTATTGCGGCGCGCCGAACGGACAGGCGTAGAAGCAATAGCCGCACCCGATGCAGAGGTCCTTGGAGTGCAGCACCACGGCATCGGCCGTGGTGTAGAAGCAATTCACCGGGCACACGGCCGCGCAGGGCGCGTCCGTGCAGTGCATGCAGGCCATCGAGATCGAGCGCTCGCCCGGCTTGCCGTCGTTGATGGTGACGACGCGGCGCCGGTTGATGCCCCAGGGCACCTCGTGCTCGTTCTTGCACGCGGTGACGCAGGCGTTGCACTCGATGCAGCGATCGGCGTCGCAGAGAAATTTCATCCGAGCCATGTGCGTGCTCCTCTCAGGCTGCGACGATCTGGCAAAGCGTGACCTTCGGCTCCTGCATGCCCGTCGCAGGATCGTAGCCGTAGCTCGTGATCGTGTTGGCGCTCTCGCCCAGCACGATCGGATCGGTTCCGGCGGGATAGTTCTTGCGCAAGTCGTTGCCGCCGAGCCAGCCGCCAAAATGGAACGGCATCCAGGCGACGCCCTTGCCGACGCGTTCGGTCACCATCGCCTTCATCCTGGCGCGAGAATTGTTCTCGGCGCCGCTCACCCAGACCCAGCCGCCGTCCTTGATGCCGCGATCGGCGGCATCGGCCGGGCTGATCTCGATGAACATGTCCTGCTGCAATTCGGCGAGCCAGGGATTGGTGCGGGTTTCCTCGCCGCCCCCTTCGTATTCGACCAGACGTCCCGAGGAAAGGATCAGCGGAAACTGCTTCGCGATCCCCTTCTCCACTGCCGCCTTCTGCACCGAGAAGCCGATATTGGGCAGGCGGAACTGCTTGGCATCGGGCAGGGTCGGATACTTCTCGACGAGATCGACGCGCGGCGTGTAGATCGGCTCGCGATGCACCGGGATCGGATCCGGCAGGCCGAACGCATTCATACGCGCCTTGCCGTTGCCGAACGGCACGCAGCCGTGCTTCAGCGCGACGCGCTGGATGCCGCCGGAGAGGTCGAGCGCCCAGGACACCGCATCCGGATTGGCCGGGTTGACCCGCTGGATCGTCGCCATCTCGGTTTCGGTCAGATCCTTGTCCCAGCCGAGCTTCTTCAGGCTCGCCAGCGTGAACTCGGGATAGCCGTCCTCGATCTCCGAGCCTTTGGAGAAGGACTTGTCGGCCAGCAGGCTCACCTTTCGCGTCGTGCCGTCCGGAAGCTTTTCCTCGCGTTCGATGCCGAAGCGCGGGCGGAACGCGCTGCCGCCGTCCATGACATGCAGATTGTTGTTGTACAGCAGCGGCGAGCCGGGATGCTTCACTTCGGGCGAGCCCCAACACGGCCAGGGCAGGCCGTAATAGTCGCCGCCGACTTCCGGATCGTCCTTTGGCGCGCGCAACGTCACCAGGTCGAACTTGTGCTGGTTCTTCATGTGCGCCTTGATGCGCTCCGGCGATTGCCCGCAATAGCCCGTCGACCAGCTTCCGCGGTTGATCTCGCGCAGCACGTCCTCGGGTACGGGGAGATTGTTCTCGACCTTGATGTTCTTGAACATCTTGTCGGCGAAGCCGAATTTCTTGGCCAAGAGATAGATGATCTCGAGGTCGTCCTTGGATTCGAAGATCGGCTTGACGATCTGCTCGCCCCATTGCATCGAGCGATTGGAGGCGACGCGCGATCCCGCGCATTCGAACTGCGTCGCCACGGGCAGGATGTAGACGCCGTCCTTGCGTCCGGCCTCGACCGCCAGAGATGCCCAGGTGGTCGGGTGCGGATCGGCGATCACCAAGAGCTCCAGCGCCTTGAGGCCCTTCAGCGATTCGGGAATGCGGGTGATGCTGTTGCTGGCGTGGCCCTGCACGAAGACGGCCTTGACGTTGTCCTTCTGTGCGACATCGGCCTTCGGCAACAGCGCGGCATCAAACCACCGCGTCAGCGGGATGCCTGGCGTCTCCATCTGCTTCTTCTCGTCGAAGCGGGAGACCAGGTATTCGTAGTCGACCTCCCAGACGCGCGACCAGTGCTTCCAGGCGCCCTCCGCAAGGCCGTAGTAGAACGGCAACGTCACGATATCGAGGCCGACGTCGGTCGCGCCCTGCACGTTGTCATGGCCGCGCAGGATGTTGGCGCCGGCGCCGGCCTTGCCGACATTGCCGGTCATCAGCAGCGCGATGCAGCTCGCCCGCACGTTGGCGGTGCCGACGGTATGCTGGGTCTGCCCCATGCACCAGATAATGGTCGCTGGCTTTTGCGTGGCGAACGTCTTGGCGACGCGCTCGAGCTGCGCGGCGGGGACGCCCGTGACCCGCTCGACCTCCTGCGGATTCCACTTCTCGACCTCCTTGCGCAAATCGTCGAAACCGTAGACGCGCTGGGCGATGAACTCCTTGTCCTCCCAGCCGTTCTTCAGGATGTGCCACATCATGCCGTAGAGCACGGGAATGTCCGTGCCGGGACGGATCCGGACATATTCGGTGGCATGCGCCGCGGTGCGCGTCAGGCGCGGATCGAAGACGATGAAGTTCGCCTTGTTGAGCTCCTTGGATTCGAGCAGATGCTGCATGCTGACGGGATGCGCTTCCGCCGCGTTGCTGCCGATGAACAGCATCGTCTTGGAGTTGCGCATGTCGTTGATGCTGTTCGTCATCGCGCCATAGCCCCAGGTGTTGGCGACGCCCGTGACGGTGGTGGAGTGGCAGATCCGCGCCTGGTGATCGGTGTTGTTGGTGCCCCAGAACGCGCCGAGCTTGCGGAACAGATAGGCTCCTTCGTTGGTCATCTTGGCCGAGCCGAGCCAATAGACGGAATCGCTGCCCGACTTCTCGCGAACCTGCAGCAGCTTGTCGCCGATCTCGTTCACCGCCGTGTCCCACGACACACGCGTCCACTGCCCGTTCACCAGCTTCATCGGATAGCGCAGGCGGCGATCGCTGTGCACGAGCTCGCGCACCGAAGCGCCCTTGGCGCAATGCGAGCCGCGGTTGATCGGCGAATCCCAGCTCGGCTCCTGTCCGATCCAGACCCCGTTGAGGACTTCCGCCGTCACGGTGCAACCCACCGCGCAGTGCGTGCAGATGCTCTTCTTGACGACGGCGCCGGCCGTCAGCGGCCCGGCGGCGGCGGCTTCGGCCTTGCGTACGCTGCCGACAGGCATGGTTCCCAGCGCCGCGAGCGCGCCGCCGGCGAGGCCGGACTTGCGCAGGAAGGTGCGGCGATCGAGTCCCCCGCCTTGGGACGCAAGGGATTCGGCGACCGAACCGCGGCGGTCGGAACGCTGGTGTGTTCGCTTTATAAGCACGGGAGCCCTCCCTCTCAGGCCGGATAACGGTTGACGCGGTAGAACGTCTTCACGTGATCGGATTCCTTGTAGCGCGCCTTGCGCTTCTCGTCGTTGTTCTCGCTGTCCGCCTGCGCGGCCCCGACCAACGGCGTCGCAAGCGTCGCGCCGACACCGGCGGTGCCCAGGCCGACCTTGCGAAGGAAGTCGCGGCGTCCGACCTTTGCTTTCGTCTCGTCACTCATCGCATCTCTCCCGGACCGACCCGTGTCGATCAGCTGGCGAATGTGAATGCTTCCGTCTCGATTTCAATGAAGGTGCGGCCGAGCGCACCGACCGCTCGATAGAACCGGGCCCCTCCCGCGCTCTCGATGTCGGCGAACAGCCGTCCCATCCAGGGCGACACATGCTTCTCGAAGAAGGCGCGCTGCGCTTCGGGCGAGGCATCGAAGCGGCCGCCGGCAAGGCCCGACATGATCTCGCACAGGATGGCCGCGTGATCTTCGGGTTCGGAATTGTTGGCGACCCGCTCGATGCCGAGCGTCGCAAGGTCGCCGCGCAGGCGCGACAAGGGCCTTTCGTTGAGGAAGCCGGTGAGATAGTAGGAGGCATAAGGCAGCAATTCGCCGCGGCCGAGCCCGACGAACAGGTCGAAATACTCCCGCTCGACCTTTGCCACCACGGCCGTCGAGGCGGCGTCGGCCAGCGCTGCATGCGCGCGCCCAAGCGGTGTCGGATCGCCGTCCAACGTAGCGAGCTGATCGAGCAGGCGCTTCGGCGGAGGCGCCGACAGCAGCAACGCGAGCAGCGCGTATTCCCGCCCGCGCGCCGCGTCGATCGGATCGACGCGCTGTGCGGAAACGGTTTGCTCGCCGTAGAGATCGGGCCGCAAATCGTTTCGGGAAACACCGGTCGCGGTTTCGACTGCAATCACCCGTTGTGGGGGCACACGCGTCCAATTCGACACGGAGGGCTGGCTGATGCCTATTTTACGCGCAAGCTGCGCGATGCCGCCCGCGGCATCGATCGCGCGATCAAGCCCTTCATCCCGCACGTGGACCTCCCATCCGAGTCCCGTCTGCACAATTATCGCTTTTGTTACAAAGCAGTAGGTAACCTAGTCCGGGTTCCGCCGGCGGTCAACGCCTGCCATAGCTTATACCTATAGCCTTTGGTCGTGTTTCTCACCGAGGCAGCGCACCGCCATGGCTGCGGGGCCTGATGGGCTCCGCAGAATCCGCAGACCTTTCTGCCGCTATCGGTTGCGCTGCAGCCGCATTGACCCGGTCTTCCGTCTCATGCGGCGGCTCGGTCGCATCAAATGAGGTCGTCACATCGGCTTGAGGCAACGAAGAATTCGCCATTTCGATCTCGCCGTCGGGGAGAGATCGGACCGCCTCGCGCACGCCTCCGACGATGCGATCGACCAGAGCGGCGAGTTCTTCGGACGAGCAATCCAGCGGGCCGAAGCCCGGCATCGCGGTCGGGTCGTTGAAGTCCCATGCATTCTCCGCAAGTCCGACGAAGTCGCGAATGGCGGGATCGGCAACCCAGGCGCGGCGAAGGGCCGCACGGCTCAGGTCACGAGGAACCTTCTTGCCGAGGAAGGCCGTGATGTCCGTCGCGGCATTGATGTCGTCGAGCGACGGCAGACTCGACAAATCGAACTCGGTCTCTTCGTCGCTGGCCTCGGGCGGCGGCGCGGGCCGCACCACGGCAGGCTTGGCGGGCTCCGCCTGCGATTCGCGTTTGCGGCGGGACCAACGTGCAAGGAACTCCTCCTCAGTCATTCCTGTCCGCCTTCATGTTCTCGCCGCGCAAGAGCCTCGGGGTCGGCGCGGCGCCGCTTGCGCTTGACGAACTCCCGCTCGACATGGTGCTCGGCCACGAAGCCTTCAATCGCTTCGCGCAGTACCTCCGGCATCGGAACCGCTTCAACGAGATTGTCGGCGGCTTCGGTGAAGCCTTCGCCTTCGGCCGGGTCGGCAGTCACCGTGGTGACGGCGTAGGGCCAGGCGCCTTCCGCGGGCGACAGCACGATCCAGATGCTGGGATTGCCGGAGGCGAGATTGTCGCGATAGCGCGCCGTCTCGGACGGATAGAGATCGACGGTCGCACGTCCGGCATAAAACAGCGTCGTGCCGTCCTGCTCACGCAGCACGGTCCAGGGCTGTGTCGCCGGCTCGTCCGGCAGGACGGCCATTCCGCGCCAGATGAAATCGACCCATGGCGAGTCGGCCTTGCGCCGCTCGACCACGACACCGACGGCAATCGAGAGCGATGGCAATGCTGCAGGGCTCATGTCGCCATCTCCAGACCCTTCACCGGCAGCCCCGTCAGCAGATTTTGCGGCTTCATCCGGAGCTTCTGATCTGCCGTCATCGACAGGATCAAATAGACCGGCTCGCTCCCGACGTCGTCGAGAGCACGGCTCGATTCCGCAAAAGTCAGCCGGAACAGCGCGAGCACGCGGTCCGCGTCGCGCTCGCCGAGCTCGTCGCCGTGCCACAGCCTGTCGCCGAGCCTCGTGGCCTCGGCATCGAGCCCGACATACCAGGTGAGCCTTTCCTCGTGCAGCGCGCGCAGCGGCTCGATCGCGACGTCGACGCCCAGCAGATGGGAGACCCAGCGCGTCATCGCCTGCGCCAGCGCAGCCGGCCCGCGGCCGCCGGCCGTGAGGTCGAGGGCCATGTCGAACTGGTCGCTGCGCTGCCAATAGGACTCGGCAGTCTCCTCGCTCAGCACATCGACCACGGCATCGGTGGTGGCGCCCAGCATCGACATCAGAGAAAGCACCGGAGTCGGGCTCCGGCCGCCGACGATCTCCTCGTCGCCGAGTAACAAAGCCTGCTCGTGCGGCAGGATGCGCTGGGTCCGGAAGAACAATTCGGCGGCGCGCAGCACGAACGGGTCGTCGCAGCCATCGAGCGCATTCCGCAAGATGACGTGCACGAGCTGGTTGACGAACAGCGGCGGCAGATCGTTCGCGCCTGAACGCACCGACGCGAGATAGGCGGCTTCGAGCGTCGGGTGGCGCAGCAGAAGATCGCGGAACGCCAGCACGAACTGCCAGTTCTCCCGCGCATCCGCATCGACGATCCCGGCGATTTCGCCGGCGCTGACCGGCTGGCGCGGGTCGGCGAGCAATTCGCGGTGCAGGCGGCGTTCGACCGGGCACGCGTCCTCGGGCGGCATCAGCTCGGGACGGGCAAAATAAGCCTTGAGAAACTCGTCGGTGACGCGGAGCCCACCGCCTTCGTCGCGATCGAGCAGATGATGGCCACAGGCGATCCAGAAATCGTTCATCTGATGTTCGGCTCCCGCCCCAGATCGACAAGGCTGAGATCGCCGTCAGGTTGGACGTCGTCCTCGATTTCCATGAACGAGAAGGCCTTGCTGTGTCCCTGCCCTTCGCGGAGTTGCAGCCGGCGGAAAGACTCGCGAACCTCACCATCGCTTGAAGTGCGGTGCACTGCAATCAGCGAGCTGATGGGATGACTGCAGAGCGACTGCGCGAAAGCAACCTCCTCTTCCGCGGCCGCTTTCGCCGTCGCCATGTCCGGCGCGCCGAAACGATCGACGAGTTGCCCGGTAAGAAGATCCACCAGGCTGCGATGATCCTCCTCGGTTGCTGGCACGATCTGCGCCAGCGTCGACCAACCCCAGGATTGCACACCGAGGAAACCACCGCGAAACGCCGCGCGCGCCTTGCCCTCGAGCTTGGCGCCGTCGCAATCCCAGAAGCGGAAGGCGCCGGAGACGGCCCACTCGCCCGGCTCTGCGGCCACGTCGAAGACAAATGTATCGGAGGGATCGAGCGCGATGGTACGCAGGAGCTTCACAGCCGCGGTCCTCCGAGGGCGGGATCGAGCCAGGACGGCGCTGCGAGCGCCGGGATGAGATCGCTTCGTTCGATCGTGTCCGTCCCGATGCGGCGCGTCAGGAGGTCGCCGCATTCATCGATACGTTGAATGGTCTGCCTCTCGCGCGGCATCCGGGTGAGATAATCGCGCGCCACACCGTCGAAGCCGTCAACCCGCCAGCCGTCAAGCGCCAGCATCAGGTGACGGGCAAAACTCTCGGTGATCTGCGCCGCGCCGGCCTCGCCAAAGCCTTCCTGGTCGAGCGCCGAGGCCAGCGGGTGAATGCCTGGATCGTCATCGGTCATAGCAACCGTCCGGATCATGGCGCCGAACACCAGCCAGGGCGGCGGCGCGTCCTCGTCCGCGGCGGAAGGCCAACCCATTCGTCCGCCGCCGACCAGTCCGCCATCGATCCTGACCGCATCCGGCCAGCCGATCGTGATCGGCTTGCTCGGCGGCGCATAGGCGCGAAGCGCATCGGTGAGCGCGACCATGCCGGCGTAGAACGCGCGCCGCGCGCTGCGCAACGGCTCGGCAGGCTCGAGCACCACGGCAAACTCCGCGAGGTCGAAGCGGCCGACATAGACCAGCGATCCGGCGCCGCTCTCCGGTGCGATGCGGCATGCATGGGCAAAGGCGTCGCCACTCTCTCGCAATCGCACCAATGTGAATGGCGGCGGCAGGTGGATCGGTTCCGTCGCGAAAACTTGGCTCACTGGGGTCGACGGCAGGCCGTCCTCCGCTTTCCTTTTCTTCCCGATGGATAATGTCTATACGAGGCGAACAGCCGGCGCGAGTCCGTCGTCGGCGTCCGAATGCCGGAGGGGTCAACCTGGAGCAGCCGTCGAAGACTGTCCTGATCTGCTCGTGCGAAGACACGATGCCCCTCGACGTGGCTGCGATTCGGCGCGGACGCCCGGATAGCGAGGTCAAGAGCTTTCGCCACCTCTGCGGTGCGGAACTCGATCACTTCCGCAAAATCGCCGCGACAGAAGGCGTGTTGACCGTCGCCTGCACGCAGCAGGCGGCGCAGTTCTCGGACGAGGCCGGCGAACGGGCCGATGCGATCACCTTCGTCAACATCCGCGAAACGGCCGGCTGGTCGCGCGAAGGCGCGCGGGCTGGCGCGAAAATGGCCGCCCTGCTTGCATCCGCCTCTATCCCGGCCCCAAATTATCCGCTCGTCACCTTGTCGAGCGAGGGCGTGATCCTGGTCTACGGGCGCGACGAGGCCGCGATCGAGGCCGGCCGCCTGCTTGCCGATCACCTCGACGTCACGGTGATGCTGAGGCAACTCGACGACCTGGTGCCGCCGCCTGCGACGGTGTTCCCGATCGTGAAGGGCACGATCCGATCTGCGAAGGGACATTTCGGCGCATTCGAGCTTGCAATCGACGACTATGCGCGCCCCCGCCCCTCCTCGCGCGATCGTTTCGTGCTCGATCCGCCGCGAAGCGGCGTGACCTCGCGCTGCGATATCGTGCTCGATTTGTCCGGCGGTGCGCCACTGTTTCCCGCCCACGACCTGCGCGACGGCTATCTGCGCGCCGACACGAAAGATCCCGCAGCGGTGCTGCGCGCCGTGCTGACCGCGCGCGATCTCGTCGGCAGCTTCGACAAGCCGAGATATGTCGAGGTTGCGCCCGCGCTTTGCGCCCATTCGCGTTCGAAGCGCACGGGCTGCCATCGCTGCCTCGATCTCTGCCCGGCCGGGGCGATCACGCCCGCCGGCGATCATGTCGCGATCGATCCGAACATCTGCGCGGGCTGCGGCCAATGCGCGGCGGCCTGCCCGACCGGCGCGGTCTCCTACACGCTGCCGCCCGCCGATACGCAGCTTCAGCGACTTCGCGCCATGCTGCTCGCCTATCGCGAGGCCGGGGGCGCCGATGCGGTGCTGCTTTTTCATGATAGCCCGCACGGCACGCCTCTGATCGACGCCCTGGCGCGGCATGGCGACGGCCTGCCGGCGAACGTGCTTCCCTTTGCCGTCAACGAGCTTACGCAGATCGGGCTAGAGGCGATCGTCGGCGCCTTCGCCTATGGCGTCTCCGCCGTGCGCTTCCTGCTCCGAGGCAAGCCGCGCCACGACGTGACCGGATTGCTCCAGACGATCGCAATGGGCGACGCGATCCTCGGCGGCCTCGGATTTGCGGGCCGCCGCCTCGCCACCGTCGAAACCGACGATCCCGACGCGCTCGGCCGGCATTTAGCCGAGATTGGCGCGCTGGCCGCGATCGGAACACCCGCGACCTTTAAAACTGTCGGCAAGCGGCGCGACCTGCTGCGCTTCGCCCTCGGCGAACTGCATCGGCTGGCGCCGCAGCCGGTCGACGTCATCGCGCTGCCGCAGGGCGCGCCGATCGGCGCGATCACCGTGGACACCGAGGGCTGCACACTGTGCCTCTCCTGCGTCTCGGCCTGCCCGACCGGTGCGCTACGCGACGACCCCGAGCGTCCCGTGCTGAAATTCATCGAGGATGCCTGCGTGCAGTGCGGCTTGTGCCAGAGCACCTGTCCCGAAAAGGTCATCAGCCTGAAGCCGCAGATCGATTTCCGCGCCGCGCGCGCCCCCGCGACGATCATCAAGGAAGAGGAGCCCGCGCTCTGCGTCCGCTGTAGCACGCCCTTCGGCGTCAAGAGCACGATCGACCGCATCGCGGCCAAGCTCGAGGGCCGGCACTGGATGTATCCGGCCGGCGACAAGCGGATCGAGGCCCTCAGGATGTGCGCAGATTGCCGCGTCATCGTGATGAGCGAGCAGCAATTCGATCCGTTCAAGGGCGTCCCGGAACGAACGCCGCCGCGCACGACGGATGACTATCTCCACGAGCGCGACGGAAAGGACTGAAGCGGAACTAGCGCGACGTCGCGCGGCCGAGAAACTCGGTGAGCGCGCGGCGGTCTTCGGCCGAGCCGATACGCTGCTCCGGCATCTTGGTGCCGGGAGTGTAGGCATTCGGGCCAATCTCGAACAGTCTTGCGACCGTCTCGGGCGTCCAGACGATGTCCATCGTCTTCAGCGCATCGGAGAAGCGGTAGCCGGGGAGCGAAGCGATCCTGCGGCCGTAGAGTCCCGCAAGTGACGGGCCCGCACGCTGCACCTCCTTGTCCGAGAGCGTGTGGCAGGCAACACACGCCCGAAACACCTCGGCGCCGTGATCGCCGGCATAGGCCGCGAGCGGATCGGCCCGTGTGCCGTCCCGACCAGAGCCGATGGGATCGCCCGTGCGCGCATTCCAGAGCCTGATCCTGCCGTCCGCACCACCCATGGCCAGCGTCTCGCGGTCGGACAGGAAGGCGATGGACCATACCGGCGGCCCGGGCCCAAGCAGCGTGCGCAGCAGCTTGCGCGACTTGCGATCGATGATCGCCACTGTGCCGCCGATGCCGGCCGCAGCGATCAGCACACCGTCCGCCGAGATCGTCAAGGCCACCACCGGTGTCGGACTGGCCGCCACCTCGCCACTGACCTTGCCGTCTGCGGTCAGCATGCGCAGCCTGCCATCGACTGCGCCGGTGACGATCTCACCATCCGACGCCACGGCCACCGCGTTCAGCGGCGCCGGCAACGTCACGATGTCAGGCTGGCCGTCCGGCAAACGCCAGATGCGCAGCGCAAGATCGTAGCCGGCGCTGACGAGCCTGCCGTCGGGCAGGAAAGCGACGCCATTGACGTTCTGCGTATGGCCTTCGAGCACCCGGGACGTGCCGTCCGAAAGCGACCAGATCCGCACCGTCCGGTCCCACGAAGCCGACGCGAGCAGCGTCCCGTCGGGTGACACGGCAAGCGCGGCGACCGGAGCGACGTGTCCCACCATGACCCGGTCCGGCTCCGGCCGGCCCGCCGTCCACACCGCAATTCGGGCATCGGCGCCGGCCGTGATCATGCGACCGTCTGGCAGAAAAGCGACGGCATTCACGCCGTCAGCATGATCGCGCAGTACTTGCTCTGCGGTCTCGGACTGAAGCGACCAGCGGATGGCCGCCGTATCGAAGCTGCCTGACAGAAGGCTGCGCCCATCGGGCGACAGGGCAAGAGACCGTATCGGGCCGCCATGCCCGACCATGTCGGCGTGCACGGACGATGCGACGAGGATGGCCCACAGCGCTGCGGCCACCTTCATGAACAAAGGCGATCTGTTCATCGCTGGCCGGCCCTGCTGACAATCACGGCTTCGAGATTGCCAGAAGGGCCGACGGAAATGAACATCCGAAAACGGTCTACTTGGCCGGTGCCGTCGTGGTCTTGGACGATCCTTCCGGGGCGGCCTGCATGCCGGGCGGGCTCTGGCCCTGGGGACTGGCGGCCGGCGCACCGCCCGAACCCGTATTGATCGGGCCCGTCCAACCCTGCGGTTGCAGCTGGCCTTTCTCTTCGGGAGGAGTCTGCGCCGATGGCGAGTCGGTTCGTGCGGGCTGAGCCAGGGCACTTCCAGCAATACAAAGTGCTGCAAAGCACAGGATCGTTCTCGAAAATGTCACGCAGGGCCTCCGATGCGCTCACTGGGCTTGCAGGAAACTTGCAATGCCGGCATCGGTTCCAAAGCGTGCGGCGAACGCCCTGCCGCCCGCATCCTCCCTTGAATAGCGCCGAGCTTCGGTCCCCTGGCTGGGATGAGCGATGCGCTTGGGCGGATCCCGCGTGCAAAAGCCAATAGGACCGCGGATGATTGGCGCGATCGACGAGCTTGCTCGCCGCAAGCGGTGTCGTATAGATGGCTTGCTGGCTCACTCGAGGGAGGCTGAGGATGAAGGCGTTTTTGCTTGGCTGCGTCGCGGCCCTGGTCATCGCCATTGCGGGAATGGTGCTTCTGAATCGAGTCCAGGAGCCTGTCGCGCAGGCCTTCGCTACGACCGCAGTACGTCTCTGAGAACCCTCGGCCACGCTTGGACCGATTGACTGAGGGCGGAATTGTCTAAGCGACGGAGCGGGCGCTAGCCGGTCTCTTGCGCCATCCCGCGCTTTAGGAGCTTGGTAACGATACAGGTATCGTTGCATGCCTCGCGCGCGGTCAAGCTGTCCGCCAAGCAGCTGTCCGGTTGGAGGCCGCAGCTCGCCCGTCGTCGACGAGCACACCCGGAGCGGCGGACGACGCTCTCAGCCGGTTCCAGATATTGAGGTTAATGACCCGCAACGCCAAGCTTGGCCGCCGTCCCGGCACGCGATTTGCTCGGGATGTGCAACAGACCTTGACACCTTGGCGAACGATCCCTGCCAACCATTCCGCCCTCGATCGCCCTGCCTCGTCTTTCTTCCATCGCCGACGCGGGCCTTGGCCATCAATCGGTCAAGCCCGGCCTTGCACGATTTGGGGCACTGGAGACCGAGATGTTCCACAGTGATGCAACCGGCGATCGCCACAACCACGCGGCTGGCGAGTTCCCGCAAGTCGTCCATTAACACTCGCGGTTCTCCAGCATGCTAGATTGTCGGCAGTATCGGAACATGTCGCTCCAGCGCAGCGCAGCCCCTCATCCTTCATGATCGCATCCATCCTCCAGTTCATGCGGCGTGACGTCACGCGCGGTGTTGCCGGGACCATCCTGCTCAAGGTCGGCAGCGGCGTGCTCGCCTTTGCCTTGTTCTCGCTCGCGGCACGAACGATGTCGCCTGACGGCTTCGGCATCTACGCGACCTGGCTTTCTGTCGCCCAGATTGCGGCCGTCGTGGGACTGGTCGGCCAGGAATCGTTGCTGGTCAGATTCCTGAACGAGTATCAGGTCGGCAACCGGCCGGACCTCACCAAAGGCGTCCTCCTGTCCAGCTTGAAGATTACCTCTGTCGCAATGCTGATCGTCGTCGCCGGGATCGCCGGCGTGGCGAGCGCACGCGGAAACGGCTGGCTGCTGATCATCGCCGTATCGGCCTACACCGCCGTCAACGCCGGCGTGATGCTTGGAAGCCAGGTCGCACGATCGCTGGTCAGCATCCTCATGGGCGAAGGCAATCGCGAGTTCTTCTGGCGGGCCATCGTCGTGCTGTTTCTGCTGGCCGTGCTGCTCGGCCATCGGCGGCTCGATCCCGCCGAATTGTTCGCGGTGATGACGATTGCCCTGTCGGTCGGCCTCGCTGCGCAGGTCATTTCGATCGCGCGGGTCCTGCCGGATTTGCGCAACACGCCGGCGCGATCCGAAACGGCGCGCTGGCGATCGAGTGCCCCTCACTTCTGGCTCGCATCGATCCTCGAAGCAGCCAACCAGTATTTCGACGTCATTCTGGTCTACTGGATGCTGGATCCGGCGACCGCCGGGATCTACTTCGCCGCCTCGCGCCTCGCCAACATCTTCGCCATGCTGTCGGCGGCGCTGTACACCTTCGGCGCGCGCCGGCTTCCGTCGCTTTATTTCAGCAAGAACCAGAAGGAGTTCGAGCGGACCTTGAAGTTGATGGCGGAAGTGACCGCACTGTGCGTCATCGCCGGCCTCGCCGCGATCTGGCTCGGCGGCGACTACCTTCTCCACCTGTTCGGACCTCACTTCACCGAGCAGCACTCGGTCCTGATCGTGCTCGCAATCGGAACCGCCATCCAGGCGGCCGGTGGCCCGTCTGCTGCGATCCTGCAACTGACCGGTCATGAACGAATCTATGTCCCTGTCGTCGCCGCCAACGTCACGCTGCGGCTCGTGGGATTTATCCTCCTCATTCCCTGGCTCGGCGTGCTCGGCGCCGCGATTTCGGCGACCGTCTCGCTCGCGCTGTCGACGATCGCCCTGAATCTCCTCTGCCGCCGGCGAAGCGGAGTTGATCCCTCAGTTCTCGTCCTGTTGCGCTGGCCTGTATCGAGGCGCGCCAGCTATGCCGTCCGCAGTGCGGAGTCGCGGGACTAGGAAAGCCCGCAAGGCGCAGCGACGGATTGGTTAACGTGCGCGCCGCTGCCAGCCGGGGACCGGCAGAATTGCAGCATGGACGGGGCCGTAGCCGTTGCCCTCATTAACTCCGTTTGTTGCTAACCGGTGTCCGCCTGAGACCCGCATGGTAGCTACGGAGTTAAGAAGGTGAAGATCTGGTTTCTTTAGCGGTCGGGATCCGTGCTCCACTATCAGCCGAACAAGCAGTTGAGCGAGACGAGCGCGACGGCACCTGCACGATCAGGCCGCGGCGGACCGAAGCTGCACGTGCTTCTCGCACAGACCCAGGCGGAGAACGCCGGTGCGCAGGAGATCTCCCGGCTTCTCGGCGCCGGACTGGCCGCGCGCGGCCACCGCGTCACGCATCTGTTCTTCTTCCGCAAATCCAGCTCGTTCGATGAGCCGCCCGATACCTTCTACTGCGCGCCGGGCCGGCCGGGCAATCCTGTGGCGCTGCTGCGGATGCTGTGGACGCTCGGCCGCCATGTCAGGACCACCAGGCCCGACGCCGTCCTGACGTTCCAGCATTTCGGCAACATCATCGGCGCTGGCGTGACGCGCCTCGTCAGCCGCGCGCCTGTTGTCGCAAATCAGGTTTCATCCGCGCTGTCGATGAGCTGGCCGATCCGCACCGCCGACATCGTCATGGGCAGCCTGGGCTTCTTCGACCGCATCACGCTCAACTCGCAGGACATGGAACGCGAATATTCGCGTTATCCCGCCGCCTATCGATCGCGCATGGTGCATGTGCCCCACGGCTTCGACGACAAGGCCCTCATCCTGTCGAAGGAGGTTGCACGACAAAAGCTTGACCTGCCGCCGGATCGCGTCCTGCTCGGTTGCGCGGCAAGGCTGCATCCTCACAAGCGACTCGATGCCGCGATACGCCTGTTGCCGGACGAGCCCTCCTGGCATCTTGCACTCGCCGGCCAGGGCGCGGACGAGGCGCGGCTCAGGCAGCTCGCGAAAGAGTTGAGTGTGTCGGACAAGGTTCACTTTCTCGGTGAGATCGCTCCCAGCCGGATGGCAGACTTCCTGGCCTGTCTGGACGTGTTCGTATTTCCGACGCAGGCGGAGACCTTCGGTTTGGCTGCGGTCGAGGCTGCAAACGCCGGAGTTCCCTCCGTGGTGACCGACCTTCCCGTCCTGCGCGAAGTGCTGTCCTACGAAGGCAGACCGACCGCACTCTTCGTCGAGGCTTCCGATCATGCCAAGCTCTCCGCAGCCGTCTCCAGGCTCCTGACCGACGATCAATTGCGCGACGAGCTGCGACAAAACGCCAAAGGCCTGAGGCTGCGCTATTCGGTAGATGCCATGGTGGAGGAATACATCCGTATTCTCGATCAGGTCGTTTGACCTGATACGTTGAAACAGATTGGCTCGAGATGATCATCGAGTTTCGCTGTGAACGTGACTACGCACGGCGCTGGATGGGCCGCAAGACGCTGTCGGTCGACGGCCGGGACGTACCGGTGCAGATTGCATGGACGGCGACGGCGGAGCCGCGGCCCGCCGGGCTGGATGCCCTGTTCGAACTCGAACGCGTGGTGTTGCACAAGGGCAAACATACCGGCGCCAGCAAGCTCAGCATCAATCCGGAACGGACGCAGGTTCTTCCGGGGAGGGCCGACGTGGTCGTCGACTTTACGAGCGCCGCGCGGGATCCGAATTGCTCTGCCCGGCTATATCTCCGGCCGCTGTTCAACGGAGGCGCAGGCGAGAACGCGGCGCTCGCCGCCATTCTCTCCGGCGACCTGCCCGTGATCGAAATCGTCAACGAGATCGACGGCTCGGTGCTGGACCGCGGCCACCCGTCCGGAGAGATTGCCGCCGGCCTCAGCGGCGCACTGGAAACGGTCATGGCGCGTACCTTGACGATGGTGGCCGCGATCGTCTCGGGCAGGCCCCGCATCGTGCCGCAGCTGGTACCTACAGGACGTACCCCGCGCGGGGGCCCGGTCGGCTATGTCGCGCGCGGTCTCGCCGTTTCGGTCGCCAAGGAGATCTATCGCCTGTGCTGCTATGCTCCGCATTGGCACATCGGATGGCGCTTCAACGACGGCGCGGATGTCTGGCAGACCGGAGATCTGTCGGGTCCAGGCTGGAACATCCTGGGAGATCCCGGAGACCACTTCTATGCCGATCCCTTCCCCATCACGTGGCAGGGACGAACGGTCGTGTTCTTCGAGGATCTCGATCATCGCTTGGGAAAAGGCATCATCTCGGCGATCGAGTTCAATGAGGAGGGTCCGGTAGGAAAAGCGATGTCCGTGCTGGAGGAGCCCTGGCACCTCTCTTATCCATTTCTGATCGAAAGCGATGGCGCGTTGTGGATGATCCCGGAGAGTTCGCTCCACGGCGACGTCGCGCTCTACAAATGTGTTCGTTTTCCGGACAGATGGGAGCGGCAGGCGACGCTGCTGTCCGGCCTCGAACTGGCGGACGCGACGATCACGCGGCATGACGGCCTGCATTATCTGTTCGGCGCATGGCGCGATGGAACGGGCGGTTACTCGGATTCGCTGGCGATCTACTACGCCGATCACCTCTTGGGGCCCTGGTTGCCTCACGCCAGCAATCCGGTCCTGATCGACCGCGCAAGCGCGCGGCCCGCAGGCAACTTCGTCACCCTCGATGGCAAATTGTGGCGGCCGGTCCAGAATTGCGCCGATGGATATGGCGCAGCGCTCGCTCTGGCAGAAGTGGTCGAACTGTCGCCGACGACGTTCAAGCAGATCGTCCGCCACACGCTGAAGCCGGGGCCGTTGTGGCCCGGGCGGAAGCTGCACACGCTGAACCGCTGCGGCCGCCTCGAGGTGATCGACGGATCGCGCGTTCAGCCCAAGACTCGTGCCTTGGCAAGTCGATTTCCATCGACGGTGTTATCTGCACGAACCAGCCCGAGCTCGGCTGTCTGATCGGCGCGTCGCTAACTTGCCCGTCCCGTTCGATCAGGATTCTCCGGTCCCCCGTTCGTTTGCCGTGTCCATCCATATACCTGACGGCGAATGCTCGCGGATATGGCTGACGAGGAAGTCAGAGAATACCCTGATCTTGGCGGGCAGCCTGACGCGGTTCTGATAGGCGATGTTCATGGTGAGCAGCGGCAGCTGCCAGTCTCGCAGGACTGGCACCAGCCGGCCGGCCGCGATATCGCCCTGCACGATGTAGAGCGGCTGGATCAGGATGCCCAGCCCTGCGCGCGCCGCACCACAGATGATCTGGCCGTCATTGCTGTCCAGCGTCGGTGCGATCCGCACCGTCTGCGTCGTGCTGCCCTGGCTCAGCCGCAGCGAATAGGGGTCGTTGGCGAGGTTGTAGATCAGCATGTTGTGGCGGGCGAGATCGGCGGGATGCTCGGGCCGGCCGTGCTTTTCCAGATATGATGGAGCTGCCGCCAGCACGCGGTGCATCTGGCCGATGCGGCGAACCACGATGTTGGAATCCGGTTCATGCTCGCGCGTACGGATCGCAACGTCAATGCCGGCTTCGATGAAGTCGAGATAGCGGTTCGCGCTGATGATCTGCACGCTGAGATCAGGATAGAGCGCGCGGAAAGCTGGCAGCATCGGCGCCAGATAGATCATCGCGAACGACAGCGAGCTCGTCACGCGCAGCATGCCCTTTGGCGACAGCGCGCGGTCGGAGACGGCGTCCTCGGCTTCGGCGAGTTCGTTCAACAGCACGCTGCAACGCTGCAGCAGTTCCTGCCCGGCTTCGGTCAGCCATTGCCGGCGCGTATTGCGCTCGATCAGCCGGACGGCTAGCCGCTCCTCCAGCGCGCTGAGGTGACGACTCGCCGCCGCGTTCGACATCCGCAGGATTTCGGCAGCCTTGGACAGGCTGCCGAGCTCCGCGGTTTTGGAGAAGACCTCGAGTTGGAGCAGCCGGTCCATTTTTGCGAAATGAGGAAAAGAGACTTACAAATTTTGACCTTTATTTCCGATTTCTGCAAGGCAAAATGGTGCCAACAAAGCATTATCGCAGGCGAGGAAATCAGGAAATGTCGGGCCCGATCAGGCACATCGTGATGTGGCGACTGCGCGGGGAGACACCCGCGGAGCGGTCGGCCGCCCGGCTCAAGGTCAAGACCCTGTTCGAGGGGCTCAAGGGCCGGATCGACGGCCTTACCCATATCGAAGTCGGCATGGACGTCAGCGCTGTCGACTACGCCTGCGACGTGGTGCTCTTCTCCGAATTCAAGGACCAGGCGGCGCTCGCCGCCTACGCCGACCACCCCGAGCATCTGCGCGTGCGCGAGGCCCTGGGCGACTTGCGGATCGGGCGCTTCCAGGTCGATTACCCCATCACAGAGGCCGGCGCATGATCGGCTCGTTCACCTTCGAGAACCTGCCCTGTCGCGTCGTGTTCGGCAGCGGAACGTTGGCGAGCGCCAGGGCCGAAGTCGAGCGGCTCGGCGGCAGGCGTGCGCTGGTGCTGACGACGCCGCAGCAGGAGGCGCAAGGCAAGAGACTGGGCGTTGCACTCGGCCCGCTCCATGCCGGCATCTTCTCGGGCGCCACCATGCACACGCCGGTCGAGGTGACCGAACGTGCGCTCGCGGCCATGAAGGCCTGCGAGGCCGACTGCGTCGTCTCGCTGGGCGGCGGCTCGACCACGGGGCTCGGCAAGGCGCTGGCCTTGCGCACCGGCGTCAACCAGCTCTGCATTCCCACGACGTATGCCGGTTCGGAGATGACGCCGATCCTGGGCCAGACCGAGAACGGATTGAAGACCACGGTGCGCGATGCGGCGGTGCTGCCGGAGACGGTGATCTACGACGTCGATCTCACCTTGACGCTGCCCGCAAGTCTCGCCGCGACATCAGGCATCAATGCGATCGCGCATGCAGTCGAGGCACTCTATGCGCGCGACACCAACCCTGTGACGTCGCTGATGGCGGAAGAAGGCATCCGTGCGCTGGCCCGCGCCCTGCCCGCGATCGCCGCCAGAAGCGACGACCGCGAGGCCCGCACCGAAGCGCTCTATGGCGCCTGGCTTTGCGGTGTCTGTCTCGGCACCGTCGGCATGGCGCTGCATCACAAGCTCTGCCATACGCTCGGCGGCACTTTCGACCTGCCGCATGCAGAAACGCACACGATCGTGCTGCCGCATGCGTTGGCTTATAACGCACCTGATGTGCCCGACGCGATGGCGCGCATCTCGCGCGCGATCGGCGCTGCCGATGCGTCGCAGGGGCTGTACGACCTTGCAAAACGCATGGGGGCCAAGCTTGCGCTGCGCGATGTCGGCATGCCCGAGAGCGGCATCGACAAGGCGGCCGACCTCGCCGTCACCAATGCCTACTGGAATCCGCGTCCGCTCGAACGGGACGCCATTCGCGACCTGATCGCACGCGCCTGGGCCGGCGAGCCACCCGGCGCCATCAAAGCGGCGGCTTGAAGCGATGCGGCGCACCCTGATCCGATCCGCAACCGTCATCAGCATGGATGATGCGATCGGCGATCTCGCGACCGGCGACGTGCTGGTCGAGGGCAGCCGTATCGTCGACGTGCGCCCGTCGATCGACGTTGCGGCCGACACGGAGGTCGTTGACGGCACGGGCCGCGTCGTCATTCCCGGCCTGATCAACGCGCATATGCACACCTGGCAGACGGGCTTGCGCGGCTTTGCCGCCAACTGGACGCTGCTGGAATATTTCCGCCGCATGCATGCCGGGCTCGCGACCGTGTTCCGGCCCGACGATATCTACATCGCGACTCTGGTCGGCGCACTGAACCAGATCAACCACGGCGTCACCACGCTGGTCGACTGGTGCCACAACAACCCGACGCCCGATCATACCGACGCCGCCGTGCGCGGCCTGGTCGAGAGCGGCATCCGCGCTGCGTTCTTCCACGGCTCGCCGAAGCCCGAGCCGAAGCCGGGCGAGCCGCATTTCTCGGAAGTGCCGCATCCGCGCCACGAGGTCGAGCGGCTCCTGGCCGGTCCCCTCGCCGACCGCGACGGCCTCGTCACGCTCGGGCTCGCGATCCTCGGCCCGCATTATTCGACGCTGGACGTCGCCATGCACGATATCCGCCTGGCGCGCGAGCTGAACCTGATCGCCTCGATGCATCAGGGCGGTGGACCGGCCAAGACGCCGGGCGGCTGGGAGAAGCTGCTCGAGGCCGGCCTCGTCGGCCCCGGCATCAACATCGTCCATGGCAACGATCTGCCCGATGACCTGCTCGATCGTCTCGTCGAGCTCGGCGTCTCGTTCTCGGTAACGCCGGAGAACGAAATGATCCAGGGCCACGGCCTGCCGATCACCGGACGGCTGCTCGAGCGCGGCGTGCGGCCGACGATCGGCATCGACCTGGAGTCCGTGCTGGCGGGTGACCTCCTCTCCGCCGCCCGCATCGCGCTCTCGATGCAGCGGGCGCTCGACAATGCGGAGTCGCGCCGCGTGAGCGGCACCATTCCGGCGACGACCACAATACCCGTCCGCGAGGCTTTGTGTTGGATCACGACGGAAGGCGCCCGCATGCTCGGCCGCGCGCACCAGATCGGCTCGCTGACACCGGGAAAGCTCGCCGATCTCGTCGTCATCGACGCCTCCGGTCTCGACCTCGTTCCCGTGCATGATCCCGTCGCGACCGTCGTGATGCAGGCGAGCCTTGCCAACATCGAGGCCGTCATGATCGGCGGCAACTGGAAGAAGCGGGACGGCCGGATACTGGTCGACGGGCTGGACGCGAAGAAGCAGCTGCTGGCGCTATCCGGCCAGCGGCTGGTGCAAGACATCGAACGACAGGGACGCGCCGCGTGACGGTGCCAATGGACAACGATCATGACTTACGCTTCGAAGAATGTTGCCTTCATCGGGATCGGCAAGATGGGCTTGCCGATGTCGGTGCTCGTCGCCAAAGCGGGCTTTTCCGTCACCGCGTTCGACCAGAGCGCGGCGCGCATCGACGAGGCACGCGCGCAAGGCCTTGCGATTGCCGCTTCGCCGGCCGAGGCCGTGAGCGGCAAGGCCGCTGTGGTGACGTCCCTGCCGGACGACGCTGCCCTACGCGGAGCGCTGCTCGGCCCTGCCGGCATCATCACCGCGATGCAGCCCGGCGCTGTTCTCATCGAAACCAGCACCGTGAGCGTCGAGGCTTCCAGCGAGGTTGCCGCCGCGGCGCAGGCGCGCGGCATTTTCTATCTGCGCTCGCCGGTCTCCGGCAATGCCAGCATCGTTCACACCGGCGCGCTGACCTGCTTCGTGTCGGGGCCGAAGGAGGCCTTCGAAAGCGCGAAGCCGCTGTTCGGCACCTTCACCCGTGCCCAGACCTATCTGGGGTCGGCAGAGGAAGCCCGCTACGCAAAACTGTCCGTCAACCTGATGATCGCGGTATCGGCGGCGATGATGGCCGAAAGTCTGGCGCTCGCGCGCAAGGGCGGCATCGCCTGGCAGGACATCCTGAAGGTGCTCGACGACAGCGCGGTAGCCTCGCCCATGGTGAAGTACAAGACCGCACCGCTGCGCAACCGCGATTTCGAATCCACCTTCTCCTGCAAGCAGATGGCCAAGGACCTCGATCTCATCCTCGGTGCCGGCCACGCTGTCGGCGTGCCGCTGCAGCTCGCCGCGCAGGTGCGTGAGACCTACGGCTCGCTGGTCGCACAGGGCGACGGCGACACCGACTTCATCGCGACCGTCAAGCATCTCGAACGTCTGTCCAGCCTCGGCGAACCGAAACTCTGATCGCGGAGATACACATGCGTAACTTCAACGAAAACACGATCACGGAAGCGGTGCTGGAGCGGATCGCAGGCGCGAGCGACCCGCGCATCAAGGAGGTGAGCGAAGCGCTGGTGCGCCACCTTCACGCCTTCGTCCGCGAAGTGCGGCCGACCCAGAAGGAATGGGAGTTCGGCATCGACTTTTTGACCCGCACCGGCCACATGTGCAACGACAAGCGTCAGGAGTTCATCCTGCTGTCGGACACGCTCGGCGTCTCCATGCTGGTCGACGCAATCAACCATCCGATGCCGGAAGGCGCCACCGAGACCACGGTGCTTGGGCCGTTCTTCGTCCAGGCCGCGCCGGAAAAGGACAGCGGCGCCGACATTTCCGGTCCGATGGAAGGCGACCCGATGCTGGTCACTGGCTCGGTCTCGACCGTCGACGGAAAGCCGCTCGCCGGCGCGATCGTGGACGTCTGGCACTCCGACGACGACGGCTATTACGACGTGCAGCAACTCGACGCCATCGGCGATCTCGCGATGCGCGCGCGTTTCCACACCGATGCCAACGGCCGCTTCCACTTCTGGTCGATCAAGCCTGCCGCCTACCCCATTCCGCATGACGGACCGGTCGGCGACATGCTGGAGGCGCAGGGACGTCATCCCTGGCGTCCTGCCCATGTGCACTTCATGATTTCAGCGCCCGGTTTCGAACAGCTGGTGACGCACGTGTTCGTTGCCGGCGACCAGTATCTCGACAGCGACGTGGTGTTCGGCGTCAAGGACAGCCTGATCCGGGAGTTCGTCCGTCATCCCGCCGGCCGTGCGCCGGATGGTCGCATGGTGGAGCGCGCGTATTTTCATCTCAACTACGATTTCGGCCTGAAGCAGCTCGCGAGCAACGCGAGAGCCGCTTAAGCTGGACGTCGAGCCAACAAGAGTCCGACAAAGGGAGCAGACGGGAGCTTGAGGATGGGACCGCGGGTCAGCACGGACATATTGGCCGAGCGCCTCGCCGGCATGATTGGCCCGCGCGCGAGCGTCGCGCGCGCCGTGCTCGATCAGCATGGGCAGAGCGAGTCGCACTATCGCAGCCTGCCTCCGGACATCGTCGTCTTCCCGGAGACGACACAGGAGGTCGCCGAGATCGTCAAGCTCTGCGCCAGCGCAGGCATGCCGATCGTGCCGTTCGGCGCCGGCACGTCGCTCGAAGGCAATGCAGCCGCGGTCGCGGGGGGCGTCTGCTTCGACTTCGGGCGGATGAACAACGTACTGGCGGTGCACGACAGCGACATGGACGTCGTGGTGCAGCCCGGCATCACCCGCAAGCAGCTCAATGCGGAGCTGCGCAATACCGGCCTGTTCTTCCCGATCGACCCCGGCGCCGACGCATCGATCGGCGGCATGACCTCGACGCGTGCCTCCGGCACCATGGCGGTGCGCTACGGCACGATGAAGGACAATGTGATGGCGCTCGAGGTCGTGCTGGCCGACGGCCGCGTGATCCGCACCGCGCGGCGCGCACGCAAATCGGCCGCCGGCTATGACCTCACGCGCATGTTCGTCGGCGCCGAAGGCACGCTCGGCGTCATCACCGAGATCACGCTGAAGGTACATCCCGTGCCACAGGCAATCTCGGCCGCGGTGTGCAGCTTCGACACGCTGCACGACGCGGTGGACACCGCGATCTCCGTGATCCAGTCCGCGATCCCCGTGGCGCGCGTCGAGCTGCTCGACGACGTCATGATGCGCGGCATCAACGCTTACGCAAAACTCGGCTATCGCGAGGCGCCCACGCTGTTCTTCGAATTCCACGGCTCGGAGAACTCCGTTGCCGAGCAGGCCGAGGCCGCGCAGGCCCTCGCCGCCGATCATGGCGGCCACGGCTTTGCCTGGGCCAAGGCACCGGAAGATCGCAGCCGGCTCTGGCACGCCCGTGACAACACGCTGTATGCCGGTCTCGGCTTGCGCCCCGGCGCGCGGGCCGTGATCACGGACGTCTGCGTACCAATCTCGCGTCTGGCGGAATGCCTGACCGAGACGCGGCGCGATGCCGACGAGCACGGCTTCATCGCGCCGATCGTCGGCCATGTCGGCGACGGCAATTTCCACATGCTGATCCTGATCGATCCGGCGAGGCCCGAAGAGACCGAAGGCGCCAAGGCGCTGCAGGCCCGCATGGTCGCCCGCGCCATCGCCATGGACGGGACCTGCACCGGCGAGCACGGCATCGGGCTCGGCAAGATCGATTATCTCGCCGCCGAGCTCGGCGAGGCTGTCGATGTGATGCGGTCGATCAAGACGGCACTGGACCCGCACGGACTGATGAACCCCGGAAAGATCTTTGCCAGCGGAGCCAAAGCATGAGCGACGCGCTCCCGATCGAAGTCACCTCGCCGACGCCGCTGCTGGACCTGCGCGGCATCAGCAAGGAGTTTCCCGGCGTCAAGGCGCTGGACGACGTGTCCTTTGCCATCCATCCCGGCGAAGTCCACATGCTGCTCGGCGAGAACGGCGCCGGCAAATCGAGCCTGATGAAGGTGCTGTGCGGCGCCTACCGTGCCGATGCCGGCGAGTTCTACTACAAGGGCGAGACGGTCGCGATCAATTCCACCGCGGACGCGCAGAAGCTCGGCATTGCCGTGATCTTCCAGGAATTCTCGCTGGTCCCCCATCTCGATATCGCCCAGAACATCTTCCTGGGACGCGAGCCGAAGGGCCGTATTCCCGGCACCATCGACCGCCGCAAGATCCTGGCCGACGCCAAGCGCGTGCTCGACACGATCGGTTTCGACATCGATCCCTCCACCACCGTCGACAAGCTGGGCGTGGCGCAGCAGCAGATGGTCGAGATCGCCAAGGCGATCAGCCAGAACGCCCGCATCCTCGTCATGGACGAGCCGACCGCGGCACTGTCCGACCGCGAGACCGAGCTCTTGTTCGCGTTGATCGCGCGGCTGAAGGCGGACGGCGTTTCGATCGTCTATATTTCGCACCGCATGGCCGAAGTGTTCGCGCTCGGCGATCGCATCACCGTGCTGCGCGACGGCCGCCGCATCGACGGCGTCAGGCCGGCCGACGTCACACCGGACCAACTGGTGCGCATGATGGTCGGCCGCAACGTCGACATGACCTATCCGCGGCATTTTGCCGACAAGCCCGGCGAGGTGCTGCTCGAGGTCAAGAGCCTGTCCGCGCCGACCGGAATCTCCGACATCAACATCGAGGTGCGCCGCGGCGAGATCGTCGGGCTGTGCGGCCTGGTCGGCTCCGGCCGCAGCGAGGTGGCGCGCGCGATCTTCGGCGCCGATCCCGTGACCTCGGGCGAGATCATCTTCGACGGCAAGAGCATTTCCGGCGAACCGGACCTTGCCGCCCGCCGCGGCATCGCCCTGATCCCGGAGAGCCGCAAGAGCGAGGGCCTCGCGCTGCTGCGCTCGGTCAGCGACAATCTCGTCGTGTCGGCGCTGCGAAAGCTGTTTCCGAGCGGGCTGTTCGACCAGCGCAGGGCCCAGCGCACCGCGGACGGCCTGATCCGCCAGCTACGCATTGCAACGCCGAGCGCACGCCAGACCGTCGGGCTTCTGTCGGGCGGCAACCAGCAGAAGGTCGTGATCGGCAAGTGGCTGGCTGCCGGCTCGAAGCTCTTCATCTTCGACGAGCCGACGCGCGGCATCGACATCGGCGCCAAGTCGGAGATCTTCGCGCTGATTGACCGCCTCGTCGCGGACGGCGCGGCGGCGTTGATGATCTCGTCCGAGCAGGTCGAGATCTGCCATGTCTGCGACCGCGCCTATGTCATGCGCGAGGGCCGCATCGCCGGACACCTGACGCGCAACGAATTGACCGAGGAGAACATCGTGCGATTGGGGATGCATCATGCGTGAGGCCGCGATCGTCGCTCAACCCAATCCGCTGCAGCGCATTCCCGGCGTTGCCATGGTGCTGGTGCTGCTGATCGCGCTGTTCAGCGTGATCGCGCCCGGCTTCCTGTCCGTCGCCAACCTCTCCAACGTGCTGGTGCAGTCGACCATCCTGACCATGCTCGCGCTGCCGATGACCTTGATCATCATGACCGAGGGGCTGGACCTGTCGATGGGCGCGGTGCTGACGCTGACCTCGCTCTGCGTCGCGATCGTTTCGCTCGCGACCAACTCGATGTTGCTGGGCCTCGGCGCCGGCCTGCTGGTCGGCACCGCCTTCGGCCTTGCCAACGGCTGGCTGGTTGCGATCGTGGGCATCCCGCCCTTCGTCGCGACCCTTGGCACGCTCGGCATGGCGCAGGGACTGTCGCTGATCGTCAGCGACGGCCAGAGCGTGGTGGGCATTCCCCACAGCGTGCGCGACATCTACTCGGCGACGCTTCTGGGAGTCCCTGTTCCGATCGTGATGGCGCTCGTGACCTACGCGGTCTTCCACGTGCTGCTCTATCATACGAGGTTCGGCACCTACATCTTCGCGCTCGGCGGCAACCGCGAGGCGCTGCGCTATGCCGGGCTCTCGCCCAACAGGCTGTTGATCGCGGTCTATGCGATCGGCGGCGCCATGGCCGGCATCGCCGGCCTGTTGATGACCGCGCGGATGAACTCCGGCCACCCCACCGCCGGCCTCGGGCTCGAATTCGACGCCATCGCGGCGGTCGCCGTCGGCGGAACCTCGTTCGAGCGCGGCAATGGCTGGCTGCTCGGCACGCTGCTCGGGGTTCTCTCCGTCGGCGTGCTGCGCAACGGGCTGAACCTGATCTCGCTGCCGTCCTCGGTGCAGGTTGCAAGCGTCGGCGTGCTCGTCATCCTCGCGCTGTTCCTCGATGGCCTCAGGAGCCGGGCATGACCGACATCACCAAAGAGGCGATGATGCCGCCCCGCTCCTTCCTGTCGCAGGATGCGATCCAGGTGTTTTATCGCCTGCTCGCGGCGCTCCTGATCTGCGCCGTGCTCGCCGTGCTCAGCGATTCCTTCCTGACCCTCGGCAACATCCTGAACGTGCTCCGCCAGGCCAGCCTGACCTTCTTCATCGCCTCGGGCCTGACGCTGGTGGTGCTGACCGCCGGCCTCGACCTCTCCGTCGGCGCCAATGTCGCGCTGTCGGCCTGCATCGCCGGCACGGTGATCCACACGACCGGCTCGCCCGCGCTCGGCATCCTCACCGGCCTTGCCTGCGGCGGCCTCGTCGGCCTCCTCAACGGCATCATGGTCACCGCGCTGCGCATTCCCTCCTTCATCGCCACCTACGGCATGCTCTGGGTGCTGAACGGCCTCACCTATTGGTACATGGCGGGCGAGACCCTGCACGGCTTCCCCGCCGGCTTCCGCCAGATCGGCAGCGGCTACCTGTTCGGCCTGCCGATCCCGGTCTATCTGCTGCTGGTGTTCCTCGGCATCGGCACGTTCTTCGCGCAGCGCACGGTCTGGGGCCAGGAGATCTATGCGATCGGCGCCAATCCGGTCGCGGCGCGGCTCTCCGGCATCCCGGTCGCGCGGCGCCTGCTGCTGGTCTACGCGGTCTCGGGCACCATGGCGGGCCTCGCCTCGATCATCTTCCTGTCGCGGCTCAATTCGGCCGAGGCCGATATCGGCGAGAGCCTGACGCTGCCGGCGATCGCGGCCGTTCTGATCGGCGGCACCTCGCTGTTCGGCGGCGTCGGCACCGTGTTCGGCACCTTCATCGGGGCGCTGATCCTGACCCTGGTGCTGAACGGCATGAACCTGCTCTCGGTCAGCGCCAACTGGCAGCCGCTGGTCACCGGCGTGATCGTCATTCTCGCGGTCTGGCTCGACATGAAGACCCGCCGCCGCACGCAGTGAGTTCCAGCAATCCAACAAGCAAAATGAGGGATGGAGGCAACATGAGAAAGACACTGGGCTATATGGCGCTGCCGCTGCTGATGGCGACTGCGTTCACCACCGGAGCCCGCGCCGACGGCGAGACGATCGCGGTCTTCACCAAGAACCAGACCAACCCGTTCTTCCAGACGGTGCGGGTCGGCGCCGACAACATGGCGAAAATGCTGAACGCGAAGACGCTGCAATACATCCCGACCAAGCCGGATTCGATCCCCGAGCAGCTCAGCCAGATCGAGGACGTCGTGGTGAAGAAGCCGAGCGCGATCGTGTTCACGCCGGTCGATTACAAGGCGATGGTCCCGGGGGTCGAGAAAATCAACGAGGCAAAAATCCCGGTCGTCAACATCACCGACCGTTCCGCCGGCGGCAAGTTCCTGTCCTTCGTCGGCGCCGACGATTACAGCCTCGGGCTGGAGACCGCGCGCTTCCTGCTGAAGACGCTCGGCGGCAAGGGCAACATCGTCATCATCGAGGGCGTCAAGGGCTCGCTGACCAATGTCGACCGCGTCCGCGGCTTCAACGACGCGCTGAAGGAGGCGCCCGGCGTCAAGCTCCTGGCCTCGCAGCCTGGCAACTACCAGCGGCTGCAGGCGCTCCAGGTCATGGAGAACCTGATGCAGTCGAACTCGCAGATCGACGGCGTGCTCGCCGCCAATGACGCCATGGCGGTCGGCGCGATCGAGGCGCTCGACGGCGCCAACCGCAAGGCGCAGGTGATCGGCATCAACGGCACCAAGGAGGCGATCGACGCGATCAAGTCCGGCAAGCTGCTCGCGAGCGGCGACTACAACGGATTTGCGCAAGGCTGTCTCGGCACCATGATGGCGATCCGGTCCTTGCGTAATGAGCCCATCATCGCCGAGATCGTGCTGAAGCCGACCGTGATCACCAAGGACAATTACCAGCCGTTCGACGTGCCGCTGGAGCAGCGCAAATGCCCCACCTTCGAGGAAGCCGGCAAGCTCAGCGCGAAGTAAACGACGATCACTGAAACCGGACGGCCGCAGCTGCGGCCTTCCCAACACCTGAAGCAAGACACGGAGACACCATGCTGTTTGCCATTCACGCGCTCGACCGCGCCGGGGCGCTGCCGACGCGACTTGCCAACTACGACGCCCACAAGGCGTTCCTGAGCGACACGTCGCGCTTCGGCGTCACGATCGTGATGTCGGGGCCGCTGGTCTCCGACGACGGCCAGAGCATGATCGGCAGCCTGTTCCTGATCGAGGCGCCCGGCCGTGCCGAAGTCGAGGCCTTCAATCGCGCCGATCCGTTTGCCGCGGCCGGGATCTGGGACAAGGTGACGATCACCGGCTTCCTGCGCCGGCAGGGTTGAGGTCCGCCATAACAAAACGCGAAAACAACCCCATGCACAGTAGAACGGGGCTTGCTTTTGCTTACGAATTTCCGATGCACCGAGTGGCCTCGCATGCTAGGCCAACTCGACGCAGATCGGCGGTGGATTTTGACTCGTCGGGCAAAACAGGGGCATAATGCCATCATCACCCGATGTCAGTCCCGTCCTCCGCCAGGGCCATCGCCTGTGGCTTTGCGCGAGCTGAGCGCGCGCCTCGTCCTTCGAGACGCCCGCCTCCGGCGGGCCCTCAGGACGAGGCTAAGCGGCAGCGGTGCTCATTGAAGCTGGCGCAACGCACTCAGGTCCCCATCCTGAGGGCCCATCAACGGCGGGCGTCTCGAAGGATGGCCGCAGGCGATCTCAGGCGTTGGCGCGACTAGGGCGGAATGGCATTAGGTTGAATCGATTGCCGCGCGCTCGGTGCAACCTCTCCCGCTTGCGGGCGTCCGGGCGATGCGAAGCATCGTCCCGCGCGCCGGGTGAGGGCTTTCTCCTCTTGGGGATTGTCCCATTGCGGAAGCACCCTCTCCCCAACCCTCTCCCGCAAGCGGGAGAGGGAGCGCACCTCCATCGTTGCGCGATCAAGTCTCGCTTCAGCTCGACGCGGACTGACGTCAGGTCACTAACTGCTCATTGCCGGCGCAGCCTCTTCGAGATGACAGGCCACCCATTGCTCGGCTCCGGCCGCGCGCAGCGTCGGCTCCTCGGTGCGGCAGCGGTCGAAGACGAACGGGCAGCGGGTGTGGAAGCGGCAGCCGCTGGGCGGATTGATCGGGCTCGGCACATCGCCCTTGAGGATGATGGGATTGCGCTGGGCTCCGGGCTCCGGCAGCGGCACCGCCGAAAGCAGCGCCTTGGTGTAGGGGTGTCTCGGCTCGGCGAAGATTTCCCGGCGCGGCGCCACTTCGACGATCTTGCCGAGATACATGACCGCAACGCGGTGGGTCATGTGCTCGACGATGGCGAGGTCGTGGCTGATGAAGAGCAGCGCGAGGCCGAACTCGCTTTGCAGATCCTGGAGCAGATTGACGATCTGCGCCTTGACCGAGACGTCGAGCGCCGAGACTGCCTCGTCGCACACGATCAGCTCGGGCTCGGCCGCGAGCGCCCGCGCGATGCCGATGCGCTGGCGCTGGCCGCCGGAGAATTCGTGCGGCCTGCGGTTCAACGCCTCGCGCGGCAGGCGCACGGTGTCCATCAGCGACGTGACGCGCACCTCGAGGTCTTCCGCGGATTTGGCGAGGCCGAAATTGCGGATCGGCTCGGCCAGGATGTCGCGCACGCGCATGCGCGGATTGAGGCTCGAGAACGGATCCTGGAACACCACCTGCACGCGGCGGCGCATCTGGCGCATCGTGCCTGGTGTAGCGTCGTCGATCCGCTGGCCGTCGAGGATCACCTGGCCCGAGGTGATCTCGAACAGCCGCAGGATGGCGCGGCCGACCGTCGACTTGCCGCAGCCGGACTCTCCGACCAGCGACAGCGTCTCGCCGCGCGCGATCTCGAACGACACGCCGTCGACCGCATAGACGAATTCGGACCTGCGACTGAAAAGCCCGGTCTTGACCGGAAAATGCTTCTTGAGGTCGTTGACCTGGAGCAGCGGAGGGCTCATGCCGCAACGGCTCCCTTGGCCGAATAGTGGCAGGCGGCGCTGTGGCGCGGCCCCTTCTCTTCGAGGCCCGGCGCATATTGCCGGCAGAGATCGGTCGCAAGTGCACAGCGGCCGGCAAAGACGCAGCCGACGATGGGCTTGCGGAGGTCCGGCACCTGTCCGGGAATCTCCGCAAGCCGCCGTGCGGTCCCCGTCAGTGACGAGCCGAGCCGCGGCACCGCACCGAGCAGACCCTGGGTATAGGGATGGCGCGGGGAACGGAACAGCTCCGCGACCGGCGCCTCCTCGACCTTGCGGCCGGCATACATCACCATGACGCGTTCGGCGATCTCGGCGACGACGCCGAGATCGTGGGTGATCAGGATGATGGCGGCGCCAACCCGGCGCTTGAGGTCCAGCATCAGCTTCAGGATCTGGGCCTGGATGGTGACGTCGAGCGCGGTGGTCGGCTCGTCCGCGATCAGGAGCTTCGGATTGCAGGCGAGCGCGATGGCGATCATGACGCGCTGGCGCATGCCGCCGGACAGCTGGTGCGGATATTCGCGCACGCGCCGCTTCGGCTCGGGAATGCCGACCAGCGTCAGCATCTCGACCGCGTGCGCTTCGGCGGCCTGCTTGTCCAGGCCCTGGTGGATCATCAAGGTCTCGCGGATCTGGCGGCCGACGGTGAGGACCGGATTGAGGCTCGTCATCGGCTCCTGGAAGATCATCGAGATGTCGTTGCCGCGGATCGCGCGCATCTCGCGATCGGACAGTTGCAGCAGGTCCTTGCCCGCGAAGCGGATGCTGCCGGCGATCCGGCCAGGCGGCTCCGGGATCAGCCGCATCAGCGACATCGACGTCACCGACTTGCCGCAGCCGGACTCGCCGACGATGGCCAGCGTCTCGCCTTCGTTGACGTGAAAAGATACGCCGTCGACCGCCCGGTTGATGCCGCCAGGGGTGCGGAAATGGGTCTGGAGGTTCTCGACTTCGAGCAAAGCCATCGCGATCAGCCTCGATCCATCACAGGCGATATCAAAGGCAGCATCAGAGGCTCTTGGCCATGCGTGGGTCGAGCGCATCGCGAAGGCCGTCGCCGAGCAGGTTCACGGCGAGCACGGTGACGGACAGGAACGCGGCCGGGAAGAAAACGATGTAGGGCTTGACCTGCCACAGCGCGCGGCCCTCCGCCATGATGTTGCCCCAGGAAGGAATGGTGGGCGGCGTGCCGGCGCCGATGAAGGACAGGATCGCCTCGGTGATCATGGCGCTGGCGGAGATATAGGTCGCCTGCACCAGCATGGGTGCAACCGTGTTCGGCAGGATATGGCGCAGGATGATCATCGGCGTGCGCGTGCCGCAAGCGACCGCCGCATCGACATAAGGCTGCTCGCGCAGCGACAGCACCACGCTGCGGACGAGGCGAGAGACCCGCGGGATCTCGGCAATTGTGATCGCCAGGATGACGTTGCCGACGCTGCCGCGCGTCAGCGCCATCAGGGCGATGGCGAGCAGGATCGGCGGGATCGACATCAAGCCGTCCATGAACCGCATCAGGATGCCGTCGGCCCAGCGGATGAAGCCGGAGACCATGCCAATGGCGAGGCCGGCGGCGGACGCGAAGATCGCGACCGACAGGCCGACGGTAAGCGAAACCCGCGCCCCGTAAAGCACGCGCGAATAGATATCGCGGCCGAGCACGTCGGTGCCGAACCAGAAATCGGCCGAAGGCGCGCGCGTGCGCTTGGCCGGCGCGAGCGCGGTCGGGTCGACCGTGCCGAGATAGGGAGCAAAGACCGCGATCAGGACCAGCGTCAGCAGCAGCGCGCCGCCGATCGCAACCGTCGGATGGCCGCGCAGCAAGCCCACCAGGCCGCGCCGGATCGCGACCGGCCGCAGGATGTCAGGCAGCTGCGGCGCGACGACGAGGCCGGCCGGAAGCGACTGCGGATTGATGGTGGTGTCGGTCAATAGCGGATCCTCGGGTCAACCAGCGTGTAGACGACGTCGATCATCAGATTGACGAGGACGTAGACGAAGCTGAACAGCAGCACGATGCCCTGGATCACCGGATAATCGCGGCGCAGGATCGCATCGATGGTGAGGCGGCCGAGGCCGGGGATCGCGAACACGCTCTCGGTCACGACTGCGCCGCCGATCAGGAGCGCGATGCCGATCCCGATCACGGTGACGATCGGCACCGCCGCGTTCTTCAGCGCATGAATGAACAGGATGCCGCCCTGGCCGAGGCCCTTGGCCTTGGCGGTGCGGATGTAGTCCTGCTGCAGCACTTCGAGCATGGAGGCACGGGTGATGCGGGCAACCAGCGCGATGTAGACGCAGCCGAGCGCGATTGACGGCAGGATCAGGTTCTCCAGCCATGGCCAGAAACCCTGGCTCAGCGGCGTGTACCCCTGCACCGGCAGCCATTCCAGCTCCAGCGCAAAGATGTAGGCGAGCATGTAGCCGACCACGAACACGGGCAGCGAGAAGCCGAACACAGCAAAGCCCATGATGACGCGGTCGATCAGGCTGCCCGCCTTCCAGGCCGCCACGACGCCGAGCGGCACCGCCACCACGATGGTGAGCAGCAGGGTGACGATCATCAGCGACAATGTCGGTCCGAGACGCTGCCCGATCATGGCCGACACCGGCAGGTTGGTGAAGATCGAGGTGCCGAGATCGCCGTGCAGGATGCGCCAGACCCAGCCTCCGAACTGGACCAGGAACGGCCGGTCGAGGCCGAGGCTCTGGCGGATGCGCTCCACATCCTCCGGGCTCGCCTGATCGCCCGCGATCACTACGGCGGGATCACCCGGCGCGATGTAGAGCAGGCTGAACACGAACAGCGCGACGATGGCCATGACCGGCAAGGTCGCGGCGATACGGCGAAGGAGGTAGGAAAGCATCTGGCCTCAGCGCACGTTCATGCCTTGGACACACCCCAGAAGAACGGCAGCGGTCCCTTGGTGATGCCGGAGACGTTCTTGCGCCAGGCCGTGTAGCTCAGGAAGAAGCCGGTCGGCGCGTAGACGACGTCGTCGAGCGCCGCCTTGTTGAGGCGGCCGATGGCGGCCTTCTCCTCGTCGAGGTTCTTGGCCTCGAACCAGGACGCAACCTCCTTCTCGGTGCCGGGGCTGTTGGGCCAGCCGAACCAGGCCTTGTCGCCGTTGGCGCGAACGGCGGTGTACGGTGCGGGATTGATGCAGTCGGCGCCCGCGTGCCAGGTGTGGAACATGTTCCATCCGCCCTGCCCCGGTGGGGTCTTCTGCGCGCGGCGCGAGCCGACCGTGCCCCAGTCGGTGGCGACGAAATCGACATTCATGCCGAGCTTCTTCAAGAGGTCGGCGGTGACGTCACCCTGCGCCTTGGTGATCGGCTGGTCCTGCGCCACCAGGCACGTCACCGGCTGGCCCGAATAGCCGCTCTCGGCGAGCAGCTTCTTGGCCGCATCGAGATCGCGCTTGCCCTTCAGGATTTCGCCGCCCATCTCGGTGTAGAGCGGCGTATCCGGCGTGAAGAAGCCGGGCAGCGGCTTCCAGAGCGCATTGTCGTCGCCGACGATCGCGCGCATGTAGTCTTCCTGGCTGAGCGCCATCAGCACCGCGCGCCGCGCCCGCACGTCGTTGAAGGGCGCGAACAGATGGTTCATGCGAAACGAGCCGATATTGCCGAGCGGATCGCCGATGTCGACGCTGATGTTCTTGTTCTTCTTCAGGACCGGAACGAGGTCCGCAATCGGGTTTTCCCACCAGTCGACCTCGCCGTTCTGCAAGGCCGCGGCGGCCGTGGCCGGATCCGGCATCACGATCCACTCGATGCGATCGACCAGGATCTGCTTGCCGCCGGCAAGCCAGGAGGGCTTCTCCTGCCGCGGCACGTAGTCGGCAAACTTCTCGAACACCGCCTTGGCGCCGGGCACCCACTCGCCCTTGGCGAACTTCATCGGCCCCGAGCCGACATAGTCGGTGATCTGCTTGAACGGATCGGTCTGCGCGATGCGCTCCGGCATGATGAAGCCGCACGGCGAATTGTTCTTGGCCAGCGCGTAAAGCATCTTCGGAAAGGGCTGCTTGAGCACCCATTTGAAGGTGCGGTCGTCGACGGCCGTGAGCTCCTGCTGCAGCGCCTTGATCATCAATCCCATGGGGTCGCGCGCCGACCAGCGCGTCAGGCTCGCGACGACGTCCTTGCTCAGCACCGGTTCGCCGTCATGGAACTTGAGGCCCGGGCGCAGTTTGAAGGTCCAGGTGGTGCCGTCGTCCGTCACCTGCTCCGACTCGACCATCTGCCGCTGCGGCTGAAGCTGCGCATCGATGCCGTAGAGCGTGTCCCAAACCATCGCGGCGGCGTTGCGCACGACATATTGCGTGCCCCAGATCGGGTCGAAATTGGCGAGATTGGCCTGCGGCACGAAGCGCAGGGTGCGTGCGGACGCGCCTTGGGCGATCGCCGGGGCCGCGAGGCCGGTCAATGCCAGACCGCCCGCGCCGGCCAGTCCCTTCAATACGGTCCTGCGATCCATGAAGTCCTCCGGTATTGCCGTGATGCCAGCCTTTATTGGCAAGGGGCGAGTGAAGCCGAGCCCATTTGCAAGCAAATGGTATGCCACTCAATGCGGCTCCGCCAGCGGCGATATCGTTGCCATTGGCCGGTCAGGAATGCCAGTTCAAGGCTGGCAGAGCGGCGGCCGAGGCTGACCAGGGAGAGAACATCAGCCAACGCAGGAGACCGACGATCCGGACGTCGCACAAGGTTGAGTGTGCCATGAGGACCGGAATAATGTGCCCGTTGCGGCCTCATGGCCAAGCGACCAATTCCCTTGGAGACGAAGCATGGAAGGCGAGACCTTCCTTTGGTTGATACGGCACGCCCCCGTCCGCGGCATCGCGGGGACGATCCATGCCGCCGATGCGGCGGCCGATCTCGGCGATCACGCGGCACTCGCGGCTCTGCAGAAGCGCTTGCCGCCGGATGTCGCCGGCTATGCCAGCCCGTCGCGCCGCACGGTCGAGACGGCGCGTGCAGTGGGGCTCGCGCCGGAGTTGGTAAGCGAATTCCGCGAGCAGGATTTCGGCGACTGGACCGGACACCGCCACGACGAGCTCGCGGCCAAAGGTGGCGAGGCTTATGCGCAATTCTGGCGCGATCCCGCGCGCGGACGGCCGCCGAACGGCGAGAGCTTTGCGGATCAGGTCGCGCGCGTCCGGGAGGGCCTGTCGCGGATTGGCGCCGGCTCCGCAGCGCTGGTCGTGCATTCCGGCACGATCCGCGCCGCGCTCTGCATTGCGCTCGACCTGACGCCGCAGGCCGCCTTGCGCTTCGTGATCGATCCGCTGTCGCTGACCCGGATCGACCGCCTCGCGAGCGGCTGGCGCGTCGTCTCGGTCAATCAACGGATCAGCTAGGCCGATCCGGCACGTTCGCCTGCGCGAAAGTCGCCATGCCGTTGTGGAGGCTGCATGCGAGGCGCACCAGCGGCAGCGCAATGGCGGCGCCCGACCCCTCGCCGAGCCTGAGATCGAGGCTGATCAGCGATTGCACGTCGAGCGCCCGCAGCACCAGCCGATGCCCCTGCTCTGCCGATTGATGCGACGGCAGCAGGAACGGCCTGCACGACGGATTGAGCCGCACTGCAGCGAGTGCTGCCACCGATACGATGAAGCCGTCGATCAGCACGGGGATGCGGCGCTGCGCGGCCGCAATGATCGCCCCTGAGATCGCCGCGATCTCGAGGCCGCCGACGGCGGACAGGATCTTTTCCGGCGAAGCGCCCGCGACGCCATGATGGCCGATCGCCGCGTCGATCACGCGTGCCTTGCGCGCGCGCCCGGCCGCATCGACGCCGGTGCCGCTGCCCGCGATCTCCTCGGCGCTCACGCCAAGCAGGCTCGCCGCGATCGCCGCCGATGCCGTGGTGTTGCCGATGCCCATCTCGCCGAAGATCAGGAGATCAGGCTGATCGATCGACGCGCGCGCGACCGCGCGCTGGCCGGCCTCGAAGGCGAAAACCAGCTCCGCAGGCGTGAGCGCGGCCTCGGCGCTGAAATCGCGCGTGCCGCGACGCGGCTTGTCGGTGACGATATCAGGCATCGCCTCCTGCGCCAGCGTGCCGGCGTCGACGACCTCCAGACTCGAACCGAGCTCGCGCGCCAGCACGGAGATCGCGGCGCCGCCGGAGGCGAAATTGGCCATCATGGCGATGGTGACGGCTTGCGGATAGGCCGACACGCCCTGCGCGACGATGCCGTGGTCGCCGGCAAAGACGATGATCGGCACGCGCGCGGCACGGGGCTGCTCGGTCGCCTGCAGGCCGGCAAGCTCAACCGCGAGCTGCTCGAGCCGGCCGAGCGCGCCGGTCGGTTTTGTGAGTTGGGCCTGACGCGCGATCGCCGCGGCGCGATGAGCCGCGGAGACATCGGGACAGTTTTGGGTGACCCATTCGGGGAGCATGCTGCCTCGCTCAACGCCCGCGCTTGAGAATATAGCTGTCCATGATCCAGCCGTGCCGCTCGCGTGCTTGCTGCCGCGCGGCTGCGATGCGCGCGCCCACGTCGGCCAGCGCGCCGGACATGAGGATCTGATCGGGCATGCCGAGATAGGCGCCCCACCAGATGCGAAGCCCGGCCGGATCGAGCGACTGGAACGCCGTGCCGCCGTCGAGCATCACCACGAGCGTATCGACACCCGCCGGCCAGCCGTCGTCGCGCAAGCGCCGCCCCGTCGTGACCAGGAACGGCTCGCCGATGTCGTTGAGCGGCAGCGCATGCGCCGCGCACAGCGCCTGGATCGAGGTGATGCCGGGCACGACCTCGATCGCCGGCAGCGGATTCAATCGCCGCGCAATGCGGAGCGAGGAATCGTAGAGCGCGGGATCGCCCCAGATCAGCAGCGCGACCTTGCCCCCATTTTCGAGGTGCCCAGCGATGGTGTCGCACCAGGTGGCGGCGACCGCGTCGTGCCAATCGTCCACGCCCTTGCGATAGTCAGCTTCACCGGCGTCGCGCACAGGAAGATCGAACTCGGCGATGACCGTCGTGCGGTTGGTCAAGACATCCGCGCAGATCGTCCGCCTGAGATCGGCGAGATCGGATTTCGCCGTTCCCTTGCGCGGGATCAGGATGAGATCGGCGGCATTGATGGCATCGACGGCGGCGCGCGTGAGCTGGGCGGGATCGCCGCAACCGATGCCGATCAGGGAGAGCGTGAGCATCGCGAGCACGATGGGCGGCCACACCGGCCGCCCATCGCTGATCTCCTACGCCGCGTTGTGCAGGCGCGGCGTGACGAGGCCGGGCGCGGTGACGCCGCGCAGGGACTTCGCCAGCGCCAGCACGACGAGATCGGCGAGCGGCTCGATCACGATGACCAGCGCATAGGAGGCGGCGAACGTCGCGATGGCGGCGAGGTTGCTCATCGCAAAGCCGGAGCCGTAGAGGGCCCAGAACGCCACCCAGGCGATCACGCCGGCCTGATAGGTGGTCGAAAGCGCCAGCGCCTGGCCGTACCTCAAATCGACATAGGCGGTATTGCGGGCGATGATCCGCGAGGCGATAGCCTCGATCGCGAACAGCGGCACCAGCAGCGTCGTGACGTTCATGCCGTATTGCGGCAGGTCGACCGGCTCCAGCAGCACGCCCTGAAGCAGCAGACCGAACGCGAGGCCGAAGGCTGCAGGCGCCGCGCCGAACAGCAGGAACAAGGTCGAGCCGAGGATGAAGTGCACCTCCGAGACCCCGACCGGGAAGTGCGGCAGGATCTCGAAGAAGACGAAGACGAGAGCGGTGGTGGCCAGCGTCCGCGCGGCGAACGAGCCGATGCCCTGCTCGCGCAGGGTCTCGACCGCCAGCTTCAGCGCCACGCCGCCCGCGGCGATGCCGGTTGCGTAACTCAGCACGAGCTTGGCGCCCGTGACCACTCCTGGTTCGATATGCATGGCTCAATTCCTTCCTGCCGTCACACCCGACGGCCTTGGCCTCAATACGTGCACGGCCGGTCTCCTGGCTCGCGGGTCACTGGGTTCTCCGGCCTTCCCGGACCTTGCGGTCCAGTGGCGGTTCGGAGCCCCTCACCGCTTACAGTCGCGGGGGCGGCTGGGGTTTTGGACGCCGCAACTGGGTCCGCCCATCCCCATTCCCGATTATGCTCCGGCGCTTTGCGCCGCGTCGAGCACCATGCCTTACCTGTGTGCCCCCTTCGCCGAGCCTGCGTCAAGGGGCGAAAGACGGCCGATTCCATCATGACGGATAATCCCCCGCCAGCGCACCGAACAGGATGACGGCGGCGGTCGAGGGCGCGCCGCCACGCGCGAGCTGCTCGGCGAGTTCGGCGATGGTGGTGCGGACCAGCCGCTCGTCGGCACGGCCGAGGGATTCGGCAACCAATGCCGGGGTGGTTGGGGCGAGGCCGTGCGCGATCAATTTTGCGGCAAGCGCCGGAAAGGTGCGCCGGCCCATATAGACCACGGTGGTGGCCTCGGGATCGGCCAGCGCCGCCCAATTCAGATTCGGCGGCAGCTCGCCGGTGACATCGGCACCGGTGATGAACTGCACCCGGCGGGAGGTATGCCGGCGGGTCAGGGGAATGCCGGCCTGGGCGGCGGCGACGCAGGCCGATGTGACGCCGGGAATGATCTCGTAGCCGATGCCGGCTTCGCGCAGCGTCTCCAGCTCCTCCTCGAGCCGGCCGAAAACGCCGGCATCGCCGGACTTCAGCCGCACGACGCGCACACCAGTCGCGGCATAGTCGACCAGGAGACGGTTGACGTGGTGCTGCCTGGTCGAGGGCCGCCCCGCCCGCTTTCCCACCGCGACGAGATTGGCGCCGGGCCGGGCGAGATCCAGGATCGCGCCGGAAGCAAGGTCGTCGTAGAGCACGACGTCTGCCTCGCGCAGCCGCGCGGCGCCCTTCAGCGTCAGGAGCTCGGGATCGCCGGGGCCGGCGGAGACGAAGGAGACGAATCCGCTCACCGGTCCTCCGCAATCAAATGGAAGAACGTGCCGGTGGCCTGCCCTCGCCGCGAGCCGGTCTCGGCAATGACCGCGCCGGTGGCGTCGTGCACGACCGCGAGTGGCGCATCGGGCTGCGCCAGGATGGTCGAATAGTGGAACTCGTGGCCGCGCAGGCGTGCGCCGGCCTGATGTCCCGGCATCGGTGACGCCAGCGTCGCGAGTCGGTAGCCGAGATGCATGCGGCGCTTGGCAAAGCTGGTCTCGAGGCCAAGCAGGCCCGTCATCTCATGGCGGACGCCGTCCGCATCCGTCAAAGCCGTTCCCAGCACCATATAGCCCCCGCATTCACCATGCACGGGCCGCGTCTCGGCGAAGGCACGAAGGCCGCTGCGAAAGCGCGCAGCGGCTGCGATCCTGCCGGCATGAAGCTCGGGATATCCGCCGGGCAGCCAGCACGTGTCGGCATTCGCGTCGGGCGCTTCGTCGGCCAGCGGCGAGAACGGCACGATCTCCGCGCCGGCCGCGCGCCAGGCCTCCAGCATGTGCGGATAGACGAAGGAAAACGCGGCGTCGCGCGCCAGCGCGATGCGCTGACCGGGCGGCGTCACGTTCAGGCCGTTCATCGCGCGTTGCGCCGACCAGCTTGCCGCCGATTGCAGCACCGCCGCGAGATCGACATGCTCGGCGATGAAGCGCGCGGCCTCGTCGATCAGCTTGCCGATCTCCGCCTGCTCCTCGGCCTGCACCAGGCCGAGATGCCGCTTCGGCAGGCTGATCTCGGCGTGGCGCGGCAGCGCGCCGAACACTTTGATGCCGGCCTCGTTCAGCGCGCGCTGCACGAGGTCCTCGTGACGCGGGCTGGCGACGCGGTTGAGCACGACGCCCGCGAGGCGCACGCCGGCGCGGTAGTCGCGAAGGCCTGCGGCGATCGCAGCCGCGGTCTGCGCCTGGCCGGATGGATCGATCACCAGCAGCACCGGCCAGCCCAGCATCTCCGCAATGTCGGCGGTGGCGCCGGTGCCCGAGACGCCGCGCGCGGCGACGCCGTCGAACAGGCCCATCGAGCCCTCGGCGAGGACGATGTCGGCGTCGGCACCGCGGCTGACCAGATGTGCGATCGTCGCACGGTCCATCGCCCAGCTGTCGACATTGACGGAGGCGCGCCCGGTGGCCGCGGCATGGAAGGCGGGATCGATGTAATCGGGGCCGCTCTTGAAGCACTGCACGGTCAGTCCGCGATTGCGCCAGGCGCGCGCGAGCGCCAGCGTCAGCGTGGTCTTGCCGACGCCGGACGCGGGGGCGGAGATGACGAGGCCGGCCGCCATCACGGCGTCTCCGGAAAGCGCGGCACGGTCCCGACAGGCCGATAGCGGCGATCGTAGTCGCCGGCATAGAGACGGCTCTCGTCGAAATCCGCGGTCCCCAGCGTCTTGCCGACCAGGATCAGCGCGGTGCGCTCCATTTCGCCGCCCACGGCAACGTCGAGCGTTGCCAGCGTCGCGCGCGCGATGCGCTGCTCCGGCCAGCTCGCGCGCCAGACGACCGCGACCGGGCAGTCCGCGCCGTAATGCGGCGTCAGCTCGGCGACGACCTGGTCGAGCAGATGGATCGACAGATGGATCGCGAGCACCGCGCCGGTGGCGGCGAATGCGGCGAGCTTCTCGCCGTCAGGCATCGCGCTGGCCCGGCCCGGCGTGCGCGTCAGCACGACCGTCTGGGCAAGGCCGGGCAGCGTCAGCTCGGCCTCCAGCGCCGCTGCGGCAGCCGAGAAGGACGGCACGCCCGGCGTCACCGTACAGGGAATGCCGAGCGCGCGCAAGCGGCGGAGCTGCTCGCCCATCGCCGACCAGATCGAGAGATCGCCGGAATGCAGCCGCGCGACGTCCTGGCCTGCCGCATGCGTGGCGGCGATCTCGGCGATGATCTCGTCGAGCGACAGCGGCGCGGTGTTGACGATGCGCGCTCCGGGCGGGCAGTGCGCCAGCACCCCTTCCGGCACCAGTGAGCCCGCATAGAGGCAGACTGGACAGGCGGCGATCAGGTCGCGTCCGCGCAGGGTCAGAAGATCAGGCGCGCCCGGCCCGGCGCCGATGAAATGCACCGTCATGCGTCCTCTCCCTCGGCGATTGCCGCGGTTGCGGTGCGATCCCGCGAGACGACGCGCGTCGCGATCAGGCGCGCGCGGGGACCGGCCGCAGCGAGCGCCGTGGCTTCGGCGACCGATCCGGTGCCGAACTTCTCCGCGATGCGTTCTGATTGCGTCGGCGTATCGACGGCAGACAACACATCGGCGGGAACGGCTCGGATCGGCACACCGCACTCACGCGCGAGTTGCTTCAGCACCTCCGCATCGGCCTTGTCGCTGACAGTCGCCACCGCTGCGAGGCCTTCCGCACCGCCGGCCGCCAGCAACGCCTCGCGCAGCGAGGCCAGCGTCACATCGCTCTTGAAGCCCAGACCGGCGACCTTCATCGGACCGCACTCCATTGCACCACCGGCCGCGTGGCCTCCCAGCAACGGTAACGACCGAGGGGAGCCGTATGCGCGATTTCGACCCGCATCAGCTCGCCGCCATGGCGCTGGTGCAGCTCGGCGAGCAGCGCTTCCGTCTCCAGAGTGACCGAATGTGCGACGAACCGCGCTCCGGACGAGAGCCGCGCCCAGATGGCGCCGAACATCGCGCCATCGAGGCCGCCGCCGATAAAGACGGCTTCCGGCGGATTCAGCGCAGCAAGGGCTTCGGGCGCCTTCCCCGAAACGATGACGATCCGATGCGCCAACCCGAACGCGGCTGCATTGCTGCGAATGTTGGCGACGCGATCTTCGCGCAGCTCGATGGCCGTGGCCGTCCCACCGCACAGCCCCCACTCCACCGAGATCGAACCCGAACCGGCGCCGACGTCCCACAAGCGTTCGCCGGGCCGCGGCGCCAGCGCCGAGAGGGCGAGCGCCCGCACCGGCCGCTTGGTGATCTGGCCGTCATGGAGGAAGAGATCGTCCGATAATCCCGAACTGCGGGAAATGCCCTGGCCTCCCTGCGCCTGCACCGCGACCACAACCAGATTGCCCGCAATATACCCGGCAAAGAGATCGGCGCGATGCTGGTCGATACTCTCGCGTGGGCCGCCAAGCGCTGCGAGAGTCCACACGAGTGAGCCGCCCCATCCCCGTTGCGTCAGCCATTTCGTGAGATCGCCGACCGCCGTTGCGTCGCGCACCAGGCATAGGATGCGTGCGCCTTGCGCCAAATGCGGCATGAGACGTTCGAATGGCGCCGCGTGAAGGCCCAGGCACGTCACGGATTCGAGGCGCCAGCCCAGCCGCGCGGCCGCAAGCGAGAATGTCGACGGTGCGGGATGTGCGATCCATTCGTCGCCGCCGAGCATCTCGGCGAGGCTCGCGCCGGCGCCATGCCAGAACGGATCGCCGGAGGCGAGCACCGCCGTCGGCCGACCACGGCAGCTCAGCACGATCTTTGCGTCGAACGGCACCGGCCACGGGCGGCCGCGGCTGCCAACCTCCGCAAGCGCAAGATGGCGCTCTCCGCCGAACACGGTTTCAGCCTTGGCAAGCGCCTTTCGGCTTGCTTCCGAGAGCCCCGCAAGGCCATCTTCGCCGATACCGATGATCGTCAGCCAGGGATCAGACATGATGCGCGCCCTCATTCTGGGCGGAACGGCCGATGCGAGCCTGCTCGCAGCGGAGATCGCGCGCGCCGGCATCGACGCCGTCTATTCCTATGGCGGTCGCACCCGCGCCCCGGCCCATCAGCCGCTGCCGACCCGCAACGGCGGTTTTGGCGGCGTGAGCGGGCTGGCCGGTTTCATCCGCCGCGAAGGCATCACACATGTGATCGACGCGACGCATCCCTTCGCTGCCGAGATGAGCCGCAATGCGGTCGCGGCCTGCACGGAGACGGACACGCCGTTGGTTGCGCTCGAGCGCGCGCCCTGGACCAAGACGCACGGCGACAGCTGGATCGAAGTGGCGGATGTCGACGCTGCGGTCACCGCGCTGCCGGTCGAAGCGGCAAAGGTGTTCCTCGCCATCGGCCGCCAGCACATCGCGCCGTTCGCGGGCAAGCCGCAGCATGCCTACACGCTGCGCTTCGTCGATCCGCCAGAGGCGCCCCTGCCCTTCGCGGCCGACGTGATCGTGTCGCGCGGACCGTTTACGCTCGACAGTGAGCTGGCGATGATGCGCACACGCGGCATCGCCTGGATCGTCGCCCGCAATTCCGGCGGCGACGGCGCGCGCGCCAAGATCGACGCGGCTCGCATCCTCGGCCTGCCCGTGATCATGATCTCGCGACCAGAGCTGCCCGAGCGGCGACGGGTCGAGCGCGTCACCGACGTGATGCAGTGGCTCGGTCATTCTGCCCGCCTCGGCGCATAGACCCAGCGGCCGACGCGTCGCGTCTGCGAGTTGCCGATGATCACCAGCGTGCGCATGTCGGCCATTTCAGGTGTCGCTTCGCTCAGCGTCACGATCTCGATCTTTTCATCAGCCGCGCTGATCGCGCGCGCGAAGATCACGAGGCGCTGGCCGCAGCCGGCCTCCTTCAAGACCGCCAGCGCGCGGCCAAATCCTTCCGGCCGGCTGGCCGAGCGCGGATTGTACATCGCGATGGCGAAATCGGCTTCCGCGGCAAGCCGCAGGCGCTTCTCGATCACCGCCCAGGGCTTCAGATTGTCGGAGATATTGATCGCGCAGAAATCGTGGCCGAGCGGCGCGCCGGCACGCGCCGCCGCCGCCAGCATCGCAGTGATGCCGGGCAGCACGCGGATCGAAAGCTGCCGCCATTGCGGCGCCCGTTCGAGCGCCTCGAACACGGCCGAGGCCATCGCGAACACGCCGGGATCGCCGGAGGACACGACGACGACCTGGCCGCCTTCGGCGGCAAGCCGCAACGCCTCGCTCGCGCGCTGCAGCTCCTCGCGATTGTCTGACGGATGCAATGTGAGCCCGGTCCGCGGCGGCACCCGGGCAACATAGGGCGCATAGCCCAGAATGTCGGTGGCCGCGGCCAGCGCAGCGGTGACTTCGGGCGTCACCAGCGCGTCGCTGCCCGGCCCGAGACCCGCGATGGTCAGCGTGCCCGTCATTCCGCCGCGTCCAGATGCCGGCCCTTGCCGTGCACCAGCACGATCGCGAAGTAAGGACAGTCGGAGGCATCGATCTCCGCGAGCCGGGCGACGCGCTCGCCCGGCATGGTGCCGCGCTCGACCAGCCAGGCATCGTCCAGGCGGCCGGCGGAGAGAAGCGCGCGGCGCACCTTTGCCAGATTGCGGCCGGTCTTCATGATGACCAGCGCATCGGAATCGCGCATGCGCCGTTCGAGTTCGATCTCGGGGAGCGTCCCCATCAGCACCGTCGTGACGTCGTCGCCAAGCGCGATCGGCTGCCCGACGCCATTCCAGCAGCCGACCATGCCGGGAATGCCGGCGATCACCTCGATCTCGGCGCGGCCTTGCAGGCGCGTGTGCAGGTGCATGAACGAGCCATAGAAATACGGATCGCCTTCGCAGAGAACGACAACGTCGACCGCGCGCGCCAGCCGCGCCAGGCGCTCGGCCCATTCGTCGTAGAAGCCGGCCAGCAGCTGGACGTATTCCGCGCTGGCGAACGCGATCTCGGTCGTCACGGGATATTCCATGGCGTATTCGGTGACGCCGGCCGCCAGCATGCCCTCGACGATGCGCCGCGCCTGCCCTGGCCGGCCCTTCTTGCGGAAATAGGCGACGTGGCTTGCGCCGCGAACCGTCCGGTTCGCGCGCACGCTCATCAGATCAGGATCGCCAGGGCCAAGACCGCAGCAGATGATGCGTCCCATCGCTACTCGCTCCGGCTCGCCAGCGCGTTCACGGCAGCAACGGTAATGGCGGATCCGCCGAGGCGGCCTTCGACCGTCAGCGCAGGTGCCGGCGGATCGGCCATCAGTGCGGCCTTGGACTCGGCGGCGCCGACGAAGCCGACGGGACAGCCGATGATCGCCGCCGGCCGCGGACAGTCGCGATCCTCCAGCATGTTGAGCAGATGGAACAGCGCGGTCGGGGCATTGCCGATTGCGACGACCGCGCCATCGAGATGCGGCCTCCACAGCTCCAGCGCGGCAGCCGAGCGCGTGTTGCGCATGGACTGCGCCAGCGCAGGCACGGCAGGATCGCCGAGCGTGCAGATGACGGCATTGGCCGCGGGCAATCTTGTGCGGGTAATCCCTTCCGAGACCATGCGCGCATCGCACAGGATCGGCGCACCCTTCTGCAGGGCCGCGCGCGCAAGCGTCGCCATGCCTGACGTGAAGCGGACATGCGCCTCCAGGCCGACCATGCCGGCGGCGTGGATCATGCGCACGACCACCGGCTCTTCGTCCGGCGTGAAGCGGGCAAGATCCGCTTCAGTGCGGATGGTCGCGAAGGATTGCCGGTAGATCGCCGCGCCGTCGGTTTCGTAGGTGTGCGGCATCAGTTCCCTCCCACGAGGATGGAGGGATCGCTGACGATGTCAGCGCCGTTCAGGCCGCGCAGCACCGGCTCGTCCCGCGTCGAGCCGCCGCGAACGAGATCGAACCCGCCGCGCGTCGCAACCAGCGTGACGGCAGCTGCACCGGAATGGGCGCAGCCCTTGCCGCAGCCGGAGATGTGCAGCCGTGCATCGGCGGCGATGCGCGACGCCAGCGCCGCAGCCAGCGCGCGCGTATCGGCATGGGCTTCGCGGCAGCGCGGCGCGCCGCTGCAGGCGATCACGCGCAGCGCGGGATCGAACGGCTCGGTGATCAGCCCCGCCCCGCCCGGCATCTTGCGCTTGCCCTCGCTCAGCACCATGCGCCACGGCGTCACGCGCAGCGCGTGTCCGCAACCGGCGAATTCATGCAGCGTCGTATGCAGCATCTGCCCGAACGCCACGCCGACCATCGCGCCTTGCGGATATTGCCCGGGCCGCGCCGCGGCCATCACCGGCGCAGGCTCCGTCTCGCCGCGCAGCGAGTGAGGCAGCACCGCACCGGACGCGATATGAGCTGCCATGCGCCCTCGCCCGCCCCGCGCGCCCCCCGAGGTGATGAACCAGCTTGCCAGCGCCAGCGCCGTGCTCACGGCCTGTCCGCGTGCGACGGAGCGGCCGAGCCTTGCCCCATCGGCGCGCACCAGGAGACGGCCCGCGCGGTCGCGCTCGATGCGGATGTCGGCGGAATCGCCGGCCAGCACGCGCGACTTGCCGTCATCGATGGCGAAGCCGAACTTGGTGGGAAGCGCAAGGCCGCTCTCCGCGAGCCCCTCCTCCAGTTCGGCAGCGAGCGCCTGTGTTTCGTCCGCGCCGCTCCAGAATGGCGTCACCAGGATGTTGCGCCTGGCTTCGATCTCGGCGTCAGGGTCGAGCAGCGCCAATCGCGCAAGGCCGTCGAGCAACGGCCGATGGCTCTCCTCCTTGACGCCCCGGATCTGGAGATTGGCGCGGCTCGTCACATCGATCAGGCCATTGCCGTGCCGCCCGGCGAGCTCGGCAAGCCCGGCGATCTGCGCGGCTTCGAGCCGTCCCCCGAACGGCCGCACGCGCACTACGAGCCCGTCGCCCGAGAGCATCGGGCGCAGCGCGCCGGGACACCAGCCCTTGACCGAAGCCGCGCTCATGAGGCCTCCCGCAGCGCCGCGGCGATCGAGTTGCGGCGCGTCTGCCACAGCGCTGCGTCGTGCAGGCGCGTAAAGCAGCTTTCCATCGCCGCGAGGGCGGTCGGGTTCTCGCGCGCCATGAAGGCGCGGACGTCGTCATTGCCGAGCGTCGTATCGTAATAGAGATCGAACAGATGGGGCGGCACGGCGCCGGCAAGATGCGCGAAGGCCGCCATATGCTCCAGCGTCGCGGTGATCTCGGCGGCGCCGCGAAAACCATGACGCATCATGCCGGCGATCCAGGCCGGATTGGCCGCGCGCGCCCTGACGACGCGCGAAATCTCCTCCGTCAGCGTGCGCGCACGCGGTTGTTCGGGGCGCGTCGCATCGAGATGATAGAGTGATGGTCCTGCTGCGCCGAGATGCGCCGCAGCCGCTGCCACGCCTGCTTCATGCGCGGCATAGTCGGCGGCGAGCAGCAGATCGGTTTCGGGCAGATCCTGGACGTGGACGAAGGCATCGGCGGACGCGAGCCGCGCTTCAATGCCGGCGCGATCCGGCTGCATCTCGCCGGCGGCCGAGAAGGCCCAGGAAGATGCCGAGAGCCAAGCTTCGCCGGCGGCCTCACGCGTCTCCGGCGTGAACGCATCCGGAATCGCCGAGAGGCCGACGCCATATTGTCCCGGCCGCGGGGCAAACACGCGCGCGGCGCGATGGCGATAGGGATTGTCATCGCCCTCGTCCTCGCGACATGCGAGCGCCTCGGACGCGGCCTCGAACAATTGCGCAAGGCCAGCGAAGACGTCGCGGAACAGGCCCGACACGCGCAGCGTGACGTCGATGCGCGGGCGGCCGAGCTCGGCCGGCGCAATGATGTCGTAACCGATGACGCGGCCGGAGGCGTGATCCCAGCGCGGCGCGAGGCCCGCCAGATGCAGCGCCATCGCAAATTCCTCGCCCGCCGTGCGCATGGTCGCCGAGCCCCAGAGATCGACGACGAGGCCCTTCGGCCAGTCGCCGTGATCCTGCAAGTGACGGCGGAGCAGCTCTTCCGCAAGCTTGATGCCTTGCGCATGCGCCGACGGCGTCGGCACCGCGCGCGGATCGACGGCGAAGAGATTGCGCCCGGTCGGCAGAACGTCCTGACGGCCACGATAGGGAGAGCCCGACGGCCCCGGCGCGACGCGCCGGCCCGTCAACGCAGCAAGCAGCGCGTCCCGCTCCGCGTCGCCGCAGGCGCCGCGGCCGAACACGTGCAGCCCGTCGCCGAACTGGCTCTCCTTGAGATCGCAGACGAAGCGATCGATCCGCGGAATCGCTTCGGCCGGTGCGGCCGATGCATCGAGGCCGAGATCGTCTTCGAGGCCCGCCGCGCGCGCCTCGTCGCGGATCGCCGCGATCAGCCGCTGGCGGCGCGCCGGATCGAGGCCATCGGCGGTCGAATATTCGTCGAGCAGCCGTTCGAGCCGGCGCAGGCCTTCCGGCACCGCGGACGTTTCCAGCGGCGGCGGCAGATGGCCGATACTGACGGCTCCGATCCGCCGCTTGGCCTGGGCGGCCTCGCCGGGATCGTTGACGATGAAGGGGTAGACGACCGGGAGAGCGCCGATCAAAGCTTCCGGCCAGCAGCTCGAGGACAGCGCCACGGATTTTCCGGGCAGCCATTCCAGCGTGCCGTGCGCGCCCATATGCACGACGGCATCGCTCTCCTGCTCCCGGAGCCAGAGATAGAACGCGACATAGGCGTGGCGCGGCGTGCGGGCGAGATCGTGGTAGTCGGCATCGCGCGCCGTTGCATCGCCGCGCTCGGGCTGCACCGCGATGATCGACTTGCCGCACGCCATCGCGGCGAAGTGGAACGCGCCATCGCGGCAACTGGGATCACTCTCAGGCGCCCCCCAGGCCTGCGCGAGATCATCCTGCAAGGACTGCGGCAGGCGCGACAGCGCCGCGCGATAATCGGCCACGCTCCAGGTCAAGCTCTGCTTCAGCAGCATCTCACCGAGCGCAGGAACCGGCGCAACATCGAAGCCGGCCCCGGCCAGATCCGACACCAGGGCTTCCACCGACGCCAGCGCGTCGAGCCCGACCGCATGCGCGATCTGGTGCGGCCGGCCCGGATAGTTCGAGAGCACGATCGCCAGCCGCTTCTCGCCGGCGGGCTTCTCCGCAAGGCGATGCCAGGACGCAACGCGTGTGGCGACCGCCTTGACGCGCTCCTCATCCGGCCAATGCGCCAGATGCGAGAATTGCAGGTCGGGATCGCGCTCCCCAGCGGATTTGAAGCTCACCACACCGGCGAACACGCGGCCATCGACCTCGGGCAGCACCACATGCATCGCGAGATCGCCGGGCGACAGGCCGCGCAGCGAGGTAGCCCAGTCCTCGCGCCGCGCCGTCGAGAGCGCGACCTGGAACACCGGGCAGCGCGCGGCATCGAACGGCGTCGTACCGTCATCGCCAAGCGCCGAGAACGCGGTCGCATTGACGATCGCCGCCGCAGGATTTTGCGCCAGATGCGCGCGGAGCCACGCAGCGACGCCGGGAGTCTTCAGCGAGGTGGCGAAGACGCCATAGGCGTCAAAGCCTTTTTCGCGCAGCGCCACAATCAAGGCATCGACCGGCCCGGTGTCGGCAGCAGTGAGATAGGAACGATAGAACGTCACCAGCGCGCGCGGCCTGCCCTCGCCGACTGTCGGTGCAGCGATGACACCGCGCACGGGATCGTAAAACCCCATCTCGGGCACGCTCATCTCGCCGATGACCGGCCCGGCATAAAGCCCCGAGGCCAGCGCGAGCTGCGCGATCGCCGCTTGCGCGGCGACCGGACCGCCGGTGTCGCAGAGCACCTTGAGACGGCGCAGCGTCGAAACCGGCAAGGTCGAGTAAGCATCGAGCCGCGTGTCGTCGCGGCCGTCCGCCGGCAGCACGGCGAGCACGATGTTGCGATCCTTCGCCAGTTGCTGGAGCGCCGCGAGTCCGTACGCCCAATAGGATTCACCGCCGATCAGTCGCACCAATATGCCGCGAGCCTGCGACAGCGTGCACTCGACATAGGTGTCGACCGACAGCGGATGCCGGAGCTCGGCGAGATTGGCGAGCCGCAGCGACGGCAGGCTGCTCCGGCCGCGGCGCCAACCGGCGGCGAACGCGGCGAGATCCGAATCCGAATACGAGAGCACCACGAGATCGGCCGGGTCCTGGCCGATGTCCCTTGGCGTCGCGGTCTCCTCGAGACCGCGGCTCTCGCGGAAGACGACGTGCATCAGACACCAAGTCCCGCCTTGATCGCGGCCTCGTCGATGTCGCCATGCTCGCCGATCACGACGAGCTTAGACTGCCTGTGACCCGCGCCCCAGGGCTTGTCGAACTGGTGGCGGACGCGCTCGCCGACCGCCTGCAGCAACAGGCGCATCGGTTTGCCGGCGACGGCGATATAGCCCTTGGCGCGCAGCACGTTCTGCTCGCGCGCCAGCTTCTGGACCGATGCGACCAGCGCATCGATGTCGGCGACCTCCGGAAGATCGATCACGACGGAGGCGAAATCATCGTGCTCGTGCTCCTCCTCGCCGTCATGATGCGAGGGACGCGCCGCTAGATCGTTCTCCGCGGCGGCGCCGAGGCCGAGAATGACGCGTGCGTCGATCGCTCCGTCGGTGACGGGAAGCATCGGGACGCGGCGCGGCATCTCGGCGGTGATCGCGGCCTTGGCGGCTTCGATCCCAGCGCTGCCGGCCAGATCCGCTTTCGTCAGCAGCACGATGTCGGCACAGGCGATCTGGTCCTCGAACACTTCCGACAGCGGCGTCTCGTGATCGAGGTTCTCGTCGGCGGCGCGCTGCGCTTCGACCGCAGCCGGATCCGGCGCGAAGCGACCGGCCGCGACGGCCTCTGCATCGGCCAGCGCGATCACGCCGTCGACGGTGATGCGCGAACGGATCTCCGGCCAGTCGAACGCCTTCAGCAGCGGCTTCGGCAGCGCCAGGCCCGAGGTCTCGATCAGGATGTGATCGGGCCGCACCGGGCGCGCCAGGAGTTGCTCCATGGTCGGAATGAAATCGTCGGCGACGGTGCAGCAGATGCAGCCATTGGCGAGCTCGACGATGTTCTCCTCCGGGCAGTTGGCGTCCGCGCAGGATTTGAGGATCTCGCCGTCGACGCCTTCGCTGCCGAACTCGTTCACGAGCACGGCGAGCTTCTTGCCGCCGGGATTGGCGAGCAGATGCTGGATCAGCGTGGTCTTGCCGGAACCGAGGAAGCCGGTGACGACCGTGACCGGAACCTTTGCGAGCGAATTCATTCGGCAGCCTCCGGCACGACGGGAATGGGGGGAATGCGGGCAAGCGACTGCTTGCGGAAGATCTCGGGGCGGCTGCGCCAGGGCACGAGCCCGTCGGGTGCCGCCGCATACGCCGCGGCGCCTGCGACCACGTCGCGCGCATTCGTCTCCGACAGGCGGCCATAAACATACGACCAGCGGCCCGGCGCGCTGAGCGCGACCGAGCAGCCCTGGCTGCAGGCCGACAGGCACTCGACGGGAACCACATCGACACCCTCGGGCACGCCCGCGTCGAGGATCGCGCCATGCAGGCGCTTGCCGGGTGTCGTTTCGCCCTCGCCAAGCGTCTGGCCGGCGCGGCAGGTGATGCAGACGTGAAGTGTGACGGTCATCGCCTCTTCCTGAAGTAACAACGGGAGGCGAAGAGGCGCACGGACCGTTGTTGAAGGTCCGTTTCCCCGTCGCGGAACACCCCGTCCGCCGGTCAAAATCGTCCGCGCTGGCAGGTCTCCCGGCTTGCGGAGTAGGGTTTGGCCCTTCGATCCCCGCCTTCCCGATTCCCTTTCGGGACTCAGTGGCTTCGGGCATCTCTCCGGTCACGGTCGCGGGGGCGGCTGCATTTTGGAGCCAAATCCTGCTGATTCGGCCCCTATCGCATTCCCTCTTCGCCTGTCATAGGACAGGAACCAACGCTAGGCCACCATTTGCCGGTGGCCGCCACTTGTCAAGCCGAAGGACCAGGACAGATGACGCCTGAACCGGAGACTCAAACAGCCGAGGAAACCGACGCCCGCCACGCCGCCAAAATGGCGAAGAAGAAGGCCGCCCGCGACAAGATCATGGCGACCAAAAGCGGCGAAAAAGGCCTCGTCATCGTTCACACCGGCGCCGGCAAAGGGAAATCTTCCTCGGCGTTCGGCATGATCGTTCGCTGCGTCGCGCACGGCTTCCCTTGCGCGGTCGTGCAGTTCATCAAGGGCGCCTGGGACACCGGCGAACGGCGCCTGCTCACCGGCCATTTCGGCGATCTCTGCCAGTTCCACGCGATGGGCGAAGGTTTCACCTGGGAGACACAGGACCGTGCCCGCGACATTGCGGCCGCGCGCGCCGGCTGGGAGAAAGCCAAGGAGCTGATCCTCGACGAGCGGCTGCGGATGGTCGTGCTCGACGAGATCAACATCGCGCTGCGCTACGACTATCTCGACATCGCTGAGGTGGTCGAGTTCCTGACCACGCAGAAGCCCGAAATGACTCATGTCGTGCTCACCGGCCGCAATGCCAAGGACGAGCTGATCGAGATCGCCGACCTCGTCACCGAGATGACGCTGGTCAAGCATCCGTTCCGCTCCGGCATCAAGGCACAGGCCGGCGTCGAGTTCTGAAGTCACCATGGCACGCGCGCTGATGATTCAGGGAGCCGGCTCGGACGTGGGCAAATCGCTCATCGTCGCCGGCCTTGCGCGCGCCTTCACGCGACGGGACTTGCGCGTGCTCCCGTTCAAGCCGCAGAACATGTCGAACAACGCGGCGGTAACCGTCGATGGCGGCGAGATCGGCCGTGCGCAGGCGCTGCAGGCGCTCGCCGCCGGGGTCGAGCCGCACACCGACATGAACCCGGTGCTGCTCAAGCCCGAGACCGATGTCGGCGCGCAAGTCGTGGTCCACGGCAAGCGCATCGCGACCGTACGCGCGCGCGACTACGCGGCGATGAAGCCGTCGCTGATGGGCGCGGTGCTCGAGAGTTTCGAGCGGCTGAAGGCGCGCGCCGATCTCGTGCTCGTCGAAGGGGCCGGTAGCCCGGCCGAGGTGAACCTGCGCAAAGCCGACATCGCCAATATGGGCTTTGCCCGCAAAGCGGACGTGCCGGTCGTGCTGGTCGGCGACATCGACCGCGGCGGCGTCATCGCCCAGCTGGTCGGCATCAAGACGGTGATCGATCCTGAGGATGCCGCGATGATCTCCGGCTTCGTCATCAACAAGTTCCGCGGCGATCCCACGCTGTTCGACGACGGCTACGGGCTGATCGAGCAAAAGACCGCATGGCGAGGCCTCGGCGTGCTGCCCTGGTTTCCGCGCGCCGGCGAGCTGCCGGCCGAGGACGCGCTCGGCCTGCGCGACGCGCGCAAGCCGGGCCAGTGCAAGATCGCGTGCCTCGCGCTGTCGCGGATCGCCAATTTCGACGATCTCGATCCGCTCAAGCTTGAGCCCGGCGTCGACCTCGTGATGGTGCGTCCGGGCGAAGCGATTCCGGGCGACGTGCGCCTCGTCATCATCCCCGGGTCGAAATCCACCCGCGGCGATCTCGCCTTCCTGCGCGCGCAGGGCTGGGACATCGATCTGCTCGCGCACCAGCGCAGGGGCGGCCACGTGCTCGGCCTCTGCGGCGGCTATCAGATGCTCGGCCGCAGCGTTGCTGATCCCGACGGAATCGAGGGCCCTGCCGGCGATACGCCGGGCCTCGGGCTGCTGGACGTGGCGACGGTGATGAGCCCGCAGAAGACGCTGACGCGCGTTGCGGCCGTGCACGCCGCCACCGAGCAGCCGATCGAAGCCTACGAGATCCATATCGGCCGCACCGATGGCCCGGATCGTGCGCGGCCCTTTGCGAAGGTGAATGGGGAGCCGGAGGGTGCGGTCTCGGGCGACGGCCGCGTGCAGGGCAGCTATCTGCACGGCCTGTTCACGTCGGACGATTTCCGCAAGGCATACCTCGCCAGGCTCGACATTCCTGCAGGCGACGAGCCCTATCACGACAGGGTCGAAAGCGCGCTCGAGGCGTTGGCCGATCACATCGAGACGCACCTCGACGTCGAAGGCTTGCTCGCGCTAGCGCGCTAGAGTGGAATGGCTGCAGGTTGAACGGATGGACGGGGCTCGTCACCTCTCCCGCTTGCGGGAGAGGTCGGCGCGAAGCGCCGGGTGAGGGCTTTCTCCTCTTGGGGATTGTCCCGTTGCGGAAACACCCTCTCCCGCAAGCGAGAGAGGGAGCGCACCTCCGTCGTGGCGACGATCGAGCTCATGACCACCGGGCTCCAGGACCTTCGCAAGGCGTGTCCATTCGGCTTCGCTGCCGGGAAGGCCGAGGCGCAGCCATGTCGGCTCTTGCGCGAACACGCGCGACCAGATGTGACTGCGCGCGAGCATCTCCTGCGCAGCGAGTGCATCCGGCGTCTGGTAGAGACGAAACAGTGACGCGCCGCCGATGAGCCCCCACCCTTGCGCCTGCGCCATCCCGTCGAGCCGGACACAATCGCGCGCAAGCCGGGCGGAAGTGGCCTCGGCCCAGGCCTCGTCGCGCAAGGCGCGGCAGCCGATTGCAATCGCTGCGCCCGAGATGGGCCATGGGCCCGAGGTCGCGGCAAGCCTTTCGATGTCGCCGGCGTGTCCGATCGCGAAGCCGAGCCGAAGGCCGGCAAGGCCGAAGAACTTCCCGAACGAGCGCAGGATCAGCAGTCCCGGCCGATCCGCCTCGGGTGCGAGCGACAATGCTGGAACGGCATCGGCAAAGCTCTCGTCGATGACGAGACGGCCGACGCGTGGCAGCAGCGCCAACAAATCCTGTGGCGCCGAACGCCGGCCATCCGGATTGTTGGGATTGACAACGACGGCGAGATCCGCGCCTTCGAGCGCGCCGAAATCTCCGACCTCCTGCACCTCCCAGCCTGCGGCAGACAGGACGCCGGCATATTCATTGTAGGTCGGCGCGAGAATGCGCGCGCGACCGGGCGGCGCGAGTTGGGGCAGCAATTGGATCGCAGCCTGGGCACCGCCGAGCGCGACGATCGGCGCGCGCGTGCGGTACGCGTGCCCTGCGGCCTGATGCAGGGCTTCGATCTCGGCGCGCGACGGCAGCGCACTCCACGCGCGCGCGCCCACCTCGCCGACGGGATAAGGCACGCGATTGATCCCGGTGGACAGATCGATCCAGTCTTCAGCGCGTCCGCCGAAACGCCGTTGGGCCAGATCGAGATTTCCACCGTGGTCGCGCATGCCCCGTTGTTTCACGCGAAGGCCAGGATCGCAAGCACGCCCGCGACCAGCAGCATGGCACGGCGATAGACAGTCAGCGCCTCGATGATATCGCCAGCGCGCGGATCGCGTGCGCCCTCGTTGAGCCAGGGCTCGCTCGTGACGGTGCCGTGATAGATGCGCGGCCCGCTGAGCCGCACGCCGAGCCCGCCGGCCATCGCGGCTTCCGGCCAGCCGGCATTCGGGGAGCGATGCCGCCGCGCATCGCGCGTCATGCACGCCAGCGCGTCCGACCGTCGCGGCGCCAGCATCACGAACAGAAATCCGCTCAGGCGTGCCGGAATGAAATTGGCGACATCGTCGATGCGCGCCGCGGCCCAGCCGAAGGCCTCATGCCGCTCGCTGCGATGGCCGATCATGGAGTCCAGCGTGTTGATGGCCTTGTAGCCGAGGATCCCCGGCAGGCCGAGCAGCGCGCCCCAGAACACGGGGGCCCCTATACCGTCTGATGCGTTTTCCGCGAGGCTCTCGATCGCCGCGCGTGCGATACCGGCTTCGTCGAGCGCCGCGGGATCACGGCCGACGATGTGCGAGACCGCTTCGCGCGCCGCAGCGATGTCGCCGGCCTGCAAGGGCGTGGCGACGGCGGCCACATGATCATGCAGCGAGCGCAGCGCGACCAGCGGCCAGGCCAAAATTCCGATCAGCACGATCTGGACCCAACCCGACGGCAGCGCCGACTGAACGATCCAGCCGAGCGCCACGGAGAGCGCGATCACCGCGGCCGCACCGGCGACGCCGGCAGCCCGGCGCAAGGCCGGCGGATCGGAGGCGCGATTCCAGGCGGCGTCGAGAGCGCCGATCAGCCAGCCAACCCACGTGACGGGATGGCCGACCCGCGCGAACAGCCACGACGGCCAGCCGAGAAAGGCATCCACCGCCATCGCCACCACCATCGCACCCGCAAAGCTCACGCCCAGTCTCCTGTCCCGCCCCTGTTGCGGAAAGCGAGGCCGGAGCGCAAGCCCCTCACCGGCTGATTTCACCTTTGTCTTTGGCCCCGTTTGGTGATTAGTCAGGCCCTCGAGGAGACTTTCATGGCCGTCATCTTGATCACGGGCGGAGCACGATCGGGCAAGAGCACCCGCGCGGAAAAGCGCGTGCGGGCCTTTGCGGGCCGGCCTGTCTATATCGCGACGGCCGAGGCGCTCGACGGCGAAATGGCGGAACGCATTGCCAAGCATCGCGCTCGCCGTGGAACGGACTGGGTCGAACGCGAAGTCCCGCTCGATCTGGTGCAGGTGCTGGTCGCAACCGATGGCACCGGCGCACGGCTGGTGGACTGTTTGACGCTCTGGCTCTCCAACCTGATGCATGCCGAGCGCGACTGGGAGCGCGAGGTGAACGCGCTTGCCGCCGCCCTGCTCGAGCTCGAGAGCCCCGTCGTCCTCGTCACCAACGAGGTCGGGCTCGGCATCGTGCCCGACAATGCGCTGGCGCGCAGCTTTCGCGATGCCGCGGGGATCATGAACCAGACCATTGCGGCTGCTGCCGACGAGGTCGAGTTCGTCGTCGCCGGCCTGCCGATGAAATTGAAATGACGCCGCGCGCCGAGCGTCTCAAGGACATCGTCGCAGATCTCCGGATGGCGGTCTCCTTCGTCACGATCGTTCCCGTTGCTTCGCAGAAGCCCGCAGACGACGGCGCGATCGCGCGCGCGACCTGGGCGCTGCCTGTCGCGGGACTGCTGGTGGGACTTGCCGGCGCGCTGGTCTACACCATCGCCAGCCGGTTCGGACTGGCGCCGAGCTTGGCCGCCCTGCTCGCGCTGGCCGCGACTGCGCTGATCACCGGCGCGCTGCACGAGGACGGGCTGGCCGATACCGCCGACGGGCTCGGCGGCGGCCGCACGCGCGAACGCAGGCTCGAGATCATGCGCGACAGCCGGATCGGGACTTATGGTGCTTGCGCGCTCATCCTGTCGTTCGGCCTGCGCTGGAGCGCGCTCGCAGCGATCGCCGATCCCTGGGCGGTGATGCTCGCGCTGTGCGCTGCGCATGCCGCTTCCCGCGCCGGCGTGCCGGCCTTCATGTCGCTGGTGCCGCCCGCGCGGCCCGATGGCCTCTCTGCCGAAGCCGGATCGCCGCCCGGCCGCAGCGGGGCGATCGCCTTCGCGCTTGGAACGCTCGCGCTTGCCCTGACGTTGGGGCCGGGCAAGGCGCTGGTCGGCCTGATCCTGCTGTCGCTCGCCGGCCTGCTGCTGGCGCGGCTCGCCATCCGCCAGATCGGCGGGCAGACCGGCGACATTCTGGGCGCGTTCGAGCAGACAGGCGAGATCCTGATCCTGCTGGTGGCGGCGTCCTTCCAGATGGGGCGATGACCTCATGGTCGAATTCGACGACACCTTCCGCCAGCACCTGCGCGAGCTGTTCGTGTGGCGCCGCGACGTGCGCCGCTTCCGCAGCGATCCCTTGCCGCAAGGCGCGATCGATCGCCTGATCGAGACCGCCTGCCTCTCGCCTTCGGTGGGCCTCAGCCAGCCCTGGCGCTTCGTGATCGTCGATGACGGCGCACGGCGCCGGGCGGTGATCGAGGATTTCAAGGCGTGCAACGCCGACGCCTTCAATAGCTATTCCGGCGAGCGCGCGGCGCGCTATGCCACGCTGAAGCTGTCCGGCCTCGAACAGGCGCCCGCCCATCTCGCCGTGTTCGCCGACAAGGCCAGCGACATCGGCCACGGCCTCGGCCGCGCGACCATGCCTGAAACGACGGAATATTCCGTGGTCGCCGCTATCACCGCGATGTGGCTCGCCGCACGCGCCGAAGGCATCGGCCTCGGCTGGGTATCGATCCTGAACCCTGTGCGCATGCACGCCGTTCTCGACGTGCCCGACAGCTGGAAGTTCATCGCCTATCTCTGCATCGGCTATCCCGAGACCGAGTGCGACCAGCCCGAGCTCGAGCAGGCGAAATGGGAGCACCGACGCGGCGCGGACGCGTTCACGCTGCGGCGCTAGGCGACCTCGTCCCGCCCGAACCGCTCCACCAGAAAATCGATGAACAGCCGCACCTTCACCGACAGGTGTCGCGTCGGCGGATACACGGCATAGAGCGCCAGCGGCGGCGCGGAATAGGCGTCCAGCACCGTTCGCAGCTCGCCCTTCCGCAAAGCATCAGCGGCGATGAACTCCGGCAGCAGCGCCAGCCCCCTGCCCTTGATGGCGACGTCGCGCAGCACTTCGGCATTGTTGACGCAGAGTGACCAGGCCGGCTGGATCCAGTGATCGCCATCTCTGCCGGTGAGCTTCCACTGATTGCCCGTGAGCAGGAAGCCGTAGGTCAGGGAAGCATGCTCGCGCAAATCCTGCGGATGCTTTGGCGTGCCGTGCCGGACGAGATAATCCGGAGAGGCGCAGATCATGCGGGCCACCGGCATGATCTTGCGCGCGATCAGGCTGGAGGATTCCAGCTCCGCGATCCGCAAGGTCACGTCGAAGCCGTCCTGCACGGGATCGAGCAGGTCGTCGCTCAGCACGATCTGGAGCTGAAGCTCGCCGTAGCGCGCCATGAAATCGGCCAGCACCGGCCCGAGCCGCATCGTGCCGAACGACATCGGCGCGTTGACGCGGAGCAGCCCGCGCGGCGCCGACTGGGCCTGGCTCACCGCCTGGTCGGCGGCCTCGACCTCGGACAGGATCACGACCGCGCGCTCGAAATAGCGCTGGCCGTTCTCGGTCGGGCTGGCGTGCCGCGTGGTCCGGTTCAGCAGCTGGACGCCGAGGCTCTCCTCGAGGTCGGCGATGTATTTACTGATCGCCGAGCGTGACAGCCGCAGCTGCCGGCCGGCCTCGGCGAAGCTGCCGCTTTCCACCACCTTCACGAAGGCCCGGAGGCTGCCGAGCTTATCCAAGGAGCCGCCCCGCCGATTGTTTCCAAATCGTAGACATAGCCGTCATATTTGCACGGATTGTCTCCAATCCAAAGCCGAACGATATTTCCGCCCAGAGCAAGACCGCTCCCCGAATCTTGGAGGACGACCATGTCTGGACTGCACCATGTCACCGCGATTGCCGGCGATCCCATCCGCAATTTCGGCTTCTACACGCGGGACCTCGGCCTGCGCTTCGTCAAGAAGACGGTGAATTTCGACGATCCCGGCACCTATCACTTCTATTATGGCGACGAGACGGGCCGCCCCGGCACCATCCTGACCTTCTTCCCCTGGGCTGGCGTCTCGGCCGGACGCCGCGGCGTCGGCGAGACTCATCAGACCGCCTTCCGCGTGCCGCAGCGCTCGCTCGGCTACTGGACGCAGCGCTTCACCGAGAAGGGCATTGCATACGAAGCTCTGGAGAAGCGCTTCGGCGAGTCCGTGCTGCCGTTTACCGACCCTGACGGCATGGCGCTCGCGCTGGTCGGCGTCCCCGGCGCCGAGAACGAGCCCGGCTGGAGCAATGGCGACGTGCCGGCCGAGCATGCGATCCGCGGCTTTCACGGCGTGACCTTGCTGCTCGACAGCGCAACGAAGACGGCCGCCGTTCTCACTGACGTGTTCGGCTTCAAGGAGACGGGACGCGAAGGCTCGGTGATCCGCTTCAAGGCGCCAGGCGATGCCGAGGGCAGCGTGGTCGACATCTACGAGGCCAAGGGCTTCCTGCGGGGACATCAGGGCGGCGGCTCGGTGCACCACATCGCCTTCCGCGCGGCTGACGATGCCGAGCAGGGCAAGATGGCGCAAAAGCTCGTGAGCAATCACGGCCTGCACCCGACCGAGCAGCGCGACCGCAACTACTTCCGCTCGATCTATTTCCGCGAGCCTGGCGGCGTGCTGTTCGAGATCGCGACCGACATCCCCGGCTTCGCCGTCGACGAGCCCGTCGCGAGCCTGGGCCGCGACCTCAAGCTGCCCGCTTTCCTCGAGCAGCATCGCAAGCAGATCGAGGGCGTGCTGCCGAACCTGGAAGAGACCGCGTCATGACCGAAGCTGCCTTCATCCATCGTTTCGAGCCCGCCGCCAGCGCGGGCTCCCCGCCTCTCCTGCTGTTGCACGGCACCGGAGGTGACGAGAACGACCTGCTCGGGCTCGGCAAGATGATCTCGCCGGGCTCCGCCCTGCTCTCGCCGCGCGGCCGCGTGCTCGAGCACGGCATGCCGCGCTTCTTCCGCCGCCTCGCCGAGGGCGTGTTCGACGAGGAGGACGTAGCCCGCCGCGCGCATGAGCTCGGCGAGTTCGTCGGCGAGGCCCGGCAGCGCTACGGGCTCGCCGCGCCGGTCGCGGTCGGCTTCTCCAACGGCGCCAACATCGCGGCGGCGCTGTTGTTGCTGAAGCCGAAGGCGCTTGCGGGTGCGATCCTGCTGCGGGCGATGGTGCCGCTGTCGGATCCCCCCAAGGTGGCGCTCGGCGGCAAGCCGGTGCTGCTGCTCTCCGGCCAGGCCGATCCGATCGTGCCCGCGAGCAATTCGGCGAAGCTGGCTGCGTTGTTGTCGGACGCAGGTGCGAAAGTGACCCACAAGGTCCTGCCGGCGGGTCACCAGCTATCGCAAGCCGACGTGACGCTGGCCCGCGACTGGATCGCAAAAGCCGACGCCAAGGCCGCATGATCAGGCAGCGGCGCATCGTGCAAACGGTGCGCCGCCGCCATCAATCGAGCCAGCCGCGCCGCTTGAACCAGATCAGCGGCAGCACCCCGCTGGCGATGACCGCGAGCCACGCCAGCGGATAGCCGAAGGTCCAGTCCAGCTCGGGCATGTGCTTGAAGTTCATGCCCCAGATGCCGACCAGGATGGTCGGCGGCACGCCGACGACCGACACGATGGTCAGGATCTTGAACAGCTCGTTCTGCTGGATGTTGACGAAGCCGAGCACGGCATCGAGCAGCAGCTGGATCTTGTCCGACAATCGCGTCTCGTAGTCGCTGAGCGAGACGACGTCCTTCGACACGGCTTCGAGGCGCTTCTTCGACGAAGCCGTGATCCATTCGCTGCCGACATCACCGGCAAACGAGGCGATACGGCCCACCCCGAGCAGGACATCGCGCGCCTTGGCGAGCCGGTCGGCCAGTTCGCCGATGGTCTCCAGCGCCTCCCGCATCCTCCGGCTGGAACGCACCGAGCGCCCGGTGCGCATCAAGCCGCCCCGGAAAACACTCCGCGAGAGTTCATCGACCTTGGCGCCGAGATGCTCCAGCACGTCGGCGCCCCGATCGATCATGGCCTCGAGCAGGCTGGTGAACACGCACATGCCGTTCTCCAGGCTGTCGTCGGAGCCTACGCGCTTGCCGGTGTCGTCGAAGATCGGCAGCTCTGCAAAGCGCACCGTCACCAGCACGTGCGGACCGATCACGAACCCCACCGGCGTGATCTCCGCCTCGCCCGCCTCGTTGACCCGGACCGCGGGAGAGCTGAGATAGAGGGTGCCGTGGTCGAAGATCAGGCGGCTCGACGCCTCGATCTCGCTGAGCGAGTCTTCGGAGGGAATGCGAATGCCGAGCTGTCGCTCGACAAACTGCTTTTCATCCTCGGTGGCGTTGAGCAGGTCGGCCCAGATGATCTGCGAGGGCATTTCGGCGATGCCGTGCCAGTCGCCGGACGGCCACCTGTAAAGTCTGAGCAAGAGCCGAACTCCGTGGGCGCATCGTCATGGCGGACGGCGCATCGCCGTCATCCGCCGAGTCACGCATGGAGTTAACGCATGAGCGTTCCAAACGTTCAAGGCCCCTAAGTGACAGCGGTATTCAAACCCATCACCGGTGCTTCCAGCGGAGCTCGCAGATGAATATCGCAGATCACGACGCGTCTCTGCCGAACACTTCACAATTCCGAGATCGCCAAGACCTCTCTCGTGATCTCGTCACCCCTCTCGTCCTTACGTGACGGTAGTCACGAAACATCATCGTCCAGGGCGCTCACCGAGCGCTGATCCTGAACGCGTCCGCTTGGCGTAGCCACCAAGGGGTACTGAACTCAAACTCCAAAAGGACGAAACCATGATTACCAAGACGCTGATCGTCGGCCTTCTTACAGCCGGTCTTCTCTCCGCATCTTTCGCGGTTGATGCACAAGCAGACCCACGTCATTCCCGGCAGGTGAAGAACGTCGGCACGACCCAGGGTGGCGCCCGGGCGGGCTCCATGGATAGCTGGCCGCAGACGATGGACGAACTGAACAACGCCTACAACTGTGGACCGTATGCAGACAAAGAGTCGGCCAAGAAGTGCAAGAAGTGAGCGCTTTCTTTACCGCTGCAGTGGTGCAGAAGGGGTCAGCTACACGCTGGCCCTTTCTTTTTGGCAATAACTGCGTGGCTACCACAACTTTTCAGTGACCGGCGACGCTTCCGGCAGACGAGGCGCAACTTCACAGATCGGCCACTTCAACACATCGCCCGCTGGGCATAAATAGGACCATCGTCCACCCGGAGAACAGCAAGTGGGGCGAACAGCAACCTTCGCACGGATCGTAGCGACCTTCACAATCATGATGGGCACCCCTCCACTCCTGGCTCAAGCAGCACCGGAAGCGTCAGCGTGCGGATACCTCGCTGGCCTCATCGACAGGTCATCACCATCTGGGCCACTGTTCCTGCCAAGCTATCCGACCGTCCGATCGGGTCCTCTCCATGCCGCAGCCTACCTCTACGACAATGCGGTAGCCGCAATCGCATTGGTCGGTTGCGGCGAGCGGGACAAAGCGGATCGAATTGGCTCGGCGATTCTCTGGGCCATCGACAACGACCGCATCTGGCATGATGGCCGCCTCAGGAACGCTTACGCCGCTGGTGCAGTGGTGAACGGCCCCGTCAAACTTCCAGGGTGGTGGGACAATACTCAGAACAGATGGCTGGAGGACCGATATCAGGTGGGCAGCGATGTCGGTAACGTGGCATGGGCCATGCTGGCGTTGCTGTCGCTCGATGACGTCAACACCGGCTCGCGGTTCCGCGATGGTGCCGCACGGCTCGGCGCATGGGTCGCGCAATGGGCCGATACGCGCGGTGCCGGCGGTTTTACGGGTGGTACGTTCGGGCACGAACCGATGCCGGACGTGCGGACGTGGAAATCGACTGAACACAGTACTGACCTCGCCGCCGCGTTTGGCCTTCTCGCGATCCGTACAGGCGATGCACGCTGGCGCGGTAATGCAGCAATGGCCGAACGATTCGTCAATTCGATGTGGGATTCTGGGTGCGCATGTTTCGCCGCGGGGACCGCCGAAGACGGTGTCACGCGTAATCCGATCTTGGCGCTCGATGCCCAGATCTGGCCCTTAACGGCGCTTCACGGAGCGGCCGACAGATTTGCATCCGCAATCACGACCGCCGAACAGCGAATGAGTGTAGGCGGAGGCTTTTCCTACGGTGAAGACCGGGACGGTGTGTGGACCGAAGGGACCGCCCAATTCGCTCTCCTGATGAAATTGCTCGGCAAGCATGAGAAGGCAGAATCGCTCATTGCTGTCGTCAGAACCCAGAGGTCGCCCGATGGGGGGTTCTATGCCACGAGTGTCCGCGCCTTACCGACGGGGTTCGTGTTGGACACCGACCCGACCAAGCCGCGGAACTATTTCCGGTTGTCACATCTTGGCGCAGCTTCCTGGGCTGCCCTCGCGGAACGCGGGTTCAATCCCTTTACGATGACAAAGGGACTTCCGTAGTTGGGCCGCAGTGCTTCGCGTCTCGGACGTTCGCTCTGTCTTGATTTCGGCAGGACAACGTGCTCCCTATCGGTACGAACAGGCAACGAATTTGTCGACAGGCCCTCCTCGGCACATTCGTACGCTAGACGATCGTATCTACGACGCCGCCGTCGACCCTCAGAGCAGCGCCTGTCGTAGCTGAGGCTTCAGCGGAGCTGACATAGACGATCATGTTCGCGACTTCCTCGACCGAAGCTGCGCGCTGAATGATGGATGATCCCCTGTGCTGCCTGACGAAGTCGGCGGCTACCTTTTCCAGCGAATTGCCGCTCTTCGCTGTGGCTTCCTTGAGCATCTCGGCCACACCCTCGGAAAGCGTGGGTCCGGGCAGGACCGCGTTCACCGTCACACCGGTGCCCGCCAATCGCTTAGCCAACCCCCTCGATACGGCAAGCTGAGCCGTCTTGGTAAAACCATAATGGATCATGTCGGAGGGAATGTTCAGCGACGATTCCGATGACACGAAGACGATGCGCCCCCATCCGCGCTTGACCATCGCCGGAGCATAGGCTCGCGACAGCCTCACACCCGACATGACGTTCGTTTGGAAGAACCGATCCCATTCGGAATCGGGCGTCTCGAAATAGTCTTGCGGTCCGAAGATGCCCAAGTTGTTGATCAAGATGTCGAACGATGCATGTTCTGCAACCAATTCATCGCATCCGGCCTTGGTGCTCAAATCGCCCACGAAGCCAGATCTTTTACCGCCACCGAGTTTAGTGATCGCATTCTTGACGCTTGCCTCGGTTCGCCCGTTGATCACGACCGTCGCACCGGCGTCGGCAAGGCGCTTTGCTGTGGCAAAGCCAATGCCAACTGTAGAGCCGGTGACCAGCGCCTTGCGGCCCATGAAATCCAATAGCATTCGAGCATCTCCCGGTTTTACCGGGAGAACGGCATACGCCTCGACCCGTGAGATGATAATTGTTTCAGCATCGATAAGACTTTTCGAGCTTCTCGAAAGACCTCCTTTTGGCGGACCGTGAGCCTCATCCGACATGAAAGCATGGCGCATTGTCGAAAAGACCTTACGACTTTCTCGTACGTGTGCGTCGTTGACTGGATACCATCGGCTGCGCGAGAAAAACGCATTGCCGCCATCCTAGGGAGGGATCGACATGAATCCAGGGATCACGCTTGTCGTCGTCATGAAAGCGAAGCCTGAGAAAGCACAGCAGTTCGAACGGGTCTGCCTGGATTTGGTGGAGAAGAGCCGGCAGGATGAGGGCTGCGAGGAATATCATCTCCACAGAGGTAAAGAAGACCCCAACTTGTTCGTGTACTATGAGAGCTGGACTTCCGAAGATCATCTGGATCGTCATCTTCGGAAGCCGCACACTGTGTGTTTCCGCGCGAACCAGCTCGAGTATCTCGAGAAAGAGCTCGAGATCATCTACTTGAAGATGACCAGTCAGTATCGGCCATAGAGAACCTGCGCGGCCCAGCGCCATCTTGCATATCACGAAAGTGTTCGAGAGCGCGCCTGGCTCTTCGATGACTCGGGGATCCAGCTGACTCGTAGCTGGGACAGGCGATGTCCAGGTCGGTTTTCCCGAGGCCGATCCATCCTTAAGGAGCCGGAACCTCGAAGGCGGTTGCGGATTGCAGGTTTCCTGCGCCGGCAGGGCCGGTTGACGGTAGAACCGTTCTGGCTCGGCTGTCCCAGTCCTATAATCTCCGGAATCAGATCTCTGGAGTTCGGATTGTATGCAGGACTTACCTCTTGATCGGGAAAGACGATGGATCGAATCGACGCGCTCCGCATGCTGATTGATGTTTCGGAGACGGGCACCTTCTCGGCCGTGGCGCGGCAACGCACGATCGCCACGTCGACGGTTGCGGTTGCTATCAATCAGTTGGAGCAGGAAACCGGCGCACGCTTGATGACGCGATCTACGCGGCGACTGACTTTTACGCCGGAGGGCGAGGCGCTGCTGGAAGAAGCCCGCCGGATAGTTTCTGCATGGGACTCGGCGACGACTGGTCTTAGGGAGAACGGGCCACTTGTCGGCTCAATTCGCATCACGGCTTCCAACGATTTTGGACGCGTCAAACTGCGTCCATTGCTCGACGCCTTCCTCACTCGCTACGCGGGCGTCAACCTCACTCTGTTGCTGAGCGACAACGCCGTGGATCTTCTCGAGGAGCGTATAGATGTCGCGATCCGCAGTGGACCGCTTCCCGACTCATCCTACCGTGCCCGCCTCCTGGTGCGGGGCAAGCGTCTTGTGTGCGCCTCCCCGCAATACTGGGCGCGAGCGGGAAGGCCTTCCCATCCGCAGGACCTCCTGAGCCACAACTGCATGATATTGGCACGGCCCGGAGCGCCACTCTCACCTTGGCCCTTCCGGGAAGGCGACCGGGTGTTCAACGTCAAGGTGAAGGGAAATCGGCAGACCAGCGACGGCGATGTGCTGCGACAATGGGCGATTGAAGGCTTTGGGGTCATCGTCAAGAATCAATGGGATATCGTGGAGGACATTCAGGCCGGAAGGCTCGAAACTGCATTGGACGAATACGCCGCAGGTCAGATTGACTTGTTTGCGGTACAGCCACCTGGTCGGCCGAGCCGCCGCGCGGCGCTGCTCGTGGATTTCTTGGCGGAATCGTTCGCGGACCTCGGCTAACGCGCCCAAGCCGCCCGCCCGTTCCACATCAGACCAAGGTCAGCACATCGGAAAGCGGGCGGCGCGGCTTCTGCGGCCAATTCTCGGGGGTGCCTTTCCCGACGGAGACAAGCACGACCGGGATCTCGTCCTGAGCCAAACCAAACTCGCGAGCGACCGCATCGGCGTCAAAGCCGATCATTGGCCCCGCGCCCAGGCCCATGGCGTGCGCCGCGAAGATCAGGTGGCCCGCTCCAAACGTCGCCGTCCGAACCGCCTCGTCTCGACCACGTTGTGCTTGCTCGTGATAGAGGCTTTTGGCTCCTGCTTCCCAACCGCCAACCATCGTGGCGGGCATGATACCGGCTTCGACCGCCGGCAGCAGCATTTCCGGGACCCTTCTGTGATCAGCAATCTGACCGCAGATGATGAATGTGACCGCTGATTCGGTGATCTTCGCTTGGTCCCAAGCGACTGCGCGCAGACGTGCTTTTGAATCCGGCGTACGAACGGCGATAAAGCGCCAGTTCTGCAAATTGAACGCGGTAGGCGCTCTCGTTGCCAAGCGCACAAGCTCGCTTATTTCCGCATCTTCGAGCCGGTGTGCCGGATCGAACAGAACGGTGGTGCGCCGTTCCAAGATGGCTTCGATGATTTGGTTCATGCAGAGACCCTCGGTTAGCTCGCGAGTGCTGTGCAATCTTTCGAACCTGATGACAATCACCTCCGCTCGAAAGCATCTTTCGATGATTTCGAACGGCGGACCCTCAGGATGTGGAGCGAGTGAATCTGAAGGAGTGGGCGACCAACACGGACATCAAGATTTCCGGCACGTCGCATCGACCATCAGCCCATGCACCGCGCAACCCATTGAAACGACTACGCCCGGCTACTGTGCATGGGGTTGTTTTCAGTTTTTGTTCGATTCGCATGTGAGGTGGCGCTATGGGCTCCAACTCACCTCGTCGCGCCAGGGCGGATCGGCGCCCGGACGGGTGCATGTGAGCCCGGCGCAATCGGCGGCGAAGGACAACGCGCGCCGAAGCTCGTCGGCGGCGATGTCCGTCAAGGCTTGCCGGGCCATGCGACCCTGCTCATACAAGGCGAACAGCAGCGCGGCCTGAAAACTGTCGCCGGCGCCGATCGTGTCGGCCACTTCGACCCGGGGCGCGGCGACCTCGATCTGCCCCGCTCCCGCATGCCAGGCCGTCGCGCCGCCGCTGCCGCGCGTGACGACGACGAGGCTCGCGCCCTGCCCGAGCAGCGCCGTGGCGCGCTGCGGATATGGCTCGTCCCCGAAGAGGTAGGCGAAATCGACGTCGGACATCTTGACGAGATCGGCCTCGGCGGCAAACGCGGCCATGCGCGCGAGATAGGCCGGCTTGTCCGTGACCAGGTTGGGACGACAGTTGGGATCGAAGGAGATCGTCGATGACGCCCGCGCGTCGACGACCAGCGCCATCGTCTCCGCCGCGCCGGGAGCGTCGACCAGCGTGGTCGAACCGACATGGACGGCCTCGACGTCCGCGAAGGCAATCGTCCCGCGCCGATAGCTCCAGTTCCGCGTCGCGGTTCCGGCATCGTAGAAGGCGTAATGCGTTTCCCCTGCAACGACGCGAACGAAAGCAAGCGTGGTCTGGTGATCGCTCCGCGTGGCAAGACCAAGGTCGACGTTCGACGCTTTGGCGTGATCGGCGATCATCCGTCCGAACAGGTCGGTGGAGATGCCGCCGACAAAGCCGGCCTGCGCGCCCAGCCGCGCCATGCCGATCGCAACATTGAGGCAGGAGCCGCCGACCGCCGGCATCACGGCCTCACGCCCGTCGACGCTTCGCGTCGGCACGAAATCGACCAGCGCGTCGCCGCAGGCAATCAGCATGGCAATGAACCTCTTGCGATGGTGCGCATCGCTGCGGGCACGGCGCGTTGCGCCTTTGCCCGTCTTATTGGACCGCCGATGCCGTTACCGCCGCTGATTATAGACGTCAATGCAGACAGCCCCCAGCAGCACCAGGCCCTTGATCACCTGCTGATAGTCGATGCCGATGCCGAGGATGGACATGCCGTTATTCATCACGCCCATGATCATGGCGCCGACCACGGCGCCGCCGACGCGCCCCACGCCACCATAGGCGGAGGCGCCGCCGATGAAGCAGGCGGCGATGACGTCGAGCTCGAAGCCGAGCCCCGCCTTGGGCGTCGCGGTGTTGAGGCGGGCGGCGAAGACGAGGCCCGCCAGCGCGGCAAGCACCCCCATGTTGACGAAGGTGAGGAAGGTCAGCCGCTCGGTCTTGATACCCGACAGGCTCGCCGCTTTCGCATTTCCGCCGACCGCGTAGATCTGCCGCCCGATCACGGTCCGGCGGGTGACGAAGCCATAGAGCGCGATCAGCGCCGTCATGATCACCAGCACGTTGGGCAGGCCGCGATGCGAGGCGATCAGATAGGTGAAGTAGAGCACGGCGCAGGCGAGCAGGATGCTCTTGCCGAGGAAGAATGCATAGGGCTCGACCTCGATGCCGTGCGACTGCTCGCGCGAGCGGCCCTTGGCGCTGGCGTAGACGAGGCCGAGCGCGAGCACGGCCCCGATCAGCATGGAGGTCGGATGCAGCGTGCCGGCCTCGGGCAGCAGTTCGGGAATGAAGCCGGAGGACAGCTTCTGGAACGTCGCCGGGAACGGGCCGAGCGACTGGCCCTGCAACACCGCGAGCGCGAGGCCCTTGAACACCAGCATGCCCGCCAGCGTAACGATGAAGGACGGGATCTTGAAATAGGCGACCCAATAGCCCTGCGCGGCGCCGATGGCGGCACCGACCAGGAGGCAGGCGATGAAGGCGAGCGTGTAGTCGACCTTGTAGGTCACCATCAGCACGGCGGCGACCGCACCGATGAAGCCCGCGACCGAGCCGACCGACAGGTCGATGTGCCCGGTGACGATGACGAGCAGCATGCCGAGCGCCATGATGACGATGTAGCTGTTCTGCAGCACCAGGTTGGTGAGGTTGAGCGGCTGCAGCAGCGTGCCGCCGGTCATGACCTGGAAGAACAGCATGATCGCGATCAGCGACATCAGCATGCCGTAATTGCGCAGATTGTTCTTGATGAAACTGCCGTGCCGGCGCTCTTCGGGCAGCGATACCGTCTTGTCGGTCATGGCTGCATTCCTCCCATCGCCGCGGCGGCGGGCGCCGCGTTCCCAATGTTTCGTTCGTTGCGCATGATGGCGCGCATGATCTTCTCCTGCGTCGCATCGCGGCCGCTGAACTCGCCGACGAAGGCGCCGTCGTTCATGACGCAGATACGGTCGCAAATGCCGAGCAGTTCGGGCATTTCCGAGGAGATCACCACGACGCCGCGACCCGCCTCCGCCAGCTCGTTGATGATACAGTAAATCTCGTATTTGGCCCCAACGTCGATGCCTCGGGTCGGCTCGTCCAGGATCAGCACCTTGGGGTCCGTCATCAGCCATTTCGACAGCACCACCTTCTGCTGGTTGCCACCGGAGAGCTGGCCAGTCTCCTGGAAGACGTCGGAGCAGCGGATGCGCATGCGGGCGCGGTAGTCGCTGGCGACCTTCAGCTCGGCGATGTCGTCGATCACGCGCCGAGGCGCGACCTGGTCGAGGCTCGCGAGCGTGATGTTCTTGCGGACGTCGTCGGCAAGGATCAGCCCCAGCTGCTTGCGGTCCTCGGTGACGTAGGCAAGGCCGGCGTCGATCGCGGCCGCGACGTTCGGCAGCGTCATCTGCCTGCCCTCGAGCCGGAGAGTGCCGCTGATGGCGGTGCCCCATGAGCGGCCGAACAGGCTCATCGCGAACTCGGTGCGGCCGGCTCCCATCAGGCCGGCAATGCCCACGACCTCGCCTCGCCTGACGCCGAAGTCGACGTTCTTGATCACCTGCCGGTCGGGATGAATGGGGTGATAGACCGACCAGTTCTCGACCGTGAGAACTGGCTCGCCGATTTTCGCGCTGCGCTCCGGGAAGCGATGCGCAAGATCGCGGTTGACCATGCTGCGGATGATGCGGTCTTCCTGGATCGGCTCTGCACGGCAATCGATGCTGTCGACGGTGCGGCCGTCGCGCAGCACCGTGATGTGGTCGGCGACCTTGGCGACCTCGTTGAGCTTGTGCGAGATCAGGATCGAGCTGATGCCCTGCTCCCGGAACGCCATCAGGCGCTCGAGCAGCGCGGCGCTGTCGGCCTCGTTGAGGCTGGCGGTCGGCTCGTCCAGGATCAGCATCCGCACCCGCTTGGAGAGCGCCTTGGCGATCTCGACCAGCTGCTGCTTGCCGACGCCGAGATCGGTGATCAGCGTATCCGGGGATTCCTTCAGGCCGACCTGAGCGAGCAGCTCCCGCGTGCGCCGGTACACCTCGTCACGGTCGATGACGCCGAAATGCGATGGCGGATGCGACAGGAAGATGTTTTCCGCGATCGACATCAACGGGATCAGCGCCAACTCCTGGTGAATGATGATGATGCCGAGAGCCTCGGAATCGTTGATGTCGCGGAAGCGCCGCTCCTCGCCCTCGAAGACGATGGTGCCCTCGTAGCTGCCGTGCGGATAGACTCCGCTCAGCACCTTCATCAGCGTCGACTTGCCGGCACCATTCTCGCCGACGAGCGCATGGATCTGCCCGGCGTGAACCGAGAAGTTGACGTCACGCAGCGCCTGCACACCGGCAAAGCTCTTGCTGACGTTGCGCATCTCCAGCATGGCGGTCATGGTATCGTGCCCTTGAAAAACGCTTGTCCGGTCGTCGTCATTCCGGGGCGATGCGAAGCATCGAACCCGGAATGACAGAGCACTCTCTTACTGGAACTGCGACTTCTTGTAGTAGCCGCTGTCGACCAGCACCTTCTCCCAATTGTCCTTGTAGACCACCACCGGCTTGAGCAGGTAGGATGGCACGGTCTTGACGCCGTTCTCGTAGGTCTTGGTGTCGTTGACGGTGACCTCCTTGCCGGCGAGCGCGGCGTCGACCATGTCGGCGGTGACCTTGGCGAGGTCGCGGGTATCTTTGAAGATGGTCGAGTACTGGTCACCCCGCAGCATCGCCTTGATCGAAGGCACCTCGGCATCCTGGCCCGAGATGATCGGCATCGGCTGGCCGGAGCTGCCATAGCCGACGCCCTTCAGCGAGGAGATGATGCCGATCGAGATGCCGTCATAGGGCGACAGCACGGCATTGAGCTTCTTGTTGCCGTAGTAGGCGCTGAGCAGATTGTCCATGCGGGCCTGAGCGGTGGCGCCGTCCCAGCGCAGGGTCGCGACCTTGTCCATGCCCATCTGGCCGGACACGACGACGAGCTTGCCGCTGTCGATATACGGCTTCAGCACGCTCATCGCGCCGTTGTAGAAGAAGTAGGCGTTGTTGTCGTCGGGGGAGCCGCCGAACAGCTCGATGTTGAAGGGACCCTTGCCTTCCTTCAGGCCGAGCCCCTGCTCGATCGACTGCGCCTGCAGCACGCCGACCTGGAAATTGTCGAACGTCGCGTAGTAGTCGACATTCGGCGTGCCGCGGATCAGCCGGTCATAGGCGATCACGGTGATGCCTTTTGCCTTGGCCTGCTTGAGCACGTCGGAGAGCGTGGTGCCGTCGATCGCGGCGATCACCAGCGCCTTGACGCCCTTGGTCACCATGTTCTCGACCTGCGAGAGCTGGTTCGGAATGTCGTCCTCGGCATATTGCAGGTCGGTGTTGTAGCCGCGCTCCTTCAGCACCTTGACCATGTTGTTGCCGTCGTCGATCCAGCGCGCCGAGGATTTGGTCGGCATGGCGATGCCGACGGTCGCCTTCTGGGCGAGCGCGGCGACGCCTGTGGCCATGGTGGCCGCGCCGGCCAGCGCCAGCGCGAGGACTGTCGTCTTCAGTTTGAGCATGTTTCACTCCCTGGGGTGTCAGACTGCTTCTTGGTGGTTGCGAGAACGTGGTCGTCGGCTGGCGCTGTCTCCTATGCGAGCTTGACGTCCGGCTCCGCGCGGCCGCGCGCGGATGCCTCCAATAGAAAGGTGTAGCCGGCCTGGGGATCGGCGGCGCGGGCTGCCGCGTCCATGTCCTGCCAGGCGGATGTGACGAGCAGGCGCGACAGGTCGGGACCCACGAAGGCGGGGCAGCTCGCCTGCCTTGCCGGCACACTCAGCGAGCGCAGGCGCTCGCCTTGCGGAGAATAGATGTCGATACGGCTTGCGCCCCAGCACGCATTCCAGATCCTTCCCTCGGCGTCGCACACCGAGCCGTCGAGCCCGCCGATGCCGCTGTGGCGCAGCAACACCTCGGGTTCGCCCCGCGGCAGACCGGTCGCGGGGTTGAGCGGCACGGCATAGAGCACCGCGCGCGGCGTATCGGTGAAGTAGCCGGTGCCGCCGTCGGGCGAGAAGCAGATCGAATTGGGAATGCTGATGCCGGAAAACAGCGTCGAGATCTTGCCGCGGTGGAGCGCGTAGATCGCGCCCGCCTTCGGCTCGGCTTTCTTGCCCATGGTGCCGATCCAGAACGTGCCGGATTGATGTACGCGACAATCGTTCGAACGCGTCGCTGCATTGTCCGCTTCGAGCGGACGGAACAGCGTCATTGCACCATCAGCGAGCTTGCGGATGTAAAGGCCATCTTCCGCGACGATCAACTGCCGCTCGGCATCGATCCGCCCGAGCGCGCTCGCCATCCGGCCGAGCGTGTGGACGCGGATTGCGCCGCTGCCCAGATCGGCCTCGAACAGCTTGCCCTCGCGAATGTCGAACCACCAGGCGGTGTCGGTCGTGGCGTCATAAGTCGGCCCCTCGCCGAGATGGCACGGATGGTCGGAGAGCACCGTCGTGGGCACTTGTTCCATCATGGCGACCTCACTGAAAAGCGATAGACCGAGTGATGGCGATACACTCCGCCGGGATCAAGGCGCGGGCTCGGAAAGTCCGGCCGGTTCGGCGCGTCGGGCCAGATGTGCGGCTCCAGGCACATGGCGTCCGATTGACGGATGAGCTTGCCGCCCTTCCCTGAAATCGTGCCGTCGAGATAGTTGCCGGAATAGACCTGAAGTCCGGGCTGGTCGGTGAACAGCTCCATGACCCGTCCAGAGCGTGGCGCCTCCAGCCGGGCAGCAAGCGCAAGCTCGCCGTCACGGCCCAGGCAGTAGGTGTGATCGTAGCCCCTGCCGTTTCGCAGTTGCTGGTCGCACGCGCGGATACGCTCGCCGACCGGCCGCGGCGCGCGAAAGTCGAACGGCGTGCCGGCAACCGCGCGCGGCGGCTCCGGCAGCGGAATGGCGCTGGGATCGATGGCGAGGAAATGCCCGGCAGCGACCGTCAGCTTGTGGTCGAGCACGGACGTCCCGGACGTCGCGCCCTCGAGGTTGAAGAAGCTGTGGTTGGTCAGGTTGACGATGGTCGGCCGGTCGGTCCGCGCTTCCATGATGAGCGACAATTCAGCCGGACCGGTGACGCGATAGGTCAGGCGGACGTCGAGCCGGCCGGGGTAGTTCTCTTCGCCGTGCGGGCTGACATAAGAGAGCGTCACCGCAGGCTCGACGCCGTCGTTGATGTCGGCAACCTCCCAGAGCTTGCGGTCGAAGCCCTCGAGGCCGCCGTGCAGCGCATTGAGGCCGTTGTTGACGGCGAGTTGCACCGTCTCGCCGTCGAGGAGGAACCGGCCCTTGGCAATGCGGTTGGCGTAGCGGCCGACCATGGCGCCGAAGAATTTTCGTTCGGCGAGATAGCCGGCGAACTCGTCATGACCGAGCACCACGTCGTCGCATTCGCCTTTGGCGTCCGGCGCAATCAGCGCCTGGATCACCGCGCCGTAGGTGATGATCCGGGCCTCGAAGCCGCCTTCCCCGCGCAACGCGATGCGCTCGACCTTGCGGCCGTCCGGCAGCATTCCGAAAACGTCTCTCGTGACCCCTGGTGCGGCCATGCTCAATCCACAAACGGTTCGACGATCGTGCGCCTGCCCAGGAGGAAGGCGTCGGCGACGAGACGGAGCGGGGTGAGGTCGACGTCGCTCGCACCGGTTGCCGCAAGCTCGACGAAGCGCCGGTACAGTCCGCGATATTCCGCATCCGGCGCCTCGGCGAGCACCTCGCCATCGACGGCCATGCGCGCGCCGCCGCTGGACAGAGTCATCCGGCCTTGATCGGTGACGACGACGATATCCCAGCTCTGCGGCCCGGTCTGGCGGAAATCGAATTCCGCGGTCACAGGCAGACCTTCGATGTCGGTCAGCGTCAGGTTTGCCGCGATCGGCGCCTGGCAATTGGCCGGAAAGGCCAGCTCGGCTTCGGTGACGAACACGGGCTTCGGCAGAATCCGGGTCAGGATCGATAGCGCATTGATGCCGGGATCGAATACGCCGAGGCCACCCGGTTCCCAGATCCAGCCCTGCCCGGGATGCCAGACCCGAACGTCTTCCTTCCAGCTGATATGCACGGACTTGATCCGGCGCGCCCTCAGCCACGCGCGCGCCGGCTCGACCGCCGGCGCATGCCGCGAATGCCAAGTCGCGAACAGCGTGCGTTTGGCCTCTGCCGCCATCGCGATCAGCGGATCGAGCTCGGCAACGCCAGTGCCCGGCGGCTTCTCCAGCATGACATGCTTGCCGGCGGCGAGCGCCGCGGCGGCCTGGGCGCGCCGCACCTGCGGCGGGGTGCACAGCGAGACGGCATCGATCGGCGGCCCCTTCTGCAGAAGCTCCTCGATGGTGGCAAAGTGTGGAAGCTCCGGCAGCGAGGCGTTCCGGCTGGCAATGGCCGCGAGCGTCGCGCCCGGTGTCGCTGCGATCGCGCCGACATGCTGGTCGCGCGCGATCTTGCCGAACCCCACGATGGCGATGCGAAGATCGGTCACGATCTCTCTCCGGATTTCGGAGGCGGCAGCGCCTCGGCCGGCCCAGTCTCGATCGCAGCGCTCTCATGGCGATGCGTGCCATTGTGAATGACGAAGATGATCGCTTGGGAAGCGGCGTCGGCGTCCCCGGCGGCGATGGCATCGACGATCCTCTGATGCCAGAGCAGAACGGTGTCGCGGTCCTCCGGCTCGACCGGGGCGCTGAGCAGGAACGAAGCGCGCAGAGCGGCTTCGATGACGTGGCCGATCGAGCGCATGAACAGATTGCCGGAGGCCCGTGCAACGGCGACGTGAAGCGCAAGATCGGCATCGGCAAAGCCTGCCGAGTCCGAGGCTTGAAGCCGCATGCGATCCATGCAGCGGCGGAGTTCGGCGAGATCCTCCTCGGACCGCCGCACCGCCGCGAGCATCGCCGCGCGCGGCTCGACCGCAAGGCGGATCTCGGCAAGGTCGTTGAGGAAGCGCTTGTCGATGCCGGCGTCGAGGTGCCAGGCCAGCACGTCTGCGTCGAACATGTTCCAGGCGCCGCGCTCGCGGACGACGGTGCCGACCCGCGCCTTGGTGGTGAGCAGGCCCTTGGCGACCAGCGTCTTCACGCTCTCGCGCAGCACCGGCCGCGATACGCCGAACATCGCGATCATCTCGGCATCGCCCGGCAGGCGCGTGCCTTCCGCATAGCGGCCGGCGATGATGTCGATGCCGATCGAACGCGCCACCTCCGCATGGTTGGAATGGGCCCGCCGCGTCGGAATGAAGACGATGCGCGAGGTCATGTGGCTGCTCCTGCGCTCTCCTTCACCTGGAGGCGCGCGAGCAAGCGCTCGGCGGCGGCGCCGGCCGACACAAACGTGGCCCGCGTAATCTCATGAGAGGGCTGTGAAGCATGAGGCGTCTCTCCCAAGACGTGATCTTTGTTATCTCGGGCGCCAATAGTATTATGGCACCTTCAAGCCATCGCGTTTGACTGGCGAGGCACCATTTCACGGAAATTAGGGTCCGACTAGTCATATTATTTGACTATTGAAGGCAAAATGTGAGTTTGCGCATTGGTCCGGTTTTCAAGCACCTGCAGCGAGATTTTCTTCCTCCCTGCAATGCAGAGATGAACCAACGATGGAGGCTGGTGAGATTCCAAAGTCGTGACGAGAGGAATCGCAACCGCTCTCACGCGGCGGAAAGGCGCAGAGCGAGCTAAAGGAGCTTCCGCTGCGACAGGTTCTTCATCAGCGCGCCGATGCCGAACGTCCAGGGCTCGCACTCGTCGCTGGTGCGCATGCGGTTGACCAGCTTGCCGAGCTGGGGCGCTGCGATCGTGACGATGTCGTCGCGCTTGTGAGTGAAGCCCTGCCCCGGCGCGTCGCGATCTTTGACCGGTGCGAACATCGTGCCGAGGAACAACACGAACCCATCAGGATATTGGTGCACCTTTCCGATCGTCTGCTCCACGAGATCGGTCGGATCCCGACTGATCTTGCTGATCGACGAATGACCTTCGAGGACGAAGCCGTCGGTGCCCTTCACATTCAAGCTGATGTCCAGCTTGCGCGCATCGTCGATCGTGAAGGTGTCGTCGAACAGGCGCAGCAACGGCCCGATCGAGCAGGACGCGTTGTTGTCCTTGGCTTTCGACAGCAGCAGCGCCGAACGGCCCTCGAAGTCGCGCAGGTTCACGTCATTGCCCAACGCGCCGCCGACGATCTTGCCGCGGCTCGAGACGAACAGCACGAGCTCGGGCTCGGGATTGTTCCAGGTCGATTTCGGATGCAGGCCGGCATCCATACCGGTGCCGACCGAGGACAGGGTCGGCGCCTTGGTGAAGACTTCGGCATCCGGGCCGATGCCGACCTCGAGATATTGGCTCCAGGCGTTCTGCTCGATCAATACCTGCTTCAGATGCATCGCCTGATCCGAGCCCGGCTTGAGCTTGGATAGATCATCGCCGATGAGCCGGGTGACTTCTTTGCGGATTGCCTCGGCCGACGCCGGGTTGCCCTTGGCGCGCTCCTCGATGACGCGCTCCAGCATCGAGATGGCGAAAGTGACGCCGGCCGCTTTCAGCGTCTGGAGGTCGACTGGCGGCAGCAGCCACGGCTTGCCGGTGTCACGGCCGTCGGGAGGAGTATTTGCAACGATGGCTTGGAGATCGCCGATACGGTCGCCCTTGGCCGCCGCCAGCGCCTTGGCCGGATCGTCTTCCTCGCACAGCTCGCTGACGGTCGGAAACCTCGCCGTGACGTCGAACACGCCATCGCCGCGCACGGCGACGACGGCCGGGCCGGCAACCTGCGGCAGCCAGACGCGGCCGACCAGCGTCCCCTCCGTTCCGTCCTCGGGGAGGAGGTCTTTCACCGTCAAAGTCGCCATGGCCGCGTCCTCGCTGTTTTCAGATCGGCCATCTTTCGGCAGCCGATCCCATTGGCGAAGACAAATAAACCTCTGGCAGGGGAAGTCCAGACCAGCCGCGACGAACCGCTAAGCCCCTGCCCGCGCCTTGCGGGCCGCAATCTGCTGCAGTGCCCAACGTGCATTCTTGCGCACGTCCGGATCGAGATCGTCGGCAATGACCGCCAGAAACGCTTCCCCATCGGGATGGGCGATCTCGCCGAGTGCGGCGGCCGCCTCCTTGCGCAGGTTCGCCTGGTCGTGGTTGATGCAATTGCCGATCGGGCGCACCGCGCGCTCGACCTTCATCTTGCCGAGACTGCGGATCGCCTTCAATCGTACCTGCCAGAACTCGTCGCCGAGCGAGCCGATGAGCTGATCCGACGCCAGCGAGCCATTGGCGTTGAGGCCCAGCGTCTCCGCCGCCATCTCGCGCACCATCCAGTCCGGGTCCTTCAACGCGCGCGTGATCGTCTCCGCCGCAGGCTTCATATGCGAGAACGCCAGCGCGCTCACGGCGGCGCGGCGGACATGCGCGTCGGGATCGTTGATCAGCGCGGTCAGCGCAGGGATCGATTCCTCCAGCTTGAGAAAGCCGATCACGCCGATCGCCTGCACGCGCACGGCGGCATCGGAATCCTGGAGCGCTTCCAGCGCCGGCTTCAGCGTGTCTTTGCAGCGCAATTCCTTCAGCGCACGCAATGCGCCCATGCGGACGAAGGCGTGGGCGTGCTTCACCAACGGCAGGATGATTGCGGCACAGGCCGGATCCTTGAACTCGGCCATGCTGTCGGCCGCCGCCGCCGCAACGATTCGCTCCGGGTCGATCAGCAACTTCACCAGCGCGCTCGCCGCCTCCGGCCCGTCGAACTCGCCGAGCGCCATCGCAACCTGCTGGCGCACGCCGGCATCGGGGTCGGCGACCATATTGGCGAGATGCGCGACAGCGGCGGGATCGCCGGAATGGCCGAGCGCGATGATGGCGACGCGGCGCTCGGCGGGATCGGCGGCCTGCAGCCGCTCGTCGGCGTCTTCGAGATCGTCGTAGGATTCGAACGGGCTCGACATGATCACCTCAGCAGATAGGGAATGTTGACGGTGACGGCGCCGGTCGGACAATCCGCTTCGCAGGGCATGCAGTACCAGCACTCGTCATAGGCCATGTAGGCCTTCTTGGTCATGTCGCTGATGCGCAGCACATCGAGCGGGCAAACGTCGACGCAGACGGTGCAACCTTTGTCCGCGATGCATTTGGCGTCGTCGACGACCACCGGAACCGATGTCTGATAGGACGCGAGAGGCATATTGATGTCTCCTTTTTCTGTGTTCTGGTGGATCAGGCGGAGGCGCGGATGCGCTGCTTGTCGTAGAGGTCCTTCTCGTCGTCCGCGATAGGGACGACATAGGGCTCGACGGCACGCTTCTCGCTGGTCATCTTGCCGTCACGCTTGCTCAGCAGCGTGTGGCAGAACCAGTTCTCGTTGTCCTTCTCCGGAAACTCCGTGCGCCAGTGATAGAGGCCCCAGCGGCTCTCCTCGCGGTAGAGCGAGGCGTGCGCAGCCATGTCGGCGCAGTCCATGATCGACTGAACTTCGAGGGCGCGGAGCAGCTCATGCGCGTTGCGCGCGATCATGCGTTCCTGCATGTCCTCCCGCGCCTCGGCCAGGCGCCGCATGCCGAGCTCGTATTTGCGCGTGACCTTCGGCGGCTGCAGATAGTCGTTGACGAGGCGCCGGGTCTTGTACTCGATCTGGTTGGGCGGAATGCCGTCCTCGCGCTTCGTCGGCGCCAGCACGCGCTCGCGCTCCAGTGCGACCTCGGCGGCGTCGAACTCCGCGAAGTCATGGCTGTCGGCGAACTCCATCGCGTCGATGCCGGCGACCGAGCCGTTGGTGAAGGCGCCCAGCATGTAATTGTGCGGCACGCTGGCCATGTCGCCGGCGGCATAGAGCCCCGGCACGGTGGTGCGCGCATTGTCGTCGACGAACACGCCGGAGGCGCTGTGGCCGGAGCAGAAGCCGATCTCCGAGATATGCATCTCGATCGACTCGCTGCGGTAGTCGACGCCACGGCCCTGCTGGAACAGGCCTCGCGTCGGACGCTCCACTTTGTGCAGCGTGGATTCGATCTCGGAGATGGTGTCGGGGTGAAGATGCTTGAGCTGGAGGAACACCGGCCCCTTGCCGGACAGCAGCTCGTTGTAGAACTCGAGCATCATCTGGCCGGACCAATAGTCGCATTCGATGAAGCGCGATCCTTCATTGTTCGCCGTGTAGGCGCCGAACGGGCCGGCAACGTAGGCGCAGGCCGGGCCGTTATAGTCCTTGATCAGCGGGTTGATCTGGAAGCATTCGAGGTTCGCGAGCGCGGCGCCGGCGTGATACGCCATGGCGTAGCCGTCGCCGGAATTGGCCGCGTTCTCGTAGGTGCCGAACATGTAGCCGGAGGTCGGCAAGCCCAGGCGACCGGCGGCGCCCATGCAGAGGATCACGGCCTTGGCCTTGATCACCAGCATTTCGGCGGTGCGGGTATTGACACCGACGGCCCCTGCGATGCGGCCATCGGCGGACTTCAGCAGCCGCGTCGCCATGTAGCGGTTGGAAATCAGGATGCGGGCGCGGCGGAGCTGGCGATACAGGGCCTTCTTCACGGTCTCGCCGTTCGGCATCGGCAGAACGTAGGTGCCGATGTGGTGCACCTTCTTGACGGCGTAGTCGCCGTTCTCGTTCTTCAGGAAGCGGATGCCGAAGCTATCGAGTTCCTCGATGATCTTGTAGCAATTCTGGGCGTATTTATAGACCGCCTTCTGATCGACGATGCCGTCATTGGCGATAGTGATTTCCTTGGTGTACTGCTCCGGCGTCGCATAGCCGGGAATGACGGCGTTGTTCAGCCCGTCCATTCCCATGGAGATCGCGCCGGAGCGCTTGACGTTGGCTTTTTCGAGCAGGACCACATTGGCCTTCGGGTTCTTCAGCTTCGCCTTCAGCGCCGCCATCGGCCCGGCCGTTCCGCCTCCGATGACCAGCACGTCGCAGGAAACCTCGGAAAGTCCGTCGACGATCTGATCTAGTGCCATCACTTGCTCCTGGTCCGCCGATAGCCGGCGCCTTTGCGTCAGATTTGTTCAGAGAGCTTCCCAGCGATAGCAATTAGTTGTCGCCGGAACGCGATTTGCGCCTCAGCGCTCCACGAAGGCCTTTTCGATCACGAAATGGCCGGGCTGGCTGTGGTTGCCCTCGACAAAGCCGCGCTCGGCGAACATGGCATGCAGTTCCTCCAGCATCGCGGGGCTGCCGCACAGCATGACGCGGTCAGTCTCGATGTCGAGACCCGGCTGCTCGATATCGTCGAACAACTGGTTCGACGCGATCAGGTCGGTGATGCGGCCGCGATTGCGGAACGGCTCACGGGTCACGGTCGGGTAGTAGATGAGCTTGTCGCCGATCAAGGGCCCGAAGAATTCGTGATTGCGCAGGCCCTCGACCAGGTGCTCGCCATAGGCGAGTTCGGAGACCTGGCGGCAGCCATGGGCGAGCACGATGGTCTCGTAATTCTGATAGATGTCGGGGTCCTTGATCAGGCTGGCGAAGGGCGCCAGGCCCGTTCCGGTCGAGAGTAGCAGCAGGCGTTTTCCCGGAATGAGGTTGCCGGCGATCAGCGTGCCCGTCGCCTTGCGTCCCACCAGGATGATGTCGCCTTCCCTGATCTTTTGAAGTCGCGAGGTCAGCGGGCCGTCCTGCACCTTGATCGAGAAGAATTCGAGCGCCTCCTCGTGATTGGCGCTGGCCATGCTGTAAGCCCGCATCAACGGCCTACCCTCGACCTCGAGCCCGATCATCGCGAACTGGCCGTTCTGGAACCGGAAGCCGGGATCTCGCGTCGCGGTGAAGCTGAATAGGGAATCGGTCCAGTGTTTAACCGACAGCACCGTTTCCTTCTGAAATGCGCTCATGATCTCTCCTTGGCGATCGATGACGCAAGGGTCTCGGAGAGACGCGAGTCCGGCAACGCGGAAGTGGAATTCCCGGTCGATTAGTTTCACATTTCGTGGGCGATGACCGAAGAAGCGCGCGATCACACCGCGCCGGCAATTAGTTGCTGTTCGTGCATGCCGCGACCACCTAGAGAGAGGTCGGAGGTCCCTGATGACAACGACATTGGTCGCGCCGACCGTAGCCGGTTATGAAGCCAGCACTGATCTCGCTGCGCTTCTCGTCCACACCGCGCAGGACGACAGGCTGAGCATCGCCGCCGAAACACTCCGCATCTCCTGCAAATGCGCCCACTGCACCCGCGCCCGCTTCGATGGCCGCTTCCCTGAAGCATTTCCCGGCATTGCCATCACCGGGATCGGCGACCTTGGCTACGGGCTGAACATCTCGTTCTCGGATGGGCACAACCGGGGCATTTACCCCAAGCCGTATTTGCTGAGCTTGGCGGGGCCTCCCGCATAGCCGGCATCGTCTTCACGAGGCACCGAACGGCACGCTTATAACGACGCAGGGGTTGTCACCCCATCTGGCACGGACATTGCTCCTCTTTAGAACGATTTGAACGTTCCGGAGGCAGACGATGTTGCAGGCGGCGAATGCGGTTCGCGGGTCCGCTCCCGGAGCGGCGCGATCTACCGGCAGCTCCTCGCTGCTGCTCACCGAAAACCAGCAATGGATCGGCGGTCCGCCACCGCTGATGGACAAGCTCTTGCCGCGCGAGCGGGAACTGGTGCTGAAGCAGGGCCGTCGCAAGGTGCTCAATCGCGGCCAGACCCTGTTCAGCCAGGGCGGCAAGCATGACGGCATCTGGCTGATCGAGAGCGGCCGCATCCGGGTGTTCTACACCTCGCCGCTTGGGCGCGAGATCACGCTGGCTTACTGGCACGTCGGCAATTTCGTCGGCGGGCCCGAAGTGTTCGAAGGCACCATGCATCAATGGTCCGGCGTGGCATCCAGCAATTGCAGCGTCGTGCACCTGCCGGGAAAGGAGCTGCGTTCCCTTGCCGCTGAGATCCCGAATCTCGCGATCGGTCTCATCGAGGGCCTCACCTTCAAGGGCAAGTGCTACTCGGCGCTGGCACAAATGCTGGGAACGCGCTCAATCACGCAGCGTCTCGCACATCTCCTGCTGCATCTCGTCGAGCTCTACGGCGTCGAGGATGCCGACGGCACCGTGATCGCCGCGGCCTTCACCCATGCCGATATTGCCCACATGGTCGGTGCCACCAGGCAATGGGTGACGATCAGCCTGAAGCGCATGCAGGAGAAGGGAATCGTGCTGACCAAGAGGTCGCAGATCGTGGTCTGCCGGACCGACGTGCTGGAGGAGATGCGCGGCCACGCAGCTGACTAAGCAAATTTGCGACCAAGGCCGGTGCACAGGCAAGCGGCTTTATAGTGCAGGACTGCCCAAGGAGTATGCAATCAGAATTTCCCGGCAACTAATCGACTGCAATGGCCAATCCGGATTTGCCCTGCCTGCGACCTCACCCAATCATGGCAACCACAGCACATCCAACCGAATGAGGATGAGAATGGCCCGCCATCTTCCCACGCTCTCGATCGCGATGTCGGTGACGTCGCTGGCGCTATTCGTCACGCAGCCGGTGTCGGCGGAAACGATCACGCTCGGCATCGGAACGCAGGACACGACGACGAACACGGTCACCGCCGGCGTCGTCATCCGCCAGTTGCGGCTCCTCGAGAAATATCTGCCGAAAGACGGCAAGTATGCCAACATCAAGTTCGAGCTGGAGTGGCAGAACTTCACCTCGGGACCGCCCGTCACCAATGCAATGATGGCGAACAAGCTGCAGATCGGCATGATGGGCGACTATCCGCTGATCGTGAACGGCTTCACCTTCGAGAGCAACCCCGAGAGCAAGAGCCGGCTGGTCGGCATCGCCGCCTACAGCCTCGCCGGCTCCGGCAACGGTCTCGTCGTTCACAAGGACTCGCCCTACTACGACCTCGCCGATCTCAAGGGCAAGCTCGTCAGCGTCCCCTTCGGCTCCGCCGCCCATGGCATGGTCCTCAAGGCGATGCAGGACCGCGGCTATCCCGCAGACTTCTTCCAGCTGGTTAGCCAGAGTCCCGAGGTCGGGTCGACGAACCTTCAGGAGAAGAAAATCGACGGGCATGCCGACTTCGTCCCCTTCGCCGAGTTGCTGCCGTTCCGCGGCTTCGCCCGAAAAATCTTCGACGGCGTCGAGACGAACTTGCCGACCTTCCATGGCATCGTGGTCCGCACCGATTTTGCCGAGAAGTATCCAGAGGTCGTGGTCGCCTACTTCAAGGCGCTGATCGCAGCCAATCAGTGGCTGCGCGACGATCCCAAGCTTGCGGCCGAGAAGATCCAGGAATGGACCGGCATCAACAAGGAAGTCGTCTACATCTTCCTCGGTCCCAGCGGCAACATGACCACCGATCCCACGGTCAAGCCGGCGCTGATCGATGCCGCCACGACCGACGTCAAGGTGCTGCAGAACCTCGGCCGCATGAAGGAGTTCGATCCGAAGAAGTGGGTCGACGACAAATTCATCCGCAAGGCCTATGCCGAGATGAAGCTCGACTATGACGCACAGCTGGCGAGCACGAAGAACTACGAGATCGCCGGCGAAGACGCTTTCTGCAAGAAGCCGATCGCCGACCCGCGCAAGGCCGGCGAGGTCTGGCTCGATGATGCCGGCATCATGCCCTTCTCGTCGGCCAGCTGCACGCTTGGCGCCTATGCCGACTACAAGGCCAAGGGCAAGAAGATCAACGTCGCCTATGTCTTCGATACCACCCGGGGCATCAAACTGTTCGCCGACCAGGCCTTCTTCGCGGTCGGCAACGGCGAAGTCGCACCGTTCCTGCTGAAGAAGGATGCCGAGGCCTACGCGGCCAAGATCAGCGGCAGGGTGCTCGGCTTCGACGAGGCGGTGAAAGCGTCGGTCGGCGGAGGCAGGACGTGAGCAGTTCCGCCCTCGTCAGACATCCCGAGGACGGCATGCCGGCAGCGTCCATTGCAGAGGCGGGCCCCGTGCCCGCCGTCACGCCCGACGTAGCACCGCCCTCCTTCGGCACGGTCATCCGTCGCTGGTACCGCCTGAACCAGGGCCGACTGCGCGCGACCGCGATCGGCATCATATCGCTGCTCGCATTCCTCCTGGTCTGGCACCTGCTCACGACCTACCGCGTCGTGTTCTTCGTGCGCTTCACCAATGTGCCTTCGCCGCTCGCGGTCTATGCGAGCTTCACCAAGGCGATCCACGACCCCAAATTCCTGATGCATGTCCTGCTCAGCTGCCGCCGCATCTTCTTCGGCTTCTCGCTCGCCGCCATCGTCGGGGTGCCGCTCGGCCTGATCATGGGACGCTTCAAGCTGGTGCACGAGATAATCTTCCCGGTGGCGGAGGTGCTGCGGCCGATCCCGGCGATCGCCTGGGTGCCGATGGCGATCATGCTGTGGCCGACCAACGAGCAGAGCATCGTCTATATCACCTTCCTCGGCTCGTTCTTCCCGATCCTGGTCAATACGCTGCACGGCATGTCATTGGTCGATCCGGTGCTGGTGCGCGCCGCCCAGTGTCTCGGCGCCCGCGAGCGCTCGATCTTCCGCGAGGTGTATTTTCCGGCCTCGCTGCCGCACATCTTCACCGGCCTCACCGTCGGCATGGGCGTCGCGTGGGTCTCGCTGATTGCGGCCGAGATGATCTCCGGCCAGTACGGCATCGGCTATTTCACCTGGGAAGCTTACTCGCTGGTTCAATATGCCGATATTGCGCTCGGCATGATCGCGATCGGGGTGCTCGGCCTCGGATCGAGCCTGCTGATCCGCGGGGCGGGACAATTGGTGATGCCGTGGAGGTCGACATGAGCGAAGTCCTTGCTGCTAAGCCAAAGGGTCATATCGAGGTCAAGAACTTCTCGCTCGCCTACGAGACGATTGAGGGCCCGGTGCAGGCCGTCACCGATACGCAGATCCATGTGCGGCCCGGCGAGTTCGTGTCGATCGTCGGCCCGTCCGGCTGCGGGAAGTCGACGCTGCTCAATGCGGTCGCGGGCTTCCTCAAACCGACAACGGGGATCGTCACCGTCGATGGCGAACGCGTCAACGGCCCGAGCGCCGAACGCGGCATGGTGTTCCAGCAATATTCACTGTTCCCCTGGAAGACCGTGCGAGAGAACGTCGAGTTCGGCCTGAAGATGCGCGGCATGCCCCGCTCGCAACGCGAGCGCGCCGCGCGCACGCTGCTCGGGCTTGCCGGGCTGGAGGCGTTCGAGAAGCATTATCCGGAAAGGCTGTCCGGCGGCATGAAGCAGCGCGTCGGCATCGTCCGCGCGCTCGCGACTGGGCCGAAAGTGTTGCTGCTCGATGAGCCGTTCGGCGCGCTCGACGCCCAGACGCGCGTCATCATGCAGCAGATCCTCACCAATATGTGGCAGCGGCTGAAGATCTCGGTGCTGTTCGTTACCCACGACATCGACGAGGCGATCTTCCTGTCGGACCGCGTCTACTGCATGACCGCGCGGCCCGGCTCGATCAAGGCTGAGATCCCGATCCCGCTGGAGCGGCCGCGGAAGCAATCCATGATGATGTCGTCGGAATTCCTGGCCCTGCGCCGCGGGCTGATGTCGCTGATCCGCGAGGAGAGCCTGAAGGCGATGGGCGGCGAGATCAACGACCTGGGCATGCAGGGGCTCAACATCGAGCTCCACGGCCATTCGCTGGCGGACGTGATTTGATTGAGCCCTGTCGCTCGCTGCGATGATGGTCTTGCAGTGAGCAAAGCGGAGCGTGCCCACCATCTGTCGCGGTACGACAGAGAGACGTGGGCACGGCGCTTTCGCGCCTTTGCCCCAATCTACGGCAGCGTCGCCTTAGTCACTTGAACCAGTGGACCAGCGCGATACTGATTCCCAGCAGCAGCATCAGCGAGAGCGTCACGGCGGCCGTCACCCTGCCCCCGACATTCGCCAGCACGCGGACGTCCACACCTAAGCCCAAGGCGGCCATCGAGACCACGGTGAGAAAGCCGGTGATCTTGGTCACGGGGCCAACCACCGTGGCCGGCACGATCTCGAGCGAGCGCAAGGTCGCAAGCACGAGGAAGCCGAGGATGAACCACGGCACCAGGCGAAAGAAGCCAACGCTGGTCTTCTTGGCATCGGTCTGCCAGCGCGAGGCGAGCAAGGAGAAGCCGACCACGACCGGCCCCAGCATCAGCACACGCATCAGCTTCACCAGCGTGCCGATCTGCGTCGAGACGAGGCCGGCCGGCACCGTCGCCGCGAGCACTTGGGGCACGGCATAGACGGTGAGGCCGGCGAGGATGCCATATTGCGTCGCGGACAACTGCAAGAGGGGAATCAGCAGCGGCAGACCCAGCACCATCATCACGCCGAGGATGGCGGTAAAGGAGATTGAGGATGCGATCTCGTCGTTGTTGGCGCCGATGATCGGCGCGACGGCGGCGATCGCCGAGTTGCCGCAGATCGAGTTGCCGCAGGCGATCAGGATCGACAAACGCGTCGACAGCCCGAGCATGCGGCTGAGGCCGAAAGAGACCCCGAGGGTAATCACGACGACGGCCGCGATCGATGCCAGCAGTGCGATGCCTGACGCCGCGATCGCGGCGAAGCTGATGGAGGCGCCCAGCAGCATCACCGCGACTTCGAGCAACTGTTTGGCGCTGAAGGCGATGCCGGCTTGCCAGCGCGGCGCGGGCTTCCAGAAGCTGCGCAGGGCCATGCCGAGCAGGATCGCCATGACCAGGGCCTCGACATAGGGATGCTCGAACATGCCCAATTCGGCGCGCTCCAGCAGGGCGGAGACGCCGGCGACCAAAACGCAGAGGAGGATACCGGGAATCAGCGCCGCAATGCGGCTCGCGGCGGACGCGGGCTTCGTATCGGCCGGGCTGGATGCTTGATTCTGCGACACAAATCTCTCCCAGAGGAGAAGGATTTATACGCAGCGCGCTTCCGTTGGGAAATAAGTTTTCGACATATCAGGGCAGAGGGAAGTTCTGTCCTCGGATCCGGAATAGACGACCGGCGAGAGGCTCAGAAGATCTGGCTCCTGGCCAGCGATGCGACCCGGCTGAAGCCATCATAGACCCCCGGCTCAAAGAAGGCCGCGCGCGCTAAAACGATGCCGGCAACCAGCGACCAGAACAGCGTGGTACCGAGGCGCAGCAGCAGCCTTGAGGCACGCGGCTTGGGCTGGCTGTCCGAAGTGGACACCAATTGCTCACCGAAGGGCTCGAATCCAGTGCATTCCATAGCTGCCGATCCACCAATTTCTGGCAGGAATGTCGTCCTTCCGGCCCTTAACAGCAATGGAAGCGATTGGCTTTTTTGGCCGGCGGCGGGGAAACTCCTTCCGTCCCAGTGATCCAGGGCGATAGTTTTCTTCTTTAGGCCTGTTCGGACACCGCCGCGCCGGCTACAGCGCCAGATATCGCCGCCGGATGGCCTCGTTCGCCTTCAATTCGTCGATCCCGGCTGCGTAGACGATCTGGCCCTTGTCGATGATCGTCGCATGGCTCGCCAGCCCCAGGCAGAAGTGCATGTTTTGCTCGGCGATCAGCACGGTCGAACCGAGTTGGCGCAGCTGCCGCAACAATTCGCCGATCCGCTGCACGATGATCGGCGCGAGGCCCTCGCTTGGCTCGTCCAGCAGCAACAACGCGGGATTGCCCATCAGAGTACGTGCGATCGCCAGCATCTGCTGCTCCCCGCCGGACAGGCGGCCGGCGATCCGATGGCGAAGCGGCTCGAGAAGCGGGAAGACCTCGTAGATCCGCTTAATCGGCCATTCGTCCTGACCTTCCGGCCCCTTCTTCCGGCCGATGACGAGATTGTCCTCGACCGTGTGCTCCGGAAACACTTGCCGGTCCTCCGGCACGAAGCCGAGGCCGGCACGCGCGATTGTGTGCGGCTTCTGGCCGGAAATCACCGTCCCACGCAGGCTGACCCTGCCCCGTCGCGGCGGCGCAAGTCCCATGATCGCCTTCATGGTCGTCGACTTGCCGGCGCCGTTGCGGCCCAGCAGCGCCATGGTCTCGCCCTGCCGCACCGAGAGACCGACGCCGAACAGGATCTGGCTGGTGCCGTAATAGACGTCGAGATCTGCGACTTCGATGACGGCGCTCATGCGGCGGCTCCCGCATGTTCGGTGCCGAGATAGGCATCGATCACGGCGCTGTTGCTGCGGATCTCATCGGGCGTCCCGGTCGCGAGAATACGGCCATAGCAGAGCACCACGATCTTCGGGGCGATCTTGAACACGATGTCCATGTCGTGCTCGATGAAGACGACGGTAATCTTCTGGGTTTCCCAGAGCTCGCGCACCTTGTCGATCATGCGCCAGCGCTCTTCCGGCCCCATGCCGGCGGTGGGCTCGTCCAGCAATAGCACCTTTGGATCGAGCACCAAAGCAAGCGCGATATCGAGCAGCTTTTGATCGCCATGGGACAGCGTTGCGGCGGTGCGATGTCGCTTGCCGGCGAGGCCCAGGAGTTCCATCACGTGCTCGGCGCGGCCGCGCGTCTCGGGCAGCGGAAAGCGCTTGTGCAGCACCGCAGACGTGCGCTGATCGGCGCTGACGGCAGCGAGCATCGTCTCCTGCACCGTCAGCGATTTGAAGATGCTCGCGACCTGAAAGGCTCGCCCGATGCCGTGGCGTACGATCTCCGGCGGCGAGCGGCCCGCAAGATCGACGCCGTCCAGCAAAACTTGACCGGAATCCGGCTTCAAGGCTCCGGTGATCAAGTTGAAGAACGTGCTCTTGCCGGCACCATTCGGGCCGATCACAGCGGTGAGCGAGCCGTCGGGGAAGTCGAGCGAAACGTCGTTGGTTGCCTTGACGCCGCCGAAGGACTTCGCGAGGTTGCGAATCTCGAGCATGGCTAGCGCCCCTCGCCGGCATCGCAACGGCGCGCATACCATTCGGCAACGAAATCCAGGAGGCCTTTGCGCAGGCCGAGCGCGAAGAACAGGATGACCACGCCAAGCACGATGCCGTGATATTCGGTGAAGCGCGTCACGGTGTCATTGAGCAGCAGCAGCAGCACGGTGCCGACCATCGGCCCCAGGAAAGTCGAGACCCCGCCGAGCATGTTGATGAAAATGCCCTCCCCCGAGATCGTCCAATAGGCGAACTCCGGATAGGCGCCCGAGACGAACAACGCCATCACCATGCCTCCCATCGAGGCGAACAGCGCCGCCAGCACGAACACCGTGAGCTTGGCGCGCCAGACGTCAATGCCGAGAAAGCTCGCGCGCGCTGCATTGTCGCGGATCATGCGCAGCGTGTAGCCGAACGGCGACTGCGCGATCTGGTGCATCGCGAGCAGGCCAAGGATGAGCAGCGCGCAGCTCGCGACATAGAGATGGACGTGATTGGACAGGTCGATGCCGAGAAAGACCGGCCGCGGAATTCCGCCACGCAAGCCCTGGTCTCCGCCGGTGAACGAGGCCCAGGACAGGATCGTCGAATGAATCAGCATCTGGAACGCGAGCGTGACGAAGGCAAAGTAGATCTCCTTCAGGCGTACGCAGATCGCACCGATGATCGCCGCAACGACCGCCGTGATGGCCAATGTCGCGACGAATGCGATCGGTATCGGCACGCCGAGCTTCTGCATGATCAGGCCGTAACTGTAGGCCCCCAAGCCGAAGAACATGCCGTGGCCGAAAGAGGTCAGGCCCGTGTAGCCAACCAGCAGATTCAGCGAGGTGGCGAACAAGCCATAGGCCGAGCAGCGGATGACGAAATCGAGCAGCGCCTTGCTGCCTGTGAACAGCGGCAAGCTTGCCAGCACCGCGAAAGCGATCAGCGCAATCAGCACCTCGCGGTAGCGCCGAAAGGCCGCGCCGCTGCGCATCGGCACCAGCGTCCGCGCTCGTCCCGCCTCCAGTTCGGTCATGCCGCCTCCTTGCCGAACAGGCCGGTGGGCTTGGAGACCAGCACGATCACCATGAACAGATACATCAGCCCTTCCACGAACAGGGGAAAGCCTTGCGAGCCAAACGACCTGATAAGACCCAGCAGCAGTGCGCCGATCAGCGCACCCAGGATCGAACCCATGCCTCCGATGACCGTGACGATGAAGGATTCGATCAACACCGAGAATCCCATCCCTGGGGTGAGCGACCGCACCGGTGCAGCCAGGGCTCCGGCCAGCCCCGCCAGCATGCCCCCAAGCGCAAATACGCCACCATAGATCAAGCCGGTATTGATGCCGAGCGCGGACACCATGCCAGGATTGTGCGCGGCGGCACGGATCACCTTGCCGATGCGGCTGCGCGACAACCCAAGGCCGAGCACGAGCGCCGCAACAAGCGCGACGCCGATCAGCAGCAGATAATAAGGTGGCACCACGCCGCCGGCGATGAACAGCGGCATCACCTGGAATGCAGACGGCATGCCCATGGCCTTGAACTCGGGCCCCCAGATGATGCGCACGACATCATCGAAGATCAGCACGAAGGCATAGCAGACGAGGAGCTGCATCAAGACGTCGGCGCCGTAGACGCGGCTCATGAACACGCGTTCGAAGATCAGGCCGAGAATGGCGGTGCCGACGGCGCCCGCCAGCATTGCCAGTGCGAAGCTTTCCGTGAGCTGATAGGTCGTCATGGCGAAATATGCGCCGAACATATAGAAGGCGCCGTGGCTGAAGTTGACCACTTTGAGTACCCCGAAGATCAGGGTCAGCCCGACGGCGACCAGGAACAGGAGCATGCCGATGATGAGGCCGCTGGTGGTTTGCGTCACCAGGCAAGCGGAACTGGAGAGACAGCCGGCAAGCGCGTCGAGATCCACGGGAGCACTTTCATTGCAGCGCGCCGGATACGACGCGGAAAACAAACGAAGGCGGAGACGGCCACCCGTCTCCGCCTTACATCAGATCAGGTATAGCCCTTGCTCTTCTTCCATTCGGCTTCGAGCTCGAAGATGGTCTTCCAGTCTCCGGCCTTCACCTCGGGCACATAGGGCTCCTGCGGGATCGTGGTGCCCCAGCCGATCGCGTAACCAACCAGGGTATGATCGTCGCCGCGCATGGTCACGGTGCCGTCGGCGCCGAACGGGCACTTGATGGTGAGGCCCTTCAGAACTTCCGCGATCTTCTTGCCGTCGGCAGAGTTCGCCTTCTTTGCGGCTTCGGCGAGGAACATCACCGCGGTCGCGTTCTGCCACGACCAGTTGGTCGGGTATTCGTTGTACTTCGCCTTGTAGGCATCGCCCCAGGCTGCGTTCTCCGGCGTGGTCGGAAAAGTCTTGATGTAGCGGTTGCCGGAGTGGATGCCTTTGGGCAGGTTCTTCACCACTGTCAGCGCGGTGTAGTCGGCCATGTTGACCGCAAAGACCTCCATCTGGCTGAACATCGCGTAGATGTTCGCCTGGTCGATGTAGGAGGTGAGATCGCCGCCCCACAGGCAGGAATACAGCGCCTGCGGCCTGGCCTGCAGGATCTTCGTCACCACTTCGGTATAGTCGGCCTGGAACAGCTTCGGCCACGACTCGCTGACGATCTCGACGTCCGGCGCGAAGCGCTTGAGATAGAGCGTGAACTCGCCGGTGGTGTCGCGGCCATAGGCGTAGTCGGGCGAGCAGGTCGCCCACTTCTTCAGGCCCTTGGCCTTTGCAATCGACGCGGCGTAGCTGCCGCCGACGATGGAATCGTGGATGCCTTGTCGCACGCAGCGGAACGCGTTCGGGATGTGCTGCTTCGGGTCGGCCGTGAGCGAGGACGCTTCCGAGCAGGTATGGATGCAGAGTACGCCGAGATCCCGCGCCACCTCGTGCACGGCGAAGGATCCGGAAGACGCTTCGCCATCCAGCAGCAATTCGCAGCCATCGGTGTTGACGAGTTCGCGCGCAACGCGCGCGGCTTCCTGCGGTTGGCCCTTGGAGTCGCGGATCACCATTTCGATCTGCCGGCCAGCAAGACCGCCGGCTGTGTTGACTTTCTCGACCTCGAGCATCACCGCATTGCGTGAGGACGTGCCGAGCTGCGCCACCCGTCCCGACAGAATCGTGGGCATTCCGATCTTGATGGCTTTGGCTTGCGCTCGCGCCACCCAGGGCGCGGCAACACTCATCGCACCGGCGCCCATCAGCGCCAGCGTTGAACGGCGGCTGATGCCCGGCCTGCGGGTTCTTGTCATTTTCCCCTCCCTCTTTTTTGGGGTCGGCGTTTCCTGATCCCTCTCGGAGATCGTTGCGTCTCCGTACGCTCAAGGATTTCAGAGGTAGGGGGGTGACGTCAAGCCAAAGATGAATTACGAGTCAGAATTCATCGTAAGCTAATCAGGCCGCTGAACGACTCGAAAACTGCGCATGATCAACCTGTCGAGCTTCATCGCCTTTCATGCCCGGCGCACGCCCGACCGGCCTGCGCTGAAATATCGCGGTGAGCAAATATCCTACGCAGTGTTCGATGCGCGTATTCGGAAAGTGGCGGGGTGGCTCGCGGCGGAAGGCATCGGAGCGGGCGATGTCGTCGCCGTGCTGACGAAAAACAGCGCAGCCTTTCTCGAACTCGTGTTCGCGACCAGCCATCTGGGCGCGGTGTTCCTGCCGATCAACTTCCGCCTCTCGCGGGACGAGGTCGGCTACATTGCAGGCAATGCTGGCGCGCGCCTGCTGATCGTTGACGAGGAGCTGACGGCGAGTGCTGCCGGTGCGCCCGCTGTCGTGCTCGACGAAGCCGCCCAACGCAGCGTCACGCGTCTTGCGAGCGGCGCTGCGCCCGCCGTGATGAATGTGCGCCAGCCACTCGACCTGATGCGGCTGATGTACACCTCGGGCACGACCGATCGACCGAAGGGGGTGATGCTGTCTTACGACAATTTCTACTGGAAGTCCGCCGACCAGACGATCGCGCTCGGGCTCAGCTCCCAGACGCGGCTTCTCGTCGTCGGTCCGCTCTATCATGTGGGCGCACTCGATCTGCCCGGCATCGCCGTGCTCTGGCATGGCGGATTCATCCGCATCGAGCGAAACTTCGAGCCTGAGGCGACGCTCGCTGCGATAGCGGAAGACAAGCTGGACGCCGCCTGGTTCGCACCGGTGATGACCACGGCGATGCTCACCTGCCCGGCGCGTGACCATTACGACGTCTCCAGCCTGAGATGGGCAATCGGCGGCGGAGAAAAGACGCCGGAGCTGCGCATCCGCGCCTTTTCAGAATATTTCCGCAACGCGCGCTACATCGACGCCTATGGCCTCACCGAAACCGTGGGCGGCGACACCTTCATGGAGGTGGGCCGCGAGATCGACAAGATCGGCTCGACCGGGCGCGCCATCGCCCATGTCGAGATCGAGATCCGCGACGAGGACGGCAAGAATTTGCCGCCGAACGTCAACGGCGAAATCTGTTTGCGCGGGCCTAAGATCACGCGCGGCTATTGGAAGGACCCGGAGAAGACGGCATTGGCCTTCTCGGGTGATTGGTTCCGCAGCGGCGACGTCGGTTACCTCGATGACGAGGGCTTTCTCTACCTGACCGACCGCAAGAAGGACATGATCATCTCCGGCGGCGAGAACATCGCCTCATCCGAAGTCGAACGCGTCATCCACGAACTGCCCGAGGTGCGCGAAGTCGCCGTCATCGGCCTGCGCGACGCGCGCTGGGGCGAGCGGCCGGTCGCGGTCGTCGTGCTGACTGACGGTGCGAGCCTGGAGCTCGCTGCGCTTGCCGAGCACTGCCGCTCGCGCCTGGCGAGCTTCAAGGTGCCGAAGCAGGTCGTCATTCGCGACAGCCTGCCCCGAAATCCCTCCGGGAAGGTCCTCAAGCGCGTGCTGCGCGCTGAACTGGAGGCTGCGGTATGACGCAAAGCTCCGCCACCGCCAAGCTGACAAAGCTCAACCGCGTCGAGCGCAACGCCTGGACCAAGCAGAAGATATTTGACGCGGCCACGAAGGTCGTGGGCAAGCATGGTTATGCGGAGGCTTCGGTCGCGCGCATCACCGAGGAAGCCGGCGTCGCGCAAGGTACCTTCTACAATCATTTCGAGAACCGCCAGGAATTGCTCGACCAGCTCCTGCCCAAGATCGGCCTCGACATGGTCGCGTTCATCCGCGCCCGCACCGGCACGGCGGATGCGGCACGGCAGGAGATCGCGCGGTTCTGCGCCTTCTTCGACTTCATCCGCGAGGTGCCGGAATTCCTGCGCATCCTCAACGAGGCCGAGTTCTTCGCACCGACCGGCTACCAGAAGCATCTCGACAACATCGCGACGGCCTATGTCCGCATCCTGCGCCGCGCCCGCCTCGCCGGGGCGATCGACGACTACAGCGACGAGGAGTTCGAGGCGATCGTTCACATGCTGATGGGCTCGCGCGGCTATCTCAGTCGCCGCTACTCCTATTCCGAGAACGGTGTCACTGCCGTACCGGACCACGTCATCTCCGCCTATCGCAAGCTGATGACGCGCGGACTATTCGCCGCGCCGGAAGATCAGGACACGCCATGAACATCGTATCGCAACACAAGTCGCTTGATCTCGCCTCCGCAATAGCCGAAGGCGACATCCGCTGCCTGCTGATGGTGCTCGTGCACATGACCGGCGACGAGAAGTGGCTTGCCCCGCCCTATCTGCCCAAGCGTGACATCCGCCTCATCCCTGACCCGGAGGCTGGCGTTCCCCGCGAGATCCAGGATGAGATCCGCGCGGCCGTGGTCGAATTGTTTGCGGACGGCACGCCGACGCCTGTCATCACCGATCCCGGCGAAGAGGGGCTGCTGAGGATGATGCGCGCCTGCCTCGGCGAGAACGTCGCACCGGAATACGCCCCCTTGATGCGCGAGGAGATGGGCTTTGTGCCGCGCGAGGCCCGCTGGACGACGCGTCCCTCCGACGGGAAGCTTGCCAACCAGCACGTGCTCATCGTGGGCGCCGGCGTCTGCGCCATCGCGCTCGGCGTCGCGCTCGGCCATCTCGGCATCCCCTACACCATCGTCGAGAAAAACGCAGAGCTCGGCGGCACCTGGTGGATCAACCGCTATCCCGGATGCGGCGTCGATACGCCGAACCATTCCTATTCCTATTCGTTTGGCTCGCGCAACGCATGGACGCGCTACTTCTGTCAACGCGAGGAACTGCTCGCCTACTTGTTGAAGGTCGCGGACGAATACGACATTCGCAATCATCTTCGTGTCAGAACCGAGCTGACCTCGGCGCGCTGGGACGAAGGCAAGCGGCGCTGGATATCCACGCTCAAGACGAAGGATGGCGAGGAAGCTTTCGAATCCACCGCATTGGTCGCGGCCATTGGCCAGCTCAACGATCCCTCCCGCGCGCGCTTCAAGGGCGAGGAGACCTTCAGGGGCACCATCCTGCACTCGGCGCTATGGACCGACGACATCAAGCTCGACGGCAAGCATGTCGCCGTGATCGGCACCGGCGCCACCTCGATGCAGCTCGTGCCGTCGATTGCCGGCCTCGCGGCGTCGGTTACGGTGTATCAGCGCAGTGCGCAATGGGCTCGCCCGGTCAAGGGCTATGCCGATCCGATCAGCGAGGGCGCGCGATGGCTGCTGGCGCATCTGCCATTTTACGTGCAGTGGTACCGCTTCAACATGTTCTGGCGCTACGGCGACGGGCTCCTGCCTTTCCTGCGCAAGGACCCGGGCTGGCCGCATCCCGACCGCGCCGTCAACAAGGGCAACGATCGGCACCGTCAGGAGCTGACCGACTTCATCCTGTCGGAATTGCAGGGCCGGCCGGATCTGATTGAGAAGTGTGTGCCGACCTATCCGCCCTACGGCAAGCGTATCCTGCTGGACAACAACTGGTTCAAGACCTTGAGGCGAGACAATGTCGAGCTAGTCACCGATCCAATCGACTATTTCGATGAGAACGGCATCGTCACCGGCGACGGCAAGCAACGTCCGGCCGACATCATTGTCGTCGCAACCGGCTTCAAGGTGACCGAGATGGCAGCACGCCTCAACGTCACCGGCCGTGATGCCAAGGATTTGCGTGAGGCCTGGGCCAATGACAATCCAACGGCATTCCTTGGACTGACCGTACCTGGCTTTCCGAACTTCTTCTGCATGCTCGGTCCCAACTCCGGGCCGGCGCACGGCGGCAGCGTCATCTTCCAGTCCGAATGCCAGAGCCGCTACATCTCGGCGTGCCTGGTCAACATGATCGAGCGTGATATCGCGGCGATCGACGTCCGCCAGGACGTGCTGGACGATTATGTCCGACAGGTCGACGCCGAGCACGAGGCGATGATCTGGACCCATCCGGGCATGAGCACCTATTACCGCAACAGCAGCGGCCGCGTGTTCTCGGCGATGCCATGGCGGTTCGTGGATTACTGGCGCATGACTCACGATCCGGACCTGGGACAGTACAGGCTGACGAAGGGGTGAAGCAATCTGTCGAAACTGACCGTGAATGACGGAGGGAATGGCCGTTACGCCACAAGCCCGCTCTCCACCGGAGCGAACTCCAGCCCGAGGCTGTCAGCCACTGCCCTGTTCGTGATCCGGCCGCGATGCACATTCAACCCGTTGCGCAGATGCGCGTTCTCCAGCACCGCGGCAAAACCCTTGTCCGCGAGCATCAGTCCGAACGGCAGCGTGGCATTGTTCAGGGCCTGGCTCGAGGTCACCGGTACCGCGCCCGGCATGTTGGCAACGCAGTAATGCACGACACCGTCCACTTCGTAGGTCGGCTCCGCGTGCGTGGTCGGGTGCGAGGTCTCGAAGCAGCCGCCCTGGTCGATCGCGACGTCGACCAGCACGGCGCCTGGCCGCATCGATTTCAGCATCTCGCGCATGACCAGCTTCGGCGCACTCGCGCCCGGCACCAGCACGGCGCCGATCACGACATCGGCAGCGAACACCTCGTCCTCGACCGCCTCGAGGGTCGAGAAGCGCGTACGCACGCGTCCGGCAAAGAGATCGTCCAATTCGCGCAGGCGTGGGATCGAGCGGTCGATCACGGTGACTTCGGCACCCAGGCCGGCGGCCATGCGCGCCGCCTGCGTTCCAACCACGCCGCCGCCGAGTACGACGACGCGTGCCGGCTGCACGCCGGGCACGCCGCCGAGCAGCAGACCGCGGCCGCCGGCCGAGCGCTTGAGCGCGGCGCCGGCGGCCTCGATGGCGAGGCGGCCGGCGACTTCGCTCATCGGGGCGAGCAGCGGGAGGTGACCGCTCGCATCCGTGACCGTTTCATAGGCGATCGCCGTGCAGCCTGAAGCGAGCAGGCCCTCGGCCTGCTCGGGATCCGGCGCAAGATGAAGGTAAGTAAAAAGGAGCTGGCCTTCGCGAAGCTGAGACCATTCGCTCTTTTGCGGCTCCTTCACCTTCACGATCATGTCGCACTTGGCGAAGATGTCGCGGGCGCTGTCAGCGATCATGGCCCCCGCCCGCCGATAGACCTCGTCGGACGCGCCGATGCCGCTGCCGGCGCCGGTCTCGACCATCACCTGGTGCCCGGCGGCGACATATTCACGGACGGCGCCCGGGGTCAGCCCGACCCGATATTCCTGCACCTTGATTTCTCGGGGCACGCCGACGCGCATCGCGAACTCCTTTGCCAACACACTGATTCCGCTCAATCATCCTAGCGAGAGGCGCTGTTTGGTTCCGTGCAAATATCCGCTACCTTGGCGGGGCCCGCGCCGGTTTCCGGCGCGGAATCGTCCTTTGGCGCTGGAAACGCAACCTTGGCCCTCGACCGCAAAGACCTCGCCATCCTCGCGGAACTCACGACCAACGCGCGAGCCAGCCACACCGAGCTTGCCAACAAGATCGGCTTGTCGAGCACCGCGCTGGCGCGGCGGCAGAAGGCGCTGGAGGATGACGGCTACATCCAGGCCTACCAGGCCGCGCTCGATCTCGGACTTTTTGGCCTCACCACCACGGTGCTGGTTCGCATCGCGCTGGAGAGCCAAAGCGACGAGGCGCTGAAGGCGTTCGAGGCCGAGGTGGTGAAATGCCCCTCTGTCGTGCGCTGCTTCCTGATGTCGGGGACCGATGACTACATCCTGATCGTGCTCGCCCGCGACATCGAGGATTTCGAGCGCATCCATCGCACGGAGTTGTCGCGCCTGCCGCGGGTCGCGCGGGTGCAATCGAGCTTCGCGCTACGCGAGATCGTCAACCGCGCGGTGCCGACCGTGGTGTTCGGCGAGGCGAAGCGCTGACCTCATCCATCCAGCCGGGACCGGTGGAACGAAGCAACCCGTCGTCCGTTGGGCGCTATCGGCCAGCGACGGCAACGCATCCTCGCGTCACGCCCACAATTCTGCCCAGCTCGGCCTTTCCGCAGGGAACAGACCATGGCCGACATCACGAATCAGATCCCCGAACGCATTCCCATCACCCTCGTCGTCAACGGCACCAGGCGCGCACTGGAGGTCGTGCCGTGGACCACGCTCCTGGATGCCCTGCGTGACCGTCTGGCATTGACCGGTACCAAGAAAGGCTGCGATCACGGCCAATGCGGCGCCTGTACCGTGCTGGTCGACGGAAGACGGGTCAATTCCTGCCTGACCCTGGCCGTCATGAAGGACGGCGCCGAGATCACGACGATCGAGGGCTTGGCCGAGGACGGCGCGCTGCATCCCCTGCAACAGGCTTTCATCGATCATGATGCGTTCCAATGCGGCTATTGCACACCGGGACAGATCTGTTCCGCCGCGGGCCTCTTGGCCGAAGGCCGTGCGCGGGATGCCGCCGGTATCCGGGAACTGATGAGCGGAAATCTCTGCCGCTGCGGGGCCTATCCCAACATCGTGGCCGCGATCGAGCAGGCAATGAGCCGGTCATGAACAACTTTCAATATTCCCGCGCGAGCGACGTCTCCGACGCCATTGGCATGCTCGCCGCCGATCCCGGCGCGAAGCTGATCGCCGGCGGCACCAACCTGCTCGACCTTATGAAGGAGAATGTCGAACGGCCCTCGCGCTTGATCGACATTTCCCGCCTGCCGCTCCGCGAGATCGAGGAAACGGCGGACGGCGGCCTGCGCATCGGCGCCTTGGTGCCGAACTCGGACCTCGCCTACCACCCGTTGATCGAGCAGCGCTATCCCCTGCTTGCCAGCGCCATCCTTGCTGGCGCCTCCGCGCAGCTGCGCAACATGGCCTCCGTCGGCGGCAACCTGATGCAGCGGACGCGCTGCCCCTACTTCTATGACACGACCACGCCTTGCAACAAACGCAGTCCCGGCACCGGCTGCTCGGCATTGGATGGCCTCAACCGCAACCACGCAATCCTCGGCACCAGCAGTTCGTGCATCGCGACCAACCCATCCGACATGAGCGTGGCTTTGGCCGCGCTCGGAGCTCTCGTGCACATCGCCGGCCGGAACGGACAACGCACCATCGCGCTGACCGATTTCCATCGGCTTCCGGACGACAAGCCCAATCTGGATACGAATCTCGGCAGTGGCGAGATCATCACCGCAATCGAGCTGCCGCCGCACGGCTTTGCCCGGAACTATAGCTACCTCAAGATCCGCGACCGGCTGTCCTACGCCTTTGCCTTGGTCTCGGTCGCAGCCACGCTCGAACTGGAGGGCAACGCCATCGTCGACGCGCGTCTTGCGCTCGGTGGCGTGGCTCACAAACCATGGCGAAGCCTCGAGGCCGAAGCGGCATTGCGCGGCCAGGCGGCAGCAGCGGATCATTTTGGCCACGCCGCCGACCTGCTGCTGCAAGGAGCGACCGCCCGTGCGCACAACGGTTTCAAGATCGCGCTCGCGCGCCGGGTCGTTGTGCGTACGTTGATGCAGGCAATGCGTGCCACACCGCAATCCCAAGCTGACAAAAAGATCGCATGAGGGCCCGATGAACGCCTATGTGGGTACACCAACGTCGCGCATCGACGGCCGGGCCAAGGTCACCGGAGCTGCGAAATATGCCGGCGAATTCTCCGCCGACGGCCTCGTCCATGGCTTCGTGGTGGAGGCCACCATCCCGCGCGGTCGTGTCGTACGGCTCGACACCAGCGCGGCGCTGAAAGTGGCTGGAGTAGTCGACGTGCTCACGCACGCCAATCGCCCTTCTCTCGCGGACAACGACGACGCCTGGAAGGACGAGGTGGCCCCGGAGGGTTCGCCGTTCCGGCCGCTTCATGACGACAAGATCAGGTTCAACGGGCAGCCGATTGCGCTCGTGGTCGCCGAAGAATGGGAGATCGCGAAGTTCGCCGCGACGCTGGTGCGGATCGACTACGAGCAGGACGAGTTCGCGACCGACCTCGAGGCCGAGCGCGGCAGTGCGAGGGAAATGGACAAGCCGAACAAGCCCCGCGGCGACGCCAAGGCGGCGCTTGCGGCCGCAGCCGTGCGGCACGAAGCCGACTACCTCATTCCGACCGAGCATCACAATCCGATGGAGCTATTTGCGACGACGGCGGTCTGGGACGGCGACGGCAAGCTCACGGTCTACGATAAGACCCAAGGCGTCCAGAACGTGCACAAATTTCTCTGCGGCGTGTTCGAGAAGAAGCCGGAGGATATCCGGGTGCTTTCGCCCTATGTCGGCGGCGCCTTCGGTTCCGGCCTGCGGCCGCAACACCAGGTGGTGCTCGCGACGATGGCAGCACTCGCGCTCGAGCGCTCCGTCCGCGTCGTGCTGACGCGGCAGCAGATGTATGGACTTGGCTATCGGCCCATGACCATCGAGCAGGTCGCGCTCGGGGCAAGGCCTGACGGCACCCTCGATGCGATCAGCCACGAAGCCATTGCCGTCACCTCGCGCTACGAGGATTTTTCGCGCAACGATACCGGTTGGGCGGAGCAGCTCTACAAGAGCCCGAATGCCTACTACTCCCACAAGCTCGTGGACCTCGATGTCGCCACGCCCAGCGACATGCGCGCGCCGGGTGCTGCAACGGGCGTCTGCGCGCTCGAATGCGCCATGGACGAACTGGCCGTCGCGCTCGAGCTCGATCCGGTCGAACTCCGGCTGAAGTGCTACTCGGATCGCGACCAGACCGAAGACCTGCCCTACACCAGCAAGCAGCTACGCGAATGCTACGCCCGCGGCGCCGAGGCCTTCGGCTGGAGCCGACGCAGTCCGGCGCCGCGCTCCATGCGCGACGGCAAGGAACTGGTCGGCTGGGGCATGGCGACGGGGGTATGGGAAGCGCTGCAGATGCCGGTCGCCGTCCGCATCGTGCTGACGGCCAACGGACATGCCGAGATCTTCTGCGCCGCATCCGATATCGGCACCGGCACCTACACCATCGTGGCACAGGTTGGGGCTGATGCGCTCGGGCTGCCGATCGAAAACATCACCGTGCGGCTCGCCGATTCGACCTTGCCGCAGTCTCCCGTCGAGGGCGGGTCCTGGATGGCGGCGTCCAGCGCTCATGCTGTGCTGGGAGCGGCCGAAGAAATCCGCCAGGAGCTCGTTCATCTCGCCAAGGCAATGCCTGGCTCGCCGCTCGCTGAATTCGATCCCGCCAACGTCACCCTGGCGGACGGCATGATCGCCGGCAAGGGCGCGAACCAGGCTGCCGTCTCGATTGCGGATGTCATGCGCCACAGCGGGCGCGAGCGGATCGAGAAGGAGAAGCTCAACCAGTTCGCGGAGGACAAGTCGCATGCCCGCAACACGCATTCGGCCGTTTTCGCAGAGGTGAAGGTCGACGAAGAGCTGGGCGTCATCCGCGTCACGCGGGTCGTGAGTGCAGTCGCAGCCGGGCGTATCCTGAACACCAAGACAGGCCGCAGCCAGGTCATGGGCAGCGTGGTCTGGGGGATCGGAATGGCGCTGCACGAGGAGACGGTGATGGATCACCGCTTCGGCCGCATCATGAATGCGAACATCGCCGAATACCACATTCCCGTAAACGCCGACATCCACGACATCGACGTCATTTTCGTCGACGAGCCCGATGCCCGCATCAACAGGCTGGGCATCAAGGGGCTCGGCGAGATCGGCGTCGTCGGCGTGCCTGCGGCGATCGCGAACGCCGTCTATCATGCGACCGGCAAGCGCATCCGCCGCTTCCCGATCACGCTGGACAAGCTGCTGGATTGAAGCCGCAGGGTCGCGAACCGCCCCGCAGCTCGGCCTTGTCATCCCATTGTCATCGAATGTGCAGAGAGCTGTATCTCCTGCACATTCGGGACCCGACATGGACTATTTCAAGCGCTTCAACTTCCTGTTCGCCGCACCCATGTTCGACGCCGACGATCTCGAAGGCGTCCGCTTCAACCAGATCATCGAGGAGATCCAGCGTTCCGGCTTCGAGGTGGTCCGGGCCCGCAAGCTGGAGGATGCCGAGATGGCGGTGCAGACCGACGCGGCGATCGGCTGCATGGTGGTGGACTGGGGCAAGAAGGGCCTCGAAGGCAAGACCTCGTCGCTGATCAATCTGATGCGCCGCCGCGGCCTCGACTTTCCCATCATCCTGCTGATCCGCCGCAAGCGGTTCGAGGATTTGCCGGTCGAGGTGCTCGATTTCATCGACGGTTATGTCTTCCTGTCCGAAGAGACGCCGCCCTTCATCGCCAAGAACCTGATCAGCCGCCTCAAACAATATGCCGAGACGCTGAAGACGCCGTTCTTCGGCGCGCTGGTCGACTATGCCGAGGAGGGCAACCAGCTCTGGACCTGTCCGGGCCACAATGGCGGCGTGTTCTACAACCGCAGTCCGATCGGGCGTGTCTTCGTCGAACATCTCGGCGAATCCGTGTTCCGCGACGACCTCGACAATTCCGTACTCGACCTCGGTGACCTCCTCACCCATGAGGGCCCGGCACTGAAGGCGCAAAAGGAAGCGGCCGCAATCTTCGGCGCGGAGAAGACCTACTTCGTGCTCAACGGCACTTCGACGTCGAACAAGGTCGCCCTCGGCGCCCTCGTCACCGACGGCGATCTCGTGCTGTTCGATCGCAACAACCACAAGGCCGCCCATCACGGCGCGCTGATGATCAATGGCGGCATCCCGGTCTACGTCCCGACCGTCCGCAACGCGTGGGGGCTGATCGGCCCGATGCGCTGGGACATGCTGGACGAGAAGGTCCTGCGCGAGGCGATCCGCAACCATCCCCTGGTGAAGGATCGCGACACCTGGCGCAAGGAGCGTCCGTTCCGGGTCGCCGTGGTCGAGCAGTGCACTTATGACGGCTCGATCCACAGCGCCGAGATGATCATCAAGCAGGTCGGCCACCTCTGCGATTACATCCTGTTCGACGAAGCCTGGGCCGGGTTCATGAAGTTCCATCCGCTTTATGCCGGCCGCTTCGCCATGGGACTGGCCAATCTCCCGCCTGAGGCCCCGGGCATCATCGCGACCCAGTCGACCCACAAGCAACTGGCGAGCTTCTCGCAGGCCTCGCAGATCCACATCAAGGACCGTCACATCCGCGGCCAGAAGCGGCGCGTCGAGCACCGCCGCTTCAACGAGAGCTTCATGCAGCATGCGTCGACGTCGCCTTTCTATCCGCTGTTCGCCTCGCTCGACGTCGGCGCGCAGATGATGAAGGGTCGCTCCGGCGAAGTGCTGTGGGACGATACCATCCGCCTCGGCATCGAGTTGCGCAAGAAGATCCGGGCGATGCGCGGGGAGTTCGAGGAGAAGGAGCAAAACCCGGATCGACGCTGGTTCTTCGAGCCCTTCGTTCCCGACCGCGTCGCCATTCCCGACGTCAGCCGCCCCGGCGCTGCCCACAACGTTGCCTGGGAGACCTTGTCGACCGACGAGCTTGCGACCAATCCGGCGCTCTGGCAGCTCTCTCCGGACAGCAACTGGCACGGCTTTCCCGATCTTGCGGAAGGCTTTGCCATGACCGACCCGAACAAGCTGACATTGCTCACCCCCGGATTCGATCGCATCACCGGCGCCTATGCCGAGCACGGCATCCCCGCCCCGATCGTCGCGCAATATTTGCGCGAGAACCGCATCGTCCCCGAGAAGAACGACCTCAACTCCCTGCTCTTCCTTCTCACCCCCGGCGTCGAGGCGAGCAAGGCCGGCACGCTGATCTCGGGCCTCGTCGCGTTCAAGAGGCTGCATGACGACAACGCCCTGCTGGCCGAGGCGATTCCTGAGTTTCATCAGCGGCGGCAGGCGCGCTATGCCGGCGTGCGCCTGCGCGATCTCTGTGGCGACATGCACCGCTTCTTCCGCGCCGCCGACGTTTGCGCGCTCCAGGCGCGGCAGTTCATGCCCGAGCACATGCCCGAGATCGCCATGTCGCCCCGCGATGCCGCACGCTACCTGTTCCGCAACGATGTCGACTATCTGCCCATCGAGGCGATCGCTGGCCGCGTTGCCACCACGCCTTTCGTGGTCTATCCGCCTGGCATCGCCACCATCGTGCCCGGGGAACGGCTGACGGAACGGGCCAAGCCCATGATCGACTATCTCAAGATGTTCGAGACCTGTTTCAACACCTTCCCGGGCTTCGACGTCGAGATCCAGGGTGTCTACAAGGAGGTTGATCCGAACGGGCGCATCGGGCTCTACACTTATGTGGTCGCCGAGTAGGCGCCGATGAACGAAACAGCTGCACGCGCGAGCGACGAAGCCGTCCTGGTCAGGCCGTCGCGCGAGGGCGACGTCGATGCGATGCTGGCGATCTACCGCCACCACGCCCGCAACGGTGTGCCGCGCGAGGTGGAAGGAACCGGTGCGCCGGAGCCTGACGATTTGCGCGACCGGCGCAAGAACCTGAGACAGACCCGCCTGCCGCATCTGGTCGCCACCTATCGCGGCGAGGTGGTCGGCTATGCCTATGCCGTCCTATTTCGCAAGCGGCCGGCCTATCGCTACACGGCCAAGCATTCGATCTACGTCCATCACGCGCATCTCGGCCGCGGAGTCGGACGGCTGCTGCTGCAGGAATTGATCGACGCTTGTGCGGCGGCCGGCTTCCGCCAGATGATCGGCTATATCGACGCCGACAACGCGCCCTCGCTGGCGTTGCACGAGAAGTTCGGCTTCGCGCGAGCCGGCCTGCTCTGCGGCGTCGCCTATCGCCACGGCCGCTGGTCCGACACGGTCATGGTGCAACGCTCGCTCGGCGCCGGGACGACGGCGCCTCCGCCAGTCACGACACCAGGCCGGTAGGCCTTACGACGGAAAGTCGGCCGGTCTCACATGGATGCGGTCGGCGTGCAATGACCAGTGACGCAGGGCCTGGTCCTCGCAAAACTTCGCCTTCGCCCGCTCCCTGGCCTCGTCCTCGTCAGCGGCGTCAATCTCGAGCGTGCCCTGACAGACCTCGCATTGTCGGCCATACTCGCCGAGCACGTTCTTCATGAACCTCACGACATAAGTTGACATGGCACCTCCTGCTGCCCCGGCGGCACTCTAGTCCCATTTAGGCCGGCCCGGGAAAGGAGATTTTGACGCGGATCAAGACGGAGCAGCCCCGACCGAAGATCCGCTGCGGAACCCGCCGGGTTTATGGCAATGCCGTTCGCTCATGAGGACTTGCCTTGCACTTTGTTTGTCTCCGATGCCGAAGTCACGAGAAACGATCGCGGATCTCAATGCCGCGACGCGCGAGGCTGATGTCATCACCACCTGCACGAGATCGCATCAGCCGCTGATCAGGGGCCACAATTCGCGGCCAGGCGGGCATCTGGACCCCTCAACCGATCGCGAGCGGCGCGATCAGCGAGGCGGACGTGCTGGGCGATCTCTACGATCTCGCCGGCGGCCGGGTGCGAGGCCGCGTCTCACCGTCCGACATCACCTACTTCAAGAATGCCGGCGGCGGTCATCTCGACCTCATGACCTGCGAGGCCGTATTCCAGCAGCTCGGCGCAAAACTGGGGTAGATGGCCTATGCCGGAGCGGCCGACCCCGGAGGCTGGCAAAGACCAAGCCGAGATCAACCGTCAGACCTTGATGTCGAGGAGCGACTCGGTCGTTTCCGCGTAGGCCTGAATGACCTTCGCATTGGCAACGAAGCTGTACTTTGCGGCTGCCAGTTGAAGGAATTCGTTGGCGACATCGACATTCGGCGCTGCGACCAGGCCATCCTCGTTTGCGAAGGCTGCGCCTGGGTCGGATTGTACGGTGTAGCTCGGCGAAACCGTAGACACCGTCGCGCTCGTGCCGCCTGGCGCCGAGCCGCCAGATTGGTCGACCTGGTCGACGCGCAATGGCACGTAGGCCGAGGGAAACGTCGGAGCAATGCTCGAACTGCCTGTCGCGGCCGATGAGTTCGACCGGTCCGAGGCTGGTAGCGGGCCGGTCGTACGGACATTGGCAATGTTGCTCGCGGCAACGTTGACGCGCAGGCTCGCTGCGGAAAGTCCGGATGTCGCAATCGAGAAGATGCTCATGGGCTTTCAACTACAGGACAAGAGATACGCGTTCGCTTACGCGATCGATAAGATGCAGCGCATTGCCTTTGCGTATCGGTAACCAGCGATCGGAAGGCGATCAGGCTGTGCTCCCTACCCCGGCATCACGCCGAAGGCCTGCTTGAAGCGCTCCGCATAGTGCGGCCAGACCTCGGGATTGATGATGCGCGGCGGCCGCTTGCCATCGAGCACGTCCAGCACCTGTTCGGCGGCGATGCGTCCCATGTTTTGCCGCGCCTCGATGGTGACGCCCGCCGTGTGCGGGCTTGCCAGCACGTTGTCGAACTGGAGCAGCGGATGCTCCGGCGGCGGCGGTTCCTTGGACCAGACGTCGAGGCCGGCCCCTGCGATGCGCTTGTCGCGCAGGGCCTGGAGCAGCGCGTCCTCGTCGTGGATGAAGCCGCGCGCCGTGGTGATGAAATACGCATGCGGCTGCATCAGCGCAAACTCGCGCGTGCTGATCATGTTGCGGCTGCCCTTGTTGAGGGGGCAGGAAATCGAGACGAAATCGGCGCGGCGCAGGAGCTCGTCGAGCTCGACCTTCTCACCGCCCCGTTCGGCCATCACCTCCGCGGTGAGGTAAGGATCATAGGCCAGCACCCTCATGCCGAGCAGGCCCTTGCACAGGGCGGCGATGCGGCGGCCGACATTGCCAAGGCCGATGATGCCGACGGTCTTGCCCTCGACCTCGTTGCCGACGAGTTCGTTGCGGTTGACGTCACGTTCGCGGCGCAGGCGGCGATCCGACTGGATGATCCGCTTGGACAGTGTCAACATCATCGCCAGCGCGTGCTCGGCGACCGAATGGGCGTTGCCGCCGGACTGGTTGACGACCACGACGCCGGCGTCCGTGCAGGCCTCGACATCGACCGGGTCGAAGCCCGCGCCGTTGCTGGAGACCAGCAGCAGGTTCGGCGTGCGCTTGAGGAAGGCGGCGTCGACGTGGAAATGCGGGGCAAGTTCATCCCGGGCTGCGCCGATCTGATAGACATGCGCCGCGCTGAGGATCGGCGCGTAAAAGTCTTCAGGGCTCTCGTTCTCGATGCGGTCGAGCCGGACGTCGGACCGCGCCTTCAGGATGTCGATATAGATCGGATTGGCCAGATATTTGACGTAGAAGACGCGCTTGTTGTTGACGGACATCAGGACCCTTCCGGCTCGTTCGAGGAAGAGCCGCAAGGTCAGCGCGATGCGCGCCCGTCCGTGCCCCTCCCGTGTTCTGGTTGTCGCCGCTTATGCCATGGCGGTGCCGGCCACGGCAGGCCGGCTGGCGCAGATCACGGTGCCGGCCCGGACATGTTGACAATCCCGCTGCCGGCGTCAAGTTCGGCAGGCCGCCGCGGCCCGAACCAAGAAGCATGCGCGGCCCAGGGAGAACGCCATGGCGATTGCGGAACAGCAGACACAGGGGAGCAGCGACAAGAGCTGGCACGGCATCATCCTGCAAACCCTGAAGCGGAACGAGATCAGCCTCATCCCCTATGTCCCGGACCGGGTGCTGACCCCGCTGATCAAGAACCTGCACGCCGATCCCTTCTTCACGACTTTTGCCACGGCGCGCGAGGAAGAGGCCGTCGGTATCGTTTCCGGCGCCTGGATGGGTGGACGGCGCGGCGCCGTGCTGATGCAGACCTCGGGCTTTGCCACGCTCGCCAATGTGCTGGCCTCGCTCGCGGTCCCTTACCAGATCCCGCTGATCATGTTCGTGTCCGAGCGTGGCACGCTCGGCGAATTCAACTACGGCCAGTCGCTGGTCTGCCGCACCATGCGCCCGGTGCTGGAATCGCTGGCGCTGGAGCACCACACCATCACCCGGCTCGACGAACTCGAATTCATCACCGACCGCTCGATCAAGCAGGCCGTCACCACGCAGGCGCCGGTGGCGCTGATCCTCAACCCGTTGCTCACGGGCGGCAAGGTGTTCGACAAGTGAGACCGGAGATGAACACTGGCAATACCAAGGTGATGAACCGGTTCGACATCACTTCGCGCCTGATCGCCAGGCTCGAAAACGAGGAAGCAGTGATCGGCGGCATCGGCAATACCAATTTCGACCTCTGGGCGGCCGGACACCGCCCGCAGAATTTCTACATGCTGGGCAGCATGGGGCTCGCCTTCCCGATCGCGCTCGGCGTGGCGCTGGCACAGCCGGGCCGCCGCGTCTTCGCGCTCGAAGGCGACGGCTCGTTGCTGATGCAGCTCGGCGCGCTCACGACGATCGCGAGCCTGAGGCCGAAGAACCTCGTCATGATCGTGATGGACAACGGCGTCTACCAGATCACCGGCGCGCAGCCGACACCGGCAGCCGGCGTCGCCGACATCGTCGCCATCGCGCTCGGCTCGGGCCTTGTCAACAGTGCCTGGGCCGCGGACGAGGAGGATTTCGAGCGGCTGGTCGCGGATGCGATGGCGGCTGGCGAACCCAGCCTGATCGCCGTCAAGATTGACGACAAGCCGGGCGTGGGTACCACCCGCCGCGATCCCGTGCAGATCCGCGAACGCTTCATGCACGGCCTCGGCGTGCGCGAACCACTTTAAGATTTCGTCATTAACTACACGTCGATCTGATACCGGGATCGTAAGGGCCAGTTACAAATCTGTGCTAAGCGAGCCGGATGTCCCGTTTGTTTCGTTACTTTGCCTGGTTCCTCGCGGCTGCCGTTACTTTCGCAACGCTCGGTCCTCCCGGCCTTCGCCCCCATTCAAACCTCGGTCAGGATGGCGAACATGCGCTCGCGTTCATCCTGGTAGGATTTGCTTTTGGTCTTGCCTATCGTCGCCGGCGCCTGCTGAGCGCGGCGGCCGCTGTCGTCCTTATCGGCGTGCTTGAACTGATGCAGTTTTGGGCACCCGGCCGCCATGCGCGGCTGGAGGATTTTCTGGTCGATGCCGCCACCGCCTGTCTCGGCTTTGCGCTCGCCGCAGCCGCCGACCGACTGCTCACGCGCCTTCGCACCAGTTCAACCGCAACAAGCGAGGGCCCTGCGGAGTGATGCTCCGCAGGGCCCATTGTGTCACCACGTAGGGTTAGTAGCGATCAGTCGATGATCTTGACGACGCGGCGCGTGCGCGGCTCGACGATCACGCGGCGATCGTTCACGACCGCATACCGATACTCGGTGTAGTTCGGCACCGGACGGAGGACGACGGTCGGGGGCAGCGGCTCACCAACGACGACCCGTTCCTCTACGACGACGGATTCGCTCCGGGGGATGCCGCCCAGGATCGCATTCGGAATCTCGAGGCCGGCACCGACGGCTGCACCGACGGTCCCGCCGACCATCGCGCCGATCGGGCCGCCGATGTCGCCACCTGCGCGCGCGCCGTCCCTGGCACCCTGTTCGGTCGTGGACTGAGCAAAGGCTGCGCTCGAAGCGAGCAGCGTGGCGGCAGCCAACGAAATCGCAAGACGGGTCTTCATGTTGTTCTATCTCCAGTGATTGTCCTGCGCCTTCAACGGCGAGGCAGCATCATTGTTCCGGAGCCGCCTGCCGATCTCGTCAGCAGAGCTGGACTGTTACCAAGTAACACTTCATCAGAAATATGGTGACCCCCCGCACCCTCGCGGACTGATCCCGGCCTCAGCCGCCTTGTGCGGTGCAGGCCAAAGGGAGCCAGGCGAAAGCCGTCGAAACGAGCCTCTGTGCACAGGTCCACCGCGTCCATGACGAGCGTGATGTCGCAGGCAGTCTTGCTTCACTTAGGCGGACGTTGCTGCGGGAGCATCGGCGCGTCTAATCCTCGTTCGCCTTGAACCGGCCGAGCCCCTTCAGCACGAAGGGTGCCAGCAGCGCGATCGCCGCGACGCCAAGGAGCGTTGCCGATATCGGGCTCTGCACCAGCGTCATGGGATCGCCGAGGCTGATGGCGAGCGCACGGCGCAGCTGGCTCTCGGCGATCGGGCCGAGGATCAGGCCGACCACGACAGGTGCGATCGGAAAATCGAACCGGCGCATCAGAAAGCCGAGCACACCAAAGCCAGCCAGCATCGACAATTCGATCACCGACGGCTTGGCTGCAATCGTGCCCATGGTCGCAAACACGAGGATGCCGGCATAGAGCCAGGGTTGCGGAATCGCGAGCAGCCGCACCCACAAGCCGACCAGCGGCAAGTTGAGCACCAGCAGCATCACGTTGGCAATGAACAGACTGGCGATCAGGCCCCAGACCAGGTCCGGCCGCTCGGCGAACAGGAGCGGGCCCGGATTGAGGCCGTATTGCTGAAAGCCCGCCAGCATCATCGCGGCGGTCGCCGAGGTCGGCAGCCCCAGCGTCAGCAGCGGCACGAGCGTGCCGGCAGCAGAGGCGTTGTTGGCGGCCTCAGGTCCCGCGACGCCTTCGATGGCGCCCTTGCCAAACTCTTCCGGGTGTTTCGTCAGCCGCTTCTCGGTCGAATAGGACAGGAAGGTCGGAATCTCCGCACCGCCCGCGGGCAGCGCGCCGATCGGAAAGCCGAATAGAGTACCGCGCAGCCATGGCTTCCAAGAGCGCCTCCAATCTTCCTTCGTCATCCACAGCGAACCGCGCACCGGCTCCAGCTTCTCCTCGGTATGGTGGCGGCGCGACGCCACATAGAGCGCCTCGCCGACGGCGAACAGGCCGACCGCGAGCGTCGTCACCTCGACGCCGTCGAGCAATTCGGGCACGCCGAACGCAAGCCGCGCCTGGCCCGTCAGCTTGTCGATGCCGACGAGGCCCAGCGTCAGGCCGATGAACAGACTGGTCAGGCCGCGAATGGGGGAATCGCCAAAGGTCGCCGACACGGTGACGAAAGCAACGCACATCAGCGCGAAATAATCCTCCGGGCCAAAGCGCACGGCGACATCGACCAGCCATGGCGCAAGAAAGGCAAGACCGATGGTGGCGATGGTGCCGGCGACGAAAGAACCGATCGCGGAGGTCGCCAGCGCCGGTCCGCCGCGGCCGGCCTTGGCCATCTTGTTGCCTTCGAGCGCGGTCGCCATCGAGGCGCTCTCGCCGGGCGTGTTGATCAGAATTGCGGTGGTCGAGCCGCCATACATGCCGCCATAATAGATGCCCGCGAACATGATCAGCGAGCCGCCGGGGTCGAGCTTGTAGGTGACCGGCAACAGCAGCGCGACCGTCAGCGCGGGGCCAATGCCGGGCAGCACGCCGACGGCCGTGCCGAGGAAAACGCCGATCAACGCATAGAGCAGATTCATCGGCTGGACGGCGACGGCCATGCCGTGCGCCAGCGCCGCAAAGGTGTCGATCACAGCAGTCGCTCCAGCGGGCCGGCCGGCAGGCTCAGCGTCAGCAGCCGGTCGAACGCGAGATAGATCAGGGTCGACATTACGAGGGCGATGATGGCGTCGATGAGAATGGCGCGGCGTCCGAAGGCCGCCGAGGTCGTCACGAACAGCGCGGACGTCGCCAAGATGAAGCCACCGCCGAAGCCGATGATAGCGATCAGCAGCGCAAGGCCAACGAGGATGAGAATTACAGGCACGGGATCGGCGCTCTCGCGTGCCGGCAGATTGCCGCGCAGTGCGTCAATGAAATTGGCGATCGCGAGCAGTGCAAGGCCGCTGGCGACCACCACCGGCATCGCCTCCGGTCCCATGCCGTACATCGCGGTCGATTGCAGGCCGCGCGCGTCCCAGACCAGCACCGCGGCGAGACCCGCGAGCAGGGCCGCGATGACGAGGCCGGCACGATCGACGCGCCGCGACGACTCGACAGGATCGCCTGAGGTCATGACTTGACGAGGCCGACCGATTTCAGCACGTCGGTGACACGTGCCGTTTCTCTCTTCAGGAAGTCGGCGAAGGCATCGCCGCCAAGGTAGGCGTCCTCCCAGCCCTTCTGCTTGAGGATCTCCTTCCAGGCGTCCGACTTCACCATCTTCTCGACCGCATCGGTCAGCGTCTTCTTCTGCTCCGGCGTGATGCCGGGAGGCGCGACCACCGAACGCCAGTTGGCGATCACGAGGTCGATGCCCTGCTCCTTAAAAGTGGGGATGTCGCTGCCTGCGATGCGCTTCTCCGAGGTCACGCCGATGGCGCGCAGCTTTCCCGACCTGATCTGCCCTTCATATTCACTGAGACCCGAAATGCCCGCGGTGACCTTGCCGCCGAGGATCGCCGCCAACGATTCGCCGCCGCCGGAGAACGGGATGTAGTTGATCTTCTTGGCATCGGCCCCGACGGCGCTCGCGAACAATGCCGCCATGACATGGTCGACGCCGCCGGCCGAGCCGCCGGCGAAGGTGACCTTGGCAATATCGGCCTTCACCGCCGCAGCCAGATCCTGCGCATTCTTGATCGGCGAATTCGCGGGAACCACGATCACCTGGATCTCCTCGGTGAGGCGCGCGATCGGCGTCACCTGCTCCAGCGTCACCGGCGACTTGTTCATGGCGAGCGCGCCGACCATGACGAAACCGTTGACCATCATCTGGTTGCCGTCGCCCTTGGCACCATTAACGAATTGCGCGATGCCGACGCTGCCGCCCGCACCGGGAACATTGGTGACCTGCACGCTGCGCGCGACACCGGAGGCGACCAGCGCCTGCTGCATCGAGCGCGCGGTCTGGTCCCAGCCGCCGCCAGGGGCAGCCGGGGCCATCAGCTTGAGCTCGAGCTGCTGCGAGAAGGCGGGTGTCGCTGCCGCGAGGGTCAGCGCGACCGCTGCGCCGACAAGGCGCGTGGAAAACTGAAACATGAGGACGCTCTCCGGGGCTCATGCGGGCGTTTGCCGCATTGTGTCGTTTGGTCGCATATCAGCCAAAACGACCGATGCTGTCCAGAGACATCCCCGCAAAGTTTGGGTCAGCGGGGCGCCGCGCTCATTTCGCCGAGCGCGGTCGTTCGAGGCTCCAGGCGCACTTGCGCGGTTCCGTCGCGTCGTCCCCAGAGGACAAGGGTTGCTCAGAGCAGCCCTGCCCCGCGCGCCCATTTGTACTTGGCACCGAGGACCTCGACCGGCAGCTCGGTCGAATAGGCGTAGGCCGGGATACCGTTCTGGTAGAGATATTCGGCGGCTTCCTCGACCTCGACGTCGCCGGCGAGCGAGGCGACCATGGGTTTCACGAAGCCCTTGGCTTCCATCTCCTTCTTCACTTCGACCATGTTGCGGGCGAACACCATCGGCGGCGTGACGATGGTGTGCCAGTAGCCGAGGATCAGCGCGTGGATGCGCTCGTCCGAGAGACCCAGCTTCACGGTGTTGACGTAGGTGATCGGCGGCTCGCCGCCGGTGATATCCACGGGATTTCCGGCCGCCCCGAACGGCGGGATGAACTTGCGGAAAGCCGCATCGAGATCCGGCGGCATCGACATCAGCGACAGGCCGTTGTCGACGCAGGAGTCCGACAGCAGCACGCCCGAGCCCCCGGCACCGGTGATGATCAGCACGTTCTCGCCCTTCGGCGTCGGCAGCACCGGCACGCCACGCGCGAATTCGAGCAGCTGACGAAGGGAGCGGGCACGGATCACGCCGGACTGCTTGAAGACGTCTTCATAGATGCGGTCGTTGCCGGCGAGCGCGCCGGTGTGCGAGGACGCGGCCTTCGCGCCGGCCGAGGTGCGGCCGGCCTTGAGCACCACGACCGGCTTCTTCTTGGAGACGCGCTTTGCGGCTTCCGCAAAGGCGCGGCCGTCCTTGAGGTCCTCACAGTGCTGAGCGATCAGATTGGTGTTCGGGTCCTGCTCGAAGAAGGCGAGCAGATCGTCCTCGTCGATGTCGGACTTGTTGCCGAGGCCGACGATGGCAGAGACGCCCATCTTCGCCGAGCGCGAGAAACCGATGATGGCCATGCCGATGCCGCCCGACTGTGACGACAGCGCGGCGTGTCCTCTAACGTCGTAGGCCGTGCAGAAGGTCGCGCAGAGATTGGCAGGCGTATAGTAGAAGCCGTAGATGTTCGGCCCCATCAAGCGGATGTCGTACTTCTTGCCGACTTCGACGATCTCGGCCTGCAGCTCCGGCGCACCGGCTTCGGCGAAGCCTGACGGAATCAAAACTGCGCCGGGGATCTTCTTCTCGCCGCACTCGGTAAGGGCCGCAGCCACGAACTTGGCGGGGATGGCGAACACCGCGACGTCGATCACGCCGGGCACGTCCTTGACGCTCTTATAGGCCTTGTAGCCGAGGATCTCGGCGGCCTTGGGATGGATAGGATAGATGTCGCCCTTGTAGCCGCCGTTGATGAGGTTCTTCATCACCGAGTTGCCGATCTTGCCGTCCTCGGCGGAGGCGCCGACCACGGCGACCGCCTTCGGCTGCATGATGCGGTTCATCGCTGCGACGATCTCTTCGGTCGGGCGCGGCTTGGGCTTGGGGACATAGGCGAAATCGACGACGATGCGGACGTCGGCGGCCGTGGCATCCTTCGGCGTGGCGAACACCGGATTGAGGTCGAGTTCGACGATCTCAGGGAAATCGGTGACGAGCTGCGAGACCTTGACGATGACGTCGGCAAGGGCGTTGCGGTTGACCGGCTCGCCACCGCGCACCCCCTTCAGGATCTCATAGGCCTGGATGCCATCGAGCATCGAGAGCGCGTCCTCCTTCGTCGCGGGCGCGAGGCGGAACGTGATGTCCTTGAGCACCTCGACCAGCACGCCGCCGAGGCCGAAGGCGACCAGCTTGCCGAACGAAGCGTCGGTGATCGAGCCGACGATGACCTCGGTGCCCCCGGCCAGCATCTGCTGCACCTGGACGCCTTCGATCTTGGCATCGGCCTTGTATCTCTTGGCGCTGGCGAGAATCGTCTCGTAGGCCTTCTCCGCCTCTTCGGTCGTCTTGAGGCCGACGATGACGCCGCCGGCTTCGGTCTTGTGGAGAATATCCGGCGAGACGATCTTCATCACGACCGGGAAGCCCATCGCAGAGGCCATCTTGCCAGCCTCGCCCGCCGACTTGGCCACCCCCTCCTTCGGCACCGGAATGCCGTAGGCGTCGCAGACCAGCTTGCCTTCCGGGGCCGTCAGGCTGGTCCGGTTGTCCGCCTTGACCTGGTCAAGCACCTGGCGGACGGCATCTTTGGAATTGGACATGTGGCTTCTCCCTTGACCTCAGTTCGTTCTTTTCAAAGCGCGCGCGTGTTTGCGGCTGCCCGTGATGCTTGCCATTCGCCGCGCTCTGTTCCATGTCGCGGACCGGAGCGGTGTATAAGCCCCAGACTACTCCGCCGCCTTGGATCAAGAATGGCTGGCGATGGCATTTGGTATGCCAGAAGCCAACTTGTCAAGCTGGCGCCTGTCTCAGGACGCCGCAAAAGGTAGCCAGCTTGACATTCTGGCATGTGGTATGCCAAAAACTTTCTCGTTAAGATTCCTGTAAAAGACGACTCCCCACTGGAGGAGATTCGTCGTGGCACTACGGAAACCAATAAAGGCGTTGCCGAACATGGCCGAGGCAGACATCGCAATCGTTCGCATTGCCCCGGAGAGCAGCTTCAAGAACAAGGCGTATGACGCCTTGAAGGAAGCCATCCTCAAGATGGACATCTATTCGACGCCCGAGCCGGTGATGCTCGACGAGCGCGCGCTGTCCGAGAGGCTTGGCGTCAGCCGCACGCCGATCCGCGAAGCCATCGCGATGCTCGAGCAGGACGGATTCGTGAAAACGGTTCCGCGCCGCGGCATCATGGTGGTGCGCAGGACCAAGAGCGAAATCGTCGACATGATCCGCGCCTGGGCGGCGCTGGAGAGCATGGCCGCGCGGCTCATCACCACCACCGCGCGCAAGAAGGACATCACGGCGCTGCGCGACTTCTTCAAGGATTTCGACAAGGACCGCCTGCCGGAAGATCATGTCGAGGAATACTCCCGTGCCAACATCGCCTTCCACCAGGCGCTGATCTCGCTGTCGGAATCCCCCGTCCTGGTCGATCTCACCAACGACCTCCTGCTGCACGTGCGCGGCTATCGCCAGCTGACGATCGGACGCAAGGATCGTACTGCGACCTCGCTGCCCGAGCATCTCGGCATCATCGAAGCGCTGGAAGCGCGCGACACCGAGCTCGCCGAGAAGCGCGCCCGCGATCACACCCTCGGTCTTGCCGCTTACGTCGAAGCGCACGGTCAGGAACTGTTCACTTAGGCAACGTTCACCAGAAGGCGGACAACTCGCCCACGACTTGAGACCAGGGAGACAAGGCCCATGCTGAATACCGCGACCAAGTCCGAAGCACCGGGCACCGAGCAGGAACTGACGGATGGCTTCCATCTGGTCATCGACGCTCTCAAGCTGAACGGCATCAACACCATCTATAATGTGCCGGGCATCCCGATCACGGATTTGGGCCGCATGGCGCAGGCCGCGGGTATTCGCGTGATCTCCTTCCGTCACGAGCAGAACGCCGGCTACGCCGCCGGCATCGCCGGCTATCTCACCAAGAGGCCCGGCGTCTGCCTCACGGTGTCGGCGCCCGGGTTCCTCAATGGTCTGACCGCGCTCGCCCACGCCACCACCAATTGCTACCCCATGATCCTGGTCTCGGGCTCCTCGGAGCGCGAGATCGTCGACCTGCAGCAGGGCGACTACGAGGAGATGGACCAGCTCGCGATCGCAAAGCCGCTGTGCAAGGCGGCCTATCGCGTGCTGCACGCCCAGGACATCGGCATCGGCTTCGCGCGCGCCATCCGTGCCGCGGTCTCGGGCCGTCCGGGCGGGGTCTATCTCGATTTGCCGGCCAAGCTGTTTGGCCAGGTGATGAACGCCGAGGCCGGCCGGAAGTCGCTGGTCAAGGTGATCGACGCGGCGCCCGCGCAGATCCCCTCGTCCGCTTCGGTGAAGCGCGCGCTCGACGTGCTCAAGAGCGCCAAGCGTCCGCTGATCATCCTTGGCAAGGGCGCCGCCTACGCGCAGGCGGATGAAGAGATCAAGAATTTCGTCGAGACGAGCGGCGTGCCGTTCCTGCCCATGAGCATGGCCAAGGGTCTGCTCCCCGACACTCATCCGCAATGCGCCGGCGCGGCACGCTCGACCGTGCTGAAGGAGTCCGACGTCGTCATGCTGATCGGCGCGCGGCTGAACTGGCTGCTGTCGCACGGCAAGGGCAAGAGCTGGGGCGAAGCGCCGAAGCAGTTCATCCAGATCGATATCGAGCCGAAGGAGATGGATTCCAACGTCGAGATCGTCGCGCCCGTGGTCGGCGACATCGGCTCGGTGGTCTCCGCCTTCAACCAGGCGCTGGCGTCCGGCTGGACCGCCCCGCCCGCCGAATGGACCAAGGCGATCTCGGCCAAGCGCGAAGAGAACGTCGCCAAGATGGCGCCCAAGCTGATGAACAACAAGTCGCCGATGGACTATCACGGCGCGCTCGGCGTCCTGAAGAACGTGATCAAGGAATACCCCGAGGCGATCCTCGTCAACGAAGGCGCCAACACGCTCGACCTCGCCCGCGGCGTCATCGACATGTACAAACCACGCAAGCGTCTCGACGTCGGCACCTGGGGCGTGATGGGCATCGGCATGGGCCAGGCGATCGCCGCCGCGCTCGAGACCGGGCACCCCGTGCTCGCAGTGGAAGGCGACTCGGCGTTCGGCTTCTCCGGCATGGAGATCGAGACCATCTGCCGCTACAATTTGCCGATCTGCGTCGTCGTCTTCAACAATGACGGTATCTATCGCGGCACGGATGTGAACAGCGCCAACGCCGACCCGGCGACCACCGTATTCGTCAAGGGCGCGCGCTATGACAAGATGATGGAAGCCTTCGGCGGCGTCGGCGTCAACGCGACCTCGCCGGACGAGCTCAAGCGCGCCGTGAACGACGCCATGAAATCCGGCAAGCCGACGCTGATCAACGCGGTGATCGATCCGGCCGCGGGCTCGGAGAGCGGCCGCATCGGCAACCTCAATCCGCAGAGCGTTCTGCAGAAGAAGAAGTAAGTCCACCCCTTGAACCCTATTCCCTGCCGGGTGCAGGGGCAGACAAAGAGTACGGAGCAAACACGATGACCAAAGCGCTCGAGGGCGTTCGCATTCTCGATTTCACCCACGTCCAGTCCGGGCCGACCTGCACGCAGCTCTTGGCCTGGTTCGGCGCCGACGTGATCAAGGTGGAACGCCCCGGCGTGGGTGACATCACCCGCGGCCAGCTGCAGGACATCCCGAACGTGGACAGCCTGTATTTCACCATGCTCAACCACAACAAGCGCTCGATCACGCTCGACACCAAGAACCCCAAGGGCAAGGAAATTCTCACCGAGCTGATCAAGAAGTGCGACGTGCTGGTGGAGAATTTCGGCCCCGGCGTGCTCGACCGCATGGGCTTCCCCTGGGAGAAGATCCAGGAGATCAACCCGAAGATGATCGTCGCCTCGATCAAGGGTTTCGGTCCCGGGCCGTACGAAGACTGCAAGGTCTATGAGAACGTCGCGCAGTGCACCGGCGGCGCCGCCTCCACCACCGGCTTCCGCGACGGCGTGCCGCTCGTCACCGGCGCGCAGATCGGCGATTCCGGCACCGGCCTGCACCTCGCGCTCGGCATCGTCACCGCGCTTTACCAGCGCACCCACACCGGCAAGGGCCAGCGCGTCACCGCCGCGATGCAGGACGGCGTGCTCAACCTCTGCCGCGTCAAGCTGCGCGACCAGCAGCGCCTCGCCCACGGCCCGCTCAAGGAATACAGCCAGTTCGGCGAAGGCGTGCCGTTCGGCGATGCCGTGCCGCGCGCCGGCAACGATTCCGGCGGCGGCCAGCCCGGCCGCATCCTGAAGTGCAAGGGCTGGGAGACCGATCCCAACGCCTACATCTACTTCATCACCCAGGCCCCGGTCTGGGAGAAGATCTGCGACGTGATCGGCGAGCCCTCTTGGAAGACCGATCCGAACTACGCCAAGCCGGCCGCCCGCCTGCCGCGCCTCAACGAGATCTTCGCCCGCATCGAGCAGTGGACGATGACGAAGACGAAATTCGAGGCGATGGAGATCCTCAACAAGGACGACATCCCCTGCGGCCCGATCCTGTCGATGAAGGAGATCGCGGAAGACCAGTCGCTGCGCGCGACCGGCACCGTGGTCGAGGTCGACCACCCCACCCGCGGCAAGTACGTCTCGGTCGGCAACCCGATCAAGCTGTCGGACTCACCGAGCGACGTGCAGCGCTCTCCGCTGCTCGGCGAGCACACCGACGAGATCCTGCGCTCGGTGCTCGGCTTCTCGGATCACCAGCTCGCCGAGATCCACAAGTCCGGCGCGCTCGACCCGCCGCAGAAGCAGGCCGCGGAGTAAGCGGGCCAACATTGAGAGAGACGAAAGGGCCGCCCGAAGGGGCGGCCCTTTTGCTTGGGGGCGGAGTTCTAGACCAGGTCAAATCGAAAACTGAAAAACAACCCCATGCACAGTAGCCATCCCATTGGTCCGTCACGGTATTTCTAATTCGACGAAAAAACCCTGACCCGTCGGGCAAAACAGGGGTAGTATGGCATCGTAGATGTGGTGTCGGGAGTGCAGATCCGGCGTGGCAGCTGCACAAGATCTCCACCAACCCGCTCACGGAAGCGGCTGCAGCCTCCATAGAGTCGATTTAGCTTTGAGAGCACTTCGCCTCCCAGCTTTCGCGCCCCTAGGCAGCGCAGATTAATTCCAGACGAGCTTCGAACCTGATGCTGCGCTTGCCCGCAAGCGCCGTGCCCTCGAGGAGGCCGCCCTTTGCATCGCACGTGCCCGAGAAACCAATTCCGATCTCGTATCCGCCAAATACCGGATCTGCCCCTCGCGCTGGCGTATGCTCTTGATTGACCATCTGCCCTCTCCATCGACCGTTGGAGGAGGAATATGACCCCAGATAGTAGAAGAAAGCATCGCCGCCCAGGATACGGCCGTTGTTCAATAGCATGACTCCAGTCAGGCCGCCGGGCACGCCGTCCAGGATTTTCAGATGGATGGAGTACAATCCGTTGGAAATGCCACCTTCACCAATCATTCCGGACGCTGGAAAGTCGCTTTCATCCAGCGGGGTCATGATGGATCGAAAAACGGCACCGGGCACCTGCGGGGAACTGCCCTCGAAGTGGAACGCCCTTCCAACCGCCCTTCCGACGACGGAAATTGACGAGACGTCGGAACCGAGTAGAGACTGATGATCGGCGCCGAAATTGTGTCGTCGGCTGGTCACATCGACGCGGATCGAGTCCCCGTCGATATGGTAACTCCCAATATGAGCAAACCCTGAATTACCGCCCAGCAACTTGCCCCGGCGGACGTAGGTCACGCTCCGTCCGACCGCTTGATTGATCGAAAATTCGCTTTTGAAGAGGCCGTCGAAAGCGCCTGATAACTCGTTCATCTGGCACCGCCATGCTCCTATTCGCAATAGCAGAAGCCATAAACCGCGCCAATCTTCGCAATGTGAATATCAGCGCTGATCTTTCGCGACGTCGTGTCCGCGTTCGACCTAAGAATGGTGGTAGCGCCCTGGATCTGCGTGCTCGAGCTGGTCCGTGTCTCGTTCCGGTCGATGTCGAAATGCATGTAGCGATACTCGCCGCGCAGCGACCATCGCTGCGTCAGCTTGAACTCGGCGCCGGCGCCGGCCGTATAGCCCGCTACCCATTTGCCGTTCGGCCCGTTGACATCGCCGGGATCGGGAAAGGTGAAATGGCCCAGCGCGAGGCCGCCGAGACCGTAGAGCATCAGCTTCGGGGTGACGAGATAGCCGGCACGGCCGATCACGCCGACGTTCGACCGCAATTGCTCGCCGGCCTGCATCGCCGCCTGATTGACATTTGTGGTCACGGCGCCGTTGAGAACTTGCCGGGTATTGCTCGTTTGCTCGCCGACCATCTTGAACGCAACATCCGAGAACAGAGTACCTTCGATCTGACCGCCGGCCACGATATTGCCGGTGCGCCAGTTGTAGCCTGCGAACAGATCGACCATCGAGCCTGTCGTGTCGCCGACCGCATTGCCGCGGGTCGCCGAGTTGCCGACGAAATTCGTCGTCAGCACGGCGCCGTTGAAATTCTGCTGGGCTGAGTCGGCCGTCGAGGCGAAGTTCTGGCGGGCGCGGCCAGCGCCGGCGGCGAAATAGGCGCCGAGATAAGGGCCTGCCCAATGATCGCTGGGGATGCCAGGCAGCGCCGCCATGGCCGAACGCGGTCCGCCTTCACCGAATCGATAGACCATGCCGATTTTCCCTGTGTGGAAGTCGGCATTGATCTGACGATTGGTGCTGTCGGCGGACACAGAGCTGCTCGAGAATCCGGCCGACTGCGATGTCGATGTGAAGTTGCTGGATTCGCTGCGGCCAAAGCCGTAATGCGCATAGCGATATTCGCCGCGCAGCGACCAGTTGTCTGTCAGCTTCACTTCGCCGCCGGCCCCCAACGTGTAGCCGGCTACCCACTTCCCGTTGGCGTCGCTGCGGCTGAAGTCCCCATCGGCGTAGGTGAAATGTCCCAGCGCCAGGCCGCCGAGGCCGTAGATCAGCACGTTCGGCGTCACGAGATAGCCGGCCCGGCCGATGACACCGACGTTCGAGCGGAGCTGCTGCTGGGCCTGGTTCGCGGCGGTTTGCGAACCTGAAGACGTCGAGGTGACAGCTCCGTTCGAGGTCGCGACCGAGGTGAATGTCTGCGGGCCGATGGTCTTCAACGTAACGTCGGAGAAGACCGAGCCCTCAATCTGGCCGCCGGCCACGACATTGCCTGCGCGCCAATTGTAGCCGGCGAATAGATCAACCATCGAGCCGGTCATGTCGCCGACGGGACGACCGCTCGTCGATTGAGTGCTTGTGGAGGTCGTTGTCCCGACGGTGGTGATCGAGCTGCTGCTGCTGTTATTCGCCGCGATGGTTTCCCCGGCACGTCCGGCACCGAAATACGCACCGATGTAAGGTCCCGCCCAACCGTCGTTCCACGCCGCTCCCGGCAGCGCCGCCAGCGCCGAACGCGGTCGTGACGCCCCGAATTGATAGACCAGGCCGATCTTGCCCACGTGGAAATCGGCGTCGATATGCCGACTGTTGACGGTGCTGTTGGTTGACGTGGTGGTGCCGCCACCCGATACAGACGTCTGCGAGCTGCCCGTCGGCTCGTTGCGGTCATATCCGAAATGCATGTAGCGGTATTCACCGCGCAGCGACCAGCTGTCCGTCAGCTTGACCTCGCCGCCCGCACCAGCGACATAGCCGGCCACCCATTTTCCATTCTTGCCGCCGACGCGCTCCTCCGGGTCGGGATAGTTGTCAGGATAGGTCAGATGACCCAGCGAGGCCGCCGAGACCATACAGCAGCACGTTCGGAGTCACCAAATAACCGGCCCGGCCGATGACGCCGACGTTCGAGCGCAACTGCTGCCGGTCCTCGATGCTGTTCGTTCCCGAGCTTGTCGAGGTGACGACGCCGTTGTTGCTCGAAGCCGAGCTGGTTATCTCGTTGCCGACCGTCTTCGCGGTGACGTCGCTGAACAGGGTGCCTTCGACCTGTCCGCCCATCACGACATTGCCGGTTCGCCAGTTGTAGCCTGCGAAAAGATCGACCATCGAACCGGTCATGTCGCCGGCGAGATTGCCGAATCCTGATTGCGTGAACGCCGACGTCCCGCCGGGAGGATTCGCTGCTGGTCGTGACAAACGTAGTTGCGCCCGTCGCCGAGCTGGCCGCTGCGCTGGTTGCAGCGCTGCGGTTGAAGCCGAAATTCAGGTACCGATATTCGCCGCGCAGCGACCAATTACCGGTGAGCTTCAACTCACCGCCCGCGCCGACGGTGTAGCCGGCCACCCATTTGTTGTTGTCACCGCCGAAAGGATCGGCGCTGTCGGCAAACGTAAAGTGACCAAGTTCGAGGCCGCCCAGGCCATACAGCAGCAGATCCGGGCGCGCGAGAAAACCGAGCCGGCCGATCAGCCCGACCCGCGAGCGCAGCTGCTGGTTGCTCTGCACGGTCCCCGAGCCGGCAGTCGTTGAGGTCACCGCGCCGAGCAGCACGTTGGTGCTGACGCTGTTGAACGTCTGGTTGCCGAACGGCTTCAACGCGACATCGGAAAAGACCGTGCCTTCGATCTGGCCGCCCGCCACGATATTCCCGGCCTGCCAATTATAACCCGCGAACAGATCGACCATCGAACCGGTCACGTCGCCCGAAAGATTGCTCGCAGTCGTTCCGCGGAAGGTCGAACTCGACGTCACCACGCCGGCGTTAGTCGAGACGGAGGTGTTGCCGAAACTGCCCGTCGAGGATTCCGTCACACGTCCGGCACCCGCGCCGAAGTAAGCGCCGATATAGGGCCCGGCCCAGCTATCGACCCAGGCGGGTCGGGGCGGCGCCTTCACAGTGAGATCGGCGGCCAGAGCTCCTGCAGAAACCATGATCGAGGCGCCAGCCAATGAAGCGCCCGTCAGTGATGTCAGCTTTTTCACCCCGTCCCCCAATTCCCATTCCCATTCCAAAGCAGCTGCTCCAAAACCCCGAGGAGCCGCCCGTCACCAAGCTTAGCGCACCACGCCCTTGCCGCCTTCGGTTGATGGCCAGACTACTGACACTTCATAGTGCAGCTTTCCTGTCCTGTCCCGCATCCGAGTTGAACGAACCCGCGCCGTCGAGAGATTTCGGAATCCATGTTGCTCGGTGGATACATTTCGCCGGTCAGAGCGTGATGAAGTTGGACAGGGGCGCGCCCGACCTGGACCAGAGCGTCAGCTCCGGCAACGAGTGCGGCGCTTTCCCGCAGGTAGAGCGGTTGCGCCGCGACCAACTCAACACGGTATCAGCTTTGCCGTGTAGAGCAGGTCACTGTAGTTGCAGGTTAACCGAGACCCTCAGCGATCTCCCGCCGCCAATTGCTCCAGAAAATACTTCACCACCGTCGCGTTGAACTCGCGATGAAATCCGGCCCGGTCGAATCCTGCGGGGACGTTCGTGCAGATGCGCGGGACGGCCGCCGCGAGATCGGCCGAGCACGGCGCCAGGAACGCATAGTGGCCGGCCGGCACGACGTGGATGTCAGGCTTGCCCGGCAAGCCTTCCGCGACGCGCGCGTTGCCGGAGCCGTCGCCGACGCCGGGCCCGCCGAACTGCGAGCGCCAGAACTGGATAGGCACCTTGACGGCGGCAAGGTTATCCCGCGTCAGCGTGGCTGGTGCTGGATCAACGATGACCGCGGCGCGAATGCGCGCATCTTGGATCGGCTCGGGCGGCGTCTCGCCGTAGTGAAGCTGTGCGCACATGCCGGTCGTCTCCTTGCAGAGGCTGGCGAACCTGGCGAAATCCGGCTTGACCCCCATCAGCACGAGACCGGTCGCCCCACCCAGCGAGAAACCGACGAAGCCGACCCTGGCAGGATCGATCACCGCCCTGTCCTTCCAGTCGTTCAACAGAAAATCGAGCAGGCGCACGATGTCCGCCGGGCGCGATCCCCAGACCGACAGCGTATCGCGCCGCGAGGAGTCGCTGACCGTATCGCCGGGATGATTGATGGCGGCGACGATGAAGCCGGCATCGGCCAGCGCCTCCGCCGTATCATGCTGCTGACCGAAAAATCCGCCCCGGCCGTGCGAGTAGATGACGATCGGCAGCTTCGCACCCGTGACGGGACAATCCTTCACGCCCTTCAGGTCGAAATCGGCACTCACCGATAAACGGCCGAGGGCGACATGCGTCGGCTCCGCCGCGCACGGATACCAGATCGCGCCCGACAGCGACGGATCGGCATCGAGCAACTGAATGCCCGCGGCCTGCAGAGGCGAGCCGAGACAACAGAGGATGACCGCCAAAGCCCAAAGCGTGCTGCGCAACGGAAGCTCCTTTGATTTCCCGCGGGAGTAGGAGAAAACGATAGCGCAATTGTGGCTTCGGTTGGCGAGCGCGCAGCCCTTGCCGCCGCCGTTGGCGTTGAGGCAAACTGACGGCAAAACAGGGAGGTCAGCATGTCACTGCGCGGCAAGGCCGCCGTCGCGATGTGGTGGAGCGTTCGCGCCGAACAGCGCAGCGAGTTCGGCGACTGGCATTCGCATGAGCACTTTCCGGAGCGGATGAGCATTCCGGGCTTCCGGCGCGGGTCGCGGTGGACCAGCACGACCGATGCCGAAGGCTTTTTCGTGCTCTACGAGCTGGAGCAATACGAGGTGCTCACCTCGAAAGCCTATCTCGACCGGCTCAATGCGCCGACGCCGTGGTCGACCAAGATGATGCCGCATCATCTCGGCATGGTGCGCAGCCAGTGCCGGATCGTCGCAAGCTTTGGCGGCGGCGTGGCGGGATCGCTCGCGACGATCAGGTTGTCGCCGCAGGCCGGGCGGGAGGCGGACTTGCAGGCGCACCTTTCGAGCACGCTCGGCACATTGGCGCAGAAGCCGGGGCTGACGGGCGCTCACCTCCTTCGCACTGACACGCCGCGAACGGGCGCGCCCACCACCGAACAACAAATTCGCGGCAAGGACGCCGCCGCCGACTGGATCGTGCTGTTGTCAGGTTACGATGCCGATGTGGTCGAGGCTGTGATCGCTAGTCCGCTTTCTCCGGGATCGCTCGGCGCCATAGGCGCCGAGGCCAATTCGACGATCGGCCGCTATCGGCTGGCGTTCACGATGACGCCGCAGGATGTCGCGGTCACCTGACCCCCTTGCACGGACACGGCATAAAAATCGCGAGCCCCCTGTCGGATCGGCGGCTTCCCCGTCGTCCTCGTGACATGAATGGGCCATCGAGTCCGACGGGCCCATCGATCAATGAGGATGACAACCATGCCCAGCACTGTCCGCTTGCACCGCGTTCTCGTCACCACCCCGGAGAAGGTCTATCGCGCCTTTCTCGAGGCCGATGCGATGGCGAAATGGCTGCCGCCGAACGGCTTCACCTGCACGGTGCATCATTTCGAGCCCAGGGTCGGCGGCGCGTTCAGGATGTCGTTCCGGAATTTCACGACGGGCCACAGCCATTCGTTCGGCGGCGAGTTCGTCGAGCTCGTGCCGGGCGAACGCCTCCGCTACACCGACAGGTTCGACGATCCGGGCCTGCCGGGCCTGATCGAGGTGTCCTTGGCACTGAAGAAGGTCTCGGTCGGCACCGACGTCGACATCACGCAGTCCGGCATCCCCGACCTCATTCCGCCAGAGGCCTGCTATCTCGGCTGGCAGGAATCGCTGCGCAATCTGGCCAGGCTCGTGGAGCCGGAGCTCAACCAGTAGCGACCAAGCCGGGACATCGGGTGGGCATGCCCAAGCCGCCGATGCTCTCTCAATCCTGGAAGACGGCGGGCACGGTGCTCTGCGCCGTTGCCCACCGAGGGCTCCCGTGTGCGGCCTTGATGTGCGTCAAACCGTCGGAACGCCAATGCGGTAGGAGCAGAAGTCTTCCCTGCGCGCGTCGGAGGCGAAATGATGCGGTCTGCCGTCGAATGCTTGATCATTGCCGGTCTTGCCGCCGGTTTCGCCACCGCCGCCAAGGCCGAAGACGTTGACATCGGCAGGGCGGAATTCATGTCGTCGTGCGCGAGCTGTCACGGCGCCGACGCAAAGGGTAAGGGACCGGTCAGCGGCCAGCTCAAGACGGCGCCGTCCGACTTGACCCTGCTGACCAGGAACAACAACGGGGTGTTCCCCACCAACGCCGTCTACGAAACCCTCTACGGGTCGAAATCGGTCCCGGCGCACGGCACGCGTGAGATGCCGATCTGGGGCGAGCGGTTCAACCCCATCATCAACCTGCCTCACGCTGTCGATTCCTATTACTGGCAAAAGGCCGGTCCGCAGCAAAACCCGGAGGTCGTGGTGCGGACCCGCATTCTCGCGGTGATAGACTATTTGAACCGGATTCAGCAGAAGTAACTGCCAATCGGCTCTGTGCCAGGACGCTGCTCGCCACCTGTCAGGTGCTACGCGTTCGCGGCGAGCCCGCCATCCGCCGTCCAGCGATCAGGATCCGGGCTGTGCCCGATCAGCGCGAGGCCATAGGCGATCGACTCGAACTGGTCGCCCGACACCAGCCGCTCGTTGCCGAAACGATCGGCGAACAGTTTTCGGACCGCGGGCACGAACGAGGTGCCGCCGGTCAGGAACACCTTCTCGACCTCGCGCGCGGTGATGCCGGCCTCCGCGAGCACCTTGTCGACGGTGGCGCCCAGCCGGGCGATGTCGTCGGAGATACAGGATTCGAATTTCTTCCGCGTGATGGCCGCGCCGATATCGACGCCGCCGCCCCGAAAGCGGAAATCCACCTCGTCCTGCGCGGACAGGGCGACCTTGGCGTCGGACACCGCGCGGTAGAGCGAGAAGCCGAGATCGAGATCGACGATGGTGATGAAATCCTCGAGCAGCTCCGGCTTGAGGGCGGTGCGTGCGAGTTCGCGGAGCTCGCGCAGATCGCCGTTGCTCTTCATCATCGCCAGCTGATGCCAGCGCGCGAGGTTGGTGTAGTGGCCGGCCGGGACCGGCAGCACCTTGTCGAACGAGCGGAAGCTGGAGCCCTTGCCGAGCCTGGGCGAAACGACGTGATCGACGATACGGTAGTCGAAGGTGTCGCCGGCAACGCCGATGCCCGCGTGGCCGAGCGGCTCGGCGCGAAGCACGCCGCCCGCGCGCGAGAAACGCATCACCGAGAAATCGCTGGTGCCGCCGCCGAAATCGGCGACCAGCACGGTGGCATCGCGCTCCAATTTGCGGGCAAAGGAGAATGCGGCGCCGACGGGCTCGTAGACGTAGCGGGCGTGGCCGGCCCCCAGGCGCTCGAACGCGGCGCGGTAGCGCTGCATCGCCAGCGCCTCGTCGGGATTGCCGCCGGCGAAGCGCACCGGGCGGCCGACCGTGATGTTCGCTGCGTCGAAGCCGAACTTCTCTCCGCCATGGCGCGCCAGCGTGCGCAGGAACGCCGCCAGGATGTCCTCGAACTTGTAGCGCTGCCGGAAGACTTGCGTGGTGTTGAAGCTGGAGCTCGCCGCAAACGTCTTGAACGACTGCAGGAAGCGATAGACGTGGCGGCCTTCGAGAAACTGCTCGATCGCCCACGGGCCGCCTTCGGCCTGGACGCCGGCGCCCGGCCGGTCCTCCCAGAAGCACAGCGCCGACACGTAGACGCTGTGGCGCTGGCCGCCATGGTCGAAGCGGATGGCCTCGACCCGGCGGTCGTCCGCCGCCAGCGCCACGACGGTGTTGCTGGTGCCGAAATCGATGCCGATCGAGACGGCGGGCGAGGCGCTCGACATGAACCACTCTGACAGGTGCCTGGAAAAGGGGGCAGAGCACTAACGGCTTTGCCCTCCCCTTGCAAGACCTGGTCCCGCCCGTCCTCTCGGCGAGACACTGCTATCACGTCGCTCAGTTGGACTGATCGCCTCGACGCCAGGCCGGAAACGGATCGGCGAGCGCGGACCATGCCGCGAGGTCCATGCCGGACGTTTCAGGGACAAGACATGCATCCAGCCTGCGGCGGATCTCGGCTTCGTCCATGGCGGTGCCGATGAACACGATCTCCTGGCGTCGATCGCCGTACACCTTGTCCCAATACTGGCCGAGCCGCTTGCGCCAGCCTTCATCGTCCGGCCACCGCTCCTTTGGAACGCTCGCCCACCAGAACCCCAGCGCTTCGGTCCTCACGATCGCTCCGGCCTGGCTGATCTCCCCGAGCCATTGCGGCCGCGTCGCCAGCCAGAAATGCCCCTTCGCCCGGATCACGCCCGGCCAGGACTGCTTGACGAACGCGTCGAACTTCGAGGGATCGAACGGCCGGCGGGCGCGGTAGACGAAGTTCTTGACGCCATATTCCAGCGTCTCGGGTACGTGGTCGGCGAAACCATAGAGCTCCTTGTACCAGAGCGGATGCTGCTGGGCCTTCTCGAAGTCGAAGCGGCCGGTGTCGAGCACGCGGTCGAAGGGCACGCGGCTGTGATTGGCCTCGATGATATCGGCTTCGGGATTGAGCGAACGGATGATCTGGCGCGCCGCCTCGCGCTGCGGCGGCGAGGCATCGTCCACCTTGTTGAGGACGATCACGTCGGCGAACTCGATCTGCTCCACGAGGAGATCGACCAGCGTCCGCCTGTCGCCGTCCAGCGCCTCGCCGCGATCGCCGAGAAACTCGGTCGAGGAGTAGTCCTTCAGCAGGTTGGCGGCGTCGACCACCGTCACCATCGTGTCCAGGCGGGCAACGTCGGAAAGGCTCTCGCCCTCCTCCGAGCGGAAATCGAACGTCGCGGCGACCGGAAGCGGCTCCGAAATGCCGGTGGATTCGATCAGCAGATAATCGAAGCGGCCGCTCTCGGCGAGCCCACGCACCTCCCTCAGCAGATCGTCGCGCAGGGTGCAGCAGATGCACCCATTGGTCATCTCCACCAGTTTTTCGTCAGTCCGGGAGAGGTTGGCACCACCATCGCGGACCAGGTCCGCGTCGATGTTCACCTCGCTCATGTCGTTCACGATCACCGCGACTTTCAGTCCGTGACGGTTGTTGAGGACGTGGTTCAGCAAAGTGGTCTTTCCAGCCCCGAGGAAGCCGGACAAGACGGTGACGGGGAGTTTGGGCATGAAGGTCGAACAGCCTTTTGAGTGGGAGGCGGCGGGGACGGCGGGACACGGCGTTCCGTTTATGTAATGTTATAACATTACATTCACGGAGCGCGAGGTTCATGTCAAGATGTCTCTTCCCTGCCCCCCATGCTGCGATGAGAGAATGGGTCAGGCAAACGAACGCATCGGAACTGGCATCTGGTATACGTAAATTGTCCGTCAAGATGAGACAGCGAGATTGGCTGCCTCCAGAAAGCGATTTCCGATGTCCAAGACCGCTTCCGTTGCTTTCGCCTCGCCCTCCTCGATGCTGGACCGTCTGATGGCCGCGATCGCTGGCCTCCTGATGACGAGCGCCGAAATCTCCAATCGGAACGGCGGTAGGACCTCGATTTCCGGGCACAGAGCGCAGGTGACCGTCCCACCCTTGTCGGGTCCCATTTCAGATGGCCCCGCTCGGCGAGGCCATTTTTCGTTCGGCCTCTCATCGGGGCGCGGGCACGACTGCGACAATTGGTCCACGACGGGCCTGGTCGATCCGATTGTTTGTTCGCTGGCATCTCGCATACCATTTGACCAGCAATATAGTTGGCAAGCACAGACGGGGAAACCAGCGCAGGATGGGAGCGGCCACGCCGACCGGGGCGCCAGCCTTGGCGGAATCTTAGCCGAAAGAAGCGGATGCCGCGCCCTGTCCCCACTCATAGAATTTCTACCGGGACTTGCATGGGAAATCGTCCGAAAGCGGTGATCCCAGGCATGTGATCCGAGATGGGCTGACGCAAGCCGCCGAAGAGCGGCCGCGTCGAGGGTTCGACAGGGAGTGAAACAAGATGAAGCCGTTCGTTCTGAATGTCGCTGCGGCGGCAATCGTGATGTCGTGCGCCGGAAGCACCGCAAGCCGCGCGGCCTGGGAGCCTGTCCGCCCGGTCGAGTTCATCGTGCCGGCGGGCACCGGCGGCGGCGCCGACCAGATGGCACGCACCATCCAGGGCATCGTCACCAAGCACAATTTGATGAAGCAGCCGCTGGTCGTCATCAACAAGGCCGGCGGAGCGGGCGGTGAAGGCTTCCTCGACGTGAAGACGTCGGCGAACAATCCGCACAAGATCATCATCACGCTCTCGAACCTGTTCACGACGCCGCTGGCGACGGGCATCCCGTTCAACTGGAAGGATCTGACTCCCGTTGCGATGCTCGCGCTCGACGAGTTCGTGCTCTGGGTCAATGCCGAGAAGCCGTACAGCTCCGTCAAGGACTACATCGAGGCCGCGAAGAAGGCGCCGAGCGGCTCGTTCAAGATGGGCGGCACCGGATCCAAGCAGGAAGACCAGATCATTACGGTCGGCATCGAGAAGGCGATCGACGCCAAGTTCACCTACATCCCCTACAAGGGCGGCGGCGAAGTCGCGGTGCAGCTGGTCGGAAATCACGTCGATTCGACCGTCAACAACCCGATCGAGGCGGTCGCGCAATGGCGCGGCGGCAAGCTCCGTCCGCTCTGCGTCTTCGACGCCCAGCCGATGGCCTATGACGAGCCGATCGCCGACGGCAAGGCCTGGAAGGACATTCCGACCTGCAAGTCGCAGGGCCTTGCGATGGAATATGTCATGCTGCGCGGCATCTTCATGGCGCCGAAGGCCACCAAGGACCAGGTCGAATATTACGTCGAGCTGTTCAAGAAGGTGCGCGCCACGCCGGAATGGCAGGACTTCATGAAGAGCGGCGCCTTCAACACGACCTTCCTGACCGGCGCCGACTACGCCAAGTGGATCGAGGCGGAGGAGAAGCGCCACCAGGACCTGATGAAGGAAGCCGGCTTCCTCGCATCGAACTGAGCCGTGACACCGGCGGCGGGAGGGGACATCAGTCGTCCTCACGCCTGCCGCGCCCGCGAAAGATTGCGTTCCTGCCTGGAGGCCCCATGACTCAACGATCCAGATCCGACGCAGGCCCGGCGCACAAGACGCTGGAATTCGCCATGGCGCTGCTGATCGGCGTCTTCGGCCTCATCGTGATCTTCGGCAGCCTGAAGGCCGGCATCAACTGGGGCGCGGAGGGACCCCGCGCCGGCTTCTTCCCCTTCTACATCGGCAGCGCCATCGTCGCCGCCAGCGCCATCAACCTCTGGCATGCGCAGCGCGACGACGACGGCCGGCTGTTCGCGGAATGGGGGCAGCTGCGCCAGGTCATGAGCGTCGTGGTGCCGACCGCGATCTATGTCGGCGCGATGCCGTTCATCGGGCTCTACGTCGCCTCGATGGTCTTCATCGCCTGGTTCATGCGCTGGCTCGGCGGCTATCGCTGGCTGACGGTGGCCGCGGTCGCGATCGGCATGCCGGTCGTGACCTACCTCGTTTTCGAGCGCTGGTTCCTGGTGCCGCTTCCCAAGGGGCCGCTCGAGGAATGGCTCGGTCTGTGAAAGCCATGCATTCATTCAAACGCTGCTGCAGGACGCCCTGACATGGAAGAGTTGGCCAATCTGTTTCACGGCTTCGCGGTCGCCCTGCAGCCCTACAACATCATGCTGATGGTGATCGGCATCACGCTCGGGGTCATCATCGGCGTGCTGCCGGGACTTGGGGGCGCCAACGGCGTCGCGATCCTGCTCCCGTTGACCTTCAGCATGCCGCCGACATCGGCCATCATCATGCTGTCCTGCATCTATTGGGGCGCCTTGTTCGGCGGCGCCATCACCTCGATCCTGTTCAACATCCCCGGCGAGCCATGGTCGGTGGCGACCACCTTCGACGGCTATCCGATGGCGCAGCAGGGCAAGCCCGGCGAAGCTTTGACGGCGGCCTTCACCTCCTCCTTCGTCGGTGCGCTGTTTGCCGTCATCATGATCACGCTGGTCGCGCCGCTCGTGGCAGGCTTTGCGCTGCGGTTTGGTCCGGCGGAGAAGTTCGCGGTCTACTTCCTCGCCTTCTGCTCCTTCGTCGGCCTCAGCAAGGAGCCGCCGTTCAAGACCATCGCGGCGATGATGATCGGCTTTGCCCTCGCCGCCGTCGGTCTCGATTCCATCACGGGGCAGTTGCGGCTGACCTTCGGCGTCACCGAATTGCTCAACGGCTTCGACTTCCTGATCGCCGTGATCGGCCTGTTCGGCATCGGCGAGATCCTGCTGACCATGGAGGAAGGGCTAGCGTTCCGAGGCGGCAAAGCCAGCATCAACCTTCGTGTCGTGCTGCAGACCTGGCGCGAGCTGCCCGCCTATTGGATGACCTCGCTGCGGTCCTGCCTGATCGGCTGCTGGATGGGCGTCACGCCGGCCGGCGCGACGCCGGCGTCCTTCATGAGCTACGGCATCGCCAAGCGCCTGGCGCGGCGCGGCAACAATTTCGGCAAGGGCGAGATCGAGGGCGTGATCGCGCCGGAGACGGCCGCGCACGCCGCGGGCACCGCCGCGCTGCTGCCGATGCTCTCGCTCGGCGTGCCGGGCTCGCCGACGGCGGCCGTGCTGCTCGGCGGCCTCCTGATCTGGGGTCTGCAGCCCGGCCCGATGCTTTTCGTCGAGCAGAAGGAATTCGTATGGGGCCTGATCGCCTCGATGTATCTCGGCAATCTCGTCGGCCTCATCGTCGTGCTCACCTGCGTGCCGATCTTCGCTGCGATCCTGCGCGTGCCCTTCGGCATCATCGCGCCGCTGATCCTGGTGCTCTGCGCGATCGGCGCCTATTCGGTGCACAACAGCACCTTCGACGTGATGCTGATGCTGGTGTTCGGCGTGATCGGCTATCTCCTGAAGAAGTGCAACTACCCGCTCGCTCCGCTCGTGCTCGCCATCGTGCTCGGCGACAAGGCCGAGGAAGCCTTCCGCCAATCGCTGCTGGGCTCGCAGGGCTCGCTCGGCGTGTTCTTCTCCAACGGTCTCGTCAGCACCATCATGGCGCTCGGCCTCGTCGCCCTGTTCTGGACCGCGATCCAGGAAGGCTACAGCCGGCTGCGCACGTCGATGGCGTGAGGCAGCGCGCTGGCGCCATCGGCGCCAGAAAAAGTGCCAAACCGTCGCAGGGCCAGATTTCTGGAATATAGAATTCCAGAAATGGAACGCTGCCACGTTCGGCGCCAAGTTCGCGACCACCAATGCCGGCCTGATCCGCGCTGCGTTCACCCATCGTGACGCCGGCCTCACGCCGGGCGTTCTGCTCGTGCGGCAAACGTCAGGAGCGCTGTCACAAGAATTTTCGGATCCGCCAAAATTCGCACTTGACGACTGGCATTATGTATACCAATCTTCCTGCAACGTTACCCAGGGAGGTCGCCATGCTGGTCGGAGACATTCTGCGCAAGAAGACGCCGCGCGTGGTTACGGTGCGGATGAACGAATCGGTGGGGATTGCAGCCAAGCTGATGCGCGCCAACAACATCAGCGCGCTCGTCGTCAAGGACGTGGTTCGCTCCGAAGGCAATACCGCCGTCGGCATGTTCACCGAGCGCGACGTGGTGCGCGCCGTCGCCGAGCACGGCGCCAATGCCGTCAACGTCAAGGTCTCACAGCTCGTCTCGGTGCAGCAACTGGTGTCCTGCACGTCCTCGGACACGATCGAGCACATTCGCCATCTGATGAACCGGCATCACATCCGGCATCTGCCCGTGATCGACAATTACAGCCTCGTCTCCGTCGTCAGCATGCGCGACATCGCAGCCGCCGTCGACGAGGCGCTAGACGGTACGCCGCAAGCAGCGGCCTAGACTCGCGCCCGTATGACGACGCCTTCGGCGCCATCATTTCCCGAGGAAGTTCGAGCGCAGCTTGTCAGCCAACCAGATCGCGAAGATCGCACCGAACGCGAGAGCAACGTACAGAACCGTCCACAGTAGTGCATTACCTGCATTGGTCATGGCATCCTCCCTGGTGTTTTGAGTCGATTGCCCGGGAGGATAAAAGCGGCCGTGCCGGCGCGATTTGCGCCGGATCAATTTTGCCGCGCTGCGGTGACAAAAAACAGAGTGCGCGTTCTGACGAGCAGTTCTGCCTCATCCGGGCGCGTAGTCGCAGGCAATGATGGGGATGCATGGAATCTCACGTGCGCAATTGCGCACCATCGCCCGCGACTTCGTCGGGCCCCGGAATGACAGCTGGGGATTTTGGCCGCTCCCTCGCGCCGTCGACAATCCGGCATCGCCCCTGCGCCGATCCGCTTACGCAACCAGCCGGGGATTGCGGCACCCGAAAGCGCCGGCGCGCCCGGCCGCCCCTTGCGCTCGGTTCCGCTCTTGGCAACTATGACGATATTGCGCCGGCGTGAGGAATTCACGATGTGGCTGTTTTTCCTGGTCGCGTGGTTTGCCCTGCTTGCCGTCATTGCGGTCCTGGCCCAGCAGGCGTTCGGCTACGACATCGCCCACCTGCCCGCCTGGTTCGCAGGCCTCTCCGTGCCGCAGCGCACGGCCGTCGGCGCAATGTTGGCCCTTGCCGTGGCCCTGATCGTCGGCTCGGCCTGGCGGCTCTCACGGCAGGACCGCACTCTCAAGACTCTCCGTGACCGCCTGAGGAAAACCCGCGAGGACGTCGTCGTCGCCCATGCCCTCCAGAACCATCTCGATGCCACCGTCCAGCACCTGATCGAGAGCGATCCCCGGGAGGCGGTCTCGGCACTCCAGGACAAGCTGGGCGAGACCGAGCGGCGTGCCCTGCTGCAGCAGGGCCGCAACGAATCCACCGACATGCACGACCAGCTCGCCGAGATTCGCCGACGCCAGCAGGACCTGCGCGAGATGGTGGGCAAGGTCGCCGAGCAGCGGCGTACCGTCGAGCCCATCTTCACCGAGATCCGCGACCGCCAGAACCAGCTCGAACGCTCGCTGCACGACCTCGAGACCGACGACCGCAAGAACAACCTCGCCGACCGGCTCAAGGACATCTCGCGCGACGTCTCGTTGCTGCTGACGCGGGTGGGCACGGTCCAGGAGACGTTTGCAACCCTCAACCGGTACAAGGAGGATCTGGCCAGGTCTCACGCGGAGCTGGCGCCGCTGCGATCGACGGACGCCGGCATCAACGCGCTGATCGGCGAGCTCGGCCTCAACCATGACCGTCTTGCCAAGAGCCTGGACGAGCTCGAGACCGGCGGCGATGCGCCGCTCGAGGCTCGCGTGGAGACGCTTTCGAAGAACAAGATGAAGATCGAGCAGCGCCTCGCCCGCATCGACGACAGTTTCAACATCCTGAAGAGCATCCGGCTGGATTTCGAGGAGCTCTGCCAGCGCCAGGCTCAGCTCGACCGTTCGCTGGCCGAGGTCGAGAGCGATGCCGACGGCAAGACGCTGGCCGAGCGCCAGAACGCACTGAACGAATTCATCGTCCAGTCGCGCCAACGCCTCGGCGCGCTGCAGGAGACGTTGGCGACGCTGAACGCCTTCAAGGCCGAGCTGTCGAAGTCGCAGGCCGACCTCATCCCGCTCAAGGCGCCGGTATTCGGCATCGAAGCCTTGATCGCCGAGGTCGGCGCCACGCGCGACCTTCTCGCGAGGACCGTCAGCGAGATCGAGGCGAACGGCGAAGAGACGCTCGCCTCGCGCGTCGATGCGCTGACCAGAAGCAAGCGCGAAGTCGAAGACCGCCTCTCGCGCGTCTTCGACAATTTCAACGCGCTCGACGCGTTGCGCAAGGACATCGGCGGAATCTTCGCGACGATCAGGAACAGCCTGAACCGGATCGGTTGAGTCTCGTAGCCCGGATGAGCGAAGCGACATCCGGGACCGACGATCCGCAAAGCCCCCGGATATCGCTACGCTCATCCGGGCTACGAACACTCCGCGGACCGTGCTGCGAAACATCCGGACACATCACATCTGCGCGCGCCCGATCAATGCCGCCAACATGTCCCGCGCCTGCCGCACTGTCGTCGCATTCGGACGTCCATTTGCGACCCGTGTCTGGGGGCACGGCATCGCCGCGTTTAGACCAAACCTTGTAGGGGTGTAACTGTGAAGAAGATTGTGATTGCTCTGGGTGCCACGCTTGCTTTGGTGACGGCTGCAAACGCTGCGGATCTGCCGCGCCGTCAGCCCGTGCCGGTCTATCCGGGCGAGCAGGCCCCGATCGGCAAGATGCCGATTGGCAAGAGCCCGGTTGGAAAGGCCCCGATCGGCAAGGCGCCCGGCCCGATCGGGCCGCGCTACTGACGCGCAGCGGAATGCGCACAGGCTCTGCGTAGCACCGACAGTCGAGGGAAATAGCGTGACGAACCAAGCTGGACGATCGGGACCCTGCATCCTCGCAGGCTTCGCCGTTGCCGCTATGCTCGCATGTACGACGTCCTCGGTGTCGGCCCATGAGGCAAACAAGCGCGTCGCCGATGCGAACGCGCTTGCTTCGACCGATACCGTCTCGCAACCTGCGCCGCAACCGGCACGCCGCTCGGTTGCGCGCGTCGAGAAGGGCCCCTATTACGTCGACTTCCGCGCGCGGACCGCGGCGAGCTGGGGCCATGCCTTCGTCTGGTACGGCAAGACCAGCGAAAAGGCCGTCGAAGTTGCCGGCCTGACGCCGGCCGGCGACACGCTTGCCTACGTGCTCGGTCATATCACCTTCGTGCCATCCGAGACCGGCGCGAGCTACGGTGATCTCGATCCCGAATATCTGACCGCGAGCTATCGCGTCTATCTGAGCGAGGCCGACGCCAAGCGCGTGTTCGCCTACATCAAGGAGTTGCAGGCAAGTTCGCCGGTGTGGAACGCCGAGACCGCCAATTGCACCGGCTTCATCGGCGACATCGCCGAGTTCATGGGATTGAAGGTCCCACACCGCTGGCAGCGCCCCGAAAAGTTCGTCAACAGCCTGAAGGACCTGAACGGCGGGCGGCAGATGGTGCGGCTGTCGGCGCAGTAGCTCGAGGCTCTTGTAGCCCGGGTGAGCGTAGCGATAACCGGGACAACGCGCGGTGAGAATCCCGGATGTCGCTTCGCTCATCCGGGCTACAAGGTGTCCGTCGCCACCAGGACGATGGCACTGGCTGTGGCAGGCAAGCCCAAATTGTCCGCCCCGCGGAATCACCCCCGCCGTCCGCATGACGCTCCGCCTCCACCGCACACCCACGCAATAGACATTTCCCGACCCCGGCGGCATCCTTGCGCCATCAACCGACAACAAGCCTGCGGGCCATCGCAAGGGGGAAACGCATCATGCTGCAGACACGGTTCACCAGACTCGTCGGCGTCGAGCACCCGATCGTCCAGGGCGGCATGCAATGGGTCGGCCGCGCCGAGCTGGTCGCCGCCGTCGCCAATGCCGGCGCGCTGGGCTTCATCACGGCGCTGACCCAGCCGACGCCGGAGGACCTGACCAAGGAGATCGCGCGCTGCCGCGACCTCACCGACAAGCCGTTCGGCGTCAACCTCACCATCCTGCCGGCGATCAAGCCGCCGCCCTATGCCGAATACCGTGCCGCCATCATCGAGAGCGGCATCAAGGTGGTCGAGACCGCCGGCAACAAGCCGCAGGAGCATGTCGAGGAGTTCAGGAAGCACGGCGTCAAGGTCGTGCACAAATGCACCAGCGTGCGCCACGCGCTCTCGGCCGAGCGCATGGGCGTCGATGCCATCTCGATCGACGGCTTCGAATGCGCCGGCCATCCCGGCGAGGACGACACGCCCGGCCTGATCCTGATCCCGGCCGCCGCCAACAAGATCAAGATCCCGATGATCGCCTCGGGCGGGTTCGCCGACGCGCGCGGCCTCGTCGCGGCGCTGGCGCTGGGCGCCGACGGCATCAACATGGGCACGCGCTTCATGGCGACCAAGGAGAGCCCGATCCACCAGCTCATCAAGGAGAAGATCGTCGCCAACGACGAGCGCGAGACCGAGCTGATCTTCCGCACCATGCGCAACACCTCGCGCGTCGCCAGGAACGCGATCTCGACCAAGGTCGTCGCAATGGAGAAGGAAGGCGCCAAGTTCGAGGACATCCGCGAGCTCGTGGCCGGTGCCCGCGGCAAGATGGTCTATGCCACCGGCAATTCCGACGAAGGCATCTGGTCGGCCGGCCAGGTGCAGGGTCTGATCCAGGACATCCCGAGCTGCGCCGAGCTGGTCTCCCGCATCGTGCGCGAAGCGGAGGCGATCATCCGTGGCCGGCTGGAAAGCATGATCGTTCAGCCGCAACGCGAAGCTGCGGAATAATCACTGCAAGACGCGAGAGTATCGCATGAAAGCTTATGTCTATGGCCCTGGCGGCGCTCGGATTTCCGACGTCGCTCAACCAACGCCCAAAGGCACGCAGGTGCTGGTGAGGGTCCGCGCCTGCGGTCTCAACCGGGCGGACACTGCCATGCGCAAGGGACACGCCCACGGCGCGGCCGGCGGCGTCGGCACCGTGCTCGGCATGGAATGGGCCGGCGAGGTCGCCGAGCTCGGGCCCGACGCCAAGGGCGTGAAGGTCGGCGACCGCATCATGGGCTCGGGCAGCGCCGCGTTCGCCGAATATACGCTCGCCGATCACGGCCGGCTGTTTCATGCGCCCTCGAACATGAATTTCGAGGAGGCCGCCACCCTCCCGGTCGCGCTCGCGACCATGCACAACGCCGTCGTCACGGTCGGCGGAGTGCAGGCTGGCCAGAGCGTGCTGGTGCAGGGCGCGAGCTCCGGCGTCGGACTGATGGCAATGCAGATCGCCCGGCTCAAGGGCGCGAAGCTGGTGATCGGCTCGTCCACCGACGCTTATCGCCGCGGCCGGCTGAAGGAATACGGCGCCGACCTCGCCATCGACAGCTCCGATCCGACATGGGTCGATGAGGTGCTGAAGGCGTCGAACGGCGAAGGCGTCGACCTCGTCGTCGACCAGGTCTCGGGCAAGGTCGCGAGCCAGAACCTCGCCGCGACGAAAATCAAGGGCCGCATCGTCAATGTCGGCCGTCTCGGCGGCACCTACGCCGACTTCAATTTTGACCTGCACGCCGCCCGCCGCATCGACTATGTCGGCGTCACCTTCCGCACCCGCACCATCGAGGAGGTCCGCGAGATCTTCGCGGAGGTCAGGAAGGACATCTGGGGTGCTGTCGAGGCGCGAAAACTGCAGCTGCCGATCGACAAGGTGTTTTCGTTCGAGGACATCGATGAGGCGTTCGCGCACATGGAGGCGAACAGGCATCTCGGCAAGATCGTAGTGACGGTGCCGTAGCGCAAGACGGTGGTTATAATGAGTCATTCGGGGGTGAAGCGAAGAGCGAACCCGGAGACGCGGCGAGCGCTCCTGCAAATCACTTGCGACTAGCCCCGTGGATGGTCGCTTGATGTTCAGCCACGCCCTGCTAAATCCCCCGCCATGACCTCCCAACCAAACAAGACCTCGGTCGCGGCGATCTCGATCGTCGCCAGCGGCGGCATGGCGGCGGCCAAGTTCGCGGTCGGCATCGCGATCGGCTCGCTGGCGCTGATCTCGGAAGCCCTGCATTCCACGATCGACCTGGTGGCGACCATCATCACCTGGGCCGTGGTGCGGGTGTCCGACAAGCCGGCGGACGACGAGCACCATTACGGCCACGGCAAGCTGGAAAGCATCTCCGCGCTCGGCGTCACCGCCCTGCTCTACGTGCTCGCCGGCGGCATCCTGGTCGAGGCCTACAGCCGGCTCAGCGAGGGCACCCCGCCGCCGACCATCTCGGCCGTGCCTTTCGTCGTGCTGGTGATCGACATCATCGTCAATCTCTGGCGCGCCCGCGCCCTGCAGCGTGCCGCGCGCGAAACCAGGAGCCAGGCGCTGGCGGCGGATGCGCTGCATTTCGCCTCCGACGTGATGGGTTCGTTCGCCGTGATCATCGGCCTGATCCTCGCCGCCCTCGGCTTCTGGTGGGGCGACGCCGCCGCGGCCGCCGCGGTCGCCGTGATGATCGCGGCTCTCGGCCTGCGCATGGCCGGCTCGACCGTACAGACGCTGGTCGACCGCGCCCCCGAGGGCGCGCAGGAGGCGGCCACCGCCGCGATCCGAAGCGTACCCGGCGTGATCGACGTCGAGCGGCTGCGGGTGCGCATGGTCGGCGCGACCACGTTCATCGACGCCATCGCAAAGGTGCCGCGGACCTATCCCATCGACCGCGTCGAGGAGATCAAGCGCAACGCACAGGCCGCCGTCCTCAATGCCTTCGGTGATGCCGACCTCACCTTTGCCGCGGTGCCGGTCGCACGCGACAACGAGACCGTCCGCGACCGCATCATGGTGATCGCGCACAATTCGGGCCTCGCGGTCCATCATGTCACGGTGCACGACCTCGGCGCCAAGCTGATCGTCAGCATCGACCTCGAGGTTGACGGCGCGATGCAGCTCGAAGCCGCCCACGACATCGCCAACAGCCTGGAACGCAACATCCAGGAAGAGTTCGGCGAGGACGTCGAGGTCGACGTCCATATCGAGCCGCTGGAACCGGAACTGCCGTTCGGGATCGATGCCGCGCCGGAGAGAGTGCGGACGATCGCCGCAGCGCTGTCGGAATATGCCGCCGGCGGCGAGATCCACGACATCCACAACGTGCGCGTCCGCAACACCGATGCCGGCGAGATCGTCAACTTCCACTGCCGCGCCGCACCGTCGATGAGCGTGATCAAGGTGCACGAGCAAGTCGATGCGATCGAGCGTGCCCTGCGGCACGCGTTCCCGAGCGTGAAGCGCGTCATCAGCCACGCCGAACCGCCGCAAGCGTGACGCCGAACGCGTGGCTGGTCACACGTTCTCGTTTCGGACTCGTGCGTCCGTGCTTTGCGGACGCGCGATGCACAAACTGCGTGTTGGATAAGAATAATTTCGCGTTAACGATTCGTTGACTCTCGACAGCCCGCGAAAACTGGATTCAAATCAGTGTGATTCGAAAGCGACGTGGGGCTGCTTTCGAAACTGGTTTTCAGGGGGCCGAAGGCATGTCGCGTGCAGACGCCGCGAACGCGTGCGTCCAATCCGATTCGATCAAGGGATTGGCGCAGTCGATCGCGAAACCTGCCTATCATCGGCTGTTGATCGCAGAGCCGGCGCTTCGTCGTGCCGTGCCGACGCTCATCATCGCATTTCTGGTCACGATCTGCCTCGGCGCGTTCGTGCAGGTCGTCGACCAGACGCGCCAGAAGCGGCTGGTGATCCGCCACGACATCTCGGCCCTCGCCGACCTGCTCGCCGAGCGCATCGACCGGCTCACCGCGGTGCGACACGAGCGGCTGCAGACCATTGAAAGCCTGCCGACGCTGCTGCCCGATCTGATTCCATCCTGGGCCACCGCTTCGGGCCGCCACGTCATCGTCACATCGGCCGGTATCGACCGCCGCATCCTGGCCCGCATCCCGGTCGATGCCGATCCTGCCGGCAACGACCGCCTGCTCGATGCGATCACCACGGCGCAACTGGTTGCAGCGCCGCCGCGCGACGCCGACGTCTCCGACATGACGCTGCCGAACGGCAACACCGCGATGGCGACGTCGCGCCAGATCAAGTTGCTGCCCGGCTTCGTCACCGTGATCCAGGAGCGCAACGAGCCGATCTGGGGCTCGGACGCCGCGCTCTCGGTGACGCTGTCGGCGACGACGGGCTTCGTCGTCCTGATCCTCGGCTTCGCCTTCCACTGGCAGTCCACCCGCGCCCGCGAAGGCGACCTCATCAACGACGCCGTGCGGGGCCGGATCGACACCGCGCTCAACCGCGGCCGCTGCGGGCTGTGGGACTGGGACCTGTCGCGCGGCCGGATCTTCTGGTCGCAGTCGATGTTTTCGATGCTCGGCCTCGACGGCCGCCACGAGTTGCTCACCTTCGGCGAGGTCAACGCGCTGGTGAATTCGGACGACATCGACCTGTTCGCGATCGCCGACCAGCTCATCTCCGAGAAGATCGACCACATCGACCAGACCTTCCGCATGCAGCATGTCGACGGCCACTGGATCTGGCTGCGCGTCCGCTGCGAGAAGACGCGCGGCGCAACCGATTCCAGCGTGCACCTGATCGGCATCGCGGTCGACATCACCGAGCAGAAGAGCCTCGCCGAGAGGACGGTGGAAGCCGACCTCCGCCTGCGCGACGCCATCGAAACCATCCCGGAAGCCTTCGTGCTGTGGGACGCGAGCGACCGCCTCGTGCTCTGCAACTCCCACTTCCAGCGCCTGCACAAGCTGCCCGACACCGCGGTCATCCCCGGCACCTCCTACGAGACCGTGCTCGAAGTCGGCCGCATGCCGGAGGTGCGCACCCGCCACAACGAGACGGCCCCCCAGGGCCCCGGCGCGCGTACCTTCGAGGCGCAGCTCGATGACGGCAGCTGGCTGCATATCAGCGAGCGCCGCACCAAGGACGGCGGCTACGTCTCGGTCGGAACCGACATCACCCGCATCAAGGAGCACGAGCAGAAGCTGGTCGACAACGATCTCCGCCTGCGCGCCACCGTCATCGACCTCAAGCGCTCGCAGGCGGCCCTCGAACGCCAGGCGGTCGAGCTCGCCGATCTCGCCGAGAAGTACCAGCGCGAGAAGACCCGCGCCGAGGAGGCCAACCAGACCAAGTCGAAATTCCTCGCCAATATGAGCCACGAGCTGCGCACGCCGCTCAACGCCATCATCGGCTTCTCCGAGATCATGGGTTCGGGCATGTTCGGCGAGCTCGGCAGCGAGAAGTATCAGGAATATTGCGAGGACATCCTGACCAGCGGCCACTATCTGCTCGAGGTCATCAACGACATCCTCGACATGTCCAAGATCGAGGCCGGCCGCATGAAGCTCGACATGGAAGAGCTCGACCTCTCGCGAACACTTGCGGAATCCCTGCGGGTCGTCACCGGCCGGGCGCAGGACAAGAACCTGACGCTCGATGCCGACATCGCCAAATCCATCTCGGTCGTCGCCGACCGCCGCGCCACCAAGCAGATCATCGTCAATCTGCTTTCCAATGCCGTCAAGTTCACGCCTGACGGCGGGCGCGTGGTGGTGCGCAGCCGGCAGCTCGACGACCGCATCGTGCTGATGATCGCCGACACCGGCATCGGCATCGCGCCGCATTCGCTGGCGCGGCTCGGCCGTCCGTTCGAGCAGGTCGAGAGCCAGCTCACCAAGACCTATCACGGCTCGGGCCTCGGGCTCGCCATCGCCCGCTCTCTGGCGCAGCTCCAGGGCGGCTCGATGCGGCTGCGCTCCAAGCTCGATGTCGGCACCGTCGTGCGCGTGACCCTGCCCCGCGACGCGATCAAGGCGACGACCGGAGTTTCGGCGGCGGCCTGAGGGGGCGCCCGCCCCGCGGCCCTCCTTCGAGACGCCCGCCTGCGGCGGGCCCTCAGGATGAGGACGCGGTGTTTGGCAGCACTTTCAAGGAGCACATGACTGGAGCCTCATCCCGAGGAGCGCGCCCGGCGCGCGTCTCGAAGGACGAGGCGCTTGCTCGAATCTACAGCTGTAGCTTCGGCGCGACTTCGCGTGCGACATTGACCAGGGCCGCGATCAGCGGCGTCATCGGATCGCGCTGCGGAATCACCATGCCGATGCTGTAGTTGACGTCGGGATCGACGATCGGGATCGAGCGCACCGTGTCGGACAGGCCGAGCGTCTCGGCGAGCTTGGCCGGCATCACGCTCGCCCAGCGCCCGGTCTTCACATGCGTGAATAGCACCAAGAGCGAGTTCGAGGTCAGCGTCGGCGTCGCCTCGGCGCCGACCGAGCGCAACGCGCGGTCGATGATGCGGCGGTTCTGCATGTCGGGGGTCAGGAGGCACAGCGGCACCTGACCGACCTCCTTCCAGGTCACGGTCTTGCGGTCGCCGAACATCGCGTCCGGCGCGGTGAGCAGGCGATAGCTCTCGCCGTAGAGCGGGATGGTGCGCACCTTGCCGATCGGCTCGTTCTCGATGTAGGTCAGCCCCGCATCGACCTCGAGGTTTTCGAGCAGCCCGAGCACTTCGGACGAGGTGGTCGACTGGATGCGAAACCGCACCTCCGGATGCTTGGCGCGGAACGGCGTCGTCAGCGCGGCGACCATGCCGAGCACGGTCGGGATCGCCGCGATGCGGATCTCGCCGGAGAGCTGATGCTTGAGCCCGTTGATCTCCTGGCGCATCGCGCGGGCATCGCCCACGATCCGCCGCGCCCAGTCGAGCGCGCGCTCGCCTTCGGGGGTAAATCCTTGAAAGCGCGAGCCGCGCTGGACCAGCATCACGCCGAGAATCTCCTCGAGCTGCTTGAGCCCGGTCGACATCGTCGGCTGCGTGACGCCGCAGGCCTCCGCCGCGCGTCCGAAATGCCGCTCCTTCGCCAGCGCCAGCAATAGTTCGAGCTTGTCGATCAACCGGTCGTCCCTCGAATTCCATCGTGGCATGCAAGCTAGCACGCCGGGCCTGCACCAATACGCAAAAACCGGCAGACGGTCCCGCCTTCATTATCATTTCATATCGATCGATTGCGGTTGCAAATCGACTGGAATCCGCAATCGCAGCACGGGACTGCTTCATTGATCTTCGAATGATTCCAACTAGTTTGCGGCAAAGGAAACGCTCTGCTCGAGAATGAAGAAACAGCGGCAGGTGCGCGAGGCGCTCACCTCATTGAAGGCTGCCTGCCTTCCAACCAAAGCCGCGCCCTCTGCCGAGCCGGCAAGACGGCCCGCCCCGAAATTAGGCAGAGGCCGGCAATCTCGGGATGCAGTTCGGCAACACTTGGCATCAAAAGGACAGGGAAACAATTGGGCACTCCGGATCTCAACCGAATGGTTGATGCGGCTTCTACGGAATTTTTCAATGGTCTCGCATCGTTGGAGACCAAGTCATGCTTTCGCAGCTGCGGGTCGTGTTGGCACGATCGTTCGTCCATTACCATCGAGGAGTCGTAGGCAGCCTGGCGGCGCTCGCGTTGGTGGCAGCCCTGACCGGGTCCGCCTCCGCCCAGGTCGGCTGCCAGGTGCTCGGCGCCACAAGTTCCGGCGGCAGCACCGCGGCCGATTTTGCCTGCGGCCCAGCGGCCGTCGCCACGTCATTTGGTGGGGACGGCGCTACGGCCATCGGCAGTAGTCTGCAGGCCGTCGGCGACGGCGCCACGGCCGTTGGTTACAGTTCCTTGGCCGATGGACGCCAAGCCACAGCTCTCGGTAATGATGCCTCCGCGCTCTCCGACCGAGGGACGGCCATCGGCGCCGACTCGGTCGCTGCGAACTTATCCACGTCGATCGGCTATCGCGCCGGCAGCCTGACCGGCGCCGGTCCGCTCTCCGTCAATATCGGCGCTTATGCCAACGCAGCGCTGACCGGCGGCGTTGGCCAGGACGGCAACGGTGGCGTGGCGATCGGGACGGGCGACGGCGCATCCACGGCCCCGCTGTCCGCCGGACTCAACAGCATTGCGATCGGAAGCGGCAACTCGATCTTTGGCGGCGGCGGTGCGCAAGCGCTCGAGGTCTCAGCCATCGCCATCGGCCAAAGCAGCGTCGCGTCGGCCCGCTGGTCGATGGCGATGGGCAGTGGCGCAGGTGCGAGCGCCAATTACGCGGTCGCGCTCGGCAATGCCGCCGCGGCAAGTGGCCTCAGCTCATTTGCGGGTGGTGACGGTTCGAGCGCCTCCGGCGCTTCGGCGACGGCACTCGGACACGGCGCGAGCGCCGGCGGCACGAACTCCTTCGCGGCGGGCAACAACGCCCAGGCGACCGGCGCGAGCGGAATTGCGCTGGGCGATGGCGCCATCGCCGGCACCGGGGCAAACGCGATCGCCATCGGCACCGGCGCGGTCGCGACCGGATCCGTCGCCATCGGCGCCGGCGCCGCGGCGGGGCTCGGCAACACGGCGATCGGCGACGGCGCGGTGGCCAATGTGGCGGCTGGTGCCTCCGCGTTCGGCGCAGGTGCCTCGGCGACCGCCGCCAACTCGGTCGCGATCGGGTCGGGATCGGTGGCAACGGCGGCTAACACGGTCTCGGTCGGCTCTGCCGGCAATGAGCGGCGCATCACCAATGTTGCCGCCGGCGTCGCCCCGACCGACGCCGCAACGGTCAGCCAGCTTTCATCGGTGGCCAGCGGGCTGCAGGGACAAATCTCCAGCTTCCAGGGACAGATCTCGAGCCTGCAGACCCAGGTTACGGACAATCTGCGCGAAGCGCGTGCCGGTATCGCCCTGGCGATGGCGGCCGGTGCGCTGCAGTTCGATCAGCGGCCTGGCAAGGTTTCGATCGCGGGATCCTATGGAAACTTCAAGGGATCGTCGGGACTCGCCGTCGGCATCGGCTACGCCGCGACCGAGCGGCTGCGCTTCAACGCCACGTTCTCGGCCTCTCCGGACCAGAGCGCCTATGGCGGCGTCGTCTCGACGTCCCTGACCCTGAACTAGGCGATCGAGCGCGCAGGGCTTCTCGATGCCTGAGCTGACGTCATGCCACCGAGCGAGGCTGGCCTCGTGCCTGGCGCTGGCCGCCGTCATCGGCCACGCCTGGAGCGAGGTGCACGCGGCATCGCCGCCGGCTTCGCCGGATGCATCTGGGCTCGGTCGATTGCGCATCGCCCAGGCGAATGTCTGGCCGCAGCCGGACAAGCCGAGCAATTCAAAACCACCAGCCCCGGCAGGCTCGCAGGCAAAGTCCCCGCCGCGCCCCGCGCCTCAGCCGCCCGCCGCTACGCGCACCATCCCCGTTCCGGCAGACGTTGGCAATCTCAGCCAGCCGCAAAATCCGGAGCCGGTGTTGCATGCGAGAAATGCCGGCCTGGGCTCCTGTATCGGTGCGGTGGAACGCGGTGCGGCCGAGGCGATCAACGCGCCGCATAGTGCATTTTCGAACTGGAATCCCGGCGCGCCCGCACAACACGCGTTCGAGTCGATCGTGATTCAGAACTATCAAGGAACGCTCGCTCCGCGCGCGGCCTCGGTCTTGCTGGCGACGCCGTCGGCGAACGGTTGCGACGCCTCCACCATTCAGGTTTTTCCATCGGCCCGCCCCTGCGCCGACATCGAGAAGGACATTTCGAAATCGGCTCGCCTGCTCGGCAAGCTCGCAGGGCTTCCGTTATTCGGCACCGAAACCAACGAACATCGTGTGCTGCTGCCAAGTGCCGGCAACGGCTGTGTTATCGTCGCCATCCGGGTTCAATATGTCGCGCCCTCCGGTTCCGCGCAGCCGGCACCGCCACCTAAATGACCATGCAAGCGCGGCCGAAGGCACACCATGGTCAGCATAACAGGCTGTCGAACACCCGCCGCACTTCGCTCTGCGTCTCCTTCACCCGCGCCTCCAGCGACGAGAAATCCGGCGCATCGCCGGCGCGGGCCATGACGCGTTGAAGGTCGACACCCGCGGTCTCCGGCTTGAAGCGGTCGCTGACGCAGAGCCGCAGGATCTGGGTCAGATCGTGATAGAGCCGCGCGGCGGCGCGCAATATCTCGGTCTCCGGTTGCGGGAGCACGCCGAGCCTGCATGCGTTCTCCAGCACCTGCATGGTGCTGACGTCGAGAATCTCCGGCTTGTCGTGCGCGTGCACGAGCTGGAGATATTGCGCGATGAAATCGATATCGACCATGCCGCCGGCGGCATGCTTGAGATCCCAGCAATCGCCCTCGCCCTTTTCCTGGGCGATGGCGCGCCGCATGTCGGCGACGTCGTTGGCGGTGATGGTGGGGTCGCGGCGGCGGGTCAGGACGTCGCGGATCACGCGCTCGATGCGCTCCCGGAATTCGGGCGAGGCCGACACCACGCGCGCGCGCGTCAAGGCCATGTGCTCCCAGGTCCACGCCTCATCGGCCTGGTAGTCCGCGAACGAGACCAGGCTCGAGGCGACGGGGCCGGCGCGGCCCGAGGGCCGCAGCCGCATGTCGATCTCGTAGAGCACGCCGTAATTGGTGCGCGTCGTGAAGGCGCTGATCAGGCGCTGGGTGAAGCGGGCGAAATAGTGCGCGCCTTGCAGCGATTTCGCACCGTCGGAATCCGGATGGTCGCCGTCGAAATCGTAGAGCAGGATCAGGTCGAGATCTGACGAGGCCGTCATCTCGCGGCTGCCGAGCCGGCCCATCGCGAGGATCGCGGTCTCCTGTCCCTTGATGTGGCCGTGCTGGACGGCGAAGCGCTCCGCGACGAGGCCATGCACCGTGTGGACGATGCCTTCTGCGACATCGGCAAAGGCGGTGCTCGCCTGTTGCGCCGACACCGTGCCGGAGAGGATGCGCGTGCCGATCAGGAACAGGCTCTCCTGCCCGAACAGCCGCAGCCGATCGAGAAACTCCTCGTAGGAGCCGGCATCCTGCACGGTCGCAGCCAACCGTCCCGACAATTCCTGCCGGTCGGGCATGGCGCCGAAGAAGCGGGGATCGATCAGGCCGTCCATCAGCTGCGGCTGCCGGGCCAGCATCTCGCCGAGACGCGGTGCCGCGCCCAGCACCAGCGCCACCAGCGCGACGAGATCGCGATTTTGGCCGAGCAGCGTGATCAGCCGGCCGCCGCGCTGGAGCGCGCCGAGGAAATGGTCGAACGCCACGACCGCGCGATCGGGTTCCTCGGCATGGGCGAGACCATCGATCAGGGCAGGCACGAACTCGACGAAGGCGCTGCGCGTTGCCTCAACGCGAAAGACACGATAGTCACCGGTGATCCAGTCGCGCAGGGTCTGCGCGACGGCGGCCGGCTTCTTGAAGCCGAGCGTCGCGAGATACTGGAGCAGGCGCGGATCGTCGGGACCCGCACCATAGTCGAGCGCCGGCAGCTTGGCCGTGCCGGTCGGATCGTCGCCCTCGAACAGCTTTTCGTAGTGACCCTGGACGATCTGGAGCTGCTGCAAGAGGTCGCGCGCAAAAGCCTCGCGGTCCGGATAGCCGAAGAACCAGGCGAAACGCTCGACCGACTGCTTGTCCTCGGGCAGCGTATGAGTCTGCTCATCGGCGATCATCTGGAGGCGATGCTCGACCCGGCGCAGGAATTCGTAGGCCGTCGTCAACTCGTCACGCGCCGCCTCGGTGATCCAGTTACTGGCGGCGAGCACGCCGAGCGCCTCGAGGGTCGGTCGCACCCGCAGTTCAGGATGGCGGCCGCCGGCGATCAACTGCTGGGTCTGGGCAAAAAACTCGATCTCGCGGATGCCGCCGCGCCCGACCTTGACGTTGTGGCCCTCGACCGCGACCTCGCTCTGGCCGCGATAGGTCTGCATCTGCCGTTTCATGTCGTGGACGTCGGCGAGAGCGGCGAAATCGAGATGCTTGCGCCAGACGAAGGGCGCGATCTCGGCGAGCAATGCCTCGCCAGCCTTGGCATCGCCGGCGCAAGCCCGCGCCTTGATCATCGCGGCGCGCTCCCAGGTGCGCCCTTCCCGCTCGTAATAGTTCAGCGCGGCGTCCCTGGAGATCGCCACCTGCGTCGAGGACGGATCGGGGCGCAGGCGCAGATCGACGCGAAAGACGTAACCGTCGTAGGTGCGCTGCTGCAGGATGCGCGCCATGCCCTGGGTCACCCGAACGAAAAACGGCTGCGCCTCGATGTCGGGCGCGATCGTGGTCGCATCGGGATCGAAGAACACGATCAGATCGATGTCGCTGGAATAGTTCAGCTCGCCAGCACCCATTTTGCCCATCGCGAGCACGATCAGCCCGCAGCCCTCTTCGGGCGCCTCTGGCTCGGGCGGCGAGAGCTTGCCGCGTGCGGCCTCCTGCCGCAGCAAGTACTGGAGCGCCGCCTGCACGGAGGATACCGCGACGTCGGTGAGCGCCGCCGTCACGCGCATCACCGGCCACACCCCGCCGATGTCGCACAACGCGATCAGGAGCGCAGCCTCCGCCTTCATGCGGCGGAGCAACCGCATCACTTCCGCTTCGTCGGAGGCCGCGAGTACCGCGCTCCGCGCCTCCGCGACGAGTGCCGTCAGATGCACATCCGGATCGCATTCGAGCAGCCGGATCAGGCGCAGCGGATCGGCCCGCACCAGTTCGAACAAATAGGGCGAGAACTCCGCAAGGCCGATCAGGATATCCTGCGCGAAGGGATAAACCAGCTGAGCTTGAAGACGGGCCGACTGCGCCGGCTCGAGCTCGGCCAGCCAGACTTCGAAACGTCGTTCGTCGGTAACGGAAGCGGCAATATGGGGAGCCTCCGCGAAGCGCGCGGCCAGCCTCTCGCCATGCTTGTCCGCGTTTCCCGGCGCGGAGTGGTTCATGCCACCTTCTGTGGCACATCCGGCATTGGTGGAGCAACCCTGTCGCCGGCAACCGCGCGCGCCGGCAGGACGAGCGTGGCGACGAGGCCGGGATTGGCGTCGCCCAGCCGCAATTCGCCGCCGTGCAACGTCGCAACCGCCGAGGCGAGGCTGAGGCCGAGACCGGAGCCGGGGAGCGTGCGGCTGGCTTCCAGCCGAACGAATCGCTCGACGACGTGCTTGCGATCGGCTTCGGGGATCCCCGGGCCGCGGTCGGTGACACTGAGCAGCACCTGGTCGCCCTCGCGCCTCGCCTCGATCGTGATTTGCCGGGGATCGATGCGGACCACGGTGCCGGCCGCCTGGGCCGGCGGCTTGCCGTACTTGATCGCATTCTCGACCAGATTGGCGAGCGCCTGGCTGACCAACTCGCGATTGGCATGAACCGGCGTCGGATCGGCCTTCACCGTCAGGGTCATGCCGTCGTCCTCGGCGAGCGGCTCGTAGAGCTCGTGAATGCCGTTCGCGACTTCGGCCGCGTCGAAATCATCCATGTTGCCGCGCGCCTGCCCGGACTCGGCGCGCGCGATCATCAGCAGTGCGTTGAAGGTGCGGATCAGGCCGTCGGATTCCTCGATGGTCCGCTCCAGCGCCGCCCGGTAATCGGCTTCGCCGCCCGATCGCGCCAACGCCTCCTCGGCACGGTTGCGCAGGCGCGTCAGCGGCGTCTTGAGGTCGTGCGCGATGTTGTCGGAGACCTCCTTCAGCCCCGCCATCAGCGCCTCGATCCGCTCCAGCATGGCGTTCAGGTTTTCGGCGAGGCGGTCGAGTTCGTCGCCGCTGCGCCCCACCGGCAGGCGCTCGCTGAGGTCGCCGGTCATGATCCGCTGCGCCGTGCCGGTCATGGCGTCGATGCGCCTCAGCACCCGCCGCGCGACGAAGATGCCGCCGCCGAGGCCGAGCACCACGACGATCAGCACCGAAAATTGCGCCGCCTTGGCGACGATGCCGAACAGACGCCGCCGCTCGGCGAGGTCGCGGCCGATCAGAAGCCGGAAGCCGTTCTCGAGTTCGGTGACGCGTACCAGCGCACGATGGTCGCGATCGTCGGCATCCTCGAGGCGGCGGTAGGCCGTCTCGGACCAGCCGCGCGTCGCCATCACGCCGGGCGCGAGCGAGCCGACATTCCCGGCGATCGCCTGCCCGGTCGGCGTCGTGACCAGATAGAGATTGGCGCCCGGCCGCAGCGCCCGGTATTCGATCGCGAGCACGAGGCCGCGCAAGCCGCGGCGGCCATAGATCTCGCTGATCTCCGACGTCTCGGCATTGACGGTCTGGGTGATCTCCTCGGTGATCAGCCGCCGCGTATTCCAGGCGAAATAGGCCAGCAGCGAGGCCGCGAACATCGCGAACAGCAGCAGATAGACCAGCGTCAGCCGAAACGCCGTGGTGCGGAAGAGTTTACCGAATGCCGTCACGGATCATGTGTCCAGTTTCAAGACCGCGTCCGCCATCACGAGCATCGTATTTCGCTTTGTTTACAGCAACATAGCTTGGTACATTGTCGCATCTGCGCACACCCCTGGGAGCGACTGACGCGCAAAGCATCCGTAACGGCAGGTGACAAGCGGACGGGGAACGTTAAGGGGGCATTCAACCCGAACCAAGTTAATTCCCCGCAAGCTCGCGTCCATGCGGACACCGGGGAAAGCACCCGAGTGGCCTCTGATGAGATTTCGCTTGGGCGGGAAGCTGCCTCAGTTCAAGAGTCGGACCTCACCGGGGACATTGGTCGTCTTATGAATACCCGAATCTGCGTCAGACGCGGGGATGCGCAAGACCGGGGACGCCCCTCACACTTCCAGCCATTGCGCGCGAACCTCGCTGTTCGATCTCAGCTGCTCGGGCGTGCCTTCGAAGACCACACGACCGTGGCCCATGACGTAGACGCGGTTGGAGATCTTCATCGCAATCGACAGCTTCTGCTCGACCAGCAGGATCGCAACGCCCGCCTGCGCAATGCGGGCGATGAGATCGCCGACCTGCTGCACGATCAACGGCGCCAGACCTTCGGTCGGCTCGTCGATCATGATGAGATCGGGGTCGCCCATCAGGGTCCGGCACGTCGTCAGCATCTGCTTCTCGCCGCCCGACAGCACCCCTGCAGCCGTATCCGCCCGCGCGGCGAGATTCGGAAACATGTCGAGCATGTCCTGAAGCCGCCATTTGCCGGGACGTCTCGTGTCCTTGATGCCGAGGAGCAGATTCTGGCGAACCGTCAGACCCGGAAAGATGTCGCGATGCTCGGGCACATAGCCGAGACCGAGTCGCGCGATCCGGTAGCTCGGCAGCCCGGCGATGTCCTTGCCTTTGAAGCGGATCGTGCCTTGCGGCGCAACCTCGCCCATGATCGCCTTGACCGTGGTCGACCGTCCGACGCCGTTGCGGCCGAGCAGGCTGACGACCTCGCCCGCGGCAACGTCGAGATCGACGCCCTGGAGAATGTGGCTCTTGCCGTAATAGGCGTGCAGGTCCCTGACCTCGAGCATCAGTGCGCCTCCTCGCCGAGATAGGCTTCCTTGACCTTCGGGTCGCGCCTGATCTCCTCCGGCGTGCCGGAGGCGATGATGTGGCCGTAGACCAGCACGGAAATGCGGTCGGCGAGGCCGAACACGACGCTCATGTCGTGCTCGACGATGACCAGTGTCTTGCCCTCGGTCAGACGCCGGATCAGCGACACCGCGCGCTCGGTCTCGGCGTGGCTCATGCCCGCGGTCGGTTCGTCCAGCATCACGACGGTCGCGCCGCCGGCGATGGTGATGCCGATCTCGAGCTCGCGCTGCTCGGCGTAGGTCAGCAAACCGGCCGGAACATCGCGCCGATGCGTCAGATGGATGTCGTCGAGGATCTGCGCCGTGCGCTCACGCACCTCCGGCAGGCCGTCGACGTTCTTCCAGAAGGCGTAGCGGTGCCCCGTCGCCCACAGCACGGCGCAGCGGACGTTCTCCCAGACCGACATGCGCGCGAACACGTTGGTGACCTGGAACGACCGCGACAGGCCGCGCCGGTTGATCTCGAACGGCCTGAGGCCGGAGATCACATCGCCGTTCAGCCTCACCTCGCCCGAGGTGGGCTTGATATGGCCGCTGATGAGATTGAACGTCGTCGACTTGCCGGCCCCGTTCGGACCGATAATGGCGTGACGCTCACCTTGCGCGACGCTGAGATTGAGATCGCGGATGATGCCGACATTGCCAAAGCGCTTTTCGACAGCGCGGACTTCGATCGCTGCCGTCATGCCAGATACCCCCGGTCGCGCGCGACCGTCGCCGCGCGGTCCCATGCCTCGCCGACCCGCCGCCAGCTCAGGCGCGCGACGAAGAAGCCGCCGGCGAGGAGGATCGCCGCACTCGCCCACGTCACCGGCGACGCCGGGCTGAAGGCAACGCCGAACAGGTTGATCGGACTGCCCTGACCGCTATGCGTGCGCGCGATCGATTCGATCGTCAGGATCACGCCGCAAGCCAGTGCCAAGGTCGGCACCGCCGCGAGCAGATAGGAAGGGATCACCGTCGGCAGGGTCCCGGCGCGAACGAGCGGGCGGTGCATCATGACCAGTCCGGCGATGCCGCCGGGGGACAGCATCACGATGCCGATGAAGATGATGCCGAAATAGAGCTGCCACACGCCGGTGACGCTGGTCAGCCCGAGCTGGAGATAGGTCACGAGGATTGCACCCAGGATGGGTCCGAAGAAGAAGGCGACGCCGCCGATGAAGGTCGAGAACAGCACGAGACCGGATTGGATCGCGCCGAGATAGGCGGCATTGGCGATCTCGAAGTTGATCGCGGCCAGTCCCCCTGCGACGCCGGCGAAGAAGCCGGCAAAGCAGAAGGCGATGTAGCGGACCACGTGTGGATCATAGCCGATGAACTGGACGCGCTCGGGATTGTCCCGCACCGCATTGCTGATCCGGCCCAGCGGGGTCCGCGTCAGCGCATACATCGCGATGGCCGAGATCACCAGCCAGAACGCGATGAGATAGTAGACCTGAAGCTGAGGGCCGAAGCTCAAGCCGAGAATCTTCGGCAAGGCCGTGCGGTCGGTCGATATCCCGGACTCACCCCCGAACACCGAACGCAGGATCAGCGAGGAGGACGCCACCAGCTCGGCGATGCCGAGCGAAATCATCGAGAACACGGTGCCGGCCCGCTTGGTCATCACCCAGCCGATGATGAGCGCGAAAGCGAGACCGCCGAGCCCACCGAACAGCGGGATGAACGGCAGCGGGATCGGCCAGCCGTGCGAGACCACCGCATTCATCATGTGGCAGGCTGCGAAGCCGCCGAGGCCGTAATGCACGGCATGGCCGAACGACAACAGGCCGGTCTGGCCGAGCAGGATGTTGTAGGACAGCGCGAACACGATCGCGATGCCGATCAGGCTGAACGACGTCAGCGAGCCGCCGGAGGAGAAAACCAGCGGCAGCACGATCAGCACGGCGATGCCGGCCAGCCATATGCCGTAGAAGCGCACGCCGTCGCCGGCCGACTTCTCGGCGACTGTCGATGCCGGTGTCGATGTCATCTTGGCGCTCATGTCTCGCGCGTCCCCATCAGGCCCATGGGGCGTACGATCAGGATGATCACCAGCAGCAAGTAGGGCACGATCGGCGCAACCTGGGCGATGGTGACGTTCCAGATGTCGGTGAGCACGGACGGCCCTGCCGACGGATCGAGCGGACCGAAGGCGCTCGCCAGCGAACCGTTCAGCGCCACCGCGAAGGTCTGTATCAGGCCGATCACCAGCGAGGCGATGAAGGCGCCCGGCAAGGAGCCGAGGCCGCCGAACACGATGACCACGAACAGGATCGGTCCCAACGCCGCGGCCATGTCGGACTGCGTCACCAGCGCCGGACCTGCGATCACGCCGGCAATTCCCGCCAGCGCGCTGCCGACGCCGAACACCAGCATGAAGATGCGACCGACATTGTGACCGAGATGCCCGACCATGTGGGGGTGCGTCAGCGCCGCCTGAACGATCAGGCCGACCCGCGTGCGCTTGAGCACCGTCAGCAGCACGATGAAGATCAGGATCGACACGGCCAGCATGAAGATCTTGTAGGCGGGATAATTGGTCGAGAAGATCGTGAAGGCCGGAAAGTCGAGCAGCGCCGGCACGCGGTAGTCGACGGGGCTCCTGCCCCACATCATCGCCACGATTTCCTCGATCGCGAACGCAAGACCGAAGGTCAGGAGCAGCTCCGCCACGTGGCCGTGCTTGTGCGTATTGCGCAGGCCATAGCGCTCGACCGCCATGCCGATCGCGCCGACCAGCAGCGGGGCCAGCAGCAGCGCCGGCCAGAACCCAATCCATTTCGTGAGTTGGTAGCCGAAGAAGGCGCCGAGCATGTAGAAGCTGGCATGGGCGAAGTTGAGCACGCCCATCATGCTGAAGATGACGGTCAGGCCGCTCGACAGCAGAAACAGCAGCATGCCGAACAGCAGGCCGTTCAGCGTCGATATAACGATCAGTTCAAGCACTGTGTTCACACCTCAGGCCGGGACAGCAGGTCTCGGCAAACGCGTCGGTCCACCCGCAACAGCGACCTTCCCGCGAGCCGCTGCCGGCCGCGGGAAGGCGACGCCGATCCAGCTTACGGCCGGGTCATCTTACACGTTGTGGGCACCATCGTCTTGGAGGTGTCGACCTTGGAAACCAGGTGCCATCCCCAGCCGGTGCCTTCCTCGTCGAACGGCTCGTTCGCAGCGAGCTTACCGAACGAGGAGATGTAGATCGGCTGGAAGAACTGGTGATCGTCCTTGCGCATGACGCCCTCGCCGCCATCCAGCACCTCGAACTTGAGGTCCTCGAGGGCTGCTGCGACCTTCACGGGGTCGAGCGAGTTCGCCTTCTCGGCCGCGGCCTTGAACATGCGCATCTCGTTGACCGCGCGCGGATACCACAGCGACATGTTGACCTTGGCGCGGAAGGCCTTTTCGTAGTCCATCGCCGGCTGGTGGCCGGAATTGGCAAAGCCCTCGGTGATCTGGAACACCTGATGGTCAAGACCGGTCTGCTTGATCGCGGTCGGACCGCCGGCGCCGCCGGCATAGTAAGTGTACCAGTTGACCTTCAGGCCGGCATCCGCAGCAGCCTTGAGCAGCAGAGCGATATCCTGGCCCCAATTGCCGGTGACGACGCTATCAGCGCCCGAAGCCTTGATCTTGGCGACGTAGGGCGAGAAGTCGGTGATCTTCAGCAGCGGATGCAATTCGTCGCCGACGATCTGGATGTCGGGCCGCTTGGCGCCCAGCATCTTGCGCGCGTCGGCGCGCACCGACTGGCCGAAGGAGTAATCCTGGTTGATCAGGTACACCTTCTTGATCGCGGGAATATCTTTCATGTAGCTGGTGAGCGCTTCCATCTTGATGTCGGAGCTGGCATCCCAGCGGAAATGCCAGTAGCTGCACTTCTCGTTGGTCAGGCTCGGATCGACGGCGGCGTAGTTGAAGTAGAGCACTTCCTTGCCGGGATTGCGCGTGTTGTTCTTGGTGACGAAATCGGACAACGCCGCGGCGACCGACGAGCCGTTGCCTTGCGTGATGTAACGGGCGCCGGCGTCGATCGCCTTCTGCGCCTGCACCAGGCTTTCCTGCGGGTTGGTCTTGTTGTCGAGGGGCAGGATCTCGATCTTGCGGCCCAAGATACCGCCCTTGGCGTTGATCTCGTCAGCCAGATACTGGAACGTCTTCAAGCCGCCTTCACCGACGCTGGCGCCGCCGCCGGAGAGCGGATCGATGTAGCCGAACTTGATGGTCTCCTGCGCGAATGCAGCTCCTGCGACCATCGTCAGCGCTGCCGTCGCAGCAATTACGAGCTTGTGCATCCTGGCCTTCTCCCTTTTGTCTGTTCTTGTCCTTGGCGATCGAAGCTGACTCACAACGCCGGTCGCGCGACCCTTCGCTACTCCAACATTGAATACTGTGTAAAGTTTTGGTGCAAGAAATAATTGCGGCTAAACGTCTACATTGCCTCAGGCCGCCCCAATCCTTGAATTCTCAGGCAACCTTTTTCTGAGCCCGGAAGCCACGCTCGATCCACGGTCGACAGCATGTCCGAAGGAAGACGACGAGCGCGGATTGGTTGATTCATACCTCCCGGGGACGCGGCTTGAGCCCTGCGAGATACAGTCGGGAAAAATGATCGGCGATCTGCATCGCCGACCAGCTCCGCTCGCCCCTGAACCAGATCGGGTACCAGTGGCCCATTCCGGTCAGAACGCGTTCGGCAAAGTGAGTGTCCACGCTGCGGAAATATCCCTCGTCGATCCAGCGCTGGTGATTTCTCTGGTCCAGCCGGATCGTCGCAAGCACCTGCGCGACATAGTGCTTGCGGTCGACATCACCGAGATAATTGATGTTGTGGTAGGTCGCCTTGGGGCCGCAAGGCGTATCGTGGAGCATCAACAACAGGCGCACGCGCTGGACGACGTAATCGAACGCGCCGAGCCCGAGACCCTGCAAATGCTCTCGAATGCCGATCTCGCCGGCGAGGCCTCTTTGCAAGCAAGCGAGCAACAAGCGCTCCTTCTCGCGGAAATGATAATAGATGCCGGCCCGTGTGATGCCTGCCTCCCCCGCGATGCTCTCCAGCGACGTGCCGGACGCGCCCCTTCGATTGAAGCTGTCGGAAGCGATCGAGAGCATCCTGTCGAGCTTCGCGGCGCGCTTGTTCAAGTTCGAGCGGGCCTGGAGAAACGGCGCCAGGCTCGGCGGTTCAGGCATGTCCGGCAAGGCATTCTCACGCCGATAAACGCCATGCGTGATGATGTCGTCGATCGCATCAATCGCCTGCTGGCGCGAATAATAGTCGCGGTCGGAGAACCAGAACGGAACCCAATCCAGGATGGAGATGAGGGCGACGGCCGTAAGCAGCGGCTCCTCGCAGGCAATCGAGCCGTCGGCAACGCCTCGCCTCAGAATGTCGGCGAGCAGCGCGGCATTCTGCCAACGCCTGGCGTGCACGTCGTTGCTGTAAGGCGCGGCCAGTGCATCGATGTCCGAGAACAGGATCATGCGCTGGCCTTCAGGCCGCAGCCGGGCTCGTATGAAGCGCCTGACGATTTCGAGCCCGTCGATTCCGGGCTCGGCGGCGGTCTCGATCTCGTGCCTGTAGATGGCAAGACCACGCAGGTAGCAGTGAAAGATCAGGTCTTCCTTGTCGCGGAAATAGTGGTACAGCGCGCCCGGCACCGATCGAACCGATGCTGCGACCTGCTCCATCGTCACGTTCGCATAGCTATGGCGGGCAAAGAGCCTGGAAGCCGACACGAGGATTTCTTCAGCTCGGTCGGACGGGAAGGCGGCGACTTGCAAGCTCGAATATCCTTCCTGATCGTGGACGGATGCATCCAGGTGAGATGTCCCCTACCACAGGTCGGATATTGTTGCCATCGGATGAGCGGCTTGGCCGCATCTCGCCCGCAACCTTCGGGGCGGGCGAAGCAAGGAGGTGGTGCAGCCGATGATTGCAGGTGTGAGCTCGCTGCAGGTCGATCGGCGCAACGCCGAATTCGCCTTATCTCATCCCGTCACGGATCATGTACCCCGCGCCGCGGATGGTGTGCAGCAGCGGGCGCTCGAAGCCCTTGTCGATCTTGGAGCGGAGCCGCGAGATGTGCACGTCGATCACGTTGGTCTGCGGGTCGAAATGATAGTCCCAGACGTTCTCGAGCAGCATGGTGCGCGTCACCACCTGGCCGGCGTGCTTCATGAGGTATTCGAGCAGGCGGAATTCGCGCGGCTGCAGCGTCAGCTCGTCCTTGCCGCGGGCGACGCGATGCGACAGCCGGTCGAGCTCGAGATCGCCGACGCGGTAGAGCGTGTCCTCGGCAGGTCCGCCGCGGCGGCGCGACAGCACCTCGACGCGGGCGAGGAGCTCGGCGAAGGAATAGGGTTTTGGCAGGTAGTCGTCGCCGCCGGCACGCAGACCCTTGATGCGGTCGTCGACCTGCCCGAGCGCGGAGAGAATCAACACGGGCGTGGTGCCGCCCTTGTCGCGCAGCGCGCCGATCAGCGACAGGCCGTCGCGCTTGGGCAGCATGCGGTCGACCACGAGCACGTCGTAATCGCCGTTCTCGGCCATGACGAGGCCTTCCTCGCCGTCGGCGGCGTGATCGGCAATGTGTCCGACCTCACGAAACGCCTTCACGAGGTAGTCGGCGGACTCGCGGTCGTCTTCGATGATGAGGAGGCGCATCGTGCGTTCGGCGGCGGTCAAGGGAGTGAACCTTCTCTAAACATGGCGCGGGCGGCAATCGCATGCAAGTCGAGCGGAACGATCTCGGGAAAAGGCGGGCGGTGAAGCTGGGGGGACTTCACCGCCCTAGGCCTTCCGACGGAGGGGGGCGTTATTCCACCGGAAGGTAGACGGGGGACGCAGACGTTGCGCTGCTTCCCCGAAGGGCGCCGCCGGCGGGGGCGACTGATGCCGGGCGACACCCTTCATCTCGTAAGGCTCCTGACCTCAGCCCTTCTCAGCCCTTGGCGATGGGCACGGCGACGAAGCGCGACTGGCCGCCGCTCTTCACGCGCATGAGGACGCTGTTCTTGTTGTCGGTCCGCGCCGCGTTGATGGCGTCGCGGACTTCGCTGGCGGTCGCCACGCTCTTGCCGCCGACCTCGAGGATCACGTCGCCTTCCTTGAAGCCGCGTTCAGCTGCTGCGCTCTTCGGATCGACCTCGGTGACCACGACGCCTTCCTTGCCGGCACCGGCCACGGAATTGGCGGGCGCAACCGTCATGCCGAGCTTGGGCACGTCGGTGCCGCGGCTGGCACCCTTGCCGCTGTCCTTGTCGATGTCGGCCTTGGCCTCGACCGTATTCGGCAACTGGCCGAGGGTGAGGTTGACGACCTTGTCCTGGCCCTTGTGCAGGACGTTGAGCTTCACCGACGCGCCGGGCGCCATGCCGCCGATGGTGCGCGCGAGCTCGCGGGCGTCCTTGACGGGTTCACCGTTGACCGAGGTGATCACGTCGCCGGACTCGATGCCCGCCTTTGCCGCCGGACCATTGGCCTGCGGCTCCGCCACCAGCGCGCCTTCGGCCTTCTTCATGCCGAGGCTGTCGGCGATGTCGGAGGTCACCGGCTGGATCTGCACGCCGATCCAGCCGCGGCTGACCGAGCCCTTGTCCTTGAGTTGGGCCACCACGCTCTTGACGGTGTTGGCCGGAATCGAGAACGCGATGCCGACGCTGCCGCCGGAGGGCGAGTAGATCGCGGTGTTGACGCCCATCACCTCGCCGTTGGTGTCGAACGCCGGCCCACCGGAATTGCCCTTGTTCACCGGCGCGTCGATCTGGATGAAATCGTCATACGGGCCGTTGCCGATGTCGCGGCCGCTCGCCGAGACGATGCCCGCGGTCACGGTTCCGCCGAGACCGAAGGGATTGCCGACCGCAAGCACCCAGTCGCCGATTCGCGGCTTGCTCTCGGCAAGCTTGGCGAACGGGAAGTTCGTGCTGCCCTCGACCTTGATTAGGGCGAGATCGGTGCGCTGGTCGGTGCCGATCACCTTGGCGGTGTAGGTCTTGCCGTCGTCGGTGGTGATCTCGACCTTGTCGGCGCCGTCGACCACGTGGTTGTTGGTGACGGCATAGCCGTCAGCCGAGATGAAGAAGCCCGAGCCCTGGCCCTGCACGACGCGGCCGCGGCCGCCCTTCATGCCCGGAGGCAAACCGTCCGGACCGCCGAAGCGGCGGAAGAAGCGCTCCATCGGCGAGCCCGGCTGGAACGGCGAGGAGGAATCGTCGCCGTCGTCATTGCTCGCGGTCTTCTCCTTCATGTTGACCTTCACCGAGATCACCGAAGGCTTCACGCGCTCGACCACGTCGGCAAATCCCACCGGACGCTCGACCTTGCGGACCTCGTTGTTGACCTGCGCATGCGCCGGGCTGGAGAACAGGTCCGCCGGCGACGTCGAAGGGCTGAAGCCATAAACGGCCGCGCCAAGACCGGCGACGACCGAGGCCATCAGCGCGAGCCTGCGCGCGGATAGCACCGAGCGGCGCGGCTGCCGGTACGAAGGGAGCTTCGAGAGGTCGATAGGGTCGGTCATGCAGAAATCTCCAGGGCCTTGAATTCTCTTGGTGCCGGATACCAGCACCTTGCGGACCTGAAGATGGGGACTCCCGCCTTACCGCGCGCTGGCGGCGGGGTTAAACTTTTGTAATGATCGGACGGCGTGATGCGTCAGTTTAACACACGCCTGGAGTTTGTTGCGTTCCAGGAACTTGGGCGAGTTTCCGGGACGAGCGCGGATGCGCGGTTCTGATCGTCAGCTCGCCCTCACGCTGACGATGAACTCGTCGACCTCGCGCTTCAGGGTCTCGGCCTGCTGGGAGAGATCGACCGCCGAATCCCGGGCCTCAGCGGCCATGCGGCCGGTCTCCGCGGAGGTCGAGGTGATCTGAACGATATGGTTGGAGACGTCGAGGGTGCCGCGCGCAGCATCCTGGGCGCTGCGCGTGATCTCCTGCGTGGCGTTGCGCTGCTGCGAGGTGTCGATCTCGATGCCGGACATGATCGACGAAATCTCGGACAGCGTCCTGGAAATCCCGTCGATCGCGCCGCGCGTTTCGGCTGTGATGCCCTGAATGCTCGCGACATGGGAGGTGATCTCCTCCGTCGCCTTGCTGGTCTGATGCGCGAGATTCTTCACCTCGGAAGCGACCACCGCAAATCCCTTGCCCGCTTCGCCGGCCCGTGCCGCCTCGATGGTGGCGTTGAGTGCCAGCAGATTGGTCTGCGATGCGATCGCCTGCACGAGTTGGACGACCTCGCCGATCTTGTCGGCGGCATCCGACAGCGTGTGGATGGTATCTCGGCTCTTCTCCGCCTGGGACGCCGCGCCCTCGGCGCGCTGGGTCGCGTCCGTGACGCGACGGCTGATCGTGCCGATCGAGTTCGTCATCTCCTCGGCAGAACCTGCGACCGTCTGGACGCTGCCGCTGGCCTGACTGGCGGCACTCGCCACGGCATTGGCCTTGGTGCTGGTGTCGTTGGCGGTCCGCGACAGCGTCTCGGCATTGGTCTTCAGATGAACCGCCGATGACGCCACGCTGGCGACGACGCTTGCGACGAGATCGTTGAAGCGCCTGATCCGGTCGTCGAGGAATTTCGAGCGCTCGGCCTGATGCTGCGCTTCATGCAGTTGCTGCTCTGAGAGGCGGCGCCGTTCGAGGCCGTTGGTCTTGAACACCTCCAGCGCACCGGCGAGCAGGCCGATCTCGTTGGTACGGCCGAGCCCCGGCACCGGCGTCTCGAACTTCTGGTCGGCGACCTCGCGCATCGCATGCACGATCGCCGCCAGGGGATTGAGGATGCCGTTGCGCACGGCGAAAAAGGTGGTGAGGCAGATCGCGAAGGCGACGACGGCGATCACGCCGCAGGCGACCAGGAAATAGGAGAACGCGGTCTGCGCCTGCTGATAGATCTGCATGGCATGGTCGCGCGCCGGGCCGCTCAGCGCGGAGAAGTTCGCAGACAGGCTGGTGATCTCGTTGTTGAGGTAGAGCACCGCGACGAAGCCGGTGCCGCCCCCGATGCCAAGCAGGAACAATAGCGCAGCGACCACGGCGCCGACCAGGAAGCGGATCGTCAGATTGCTGTTCGCGAACATCGGGAGAACTCGGAGACTGGAATCACATCTTCCGACAAGCTTCCAGAGAAAGGTCAAAATAGCATGAAGCACGCGGCGCGGGCCGGCGGACCACGTGGCACTACGTGCTCGGGGGCTTCAGGACTTGGCGTCGTCCGACATCAACGCCGCGAGCCGCGCCTGCTCGTCGGGCGTGAGCGGCGGAGGCGGTACGTCTGCACCACTTCCTGAGCGGCGGCGGATCTGCAGCCACAAGGCCAGGCCACCGCCGAGCAGCAGCACCGGCCCGAGCATCCACAGCAAGAGGTTCTGCCGCTCGAAGCGCGGTTTCAGCAGCACGAACTCGCCGTAGCGTGCGACCAGGAAGTCGAGCACCTGCGAATTGCTGTCACCGGCCGCGATGCGCTCGCGCACCAGCAGCCGCAAATCGCGCGCCAGGGGCGCATCGGAATCGTCGATCGACTGGTTCTGGCAGACCATGCAGCGCAGCTCGCGCGACAGTTCGCGCGCGCGCGATTCCTTGGCCGGATCCGACATGATCTCGTCTGGCTGGACAGCGTGCGCCGCAGGCAACGCCAGCAGGATCAACGCGACGAACGCGGCCATCATCCGGCGCATCGGGTCATTCCGCGGGTTGAAGACGCTGCTTGGCCCGCGCCGGCTTCGGCGCGCCGACCCGCAGGCGACGGTCGGAGAGCGACAGCACGCCGCCGAACGCCATCAGCACCGGCCCCCACCAGATCAGGAGAACCAGCGGCTTGTGATAGATGCGCACCGCGATGGCGCCTTCGGCGGTGGCTTCGCCGAGCGAGACGTAGAGCTGGCTCGCGCCGCTCGTCAACAGCGCGGCCTCCGTCGTCGAGGAGCCGCGCGTCGTGAAGCTGCGCTTCGACGGCGTCATGACCGTGAGGGTCTTGCCGTCGCGGCTGACGTTGAATTCGGCAATCATCTCGCGGTAATTCGGGCCCTGACGCTGAAACAATCCGTCGAGCTTCAAATCATAGCCTGCAACATGGGCGACGTCGTTCTGCTTCATCGTCGCTATATGTTCGCTGTTCCATGTGGTCTCGCAGACGATCCCGATCAGCGCGACACCAAGGCCGGCATGCGCAAACGCCGTCCCCCAGGCGGATCGCGGCAGGCCGCGGGCACGATGCAGCACCGTTGCGAACGGCAGCCGAAGGAGACCGATCCGTTCGCCGATGTCGGTGACGGCGCCGGCGATCACGAAGACGCCGAGCCCGATCGCGAGCGGAGCCAGCGCGCTGCCACCCCGCACCCAGGCCCAGACGATGGCGACCACGACGAGCCCGGCGACGCCCGCCGCGAGCAAACGCTGCGCCACGCCGAGCAGATCGCCGCGCTTCCAGGCCAGCATCGGCCCGAACGGCACCGCGAGCAGCAGCAGGGCAAACAGCGGAGCGAAGGTGATATTGTAGAAGGGTGCGCCGACCGACATCTTGAAATCGGCGAGCATCTCCATCGCCAAGGGATAGAGCGTTCCGAACAGCACGACGGCGCAGGCGACGGTGAGCAGCAGATTGTTCAGCACCAGCGCGCCCTCGCGCGAGATCGGCGCGAACAGGCCGCCCTGCTTCAAAGAGGTGGCGCGGCCTGCGAACAGCGCCAGGCTGCCGCCGATGAACAGGCAAAGGATCAGCAGGATGAATACGCCGCGGGTGGGGTCGGTGGCGAAGGCGTGCACCGAGGTGATGACGCCCGAGCGCACCAGAAAGGTGCCGAGCAGCGACAGCGAGAAGGTCAGGATCGAGAGCAGGATGGTCCAGACCTTCAGCGCGTTGCGCTTTTCCATCACCACGGCCGAATGCAGCAGCGCGGTGCCGGCGAGCCAGGGCATCAGCGAGGCGTTCTCGACCGGATCCCAGAACCACCAGCCGCCCCAGCCGAGCTCGTAATAGGCCCAGTACGAGCCCATCGCGATGCCGAGCGTCAGGAAGATCCAGGCGACCAGAGTCCAGGGCCGCACCCAGCGCGCCCAGGCCGCATCGATCCGGCCCTCCATCAGCGCCGCGATGGCGAAGGAGAACGAGATCGAGAAGCCGACATAGCCGAGATAGAGCATCGGCGGATGCACGGCGAGGCCGATGTCCTGAAGCACCGGGTTGAGATCGCGTCCCTCGATCGGCGGGCTCTCGATGCGCAGAAACGGATTCGATGTCATCAGGATGAAGAGATAGAACGCGCCGGCGACCCAGCCCTGCACGGCCAGCACATGCGCGCGCAGCGACAGCGGCAGATTGTTGCCGAAAGCCGCGACCAGACCGCCGAACAGCGCGAGGATCGCCACCCACAGCAGCATCGAGCCTTCATGATTTCCCCAAACGCCCGTGATCTTGTAGAGCAGCGGCTTCATCGAATGGGAGTTCTCGTAGACGTTGGCGACGGAGAAATCCGAGTCCACATGCAGCATCACCAGCGCGGCGAACGAGGCGCCGACGAAAAGAAGCTGCGCCAGCGCGGTGGAGCGCGCCACGTTCATCAGGGCGGCGTCGCCCAGGCGCGCGCCGATCAACGGCACGATGGACTGGATCAGTGCCAGTCCCAGCGCCAGTACCAGCGCGTAATGTCCGGATTCCGCGATCACCGCACCGCTCCCTGCGGATTGCCCTGCGCCGTCGTCGCCGCGGGTTTGGCGACACCGGAAGCTTGGGTACCGGAGGCTTGGGCGCCGTAATCGTCCTTCCAGTGCCCCTGCTTCTTCAAGGCATCGGCGACCTCCTTGGGCATGTAGGTCTCGTCGTGCTTGGCGAGGACGGTATCGGCCTTGAACACGCCGCTCGAGTCGAGCGCGCCTTCGGCGACCACGCCCTGCCCTTCACGGAACAGGTCGGGCAGGATTCCCTTGTAGGCGACCGGCAGCTTGGCTCCGCCATCGGCGACCTCGAAAGTCACCGCGAGATTGTCGCCGCGCTGAAGCGAGCCGGGCTGCACCAAGCCACCGAGGCGAAACCGCTTGCCGGGCTCGATATGCTTCTCGGCGACCATTGTCGGGGTCGAGAAGAACACGATGGAGTCGCGCAATGCGTTGAGCACCAGCGCGGCCGCGAGCGCGAGCACGGCGAGCGAGCTGCCGATGATGGTCATACGTCGCTGCTTGCGCGTCATGGCGTATCCGTTCCCCGCATCCCTCGTCCTGAATCCGTCATCCGCCGACCCCGAGGGTCTTCAGGCCTTCGTTGAGTTGGCGCAGCCGCTCGGCGTCGCTGGCGACGGCCTGCCGGGCATCGGCCGAGGCTCCCATCGCCTTGTCGCGCTCGCCCATCACGAGATAGGCGCGCACCAGGCGCAACCATCCCTCGACGTCGTCGCCGTTCTGCTTCAGCCGCGTGGCCAGGCGATCGACCATGCCGCGTACCATGGCGTTGCGATCGCCCTCGGCCAAATCCCTGGAAGCGGCAAGCGTCTCATCAGACAACGCCGGCATCGCACCGCTCCCGCCAACCCGCGCGAGCGAGGACTGCACCAGGACACGCCACGGCGCATCCGCGGGCGCCTTCGCAAGCAGCGTGCGCCAGATCTGGGCCGCATCGTCCTTGCGGCCGTCCTGCTCGGCGGCAAGACCGAGAAAGTAGTTCGCCTTGGGATCGTCGGCGTTCAAGGCGTGCGCTCGCTCGAATTCGGCCTTGGCCTCGGCCGTCACCACGCCGCCGGCGGCAGCCGACATCGCTTCGCCGAGATCTGATCGGCGCTCCGCACTCTCGCCATTGTAGGTGAGCGAGTTGCGATAGGCGCGCACAGCGTCGTCGAAGCGGCCGAGACGCTCCAGAACCGGCGCGAGCACGTTCCAGCCGCGGCCGTCGGTCGGATTTTTTTCCAGATGCTGCTCGACCTGCACGACGAGGTTCTCGAGCGACTGCGCCATGCCGGGCCCGCGCTCCCGCTGCGCGAGGGGAAAGTCTTGCAGCCGAGGTGAACCGAGCGGCATGTAGACGCCGAGCGCGACAAGCGGCAAGCCGGCAAGCGCCAGCACGCCCGCCGCACGGCGCCATTTGAGGCTGGATCTCGGCGCCGTCGCGGGCTCGCTGGCAGCCGCCGCAAGCAGCCTGCGGCTGATCTCGACCCGGGCAGCCTCGGCCTCCGGCGCCGGGATCAACCCTTCGGCGAGATCACGCTCGACCTCGGCCAACTGGTCCTTGTAGACCGCCACCTCGCTGCCCTGATCTTGCCCGCGGCTCGCCCGGCCAAGCGGCCAGAGCACGGCGAAAATCGCCGCGACCGTCATCAGCGCGAACACGAACCAAAGCGTCATCTGGCAAGCTTCCGGCGGCGCACGAACCGCGCCTGTAGGTGCCTTTACACCACGGCCGGACGATGCGGCAATTGACAATTGTCAATTCGGCGCGACCGCAGGTGTCCCGAAAGAACGAGGATCCAATGACTTAGCGGATCTCGAAGTCGGCGCTCTGCGCCGCGTGCTCGCCGTGCCCGTCGAAGGCCTTCAGGAAGTATGTCCCCGGCGCGATTGCATCCGGCAATCTGATGCGCAATGCTCCGACCGGAACCCGAGATGCGACGCGCGTGACTGTCTCTGGCAGCTGCCGATCGCTTGCCTTTTCGACCAGTACCACCTTGGCCCCAACCATCAGCCTTTGATACTTGGCCACGATGACGCGGTTTTCGATTTCGATGGAGCTGATGACGGGTTTCATGCGCCCACAGATAGAAGGTCCCGGATTTGCACGGGGGAGCGTACGGTGCACCAGCGGCACCGTCAACCAGAAATTGTGGCCAGGAGAATTGCGCCTGAACTAGCCTGCGCGCGACGATTTGCGCTCGCCTGTGAGTGCGTTTTCCGCGGCCCGGCTCATCAGCGAGGCGTAATCGTCGCCGAACAAAACTTGGCAGAAGCGGATCGCGGCCTGCACCTGCTGCTGCCGATAGGCGCGGACCTTGTGATCGGCGGCGCGCAGCGACTGCACCAGCTGCTCGGTCGACCGTTCCACATATTGCTGGAGATCGGAATAGGTCCGCAGCGTCACCTCGTTGATCGCAAGCTCGCTTGCATAATTGCGGCAGGTCGCGACAAAGTCGATCAACGCCACCGCTTCCTCGACCTCGGTGCTGTCGATCCGCGCGCCCGGCGGAATGTCCTTCTCGGGGCGCTGGCGCAGGATGCGGCGAACGCGGCCGGGAACGCTGTCGATCTCGGATTGCAGCGCATTGGAGATGTCGGCCCGGATCGAGGTCAACTGCTTGCCCCAGGCGGAATCGTTGCGCAGGTCGAGCTCGGTGCGGAGGCCACGCACGCCGTCGTGCAGCGTCTTGAGATTGCCGGCGACGTTGTCGAAATGACCGCGCTTGATGTCCATGCGAAGCATCGCGGCAACACACGACAAATCATGCAGCGCGATCGTGACGGCAACGCCATAGGGCGTGGCCGCGACGCGGATCTCGTCGTCGGAGGCAGCAATCTTGATGGCGAGGCGGATGATCTGCCACGGCGCGCTCATCCGTTGCACTACCATCGACAGCGCGAAGGGCAGCATCTGGGGGGTCTGGAGCACGGGAATGTTGAGCGCCGACGTCACCGAGGCGATCTGGGACTCCCCGAAGGCGCGCAGGAAGCGCGGCAGCTTGTCGCTCATCGCGGCGATGGCGTCCCGGACCTGGAGCACCGCGCCGATCGAATAGAGATCCTCGATCACTTTGGGCGGGCCGACCCGTGCCAGCGCGCGCGTCTTGTCGCCGCCGCCGGGACCCGTAAGGTCGAAAATCGCATCCGCAGCCACCGCCTGGAGCTTCTGCGCCAACGCCTCGACCTGGCCCGCAGCATCGGCGGGCATGCGCGCCAGCGCCGCCTCCAATTCGTTCACCTTGTCCGGTGCACCGTCGCGGCCCAGCCACTGCCAGATCGGCTCCAGCGAGGAGCGGCGAATCTGGCCGGCCCGGATCGGGGTGCCCGCCTCGACCAGGAACGGTTCCAATACCTGAAACAGCAGCCGCGACAGATCGTCTGTCCGCGACGGCGGCGCTTCGTCGGCTTCGCTCTTGCGCACGATCTTGCGCAGTTGCTCAAGGACGAGGGTTGCGACCGCTGTTTCCTGGCCACGCTCCAGCGCTCGCTCGAACTCCCGCATCAGCAGCGCCTGCGACTGCGGCGGGAGCTGCGCGAGATATTCCCTCAGCCGCTCGATCGATGTCTGGCTCATGCGCCCGGGTCATGCACGGTAAAATGGCGGACGTGGGATGGGTCCGGTGCGATCATAGGAGCTGCCGACTTAAGAAGCCGTTTAGGAAGCCGGTTCGAGCGCCCGGGTTTTTTCCGTCCAGAACTCATCGGCTCGCCAAAAATTCGCATCGGAACAATGGATTACAGTCCCGGAAGGACCAGCTCGGCGCGCAGGCCCCCGGTCGGCGCAGTGCCGAGCGAGAGGCTGCCGCCATACAGGGCGGCGAGATCGGTCACGATCGACAGCCCCAAGCCCGAGCCAGGCTTGGATTCGTCGAGGCGCTGGCCGCGCCGGGCGACCTGGGCACGCTCCGCTTCCGACAGGCCGCGGCCGTCGTCATCGACGATGATCCGCAAGCGCGGGCCGGCACCGGCCTGGTGCGGCGGCTCCGCCACGGCCTCGATGAACACACGCGAAGCGGCCCATTTGCAGGCATTGTCGACGAGATTGCCGACCATCTCCTCCAGATCCTGCCGTTCACCCCGGAACTTCGCGGACGGATCGGCCTTGGCCTCGACTAAGATGCCGCGGTCACGATGGATCTTCTCCATGGTCCGCCGCAGCGCCTCGATCGCAGGGGCCACCTCCGTCACGGTCGCGACCACCGAGACGCGCGCGGCGATGCGGGCGCGCTCCAGATGATGGGCGACCTGGTCGCGCATCACGTGCGCCTGCTCCATCACCTTTTCCGCGAACGGATCGGCCGCGTGGGCGCCGGCCTCGTTGACGATGACCGAGAGCGGCGTCTTGATCGCATGGGCGAGATTGCCGACATGGGTGCGTGCGCGCTCCACGATCTCGCGGTTGGCGTCGATCAGTGCATTGGTCTCGCGCGCCAGAGGCGCGATTTCGACCGGGAATTCGCCTTCCAGCCGCTCCGCCCGCCCGGAGCGGATGTCGGCAATCGATTCAGAGATGCGCTTCAGCGGGGCAAGGCCGAAGCGGACCTGGAACACGGTCGTCAGCAGCAGCACGATGCCGAGCGCGGTGAAGGTGCCGCCGAGATAGTAGTCGAAACTTCGCGTCTCGTCGAAGATCTCGGTGTCGTCGCCGGCAACGCTCACGAGATACTTGCCGTCGGCGCCGAGATCGACAGGCCGTTCCACCATGCGCAGGTTCTGCCCTTCTGGCCCGTCGACATAGGCGAGGCGGATGCCGGCGGCGGTGAGCTCGGCGCCCTGTTCCTCCAGCTTCGGCAGCTTCTTGTCCCAGAGCGAGCGCGAGGAGCGCACTTCGGGTTTCTCCGTGTCCGTGCGCGTGATCTGCCAATACCAGCCGGACAGCGGCAGCTCGAACAGGGGCTCGCCGAGCGACTGGAACTGCCGGTCGGGCGGCTCGTCGGGGGTCGCGACCTCGGCAATGAGCGTGCGCAGATAAAGATTGAGCCGCCGGTCGAAGGCGCGCTCGGTCGCGTTCTTGTAGACGGACGACAGCACGACGCCCGTGATGGCCAGGATCACCACGAGCCAAGCGGTCGCCGACAAGAACAGTCGGTTCGCAAGCGAGCTAGCGGCCATCGGAACGGTCCCGCCGGGGGCTGGAAGTCAGGTCGTCGGACGTCATGACCGGACCAAGGGCCGTGTTCGGCCTTCCGTCAAGTCCGAGAAGGCCTCAACCGCCCGGCGCAGGCGGCGGGGTCAGCAGATAGCCGAGGCCACGGACGGTCTGGATGATATCGACGTCGAGCTTCTTGCGGATGCGGCCGACAAAGACCTCGATGGTGTTGGAGTCACGGTCGAAATCCTGGTCGTAGAGATGCTCGACCAGTTCGGTGCGGGAGACCACCCGTCCCGAATGGTGCATCAGGTAGGCCAGGAGCCGATATTCATGCGAGGTCATCTTGACGGGATTGCCCGACACGCTGACCCGGCCGGTTCGGGTGTCGAGCGACACGGGGCCGCAGGTCAATTCGCTCTGGGCGTGGCCGGTTGAACGGCGCAGCAGGGCGCGGATGCGCGCCAACACCTCCTCCAGGTGGAAAGGCTTTGCGACATAATCGTCGGCGCCGGCGTCGAAACCCTGCACCTTGTCGCTCCAGCGGTCGCGTGCGGTGAGAATCAGGACCGGCATGGTGCGGCCGTTGCGACGCCAGGCTTCCAGCACCGAGATGCCGTCCTTCTTCGGCAGCCCGATATCGAGCACTACGGCGTCATACGGCTCGTTGTCGCCGAGATAGTGCCCCTCCTCCCCGTCGAACGCCCGATCGACGACATAGCCGGCGTCGGTCAGCGCCTTGGTGAGCTGGCGATTGAGATCGGGGTCGTCCTCAACAACGAGCAGGCGCACGCTTCTCTCCACAATGGCCGCAAGAACAAGGCGTCACGCCACAGAGATGAGCAATTCCGGCGTGAACTGAATATGAACACGGGGAACCGGCCGACGTTACTTTTTGGTCATTTAAGAGCTACCCCCCGCCCATGCGACTGCGCCCGCAAGGCCGTCGGATCAACCGGCGGCATCGCGGGCGCAAGAGGCCGCATCACGCGGCGGGTCGAGGATCCGGTCGTCCGGTCCGGCCGTCAGGTCCGGAAGAACACGAACCAGACGACGGCGAGGATCAGGATTGCCAGCCCGGTGGAGATGGCGAGCAACGCTGCCACCGACGGCCCGGGCTCGCCCTGGCGCGCCTCGGTCGGAGTTTCCACGATGCGCTTCTGCTCTCGTGTTGTTGCCATGGCGTCCTCAATCTATAGCTGTCGCGTCAGGTAGCCGCGACGTCCTCGCGGTGTCTTATTGGCGGGGCAACGCGTGATCCCTGGCGATGTTCCGAACCATGGGAGGGCGCCGAAGACGGCGCAGGCGGCGATTAACGCCGTTGCGAGATTCCGCGCCGGCGGTTGCTATGATTCGTACCTCGGCAATGATATACTCAAAGCTTGTCCTCTGTTGCGTCTGGAGTAGCCCATGGCCCCCCGCGCCAATTGGAAGGGTTTTCTGCGTCTGTCGCTCGTGACCTGCCCGGTCGCGCTCTATCCGGCCACTTCGGATACCGAGAAGGTCTCGTTCAACCAGATCAATCGCAAGACCGGCCACCGCATCAAGTACCTCAAGGTCGACGCCGAGACCGGGGACGAGGTGACTTCCGACGACATCGTCAAGGGCTACAAGGTCGACACCGATACCTATATCGAGGTCACCAAGGACGAGCTGGACGACATCGCGCTCGACTCGACCCACACGATCGAGATCGACGAGTTCGTGCCCAAGGCCGACATCGACAACCGCTATCTGATCCGCCCCTATTATCTCGTGCCGGACGGCAAGGTCGGCCATGATGCCTATGCGGTGATCCGCGAGACCATCCGCAGCATGGACAAGGTCGCCATCGGCCGGGTGGTGCTGACCAACCGCGAGCACATCATCGCGCTGGAGCCGCTCGAGAACGGGCTGATGGGCACGCTGCTGCGCTACCCCTACGAGGTCCGCAGCGAAAAGGATTATTTCGACGACATCCAGGACGTGAAGCTGACCAGGGACATGCTCGACCTCGCAAAGCACATCGTCGAGAAGAAGTCCGGCGCGTTCGAGCCCGAGCTGTTCGAGGATCACTACGAGACGGCGCTGATCGATCTCATCAACAAGAAGCGCAGCGGCATGCCGATCGCCGCCAAGGCCGCACCGAAGACAGGCGGCAACGTCATCAATCTGATGGACGCGCTGAAGAAGAGCATTGCGAGCGAAAAGGACGCCGGGCCCGCGGCGAAGGTCGCCAAGGAGGCCATCAAGGCCAAGAAGCCGAAGAAGCGCGTCGAGGGCCAGCGCGAAATGCTGCTGCCGATATCAGGCAAGGGCAAGGACGCCGCGGCCAAGCCGGCCCCCAAGGACACCCCGAAGAAGGCCGACAAGCCGGTGCGCGCGCCAGCGCGGGCGAAGAAGGCCGGCTAGTCCCGTTCCCCCCTTCGATCGCGCCGTGATGTCTCCTCTCGCCGATCCGGGGGCCTGACATGCCCTGGTCGACGGCGTTCGACGAACCGGTCCGCGTGAGCAGCAAGCGCAAGCTGGTCACGCTCCAGGATGCGGCGGACTACGTCATGCAGCTTCCCGAGGTCACTCAGCACGAGGCGCACTGGCAGACCGCTGTCGAGACCCTGATCAATGCGGCCGAGACCGGCGGCGGTTGGGTGATGTTCGCCCGCATCGCCACGTTGCGGGCGTTGAATGCGGACGGCCGCCGGGGATGAACTCAATGTTCCGCAGGTCCGATTGGTGAACAGGCTCAACAATCAATTAACCGGTCCGCACAATCACGCCCTGGCGGCCCGCGCGCCCGGGCAGCACGCCCCGGGGCTGCCGACTTCACTCCATTTGGACGGATCGACGGAACCATAATTTAATGGATGCCGTCGTATGAGCGAAAGCGCGATTGCCCGGGCTTGTTTCTTTTGGCGCGCACAAAGACTTATTCGATCGATTTGCAAGTCCGATCACGAGGCCACCATCCATCGGATCGGATGAACGGGAGTTGGCAATGCATCTGCTCAGGTCCTTCCTTGCCGATGAGAGTGGCGCAACCGCAATCGAATACGGCCTGATCGCCGCAGGGATCGCTCTGGCAGTCGTGACCATCGTGAACAACACGGGCGCTGCACTGCTCAACAACAAGTTCAACTCGGTCAGCTCGGCGATGAAATAGCCGTCGGCGACGGCCTGGCGGCGCGCGCGGCACTTCGACCGCTTCTCCTGCACTTGCGGGCCATGATCTGGGTCAACAGCATCGGGACTGCGACGCCTAAGCATAGGGGTCCAACTCCCTGCCGCCGGCCCGTCCATGCATCCCGACCTTCCGCACTCCCAACTGAAGATCCGCCGCGTCCGCCTCGACACCGGCCGTGAGAACGTCGTCGTCGTTTCCCGGCACTCCAAGGCACTGCGCGCGGAGCTCTTCCGCGGCTTCAGCCGCGTCGAGCTTCGTCACGGCGGCAAGGCTCTGCTGGCGACGCTGCTGATCACGGACGACGACACGCTGGCGGCTTCGGACGAGATCGGCCTCTCCGAACCTGCCTTCCGGCGCTTCGCGGAAGCGGTCGGGACGCTGTTGACCGTGAGGCCCGCCTCGCCGCCTGAAAGCCTGGAAGCGGTGCGTGCGAAAATCCGCGGACGAACCCTCAGCCAGGCCGAGATCGGCGCGATCATCAGCGACCTCGCGCACTATCGCTACTCCGACATGGAGATCGCCGCCTTCCTGATCGGATCGGCCAGCTTCATCACCAGCGACGAGCTTCTCGCCCTCACCGGCGCAATGGCACAGGCCGGCACGCAATTGGCCTGGCCTAGCCCCGTCGTCGTGGACAAGCATTGCATCGGGGGCATCCCCGGCAACCGCACCTCGATGGTCGTGGTGCCGATCGTCGCCGCTCATGGCCTGCCGATTCCGAAGACCTCCTCGCGAGGCGACGACACCCGCGCTTCGCCGCAAGCATCTCGCGGCCGAGGTGCGCGATGCTGCCGCCGCCGGCGGCGCGCTGCTGCTGCCTGCCTTCGCGGTCGAGCGTACCCAGGAACTGATCGTCGATCTCGTCGACCTGATGGAGCACGGCGAGATTCCGATCGCTCCGATCTTCCTCGATTCCCCGCTTGCGATCCGCGCCACCGAGGTGTTCCGCCGCCATGCCGAGAGCCTCGACCCGTCCGTCGACGTCATGCGCCTGCTCAACTCCCCGCATCTCAAATTCACCGAGACGGCGGACGAGAGCAAGGCGATCATGCGCCTGTCGGGATTCCACATCATCATCGCCGCGAGCGGCATGTGCGACGCCGGCCGCATCCGCCACCACCTGAAGCGCTGGCTGTGGAACGAGCGCGCGACCGTGCTTCTCGCCGGCTTCCAGGCCAACGGCACGCTCGGCCGCTTCCTCCAGAACGGGTCCAAGGCCGTCCGCATCCAGGGCGACGAGATCAAGGTTGCGGCCCGCATCCGCACGATCGACGAATATTCCGGCCATGCCGATGGCGCGGGCATGGCCAGCTGGATCGCGGCGCGCCGTCCCATCGCCCGCGGGCTGTTCCTGGTCCACGGCGAGGAAAGTGCGGTTGCCGGCCTCGCCGAGCGCGTCGCGGAACGCATCATTCCCGCGGCGAAAGTCTACCAGCCGATGCTCGACGACATTTATGAGCTCGCCTCGCCCGAACCGCGCGTGCTCGACGCCGATCACCGGCGGCGGCTGGCGCCGGAGGCCGTCACCCGTCTCGACTGGCACAACGAGATGTCCGAACTCATGCTCGACATCAACGATCGTGTCGCAGCCGCCGCCGACGACCGCGCCCGCGGCGTCATCATCCGAAGGCTGCGGCACGCACTGGAGGAGACGGCGTAGAGGGCAATCGCTCCGTCGCCCTCGGTGCAGCGTCACTCCAACCCCAGTCGTTGCAGGGAACGGGGATGGTTCGCCAAGCGCAGAGAGCAATTCCGTCATCCCGAGGCGCGAGCGATGGTGCGCGGAGCGTCCCGTCGAGAGCCTCGCAGGATGCGCGGCCGAGATGCACCGCGCGCGGCAACAGCGGAGCCGTCCTCTTCGAGGCTCGCCGAAAAGGCGAGCGCCTCAGGTTGACGGCGATGGAATCAGGTGCGCTGCTCGAAATCCTCGTGGCGAGCCGCAGATAACTGATGTGCGTGCCCGGTTGGGCCGTGAGCATCACGACATGACTTGACGCACAGACTGGGAGCGTCAAGATCACAAGCTGGCCGACTGCATGGCTGACCTCCAATCGCGGCGAGCGCGGGCGCTTGTCCGCCTGTCGATTTCCTGATCCTCTGGTCCCAATCGGCCGGACCAACCGGCGAGGCCCAAGGAGAGAGACGCCATGAAGCTCGGCACCGCCATCGCGGAAATCATGCGGCGCGAGGGAATCGAAATCCTCTGCGGCTATCCGGTCAACCATCTGATCGAGCACGCGGCCAAGGCCGAGATCCGCCCCGTGATGGTGCGGCAGGAGCGCGTCGGCATCCACATGGCTGACGCGATCTCGCGGGTGACGTCGGGACGCAGCATCGGCGCCTTCTGCATGCAGCACGGGCCGGGCGCCGAGAACGCGATGGGCGGCGTCGCGCAATGCTTCGGCGAATCCGTCCCCGTGCTGGTGCTGCCGATGGGCTATCCGCGCAGGCTCGCGCATATCGAGCCGAACTTCAATTCCAGCGAGGCGATGAAGCCGTTCGCGAAATCGTCCGAGCCGATCATCCTGGCCGCGGAGGTCGCCAACATCTTCCGTCGCGCCTTCACCAAACTGAAAAACGGCCGCGGCGGCCCCGTCATCGTCGAGATCCCCTCCGACATGTGGAACGAGGAGGTGCCGGAGCCGCTGGACTATACGCCGGTGCTACGCACCCGCTACGGCGCCGACCCCGTTCACGTCAAGGACGCCGCCAGCCTGCTCGTGAATGCGAGACGGCCGGTGATCTATGCCGGCCAGGGCGTGCACTATGCCCAGGCCTGGCCGCAGCTGAAACGGCTCGCCGAGCGGCTGGCGATCCCCGTCACCACAAGCCTCGGCGGCAAATCATCGTTTCCGGAGACGCATCCGCTATCGCTCGGCTCCGGCGGCCTCGCAGTGCCGCGCGCGGTGCCGAAGTTTCTCGCCGAGGCCGACGTCATCTTCGGCATCGGCTGCTCCTTCACCGAGACCAATTTCGGCGTCGCGATGCCGAAGGGCAAGACCATCATTCACTCGACGCTCGATCCCAATCATCTCAACAAGGACGTGGAAGCGAAGATCGGTCTGGTTGGCGATGCCGGCCTCGTGCTCGACGCCCTGCTGGAGGAGATCGGCAAGACCGTCACCGCGGATCGCGATGCATCCGCCGTCGCAGCCGAGATCGCAGCCTCGCACAAAGAGTGGCTGGCGAAATGGATGCCGAAGCTGACCAGCAACGACGCGCCGCTCAGCCCCTATCGCGTGCTGTGGGACTTGCAGCACACCGTGGATATCGAGAATACGATCATCACCCACGATGCCGGCAGCCCGCGCGACCAGCTCTCGCCGTTCTGGAAGTCGACAAAACCCCTCACCTATCTCGGCTGGGGCAAGACGACGCAGCTCGGCTATGGCCTCGGCCTCGCGATGGGCGCCAAGCTGGCAAAGCCCGACAAGCTCTGCATCAACGTCTGGGGCGATGCGGCGATCGGCTTCACCGGCATGGATTTCGAGACCGCGGTGCGCGAGCGCATCCCGATCATGTCGATCCTGCTCAACAACTTCTCCATGGCGATCGAGCTGAAGGTGATGCCGGTCTCGACCGAGAAATACCGTTCGACCGACATTTCCGGCGACTACGCCGCGATGGCGCGCGCGTTCGGCGGCTATGGCGAACGGGTGACGCGACCGGAGGACATCGTCCCCGCGATCAGGCGCGGCATCCAGAAGACACAAGAGGGCATTCCGGTGCTGCTGGAGTTCATCACCAGCAAAGAGACCGAGGTGTCGCGGCCGGGCACCTGAATCGCATGAACGAGCCGGGAGCGGCCGCTTCCGGCCAGGCAGCCGCAAGCCACGTGTGAACTGTCTCACACGCAACCCCCGCGACTGGGTGTAGCGTTCGAACGGGTTCCTGGGAATCCGTCAGTACGAGACTACGCCTCATCGCAACAGGGGAGTTTCGGAAATGGCACGCTCTGTCCCCTTCGTCATCACGTCTGTCTTGTTTTCCAGCCCCGCTCTCGCCCAGGGAGGAAGCACCGTCGGCGAGCCGCTTCCCCAGCTGGTGCAATGGGCGATCACGTTGCTGGGCCTCGCCGTGGCGGCCCGACTGGCATGGCAAGCCTTCGGCCGTGCCGTCCCGGTTGCCAACGTGCCGACATTTCCCAAGTACATGACCAGCCACCGGCAATACCTGCTCGGAAGCGCGACCTTCGTCCTGTTCGCTTGCGGCTTCTTCCTGCTGCTCGTTCACGAGCACCGGCAAGTCGTCATGCTGGCCCCGTTGATGTCCGCAATTCCGGACACCATTCTCGATGCGGTCAAGGACCAGTCCCCACCCTATCTGATCGTCGTCGCAGCGATGGGCGCCGTCTTCCTGTACCTCCTCACCAAGGAGGCCGAGTGGAACGTGCTTCTGATGATGCGCGATGTCATCCATATCTGGATCAGCGTTCCCCAGTTCGCCAAGCAGATCATGACGCAGATACGATTCTCGCTGCATGTCCCTGCGCCGGCGATGGCGGAGGTCATCGCGAGCGCGCCGGAGGTGGCCGCCGCGGACTTTCACAAGAGCCATCCAACGCCCGACCGGATGTGGGCGGAGATCAGCTACATGAAGTGGTGGCTGCTGAAGCGCCGCGAAGCCGGAAAGGATGCAATCTTCTTCACCGAAGACAGCTTCGGGTTCGATCAGCTCATTCAGAAATCCGCCTGGGCCTCGCATACGATGGGCCAATGGAAGTCCGGCACGGTCGGCGTGGATCTAACCACGTTCCCGCAATCGGTGGCCGAACTTCACGACAATTGGGCGCGGCTTGTTGCCTGCTATCTGATCTATCGCAACGGCGCCCGGAACAATCTGTATGCAGAGGCCAAGGAATTCGGAATCGACGTCGATGTTTCGGTTCAACGAAATCCCTTGCGGTACTGGATCATCTACGCGATCGCGCTGATCTTCTCGGTCTATATCGGGGTCATCGTTTCGGCCGTCGCCTATGACCTCATGGACGGCCAGGGCATCGTTTTGAGACAAGATCCGAGCCGCCTGCTGGCCTGGGTGCTGTATGCGCTCTGCAATTACGGGCTCGCCATCATCGTGGTCCTGCTTCTGCGCTGGATGCTGAGCGCGCTGAGCATCGACGCCCGTCAATCGCATCTGATCACCTATTGCTGGACGTTCCTGGTGTCGTTCGTCGTGGGTCCAGTGGGCTTGACTGTCGCGGTTCATTATTTTGGCCAGCCGGCCCTGAGCGAGCTGCCGCTTCCTGATCTCTACTTCAAGATGCTGCAATGGGGTCTGGGGCCCGCGCTCGTTTCGGTCTATGTCTCTTATTATCTGGACCGGCAGTCCTGCTCCGACCTGCCCGACATCGATAATTCTGTCGCGACGTTGCGGCGGCGACTGCTGAACTGCTTCGCGTTCGCGATCGGAATGGTCTTCCTGATGCTCCCGAACCTGTTGTCCCTGACAGCGCCGCCCGAGGCAGTCTGGGCCGCGGGCAAGCTGCAATTCATTGCCACTGGCACAACGTTCAGCATTGCTTTCGGGCTGGCGCTTGCGGCCCAGTTTGCGCTCAAAAAGGAACCTGAGGCCACGGCTCCGCTCCCGGGAATGGTTCGGACGTCTTAGTCGCTGGATCATTCGGCCGGGCAGGCAGCGTCCGTGTCGGACGTGGCGAAGGATCATGCGCGGCCGGTAGAGCCGCTCACTCCGCCATCTCGACCTGCTTGGCGACGGTCGGGCCGGCCAGCGGCCGCTCCTCCATCGCGATCAGGCACAACGCAGCACCCGCCATCAGCGCGGTGGCGGCGCCGAAGACGTAGCGGAATGCATGCCGCATGTCCTCGGCGGGAATCGCGTTGATGGCTCCTGCGGCATGATGCTCGCCGAGTGGAATGTCGGCACCCAACGTGATCAGCAGGATGGCCGCGAACGCGGCGACCGTGAAGGACGACATCAGCGAACGGAAGAAGTTCAACGCACCGGTGATGGTGCCGACCTGCGGCCGGGCGACCGCATTCTGCACCGAGACCACGCAGACCGGAAAAGTGGTGCCGAGACCGAGCGCGAACGCAGCCATCAGCGTCAGCAGGCCCCAGAGCGGCAGCGTCGTCAGCGTCAGGCCGAGGCCGCACAGCGCGGCCCAGGACGTGCCGATGATGGCGACGCGCTTGTAGTGCTTGGCCCGCGCCATGGTCCGGCCGGCGACGGCCGCACCGATGGTCGAGACCGCCGCGAGCGGGATCAGCGCAAGCCCCGCCTCGCTGGCGCTGAGGCGATAGACGGATTCGAAATAGAGCGGCAGCTGGACCGTGAGGCCGGTGATCGCGCCGAGCGCGCAACCGCCCGCCATCAGGCCGAACGGCACGACCCGTCCGCCGATCAGCGGCAGCGGCAGGAACGGCTCGTCCGCGCGCCGGGCGTGCCAGACGAAGCTGACCACGAGCGCGACCGCGCCACCGACCATCGCGAGCACGGTCGGCGACAGCCAGGGATAGCGCGTGCCGCCCCAGGTCAGCACCAGCATGAAGACCACGGCAGAGGCCATCAGCAACACGCCGCCGAGCCAGTCGACCTTGCGCTTGCGGTGGAACACCGGGATCTTCTTCATCTTCGGCAGCAGCAGCGCGAGCGCCGCGGCCGTCAGCGGCAGGTTGATCCAGAAGATCATCGACCAGTGCAGATGCTCGGCGAACACGCCGCCGATGACGGGGCCGAGAATGCCGCCGACCATCCAGACGCTGGAGAAATAGGCCTGGTATTGCCCGCGCTCGCGCGGGCTGACCACGTCGGAGATCACGGTCTGCACGACAGGCATGATGCCCCCGCCGCCGAGGCCCTGAAGGCCGCGCGCCAGGATCAGCATCGGCATGTTCGGGGCGATCGCGCACAGCACCGAGCCCGCGACGAACAGGCTGAGCGAGGTGATGATCATGGCCTTGCGGCCGTAGATGTCGCTGAGCGTGCCGAACACCGGCGCGACCGCGGTCGAGGCGAGCAGATAGGCGGTGATCACCCAGGAGAGATTGGAGACGTCCTGGAACTGGCGCCCGATGGTCGGCAGCGCGGTCGCCACGATGGTCTGGTCGAGCGCGGCCAGGAACATCGTCAGCATCAGGCTGATGACGATGGTGCGGACCTCGTCGGAGCTCAGCGGCACCGGCGGTGCGATGGACGGCGCGTCGTCGACGCTGATGACCTCGCTCGGAAGGCGCGACAGCTCCTCGGCGATATCGTCGGGCAACGTCTGGACGTCGGCAGCGCTCTGCCGTTCGAACTTGTTCATCTCGATCGGGCGTCATGTGGCGGCGCAACGCCGCGAAGGATTCGTTCTATGCAGCCCAATGTAGACAGCAAAGTTTTTCCCAGGCAGCCACTGCGGCGCATGGGTGCATCCCGCCCCCGGGCCATCCCGAACGCGTGATCGAAACGCGTGCGGCGGATCAGGCCTTCGGACGTCGCTTCAGGCGGGCCGCTTTGGGCAAGGTCGCCGGCCACTGCACGATGTGGTCCTCTAGCTCCTCGTCCGGGATCTGCTCCTCGCTGCCCTCGACCCGGCCGCGCACGGAAACGCCGGCCTCGTGCACGGTGTTGGGATCGCCCGACACCAGCGGATGCCACCAATAGAGGTCGCGTCCTTCGGCAACGAGCTTGTAGCCGCAGCTCGGCGGCAGCCAGTTCAGGGTGCGGACATTGGCCGGGGTCAGGCGGACGCAATCCGGAACCTTGTCGGACCGATTCGGATAGTCCTTGCAGGCGCAGCTCGCGCCATCGAGCAGCTTGCAGCCGACATGGGTGAAATAGATCTGCCCGGTGTCCTCGTCTTCGAGCTTGTTCAGACAGCAACGGCCGCAGCCATCGCACAGGCTTTCCCATTCGTCCCCCGACATCTCTTCCAACGTCTTGGTTTTCCAGAAGAATCCTTCCTGCGCGGAAGGCCGTTTGGGAGCTGCGGTCATGCGCCTCGACACAATTCGAAAAGAGCTACGGCGACGCCATCTAGGGCGCGCGGCGGCAAGGGTGCAAGAAAGGCCTCTTCGGAGCCCGTAATGACCCGGGGTCGATTCAGCCTGTTGTTCAAAATCGCGAGCGTGACCATTGGTTTATGGACCCCGCTCGGCTAGAAGGAACAGCAAGTCCCTCGGATGCTGGCCGGGCGCCTTGGGTTTGCCGCAACATTCCCGCAAGACGTCTCGATGCCGCCCCGGCCGGGTGCTTGAACGCTTTCGAAGCAAGCCGCAAGGGTTCTAGGTGCGCCAGATCATACCACCGCATTGGAAGCAGAGGATCCGGAACTTCTTCCTGGATCTCGACGCGCGCATCGACTCCTCGCTGTTCTCCTCGGCCAAGGGCATCCGCGAGCTCTACGAGCGCTACTCCACCTTCATGGACCGCTTCTATGTCGGGCGGTGGAAGCGCTGGGTCTTCATCGAGCCGTTCTCGGAGGCCGCGACGCTGGGCCTCGGCGGCCTGATCGTGATGCTCACGCTCGCCATCCCCGCCTTCCGCGAGACCGCGGACGAGGACTGGCTGAAGAAGTCCGATCTCGCGGTGAGCTTCCTCGACCGCTACGGCAACCCGATCGGCAGCCGCGGCATCAAGCACAACGATTCGATCCCGCTGGAGGACTTTCCCGACGTGCTGATCAAGGCGACCTTGGCGACCGAGGACCGCCGCTTCTACGAGCATTTCGGCATCGACATCGCCGGCACGGCGCGCGCGCTCGTCACCAACGCCCAGGCCGGCGGCGTGCGCCAGGGCGGCTCCTCGATCACCCAGCAGCTCGCCAAGAACCTGTTCCTGAGCAACGAACGCACCATCGAGCGCAAGGTCAACGAAGCCTTCCTCGCCATCTGGCTGGAATGGCGCCTGACCAAGAACGAGATCCTCAAGCTCTATCTGGACCGCGCCTATATGGGCGGCGGCACCTTCGGCGTCGACGGCGCGGCGCATTTCTACTTCAACAAGTCGGCACGCGACGTCACGCTGGCGGAAGCGGCGATGCTCGCCGGCCTGTTCAAGGCGCCGACCAAATACGCGCCCCACATCAACCTGCCCGCCGCCCGCGCCCGCGCCAACGTCGTGCTCGACAATCTCGTCGATGCCGGCTTCATGACCGAGGGCCAGGTGTTCGGCGCCCGCCGCAATCCGGCCTTCGCGGTCGACCGCCGCGACGAGGCGTCGCCGAACTACTATCTCGACTACGCCTTCGACGAGATGCGCAAGCTGGTCGACACCTTCCCGAAGTCGTACACCGAGCGCGTCTTCGTGGTCCGCACCGCGATGGACACCAACGTGCAGAAGGCGGCGGAGGACGCGGTCGAGAACCAGCTGCGCCAGTTCGGCCGCGACTACCACGCGACGCAGGCGGCGACCGTCGTCGCCGATCTCGACGGCGGCGTCCGCGCCATGGTCGGCGGCCGCGACTACGGCGCCAGCCAGTTCAACCGCGCCACCGACGCCTATCGCCAGCCCGGCTCCTCGTTCAAACCCTACGTCTACACCACGGCGCTGCTGAACGGGTACACGCCGAACTCGATCGTGGTCGACGGTCCGGTCTGCATCGGCAATTGGTGCCCGCAGAACTATGGCCATTCCTATTCCGGCTCGGTGACGCTGACGCAGGCAATCACCCGATCGATCAACGTCGTGCCGGTGAAGCTGTCGATCGAGATCGGCCGCAAGGAACAGCCGAAGGCGCCGAACCCGGCCAAGGTCGGCCGCGCCAAGATCGTCGAGGTCGCCCGCCGCTTCGGCCTCAAGGCGCCACTGCCAGATACGCCGTCGCTGCCGATCGGATCGGACGAAGTCACCGTGCTCGAGCACGCCGTCGCCTATGCGACCTTCCCCAACCGCGGCAAGGCGGTGACGCCGCATGCGGTGCTGGAGGTGCGCACCGGCGCGGGCGACCTCGTCTGGCGCTGGGACCGCGATGGCCCGAAGCCGCGGCAGGCGATCCCCGCCTCCGTCGCCGCCGACATGGCCGGCATGATGAGCCATGTCGTCAGCGAAGGCACCGCGCGCCGCGCCGCGCTCGACGACATTCCGACCGCGGGCAAGACCGGCACGACCAATGCGTATCGCGACGCCTGGTTCGTCGGCTACACCGGCAATTTCACCTGCGCGGTGTGGTACGGCAACGACGACTATTCGCCGACCAATCGCATGACCGGCGGCTCGCTGCCGGCGCAGACCTGGCACGACATCATGCTGGCGGCCCATCAGGGCATCGAGGTCCGGGAGATCCCCGGCATCGGCATGGGCCAGAAGCTGCCGCCGCAGCATGTCAGCAACGCGCAGGCCAATGCGGGGCCGAAGGTGCTGGAGACCAAGCCGGGTCCCCCGCCGGTGCTGACCAAGCGGGGCGCCGACATTCTGGTACGCGTCGAGAAGCTGCTCGACGATGCGGCCAAGACCGCGAACAAATCGGCGGCGGCCAGCGACGGCAAGCCGGCGAGGCCGTCCTCGTCGACCAGCGCGCTCGCCTTCCCGCAGAACTATGCGGAAGAGAACGCCAACACTTCCGCCCCACGCAAGAACTGATCGAAACAAGTGCGGCTGATCCTGATCACATTGACGGCGCTCCTTCTCGCGACGGCGGTCGGCCTCGGTGCGACCTGGATGACGACGACGCGCGGCACCGAGATCGGCGCGCTGAGCATCGGCCCCTGGACCGCGCGGCCGCGCACCGGCACGGCCGACGTCGACCCCTATTCGCGCGCCACCATCGTGCGCAACGGCGAACTGCCGATCGGCACCGGCGACGGCGTCGCCTTCACCGCCACGACCGACGACAGGAAGAAGGCGCTCGACGGCCGCTGCGACGTGGTCGTCTCCGGCGTGACGCCGCCCGCGCGGTTCTGGACGCTGACGCTGTACGACCGCAAGGGCCACCTCGTCGCCAATTCGCTGCAGCGCTACGGCTTCACCAGCCAGGAGATCGTGCGGCAATCCGACGGCTCGTTCGAGATCCGCATCGCTTCGCGCTCGCGCGCCGGCAACTGGCTGCCGACGGGCGGCATCGAGCGCTACGCATTGATGCTGCGTCTCTACGACACGCCGGTCGGGGTCGCCACGCGCACCCAGCGCGACGCGCCGATGCCCAGCATCACGACGGTGGGCTGCTCATGATCCGGCTCGCGTTCACCATCATTGCCGGCGTGGTGCTCGGCCTCGTGGTCCATCTCGTCAGCGTGCTGGCGCTGCCGCGGATCGCGACGCAGGATGCCTATTCGCGGCTGACGCCGATGACGAAGGTGAACGCCGTCACCCAGCTTCCGCTCGCCGCCCCCAACGATTCGCCGATGCCGTTCATGGACCCGGCCTTTGCGCTGGCGATCTGCCGCTATGACCTCTCGGGCGGACCGATCAAGCTCACGGTGCCGGTGAGCCAAGCCTACACATCGGTGTCGTTCTACACCCGCAACGAGATCGCCTACTACGCCATCAACGACCGCTCCGCGGGCCGCAAGGTGATCGAGCTCGATTTGATGACGGAAGCGCAGCACAGCGAGCTGCCCGAGGACGAGGAAGTGACCGCGGCCGACCGCCTGATCATCGATTCCCCGACCACGACCGGCCTGATCCTGATGAAGGCGCTCGCCCCGGAGCCCGGCCTGATGCCGCAGGCGCAAGGCTCGCTTGCCGCCGCGACCTGCGCGCCGCAGACCGAGCCGCCGGCCAAGGCCGAGGCGCCGCGCCGGCGCTGACGCCGGCGCATTCACTGCGCTCGAATCGAAAGTGCGAAAACAACCCCATGCACAGTAGAGCGGGCATTGAAATCATTCGCTCTTTGCTGGTCGACGAAGATGCCTCCGGCGAGGTGCAGCTCCTTTGACTCGTCGGGCAAAACATCGGCATACTGGCAGCATCGAAAGTTCGTCAAACCCGCGCGGAGCAATCCGCCGCGGGTGATTCTTTAGGGATCCGACCCGGGATCAGGGCAGCAATATCGCCTGAAACCGCAATCCGGTCAGGACCGGCACCACGCTGCCAAAGTCGACGGCGACATGCCCGCGCTGACGATGCCGACCGCAATGATGGCGAGAGCCACCGTGTTCCGCAACCACCCTGCCGTGGCGCGGCGCCGCAACACCGGAAGCCCGAGGCCGGCGCCGAACAGCACAGGCAGTGTGCCGAGTCCAAAGCCGCTCATTGCGAGCGCGCCGCCCAGCCACGAGCCGGACAGCATGGCGTAGAACAGCGCGCCGTAGACCATAGCGCAGGGCAGGAAGCCCCAAACTGCGCCGCTGACGAACAACCCGATCGTCGGCGGAAGCTGCGTCGCGCGGGCGGCGGCGCCGATCCTGGCGCTGACGACTGCGGCCAGCCGGGAGAGCGACGCCGGCAGGGACAGCACTTCGAGCATCGAAAGTCCGATCCAGCGAGAGCAGCGGCCGCAGCCCAGCGCAGAATCGCATGAGCGAACGCGTGATCGAACGATCCGAACACGCCCGATCCGATCGCACCGACCGTGGCGCCGGCCAACACGTAGGCCGAGATGCGTCCGGCATTGATCAGGACCGTCGCCGTCAACAGGCCCTGCCGCGGCCGGTTCGAACCGAAGTCGGCGACGAAGTGCAAGGAGGAGGCAATGCCCGCGCACATGCCGAAGCAGTGCAGGCTGGAGGAAAAGCCAAGCAGAATCCCGGCGACGAACAGCGGCTGGCCGAAATCGAACATTGCGAAAGCAATTCATCCGAATTCGTCCCTGAAGACATTGCGCGGCGTCAAAGCCGCACCGATCGTCGTCAATTGTCGATCAGGAGCTCCTTGGTGCCAATCGCAAGCGATCCGAAAGCGAACGCGACCGGTATGAGGCCGACGTCCAACAGGCTCCCGCCCGTCCTGGCCAGCAGCGTGCGCAGGCCGCCGACATCGAGGAGATAGATCGCATATACGAACAGCAAGCCGACGCTCGCCCCCATCGTGAAAGGGATGAGAATATGCGTGGAGAACGATTTCAGTCGCTCGCGTGTCATGTTGCCCCTCCCGGGTGGCTATCTTCGCCGCACGCTCACGTACGGTCTTTGTATTCTTGTTAAAGTCTCCGGATGTCTTTGATGACCGCGCGCTGATGCGCGAACCACTGGACATAATGTCCAATCAAGTGATTGCGAAGCGCCGACGAGGAAGCCGGCGCGCTCAATGTCGCTTCAACTCCGGTGGATCCGCAATCAGTCACACCGCAGCAGCTCGCACACCATCTGTCATCGCTCGCCCCGCGTCTCCGTGCCAACCGGCAAGTGGATCGGAGCCAGGGTTGGCATCGCGTGAAGTGCCAGTATTTCCCGATGGAGCTACGGACGCGGGAATTCCGATGCTCTTCAGGCGGACCAGCGTGACAGTAGGGATACAGCTGGCAGAAATTTCTTGCCGGCGTGGCTTCGTGCCCATCCGAGCAGAGTGAGTTGCCATCGACTCTCGATGGGCCGTATGATTAGTTCCGGTTGTTGCAATGAGGCGTTAACTGGTGCGGCAGCGGCTGCATATCTATTTCCCGGCGTTCCTGATGGCGCTGATGATGCAAATCATCGCGCCCATCGGCTCGTCATGGGCGACGGCCGCCAGATTGTCTGATCCGCTGGCCGCCTTCGGCGGTGTCGCCATCTGCCACACGCCCGGCGGCGAGGCCGACAGCGAGTCTGACCAGACCGGCCACCGTGTTCACGACGGTGCCTGCGCGCTGTGTTGTCTGGTTCATGCCGGTGCAACCCTCGACACGCCTGAGATTGCGGTTGCCGTACCTTATGGGTCCCCGCTGCCGGTAGTCTGGCACGCAGCGACACAAGAGCTGCGGAATGACCGCAACGGCGGACACACCCAGGCCCGCGCTCCCCCTCCGAACTCCTGACTTTTCCAAAATCGCAAGATCGGTGCGGCCGCTTGGTCGCCATCGATGATTTTTGTCGACCGTTGGCGGGTGATCGCGCCCGAGTCCAGGAGTTTCCGATGTTTCGTTTTCGTGTGCTCGGCAGCGTCAGCATTGCCGCGCTTCTCGCCGTTCCCGAAGTTGCGCTTGCCCAATCCACCCCTGGCCAATCCACGCAGCTGCCCGGCGTGACCGTCCAGGCACCGGACCCAACACGGCCTGCCGCGGCGACCGTCGCTGGAAACAGGTCGGGCACCAAGCGCGCCAAACGCGCCAGCGCAAAACCGGCGGAGCCGGCCTCGGCGGTCAAGCCGCTCGCCAACGCTCTCGGAACTTATAATCCCGCACTCGATTTGCCGGGTCTCAAACTTCCGCCGGGAACCACGCTGACGACAGCGGGACCCGTCGATGGCTATCGGGCATTGTCGGCGATCTCCGCGACCAAGACGGCAACGCCGATCGAGCAGGTCCCGCAGTCGATCCAGGTGATCCCGAGGAGCGTGATCACGGACCAGAATAACGTCACGGTCACCGAGGCGATTCAGAACGTCTCGAACGTGCAGGGTACGAACACGATCGCGATCGGCACGACGGCTCCGGGCGGTCTGATCAACGTTCGCGGCTTTCGCGCCCAGCAATATCTCGACGGCATGAACGTCATGTACAACGTCGGGGACCGCGACTCGGTGGTGAACGTCGAACGCATCGAGGTCCTGAAGGGGCCGAATGCGATCCTCTATGGCGGCGGGGCCGGCAGCCCGCTCGGGGGCGCCATCAACATCGTCTCGAAGTTACCGACCGACAAGGCGAGTGGCGAAGCAGGCTTCACGTTCGGGACGAACAACTATATCCAACCGTATTTCGACATCAACCAGCCGCTGTCGGCCGACAAGACCGTGCTGTTCCGTTTCACCGGCACCTACACGTCGAACGATACGTTCGTCGATGTCGTCCACCAGAACCGCTACTCGTTCAATCCGACACTGACATTCACGAACAAGGAAGACACGACGCTGACGATCCAGGGGCGCGTCTCGCGGCTCGAGCAGCAGGCCTACCAGGGCCTGCCCGCGGTCGGCACCGTCGCCGGAAGTTTCCGCCTCAATCCCAGTCTCTACATCGGCCCGACCGACATTCCGAAGAGCTACAGCGAGGTCAAGAGCGTCACGGCGACGTTCGACCGGAAACTCGATTCCATCTGGTCCTTCAACGTGAAGGCACGCTGGGCGCACCAGAGCTTCGATCAGCGGAGCCAGACGACACAAACCGCCGCCCCGGATGTCGCCCTTCCATCGACATGGAGCCTGATCAATGTCGACCTGCTGCAGAAACAGCAGGAGTTCTCCGTCAATCCCAATCTGGAGGCGCGCTTCAGGCTCGGGCCGACCAATAACGTCTGGCTGACCGGCGCCGACTACAGCCGCATCACGGATCGGGGTCACATGAATACCGATCTCGGCATTCCGCCGGTCGATCTGGTGAACAACCCCGTCTTTCCGACGCCGTATACGGATCCCACCCCCACATCGGCCGCCTTCTTCTTTCCCTATTACGACTTTGTCAGCGCCTACACCACCAAGGGCGTCTACACGCAACTGCAATCCACGATCTACGATCGCCTCCACATTCTCGCCGGCGTGCGGCTCGCGAGCATCAATATCGACTATACCGAAAACTTCCCGTTCTTCACCGGCACGTTTGCGCCGACGCAGTTCGGTACCGACACGACAAAGGCGCTGCCAAGGGTCGGCGCGGTTCTCGATCTCATTCCGGGACTGTCGGTCTACGGCAGCTATAGCGAAGGCATGCAGGCCTCCCCCTTCACGCAGGCCCTGAACACCAACATCGCGCCGGAAACATCGAAACAGGTCGAAGGCGGCTTCAAGTTCAACATCAACAACCAGTTGAGCGGCACCGTCGCCGTGTTCGACATCAAGCGTGAAAACGTGCCGATCACGATCGGGGTCGGCATTGGGGCCCTGTCCGCGCAAGAGTCGAAGGGCTACGAGGCCGACCTGATCTGGCAGCCCACCAGGAACTGGAAGGTGATGGCGAGCTACGGCCACACGGATGTGAGGTTCCTCGATACGAATCTGGGAGCGCCGCAGGGAAACAAGGTTTCCGGCGTCCCCGAGGATTCGGGCCGGTTCTGGGTCAACTATACCTTTGACGTGCCCGCTCTCAGAGGCTGGAGCGCCGGCGCCGGTGTGTACGTGGCGTCGTGGCAGTACGTCGACAATCTCAATGTCTACAAGGCGCCGGGATACTTCACCGTCGACGCCAAGATTGCCTATGAGACCGAACACTGGCGGGCATCCTTCAACGTCAAGAACCTGACGGGCGAGAAGTATTTCGTGGCTTTCCCCTGGTTCGGCGGCCAAGTGGCGCCCGGCGATGGCCGCGCTTTCTACGGGACGCTTGCCTATCGATACTGATATCGTCGGCGCATCTCATCGCCGTCACGGGAGTGAAGAATGATCTCGAAACGAGACCTGCTTCTCGCCTCTGCCGCGGGGCTCGCCGCGTCGGGCCTGCGGGCGGCGCCTGCCGCCGAGGTCGCGGCGGGGACCACGACCGGCCATGACATCTCGCAGATGCCCGCGAACTGGATGGGGAAGGAGCAGATTGCGTTCCTCGTCTATCCCGAGTTCACGGCACTCGACATGGTCGGGCCGCATGCCATGCTCACCGGACTCATCGGCGCGACGACCCACATCGTCGGAAAAAGCAAGGACGTCGTGAAGAGCGATACCGGGCTCGCGTTTCAACCCAGCGCAACCTTCGACGAATGCCCGCGCGATCTCGACATCATCTGCGTCCCCGGTGGAGCGACCGGCACGCTCAAAGCCATGCAGGACGACGGCACGCTTCGCTTTTTGAGGGATCGTGGATCCCGCGCCAGGTTCGTCACCTCGGTTTGCACGGGCTCGTTGCTGCTCGGCGCTGCGGGACTTCTCACCGGCTACAAGGCGACCTCGCATTGGGCAGCGGTTTCGCTGTTGCCGATGTTCGGCGCCACTCCGGTCGACGACAGGATCGCTCGCGACCGCAACAGAATCACGGCCGGCGGTGTGACCTCTGGAATCGATTTCGGCCTCTCGCTCGTCGGGCAGTTGCGCGACCGGCAATACGCGGAGTGCGTTCAACTGATGGCCCAGTACGCGCCCGAGCCACCATACGATGCCGGAACGCCCGCGACAGCTCCGGGCGAGGTCACGAAAATGATGCGCGACATGTTCGTCGATTTCAACAAGGACGCCGAAAGGATCGGACGAGAGGTCTATCCCAGATATCGCGATGGCTGACGCTGAGTGGCTTGATCCCAATGCGACTGCTTTCTTCAACGTGGCGACTAGGCAACACTCAATTGCCGCTCTCTGTGCGCGTCTCTTCGCGCGTTTGACTCGGCCGCTCGCTGTGTTAGTCCAGCCACAGGGGTTGAGTGGAATGACGGGGTTCGCTTTCAAGCGACGGATCGGCTGCGGCGCTGCATTCATTGCGGCCTACGCGCTCGTTTTCAACGTCATTCTGTCCAGCATTCTGGTTTCAGGCATCTCGCCTCTGGCCGCCGCGGCGGCTCATGAACTCTGTGTCAGCAGCCAAAACGCGGATGCCGCTCGGACCGACGCGGACAAGCACAGCGGAAAGACGACTGCGCACTGCCCGCTCTGCGTGGGACACGTCGTGGCCGGCGGCTTGCCGCCACCCACAGCCAGCCTTGCCGAACGCATTGCGCTCCGCCCAGATGCGGTCTTTTCGTTTCGTGATCGCATCTTCGCGCGTGCCCGGTCCTTCGCGCACCTGACCCGCGGACCTCCTCGACTGATTTGACCGCGCCCCCGGGCGCTTCGTTCGTCGTTCAGTCGAGAGGTTCATCATGTCAATCGCCGTCATGCGGCTGCGCAGCTGCTTGCTCGCAGGCACCGCGCTCATCCTCGTTTCACCGGCTCAGGCGCAGTCCGCCCCCAACCTTCCTCCCGTCACCGTGGAGGCCCCTCAGCAGAAACCCAGGGCTGCGGCCCGCACGTCTCAGCCGAGAAGCCAAGCCAATCGAACCGCACGGGAGCCAGAGCGTGCCGCAGCCCGGCGCAATCGCGCCGGCTCAATCGGGCTCGACCGGCGCCGGCAGCCTGACGGTGCCGAACACTGCGCAGGCCACGGCCGAGATCGACCGCACGCCCGGCGGCGTCGAGGTCGTGCCCGATACCGCCTACAAGAACGGCCCGGCCAACACGGTGAAGGACATCCTCGGTTGGGTCCCGGGCGTCCTGATCCAGACCCGATGGGGGCCCGACGGGCGGATTTCCATCCGGGGCTCGGGCCTGTCGCGCAGCTACGGCAATCGCGGCATCAACCCGTACATGGACGGCATTCCCATCAATACGGCCGACGGATTGTTCGATCTGTTCGAGATCGATCCGACCGCCTACCGCTATGTCGAGGTGTACAAGGGCGCCAATGCGCTGCGGTTTGGATCGAACTCGCTCGGCGGCGCGGTCAATTTCGTGATGCCGACGGGGCGCGATGCCTCGCCGTTCGAAGCACGCTTCGATGCCGGCAGCTTCGGTTACCTGAAGACCCAGACGAGCTCCGGCGGAGCCTACGGGCCCGCCGACTACTTCATCACAGCCTCGGCCCAGCGCGAGGACGGATATCGGGAGCACAGCAGAACCGACACCGAGCGCCTCAACGCCAATTTCGGCTACTGGTTTTCCCCGGACGCCGAGACGCGCTTCTACGTGAACGCGGGCCGGTGGCACGCGGAAATCCCCGGCGAGGTCACCAAGACCGCAGCCCTCACAACACCGCAGGCCGCGAATCCGACCTTCGTCCTGCAAAACCAGCAGCGCAACATCGACACGGTGCGTCTCGCCAACAAGACCACGCTGCGCTTCGACAACACGACGCTGGATTTCGGCATCTTCGGCCTCGACCGCCACGTCGACCATCCGATCTACCAATACCTAGACTTCACCGCGCGGGATTATGGCGCGTTCGCGCGGGCGACCGACGATCGTTCGATCGGCGGCTTCCGCAACCGACTGATCACAGGCGTCAATCTCCAGAACGGCACCATCGACATCAATCAGTACGTCAACCTGCCCGGCGCAGTGAAGGGCGCGCTCGCCTCCTCCAACCTTTGGAAGTCGGAGAACCTTTCGCTCTATGGAGAAAACTCATTCTTCTTCCTGCCGAATGTCGCTCTCGTGGCCGGCGGGCAGTTCATGCATGCCGTTCGGGATCAGCAGGACCGCTTCTTGTCGGACGGCAATCAATCCGGCCGCCGCACCTGGGATATCCTCAGTCCCAAGATCGGCATGCTCTGGGACGTCGATCCGGCATGGCAGGTGTTCGGCAATGTCTCGCGCAGCGCCGAAGTCCCCACATTCGACGCGAACACGTTCGCGGCGCCGGCAAGTTCCAACGTCGATGCACAGACTGCGACGACCTACGAGATCGGCACGCGCGGCCGCAGGCCCGATCTCTCCTGGGACGTCTCGCTCTACCGGGCCGACATTCGGAACGAACTGCAGTGCCTGACGGTCGTCGTCAACCCGTTCTATACCAACCCGTGCGTGCAGACGAATGCGGATCGTACGGTGCATCAAGGCATCGAAGCCGGGTTCGGCGTCGCGTTCCTGAAGTCGGTTTTCGCGCCGGAGGACCGCGTCTGGCTCAATGTGGTTTACACATACAGCGACTTCCGCTTCGACAACGATGCCAGCTGGGGCAACAATCGCCTGCCCGGCGCGCCGCCGCATTACGTCCGCGCCGAAGTGCTCTACCGGAATGCGAACGGTTTCTACGCTGGACCGAACGTGGAGTGGATGCCGCAGGCGTTCTTCGCCGACAACGCCAATACGCTCACGGTCGATCCCTACGCTCTCCTGAACTTCAAGATCGGTTACGACAAGGGCACGGGCTGGTCCGGCTACATCGAGGGACGCAACCTGCTCGACACCCGCTACATCTCGACCACGATCACGGTCGGACGGGCGGATCCCACCATGGAGCTGTTCAATCCCGGCACGGGCCGCGCGATCTATGGCGGCGTGCGTTACAGAATGTAGGAAGGAATCGAAGACGATCTCTCCGTTCGTCGACACGGCTGCGGCCGTGCGCGAACGGGGAGCACCGCCGGATCGAAACCTTTGAAGGTAAAATCGCCGGCCGGCATCAAAGCGCCGGCTCAGGGCTTAAAGCCGCGACATGACATGGCGGCGAGGCAACGGTTGAGTGATGACGGGGTTCGCTTTCAAGCGACGAGTCGGCTGCAGCGCTGCATTCATTGCGGCCTACGCGCTCGTTTTCAACGTCATTCTGTCCAGCATTCTGGTTTCAGGCATCTCGCCTCTGGCCGCTGCGGCGGCTCATAAGCTCTGTGTCAGCAGCCAAAACGCGGATGCCGCTCGGACCGACGCGGACAAGCACAGCGGAAAGACGACTGCGCACTGCCCGCTCTGCGTGGGACACGTCGTGGCCGGCGGCTTGCCGCCCCCTCACCCCGCGCTGACTGATCGCATTCCGCTCCCGGCGAGTGCGGTCTATTCGTTTCGTCAGCGGATCGTCGCTTACGCGCGATCGTTCGACCACCTGTCCCGTGGACCTCCCGCGCTGACCTGATGTTGCGCCCGTTTCCGCGTCTGGCGCGCGAGCGGCTGAGCCACCAGGGTATGCGCTGGTCAATTTGCGCACGGGTTACCAGTGGCAGCACGTCCGGCTCGACCTCGGCATCGACAATCTGTTCAACCAGAACTACTACCTACCATTGGGCGGCGCCGATCTGGTCGACTACAAGGTCGTCTCGATGATGGGCTCCTCGGCCGCCTACGGCTACAACGTCAAGGGACCCGGCCGCTCGTTCAACGCGCGGCTTAGCGCGAACTTCTGACCGGACCAGATGCCACGCGGCGAACTCGAAATCGCGCGTGGCGTGTCCCTAACCGGAACCGATCTCGCATCAGCGCACAATGGCAGCAGCTGTCAGGCGACAGTAGGACGCAACTTCAATTCGCTTGGGATGTTGAAGCCGCACGTCCCGATGACTATCGATTGAAGAAATCGTCTTCGATCGGGAGAAACGCATGAGCACCATCACCGGCGGCTGTCACTGCGGCGCAATCCGCTACGAGGTCGAGGGCGAGGCGATCGTGCACGCGCTTTGCCATTGCCGTGATTGCCGGCTCCACGCCGGCGCCCCGGTTGTCGGCTGGACGATGTATGCCGAAAGCGCCGTCAAGGTGACCAAGGGCGAGCCCAAGGTCTACAAGTCCTCTGAGCACGGCCGGCGTCATTTTTGCAGCGATTGCGGCACCGGCCTGTTCTACATCAACGGCGAGATCCTGCCGGGGATGATCGACATCCAGAGCTCGACCTATGATGATCCCGAGGCCGTGCCGCCGGCGATGCAGATGCAGGTCGCCGAGCGCCTGCGCTGGATGGAGCACGCGCACGAACTGCCGGCGTTCGAACGTTATCCGCCGCAGCCGTGACGCGCCGGCTGTCCATCCCGCCTCACGTCGATGCGGTTGGTCAACATGGTCAGCAGATTGCCGATCTGGCCGATGCACATCACCGCGATCAGCGGCCAGCCGCGCAGCTTACGAATTGGCTCCTCCCGCCTGCAGCGGCTCTGATGTCGTCCGGTCCGCACGCAGCAGCAGCAGCGCGACGAATGCGGAGACGGAAGCCAGCGCGCTGATCCACAGCGCACCGCGGCCGATATGGTCCACCATCAGGCCCAGCACCAGCGGCGCGAGGGCGCCGGTGGCGCGGGACGGCAACGAGATCATGCCGACCCGCCTGCCGAAGCCGGCGGGTCCGAACAGCGTCAACGGCAACGTCCCGCGCGCGATGGTGATGATGCCGTTGCCCGCGCCGTACAGGACGGCAAAGGCCGGCGCAAACAACGGCCCGCCCGCGACCAGCGCGATCACACCGATCGGGTTCGTCAGTGTCGCCAGCCGCGCCGAGAACAGCGGATGAAAGCGGCCGAGCCATCCGGCTTCGAGCAGACGGGCGCCGACCTGAGCGGGTCCCACCAACGCGCCCGCGAGCAAGGCCTGAGCCGGCGTCGCGCCGAACGCAACCAGCATGGTCGGCAGGATGGCCGAAATTCCCGAGCTGACGAAGCTGGCCGCCGCGAACATGTAGGCCAGCAGGATCATCGCGAACGTCTCGCTCTGGCCTCCGCTACGCTGGCCCTGTCCCGATCCCGAGGTCTGCGGCATCGGCGCCGCGCGCGGCAGCGCGAGGTTGAGCGGCAGCGCCACGAGGATGTGGATCACAGCCCAGACCTCGCACGCCGCGCGCCAGCCGTAGCTCGCTTCCAACCAGGTCGTGAGCGGCCAGCCGAGCGTGCTGGCGAAACCGGCGATCAGCGTGATGCCCGTGATCGGCTTCCGCGCGCCGGTGCCGTAGATGCGGGCGAGCGTCGCAAACGCAGCCTCGTAAAGGCCCATGCCCATGCCGACCCCGAGCAGCATCCAGGCGGCCATGAGCACCACCACGCCTTGCGCCAGGGACAGCGTGAGCAGGCCCGCCGCAAAGACGAGGTTCGAGATCGCGAGCAGGCCGCGTCCCCCGAACGTATCGATGGCATGGCCGACCCGCGGACCGAGAAGGCCGGAGATGATCAGCGCGCCCGACAGCGCTCCGAACACGTAAGTCGGCACGAGACCAAGATCTCGCGCGATCGGCGCCGCCAGGATCGCCGGAAGATAATAGCTCGACGCCCACGCGATGGTTTGCGTGGTGCCGAGTGCGATGATCAGAGCGAGCGGACCCGTCGACCGATCGCCGGCAAGCCGCATCATGAACAGCCGCACCCCGAACCGCCGGCCTTCTTCGTGGTTTCATCGGCGGCGCAACAGGCCGAGACGACTTCCGTCGCGGGGCCACCGCAGCATCCCGCCGCGCCGGCGGACTCGACACCGCCGCGCGTGCAGACGCCCGTCTCCGGCAGCAGGAGCTCGACCCGGGCTGCGGCCGCCTTGTCGCCGGCGAGGTCGGCGGCGATCGAGCGCACCTGCTCGTATCCGGTCATCATCAGGAAGGTCGGCGCCCGGCCGTAGGATTTCATGCCGGCGAGATAGAAGCCGGGCTCGTCATGCGCGAGTTCGCGCGCGCCGTGGGGCCGCACCGTGCCGCAGCTATGCTCGTTGGGATCGATCAGTGGCGCAAGTGCGACGGGCGCCTCGATCGCGGGATCGAGCCGCAGCCGCAGCTCGGACAGGAACGACAGATCGGGACGGAAGCCGGTCGACACCACCAGCTCATCCGCAACCACGCTGCGCGCCCCGCAGCAGGCGCCTGCCGAAATCCTCAGGCGTCCTTCGAGGTCCGAGAGATGGGTGACGCCGAAATTCGCCTCGACCTTGATTTTACCGGCGGCCACGAGCGCCGCAAAGGTGGAGCCCAGTTCGCCCCGCGCGGCGAGCTTGTCATTGCTGCCGCCGCCGAACGCCCTGGCAGGATCGTCGCCGCGCAGCAGCCAAACAGGTTGCGTGCCGGGCACCTCCTCGGCGAGCCGTGCAAGTTCGATCAGCGTGCCCAGCGCGGAATGGCCGCCTCCGAGCACGGCCACGGTCTTGCCGGCATATCTGCCGCGAGCCGTGCCCCGCACATCCGGCATGCCATAGGCGATGCGATCGCCCTGCTCGCGTTCGCCGATCGCAGGCAGGCCGTTGCTGCCGGCGGGATTGGGTGAGAACCACGTACCTGAGACGTCGATGACGGCATCGGCGCGCAGCACCTCGGGGCCCTTGCCGTTCTGGTAACGGATTTCGAAAGGCGCCTGCTCGCGTCCCCTGGTCTTCGCCTTGTCGAAGCCCGCGCGGCTGATCGCCGTGACGCGGCTCGAGGTCCTGATCGTCTCGCGCAGCTTCGTTTGCGTCGCGAGCGGTTCGAGGTAGCGCTCGATCAGCTCGCCCCCGGTCGGATAGGCGCTCGGGTCCGGCGAATTCCATCCGGCCGGCGCGAGCAGGCGTACCGCGGCCTTGTCGACGTTGTATTGCCACGGCGAGAAGAGCTGGACGTGCCGCCATTGCCTCACTGAGTGGCCGGCTTCCCGTCCTGCCTCTAGGACGACCGGAGTCATACCCCGTTCCAGAATGTGGGCGGCCGCTGCGAGCCCGACTGGCCCGGCACCGATGATAGCGACCGTCTTTCCCGTAATCATCGTTCTGATCCCATACTTCTAGAATGACCGAATAAGCGGGCAAAGTTCAGGCCGCTGTCTGGGCTTCCTTGCATTGATCTTCATCGACGCAGCATTCGGCGACGAGGAAATCCACCAAGCCCCGCATCGTGTCGTATTCGGCGTGGCAAACAAGCGTGGTGCCTTCGCGAACCTGAGTGATCAGCCCTACGGAAACGAGCGCCCTGACGTGATGCGATAGCGTCGATGCCGGGATCTTCAGACGTTCCTGCAGACGGCCAACCGGCATGCCGACGCTTCCCGCGCGCACCAGCAATCGGTAGATCTTCAACCTAGTCGGGCTGCCCAGCGCTTCGAGTCGGGCGGCCGCATCATCTATCTTCATACGGCCAATATGGGCCAGCCGCTGACTGGCGTCAATCGTAATTCTAGTAATTTCGAAATACAAGTGACGGGGTGTCGTGGCAGCGTCATGAAAGTGCAAACAGATATGTCCATAAGTCTCGACTTATGGACATTGTAGGCCCTGGCGTTTCGTCGACCCGCCCGCTGCGAGGATGCGGATCCTGTACGCTTTGCTGCAAGCTGCTGGAGGTCCAAACCTTGAATAAGCCGCTCGGCAAATGGTGCGAGCAATGTGCGATTGGTACCGGCTGCCGCGCATACGAGTTGCGTCCTGCCGAATGCCGGGACTTTCTCTGCGGCTTTCTGACGCTTCATGAGCTTGATGAAGGTTGGCGTCCGTCCACCGCCAGGCTTCTCATCGGCTTCGAGGATGTCAGCCACCGGACCATCTTCGTCCATGTCGATCCCACCCGGTCTGATGCTTGGACGCGCGCGCCCTACTACGCCAAGCTCAAGGAATGGTCGCGGCGTGCGGTCGCCGGACGAGGACAAGTCATTGTAAAAATAGGCGTGCGCGCGATCGTCGTCTTGCCGGACAGGGACGTCGACCTTGGGCCGGTCGGCGATGACGAACTGATCGCAACACAGGAAAGCCTTTCGGCAACCGGCGTCGTGCTCAACCCTATCAAGCTCAAACGCAGCGATCCCCGCGCCGCTTTTATCCTACCGCCCCAACAGCGCGCCGGGATTGCGCTCGACTGACTTTGCTTCCCGACATTTTACCGCAAAACTTGCGGGGTATCTGTCGGCAATCGTCGACAGAAACAAATAACCCGATGAAGCGATCCTTGCCGAGCACAAAAGCCATCGAGGCGTTTGGCGCCATTGCGCAGTCGACCCGACTTGCGGCCGTTCGGCAACTTCTTGCGGTCCATCCCAACACCTTGCCCGCGGGCGAAATCGCCCGGCGCTGCGCCGTGCCGCACAACACCATGTCGACCCATCTTCGCATCCTCTCCCGTGCAGGCCTCATTGAGGTCGAACGGGACGGCCGGGTCATGAACTACCGCGCAAATACAAAAGCCTTCGAGCAACTCGTCGACTTTCTCACCCGTGAATGCTGCAAGGGGCGGCCCGATCTCTGCGGCTTCCACCCGGCGGCCGCATTGAAGGAGGGCGAGGAACCAATCGATGCGATCTTGCCCACCTTCAACGTGCTGTTCCTCTGCACCCAGAATTCGGCGCGCTCCATTATGGCCGAAGCGCTGCTCGAAAAGCTCGGTAGCGGGCGTTTTCGGGCCTATTCCGCCGGCACCGAGCCCGCGAACGCGCCGCTCCCCGAGGTCGTCAGGCGGCTCGAGATGCTCGGCCACGAGACGTCCCAGTTACGCTGCAAGGCCTGGAGCGAATTCAAGGGACCGGATGCACCGCGCATGGACTTTGTCGTCGCCCTCTGCGAGGTACCGCACAGGCAAATCTGCCAGCAACTTGGCAATCAACTCACAACGGCGTGGCCTTTACCGGATCCGGCACGGTTCAGTGGTTCTGCATCCGAGCGGACCACCCTGCTCAATGAGCTCTACGCGATGATCCGGCGGCGCATCGAAGCCTTCGTAAATCTTCCGCTGCAGTCACTGGACCGCGCGGCTTTGAAAATAAGGCTTGACGAGATCGGCGACACCACGCGGCTTTCGCCCTGACGTCATAAATCCATTCCGGGCGGCCGCTTGCGCTTGCTCGCCAGTTGAGCGCGCAGTGCATTCGCCTCGCGCCTCTGCTCGGCGAGCAGGCGCTTCAACTCCGTATTCCTCTCTTCGAGCGCCGCGAGGCAAGCGGCTTCGTATCGTTCGGTCTCAACCATTCTCGCTGCGAGGTTGGTCGAACTCTGTGGACGGGATTGATGTGCGCTGCCGCGGCCACTCGCAGGGCCCTTGGCGCCGCGTTGCTCTCTGTCAGTCGGCACAATCTGCCCCATCGGATCTCACCCACTTGCAAAGCCTCAGCCGCCGAGGTCGTCCTTCCAGTCGTTCTCGATCTGCTGGACCAGATCGGCAGGGCGCGGGACGTGTTTCAGCGCTTCGGCGGCTGAACGTCTGTTTTCAAGCGACCAGATGCTGAGTTTTCGCGACGGCAACATATCCATAATTCTTTAATAATGGAATTATGGAAACACAAGTTTAAGTTTTGATGACAGCTGAACGGGCTCTCATGCTGCAAGCGCTCATTGGAGCCATTGCGGACGGGCATCGCGATGTCGCATTCGGCATGGAGATATCAAAGCGGGAACCAAAAAACAGGGCCTGTCTTGACATGAATACGTAATTTCCATAACTCTGGATTTATGGAAAATGAACAAGCTGTCCTGGCGCTCGCTGCGCTTGCCCAATCCACGCGCTTGCAGGCCTTCCAAATCCTGGTGAAGCACGAGCCCGAGGGAATTGCTGCAGGTGACCTCGCGCGCCTCCTCGAAGTCCCGGCCAATACGCTTTCGGCTCACCTCTCGATCCTGTCGCGCTCCGGTCTCATAACATCCGAGCGCTACAGCCGCTCGATTGTCTACCGCGCCAACCTCGACGCTTTTCGAGACGTCGCGGTTTTTTTGTTGCGGGACTGCTGCGGCGGACGACCGGAGGTCTGCATGCCGGTCCTCGAAAGCTTGCAGCCCTGCTCTCCGCCCAAGCGAAAGGGGAAGGTCCATGTCTGATCGCATTTACAATGTGCTGTTCCTTTGCACGGGCAATTCGGCCCGTTCCGTGCTCGCCGAATCGATCCTTCGCAAGGACGGTGGCGGACGCTTTCGCTCCTTCTCCGCAGGGAGCACACCGAAAGGCGCCGTGCATCCGCTGGCGCTGCGCACGCTCGAGAGCATGGATTACCCCACCGACGGGATGCGCTCGAAGAGCTGGCTGGAATTCGCAGCCGCCGACGCACCGGTGATGGATTTCGTTTTCACCGTCTGCGACAACGCCGCCGGAGAGGCATGTCCCGTCTGGCCGGGTCAACCAATGACTGCGCATTGGGGGATCGAGGATCCGGCCGCGGTAGAGGGGTCGGACCTGGAGAAGCAGGCGGCGTTCGTGACCGCGTTCCGTCATTTGAGAAACCGGATCGATGCGTTCGTGAACCTCCCGCTGCGGAGCATCGACAAGCTGTCGCTCGGCACCAAGCTGCGCGAGATCGGCCGCTCCGACGGCGCCACCCATTCGACACCGAAGGCCGGCTGATGGACAGGTTCGACCTGTCGCGGCGCCTCGCGGCCGAAGCGCTCGGCACCGGCATTCTCGTCGCCACGGTGGTCGGGTCCGGCATCATGGCGGAAACCCTGACCAAGGACGTGGCGCTTGCGCTGCTCTGCAACACCTTGCCGACCGGAGCCATCCTGGTCGTCCTGATCACGGTGCTCGGTCCGATCTCCGGCGCCCACTTCAATCCGGCCGTCACGCTCGTCTTCACCGGCAAGCGCGAGCTGCCGGTGAACGAGGCCGCTCTCTATGTGATCGCGCAGATCGCCGGCGGCATCGCGGGAACGGTGGCGGCGCATCTGATGTTCGGACTGCCCATGCTCGACCTCTCGGCCAAGGCCCGAACCGGAGGGCCGCAATGGTTCGCCGAAGCGGTGGCGGCCTTCGGATTGGTCGCGACCATCCTGGCTGGAATCCGCTTCCAGCGCACGGCCGTCCCCTGGCTGGTGGGCCTCTACATCACGGCGGCCTATTGGTTCACGGCGTCCACATCGTTCGCCAACCCCGCGGTGGCCATTGCTCGCTCGCTGACGAACACGTTCGCCGGCATTCGCCCGGTCGACCTTCCCGGATTCATCCTCGCGGAGCTCTGCGGCGCGTTCGCCGGCATGCTGCTGATGAACTGGCTGCTCGGCCCCTCGCAAGCGCGCGGCCCCGTCCCAATTGCGGAGACATCGCGATGAGCGTCACGATCTATCACAACCCGGCCTGCGGCACCTCGCGCAACACGCTGGCGATGATCCGGCAGAGCGGCGTCGAGCCTGACGTCATCGAATATCTGAAGACGCCGCCCTCCCGCGACAAGCTGGTCGAGCTCGTCAAGGCCATGGGGATCTCCGCTCGCGCGCTGCTGCGGGAGAAGGGCACCCCCTATCGCGAGCTCGGCCTCGATGATCCCAAATGGTCCGAGGACGAGCTGATCGACCAGATGCTCGCGCATCCGATCCTGATCAACCGTCCGATCGTCGTGACGCCGAAAGGCACGCGCTTGTGCCGCCCCTCGGAGGCCGTGATTGATCTTCTGGACAATCCGGTCGGCCGGTTCGTCAAGGAGGACGGGGAAGTGGTCGAAGCGCGATAGGCCTGCGGCGCGTCTCCTCGCGCTGCTCGATTGTCGGGCGCACGGCGTGCGGTATCTCAGGCGGGACCCGCCTGCTGCGAGCCCGCATTGAGGAGCTGTGAAACAGCCGCGACGACCTGGGCCGGCGCAAACGGCTTTTGCAGCAGAATGCTGTTCGGCACACCGAGCACCGGCCACTTTTCGGCGGCGCCGCCGGTCATGTAAACCACCGGAAAATGAGGATCCATTTCACGGGCGGCTCTCGCGATGTCCCAGCCGTCGACGCGCCCCGGCAAATTGACGTCAGTCACGAGCGCGCGGTAGGGCAACAGACCGCCCTTCAACAGCGTGATGGCCTCTTCGCCCGTCTTCGCGGTCGCTATCTGAAAGCCCCCGTCTTCCAAGGCGTCTTCAACGACAGCCAAGATGGCATCTTCGTCTTCTATGACCAGGACGATTGGTAATTCCGTCGCCATTGCATCCCCCGTTACCGCTCTGTTTAAAAGTGCACACAGCGTGTTTTGTTCCGGCCGCCGAACGCAGTTCCAGCATCCGGGTGGAACGAACATGCGACCGCCAGGTTTTCCCGATGCCCTTCCCCAAGGGCGCCCCGATGGCCCCAGCTCAATGCCCCCAGTATCCCCCCGCGAGCTGGGGCCTTTTTCGGAGCTGTGGCGGCGCATCGGAGCCGGGAGCGCGCGCAGGATTATTCGAGCAAGCCCTTCAGCCCCGCATAGATCGAGCCGATGCCGGTCGCGGCGACGCCGGCCAATGGCCCTATGGTCTGCATGAGGTCCTGGATCAGGCGGGCGCGGCGACGCAGTTGCTCCTCGCCGACATGCTGCCCGAGCAGTCGCGCCACGCGAAAGGCGAAGGCGTTCGGCTTGCCGCCCTGGGTGAGCACGCGCGGCAGGATCTGGAAGATCACGACGCTGAGAATGTTGCCCGAGACGAAGGCGAGGAGGATACTCGCGCCATATTCGAACACCTCGCGCCACTCGATCCAGATCGTCGGAAGAATTGGAACATGATCGTGGATTCCGGTGACGGTCAGCATTGCGAGGATGCTGACGGTCGCGGTGGAGGCGGCCAGCACAAACGACGTCAGGGCGAACACTTTGTGCAGCGGATAGGCGACGAATCCGAACAGGAGCGGTATGGCAATCGATGCGATCCGAAGCGGGATCGGAGACAGGTTGAAGGTGATGGTCACGAGCACATGCGCGATCACCAGCAACAGCGAGGGGATCGCGACATAGAGCACCGCATGCGTTCCGTAATAGCGCAGTGGATTGTTGTAGCGCTCGAGCCGGACATTGACGCGATCGAGATCCCGCCTGAGCTTGTCCAGCTCGGCCACGATCTCGTCGATTTCGCGCAGCATCGGCCGCACCACGCGCAGATCCCGCGAGCAATGCTTGCAGACGATGGCTTCGTCCTTGATCGTCTCGGCGCAGAACGGACATTCCATCGCTAGCGCGACTTCCTTCGCAGCCTGATGGCCTCGACCTCGTCTCTGGCGCGCCGCAGCTCATTGCGCAGTTCCTCCCGCTTGCGCAGGAGATCGTCGCGCTCTGCGATCAGCGTCGCGGGAACGGAAATGTCGCGCCCGCAGGCGGCGCACGCCAGCGCCCCCTCCGCATGTCCCGACCCGCAGTAAGGGCACGTCACTTGGGCGCCACTTTCAGAGTGAAGATCGTCGTGCCTGGCCGGCCGTCGCTATCCTTGATGTCGACACGCACGGTGTATTCGCCCGGCGGCAGCTCTGCGTCCTGCATGTGGATGCCATCGGCCTTCACGAAAGGCTTCACGCGGGAGGTCAGATCGACGTTTGGCGTCCGGAGGAAGATCATCCTGACCGAGTCCGGATCGATCTTGGCCCCGCCGTAGGATTGAAACTTCAATACCAGCGGCAGGGGCGACCTCGCCGAATCGCCCGGCGAGACGAACTCGACTTTCGGCCCGCGCATGATGCCGCGCTGGTCGACGGCGACCGCGCCCTTGGGAGGCGGCAGCCTGGCTTCCTCTTCCGTGATCAGCAACGTGGCCCGCGATGGCGCCAAGACCAACAAGCCTGCAGCCGCAAGGCCAAGCAAGATATTTCTTTTCATCGTCCGTGCCCCCTTTCCTTGATCGTCAACGCAAGCCGCCATCGCCGATGATCGTATATGGCGCCCAGAACAGCGGATGCGCGTAGGCAAACTCGGTCTTGCCCTCGCCGTTGAGATAGCCCGGACCATCGACGAGGGCCATCGCGGCCTGGCGCAGCGCCTCGCTCCGGGACAGCTTGGGGTCGTCCGCCTGGCGCTTGAACAGGTCGGTCACCAATTGCCGCGCCGATTGTGAATGCACCGACCAATTCGTCACCAGCAGCGCCCGCGTTCCCGCATAGAAGAATGCGCGCCCGAGCCCGGACGCTGCCTCGGCCCCTGCTCCGGCCCCGGCTCCGGTGTTGCAGGCCGACAGAACGACCCAGTCCGCATCCAGCTTGAGGCCGAGGATCTCCTCCATGGTCAGGAGGCCATCGCCGCCCTCACCCGTCACCGCCGGCGACGACAAGGCGAGCGCCGGCTGTGTCAACCCGTTCAGCTCTCCCGGGACCAGTCCATGGGTGGCGAAGGCGAGGATCCTGAAGCCCGAGAGATCCATGGTCTTCACCGCGCTTTCGGTCGCGTTCTTGCCGAGAAACAGCACCTTCGAGGGGTCCGCCTGCAGCGCCAGCGCGATCGACTTCAGCTCGTCGGCGGTGTCGGGCAGGCGGGGCAGCAGACCGAGCTCGGCGCTGTCGACGCCTTCGAGCCTGGGACTGTTGCGCCGCTTCAGCGGGCCGCCGCGCGTAATGGTGCCGCCGGCGTCGGCGACCTGGATCTTCTGTCCTCCGCCTTCCGCCTCGGCGCGCTGCTCGCTGTTGAAATAGGGATCGCCGAACGCCACGAGGTCGCCGCGGCCGGGCTTGCCCGGCGGCAGTTGCCGCAGCGTGCGCAACGCCGCCGCCGACGGCACGGTCGACACCGCATGGGTCCGCGCCAGCCATGGCACGTTGCGATAGCCGACGAAGAGCGGGTCCTCGTCCGCTCCCAGCTCCGCCGGCGCGGTCGGCAACAAAGACAAGGGCAGCAATCCCAGCGCCCCGTTGGTCACGACGATCAGGTTCTTGGCCGGCTTCCAGCCGCTCTCGACCGGCTTCAGCAGCAGCTCGTAGAGCTCGTAGCCGAGCTTGAGGTCGAACGGCGGAATGTCCGAGATCATCGCCGCCTGCGGCTCGAGCGCCTCGCGCAGCTTGCGAATCTTGCTCTCGATGTCGCCGATTTTGGCGTTGACCGCGGCGAACGCCACCGGGCCCGACTTCGGCACAGCCCAGACGAAGCTGCCATTCTGGCCGAAATAGAACGACAGCATGGCCTCGTCATCGCCCAGCGTCGCGCGGATCTCCGTGACGCTCGGCGGCTTGGGCGAGACGAGATCGGCGTAGATCGGGAACTTCTGCTTGATCTCCAGCCGCGCCTTGTCACGCTCGCCGCGCAAGGCCGTGATCGACGCCTGTATTTGTGAAACGCCCCTCTCGTCGCGTTCCGCTGCGGGAAGCGCGAGCACATTGTTGAGCGTGCCGAGCTGGGCGTTGGCCTGCTTGGTGAGATCCTGCTCCTTGCGCACGAGTTCGGCGAGCGCGGGATCCTTGGCCACCGCACGCGCGCTCGAGGCTGCGAGAGCCTGCTGCACCGAGCGGCCGCGGACGGCGTCGGCGAGGCTGAACGTCTCTTCGCCGACGTCCTTGCCTGCTCCTTCCGCCCTGCCGAGCAGCAACAGATAGTTTTCGACGATGGTCTGCAGCCGCTGGCTGCGCGCGGCCACCACGGTCGTGTTCTCGTCATCGGCGTTTTCGTTGGCGTTCGCCATCATGACCGGGATGGCGGCCTTGAACTCGCGAATGGCTTCTGCGTCGCGGCGGGCGCGCATCAATCCGACCGCCAACGTGCCGCGCGCCGAGGCGGTGTCGAAATGATTCTCCCCGACCCGGGCGGTCTGCTTCTTCACGAGCTGCTCCGCGGCGGCAATGCCCGCGTCCAACTGCCCGGAACCATAGAGCGACAGGATCCGGGACGGATTGAGCTCGAACACCAGGCGCCGCTGCGGATCCCAGCCGGCGACCGCCTTGTCGATGCGCGAAAATATCTCGCTCGCTTCGGCATTCTGGCGCCGGAGCGTCAGAATGCCGGCGAGATGGGACAGCAACTGCACCGTCGCCTGCGAGTCCTCCGGCACGCCCACGGTCTTGTTGATCTCGAGCGCGACGCGGCCGAGCTTCTCGGCCTCTTCGTAACGGCCCTGGTCGACCAGAATGCCTGCCAAGCCCATCACGAAACGCGGCGTCACCGGGTTGTACTTGCCGGTGTCCTTCAGGCGCGAGAGCAGCGCACGGCGCGCGTCCACCTCGGCCTCGGCAAGCCGGCCCTGTTTCGCCTTCATGCGCGCCTGGCTCAACACGGTGCCGTCGATCAGCTGCAGCAAAATGGTCTCCGCCGGGGCGTTTTCGGAGGCCATGATGACCTTCGTGCTGGCGCGCTTGCGCAGCTCGGCGTTGCGATAGGCGGCCTCGGCGTCAGCGAATTGTCCGCGCGCCTCGAAGAGCAAGGCGCGCGTGAGATCCAGCTCGCTCTCCCAGCTCTGGCCGAATTTCGAATAGACCGCTCGCCAATTGGGATGACCGCTGGTGCGGGCCTCCTGGATCGCGGTCTGGCTGCGGCGAAGATAGGCCTCGGCCTGGGAGAGGTCGCCCATCTGGACGAGAACGGAGGCAATCGTGCGGTTCGTCGCGTACTGCAATCCCTTCGCGCCCGGCATGCTGGCCGATTCGCGCAACAGCCTTTGCAGGATCTCGATCGCCCGTTTCGGATCGCCGGCAAGTGAATGCTGCAGGGCCTGCAGCTGCAACATCCGCCCGAGCAAGTACGGGCCGACGGCGCCACGCCCGACCTCCACGGCCTTGTCGGCATCGGCCATCGCCTCGGCGAGCCGGCCGAGCTGGGCGCGGGCATTGGCGCGATCGAAATAGAGTTGCGCGAGGTCCTGACGGGATTCCTTGCCGGTGGGTACGGCATCGGCGTCCGACCTCAACTCCGCGATCTTCTTCTCGTCGGGCTTGTCGCCGTCGAGGATGGCGTTGATGTCGGCGATGCTGCGCGGCGGCGCGACGAAGTCCTTTGGAAGTGCAGTGCCGGCTTCAAGCTTGGGGGCGATTTCCTTTGGAAGCTCAAGGGCAACATTGGCGCGGCCATTGGCGGCGGTCAGCGCCGCCATTGCGCAGGCCCTCACCTGTGGCGATGCCTTGGCGCGGCAAGCCTCGAGATTGGCGCCTCCCAACGGTCCGCCGCCGGAGCGCATGCAGGCCTGCACGATCGGCTTGCCCACCCTCATCCGGCAATTCTCGAGAGCCGCCTCCCTCGACAGCGCAGCGGCGGAGCTGGTCGATACGAGCAGCATGGCGAGGGCCAACAGCTGGCGCGAGGTAACGTCCGGACGGCTCCTAAACGGAACAATGACGTCTAAGCTCATCGAAAGGACCTTGGAAAAATGGCTTGAAGAAACGAGTTGATCCTATCCGGACCGCAGCGGAGGACAAGAGCCATCAATGAGGTTCCCGGACGCCTCGACGGAGGAGGCTTCGGCCTGCGATCCGGGATCGCGTACGAATGCGCGACGCCAGGCGGGTCGCGCCAGATCGAACGCGACGGAAGCCGCGCGTTACCCCTTCGAGACGACCGCCCGGCCGTAGGGCGGCTGCGCCGCAACCGGCGGATTGGCCGTCTGCGCGGCGAGTTCGCCGATCAGGCGATCGGCATCGGCGGCCATGCCGTCGGGCGCCTGGATCACGAGGCGCTCCAACGCCCAGCGATAGGACGAGATGCGCTGCTCCAGGCACTGCTGCACCCACTGGATGATCAGCGAATTCTCCTGCATGCGCGCGACCGCGTCGTCCCTTTCCCGCGGCGAGAGTGCGGAGACGCGTGCCATGCTGGCATCGCGCTTCCTGTCGAGATCGATGACGCGGATCGCAGACGCGAAGAACGGCTCGAAGCGGGTGATGTCGTTGCGCACGTCCTCGATCAGCTGCGCATAGCGCGAGGAATGCGAGCGGTGCGGCTCGTCGATCAGCGTGCGGCCGTACATCGTGCGGTCGAACACGACCTTCTGCCGCCACGGCGAGGGCAGCGCCTTGTAGTCGCCGAACACGCTCTTCCATGCCGGGCGCGACAGCGGCGGCTCGATCATGGGATAGGCGAGGTCGCGAAGCTGGCGCTCTTCGTCGGTGAGCTGGAATTGCGAGGGCTTCAGGCCGACGCTGGAGGTGACCTCCGCGCCCAGCCAGCGATGCATGTCGTCGCTGCGCATGCTCTCGCGGGTGCGGCCGAAATCGCCGCCGCTGCAAGCGCAAAGCGTCGCGCCGAATAGCGCGAGCAGGACGGCCGTCACAAGGGGCCGGATCTGGCGGATGGAGTCCGGCATTGCATGAAGCCGGATGTCAGCGGCGGCGACGACGGCGCCCCGGCGCTGTGCCCTGCTCCGGCCCGCGATCTCCGCTGGTTTCGTCCGCCTCACGCTCGATGCGGATCACGGGAAGGATCACGATCGTTCCCATGTCCGCGCGCGGAGCGACATCCCCCGACGAGCCCACCCGGCGACCGGCCGGAAATTCGATGATGGTCCCCATGTCAGCTTTCTCGATTGCCGCGCGACCGAACGCGCCCCAGCAACATGCATTCATTAAGATCAGTTCATGGTTAACGGGGTGTAAACGAGGCATCGGAACCGTAACCCCACGGGCTGCACCGCGCCGTCCCGTTGCGGCACGACAACGCCTCAAATTGCATGCTCTGCTTCACGGCTCGTTTTCCTTAACGAGGCTTTAAAAGAAGCTGCGCTAGGCTCACCCGTAAGTCTCTTTCCCGAGTTGCGTACGCCTCCATGACCAAGTCGCTGTTTCCCGGATTCGACGGGCTGATGACCCTGTCCCGTCGCGAAGGCGTCGACGTCCGTCCGACGCTGCTGCGCGTGCTGACCGACCTCTATGTCCAGACGAGCACCCACAGCGAGGACGAGCAGCGGCAGTTCGTCGAGCTCGCGACGCGGCTGATCGACCAGGTCGACGATGCGACGCGCGCGGCCGTCAAGGCCCGGCTCGCGGTCTATCCGCGGACACCTGTGCCGGTGCTGCAGAAGCTCGGGCTGGTCGCGGCGCAAGAAGGCCGCCGGATTCCCTTGGCCCGGGAGATCCCCGCGCCGCCGCCTGCCCCCGCGCCCGTGCGCGAGCCGACCGAGGCCGAGCAGCGCCTGGCCGCCAACATGGCGATGCAGCCGAAGGAAGCGGCCGAAATCCATGACATGTTCTTTCGCGCCGGCGCCTCCGAGCGCGCGCTGATCCTGCACAATCTTTCGCAGACCCCGTTGAAGGCCGCGCCGCGCATCCCGACGGTGCGCGCCAGGCGCGCGATCCAGATCCTGGAGATGGCGGCGATCGCAGGTGACGTCGAGAACTTCACCTTCGAGCTCGGCGACAGCCTGATCCTGCCCTCGCGCGTCGCCGCCCAGATCGTCGACGACGCCGGCGGCGACGCGCTCGCGGTCGCGGCGCGCGCCCTCGACATGCCGAGCCCGGTGTTCCAGCGCATCCTGCTGTTCTTCAAGCCCGAGATCGGCACGTCCGTGAACGCCGTGTACCGGCTGTCGCGGCTCTACGACCGCCTCGGCGAGCGCTCGGCGCTGGTGATGCTGGCGGCCTGGCGCGGCTCGGCGCTCGCCGTCACCCGCGCGAAATACCAGGCGGCGCTGCATGACGGCGAACGCCAGCGCGCCCGCGCCGGCGCAAGCCAGACGCGACCGGGGGTGCAGCCGGGCGCGAGCCCGGCGGTGCGAACGGGGACTGGCGGATCGTCAGAGCGCTAGTTCGCTGCTCCTGTCTCCACGGACAGTGGCATTGAGTGCGGGATGAGGGCGGTCCCCACGATCGTCATTGCGAGGAGCCCTTGCGACGAAGCAATCCAGAATCCGTCCGCGCAAGGATCCTGGATTGCTTCGCTACGCTCGCAATGACGGCAGCTACACCTTCGCCAAATCCAGGAAATGCCGCCCGGCCCGGTCCTCGGTCTCGACGATCCAGGCGTCCGGGTCGAAGCGGATTTCCCTGGTCAGACGCTCCTCGATCGCAGGCTCCGGCAGAGGCTGTGGCGAGACGGGCACGAAGAAGCGATCGACCGGCCGGCCGTCGTCGTAAGAGGTCTGCGGCGCCGGCGCATACAGCATCGCGTTGCCGTCGAGCAGCGACACCTTGACGAACACGGCGCCCGCCTCCTCGGCGCCGCGCCGACGCACGGCCCCGAACACGCCCTCGGTCTGGCAGCGGCGCAGGTAAGCGGCCACCCAGATGTTGGATTTCAAACGCATGGATTCGACGATAGGCCAGCGCGAGGTCGCGCGCCAGCCTCCTGCGTCACGCCTTTCGGACGTCGTCCTGCCCACCGCTAATCTGAGTCGCGACGACATATGATAGCGGCATCGCGAGTGCAAATCCTATCGCCACGGCATAGGGAATGTTCCTGATGGCGTCGGCGGCGAAGCTCGGCACCATCAGCACCACGATGAGGCTGACGCCCGCCAGCACCGTTCCGAGCATGATCCAGACGAGAATCGAGACCTTGAACATGATGCCCTCTCTTCCTTGATGAGGATAAGTAATCATGTCCCCGGAAGCCGCCGGCTTCATTGATCCCACGCAAATTGCGTCCGCTCACGGACACCGACCTGATGTGCGGGGCGCAATATGCGGAATCGACCTGCGTCAATGAGGCGGTGCGGCTATTCGACGGGATGGCCGATCGCAGCGGCGAGCTCGCGTAGCAGCCGATCGGACACTTGCCCGGTGACCTGCATCCTGTGCTCGCGTTCGAACTTCTGGATCGCGGCCTGGGTCTCGCCGCTCATCGTGCCCGTGATCTTCAGATTGCCGTAGCCGTATTCCGACAGCGCGCGCTGCACGCCGGCGATGCGACGTGCGGCCGGGCCTTGCGCCGGGATCGGCGCCGGCGGACGCAGCGCCGCGGGCGGCGTCGAGGTCGTGGCCTTGACCAGATTGGTCATCGGATCGTTCGACCGCGTCGAGGCGGTTGCATCGCCGGACTTTTCGGGCGCCTTTTCAATGGTGCGTTCGGCAGGCTTAGGCTCGGCAGGCTTGGACTCGACAGGCTTGGACTCGACAGGCTTGGGCTCGGCGCGGAACTCGGTGGCGCGCGGCTCGAGCGGCGAGGTATCGGCGCCGACCGGGCGCGGACGCGGCAACGGATTCGAGAGCTGTACGGAGGACGGTGCGGGAAGATTGATCACCGTGCCGAACATCGGCGCGGGGTGCCGGCCGGTCTGGAGGAACAGCGCATTGCTCACGATCGCAGCAATCGCCCCGATGGCAACGAGGCCCGCCAGCGTATCCTTGGGGCTATGCAGCAGCACACGCATCACGAGGTTGCGCTCGGTCTCGACATCGATGACCGCGGCCTTGGCGCCACGCTGGCGCGGCGTGGTGTCGTCCTTTGCAGACTTCTTAGGCACTTTTCTTCACCAGAGCGGGTTGGTCGTGAGCTTGGTCTTGAAGGTCCTGTCGCAGCACCGGCGTCAACGTCGCAATCTTGCTCTCGCTCGCCTTCTCATTGGCCGGCTTGACCTGCGACGGCGCGTAGACGAGCGGCAGCTTGACGGTGACGGCGGTACCCTCTCCCAGACTGCTTTGTACAGTCAACTCACCAAGATGCAACGCCACGAGGCTCTTGACGATCGAAAGTCCGAGGCCGGTGCCCTCGTGGCGGCGCTGATAGGTCTTGCCGGCCTGGAAGAACGGCGCGCCGATGCGCTTGAGGTCGTCTGGGGCGATGCCAACGCCGGTGTCGCTGATGTGCAGCGTCAGTTGCGAACCCGACACCGCCGCGGTCACGACGACCTGGCCGCCGCGCTCGGTGAACTTGATGGCGTTGGCGACGAGGTTGAGCACGATCTGCTTGAAGGCCCTGGGATCACCGGTCATGGCCGGCAGATCCTGCGGCGCGTCGGTGATCAGGTCGATGCCGTTCTCCCGCGCCTTCAGCGCCAGCAGGTTGCAGCAATGCAGCAGCGAGGCACGCGGCGCGAACGGCTCCGGCGCAATCTCGTAATTGCCGGACTCCATCTTCGACATGTCGAGGATGCCGTTGACGACCGAGAGCAAATGCTGGCCGGAATCGTTGATGAGCTCGGCGTATTCCTTGCGCTGGGCCGCGCCCAGCATCAGGGTCTGCTCCTGCGCGATCATCTCGGAGAACCCGATGATGGCGTTGAGCGGCGTGCGCAGCTCGTGACTCATGGTGGCGAGGAAGCGGGTCTTGGCGGCATCGGCCGCCTCGGCGGCGCTGCGCGCCTGATCGAGCGCCTGTTCCGACAGCTTGCGGCCGGTTACGTCGCGCATCACGGCGACGACTTCGCTCTCCTGCATGACGCCATGCGCCATCTCCTGGTCGAGGGGGCGGCAACGCATCTCGACCCAAATGAAATCGACCTGACCGCGCTCGGCACCGACGGGTTCACGCCGCAGCCTGAACTCGACGCTGCGCACATCGCCGCGTGCTGCATCGGACAATGCCGTGAGATACGCCGGCCGATCGGCGACGTGGACGCGGTCGAACAAGCCATGGCCGAGCAGTTGCGTCACCGGCAGGCCGAGCATCGCCTCCGCCGCAGGCGAGATGAACTCGACGGCGCCGTTGCGCTGATGCCGCGAAATCACGTCGCTCATGTTGCGCGCGAGCAGACGGTAACGCTCCTCCTCGCGCGACAGCAGCGCGACGCTGGTCCGCGCAAGCGACTCTGCACCGAAGGCGAGGCCTGCGGCATAGAGGGTCGCTGAGGTGACGCCGAATGCCATCAGCACACCGCGTTCCGCGCCGCTGGGCTCCACCACCGGCACCCAGCCGAGCTGGCCGCTCAGGATCAGCATCCCGGCGCAGGACAGCGCGAGCAGCGAGGCGAAAGCCGCGACGCGGCGCGAGGCCGACAGCGCAGCTTCGAGGGGAACCACGACCAGCCAGACCGCGGCGAAAGATTCGATGCCGCCCGTGGTGACCGCGACCGCCATGATCAAGCCGGCGAGCGCCAGCGATGACAGCACATGCGCGCCCTCGTATCGTCCGGTGCGCGACAGGAACCAGGACAACATGATCGGCGCGATCAGCCAGGCGAAGGCGGCGACCTCGATCGCGCTCGGTGCGCCGCGCATGGCGAGATAGACCGGAAATGCGGCGAAGGCGGCCAGGCTGCCGAGCAGCCGCGGTGCCATGAAGGCACGATGGCGCGCTCGCATCAGCGCATCGTAGCGCGCGGAGGGATGCAGCAACGCATCGAGACAATCGCGGATGATACTCAAAACTGTCACGGGTCTCGCGCTTCGGCTCTATCGTCTTCTGGATGACGCGCCGGAACGCCTCCTTGTCGTTGAGCCACCGTGTCAGAGCGACCTTAAACGAGTGCTAAGGCGCCGCCGAGTGCCGCAGGACGCCGCGTGATCCAGGAGCTTTTTAGACAATTTGGCGACGTCTTCGTTGCGGATGGTGAACACAGGGTTTTCACCTTCCCCGCATGGTTTCGAATTGGTGGACGAAAGGCCTCCGGCGAATTCAGGGAGCATGGACGTCAACGAAAAGTTTACGAACGGCTTGCGAAGAATATTGCGTCGATTTTCTGCGAATTAAGCTCAAGGCAATCACTTGCGATTTATCGAGAGTTGCTAGGTCCGACATCCGCGAAAGACGCCGCGAGCGGACTCTAACCGACAGGTCGACAAGATGCGCTTTCTGCTCCGCATCACATTCTGGCTCGGGCTGGTGCTGGTGCTCCTGCCCAGGGACAAGACGCCCGAATCGGAGAAGCTGCCGCAGATCGGCGCTTCCGATGCGGTGCAGGCCGCGACCGCGGCTGTCTCCGACGTGACCCAGTTCTGCAGGCGTCAGCCAGCGGCCTGCGAGGTCGGCGGCCAGGCCGCGACCATCATCGGCCAGCGCGCCCAGGACGGTGCGAAGAAGCTCTACCAAATCATCAACGACAAGAAAGATCAGATCACCAACGACAAGAACGACGGCGGCAAGACCGATCACAAGAAGGCGCCCGACCACACCGGCTCGATCGCGATGGCGGGCGAAGGCGACATTGCCGCGACCGAGGCACCGAGAGATACGCTGACGCAGGACGACCTCGCGCTGGAATGGCGCGGACCGGGACTTGCGAATTAACGCCAAACCCTATCGATTTCGGCTCCTCGCATCCCTATATTGGCCGGAAGCGGGAACATGGGCCAGCATGGCGACGATCGACGAGATCAGGGACAATTTCGAGCTTCTGGACGAGTGGGACGACCGCTACCGGTACGTCATCGAGCTCGGCCGCACGCTGGAGCCGATGCCGGAGGCGGAACACTCTGCCGAGAACAAGGTGCAGGGCTGCGTGAGCCAGGTCTGGCTGCAGAAGCTGATCGACCGCGACGGTGGTGAGCCGGTTCTGCGATATCGCGGCGACAGCGATGCCCATATCGTGCGCGGGCTGGTCGCGATCGTGCTCGCGCTCTATTCGGGGCGCACGCCGCAGGAGATCCTCGCGACCGACGCGATCGCCGTGTTCAACGAGTTCGGCTTCCGCGATCATTTGACGCCGCAGCGCTCCAACGGCCTGCGCTCGATGGTCGATCGCATCAAGACCGACGCGAAACAGGCGCTCGCCGAAGCGACCTGAGATGCCCTCTTAGGGCGGGCAAGGGCGCGCTCGTGCGCGACGTGCCCACGACTACTTCCCCTTCTTCCGCTGCTGCTGTCCCAATCCCATCTGCTTGGCGAGCTGCGAGCGCGCCACGGCATAGTTCGGGGCGACCATGGGATAGTCGGCCGGCAAACCCCATTTCTCGCGATACTGCTCCGGCGTCATGTTGTACTGCGTGCGCAGATGGCGCTTCAGCGACTTGAAGCGCTTGCCGTCTTCCAGGCAGACCAGATAGTCGGGCGCGATCGACTTCTTCAGCGAGACGGCCGGCCTGGCGGGCTCCAGCGGCGCGGCCTCGGTACGGCCCGATGAGACCCGCACCAGGGCACCATGCACCTGGCTGATGAGGTTCGGAATCTCGGCCGCCGGCGTCGGATTGTTGCTAAGATATGCGGACACGATGCTCGCCGTCAGCTCGATGAAGTTCTTTGCCCCGGCATCCGACATTCGCCCGTCCCTTCTCCCGCTTGCGTCTGCCGGATTGACGACGCCAGACTATTCGCTGTCAACAACGTTCGGCTGAAACAAGACAACGGACGACGATGCATGGACGATGGGTGTGCAGCGTCGACACACTTGCGTGCGAGCGGCTCAACCGCGCTGGTCGAGATGGGCGCGGAGTTCGTCGATCGAGGCAAAGCGCATCATGCCCTCCGGCATCTGCGCCTCGATCGAGCCGTCGGAGTAGAGCGAATAGGCCATGCCGTCGACGACGCCGGATTTGAGCACCGTCACGGGCGGCTGCTCGACCGCTGGTGGCGGTTCGGGGGCGGGCGGCGGGGCGGTCTCGGCCAGGGATGAAGCCGAGCGCCGCTGCGGACGGCGCGAATCGACCGGCGCATCCGGCGGCCGCGTACGATCCGGCTTCGGCCAGGCAACATCGAAGCTGGCAGGCCGCATGTTCGGGGCCTCACCGGGCTCGGCAAGCGGCTGCGCATCTTCGGGCAGTTTCGCCTCCGCGCGTTCGCGCTCCTTGCGCGAGGTCGAGGCGAACAGCAGGTTGCGCCGGCGCGGCGCTTCGGCCGCGGCAGGCGGCGCAGCAGCTTCCGCCTCCTGTGGTCCCGCGGCGCGCGGCCGCTCGCGCGCAGCAGCTTCGCTCTGCCATGGCGGCGGACTTGCGGGCGGGTGCGGCGGTGCCCGCTCGCCTCTCGCCGTGCCTGCAGCGACCGGGTCGGCTGCGCCGGCGCCGGGCGCGGCAAGACCCGGCAGCACGGGCCTGACCCGGACCTCGGTGGGCGCCACCACACCGGCCAGCCCGCGCGCGATGGCTTTCAGTTCAAGCAGCACCAGATGCAGGCCGACCAGTAACAATCCGGAGCAGACGCCAATGGTGCCGGAGATTATGAGGGTGCCACCGAGGCTGAATTCCCTGATCGTCAGGCCGAAAACGACCGCGAGGAGACCCGCCAGGGCGGCGCAGATCCCCACGATCAGCAATGCCAAATTCATCGAACTTCACCCCCGGCCGCGCATCCACCGCGACAACCGCTACGCCACGATACCGTCATACGATGTTCCACGCCAACGGCCAATTCTGGGCCGCGTTCCTAAAGGGAAGGAAATCAGTGACTTATTCACATTCCCTTCAGCTGCGACTGGTTAGGGCTGAGGCTGCTCTCTCGTTCGCCGGAATTGCTCCCAGTCGGAATTGCTGCGTCGCATCAGGAATTTAGCCATAATGCCCAATTACTTGGTAATGGAACTGCGCTATACGGACTCCGGGGAGCAGGCCCGCGCGCACCAGCAGGGTCAAGAGGGATTCCGGGGCACCAATAGCGATGACATCCATCACGACGTCGGCGATCGACACCCCTTTGGGTCGCTCGATCGAGCGGACTTGCGACGATCTCGCGATGCTGGTGCTGGCCGCGGTCGCCGTCATCGCAGGCTTGACCTTCCGCGACTACGGGCTCGGCTGGGACGACTACACCCACGCTGAATACGCCGACCTGCTGCTGCGCATGTTCGGTTCCGGCTTCAAGGACACAGCGGCGCTCTCCTTCGCCAATCTCTACATGTATGGCGGCGGCTTCGACATGGTCGCGGCCCTTCTGCACAAGGTCATCCCGCTCGAACTGTTCGAGACGCGCCGCCTGGTCGGTGCCATCGTCGGCGTGGTCGGGCTTGCGGTGACGTGGCGGCTCGGCCGCCGCGTCGGCGGCCCGCTTGCCGGTCTTGCCGCCCTCCTCCTGCTCGCGCTCTGCCCGATCTTCTACGGCCACATGTTCATGAACCCGAAGGATGCGCCCTTCGCGGTGGCCATGATCATCCTGATGCTCGGCCTCGTCCGGCTCGCCGAGGAATACCCGCAGCCGTCGCCGCGCACGATCCTCATCGTCGGCCTGGGTGCCGGCCTAGCGCTCGGCTGCCGCGTTCTCGGCGGCCTCGCGCTAGTCTACGCCATGGTCGGCTTCATGCCGCTATTGCTGGAAGAATTGCGCAACGAAGGTTTGCGCGAGTCGGTCCGCCGCTTCGCCCACGTCGTCTATGTGCTGCTGCCCGGCCTCGTGCTCGGCTACCTCGTGATGGGCCTGATCTGGCCGTGGTCGATCATGCGGCCCGGCAATCCCTTCGAGGCGCTGACCTACTTCTCGCATTTCTTCGAGAAGCCGTGGAAGGAGATGTTCGACGGCGCGATCGTGTCGGTCCCGGACATGCCCTGGTCCTATTTGCCGACGCTGTTCGCACTGCAGCTGCCCGAGGTGATGCTGGTGCTGACGGCGGGCGCCGTGTTCAGCACCTTCGCCATGCTGCCGCGGCGCGAGGTTCCGGCGCGCCGCAAGACCATCCTCCTGATGCTGACGCTGGCTGCCACGCTGCCACTCGTGATCGCGATGGTGAAGCGCCCGGCGCTCTACAACGGCATCCGCCATTTCGTGTTCGTGATTCCGCCGATGGCGGTGCTCGGCGGCGTCGCTTTCGCCTGGACCATGGAGCGCCTGCGCGCCAATCACCGCACCTGGCAGCCCGTGGTGCTGGCGACGTTCTGCTTCGGCCTCGCGCTTCCGCTCGCCGAGATGATCCGGCTGCATCCCTATCAATACACTCATTTCAACCACATCGCGGGCACCGTCCGCGGCGCCGACGACCGTTTCATGCTGGACTATTGGGGACTCGCCCTGAAGCAGGCCTCCGACGAATTGCGCGAGCAACTGGTCGAGCGCCAGGAAGTGCCGCCTGCAAACCGCAAATGGAAGGTCGCGGTCTGCGGTCCGCAGCGTCCGGCCCAGGTCGCGCTCGGGCCCGACTTCACCATCGGCTGGGATTCCAACGCCGCCGATTTCGCCATGACGCTCGGCGAGTTCTACTGCAAGGGCCTCACCGCGCCCGTGATGGTCGAGATCAAGCGCGACGACGTGGTGTTCGCCCGCGTCTACGACATCCGCGGCCGCGCCATTTCCGGCCTGCTGTCGATCCCGGCACCGTAACAACCTCTCCACCCTATCGCCTTCGCTCCTCAGGCCGCGGCGGACAAGCATGCGGGCGACGCTGGCCTGCCGCGCTCCCGGGGCGCCTTGCTGCCGGTCTCGCCTCCGACTACGCTCTCGCTCCGCAACAACGATGTTCCGGAGAGACCAGCCATGCCGCCAGCAGAAGCCCACCTGAGGGAAGTGCCCTCCAATATGACCGAGGCGGAGTGGCAGCAACGGGTCAATCTCGCCGCCTGCTATCGCCTGGTCGCGCTGTACGGCTGGGACGATCTGGTCGACACCCACATCTCGGCGCGCGTGCCCGGTCCCGACCATCACTTCCTCATCAATCCCTACGGGCTGATGTTCGACGAGATCACCGCGTCCAGCCTCGTCAAGGTCGACCTGCACGGCAACCAGCTCACCGAGAGCGAGTACAGCATCAACCCGGCCGGCTTCACCATCCATTCGGCGATCCACGAGGTGCGCGAGGACGCGATCTGCGTGCTGCATCTCCACACCCTCGACGGCACCGCGGTGTCGAGCAGCGCAGAAGGCCTGCTGCCGCTGAACCAGACCGCGCAGCTCGTCACCCACGACCTCGCGTATCACGACTATGAAGGCATCGCGCTCGATCACGACGAGCGGCCGCGGCTGCAGAAGGACCTCGGCGACCACAACCACATGCTGCTGCGCAACCACGGCACGCTGACGGTCGGCCGCTCGGTCGCCTCCGCCTTCGAGCGCATGTATCACCTGGAGCGCGCCTGCTCGATGCAGGTGCGCACGCGCGCGCTGGGAACGCCGGTCTATCCGGTCGAGGACATCGCGATCGAGAAGAACACCGAGCTGCTCGCCAACCGCGACCGCGCCGAGCTGCGCGCCACCACGCTGGTGTGGCCGCCGCTGCTGCGCAAGCTCGACCGCGAGCTTCCGGGCTACAGGTCTTGAGATTTCCGGGATCTGGTGTAGAGTAGCGCCCAACGAACCTCTACGCCTTTTGGAATGAAACGCCGCCCAATCCCGGGCGGCGTTTTTGTTTCGTGAACTTCGTAGGGTGATTAGCGAAGCGTAATCCATCTCTTCTCTCGGAGCAGGCGCATCGGTTGGTGGATCACGCCTTCGGCTAATCCACCCTACGGCACCTCGCGCTATTTCACCTCGGCCAATGCGGCGAGGATTCTCGCCCAGGAGCGGATGCCTTTGTGGAAGCTCTGCAGGTCGTATTTCTCGTTCGGCGAGTGGATGTTGTCGTCGTCGAGGCCAAACCCCACCAGCAGTGAATCGAGGCCGAGCGTGCGCTTGAAATCGGCGACGATCGGGATCGAGGCGCCGGAGCCCATCAACACGGTCTCCTTGCCCCATTCCTCGGTCAACGCCTTGCTGGCGGCGGCAAGCGGCTTCATGGTCCAGTCGAGCGCGATCGCGGGCCCGGCGGAGTGGTCGCCGAACTCGACCTTGCAGTCTGCCGGGATCCGCGCCGTCACGTAGTCGCGGAAGGCTTTGCGGATCCTTTGCGGGTCCTGGCCCTGGACCAGGCGGAACGAGACCTTGGCCGAGGCATGCGAGGGGATCACCGTCTTGGAGCCCTCGCCGATATAGCCGCCCCAGATGCCGTTGACGTCGCAGGTCGGCCGCGTCGAGGCCTGCTCGACCAGGAGCCTGCCCTTTTCGCCCGCCGGGAGCGACAAGCCGACCGGCTTGAGAAAGGTCTCGGGCGTGAAATCGAGCTTCTTCCAGCGCTCCAGGATGTCGGGCGGCGTATCCTTCACGCCGTCATAGAAGCCCGGGATGGTGATGCGGTTGTCGTCGTCGAACAGGCCGCCCAGGATCTTCGTGAGCAGGCGGATCGGGTTCATCGCGGTGCCGCCATAAACGCCGGAATGCAGATCGCGATTGGCGGCGGTGATCTTCAGCTCTTCGTACAGCAGGCCGCGCAGCGAGGTCGTGATCGCCGGCGTGTTGCGATCCCACATGCCGGTGTCGCAGACCAGCGCGTAGTCAGCCTTGAACTCGTCCTTGTTGGCCTCGATGAAGGGTACGAAATTCTTCGAGCCGACCTCCTCCTCGCCTTCGATCAGGAAGGTGACGTCGACCGGCAGAGAGCCCGTCACCTTCTTCCAGGCGCGGCAGGCCTCGACGAAGGTCATCACCTGGCCTTTGTCGTCCTCGGCGCCGCGCGCGACGATGATCTTGCGGCCGTCGGCATGGTCGGTGACGACGGGCTCGAACGGAGGACGGTGCCAGAGATCGAGCGGATCGACCGGCTGCACGTCGTAATGGCCGTAGAACAGCACGTGCGGCCGCCCGCCCGCGCCGGTCTTGCCGACGACGGCGGGATGGCCCGCGGTCGGACGCACCTCGGTCGCGACACCGAAACTGGCGATGTCCCTGGCGAGATGCTCGGCCGCCCCCTTGCAGTGATGCGCAAAGGCCGGATCGGCCGAGATCGACTTGATCCGCAACAACGAGAACAAGCGCTCCAGGCTGTTATCGAAATCCTTGTCGATGTGGTCGAGCACGGATTGGAGCTGCGCATTGGCCATGATCGGGATCCTGATTGTTGGCTCTCAAGAGGTCCCGGGTTTTAGCGCCAGCGGAGCATCGGAGCTAGCCGCAACCGGCGGATTCCTGATGTGCCAGGCGAGGCACCCTGCGAGGACGGCGGTCGCAGCGAGGTTGTTGCCCCAGGCCTGAATGACGATGGGAAACCAGGGCAGCGACAGCAGCATGAGCATCCCCGCCGCGCCGAGCGCGAGCCGGGTTCCCAGGCGCACGCGCGCCCGCGTGTCGAAGGCCGCGCGATGCGTCAGGACCGTTATCGGAAAGAACAGCCACATGAAATAGTATTGCCGGGCCAGCGGCGAGGCGACCGTCATCAGGCAGAACAGGATGCCGAGCTCCTCGGCATCGGAGCGCGCCGTTCGCCGCGATTGCCGCGGCATGATGGCGACAAAGGCGAGCCCGAGCAGCGCCGACACCGCGAGCACGATCCAGTTCGCCGTGCGGTAGTCGACGTCGATCACGTTCATCGTGCGCGGCGGCTTCTTGGGATCATCCTGATTGTAGTTGATCGGCCGGACCAGGCGATGCGTGACCGCGATGAGGGACTGGTTGACCCACGACCAGTTCTGCTCATCACGCTGGCCGAAGCCCTTTTCCGAGTTCGTGCCGACCATGCCCTGGTACCAGGTGGCAAGTTCGGTCGCGTTGCGTTCGAAGCCACGGATCGGCGCCGGCACGACATAGAGCAGGATGCCGGTGAAGGCGATCGTGCTGACGAGGGCAACCCACTTCCGTCGCCACAGCAGATAGGGCAGCACGGCGATCGGAAACACCTTGATGGCGGCGGCGAGTGCGAACATGGAGCCGGCGAGCCACGACCGCTGATGCCGCAAGCTCCAGAAACCATAGAGCATCATCGCCAGCAGCAGGAGGTTCGGCTGCCCGAGATCGAACATGTCGAACACGAAGGTGACGGTGACGACGGCCGGCAGCGCTTCCAGCCAGGGAGCCGGCGCGCGGTCCGAGCCGGTCATGACCTGGGAGAGCGCCCCGGTGTACCACCACGCCACGGCGTTCAGGATCGACAGGACGACATAAAGCGGAATCTTGCCGAACCAGCTCGGGATCGCCAGCAGGATCGCCGGGAGCGGCGGATAGATGAAGTCGAAATAACCCTGCGGCGTGGCAGGATAAAGCGGCGCGCCGTCCAGCACCTGCTGCCCCGCCCAGTACCAGAGCAGATAGTCCTTGGTCTTGCCGCGGCCGAAGATCTCGGGGACGAGCACGTCGGCCGTCAGGAGGATGCAGCAGAACAGAAAAAGCAGGTCGAGCGGCGCGCGTGGCGAGAAGCGTCTGGGTGCGTCGGGCTTGGGATACGGTGCGGGCGTGGTCACAATGCGGTCCTGTGCGGCGGCGAAACAGGACGTAACAGACCGGCAGAGGCTTGGAGAGTCCCCTCACCTGAATGTGTACCTGCGAACCTCGCAAATCAGGATCAGATGAGGGGGAGAGGTCGATGGGCGCCGACGGCCAAATTGCCTTCCTGCCGGGCGGTCTGCCTACCGCCGCAGCAATCCACCGAGCGCGCCGCGGACCAGCGTGCGACCGATCGAGCCGCCGAGCTGGCCGCCGATCGACTTGCCGACATTGGCGGCCAAACCGCCGATCACCTGGTTGGTCACCGACCGCGTCACGTCCCGCGCAATGACCTGGCCGGTCGACAGGCGGCCGCGCTTGACGTTGGTGCCGAAGATGGTGCCGACGATCGTGCCGATCTGGCCGAGGATGCCGCCGCCGGCTCCACCATTTTGTGCGTCGGCAGGCGCAGCCGTGCCGGCCACGCGCTTCTGCAGCATCTCACTGGCGGACTCGCGATCCACTGCGGTATCGTATTTGCCTTTCACCGGACTCCTGCTCATGATCGTCTTGCGCTCCTCGGGCGTGATCGGTCCGATGCGGGCCGACGGCGGCCGGATCATCACCCGCTCCACCATCGAAGGCGTGCCGTTGCCCTCGAGGAAGGACACCAGCGCCTCGCCCTTGCCGAGCTCCGTGATCACCTTGGCAGTGTCGAGCTTCGGGTTGGGCCGGAAGGTCTGCGCCGCAGCGGCGACTGCCTTCTGGTCGCGCGGCGTGAAGGCGCGCAGCGCATGCTGCACGCGACCGCCCAACTGGGCCAGCACCTTGTCCGGCACGTCGATGGGATTCTGGGTGACGAAATAGACGCCGACGCCCTTCGAACGGATCAGGCGAACCACCTGTTCGATCTTGTCCATCAGTGCCTTCGGCGCGTCGTTGAACAGCAGATGCGCCTCGTCGAAAAAGAACACCAATTTTGGCTTCGGCAGATCGCCGGCTTCCGGCAATTCCTCAAACAACTCCGACAGCAACCACAACAGGAAGGTCGCATAGAGCCTGGGGCTCTCCATCAGCTTGTCGGCAACCAGGATGTTGACGATGCCGCGACCGTCGCTATCGGTCTTCATGAAGTCCTTCAGCTCCAGCGCCGGCTCACCGAAGAATTTCGTTCCGCCCTGGTTTTCCAGCACCAGCAGCTGGCGTTGAATGGTGCCCACCGTCGCCTTGCTGACATTGCCGAAGCTCTGCGCGGCCTTCCGGATCTCGGCAAACGGATCTTCCTCGGCATCCGCTCCCTTCTTGCCGCCGGCGGGAACGATCGCATCCAACAGCGACCGCAGATCCTTCATGTCCAACAATGGCAGACCATTCTCGTCGGCGACACGGAAGGCAACGTTGAGCACACCTTCCTGCACATCGTTCAGGTCGAGCATGCGCGCGAGCAGCAGCGGTCCCATTTCGGTGACGGTCGCGCGCACGGGGTGGCCCTGCTCGCCGAAGACGTCCCAGAACACGGTCGAGAACTGGTCGGGCTGGAACGACAACCCCATTTCGGTGGCGCGCTTGACGATGAAATCCTTGGCCTCGCCGGGCTCGGAGATACCGGCGAGGTCGCCCTTTATGTCGGCCGCGAAGACAGGAACACCGGCGCGCGCGAATCCTTCCGCCATCACTTGCAGCGACACGGTCTTGCCGGTTCCAGTTGCACCCGTGACGAGGCCGTGGCGATTGGCGAGCGCCAGCGTCAGCCAAGCCTGCTCGTCTCCCTTGCCGACGAAGATCTTGCCGTCGGTATCGCCGAGCTTGCTGTCCTGTGCGGTCATTATTGTCTCTGATCTCTCTACGGAGTTTCGCGTATTGAAACTCGAATGCGCCAGTTCCGTAGTTTAACGCATGTTTCGCATCGATTAAAACCATTCAACGCGCTCCGAACATGCGACATTGTCGGATAAGGGCGGACAGCATCAGCCGAAAGTAGGAACGAGCTGTTCGCAACGCGGTAATTTTTCGCCGATTCCATCTCCGCTCTTGCATGGTTGCAACACCTTTCACGGGTTCGAAGATGAATCGCGGCGGCGCGTGCGTTCCTCGCTTGAAATTCACATCACACCGGCTCAAGATCGTTTTCGAAAGCAAAACTCCGGCACGTAAACCGGTTGAGGGGCGGGTTTTATGGACGAGCTGATCGGACGGCTGGCGACAAACGCCAGCATAGATGATGCTGTGGCTGAAAAAACGGTCGGCATTATCCTGGGCTTCCTCCGCAGCGAGGGTCCTTCCGAGAGCGTGCAAGCCCTGATCGACCAGATTCCCGGAGCGGAAGCCGCCATCGAGGCTTCGAAGAGCGGCGGCGGCTTGTCCCGACTGATGGGCGGCGGCTTGATGGCGGTGGGCACGCGCCTGATGGGCCTCGGCCTCGGCATGTCCGACATACAGAACGTCGCCCGTGAACTTTTCCGCTACGGGCGAGACAAAATCGGAGCGGATCAGATGGGCAAGATCATCGCGGGGACGCCGGGCCTCAGCCAGTTCGCCTGAGCGACGCTTTTCACATCGAGTATCATGACATATCCGATCTCCGAGATTGAGGGCCTGCCGGCCTTTGCCGCCAACAAGCTGAAGGCGCAGGGCATCCGCACGACCGACGCGTTGCTCGAAGCCGCCTCCACCGTGAAGGGCCGCAAGGCCCTTTCGGCCAAGACCGGCATCAGCGAGCAGCAATTGCTGGAATGGGCCAACGTCTCCGACTACATGCGCATCCCCGGCATGGGCCGAGCCAAGGTCGGGCTGGTTCGCGCCGCCGGCGTCACCACCGTGCGCGAGCTCGCCTATCGAAATCCGGCAAGGTTGGCGCAGAGCATGCGCGAGGCCAACGAGAAGAAGAAGCTTGTCCGCGTGCTGCCTTCCGAGAAGTCGGTCGGCGACATCATCGCAAAGGCCAAGAAGCTGCCGCCGAAGATTACGTATTAGCGCGGACGGTCGCGGCGCTCGATTTACGGCCTGAACCGTCGATGTCATGCCACGCGAAAAGGCGGGGATCCAGTACGCCGTAGCTCCTCGTAGCACCGCACTCCCTCGGAATACCGGGTTGCCCGCCTTCGCGGGCAATGACCGGGGGTGTTGGTCTTGACACCCCCTTTGCGACCGCGCAAAGCGGACGCATGAACGCCTCGCCCTCCCCTTCCGTCAAGCCGGCCGGCTCGGCCCGGTTCGAGGTGCTGCGGACGCTCGTGGGGCGGCCCATTCCTGCGGTCATGGGCGTGCTCAACATCACCCCGGATTCCTTCTCCGACGGTGGCGCGTTCATCGCGCCGGCGCTGGCGCTGGCGCGGGCTCGGGCGATGATCGCGGACGGTGTCGACATCATCGATATCGGCGCCGAGTCCACCCGGCCCTACAAGGGCGCCCGGCCTGTTACGGCGGCGGAAGAGTTGGCGCGGTTGAAGCCGGTGCTGCCCGAGGTGGTGGCGCTCGGCGTGCCCGTCTCGATCGACAGCATGAAGGCGGAGGTGGTGGCCTTCGCGCTCGCGCAGGGCGCGGCGATCGCCAACGACGTCTGGGGCCTGCAGGGCGACGCCGGCATGGCGCCCCTGATCGCCGCGAGAGGCGCTCCCGTGATCGTCATGCACAACCGTGACAGCGTCGATCCCACCATCGACATCGTCGCTGACATGAAGGCGTTCTTCCTGCGTTCGCTGGATGTTGCCGCAAAGGCAGGCATCGCGCGCGACAAAATCGTGCTCGATCCCGGGATCGGGTTCGGCAAGACTGTCGAGCAGAGCATGACCGCGCTGGCGCGCTTGCGCGAACTCGACATGTTCGGCTTGCCGATCCTCGTCGGCGCCTCGCGAAAACGCTTCATCGCCTCGGTGTCGCCGTCGGAGCCATCGGAGCGGCTGGCCGGTTCGATCGCGGCGCATCTGATTGCCGCCCAGCGCGGCGCCAGGATCATCCGGACCCATGACGTCGCCGAAACCCTGCAGGCGCTGCGGGTGGCGCATGCCATCGAGAGCAAGCCATGACCGATACGATCTTCGTCACCGGCCTGTCGATCCATGCCCGCCACGGCGTGATGGACCACGAGACCGAGGTCGGCCAGCGCTTCGTCATCGATCTCGAGCTCTATACCGACCTGTCGGAGCCGTCGCGCAGCGATCGGCTGTCGGACACCGTGTCCTACGCCGACGTCGTCGCGACGACGACCGCGGCCTTCAAGAACACCAATTACAAGCTCCTGGAGCGCGCGGCCGGAGCGGTGGCCGATGCCATCCTGTCGAAATTCCCGCGCATCCGCGCTGTCAAGATCACCGTCCACAAGCCGCATGCGCCGATCGCCGCGATCTTCGACGACGTCGGCATCGTGCTGACACGCTCGCGGCACCCCTGAAATGGGAAGCGTGCTGATCGCACTCGGCGGCAATGTCGGCGATGTCCGCGCGACCTTCCGCAAGGCGATCACTCATATCTGCGGCATGGCGCAGGGCGCGCTGATCGCGCGCTCCTCGGACTACGCCACCCCGCCCTGGGGCGATGAGAGCCAGGATCCCTTTGTCAATGCCTGCATCGAGATCGAGACCGGTCTCGATCCGCACGCGCTTCTGTTCGTGCTGCAAAAAGTCGAGCAGAAATTCGGCCGCACGCGAACCAAGGAGCGGCGCTGGGGACCGCGCACGCTCGATCTCGACATGATCGCCTACGACGACGTGTCCCTGCAGAAGCCCGACCTGACGCTGCCGCATCCGCGCCTGTTCGAGCGCGCCTTCGTGCTGGTGCCGTTGGCCGAAATCGCACCCGAGCGCGTGATCTCGGGCATTCGTGTGAGCGACGGCCTTGCCAGCGTCTCGACGCAAGGCATTGAGCGGCTTCCGGATACCGGTTAACCAAAAACAACCGTTTTCAGGACCGGTCCGCCATGGCAATTTCGCCTGCGAATAACAAGACGTTCGGGAGCCTCGCGCCGCATGACCTCCGTGACTGACGACCTGCCGCTGGCGGCGGATTTTCCCAAGGCCACCGTCGAAGACTGGCGCAAGCTGGTCGACGGCGTGCTGAAGGGCGCGCCGTTCGAGAAGTTGGTCGGCAAGACCTATGACGGCATCAAGATCGAACCGCTCTATCCGCGCGCGAAGGGTGTTGCGCCGTTGGTGGGCAGGCCCCTGGCTGCGCCCTGGCAGGTCGTGCAGCGGATCGACCATCCTGATGCGGCGCTCGCAAATGCGCAGGCCCTGCAGGATCTGGAGAACGGTGCGACCGGGCTTGCGTTGGCGTTTGCCGGCGCCAATGCTGCGCGCGGTTTCGGCCTGGAACCTTCGGCCGAGGCGGTGGCAAAGGTCTTGCAGGATATCCATCTCGACGCCGGCATCGGCATCGAGCTCGAGATCGGACCGCAGTCGCGGATGGCCGCGATCCATGTCGCAGAATACGTGAAGAGCGCAGGCCTCGATCCCGCCGCCTGCAACATCCGCTTCGGGCTCGATCCGCTTGCGGCAGGCGCGGTGTGGGGCCACACCCCCTACACCTGGGAGGAGATCGCTCCCGCAATCACCGGCGCCATCCAGGGCCTCGCGGGGCTCGGCTTCAAGGGGCCGTTTGCCTCTGCCGACGGACGCGTGATTCATGACGCCGGTGGTTCGGAAGTGCAGGAACTCGCCTTCGTGCTTGCCTGCGGCATTGCTTATCTGCGCGCGATCGAAGGCGCGGGCGTTCCCCTGGAGGCCGCGCAGGGCATGGTCTATGCGAGGCTTGCCGCCGATGCCGACCAGTTCCTCACCATGGCCAAGATCCGCGCGCTGCGGCTGCTGTGGGCGCGCATCGAAACGGCTTGCGGACTGACGCCCAAGCCGCTGTTCATCGCCGCCGATACGGCTTGGCGCATGCTGACGCAGCGCGACCCTTACGTAAACATGCTGCGCGCGACCATCGCCACTTTTGCAGCGGGCCTCGCCGGCGCCAACGCGATCACCGTGCTGCCGCACACGCTGGCGCTCGGCCTGCCTGATCCGTTCGCGCGGCGCGTGGCGCGCAACACCCAGCTTCTGCTGCTGGAAGAAAGCAACCTCGCCAAGGTCAGCGATCCCGCGGCGGGCAGCGGCGGCATCGAGACGCTGACGGCGCAGCTCTGCGAAGCGGCCTGGGCGCTATTCCAGGAGAGCGAGAAGGCCGGCGGCGCCTTCGCGGCACTTCAGCAGGGCGTGTTCCAGAGCAGGGTCACGGCCACGCGCAAGGCGCGCGAGGTCAACATCGCAAAGCGCCGCGACGTGCTGACCGGCGCCAGCGAATTTCCGAACCTGCATGAGAGCGAAGCCATCGTCCTCAAGGCAACGCCGATCGCGCTCCCACCCTACGGCGAACAAAAATACAAGTTCGAGGCGCTGCCGCCGATCCGTCTCGCGGAACCGTTCGAGGCGCTGCGCAACAAGTCCGACACGATGTTGGAGGCGCGGGGCGCACGGCCAAGGGTGTTCCTGGCCAACATCGGCACGCCCGCCGATTTCACCGCGCGCGCGACTTTTGCGAAGAGCTTCTTCGAAGCCGGCGGCATCCAGGCTATCGACAGCGAGGGCTTTGCCGATCCGGCGAGGCTGGGCGCCGCGTTCAAGGCCTCCGGCGCCGAGATTGCCTGTCTTTGTTCCAGCGACAAAGTCTATGCGGAACACGCCGAAAGCGCGGCAAAGGCCCTGCAAACCGCAGGCAGCCAGCTTATCTATCTGGCAGGTCGCCCGGCGGATGCCGAGGCGACGCTACGGGCCGCCGGCGTCACGGGCTTTGTCTTCGCCGGAGGCGATGCGCTTGCGACACTGCAGGACGCCTACCGACGGATGGAGCAGCCATGACCGACACCAGCAAACCCGTTCTCACCGGCGGCTGCCAATGCGGCGCGGTGCGCTTTGCGGTCATGACGGCGCCGAACAGGATCTCGATCTGCCATTGCCGGATGTGCCAGAAGGCGGCCGGCGCGCCGTTCGCCTCCTTTGCCGACATCAACAAGACGGAATTCGCCTGGACCAAGGGGCAGCCGTCGTTCTTCCGCTCCTCCTCGATCGCCGAGCGCGGCTTTTGCGCTGCCTGCGGCACGCCACTGAGCTTCGGCCGCATCGACGGCGACCGCATCGAGATCATGACCGGGGCCTTCGATCGCCCCGACCGGGTGATCCCGACGCGCCAGTTCGGCACTGAATCCCGCCTCGGCTGGGTGGTCGGCATCGCCAATCTGCCGAGCCAGACCACGCAGCAGAATTACGGACCGGAGAAGATGGCAACGATCGTCAGCCATCAGCATCCGGATCATGATTGATGATATGGTTGAAGCCATGAGCCGCATTCCGAACTTTGCCGATGTCGCCTTCGAGAGGGCGACCACTGCAGCGCCTGTCGACAGCGCCGAGCCCTGGCTGACGCCCGAGGGCATTCTGGTGAAGCCTGCCTATGGCGAGGCTGATCTGGCCGGGCTCGATTTTCTCGAGACCTATCCGGGCATCGCGCCCTACCTGCGCGGCCCCTACCCGACCATGTATGTCAACCAGCCCTGGACGGTCAGGCAATATGCCGGGTTCTCCACGGCGGAGGATTCCAACGCGTTTTACCGCCGCAACCTGGCGGCGGGGCAAAAGGGTCTCTCGGTCGCGTTCGATCTTGCCACCCATCGTGGCTATGACTCCGATCATCCGCGCGTTGGCGGCGACGTCGGCATGGCCGGCGTCGCCATCGATTCCATCTACGACATGCGCACGCTGTTCGCAGGCATCCCGCTCGACCAGATGAGCGTGTCCATGACCATGAACGGCGCGGTGCTGCCGATCCTCGCGCTCTACGTCGCCGCCGCCGAGGAACAGGGCGTGCCGCCGGAAAAACTGTCAGGCACCATTCAGAACGACATCCTGAAAGAGTTCATGGTGCGCAACACCTATATCTATCCGCCCGCGCCCTCGATGCGGATCATCTCGGACATCTTTGCGTTCACCTCAACGAGGATGCCCAAGTACAATTCGATCTCGATCTCCGGCTATCACATGCAGGAGGCCGGCGCGACGCAGGATCTCGAGCTCGCCTATACGCTCGCTGACGGCGTCGAATACTTACGCGCCGGCCTTGCCGCAGGGCTCGACGTCGACCGCTTCGCGCCGCGGCTGTCGTTCTTCTGGGCGATCGGCATGAACTTCTTCATGGAGGTCGCCAAGCTGCGCGCGGCGCGCCTGCTCTGGGCGAAACTGCTCAAGCCCTTCAACCCGAAGGATCCGCGCTCGCTGTCGCTGCGCACGCATAGCCAAACCTCGGGCTGGTCGCTGACGGCGCAGGACGTCTTCAACAACGTGATGCGCACGACGGTGGAGGCGATGGCGGCCACCCAAGGCCACACGCAGTCGCTGCACACCAACGCGCTGGACGAAGCGCTGGCGCTGCCGACCGACTTCTCGGCGCGCATTGCCCGAAACACCCAGCTCTTCCTGCAGCAGGAGAGCGGCACCACCCGCATCATCGATCCCTGGGGCGGCTCGTATTATGTCGAGCGGCTCACGCGTGACCTAGCCGCCAAGGCCTGGGGCCATATCCAGGAGGTCGAGGAACTCGGCGGCATGGCCAAGGCGATCGAAGCCGGCGTGCCTAAACTGCGCATCGAGGAGGCCTCGGCGAAGACGCAAGCGCGGATCGATGCCGGCAGGCAGGCGGTGATCGGCGTCAACAAGTACAAGCCGACCGACGAGGTCCCGATCGACATCCTGAAGGTCGACAACACCAATGTCCGCCGGCTTCAGATCGACAAGCTCAAGCGGCTCAAGTCCGAACGCAACCAGACGGACGTCGATGCCGCGCTCGCCGCGCTGACGCGCTCGGCCGGCGAAGGCAACGGCAATTTGCTCGCGCTCGCGATCGACGCCGCCCGCGCCAAGGCGACCGTCGGCGAGATTTCGGACGCTCTGGAGAAAGTGTTCGGCCGCCATCGCGCCGAGATCAAGTCCATCACCGGCGTCTACAAGCGGGAGGCGTCCAGCATGGGCAGCCAGGTCGAGAAGGTTCAGGCGTTGATCGACGCCTTCGAGGAGGCCGAGGGCCGCCGCCCGCGCATCCTGGTCGCCAAGATCGGCCAGGACGGCCACGACCGCGGCCAGAAGGTGATCGCCTCGGCCTTCGCCGATATCGGCTTCGACGTCGACATCGGGCCACTTTTTGCCACGGCCGACGAAGCCGCGCGGCAGGCAGTCGAGAACGACGTCCACATCCTCGGCGTCTCCTCGCTGGCGGCCGCCCATCTCACCGCGGTGCCGGAACTGAAAGCCGCGCTGAAGAAGCAGGGCCGCGACGACATCATGATCATCGTCGGCGGCGTGGTGCCGCCACAGGATTACGACGCGCTCTACGCCGCCGGTGCCGAAGCCATTTTCCCGCCGGGGACCGTGATTGCGGCCGCCGCCGAGGAGCTGATCCGGAAGCTGAACGCCCGGCTCGGGCATAGCGAGGCGGCAGAGTAGCTTCGCGGTCTGTTTCACGTCGAAAAGGATTTGCATGATGTTCCTCGCGCCGACGTCGATGCGCGCGTTCGCTGTCGCCTTTGTCTGCGGGGCGCTGTTCGGTCCTGCCCGCGCCGCCGACCCCATGCCCGATGCCGTCGTCAAGACCAGGAGCATCGAGGCGCGCGTCTTTCTCGACGACAGGATCAAGGCGGATGCGGCGCTGGCGGCGGATTGCCTCACCGAAGGCAAGAAATGGCTCGACAAGAACGCGGTCGAAGCTGCCGCCGCACGCAAGTCCGATCCGCAGTTCTTCAGGGACGGCCGCTGGAGTTTCGAGCGCAAATATGAAACGCGCTCCGTCGTTGCCGACCGCTACGTCAGCGTCCTGCGCAACGACTACATGAACACAGGCGGTGCACATCCCAACTCGGACGTGAACACGATCCTGTGGGACAAGGCCGGCAAGAAGCGCATCTCGATACGCCCGTTCTTCACCGAGACGGCCGACGACGGGACGACCATGCAGGCCATGGTGAAGGCCATCGTTGCTTCGCTGAAGGACGAGAAGACGAAGCGCGGCGCCGGCGAGACCGCGACCGACGAGTGGTTCAAGTCCGTGGAGCCGCGCCTGCTCAAGATCGGCGCGGTCACGCTCGCGCCATCGACTGAGGCGGGCAAGAGCTCAGGGCTGACCTTCCACTATCCGCCCTACGCCGTCGGCGCTTACGCCGAAGGCGAGTATGTCGCCTTCGTGCCGTGGGAGACGTTGAAGCCTTACCTTGCCGCGGAAGGCGCGCGCATATTCGGTGGCGCGCGACCGAAGGGCGACTCGGACGAGCCGTGACCGGTCTCTAGCCGGAGCGCGGACGGGCGCGAGCCAACGTCCGTGCAAGGGAATCCGTCCAATCGGGGATCCAGGACGCAAACAGCGCCTGCCAGCGATCAGCATCCGCAGTTTCGGTCTCCAGCGCGACCGACCATTCGATCAGGGTGCGGTCCCCTTCGATGATCGGGCGCAGATGCATGGTGCCTTGATAGCGCGTCGGCGCCGGATTCCGCGCGGCATCGTCTTGCGGATAGGGCAGCGGTTCGAGACCGGCATAGGTCAGTGTGTGCTGTCGGTCCGAGTGATCGACCAGACGCTGGCGGATCCAGTTTCCGAGATAGCAGAAGCGCCTGATGGCGCCGACTTCGTCGCCACGCTTGTCGTCTTCGATCACACTCTCGCTCACACCGTCGATATAGGCGGGATAGTTGTTGAAATCGCGGATCAGCGACCAGACGTCGTCCAGCGGGTGGTCCAGCACGGCGCTGTAATAGGCTTGGGTCATCGATAGCTTGCCTTTGGTTTTTCGTTGCGCGCCGACGTTGGCTGCTCGCGCGGGCTAAACCCACCCGATTTCCGACCGCCCCGGTCCGATTCGACGCTTCCTCCACACAGCCTCGCGATCCCTTGGTAGCGCTACCTTGCAGCGGCGCCGTAAAGCCGACTAGAATGCCTCCATTGACAAGAGCGCCCGGCGTCACGGGCGCCGCTGGGAGGCCATTCGATGTCCAAGATTTCGCGCCGCACCTTTGCGGCTTCGACCGCTGCAGCCGCGGCATCCGCCGCTTTCGGCTTCAAGCCCGCACTTGCGCAAGCCTATCCGGCGCGCCCGGTCACCGTGATCGTACCCTGGGGTGCCGGCGGCGGCACCGACGCCACCGCGCGCATCGTCGCCGCGCTGCTGGAGAAGGACCTCGGCCAGCCCTTCAACGTGGTCAACCGCACCGGCGGCTCCGGCGTGGTCGGCCATAGCGCGATCGCGACCGCGCAACCCGACGGTTACACCATCGGCATGCTCACGGTCGAAATCTCGATGATGCACTGGCAGGGCCTGACCGAGCTGACACCGAAGAGCTACACCCCGCTGGCGCTGATGAACGAGGATCCGCCCGGCATCCAGGTCTCGTCCTCCTCGCCCTACAAGACCGTCAAGGAACTTGCCGACGCGATCAAGGCGGCGCCCCCCGGCAAGTTCAAGGCCTCCGGCACCGGCCAGGGCGGCATCTGGCATCTGGCGCTGGTCGGCTGGATGCAGGCAATGGGCCTGCCCGCCAACCAGGTCGCCTGGGTGCCCTCGAACGGCGCAGCCCCTGCGATGCAGGACCTCGCCGCCGGCGGCCTCGACCTGACGACGTGCTCGGTGCCGGAGGCGCGCGCCATCATCGAGGCCGGCAAGGCCAGGAGCCTCGCCATCATGGCGCCGGCCCGCAACCCGATCTTCAAGGACGTACCCACGCTGAAGGAGGCCATGGGCATCGACTACGCGACGGGAGCCTGGCGCGGCATCGCAGGGCCAAAGAACCTTCCGCCGGAGATCGCAACCAAGCTCACGGCGGCGCTGAAGAAGGTCTACGACTCCGCCGAGTACAAGGACTTCATGGGCAATCGCGGCTTCGGCACGGTGTGGGGCGATGCCGCTCACTTCGCCGGCTTCATGGACAAGGGCGACGCCCAGATGGGCGAGGCGATGAAGGCCGCGGGCCTGAGCAAGGCGTGATCTGCGATGCTTCGGTCGCCTCTCCCCGCTTGCGGGGAGAGGGAGAACTTCTTTCACAGGATTTCACTCCATGCGACTTCCCGACTCCGTCACGGGATCGTTTCTCGTCGTGCTCGGCGCGGCTGCCGCCTATGGCGGTTACATCCTGCCGCCGGTGCCGGGACAGCCGGTCGGCCCCAACGTATTTCCGCTGGTGATCGGCTGCGGCCTTGCGCTGTGCGGGCTCGCGATCGCGTTCGGCATCGGCCATTCCTTCGAGGAAGAGGAAGAACTGGTCCCGTTCGAGGACGGCCAGGCTGCCGCGCCGCCGCCACAGGGCAAGCTCTACGGCTTGCGGGCGCTGTTGCCGCCGGCGCTGCTGCTGTTCTACGTCTTCGCCGCCGAGCGGCTCGGCTTCATCATCACCGCGGCGATCATGGTGTACGTGACCTCGACCGCGCTCGGGGCGAGATGGAAGCTGGCGCTGCCGCTCGCGGCGCTCTCGCCCTTCGCCGTCCACCTGATTTTCGGCAAACTGCTTCGCGTGCCGCTGCCCGCCGGCCTGTTGCCGGCGCCCTGGTAATCCCATGCTGAAGACCCTGATTGACGCGTTCGCGCTGATCTCCACCTGGGAGGTCATCATCTCGATGTTTGCCGCCTCGGTTTACGGGCTGGTGATCGGCTCGCTGCCGGGCCTGTCGGCGACGATGGCGACCGCCCTGCTCGTCCCCGTCACCTTCTATCTGTCGCCGATTGCGGCGATCGCGACCATCGTCGCGGCCTCCTCGATGGCGATCTTCTCCGGCGACATTCCCGGCGCGCTCCTGCGCATCCCCGGTACGCCCGCCTCCGCCGCCTATGCCGACGAGGCCTACGCCATGACGCGCAAGGGCCAGGCGGAGCTCGCATTAGGGGCCGGCGTCTGGTTCTCCGCCGTCGGCGGCATCGCCGGCGTGCTGTCGCTGATGATCCTGGCGCCGCCGCTCGCCGAGATCGCGCTGTCGTTCTCGACCTTCGAATATTTCTGGCTGGCGCTGCTCGGCCTGATGTGCGCCACCCTGGTGGCGCGCTCCTCGCCGGTGAAGGCGATCGCCGGCATGTTCATCGGCCTGCTCGTCGCCTGCATCGGCATCGAGAACCCCGGTGGCGTCCCGCGCTTCACGTTCGGCCTGACCGATCTGTTCGGCGGCATCGAACCGATCCCCGCGCTGGTCGGCGTATTCGCCGTGGCGCAGGTGATGCGCGCGATGCTGACGCCGGAACCACCGCCTCTGCCGCGGCGAAAATTCGGAAGCATCATGGCCGGCCAGTGGCGGCTGACCAAGCTCTACCACTGGCAGATGACGCGCGGGAACATCGTCGGCATCATCATCGGCGTGCTGCCCGGCGCCGGCGCCGACATGGCCGCCTGGGTCTCCTACGCGATGTCGAAGCGCTTCTCCAAGGAGCCGGAGAAGTTCGGCACCGGCCATGTCGAGGGGCTGGTCGAAGCCGGCGCCAGCAACAATGCCAGCATCGCCTCCGGCTGGGTGCCTTCGCTGCTGTTCGGCATCCCCGGCGACACCATCGCCGCGATCGCGATCGGCGTGCTCTACATGAAAGGCCTCAATCCGGGGCCGACGCTGTTCACCGAGAAAGCGTCGAGCATGTATGCGATCTACCTGATGTTCATCATCGCCAACATCATGATGATCCCGCTCGGCATCGCCATGATCCGCGTTGCCACCTACATCCTGCGGGCTCCACGCTCGACCGTCATGCCGATCATCATGCTATGCTGCGCGGTCGGTTCGTTCGCGATCGGCAACAACATGTTCGGCATCGTCACCGTCGCCGCCTTCGGCGTGATCGGCTACGTCATGGAAAGCAACGGCTATCCTGTCGCCGCCATGGTGCTCGGCATCGTCATGGGCACGATGGTCGAGCAGGCCTTCGTCACGTCATTGATCAAGTCCGACGGCAGCATCCTGCCGTTCTTCGAGCGCCCGGTCGCCGCGATTCTCGCGGCGATGGCGATCGGCGCGCTGCTCTGGCCGGTGATGGTGTGGGTGTGGCGGAAGCTGAAACCGGCGCAAGCCGCGGCTGCGGCCACCCGTTGATATCGGGCGGACGGGCCCTCGCCTGCTCCGCCTCGGCGTTGTAAAGCAGAGGCATGACTGAAAAGAAGGCCTCGCTCGACATCAAGACCCTCGCCAAGGAGCTGCGCGCCGGCAGCCGCGCGGCGCTCGCCCGCGCCATCACGCTGGTGGAGAGCCGGCGCGGCGACCATCAGGCGCTGGCGCGCGAGCTGGTGCAGATGCTGCTGCCGGACACCGGCAAGGCGTTTCGCGTCGGCATCACGGGATCGCCAGGCGTCGGCAAATCCACCACCATCGATGCGCTCGGCATCTACCTGATCCAGCAGGGCCACAAGGTCGCGGTGCTTGCGGTCGATCCGTCCTCGGCGCGCAGCGGCGGCTCGATCCTCGGTGACAAGACGCGGATGGCACGGCTGTCGGCCTCCGCCGACGCCTTCATCCGCCCCTCGCCGTCCTCGGGCACGCTCGGCGGCGTCGCGGCCAAGACTCGCGAGGCGATGCTGCTGTGCGAGGCCGCCGGCTTCGACGTCGTGCTGGTCGAGACCGTCGGCATCGGTCAGTCCGAGACCGCGGTCTGTGACATGACCGATTTCTTTCTCGCCCTGATGCTGCCGGGCGGCGGCGACGAGCTTCAGGGCATCAAGAAGGGCCTGGTCGAACTCGCCGACATGATCGCCATCAACAAGGCCGACGGCGACAACCTCAAGCGGGCCAACATCACCGCCGCCGATTATCGTGGCGCGCTGCACATCCTGGCACCACGGTCCGAACACTGGCATCCGCCCGTCGTCACCTATTCGGCGCTGGCCGGCATCGGCATCGCCGAGCTCTGGCAGAAAGTCCTGGACCACCGCAAGGCGATGAACGCCTCCGGCGATTTCGCCGCACGGCGACGCGAGCAGCAGGTGAAGTGGATGTGGTCGATGCTGGAGCAGCGCATGCTGGCGAGGCTGCGCAGCGAAGCGTCGGTGCGGACCAAGGTCCGGAAGATCGAAGCCGAGGTCGCCGAGGGCCATCTCACGCCGGCGCTCGCCGCCGAGCGGATCCTGGAGTTGCTGCAATGAGCGACAAGCTCCGGATACTCCTCACCGGCTTCGGCCCTTTTCCCGGCGCGCCCTATAACCCGACCCAGCCGCTGGTGGCGCGGCTCGCCCAGCTGCGTCGTCCGGCATTCGACGATGTCGCGCTGTCGAGTCACATTTTCCCGGTGACATATGCCGCGGTCGACCGGCAATTGCCTGAGGTACTCGCGAAAGTAGGGCCTGATGCCCTGCTCATGTTCGGCCTCGCCGCGCGCACGCCTTACCTGCGCATCGAGACCCGGGCGCGCAACGCCGTCACTATGCTCTGGCCCGACGCCGCCAACACGCGATCGAGCAAGCGCGGCATCGCAGGCCAGGCGGATGCGATGATGTTCGGCCCCCATACCGCAAGGCTTCTGCGCGCCGCGCGCCTCACCGGCATTGATGCACGGTCCTCGCGCGACGCCGGCGCCTATCTCTGCAACTATCTGAGCTGGCGCGCGATCGAGAACGTCAGGGCCGGCGGTCCGCAGCTTGCGGCGTTCATCCACATTCCCTTGCTCGCGCGCAGCGGCTCCGTCCGGCGCAAGCGCGCAGCCCGGATCACGCTGGAGGAGCTGGTGGATGCAGGGGAAGCGATGTTGATGGAGATGGTGGGATTGGCACGGAAGCGGCGGAACACGCAGGTCCCGTAGGGTATGCAAAGGCGCAAAGCGCCGTGCGCACCCTCTCGTTCAATCTGCTCCCAGAACGTGGGCACGCTTCGCTTGGCCCACCCTACTGCACCGCCGGCGCGGTAAAAACTTAACCCTACCGCAAACAATCTCCCGCGCCCTCGGCTGCCCTGGGCTACCTAGTCGGCGCGGACACCTCCCGCGTCCGCGGAGGACGCGTCATGGACATCAATCGCCGTCATCTCATCGGAGCCTCCACCGCCGGCATCGCGGCCGGTGCGCTGGCGATGCCGGCCGATGCCGCGCGCGCTGCACCGCTGACGTCGCTGCTCGGCCGCGATGCCACGCAATACGGCGTGCGGTCCGGCAGCAACGAGGATCAGACCCGCGCACTTCAACGGGCGATCGACGAGGCCGCACGGGCGCAGGTGCCGCTCGCTCTGCCGCCCGGCGTGTACCGGACCGGTCTGTTGCGGCTGCCGAACGGCGCGCAGCTGTTTGGCGTGCGCGGCGCGACCAAGCTCGTCTTCAGCGGCGGGGCCTCGGCGATCCAAAGCGACGGCTCCGATGCGATCGGCCTCACAGGCATCACCTTCGACGGCGGCACTATCCCGCTGCCGACGCGGCGCGGCCTGATCCACGTCCTCGGCGGCCGGGACGTCCGCATCACTGAATGCGCGATCACGAACGCCGGCGGCAGCGGCATCTGGCTCGAGCAGGTCGCGGGCGAGATCGCAGGCAACATCTTCACCACTATCGCGCTGACGGCGGTGGTGTCGTTCGACGCGCGGGGCCTCAGCGTGTCCCGAAACACCATCAGCGGCACCAACGACAACGGCATCGAGATCCTGCGCACCGCCATCGGCGACGATGGCACGCTGGTCGCCGACAACCGCATCGAGAACATCAAGGCCGGCCCCGGCGGCTCCGGCCAGTACGGCAACGCCATCAACGCCTTTCGCGCCGGCAACGTCATCGTGCGCGGCAACCGCATCAGGAACTGCGACTATTCCGCGGTGCGCGGCAACTCGGCCTCGAATATCCACATATCAGGCAACAGCGTCAGCGACGTGCGCGAGGTCGCGCTCTATTCCGAGTTCGCGTTCGAGGCCGCCGTGATCGCCAATAACATTGTCGATGGCGCGGCCGTCGGCGTCTCCGTCTGCAATTTCAACGAAGGCGGCCGCATCGCCGTGGTCCAGGGCAACATCATCCGCAACCTGATCCCGAAGCGGCCGATCGGCACCGCGCCCGACGACGATGCCGGCGTCGGCATCTACGTCGAGGCGGATTCGGCGGTGACCGGCAACGTGATCGAGAACGCGCCGTCCTACGGCATCGTCGCCGGCTGGGGCAAATATCTGCGCGACGTCGCGATCACGGGGAACGTGATCCGCAAGGCGTTGGCCGGCGTCGGCGTTTCCGTGATGCCGGGAGCCGGGACCGCCCTCGTCAACAACAACATGATTTCCGAGACGCCGCGCGGCGCCGTGGTCGGGCTCGATCACGCCCGGGCGGTGACGTCGGACCTCTCGGCCGAAGGGGCGCAACGGTTCGCCCAGGTCGTGGTCGGCGGGAATGCGGTGCGACGGTAGGCGTGGTCGAGAGCCGGGGCCACGCATCCTTCGAGGTTCCCCGTAGACGCGTTGCGTCCATGCCTCGCACCTCGGGATGACGGAGCGGAGCTGCGGCTGCCTCCCCGTCTTGCCCTCCCGGCGGCTCGCTAGAACGCGTTCCGCAACAGCGGGTACTTGGCTTCCAGGCCGTCGAGGCTGAAGGTGAATTCGACGACGCGTTCGGGAGCGGCGACGATTTCTTCGGCGGGCGGGGAGAACTGCGGCAGGAGTGCCGCCATCGCCGCAGGTTCGGTCTTCGGCGCCTTCGCGGCGGACCTCGCGAGCGGCGGCCTCACATCGGGCGCAGTGAACGGTGCCATGGCGGCAGGCGCGAGCGGCGATCGCACGAGGGGGGCGGCGAGAGGCGCTTTCGCAGCGGGAGCCCTGAGCGGCGGCATGTCGGCAGGAGCGGTGAACGATGGCATCGCAGGCGACGCCGTCACATCGGGCACCGTGAGCGGCGCCAACGCCTGCGGCACGGAGAGCGGCGCAATCAGGTCTTGGGTGATTTCCGCGAGCACATCCGGCTTTGGATCGAGCCTGACTGGCACGGCTGTCCCGGGAGCGATGTGGACGGCCTTCGGCTGCACGGTGTGCGGCGGCTGCTCGCGCGGAGATACGCGCGGCATCGTCGCCGGCGACCAACCGAAGGCAGGCGCTACGCTGGCGGCTGCCTCGGCGACGTCCCTGCCGGTTGCGAGCGCGCGCCAGGTCTCGACCGCGCGCTTGGCTTCCTGGATGTTTTCGAGGAACGCGATCTCGGAATGATAGCGGCGCCACCGGCCGGTCTCGAACATCTCGGCGAGATGTTCCAAGCGCTGCTCGGCGAGAGCGCACCAACGCGCCGCGATGTCGCGGCCGACGGCCACGGCATGAATTGGCTCTTGGCGATGTGTCATGAACCAGCCCGTCAGGAGAAAACACGGACGCGGGGGACGCAACGCACACGAATCAATTTAGACGCGACATGAATATTTTGTGGAAAAGTTTTGAGTTGTCCAGCAACGACACCCTGTCCGGCATCGAACACCGTAGTCGTGCGGATAATTGCTGTGTTTCCGAGTCAAGCTTTACACAAGCATGACGGAGTTGCGGAGCATTGCGCGCGAGACGGCGGCGCGCTTTGCGGAGATCCTCAACCGCAGGATGAACGGGTGTGGCGTTTCAAAAGATTGGACGCCCACCCGGTCTGATTCACCCGCGAACCGGGATCGCCTTCGTGGGAAACCGGTCTGAAAAGAAAAGACCCGTCCGGGGGGACAACCGGACGGGTCAAGCCATATGGGCGCTTGGGGTGGATGGGCGCTCGCGCCTGATATGACCGATGGGGAGGGATGACCGCTCCCACATAATTTGGTCGTGGCAGCTGGGCGAACGTTCAATGCGGGTTTTCTTTTTTTACCCTCGTCTTCGCGCGCATCTTCTGTCGCGGAGGCTACCGCGTCGCCGGCCTATCCGCCTGAGAAATCGCGGATTTATCTTCCGTACTCGACAGCGCGGGCTGTTCGATCGCGCGACTGCCCGGCCCCTCGCGGCGCTTGGTGGCATCTTCACGTTTTGTTGTACCGGACGCTGCCGCGACCGGGCTCGCGCTGTCGACGGGAACCGCCATCACCGCTGCAAACGCATCGGCCTGACCATCGCCGAACAACTCGTCGCGCCCGGGCGAGCCGAGATCGCGTGCGGTCTTCGTCAGCGCCGTCCGCAGGGCTTCCGGCTTCAGGGCATGATTACGCTCGAGCAGAAGCGCCGCGACGCCGGAGACATAGGCGGCCGAGAACGAGGTGCCCGACGTCAGCTGGTACTTGCCGTCCGGCGCCGGCAGGAAGATGTCGACACCGGGCGCTGCGACGGCGATGTAGTTGCCGCGGTTGGAGGCCATGAACAGCCGGTCCTGCCGATCCGTCGCGCTCACCGCGATCACGTTCGGATTGGCGGCCGGATACAGCGGCGGCGATTTCGCGCCGGCATTGCCGGCGGCCGCGACCAGCACGAGCCCGCGCGCGGCGGTCGCGGCGATGGCGCGCTCGATCACTGCGTCCTTCGGGCCGGCAAAGCTCATATTGACGATCTGCGCGCCTTGCTCGGCGGCATAATTCAGCGAGCGCAGGATGATGTAGGACGAACTCTCTGCCCCGCCATTGGCGCCGCCAAAGGCCCGTATCGCGATGATGCGGGCTTCGGGCGCACTGCCCATCAGCCGGGCATGCGCCACGATCGCGCCGGCGATGCCGGTGCCGTGGACGTGCGGTCCCTCGGTGCTGCCGAGCGCGTCGAAACTGTCGGCGACGGAATTGGCGAGTTCGGGATGCCTGGCGTCGATGCCGGAATCGATCACGGCGATCGTGACGTTGGCGCCATGCGCCAGCGTATGGGCCTGCGGCAGGCGGAGCTTCGTCAGAGCATATTGCGCAGGATCGCCTTCGGTCGTCCGCGACGACCTCTGGTCCTGAAGCACGTAGCGGAAGTTCGGCTGTAGCGAGCGTACGCTGCCGTCGGCCGCGAACTCGCGACGCACCGTCTCGTAAGGTCGGCCGTCGATGATCCGAAACAGGCCGAAGGTGGCTCCGACCAGCGGGAAATTTTCCGAGGCAACGCGCCTCAAGCCATGGCGCCGCGCCAGGTCGTCGGCCTCGACCGGCGACAGCGCAGCGTCGATCTCGGCGACAAATTCGCCTGCGAAGCTGGTCGAGGTCACCGCGACCGGCCTGTTGCTGCCACGGCCCTTGCCGGCGGCTTTGTTGCCCGATTTTCCGGTCCCCTCGCCGCCTGCATTCGGCTGGCCCGTGCATTCGCCGTCGGCGCCGCGACTCGGCGCCGTGCAGGCCGGATAGAGGTTCGGCGAATAGCGCGCATAGGGCAGCACCGGCACCGTCGGCCGGATGCGCGACATGGTGTTGGGAATGGTTGCCATGGTCCGCGGGCCGCGGTCGACGCTGACCGCGCGCGCGGCGACATTGGGGCTGACTTGCGGGGCGATGTTGGGAGTGATCGTCGGCGTTCGCGAAGGCACGCTGATCGTGGGCGTACGCATGACCGCCTGTGCGTGCGCATGCCCGGCGCCGAGACAGGCGACGATCAGAAGCACGGCGCCGGCCGATGAGGCGTGGACCGCCGCGCGCAATCTGCTCTTGGACTTGCCCGTCATCGGCTCAGCGCCGCCGTCAGGGCGCCGCGACGGCGAGGTTGACGAACTTCTCGCGCTGCATCCTGCCGAGCAGCGATGCGAGCTCGTCCTGGCTCATCGCCTTGTCGAATTGCAGGCGGAACATGCCGCCCTTGGCATCGCCGATGATCGAGGCCTGGTAATTGTCGAGCAGCGCAGTGATGTCGGCGACGCGCGCCTCGGGCGTGAAGCGCACCAGCGCGCGCGACGGCGCGGCGGACGATCCGAGTTCGCGTGTGATCGGCGCGCTGGTCGAGACCGAAGCCGTCTGGAAGGTCGCCGGCTGGTTCTTCATCAACACCGCCCCGATGATTCCGGCCTGCAGCACGAGCGCGACGGCGCCGAGGCCTGCGGACCAGGCCAGCGTGCGCGGCGACAGGCCCGCGAAGAAGGTCGCGACGCGCGCCGAAAGCGGTAGCGAACCGGTCGCACGCGACGGCTCGGCGTCGATCGCGGCGAACAGCTTCTGCATCGCGCGCGCCGAGGGCGCCCCCAGGCTCTCGTTCAGATGGATGGTCTCTTCGTACTCGCCCCGGATGGCGGCATATTGCCTGGCCAGATCGGGATCGCGCGCCAGCGCTTCCTCGACACGGCGCGCATCGCGCGCGTTAAGCGTGCCGGCAGCGTGCCAGGGCAGCAGCAGTTCAATTTCACCGGGCTCTTGCTCCAGCATCTTCTTGCTCAAAGCCATCATGGCCAGCCTCGCTCAACGCCGGCTGCCTTCAGCAGTTCGGCTAGTTTCTTGCGCGCGTAGAACAAGCGCGTCTTCACAGTGTTCTCCGGTATCCCGACGATTTCGGCCACCTCTTCCACGGATTTCTCGTGGTAGTAGACGAGATCGACGATTTCCCGGTGTTCCGGCGAGAGGCCCGTCAGACACTCCCGCAACGCCTCACTGGTATCTTTCTTCTGCACCACCGTTTCCGGATCGTCGGACGTATCCTCGATCGCGTTGGCGGCTTCTTCGTCCAGCTCGAAATCCTTCCTGCGCCGGAGCGCAGACAGGGCCTTGAATCGGGTGATTGCCAGCAGCCAGGTGGAAACGGCGGATCGGCCCTCGAACTTGCCGGCTTGACGCCAGACGTCGAGAAACACCTCGCTGATGAGGTCTTCCGCGGCCTGCTCGTCCCGCACGAGCCTCAGCCCGAACCTGTAAACCCTGACATGGTGCCGCCCGTACAGCACCTGCATGGCAAGCCGGTCACCTTGGGCGATCCTGGCGATCAGGATCTCGTCCGAAGCCGCCTGTGTCGCACTCAATGGCCGTCTCGCAAAGTTGGTCGGGTCGATGCGGTGGACGGTTCGACGGGGAAGGCAAAATTGTTCATCCTACCGCAGCCATACGGGGGCCGGTGTGAGCTAACCCACATACGGGCATATTTCTGGTCCCACCCGCGGTGGTCAGCATCGCCAATCCGAATTGGTATCATAGTAATCGGTACTTCCCTGCGGAATGCCTGTCCGGGCGCACGCGGCCGGCCCATCCGGTTCCATAGCAGCCCTGCACCCCCTTTGTCGCGCCACGCCCAGCTTCGGCTCGACCGCAGCGCACGCGATACTTGATCGCCGGTAAACCCACGCTGGCTGATCACCTTGGTCGGTCCTGCACGCTTCGGATTCGATTTCAAAGGATACCAAACCTAAAGGCTTGCCACGTAGGTTTTTACGCTGACATCCACATTGGCGGGACCATGAGCACGGCCGCGACGTCCTTTCCGGAGAGGAATGCCGCAGAGGTCGCGGATCTCGTCGTCGCGCCCGAGACGGCGGCTCCCGAAGTCAGGGCGCGCCGGGCCCGGCAGCGCCGCCAGATGTATATCGCCCAGGTCGCAAGCTACTCGCTGGGCGCCTCGGTGCTGCTGCTCTACGCCTACGACGGCACGATCGCCATGGGCGTTCCGACGCTGTTCTGGGTCGGCGGCCTCCTGATCATCGGGACGTTCACGGTGCTGTCGGAAGCCGGTTTCGGCGACCGGTTCGACGACCATTACCTCACGGTCTATCAGATCTCGGCGCATATGGCGCTGCAACTGGTGTTCCTGCTCGCGGTGCCGACGATCGGAGTCACCTTCATCGCCGTGCTGTTCCTGATCTTCGCATTCGGCACGCTGCGCATGACTTCGAGCCAGGCCATCCTCACCTGGGGCCTTGCGACCTGCGGACTCGCGTCGGTTTTCCTGGGATCGGATCTGCCGATCGGACTGCCGGTCGCGACCTTGCTGCAGCGAACCGCCTCCATGCTCTGCTTCGTGCTGGTGATCGGCCAGTGCGCCTTCCTCGGCCTGTTCGGCGCCACGCTGCGCAAGGTCCTGTACCGCCGCAGCATCGAGCTTAAGGCCGCCTATCAGCGCATCGAGGAATTGGCCGAGCTCGACGAGCTCACCGGCTCCTACAACCGCCGGTGCATCATGCGGCTCCTCGACGCCGAGATCGAAAAGTCGCGGCAGGCGTCCACGCCTTGCGCGATCGCTCTGTTCGATCTCGACTGGTTCAAGCGCATCAACGACGCCCACGGCCATCCCGTCGGGGACGAGGTGTTGCGCACGTTCGCCATCACCATTTTCGCCAACATCCGCGCGACCGACAGTTTCGGACGCTACGGCGGCGAAGAATTCCTGCTGCTGCTGCCGGACACGCCGGGCGACGTGGCGCACCGCATGCTCGAGCGCTTGCGCGGCATCGTCGCCGACCTCGACTGGAGCGCATTCTCACCGAGCATACGGGTGACCATCTCCGCGGGTCTCGTGACACTGCGCGACAATGATACTGCCGACACGCTTCTCGCGCGGGTCGATAGCGCGCTCTATTCCGCCAAGGCGCAGGGGCGCAACTGCATCGCAACGGGCTGACCAATCCTTTTTTCCGGCGCCGCAGGCGCCGGGCCGAACGCTCCAGGACAGGGCAATGAAATCCAAATCCGCAAGGCCATCCGAAGACCTGCTCGACGAACTGCAGGCTGCGCTCTCGCACGGCACGGTCGCGCGCCGGGTCGAGACCCTGCGCAGGGTCACCGATCTTTTCGCGGGCAACGCCGTCGACTATTCCGACGACCATGTCCGGGTGTTCGACGACGTGTTCCAGTGCCTGATCGGGCAGATCGAGACCTCGGCCAGGGCGCTGCTGGCCGAACGCCTCGCGCCGATCGCGGGTGCGCCGCCGCAGACCATCCGTACGCTCGCGCTCGACGAGGTCATCGAGGTCGCCGGCCCGGTGCTGTCGAAATCGGACCGGCTGGACGAAGCGACCCTGATCGAGGTCGCGCGCACCAGGGGCCAGGCCCACCTCAAGGCGATCTCGCTGCGGCGGTCGCTGTCGGAAGCGCTGACCGACGTGCTGGTGACGCGGGGCAACGAGGACGTGGTGCAGTCGACCGTCGGCAATCCCGGCGCGCGGCTCTCCGAGCAAAGCCTCGCCGACCTCGTCGTCCGCGCCGAACGCGACGACGACCTCGCCAACTGCATCGGGCTGCGACCCGACCTGCCACGTCATCACTATCTGAGGCTGGTCGCCAAGGCCTCTTCAAGCGTGCGCAATAAGCTCGCGGCCGCTCATCCCGAGTTCGCGGTCGAAGTGTCGCGAGCCGTCGAGGAAGCGGCCCAACGGGTTCGCGCGCTCGCCATGACGAAGCAGACCGAGAGCGCCCGCGCGCTGGTGCAGTCGCTGCACGCCGACGGCCGCCTCGACGAGCTCCAGGTCAAGACCTTCGCCGAGCAGGGCAAGTTCGACGAAACCAATGCGGCGCTGGCGGCGCTCGCGGGCGTCACGGTCGAGACCGCCGAAACCATGATGATCGAGAGCCGTACCGAAGGCGTGATGATCCTGGCCAAGGTCGCCGCGATGCAATGGTCGAGCGTGCGCGCCATCATCGCCATGCGCGAGAAGCTCTCCGGCGGCTCCCAGACGGACATGCTGACGCTGCGCGACGCATATGAGGCGCTGCGCTCCTCGACCGCGCAGCAGGCATTGCGCTTCCACCGCATGCAATTGCACGCAACGCCGGCGGCCTGCTAAGCGCGATCAGACACGGATGAACCGTCATCGCGCTTTGGATTGTTGTCACGCATGATCTTTCCGGATCATGCTTCAATACCGCAGCACCCTCGATCCCACCAACGCGCCGATCGCGGTCACCATCGCGGTCGCGAGCGTGTACCAGGTCGCGACGAACAGCGGAGAATCGTCGGTGCAGTGGGAGGCGTAGAGGGTGGCGGCGAGCCCGGCCGACACCAGGCCGGCGAGCGCTCCGGCAAGCGCGGGCCGCGACGGCGCGCCGTGGCGCAGGCCGATCAGCGCCCCCGCAAGCAGCGGCAGCGACATCGCGGGGATCGCGACCAGGCATACCCTGGAATTCTTGCCCATCAGGCGCATCGTCATCGGCATTGCCGGCGCCATCATCGCCTCGCTGCCGATCGCCACGGCGAGCAGCCCGACGGGAAGCAGCAAGAGCCAGCCCCAGCCGCGCAGCAGGGCTTCGGGACGCGAGAGATGCAGGCTGACGATGATGGCGGGTATCGCGAGCGACAGCGTCACCGCGAACTTCATGTCGAAGAACGGGTTGCGCATGGCGCTCATCACGTCGGCGCGCACGCCGAAGAACGTCGCAAAGATCAGGATCGACAGGGGCGCAGCCACCAGAAGCGCCATGCTCAGCACGGCGCCGACGCGCGGGGCGCGGTGCGGGTTGTCGGCGGCGAGCGAGCGAATGAGTTGATCGGTGTCCATGACTAATGGTCCCGCAGTTTGGCCGTCAGTGCCGCAAGTCCGCGATGCAGCGCAACCCGCACGGCGCCCTCGCTCATCGATAACTTCGCCGCCGTATCCTTGATCGAGGCGGCCTCGACCGCGATCGACTGCAGCACGTCGCGCTGGCGCTGCGGCAGCATGCCGAGTTGCGCGGCGACCTCGCCGGCCGAAGCCGTCTCCTGCGCCGCCTCGCCCGGCAGCGTCTCGGCGAAATCGTCGATGTTGACGAACACGCGCTTGCCGCGCCGGCGGAGCGCATCGATCAGCTTGTTGCGGCCGATCGCAAACAGCCAGGGCGCGAAGGGGGCTTCGCTGTCCCAGGTGTGCCGCTTCAAATGCACCGCCAACAGAATCTCCTGCACGATATCCTCGGCCTGATCGGGAGGCTGCCCGGCCCGCGCCAAGCCGCGCCTCGCGGCAGCGCGCAGCACCGGCGTGACTGCCTTCAGCAAGCGATGATACGCCGCATCATCGCCCGCCATGGCCGACCGCATCAGGCCGGTCCATTCGTCCTCACGTCCGCGCACCCGCGCCCCTCACTTGCAATTCGTCCGCTCATTCAAATTGTTACGCGGGTACCGTTGTTATCACGGATTCGTGATCGAAGGCCGGTCCGCGCGACCGCTGAGGCCGCCTAGTTGCGAGGGCTCCCATAACACCGATCGGTGCGGTCTGCATCGGGCGGGCAACCAAGCGGCGGAGTTTGCCGCGTTTTTGACGGGTGGAGCCCGAAGATTCCCCTTTTCTGCCCCGCTGTCGTCACGCCCCAGGGTCTCTGTTCGTAGCCGGGACGGGCAGAACGGGGAGATCGTCGACATGATGAAAGCCAGCTCGCGCGTGGCCCTGATCGTTTTGGCCGGGCTTGTCTTGCTGTTCGGAGGCCTTGCACAGGCGGCGCCGGATTCGGCCGCAAGCAACAAATCCGACAGCGCCGCGAAGGGGGCCGACACGGCCAAACCCCGCCGCCATGACGCGCGCCGTGTCGGCAGCGGCAAGGCGGCGCAGAAATCCGACAAGAAGGACGCCGCGGCCAAGGCCGATGAGGCCAAGATCGACAAGAACGACGGCGAGGTGCCGGGCTCGGCTCAGATGCCGCCGGCGGTCGCCGACGCCAATGCGCAGCTCCCGGCTGATACGCCGACGGCCGCTGCCGCCTCCCAGATGACCAACCGGGCCAACGACAACGTCCATGCAGCGGCCGGTAATGCCGGCGCAGAGAACCCGGAAAGCCAGGTCGTCGCGCCCGATCAGATCAACGACATCGATCGTGCCGCGCAAGAGAACGCGCCGGCGCAGACGGCGGTGATTGCCGCAACCGAGGCGCAGCCACGGCCGGCGCCGGTAATGGCCAGCAGCCAGCAGGGCTCGGCCTGGGACCAGAGCTCGCTGATCGGAAAGATCTTCATCGGCGTCGGCACGCTGCTGACGCTGGCCTCCGCCGCCCGCATGTTCATGGCTTGATCGCAGGTTCCGCCGGGACGCGCGACCACCGCCGTACCCGGTCCGGCCCCCTTGATGCCCACCGCGCCAGCGGGCACATTGCCCACCCGATCAAAAGCGTGGGTGGAGCATGAGCACGTTCGAACACATCATCGTCGAAAGCCAGGGTGCGGTCGGCATCATCAAGCTGAACCGGCCGAAGATGCTCAACGCGCTCTCCTTCGGCGTCTTCCGCGAGATCGCCGCAGCGGTCGAGGATCTCGAGGCCGATGACGCCATCGGCTGCATCGTCGTGACCGGCAGCGAGAAGGCCTTTGCCGCCGGCGCCGACATCAAGGAGATGCAGCCCAAGGGCTTCATCGACATGTTCTCCGAGGATTTCGCCGCGATCGGCGGTGACCGCATTGCGCGGTGCCGCAAGCCGACGATCGCCGCGGTCGCCGGCTACGCGCTCGGCGGCGGCTGCGAGCTTGCCATGATGTGCGACATCATCATCGCGGCCGAGACCGCCAGGTTCGGGCAGCCCGAGATCACGCTCGGCACCATTCCCGGCATCGGCGGTACCCAACGGCTGACACGCGCGATCGGCAAGTCCAAGGCCATGGACCTCTGCCTCACCGGGCGGATGATGGATGCGGCCGAAGCCGAGCGCTCCGGGCTCGTCAGCCGCATCGTACCAGCCGACAAGCTGATGGACGAAGTCATGGCAGCCGCAGAGAAGATCGCCGCGATGTCGCGCCCTGCGGCCGCGATGGCCAAGGAAGCGGTGAACCGCGCCTTCGAAACCACGCTGTCGGAAGGCATGAGCGTCGAGCGTAACCTGTTCCATTCGACCTTCGCGCTCGAGGACCGCAAGGAGGGCATGGCGGCATTCATCGAGAAGCGCAAGCCGGTGAACAAGAACCGCTAGCGCGCAGGCCGGTCAGGCAGGCTCTGGCGCTCTCCGCCGCACCCTGTGACGCGCCTGCAACAAGCACGTAATACATGCGAGTTTTGCCCGCGGCAGTTTGCCTGCGGGACCTCCGCTGGCTAAACAGTTAAGAGGCCATCGTCGGCGGGGGCGGACCGGAGTTGCGGGATTACATGATTGGGCGTACCGCCACAATTGGTCGCGGGGTAATGCGGCGTCGATCGGGTGCGGGTCGTGTGCTTGCGACATGGACCACGCTGGCGTTCTCGTGCGCCACTCCCTCCGCGGCCTGGGCCGAAGCCCTGCCGGAGGCATTGGCAAAAGCCTATCAGACCAATCCCCAGCTCAATGCCGAGCGCGCACGCCAGCGCGCCACCGACGAGAACGTGCCGCAAGCGCTGGCCGGCTATCGCCCCCAGATCGTGGCGAGCCTCAGCGCGGGCCTGCAATCGGTGCGCAATCTGTTGCCCGACAACACCATTCAGACCGCCAATCTGAAGCCCTGGATCATCGGCGTCACCGTGACGCAGAACCTGTTCAACGGTTTCCGTACCGCCAACAACGTGCGGGCGGCCGAACTCCAGGTCCAGTCGGGTCGCGAAGCGCTGCGAAACGTCGGCCAGGGCGTGCTGCTCGATGCGGTCACGGCCTACACCAACGTGCTTGCCAACCAGTCGCTGGTCGAGGCGCAGCGCTCCAACGTCGCCTTCCTGCGCGAGACGCTGTCCGTCACCCAGCGCCGGCTCAATGCCGGGGACGTGACGCCGACCGACTCCGCGCAGGCCGAGGCGCGCCTCAACCGTGGCCTTTCCGATCTCAACGCGGCCGAGGTTGCGCTTGCGGTCAGCCAGGCGACTTATGCGCAAGTGATCGGCAATGCGCCGTCGCAGCTCCGGCCTGCCGAGGCCGTCGACCGCTATCTGCCAAGGAGCCGCGAGGACGCCATGACGATGGCGATCCGTCAGCATCCGGCAGTGATGGCCGCCAGCTTCGACGTCGATTTCGCCTCCACCACCATCCGCATCGCCGAAGGCGCGCTGCTGCCTAGCGCGACGATCCAAGGCAGTGCCAGCAAGAGCCGCAACAACGACCCGACACTCGGTACTTTCGCCGAAGACCAGGCCTCCATCGTCGCAAACGTGACGGCACCGATCTACGACGGCGGCCAGGCCGCGGCACAGACCCGGCAGGCCAAGGAGATCACGGCGCAGAGCCGGCTCGTGCTCGACCAGGTACGCAACCAGGCGCGCGCTGCGGCGGTGAGCGCCTGGGTCGCCAATGAGGGCGCCAAGGTCGCGGTCTCGGCTTCGGAGTCCGAGGTGAAGGCGGCGACCGTGGCGCTTCAGGGCGTGCAGCGCGAGGCGGCGGGCGGCCAGCGCACGACCGTCGATGTGCTGAACTCGCAGGCCGATCTGATCCTGGCCAAGGCCCGCCTGATCGGCGCGCAACGCGACCGCGTGATCGCCTCCTACACGCTGCTCAGCGCGATCGGCCATCTCGACGTGAAGACGCTGAACCTGAACACGCCGGACTATCTGCCCGAGGTGCACTACCACCAGGTTCGCGACGCCTGGCACGGTCTGCGGACGCCGTCGGGGCAGTAGCCTTCAAATCCGCTGGCGGATGCCGATGAAAAGCCGCCGCATCCATCTGATGGGAGCCTCGGGCTCCGGAGTGACCACGATCGGTCGCGCGCTCGCGGGCCGGCTGGCGCTGCCGCATCACGACACCGACGATTATTTCTGGCTGCCGACCGTTCCGCCCTATCGGACGACCCGCCCCGTCGCCGACCGCCGGCGCCTGATGCGCGAGATGTTCTTGCCGCGTCTCGACTGGGTGCTCAGCGGATCCGTCACCGGCTGGGGCGAGGAGCTCGTTTCGTACTTCGACCTGGTCGTCTTCGTGACTGCGCCGCGCGAGATCCGGATCAAGCGATTGCGCGCCCGCGAGGCCGCCCATTTCGGCGCCGATGCTGTCGCGCCGGGTGGCTGGCGCCATTGCGAGACCGAAGACTTCGTCGAATGGGCTTCCCATTACGAAGCCGGCGATCGCGAAGGCCGCAGTCTCGCCAGGCATGAAGCGTGGCTCTCGGGTCTGCCCTGCCCGGTCGTGCGCGTAGACGGCTCACGTCTACTTGCCGACCTTGTCGGGCAGCTATGCAGCGACGCGGAGCGGTTGCCCGGCTGATGTGATAGTCTCCTCCCACTCGCCGATAAAAACAACAAACCGGGAGAGAAGCCATGCTCAGCCGACGCGGCGTCCTGTTCGCCTCCCTTGCGGCCGGAGTAGCCATGACCAGCAAAGCCCATTCCCGTGCCGCGCAGCCGGCGACGCCGGTCAATTTCGACGTCCCGGCGTACGCCTGCGACTGCCACACGCACATCCACGGCGACGTCGAGAAATTCCCGTTCTTCGCTGGACGCGTTTACACGCCGGAGCCGGCCAGCCCGGAGGAGATGGCCGCGCTGCACAAGGCGCTGCACATCAAGCGCGTGGTGATCGTCACCCCAAGCGTCTACGGCACCGACAATTCCTCCACCCTGTTCGGCATGAAGGCGCGCGGCACGACCGCGCGCGGCGTTGCCGTGATCGACGACAAGACGACGGAGGCCCAACTCGATGCCATGCATCAGGACGGCTTCCGCGGCATCCGCCTCAATCTGGCGACCGGGGGCGTCAATGACCCCAATGTCGGCCGGCCGCGCTTCACCGCCGCCGTCGAGCGCATGAAGACGCGCGGCTGGCACGTGCAACTCTACACCACGCTGGCCATGATCTCCGCGATCAAGGACCTCGTCGAGACGGCGCCGGTGCCCGTCGTGTTCGACCATTTCGGCGGGCTCGAAGCTTCGCTCGGACTGGAGCAGCCGGGCTTCTCCGATCTGGTCGCACTGGTGAAAGCCGGCAAGGCCCATGTGAAGATCTCGGGCGCCTATCGTTCGTCGAAGCTTTCACCCGACTATCAGGACATGGTGCCTTATGCCCGCGCGCTGATCGCGGCCAATGCGGATCGCATTCTCTGGGGCACCGACTGGCCGCATCCGGATTCCGGCCGCGTCGAGGGACGCAAGCCCACCGACATCGCGCCGCTCTACCAGATCGACGATGGCCGCCTGCTCAACCAGTTGCCGGTGTGGGCGCCAGATGCCGGGATGCGCAAGAAGATCCTGGTCGACAATCCAGCGCGGCTCTACGGGTTCTAGGCGCCAACCGGTGGAACGACCAACACGCCGAGCCGCGCAATGGAACCGTAAGCACCGCAGCACGACGGCATTCGATTCACGCGAAAGTGTTTGTAGCAGCATTCGCTTTTCACCCGTTCGGATGAGGCGGCGATGCAAGCGCACCGGTACGCACGCACAGATTTCATTTGTCCGTACGGTCGCATGCCTTTGTCATTTTATCTTGCCGCTCTCGCTTCCGGCATTGGAATTGGTTTCACCGTCGCAGTTCCAATCGGCCCCATGGGCATGCTGTGCATTCAGCGTACGCTCGCGTCGGGCATGGCCACGGGCCTGGCAACGGGCTTGGGCGCGGCGACCGTGCACCTCGCATATGGAACGGTTGCCGTACTGGGTCTTGGCTCGCTGGCGCAGCCTTGGGTCGAAGCCAACGCGACCTACTTCGGGATCGTCTCGGCCGTCACGCTGCTGTGGTTTGCAATTCGAACCCATCGTTCGTCCATCGTCCTTCAGACGACGAATGAGATCGACAACATGCGCTTGGCGCAGGCATATCTCAGCGCGATCGCCCTCGGAGCGGCCAATCCGCTCACGCTCATCCTGTTCCTGGCGGCGCTGCACGCATTTGCCATGCCGTCTGCCGCCTCGCCGCTCATCGTTGGCGTGTTCGTGGGCTCGGTGCTGTGGTGGACGGTGTTGAGCGCGATGGTCGCAACCGCGCGGTCGCGGCTATCTCCCCGGATGCTGTCGCTGAGCAGCCGCCTTGCCAGCCTGATGCTGCTCGGGCTCGCCGCCATGATGCTGATGCGGATCGCGCAGCGTTTGCTGGGCTAGCCATGCTCAGCGCGCCCGGCGGGAGAAAAAGGAGATCAGCACCGGCAAGGTCACGAGGATCACGACCGGCGCCAGCATCATGCCGGTGACGACGACGACCGCGAGCGGCTTCTGCACCTGCGAGCCGATGCCTTCCGACAGCGCCGCCGGCAACAGGCCGACCCCCGCGACCACGCAGGTCATCAGCACCGGCCGCAGCTGCAGCTCGCCGGTGCGCACGACCGCGCTCATGCGGTCCATGCCCTCTTCGATGAGCTGATTGAACTGCGACAGGATGATGATGCCGTCCATCACCGCGATACCGAACAGCGCGATGAAGCCGATCGCCGCTGAGACGCTGAACGCGGTGCCCGAGATCAGTAGGCCGAGTACCCCGCCGAAGATCGCCATCGGGATCACACTCATCGCGAGCAGCGTGTCCGTCATCGAGCCGAAATTGAACCAGAGCAGCACGCCGATCAGCATCAGCGAGATCGGCACCACGATGGAGAGCCGCCGGATCGCGTCCTGGAGATTGCCGAACTCGCCGACCCACTCCATGCGCGAGCCCGGCGGCAGTTGCACCTGCTCGGCGATCTTGTCCTGAGCCTCGCGGATCGCGCTGCCGAGATCACGCTCGCGCACCGAGAACTTGATTGGCAGATAGCGCTCCTGCTGCTCGCGATAGATATAGGCCGCGCCCGAGACCAGGCTGATGGTGGCAACCTCGCTCAGCGGGATCTGCGTGACGGTGCCGTTCGGCCCGGGGGCGCCAATCCGCAAGTTCTGGATGGCCTCGGCGCTGCGGCGGAATTCCGGGGCGAGGCGAACGATGATCGGGAAGTGGCGGTCGCTGCCCGGCTCGTAGAGATCGCCGGCGGTGTCGCCGCCGATCGCGACCTTGATGGTGGCGTTGATGTCGCCCGGCGCGAGGCCGTAGCGCGCCGCCTTGGCGCGGTCGATGTCGATCTGGACGGTCGGCTGCCCGAGCGAGGTGAACACTGCAAGATCCGTGACGCCTTGCACGGTCGACAGCACCTGCTTGATCTTGTTGGCAGTGTCTGTCAGCGCCTGGAGGTCGCTGCCGAACAGCTTGATCGAATTCTCGCCCTTTACGCCGGAGACGGCTTCGGAGACATTGTCCTGGAGATATTGCGAGAAGTTGAACTCGACGCCGGGGAAGCGGTCGTCGAGCTGCTTGAGCAGTTGCGCGGTCAGCTCCTCCTTGTCGCGAGTGCCGGGCCACTGGCTCACCGGCTTGAGCGGCGCGAAGAACTCGGCGTTGAAGAAGCCTGCGGCGTCGGTGCCGTCGTCGGGACGCCCGTGCTGCGACACGACGGACTGGACCTCCGGCCGCGCGCGGATCAGCTTGCGCATCTCGTCGACGTAGCTGTTGCCCTCCTGAAGCGAGATGGTCGGCGGCAGCGTGGCGCGGATCCAGAGATTGCCCTCCTCGAGCTTCGGAAGGAATTCGAGGCCGAGCAGCCGGGCCAGGGCCACCGTCATCAGGACGAGGCCGACCGCACCGCCGAGGACGATGGTGCGATTGGCGACCGCCCATCGCAGCAAGGGCAAGTAAAGCCGGTGCAGGATCAGCATGACCCTGGTCTCGGTCTCCTCCACATGGGCGGGCAGGATGATCGCGGACAAAGCCGGCGTAATGGTGAACGTCGCAAGCAGCCCGCCGGCCAGGGCGTAGGCATAGGTGCGCGCCATCGGCCCGAAGATGTTGCCCTCGACCCCGGAGAGCGTGAACAGCGGCAGGAAGGCGGCGATGATGATCGCCGCGGCGAAGAAGATCGAGCGCGAGACGTCGGCGGCCGCGCTGAGGATGGCATGGCTCTTCATGCCGAACAGCGTCTCGGAGGACATACGCCCTGTTTCCAGGATCGGCGTCGTCTGCGTCAGGCGGCGGAAGATCGCCTCCACCATGATGACGGTGGCGTCCACAATCAGGCCGAAATCGATCGCGCCGACCGACAACAGGTTCGCCGATTCCCCGCGCACAACCAGGATAATCACGGCAAAGAAAAGTGCGAACGGAATGGTGGCGCCGACGATCAGCGCGCTGCGGAGATTTCCGAGGAAAATCCACTGCAGCAGCACGATCAGCAGGATGCCGACCACCATATTGTGCAGCACGGTGTGGGTGGTGAGCGCGATCAGGTCGCCGCGGTCGTAGATGCGTTCGATGCGCACGCCGGGCGGCAGGATGCTGGAATTATTGATGGCCTGCACGAGTTCGTGCACGCGCTGGATGGTCGGTGAGCTCTGCTCGCCGCGACGCATCAGGACGATGCCCTGCACGATGTCGTCGACCTCGTCGAGGCCGGCGATGCCGAGGCGCGGCTTCTGGCCGACCGTGACGGTGGCGACGTCCTTCACCAGCACCGGATTGCCGCCGGCCTGCGCCACCATGGTATTGGCGAGGTCGTCGATCGAGCGGATCAGGCCGACGCCGCGCACCACGGCCGATTGCTGGCCGATGTCGACGGTGTTGCCGCCGACATTGACGTTGGAATTGCCGACCGCCTGAAGCAGTTGAGGCAGCGTCAGCCCGTTGGCGACCAGCTTGTTGAAGTCGACCTGAATCTCGTAGGTCTTGCTCTTGCCGCCCCAGCCGGTGACGTCGATCACTCCCGGCACGGCGCGAAAGCGGCGCTGGAGGATCCAGTCCTGAATGGTCTTGAGATCGAGCACGCTGTAGTTCGGCGGCCCGACGAGACGGTAGCGGAAGATCTCGCCGATCGGGCTGAGCGGCGAGATCTGCGGCTGCACGTTGCCGGGCAGCGGCGCGAGCTGCGCAAGGCGGTTCAGAACCTGCTGCAACGCCTCGTCATAGGTATAGGCGAAGGAGAACTGGATCTTGACGTCGGAGAGGCCGTAAAGCGAGATGGTGCGGATGGTCGTGACGTTCTTCAGGCCCGCAACCTGGGTTTCGATCGGGATGGTGATGTAGCGCTCGATCTCCTCCGCCGACAGGCCGGGACTCTGAGTCACGATGTCGACCATCGGCGGCGTCGGATCCGGATAGGCTTCGATGTTGAGCCGGTTGAACGCGATCAGGCCGCCGATCAGGACGGCCGCGAACATCCCGATCATCAGGAAGCGCCGGTTGACGGCAAGAGCGACGAGACGATCCATTCAGGTCTTCAATTTTCTTGGGTCGTCGATCAGCTGCCGGACGCCGCGCGGTCGATGAACAGGCTGCCTTTGGTGACGATCTGCTCGCCGGGCTTCAGATTGCTGGTGACCTCGACGAGGTTGCCGTTGATGAGGCCTATCTTGATCTGGCGCAGTTCGACCGACTTGTCCTCGCGTGCAACCCAGAGGCGGACCTTGTCGGCTTCATAGATCAGTGCCTGCTTCGGCACCGCTGGCGCGGCGCGGTCGCCGGCCGAATACACGGTGACGTTCGCGAACATTTCCGGCTTCAGCAACCCGTCCTTGTTGTCGATGGTGGCGCGCACCAGCAGGCGGCGGGTGGCGGGATCGATTGCCGCGGCAACGTAGTTGATCTTGGCGCTGAGCGGACGGCCCGGCAACGCCAGCACGTTGACGGTGATGTCCTGGCCGATGCACACCGCGGCCGCATCGCTCTCGCGCACGAAGGCGGTGAGCCAGACGGTAGAGAGGTCACCGATCACGAAGACCGGATCGCTGGCGCCGGAATTGACGTATTGGCCGGGACCAATCTTGCGCTGCACGACGGTCCCGGAGATCGGCGAATGGATCGTGATCTCGCGGTCGATCACGCCTTTTTCCTGGAACGCCTTGATGGTCTCGTCGGTGAAGCCAAGGATACGCAGCTTGTTACCCGCGGCTTCCAGCGCCGTCACCGAGGAGCGCATGTCATTCTGCGCCTGGACCTGGGTCGCTTCCGCCTGCTGATAATCCTTCAGCGGAATGGCGCGGCCCTCATAGAGGTCCTTGGCGCGCTTGAACTGGATGTCGGCGAGATCGATCGCCGACTTGGCCTTGTTCTGCGCGGTCATCGCCGCGATGAAATCGTTCTGGGCCTGCACGGTGTCGGCAGCTTCGATCGTGAACAGCGGTTGACCTTGCTTCAGCATCTCACCCGGCTTGGCGAGCAGTTTGGTGACCCGACCTGCATAGGGCGAGAATACCGGCGTCGAGCGGTCCTCGTCGACCGCGACCTTGCCCTCGGTGACATACTCGGCACGGAAGCTTCTGGCTTGGACCGGCTCGATCGTCAGCGTCGCCCATTCGGACGGCGTCGGGGTGAAAGCCAGCGCATTCTTGCGCGACTGGCTGGAAATTTCGGAGTGCTTCTTCTCCATTGGCCCGGCGGAGAGAATGCCGTAGACGCCGGCACCGGCAAGAACTAGTAAAACTACGGAAGAGACCATCCGTCGTTTTGTAACCACATGCAATCGCATTGTGTTTTGATCTGTCATGGAGCCCGGTCGTGTCTGCGAAGATCTCGGCGAATGAGAGCCGCATCGGTTGCGCTAATAGTGCCGAATTCTGATTTCGAACAACCTAAAAAACGCGCCGCGCTTCGCTGTTAGCGTTAAAATTTCGAGAGCTGTAAGCTTCATGTCAGCTTCTCAAGGGCCATCGGGCGGGTGGGCTGCCGAGGGGCTTGCCGGACGATGCCTTGGCCGGTGTCTTCGACAGATTCGCCGCATGACGCAGTGCATTCAAGATGCCGAGGCGAGATGGCATGCTCTCGATGAACGCAGCATGTACGACATCATCCGCCGCCCGACCTGGCAGATGGAGTGCGGACATGCTGGCAAGGCCTTGCATGACCGCACCCTCCTGATTTTCGGACCATCATCAACCCAAGAAGGATCGCCATGTCCGCCATTGATCCCCTCACCGCAGGTGCCGTGTTCATTGCGACGGCGGCAACCGACGCGGTCTATGTGATGTTCACCTCCGCCGTGATCGCGCGCAAGCGCGTGCCGGCGGCGAACTGGAGCGCGGTCTGGTACCTGCTCTCCTCCTATGCGGTGATCAGCTACACCGACAACGCCTTCTATGTCGCGTTCGCGGCGATCGGCTCCTGGGTCGGCGCCTATGCCTCGTTGACCTTCCTGCACCGCCCTCCCGGCGGCCCGCCAGTGGGAGCAGCGCCGGAATGAGGATGGAATTGTTGAAGCTTTCGTTGCCATTCCCGTCATCCTGAGGTGCGAGACTTGCGATGCCACGCATCGCAAGTCGAACCTCGAAGGATGAACGGCCGAGGCGGCAGCCGGGCTGCCGCCCTTCGAGGGCCGCTGAAGAAGCGGCCACCTCAGGGTGACGGTCTGACTATGGATTTGCAGCGGCTCCACACACGAGACTACACTGCACCGACCAAGAAAAGGGAGCAAACAATGGATCTCGGTCTCAAGGGCAAGAACGCCATCGTGCTCGGCGGCACGCGCGGCATCGGGCGGGCAATTGCAGTGACGCTGGCCGGCGAAGGCGCCAATGTCGCGGTGTGCGCGCGTAACGCCGATCAGGTTGCGGCAACCGTCACCGAGCTGAAGGCGAGCGGCATCAATGCCACCGGCAGCCCGGTCGACGTCACCGACGGCGCGGCGCTGAAAGGCTGGATCGAGGCTGCTGCAAGGGAGCTCGGCGGCATCGACATGCTGTTCTCCAATGCCGGCGCGATGGCGCAAGGCGGCGATCCCGCGTCGTGGGAGCAGAATTTCCGGCTCGACGTTCTCGGCGCCGTGCACGCCTTCGATGCCGCACGACCGTTCCTCGAAGCCAGCGGCGAGAGCCACGGCGACGCGGCTTTCGTGATCATCTCGTCGATCGCGGCGGCGCAGGCGGACACCGCCAGCTCCTACGGCCCGATCAAGGCGGCGCTGATTCACATGGCCAAGGGACTGGCGCGGCAATACGCCAGGAAGAAGATCCGCGTGAATGTCGTGTCGCCGGGCACCGTCTATTTCAAGGGCGGCGTCTGGGAGATGATCGAGCAGAACATGCCCGAGCGGTACCAGGACGCGATGAAGCGCAATCCGACCGGACGCATGGCGACGCCGCAGGAGATCGCGAGCGCGGCGGTGTTCCTGGCAAGCCCGGTGTCGGGGTTCACGACGGGATCGAACCTCGTGGTGGACGGCGCGATCTCGAACCGGGTGAATTTTTGAGGGTCGCACCGCCCTGCCGGCTCCGTCATCCTTGAGGTGCGAGTCGTGCGGCGCAAAGCGCCGCGCGAGGAGCCTCGAAGGATGCACGGCCACGATGCAGCCGGGCCGTCACCCTTCGAGGGCCGCTGAAGAAGCGGCCACCTCAGGATGACGGTGAGAAAGTTGTCGTCGGATTTTGCTCAATGAAAATCCCGCGATGGCGGCAGGATGCGGACGTTGCGCGGGTGGCGGATTTTTTGCGCCGGCATGTCCGTCAGCGCGCGGGGGTCTTCGTTGAGCGGCTCGACGACGGTGGCGCCTGCGGGCAGCGGATGTTTACGGCCGAGCGCATCGTTGGCCAGGCCGACCAGATCATGCGAGCGGTCGATCATGCGCTGGGCGATGAGATGCGTTACCTTCTCCGGGCTGCTCTGGATGTAGCCTTCGACAAGGATGAGGCGCGCGCCCATCACTTCCTTCCTGTACTGCTCCATGATTTTGGGCCAGACCACGACATTGGCGATGCCGGTCTCGTCCTCCAGCGTCATGAACACGACGCCGCTGGCGCTGCCCGGCCGCTGCCGCACCAGCACCACGCCGGCGCAGCGGACGCGGCGCCGCTCGTTCTCGTGACTGATGTCCTTGCAGGGGACGATGCGCTCGCGCGAAAACATCTCGCGCAAGAACTCCATCGGGTGGCCCTTCAGCGAGAGCCGGATGGTCTGGTAGTCCGCGACCACCTGCTCGGCGCGCGGCATCAGCGGCAACGGTCTTGCGCCCTCGTCCGGCTGCTCACGGGCGGTGGCGGCCTCGAACAGCGGCAGCGGCACGTCGTCGGGCAGCCGCCGCACCTGCCACAGCGCTTCGCGGCGGTCGAGCCCGAGCGAGCGGAACGCATCGGCATCCGCGAGCAGGATCAGCGCACGCTTTGGCAGACCGGTGTCGCGGGCGAAGTCTTCGAGCGAGGTGAAGGGACGGCGGTTGCGGGCGGCAATGATGCGGTCGGCCCAGTCGGGCACTCTCTCCACGTCGTCATTCCGGGGCGCGCCTCTTGGCGCGAGCCCGGAATCCATACTCCCGATCGGAGTTATGGATACCGGGCTCGACGCTGACGCGTCGCCCCGGAATGACAGCTGGGAGCGCTTCAGCCTCTCCTCATCCTCGTCCAGCCAATGGAAGCCGTCGATCTGGCGAAAGCCCAGGCGCACGGCGCAGTACTTGCCGCTCCTCTCTTCCAGCGTGTTCTGCGCAAAGCTGTGGGACACGTCGATGTCGCGAACCTCGACGCCGTTCTTGCGGGCGTCGCCGACGATCTGCGCCGGCGCATAAAAGCCCATCGGCTGCGAGTTCAACAGGCCACAGCAGAAGGCGTCGGGGTGATAGTGCTTCAGCCATGAGGAGATGTAGACGAGTTGCGCAAAGCTCGCGGCATGGCTCTCCGGAAAGCCGTAGGAGCCGAAGCCCTTGATCTGATCGAAGCAATTTCGTGCGAATTGAGGATCGTATCCCCGGCGAATCATGTTGCCGATCATTTTGTCCTCGAAACTGCCGATAGTGCCGACGTTACGGAACGTGGCCATGGCACGCCGCAATCCGTTGGCCTCTTCCGAGGAAAACTCCGCGGCCACGATCGCGATCCGCATCGCCTGCTCCTGAAACAAGGGCACGCCGAGCGTTTTATGAAGAACCTCGCGAAGCTCGTTTTTGTTGCCACCCTTCGGATAGGGGTATTCGATATCCGCCGGGTTCATTTTCCGCCGCCTCAAGTAAGGATGCACCATGTCGCCCTGGATCGGCCCGGGGCGCACGATCGCGACTTCGATGACGAGATCGTAGAAGGTCCGCGGCCTCAGGCGCGGCAGCATGTTCATCTGCGCGCGGCTCTCGACCTGGAACACGCCGAGCGACTCCCCGGCACACAGCATGTCGTAAACCCGGGGGTCGTCCTGGGGGACGTTCGCCAGCACGAATCGCTCGCCCTTGTGCTGGTCGATGAGATCGAAACATTTCCTGATGCAGGTCAGCATGCCCAGGGCGAGCACGTCGACCTTCATCATGCGAAGCGCGTCGACGTCGTCCTTGTCCCATTCGATGAAGGTGCGGTCGTCCATCGCCGCATTGCCGATCGGCACGTAGGTGTCGAGCCGGTCCTGGGTCAGCACATAGCCGCCGACATGCTGGGACAGATGGCGCGGGAATTCGATCAGCTCGGTCGCAAGCTCGACCGCGAGATTGATCATGGGATTTTGCGGATCGAGCCCGGCCTGCCTCACCTGCATGTCGTTGAGGCCCTTGCCCCAGCTGCCCCAGACGGTGTCGGCGAGCGCAGCGGTGACGTCCTCGGTCAGGCCCAGCGCCTTGCCGACGTCGCGGATGGCGCTGCGCGGGCGATAATGGATGACGGTGGCGATGATCGCGGCACGGTGGCGGCCGTAGCGGCGGTAGACATACTGCATCACCTCCTCGCGCCGGGAATGCTCGAAATCGACGTCGATATCGGGCGGCTCCAGCCGCTCCTTGGAGATGAAGCGCTCGAACAACAGGTCCACCTTGGTCGGGTCGACCGAGGTGACGCCGAGCACGTAGCACACGGCCGAGTTCGCCGCCGAGCCGCGGCCCTGGCACAGAATGTTCTGGCTGCGCGCGTAGTGGACGATATCGTGCACGGTGAGGAAGTAGTGCGCGTATTTCAGCTCGGCAATCAGCGCGAGCTCCTTGTTCAGCGTCGCGCGCAGCTTGTCGTCGATCTTGCCGCCGAAATATTTGTCGACGCCGGCCCAGGTCAGATCTTCCAGATGTCCCTGCGCGGTCTTGCCCGGCGGTACCGGCTCGTCCGGATATTGGTATTTGAGCTGGTCGAGCGAGAAGTCGATCTTGTCCGCAAAGCGCATGGTCTGCGCGATCGCATCGGGGAAATCGCGGAACAACCGCGCCATCTCGCGTGGCGTCTTCAGAAAACGCTCGGCATTGGCTTCCAGCTTCGTCCCGATCGCGGCGATCGTGGTCTTTTCCCGGATGCAGGTCAGCACGTCCTGAAGCGGACGGCGGCGGGGATCGTGATACAGCACCTCGTTGGTCGCGAGCAGCGGCACCTTTGCCTTCATCGCGAGATCATCGAGCCGCGCCAGGCGACGCTTGTCGTCGCCGCGATAGAGCAGGCTCGCGGCCAGCCACACGCCGTCGGCACGGCTGGCCCTGAGCTTTGCGAGAACGTCCAGCGCCCGTTCAGGCTCGAAACGATGCGGCAGCGTCAGGACCAGGAGCTGGCCTTCCGAGAATTCCAGGAGATCGGCGAAGGTGAGACGGCACTCGCCCTTTTCGATCCGCGTGATGTCGTCGCCGCGCTTGCCCCTTGTGAGGAGCTGGCAGAGCCGGCCATAGGCCGCGCGATCGCGCGGATAGACCAGGATATCGGGTGTGCCGTCGATGAAGACGATGCGCGCGCCGATCAGCAGTTTCGGCTTGTGCAGCACCTCGTCATTGCCGAGCTCCTTGTAGGCCCGCACCACGCCCGCGAGCGTGTTGTGATCGGCAATGCCGATCACCGGAATCCCCAAAGCGCTCGCTTGATGCACATAGGCGCGCGGATCCGAGCCGCCGCGCAGGAAGGAAAAGTTCGTGGTGATGCCGATCTCGGCATAAGCGGGGCTGTTCATGCGAAGAGACCGTGCACATACCAGCCGGGAGACGCCGGCTTGCCGTCACCGTCGAATACCTCGCCTTCATAGAGACCGTCGCGAAAGATCCAGAAGCGCAGGCCTTCGGCGTCCTCGATGCGGAAATAATCCCGCGTCAGCTGCCTGCCGTCCTGCCGCCACCATTCCATGGCGATGCGCTCGGGCCCTTCCACCCGCACCACCGCGTGCAGCGCACGCCGCCAGGTGAACTGATGCGGCGGGCCATCGGGCACGGTCGCGAACGGCACCTTGATCGGCTCCGGCTTGTCGAACAGCCGCAAGGGACGCAGCGGCGGCTCGCTCTCGGTGCGCGCGGGCCATGCGGCCTGCATGGCGGCGGCGAGATGATGCTGCGCCGATGCAGCCAGCACCGCACTTTCGGGGATATGGGTGTCCTGCGGCAGGTGCACGAGGACGCGCTTGCCGCCGATGCGGGCGGCTATGCGGTCGATCAGCGCGGCAAGCTCGTCATTGTCATGGACGTGAGCATCGAGATCGCGCTGCTCCTGCACCACGATCTCGGTGCGGCTCGCCGACAGCCGCACCATGTCGAAGCCGAAGCCGGGATCGAGGGGATCGGCGAGCGCATCGAGCCGCTCGCGGAACAGGCGGTCGATCACCGCGCTGCGCGTCACGGGACGCCCGGTCTCGACCGTGATCATGCGCACCATGCCGTCGGTGCGGAAGAAGGCGGCTTCCAGCCGCCGCGCGCCCTTGCCCTGCTTTTCCATCGAGGCAATCAAAGTGTCCGCCAGGCGCGACAACGTCATTGCGATCATGGTGTCGGTCGCGATCGGCTCGGCAAAGCGCTTCTCCACGATGTAATCCGGCAGCGGTTTGCGCGGGCTGATCGGCGCATCGCCCTGCCCGAGCGCATGCGCGAGCAGCGTGGAGAACCGGGCGCCGAACCGGGCGGTGATCTCGCCCGGCGCGCGCGCGGCGACATCGCCGATGGTCTTCAGGCCGGCGCGGCGCAGGCCGGTGGTGATGGCCTCGCCCGCGCCGAGCGCGGACACCGGAAATGTGCCGATCGCCGCCGCCTCCCCGCCATCGGCAACGATGCTGCCTGAGGCCTGCCGCGTCAGCGTGCGCGCACAGACCGAAGTGCTCGCGATCGCCGCGCCAACGGCAAAGCCTTGACGGGCCAGCGCCCGGACCAGCGTCGTGAGCAGCGCGGCCTCGCCGCCGAACAGATGCGCGCAGCCGGTGATGTCCAGGAACAGCCCGTGCGGCGGATCGAGCGCCACCAGCGGGGTGAAGCGGTCGCACCAATCGGCGATATCGCCGAGCGTCTTCGCATCGGCCACGAGGTCGGCGTCGAACACACGCAGGTCCGGACACATCGCCCTCGCATTGGCCAAGGGCTGGCCGATATACAGGCCGAGGCGCTCGGCGGCCTCGTCCAGCGCGTGGATCACCAGCGCATTGTTGTCCTTGATGACGACGATGCTGGGCTCATTGTTGTTCTTAACCAGCCCGGCGCTGCTGAAGAACCGCTGGATCCGCTCGATAGGCAGGCGCGGCAGCCACAGGCTGAGAATACGTCGACGGCTCGCTGAACTGGCACTCATCACAATTCCATTCCATGATCCACCGGCCGCAGGGGCCATGACGATTGCGCAAGAGCTCGGCATCGAACACCGGCGCGCCCCAGGCACTCCACACCGAGCCCGGCGGCGAATGCGCCGCGCGCAGCATCCATCGCGTTTCCGCGGTCGAGGGCAGCGGCTGCGCGGCCATGCGCAGCATCAGGCCGGTGACGCCGGAGCCTTGTGCGGCCAGCGTCAGCTTGCGGCTCGCCACCAGATCGAACTGCCTGACATCGCCCCAGAGCTCGAGCACGACGGCACCAAGCGCGTCGCAGGCGAGCGCATCGGCCGAGGTGCGCAGCGCGCTCTCGACATCGGCAGCGCGCACCGTCACCACACGGCGCGGATCGAGGCCGAGCTCGGCGAGCCCGCTCATCGACAGCGCGCCGGCTTCCACTTCCGAAAAATCCTGCCGCACCCACAACAGCGGCCGCCGCGCCGAGACGCGCCCCGCGAGACCCATGACGAAACCCGTCGCGGCCGCGCCCTGGCGCCCCGCGCAAAACACCTCATGGACCGCCGCACGCGCGAGCCCGCCCTTCAGCGCGCCGTCAGCCTCGTGATGGCCGAGCGCGACGCGGTCGTGCTGATGCACGACCTCCGCCGTCTCCATGCGCTCGATCTGGCCGCGCAGGATCGCAAGCGCGCTGATGCGTGCGCCGCTCATGCTCGCCGCTCCTTCAGAGATTGATGCCCGTGGTTCTCAAAAGAAAGAACCAACCGCTGGCTCATTTGTTCATGATATGTTCTATATATAAAGCTAATGGCGCGCAGAGAGTCAATCGAATTGCCGCGCTTTTGAATTCGTGAGTTGAATCAAAGGGATTCCTAAATGGACGTACAACGCAAGCTGGAAATTCTGGCGGATGCCGCCAAGTACGATGCCTCCTGCGCTTCCAGCGGCACCGAGAAGCGGGATTCCAGCGACCGCAAGGGCATGGGCTCGACCGCGCCAGGCATGGGCATCTGCCATTCCTATGCGCCGGACGGACGCTGCATCTCGCTGCTCAAGGTGCTGCTGACCAACGCCTGCAATTACGACTGCCTTTATTGCGTCAACCGCGCCTCCTCCAACGTGCCGCGCGCCCGCTTCACCATCGACGAGGTCGTCAGGCTGACGCTCGACTTCTACCGGCGCAATTACATCGAGGGCCTTTTCCTCTCATCCGGCATCATCCGCAGCCCCGATTACACGATGGAGCAGGTGGTCAGCGTCGCGCGCAAGCTGCGCGAGGAGCATCATTTCCGCGGCTACATCCATCTGAAGACCATTCCCGAGGCCGACGACGCGCTGATCGCGGAGGCCGGCAAATATGCCGACCGTCTCTCCATCAACATCGAGATGCCCGAGGAGAAGAGCCTGCAGCAATTTGCGCCGGAGAAGGACGTGCGCGCGATCCGCCGCACCATGGGCCGGCTGCGGCTGAAGCTGGACGAGGCCGAGGAGAACCGGGCAGCGAAGACGAAAGCGAGGCCGCAGCGTTTCGCGCCGGCAGGCCAGAGCACGCAGATGATCGTCGGCGCCGACAGCGCTTCCGACCACACCATTCTCCACACCAGTTCAAATCTCTACGGCTCATACAAGTTACGGCGGGTCTATTACTCCGCCTTCAGCCCGATTCCCGATGCCAGCCGCGCCTTGCCGCTGGTGCAACCGCCCTTGCTGCGCGAGCACCGGCTCTACCAGGCCGACTGGTTGATGCGGTTCTACGGCTTCGATGTCGGCGAGATCGTCGACGACAGTGCGATGCTGCCGCTCGACATCGATCCCAAGCTCGCCTGGGCGCTGCGCCACCGCGACCGCTTCCCGCTCGACGTCAACCGCGCCAGCCGGGAGGAGTTGCTGCGCGTGCCGGGCTTCGGCACCAAGGCGGTCGAGCGCATCATCGCGGCGCGGCGCACCACCACGATCCGCGCGGCCGATCTCGCCCGGCTGCACGTGCCTCAGCGCAAGGCGCTGCCCTTCATCGTCCTCAGCGACCACCGCCCCTCGCCGCATCGGCTCGATGCCGCCGGCCTCATCGAACGGTTCAAGCCGAAGGCAACGCAACTGGGATTTGGCTTCTGATGCAATACATCACCCTCGACACCGAAACCGATTTCGACGGCTGGCGCAAAGCCGCGCGCAGCCTCGTGCTTCATCACGTAAATCCCGCCGATGTCACCTGGACCGTGCGCGGCGGCGAAGCGGATTTGTTCGCACCGCCCTCGCCGTCTCCGATCCTCGAGGTGAACGAGGGCACCTTCAACGTACCAGGCAAATTCGTCGAGCTCGCCAAGGCCGCCATTCTGCACCGCGACGGCGAACGCTTTGCGATCCTCTATCGCCTGCTGTTCCGGCTGAAGGACAATAGCGACCTCATCGAGGTCGCGACCGACCCCGATGTCGCGCAGGTCACTTCCATGGCAAAAGCGGTCCGTCGCGACGAGCACAAGATGCATGCTTTCGTACGCTTCCGTGAGATCGGGAGAGAACGCGAGGCGCATTACGTCGCCTGGTTCGAGCCGGAGCATCACATCGTCGAGCTCGCAGCCCCCTTCTTCGCCAAACGCTTTGCCGACATGCCCTGGTCGATCCTGACGCCGGACCTCTGCGCGCATTGGGACGGCCATGCGCTCTCGTTCACCCCGGGCGTCGGCAAAAGCGAGGCTCCGGGCGAAGACCGGCTGGAGGAAACCTGGCGGCGCTATTACGCCAGCATCTTCAATCCGGCCCGGCTCAAGGTGAAGGCGATGCAGGCCGAGATGCCGAAGAAATACTGGAGGAACCTGCCTGAGGCTTCGATCATTAAGCCTCTGATCGAGGACGCCGAGCGCATGACCGGCGCCATGATCGCAAATGCCACAACCGATCCGCACAAGCCTCAGAAGCGGCCGGAGGCTCCGATGCCACGCAAGTCAGCTGCCGATGATCTCGAAGCGCTCCGCGAGGAGGCCGCGCATTGCCGCGCCTGCCCTCTTTACAAGGACGCGACCCAGACGGTGTTCGGCGAAGGCCCTGTGAACGCCAACATCATGCTGGTCGGCGAGCAGCCCGGCGACAAGGAAGACCTCGCCGGCCATCCCTTCGTCGGCCCGGCCGGGCAAATGCTCGATCGCGCGCTGGAGGAAGCCGGCGTCGACCGCAAGAAGGTTTATGTCACCAATGCCGTGAAGCACTTCAAATTCGTGCCGCGCGGAAAGATCCGCCTGCACCAGAAGCCGAACACGCCCGAGATTCGGGCCTGCCGGCAATGGTACGAGCGCGAAGTTGCAGCGCTTCAGCCGGACCTCATCGTGGCGATGGGCGCCACTGCCGCGCAAAGCGTGTTCGGCAAGACAACTCCGGTGGGCAAGAATCGCGGCCGCTTGATCGATCTTCCCGACGGCCGCAAAGCGCTCGTGACGGTGCATCCGTCCTATCTGCTGCGGCTGCCGGATCCCGAAGCCAAGGTTCTGGAGTACCGACGCTTCGTCGAGGACCTGACGATCGCCGCCGGCTTGCAGAAGAAGGCCGCGCGCGCCGCGTGAATTACGACGCCTCGAGCTGCTCCTCGACCAGCTTGACCCAATAGGACGTGCCGTACACGATCGCCTCGTCGTTGAAATTGTAGGCGGGGTGATGCAAGCCCGCGCTGTCGCCGTTGCCGCAGAAGATGAAGGCGCCCGGCCTCGCTTCCAGCATGTAGGCGAAATCCTCGCCGCCCATCAGCGGCGCCATCTCGTGCACATTGGCCTCGCCGGCGACCTGCGTGGCAATGCGCCGTGCCACCTCGGTCTCCGCTGCATGGTTGTTCACGACGGGATAATTGCGCTTGTGGTGCAGGTCGATCTTGGCGCCGGTGATCTGCGCGACGCCCGCCACGACTTCGCGCACGCGCTTCTCGACGAGCTTGCGCACCTCTGGCGACAGCGTCCGGATGGTGCCTCTCAGTGTCGCAGTCTGCGGAATGACGTTGCGGGCGTTGCCGGCGTGGAATTCGCAGATCGAGATCACCGCGGATTCGAGCGGATCGACGCTGCGCGCCACGATCGACTGCAGCGCCGTGATCACTTGGGCGCCGACCAGGACGGAATCGACGCATTTGTGCGGACGCGCCGCATGGCCGCCGAGGCCCTCGATCATGATGTCGACCTCGTCGGTTGCCGCCATGATCGGGCCCGGCCGGATCGCGAACGAGCCGACCGGGATGCCGGGGCCGTTGTGCATGCCATAGACCTGCTCGATGCCGAAGCGCTCCATCAGGCCATCCTTGACCATGGCCGCACCGCCGGCGCCGCCCTCTTCGGCAGGCTGGAAGATCACGACGGCATCGCCGGCGAAGTTGCGGGTCTCTGCGAGGTAGCGGGCTGCGCCGAGCAGCATGGCGGTATGGCCGTCATGGCCGCAGGCGTGCATCTTGCCGGGGATCTTGGAGGCGTAAGGCAGGTTGGTCTGCTCCTCGACCGGCAGCGCGTCCATGTCCGCACGCATGCCGATCGCTTTGGGCCCCTCGCCGGCGGGCTTGCTGCCCTTGATCACGCCGACCACTCCGGTCAGGCCGAGCCCTGTCACGACCTCGTCGCAGCCGAACTCCCGAAGGCGCTCCGCAACAAATGCTGCGGTGCGATGAACATCGTACAGCAACTCGGGATGCTGGTGGATGTCCCGCCGCCAGGCCTGGATATCGGGTTGCAGGTCAGCGACGCGGTTCACGATGGGCATGGAAGAGTCTCGAGCTCGTGGATGACGCAACTGTCTACCATGCAAACGCCGGTCCACCCAACCGTCCGGCAATCGGGGTCGACGAGCCCTGCCCGGCATGGCGGGCTTGTCCCGGCCCGCTGTGTCTGCCTATTAGGACGGAACGTGAAGCGACGATCCGGGTGGAAGCAGAATGCCGAGACGGCTCGAAGGTGAATTTGACTACATTGTCGTCGGAGCCGGCACTGCGGGCTGCATCGTCGCGAACCGATTGTCGGCCGATCGCAACAACCGCGTGCTCATCCTCGAAGCCGGCGGCGACGACAATTGGATCTGGTTCCACATCCCGGTCGGCTATCTCTTCGCCATCGGCAATCCCCGTTCTGACTGGATGTTCAAGACCGAGGCCGAGCCCGGCCTGAACGGCCGATCGCTGGCCTATCCCCGCGGCAAGGTGATCGGCGGTTGCTCGGCGATCAACGCCATGATCTCCATGCGCGGACAGGCCGCCGACTACGATCACTGGCGCCAACTTGGGCTGACCGGCTGGGGCTATGATGACGTGCTGCCGCTGTTCAAGCGGCTGGAGGATCACTTCCTGGGCGCGAGCGAGCATCACGGCGCCGGCGGCGGCTGGCGCATCGAGGCACCGCGGCTGTCATGGGCCATTCTCGACGCCGTCGGCGACGCCGCCGAGGAGATGGGCGTCAAGCGCATCCCGGATTTCAACACGGGCGACAACGAAGGCACCAGTTATTTCCACGTCAATCAGAAGCGTGGCCGGCGCTGGTCGTCGGCGCGGGGGTTTCTCAAGCCGGCGCTGAGTCGTCCGAACCTGCGGCTCGAGAAGCACGTGCTGGTCGACAAGCTCATTATCGAGCAGGGCCGCGCCGTCGGCGTGCGCTTCGTCCAGAACGGCGAGATCATGGAGGCGCGCGCCAGGCGCGAGGTGATTCTCTCCGCCGGCTCGATCGGCTCGGTGCAGGTGCTGCATCGCTCCGGCATCGGCCCCGCCGACTGGCTGTCGCCGCTTGGTATAGACATCGTGATGGACAAGCCCGGAATAGGTCGCAATCTGCAGGATCACCTGCAACAACGCGCGATCTACAAGGTCGAGGGCGTGCGCACGCTGAACGAGACCTATTACAACTTGATGCGGCGTGGCCTGATGGGGCTCGACTACGCCTTCCGGCGCCGAGGCCCGCTGACTATGGCGCCATCGCAGCTCGGCATCTTCACCCGCTCCGATGCGACGCGCGCCCGCGCCAACATCCAGTTCCACGTGCAGCCGCTGTCGCTCGACAAGTTCGGCGATCCTCTGCACCGCTTCGCCGCCATCACGGTCAGCGCCTGCAATCTGCAGCCGACCTCGCGCGGCACCGTGCGGTTGCGCGCGGCCGCGCCGGACGAGAAGCCAATGATCGCGCCGAACTACCTGTCGACCGAAGACGACCGCCAGGTCGCCGCCGACGCCATCCGCACCACGCGCCGCCTGATGCAGCAGAAGGCGCTCGCCAAATATCGCCCGAGCGAATATCTGCCCGGGCCCACGGTCGGCGACGACGACGCTTCGCTCGCGAAGGCCGCCGGCGACATCGGCACCACCATCTTCCATCCCGTCGGCACCGCGAAGATGGGGACGGCGAACGATCCGATGGCCGTGGTGGACGAGCGGTTGCGCTTCTACGGCCTCTCGGGCTTGCGCATCGTGGATGCTTCCATCATGCCGACGATCACCTCGGGCAACACCAACACGCCGACGGCGATGATCGCGGAGAAAGGCGCGACGATGATCCTGGAGGATGCGAAGTAGCCATCGCTCATGATTGATCCGCACCGTTTTTCAATCGGCCGCGCCGGCGCAGATATCGCCATGCTGCAATGGGGTGATAGCGGGAAGCCGCCTGCCCTGCTCGCACACGGCACCGGTTTCGTCGCCGATGTCTGGGACGAGGTCGCGCGCGAACTTGCATCGACCTACACCGTCTACGCGCTCGACCGCCGCGGCCACGGCGCAAGCCACAAGCCCGGTGCCTATCACTTCTTGGACTTTGCCGAGGATGTCTGCCGGGTGATCGATGCGCTCGATCTCCGCGACGTCTACGGCATCGGCCACAGCGCGGGCGCGACCGATCTCCTTCTCGCGGCGAATCTCTTGCCTGGTCGCTTCATGCGTCTGTTCGTGATGGAGCCGACCATCATGGATCCGCGCGCGGCGCGTTCCGGAGGATTGAGTGAGGACTCCCTGTCACGGCTGGCGGGTACGCTGCGCCGACGCGCCGAGTTCGAGAGCGCCGAGGCCGCGTTCGAGCGGTATCAGACAGCACCGGCGTTTGCGGATTGGACCGAGACCTCGCTGCGGGCGTATGTGCACCGCGGCTTCGTCCCGCTCCACGACAGGCGGGTTCGGCTTTGCTGCACGCCGGAGATCGAAGCGGCCATCCTGCGTCCGATCTACGAAGCGATGGAGCAGGTTTACGTTGGCGATGCCCGCGGCAATCCGTTCGGTTTGCTCAGCGAAATCGACTGCCCGGTACGCGTCACGACAGCTGCAAAGTCCGACGCGATCTACCGGGAGATGGCGCGACGTGCTGTGTCGTTGATGCCGCGCGCGAGCGAGCTGGTCTTCGACAACGCCGGACACTGCGTCGCGCAGGAAAGGCCGGGTGCCGTCGTGCAGGCAGTGCGGCAATTCGCGAAATAGGTCTCGACGCGCTGCGGCGTGCAATGCGGCCTCGCGACAACACAGCTTCCGGTTGCATTCACCGGCGCACGTTGCTAATGCATGATCATGAAACGAATTCTGGTTCTTGCTGTCGCTCTGACCTGGGCTGCTACTGCGCTGGCGCAAGCAGCATCGCAGGACGTCGCACGGCGCGCAGTTCTTTACGAAGAAGGCGTGGGACCGGGTGATAAGGCTGAAGGCCAAGTAACTTGGCGGACAGAGCGGACGACCGATCCTATGGCGCCCCGCGGCGACATCACGATACGGGGCGACATTGTGATCCCCTCCCGAGGCGCGCGGATGACGGTCTCTTTTCGCCGTAACTTCGATCCGGCACTCTCCGCCAGTCACACAGTCCAGGTCGATTTCACCCCGCCTCTCGACTTCGCGGGCGGCAGCATCAAGCAAGTGATGGGCCTGATGCTGAAAACAAGTGAGCAGGCCAAAGGCGTGCCGGTCGACGCGCTGTCCGTAAAAATCGACGACACGCACTTTCTGATTGGCATGTCAGGTGTGGCGCAGAACGCATCGGTCAACCGGCGCCTGATCAGGAGCAGCGACTGGATCGACATTCCGCTCTTCTACGGCACGCAGCGCCGCGCAATCCTCGCCATTGCAAAGGACGGCGATGCCGGAGCGATGTTCAATACGGTGTTTGCTGACTGACGCGCACGCTCACGCTCGCGGGACGCGCCCTGCGCTACGCCGACCGCCTCACCGCGTTGTCCACCAGCGTCTTGCCGAGGGACCAGATCGCGCCGGGGACCTTGTGGCTGCCGGCGATGACGTCGTCGAACGCCTTCTCGATCCAGCTGCAGTCTTCCTCGGTAATGGTGAGCGGCGGCAGCAGCTTGATGGTGTGGCTGCCGTGCCCGGCCACTTGCGTCAGGATCTTGTGGTCCTTGAACAGCGGCACGGTGATAAGCTGGCAGAACAGGCCCTTGTTGGCGGTCTCCAGCACGTTCCAGGACGCGCGCAGCCGCAGCGACTTCGGCGGACCGAACTCGATGCCGATCATCAGGCCCTTGCCGCGGACTTCCTTGAGCAGTTCGTAACCCGGCACCATGCGCGTCAGCGCGAGCCGCAGCTCCGCGCCGCGCTTGGCGGCGGCCTCGATCAGCTTCTCGGACTCCATCACGTCGAGCGTGGCGATGCCGGCCGCCATCGCAAGGTCATTCTTGGAGAAGGTGGAGCCGTGCACCACCGCGCGGTCCATCTGGTTGAAGATCTTGTCGAAGATACCCTTGCGCGTCAGCACGGCGCCGACCGGCACGTGACCGCCCGACAGCGACTTCGACAGCAGCACCATGTCGGGCTCGACGTTCCAGTGCTCGACCGCGAGGAACCGGCCGGTGCGGCCCATGCCGGTCTGGATCTCGTCGGCGACGAACAGCGTACCGTATTTCTTGCAGAGCGCCGCCGCGCCGGGCAGGAACTCGTCGGTGGGCATGTTGACGCCCTTGCCCTGGATCGGCTCGACCACGAAGGCCGCGACCTCGCGCGAGGCCAGCGCCTTCTCCAGCGCGGCCAGATCGTTGAACGGGATCGGGGTGCAGCCCGGCAGCAGCGGCTCGAAACCCGTGCGGAAATTCGAATCGCCCGTGAGCGACAACGCGCCGTAGGTCAGGCCGTGATAGCCGTGAGCGCAATAGACGATGCCGGGACGCCCCGTGGCGCCGCGCGCGAACTTGATCGCTGCTTCGACGCATTCGGCGCCGGAATTGGCGAAGAAGGCCTTGTCCAGATAGGGAACGTATTTCAGAAGCCGCTCGGCGAGCACGCCGGCGAGCACGGAAACGTCGAACTGAACGAGGTTGGGCAGGTCGGCATCGAGCACGCTCTTGAGCGCCTCGCGCATGACCGGATGATTGCGCCCGATTGCGAACACGCCGAAACCGGACAACAGGTCGAGATAGCGCGCGCCGTCGCGATCGTACAGGTACTGCCCTTGGCCTTTCTGGAAGCCGACGTCATAGCCGATGGTCTTGAGAACGCGGACGAACTGCTCGTTCAGATACCGGTTATGCAGGGTGCTGCGCTGGGCCTGACGGTCCGCGAATAGCTGAGACATGTCTGGATTCGGGCTGTGCATCCGCTACATACTTCGCTAGAGGGCCGTCTCGTCAACTGAAAACGGAGCGTTGCCGAAAACGGTCTGTGCGGCCTTTTGCCCTTTTTCGGACCATCTTCGCAAGCACAGCTTTTAGATCATGTTGCACTGCCAAGGAACCATCATGCGTTTAGCCCTTTGCACTGGACTAATATTGGTTGGCGGTCATGCCTGCCTGACCCCCGCGTTCGGCGCGGATCCCACCGGCGACTGGCGGGTTGCGGACGGCGTCGCAAACATTCGTGTCGCCCAATGCTACGGCAGCATGTGGGGCGCGGTCTCCTGGGAAAAGCAGCCCGGCGGGCGCGACGAGAACAATCCTGATGTCTCGAAAAAGAACAGGCCGACGCTGGGTATGGCAACCCTGATCAACATGAAGAAGAAGCCCGGCGTCGATCAGTGGGAGGGACAGGTCTACAACGCCAAGGATGGCCAGCTCTACAGTGCGACCATCACGCCGGCCGGGCCCGACCAGCTCGAGATCAAGGGCTGCGTGATGGGCTTCCTCTGCGGCGGCGAGACCTGGACCCGGGTGGCCCCGCCGATCCCCTCGAGCCCTGTCAACGCCATGGCGAAGGGTGCACCGAAATCCGCGGCCGCCGCTGCGCCGAAGGCACCGGGCGCGCAAGCAGCCCAAGCCACGGCGGGCGCCAGCTTGCCGCCCGCGCCCGCGGCTCCGAAGGCCGCCGGCGCGGCAAAGCCCACTCAGAAGGGCGCCGCCGACCCCGTCGGCGACATCTGCCTACTCCCTGAGATCGCGGGGTTTGCCCATTAGGGCAGGCTGAAACAGCAGCACGGCGGCGAGCGTCGTCACCAGCGAGAGCGCCAGCAGCTTGCCCATGCTGGACGTGCCGGGATGGCTCGACAGCCACAAGCTGCCGAACGCGGTCGCGGTCGTCAGCGCGCTGAAGAAAATCGCGCGCGTCAGGCTGGTCTGGAGCAGATTAGTCCTGCCCGAACGCCAGGCCACGACATAATAAATCTTGAAAGCGACGCCAACGCCGAGCAGCAGCGGAAACGCGACGATGTTGGCGAAGTTCAGCGGCAGGCCGATCAACACGCAGATCTCGAGCGTCACAGCGCCGGCAACCAGCAGCGGCACCAGCGTCATCAGCACATCGACGAACCGTCGCAGCGTGATCCACAGCAACAGCCCGATCACCAGCAGCGCGTAGAGACCGGCATGTATGAACGCCTTCACCACGGTGTCGCCGGACTTCAGGATCGAAACCGGTCCACCGATCGCGGTCGGCTCGGCCGCGAGCACCGCCGCCGCGAATCTGCGCAGCGTGTCGTTGTCGTTGGGATCGCCCTTGGGCAGCGCCTCGACCCGGATGATGCCGTCCTTGCTCTTCCAGGCGCTGACGAGTTCGGGCGGCAGCGACTCCAGGGTGACCGGCCCGGCCTGCATCGCGTTCCTGAGCTGATCGAACACAATCTTCAGCGGCGTGACGAACACGTCCTGCGCCCTGTTGCGCGTGGCTTCGTCGCCATTGGCGAGCTTTTCGAGCGCATCTGCAAGACGGCGGGACGCGACAGCCCCGGGCCCCTTGGCGTCACCCGCCGTCCGGCGCAGATTGTCGACCGAGGATTTCAGCGATTCGACATTTTCCTGATCCGACGGCGCCGTATCGATCTGCTCCGGGTTGAGCGCGGGGTTCAGCACCTTGGCGCCCTGCGCGATGAGCTTCAGCTTCGGGGCCTGGTCCTGCGGCACGAAGCTGTTGAGCGACATCACCCTGAGCACCTCGGGCACCTTCTCCAGCTTCGCCTCGATCTGCCGTGCCTGCTCCTCGGATGTGGTCATCACGTTGACGGCATTGGCGCCGGTGTTGGGATCCTTGCGCAAGTCGAGGAAGGTGGCGATTGATTCGGCCTTGGGGTTGCGCAGGTTCATCGGGTTGAAGTCGAACTTCATGAAGTAGAGCAGCGGCAGGCCGCCGAGCGCCAGTAGCAGCGTGCCGCCGACGATCAGCACCCGATGCGTCTCCAGGAAATGATCGAGCGGCGCCAGGAAGGCGTAACCGACCGGCTCCGGCTCGCCGGGCGGGTTCAGAAGCTTCAGCATGGCCGGCAGAACGGTGATCGACGAGATGAACGCCACCAGCATGCCGACGCCGGCGATCTGGCCGAGCTCGGCGATGCCCTTGTAGTCGGTCGGCATGAAGCAAAGGAAGCCTGCGGCCGTGGCCATCGCCGCCAGCGACAGCGGCACCGCCGAGCGCTTGGCCGCCAGCACCAGCGCGCCCGTGAGGTCATCGTGCTTGTAGCGCTCGGAGCGATAGCGGACGCTGTACTGGATGCCGAAATCGACTCCAAGACCGACGAACAGCACTGCGAATGCGATCGACAGCAGGTTGAACGATCCGACCATGATCAGGCCGGCCGCTGTCGTGATCGCAAGACCGACGAAGAGATTGATGAACACCGCCAAGATGATCTTCGACGAATGAAGCGCGAGCCACAGGATCAGCAGCACGACGAGAATCGTGCCAACGGCGTTGACAACCGCGCCCTCCTGGACGGTCGCGTATTCCTCGTTGGCGATCGGCACCGGGCCGGTCAGCCGCACCCGCGCCTGGTACTTGTTCGGAAAATCGAGGTCGGCCGCCGCTTTCCGGATCGCGTCGGTCGCGTCCTTGCCGGGCTCCAGCGCATTGTAGTCGAGGATCGGCTTGAACTCGATGAAGGCGCGTTTGTCGGAATCCTGGAGCGGCTCGTCGCTGACGAGTTCGCGCCAGGAGAAGCTGGCATTGCCCTTGTTGAGCACGGTTTCGACCGTCTGCGCGATCAGGTTGAACGGCCGCTCGGTGCTGTCGAGCTTGACCTGGCCGCGCTTGACGCCGGCAAGTCCGGTTTCCAGCGCGCCGGTCAGGCCGCGGATCGAGGGATCGCCAGCCATGATCTCGATCAGCGGCGCGGCGGCTTCGAACTGGCCGGTGGTCTTCGCGACCTCCTCGGTCGGCAGGAACAACAGACCGTTCCGCTCGAAGAAGGCGCCGCTTCCGAGCTGCTGCATGGAGTGGAAGTTGGTCTTGTCGCTTTTCAGCCTGGCATAGAGCGCGTCCGCCGCGGCGCTCGTCATTTCAGGTGTCCGGGCCTCGACCACAGCAAGGATCGTTTCGTTCTGATCGAACGCCTTGTCGAATTGCTGGTCACGCTTCCGCCAGTCCAAATTCTGGGCAATCAGCGAGTTGATGTCGGTGTTGATGGCGAAGTGGCGGGCGGCGTAATAGCCCGCGGCCACGGAGAGCAGCAGCCCGAGAACGACGACGAGGGAGGCAAACCGGGTGCAGGCCCTGACGATGGCAACGACGACGCTTTGCAGCACTTCTTTTCTTTCTGCGGTTATCAGCTTGCCGGAAACGCCCGCTGTTTATCGGAGTTCCCGGGCGAAACCTATTGCTGTTTTGGGTGGTTCTCGCCGCGCGAAGGTTCGAGGTAAACGGCGGACAGCGTGGCAAAATCATGCGGGCGGCCGGTATAGCCGGGGAGTTGAGGCGGGAAAGTGACGGAGGATGGTGCACAACTGTCGCGCACCGGAGAACGGCCCAATCCCTACTAAAATACCTCAAAGTCGAGGGTCAAGGCGTCAAGCTTTCCTTGCTGCCGATTTTTTGACACAAAGTCTTGCGCCTCCATGGTCCGGGGGTGGGCGGCTACCGCATGCGCGGACCAATGGTGCGGATATTGCAACTCATGGGTCAGTATCGGGGTGCCGCTTCGGGGCAGGTGGAAGCGGATTTGTGCAACTTGCGTGATGGGCGACCGATGGAAATTTATCTGGCGCAGCCGCGCGGCTTCTGCGCGGGCGTGGTCCGTGCGATCGAAATCGTGGAGCGGGCGCTGGAGAAGCACGGCCCACCCGTCTACGTGCGCCACGAGATCGTGCATAACAAATACGTCGTCGAAAGCCTGAAGAACAAGGGCGCTATCTTCGTCGAGGAACTCTCCGAGGTTCCGCCGAAGGCCGTGACGGTCTTCAGCGCCCACGGCGTCGCCCGCAGCGTCGAGGAAGAGGCCGCAGCGCGCGACCTTCCGGTGCTCAATGCCACCTGCCCCCTGGTCACGAAAGTTCACAATCAGGGGAAGCGCTGCATTGCCAGGGGCCCGACCCTGATCCTGATCGGCCATCCCGGCCACCCCGAAGTCGAGGGGACGATGGGCCAGGTTCCGGGGCCGGTGCGGCTTGTCCAAAGCGTTGAAGAGGTCAAGGCGCTGACCCTGCCTGCGGATACGCCAGTGGCCTACATCACCCAGACCACCCTGTCGGTCGACGACACCAAGGATATCATCGCTGCCCTTCAAGCCCGCTTTACAGATATTCAAGGCCCGGATATCCGGGATATCTGCTATGCGACACAGAACCGCCAATCTGCGGTAAGGGACTTGAGCCGGCTGGTCGACGTGATCTTGGTGGTGGGCGCTGCCAACAGCTCGAACTCGAACCGGCTCCGCGAAATCGGCACTGAGGCCGGCGTCGCGAGCTATTTGATTGCGGACGGTAGCGAGCTCGATCCGGAGTGGTTGAAGGATGCCAAAACCGTCGGCGTCACGGCGGGCGCTTCGGCGCCCGAGGTACTCGTGGATGACGTGATCGAAGCGATGCGGCGGATCGGACCAGTGAAGGTCTCGGTGCTCCCGGGCCGCGAGGAAAACATCGAATTCCGGCTTCCGGCCCAATTGGCCGCGAGCTGACCCACCCGAATTGAAAAGCCCAGAAAGAAACTCGTAATGGCCATCCCTTTCTTCAAGGAAATGCGTATCGGCGGCTATTTGCTCAAGCAGAAACTGCTTGGCCGCAAACGCTATCCGCTCGTGCTGATGCTGGAGCCGCTGTTTCGCTGCAACCTCGCCTGCGTCGGCTGCGGCAAGATCGACTATCCCGATGCGATCCTCAACCGCCGCATGACGGCGCAGGAATGCTGGGACGCGGCCGACGAGTGCGGCGCGCCGATGGTCGCCATTCCCGGCGGCGAGCCGCTGATCCACAAGGAGATCGGCGAGATCGTGCGCGGCCTCGTCGCCCGCAAGAAGTTCGTCTCGCTCTGCACCAACGCGCTGCTGCTCGAGAAGAAGCTCGATCTGTTCGAGCCCTCCCCTTACCTGTTCTTCTCAGTGCATCTCGACGGCCTGCGCGATCACCACGACAAGGCGGTGTCGCAGAAGGGCGTGTTCGACCGCGCCGTCTCGGCGATCAAGGCGGCCAAGGCGCGCGGCTTCACCGTCAACGTCAACGCCACCATCTTCGATGGCCATCCGGCCGAGGAGATCGCCAAATTCCTCGACCTCACGGTCGAGCTCGGCGTCGGCGTCTCGATGTCGCCGGGCTACGCCTACGAGCGCGCTCCGGACCAGGAGCACTTCCTCAACCGCACCAAGACCAAGAAGCTGTTCCGCGACGTCTTTGCCATGGGCAAGGGCAAGAAGTGGAATTTCATGCATTCCGGCCTGTTCCTGGACTTCCTCGCCGGCAACCAGGAATACGAGTGTACGCCCTGGGGCATGCCCGCGCGCAACATCTTCGGCTGGCAGAAGCCCTGCTACCTGCTCGGTGAAGGCTACGCGAAAACCTTCAAGGAGCTGATGGAGACCACCGACTGGGATTCCTACGGCACCGGCCGCTACGAGAAGTGCGCCGACTGTATGGCCCATTGCGGCTACGAGCCGACGGCCGCGACCGCAGCGCTCAACAACCCGCTGAAGGCGATGTGGGTGTCGCTGCGCGGCATCAGGACCACGGGTCCGATGGCGCCGGAGATCGACATGAGCAAGCAGCGCCCGGCACAGTACATCTTCTCGGAGCAGGTCCAGAAGAAGCTCTCCGAGATCCGCAAGGACGAGGCCGAGGCTGCGCAGGCGAAGGCCGCACAGAAGGCTTCGACGGCGGCGTAAGCGCGGTTACGAAGATCGAAACACAAAGGGCCCGGCCGCTAATGGCGACCGGGCCTTTTGTTTGTTCGGCGCAAGCGCCCCGGGGGGGGACTGAGTCGTTCCGCGCCCTGCGTGTCCTCCCCTCCTTTGCCAGACCGAGGCCGCCCTTCTGCGAAAAATGAAAAACAACCCCATGCACAGTAGAACCACGGCTGCTGGCCGGCACAGGGCCGGCTCCGTCAAGCCATTGCCGCGTCGGGCAAATCAGCAGCAAACCAGCAAGAACCGCGGCATCCGCGGCGCGGGCTGGTTTTCGCAGCCGGACACGCCGTCAGCGGAGCGCGCAACGACCGCGCGAATTTCGTATTTTACGAACACCATTTGACCTGTCGGGCAAAACAGTGGCAGTATGGCATGCTGGCTCCGTTCGGAATCGCGAGCGGCTAGAGCGTTTCACTTTTTGTTGGAAGCGTATCCAGCATTAACGAAGTAGTTTCTGCATTCGCCGGGCAGAACGTTTCTGACGAGGTGGCCGATGTAGTCGCAGGCCTCGTCGATCGAGCGCTTCTGTGCGATGCGCAT
>DATLXF010000034.1:0-21108 GCA_035575945.1 Bradyrhizobium sp. | reverse complement strand
GTCCTTCAGGATGGGCGCCAGGTCCGAGCAGTGCGCCTTCTTCTGCGCGACGACGAGTTTTCGCGTTTTCTCGGTGAAGGTGGCGAAGTACTTCTTGTCGTTCTGCTCGCAAAGATAGGGCAGGTGGTCCTGGATGTCGTATTCGAAGGAAGCGACCCATTCCTTGTCGTCGATGATCTGGAATATCTCGTCGTAGGCCGTGAGCATGTTCGCAACGTAGATCTGATAGCGAACGAGTTCCGTCGGATCCGGATCGGTCTTCAGGCGGAGATAGTTCGGCCGCGCCAGTCGCGGATATTGAAGCGTAGCCTGGCTATAGGCGAGATAGACTTGACGCGCGCTCGCGCGTAACGCGTTGACCCGCGTCAGATGAACCTGAACGTAGATGCCGGCGAGCGCCACGATCGCCACGACCGCGGACACGATCTGCGCCATGTTGCTCTCAGGCCGCGGCGCCGGCGGGTCGGATGTCGTCGTCATGCGAGGGTCCTCCAGGTCGGCGCGCGAATCGGATCTCGGGTCGAATGTCGCGTTCCATCGGCGATGTTAACATTCTTGAATCCCAGGATCCCAAAACCTGCTAGGATGGAGCCCAGAGGGGCGCTCCCATGTCAGATCGGACCACGACGGCGCTTTTGCGCACGATACTCGACGAGATCTGCGCGAGCGTATCGCGCTCCGAGACGGGAGCGCGTACCCATGTGGCCACCAAAGATCCTCGAAGCCGCCAACAGGGGCGAGACGCCGCCCGAGGGATTGAAGCAGATCCGTCGCGATGCCCTCTCGCAGGCGGCAACCATGTGGCGCTGACCGGGCGAGGGGCGGGCGTGAATTTTCAGGTCACGGTGTTGAAGATCCTGGTGAGCTATCCCGACGGCTTCGCAGTCATGGATGACCTCAAACGCGACATGGCGCTTTTGGCCACGAGCGGCCGTGACTGGGCCGATCGCACGAGACGGCTGGCCGCGCGCGTGCCGGACCTCGACATCTTCTCGCAAGGTCTCGTCGCGCGCGAGCGCGGCGGCTGGAAGATCACCGGCGAGGGCCGCGCGGTGCTGGAATCCATGGAGGCACGCCCACCCATCGACGAGCAAATCGAAGTGGCTGCCGTCGAACCATCAGGTGGCGCGATACCCCCGCTTCCGCAGCCCGCGGAACGGGCCAAGCGCCGGCGCGAACGTCGGGAGCGTCGACGCGAAGCCGCGGAACGGGCACGGGCCGCCGCTTCCTAGCTGCTCCGACTCCGCGCGCCCGAGGCGCGTGACGGTCTAGCTGCAGGTGATCGGTTGGAATGCCGGGGCGCCCGCCGGCGCCGCGGTGGCCTGACCGCATGCGCAGCTCTTCTCCTGCTGGACCGCGAGGGTTACCTGCCCCGCGCACACGCGCGCTCCCTTGTTGGAGACGGACACCTGGCTATCGCCGCTGGGAAGCAGGATCCTGCGCCCGCACTGCGCGATCTCCGCGTCGCCGATCGAAACCATGCCGGCAGGATAGTCGGCACATTCGACCTTCAGGATGCCGAAACTCCGCCGATCCATTCGCCCCAGTCCCTTTCGGCTGCCCAAGGCGTCGGCGACAAGCGCTTGCGTGGCGGTCGACCGGCCACTTGCGAGCGCGTTTTCGAGATACCGCCGGGTCGCGTCCGAACTTGCCACGGCGACCCGCGCCTTTGATCCGGCGGCGGAGACTTGGGAGCAGGTCTCCGACGCGATCTCCTTGGCGACGTCCTCGAAGATCGTCCCGTCCACGCGAACGCCATGGCCGCGCTCGAATTCGGCGCGGACCTTTCGCGCCGCGGCGAGGGCGCCGACGGCGCAGGATCGATCCGGCTCGGCAATCCCCGGCGTCCCGAAGACGAATAGGGAGATCAGAACCAGGATGCTCCGACCGATGACGCTAGACCTTTTCCTTGTCGATGATGGCATTGATGGACCTCAGACATGCGATTCCGAGAAGAAGGGCTCCCAGCACGAACGAATAATATTGAAGGGTTTGCGGCCACCACACCAAGTTGGCACGCGCGTCGAAGCCGCCGGCCGCCGACAGCAGATTCAGCGCGCCGTCGAGCGCCACGAAGCCGAAATACAGCGATGAGCACAGAGACAGGAAGGCGAGCCCTCCCCACAATACGCGCTTCTTCAACTCGGCTTCGTCCGTGAGGGGGCGCGTGAAGAGCCATATGTTGCCGCCGATCAGTCCCGTCGCCAAGGTCACGACCAGCTTGACCATCTCGGTGACCAGCGTGAGCTGGCGTACCGGCGCGTCCGCAACGTTCTTGTCGGGAAGGGCGATCGGGCCGAAGGAGTTGGCCAGCACGAAGGTGGCGGCCCCGAGCCCCGCCACGACGCAGACGAAAAGAAGAGAAAGGCGGTCGATGTACTTCTGATCGATCATCTTGCGCTCCGCGGCCTGCGCAGCCCACTGCAGGCCGTCGCGCGGTATTTCCATCCCTCTTCCGTCATGCTGTTCAGCATCATGGTCTCCGCGATCGATATGCAGAAATCGCGTCGATATGCATCCAGCATGGCCGCCGGAAAGAACCCCGCCGGCTGGTTCTTCATCTGAAGATGGCCCAGCCCGAGGAAGTGACCCATTTCATGCAACATTACCGCATCGAGGTCGACCGCCGGCCCCGATTTCGGATTGCCGAGCAGGTTCGAGGCCGAAGCACCGGTGCCGACGGCGTACAGGGTGTCCGCAATGTCGAAGTCGATCCGCTTGGCGGGATCTCCGCAGGCCAGATAGTCCTTTCCGCAAGGATTGTCGCCGAAGGACACCGTCAGGCGGACAAACCTGCTCGCCTCGCCGCCGGGATCGCGCGCGCACAACGCGTTCTGCAATTTGCCGGGCCACATCGACGAAAGCGCCGACAGGTTCGCCGAGCAGATATCGCTCGCGAGCGCGGCCGCTCGCGAAATCCGCACGTAGGAGTCGATGGCGTTGCCGTCCGAACTCGGCACCGCGTCCAGACCGAGCATGATGCGTTCGGCCCGCAGGATGCGTTCGAAGACGGTGCCATCGTTCGAGAAGATGGCGGGGAAGATCTTTTCGTCGACGTAGACGAAGTCGCCGACGAGAACGAACGCGAGGAACCCGGGCTTGCAGCGTAGGCACAGATGTCGCCAAAGATTCACGCTGTCGGCCAGCGCCAAACCGATGCGAGCCGAGCACGCGTCGTCGCAATCGCGCGACGGAGCCTCGATCCTCACGGAAAGAACGGGCGTGTCGACGATCCAGGAAGGGTTCGCGGGCCGCCCCTTCATGTCCTTCGACGCCAGCTCGTCCTTCCCGTAAGGCCGGAGCGGCGACGCAGGGCACCATCGGTCGGTGCGCAACGGAATGCGGACGACGTTCGATGCAGAGGAGGCGTCTGGCATCGATGCCGCTTCGCGCATGCCTTCCGCAGCCGCGGACGTTGGCACGACGATGCAACAAAGCAATCCGCAGGCGACGCCAGCCGCCCGAAGGGAGAAGAAGCCGTTCATCGCCAATTTCGTCGCCTTTCGGCGGCAGCCGAACCTCTAGCAGCTATTGTTGCCACACCCGTTGCCGCAGCTTCGGCAGGGGGTGCAGGTGTTGTCCGAAGGGCCGCCCACATACCGACGTCGGCATTCCGGCTTACTGTAGAGAGTGCAAGGATTGTCGATCGGCCCTCCGCAGGCGCTCGAGGCCCGCTGAATCAGCGGCGATGCCGGCCGGCTGAACTTCTGAACAAGAAACGCCAGGTCCGTTTCGGGGGATCGTTGGCTTTTTCCGTCCTCGGCCGAGGCCGCTCCGATTGCCAGACAGACCGCAAACGACAACAACATGAATATACGACGGACGAACATCGCAATTGTCCTCCAATCGAAAGGCTAATTGTGCCACACTCTACCTGCAGTCGCAAGGATGTCGATACGCAAGGGCCTTCGCGTTCATGGCCTGCTGACGGCCGAACTTCGACGCCGGTCAGGCCGTGATCACGTTCCGCAAACGTGGGGATTGCGCTTCCGGTCTTCGATGTTCTCCGCTCACGCCGAATATCTGAAGATCAACACGCCGTTCGCAGGTACGACAATTCCGGCGCTGGCGGGCAGACCATGCATGCCGCCTCCGTTCGCCTCGACGCTACCCCCGTTACCAGCCGTCGCCGGATTGACCCAGCCATCATAGACATCGGAATTGAAGACCTCGATCCAACGCCCGGCGCGCGGAAACCCCAATCGATAGCCATAGTAGGTCACCTCGCTCAGGGATGCGACCACCACGACGTCCTCCCCCGAACCATCGATCCAGCGATGGAACGCGAGCACTCGGTTGGCGTCCGACCGGTGGTAGACGTTCATCCGGCCCCGCCGAAGGGCGACCTCGTTTCGGCGCCGGGCTATCAGTTCACGCATGAAACGTAGGTAGTCTGCCATGGTCCGGTCCGCAGCGAGGCCGTTCCACCAGATCAGCAGGTCGGCTTGCTCCGTGGAGTCGCTCCAATATTTGTCCTCGAGAAACTCCTGCCCCATGAAGAGCATCGGAATACCCAGGCCCGTCATGAGCAAACCTGCGGCCACCCGAGCACGACTGCGCGCGTACCAAGAGCGGGAATTGCTGGGATCCGCCGCGGCCGCGATCCGAGGTTTTTTGTCTCCTCCGGAGTGGGAAGCCAAAAGGACATCGTGGTTCTCAAGCATCGCCACCGCGCGCCACGGCTGATCGAAGCCCGGAGCCGACTCGAGTGCTCTCGCGACATCCGACCAAGAGAACGGTGCGTCCCGCCCGGCAGTGGCTTGCGCGAGCGCACCTCGCACGGCGTCGCGCATCCGGTCGTCCCAAACGAGATCGAAACCCGCTCCGCCGTCTCCGACGGATTTCACCGCGAATTCCTTGCTCGGGTTCCAGAACTCGGCGATCTGGATCGCGGACGGTTTCGCGAACTTCAGGGTCTGGGTCAACGCTTGGCAGAATGCCCAGCCGCCGAACCGATCGATGACGCTCACCTCGTCGTAGCGAAAACCGTCGACATGGAATTCCTCCAGGAAGAACTTGGCATTATCGATCAGGAACTGCCTGACGGCGTCATTCCAATAGGCGAAGACCAGACCCCCCGCCCATCCTCGGTCGGTGAAGTAGAGACTGTTGTTGTTGTCGCCATAGGCAAGCCGGTCGACGAAAAACAGGCTCTCGTCCCCGAATTCGCCGCCGGCATGGTTGTAAACCACGTCCAGGATCACCGCGATGCCGTAGACGTGGAGCACGTCGATGAGCACGCGAAGCTGGTTGGCTCCGCCCTTGAGGCTCTCCCGCGCGAGTGGCTGCTTCCCGCGGGCCGCCAGCAACCTGTTCGCCGTCCCCAGATAACGGTCCAAATCGCCGTCGTCGACGCTGTAGAGGAATTCCGGAGAGAAGTAGTCCGTGCCGTTGTAACCTTGGCTGAACCTAGTCTGGAATTCCACGATCGGCAGCGGCTGGACCGCCGTGACGCCGAGCTCTGCGAGATACTCCACCCGGTCGAGCACGTCCAAAAAACGGGCACCATGGCTGGATCGGCGATCAGCACCGCGATCGTCGGTAGCGTAGTATGTCCCAACGTGAAACTGATAGATGATGAGCTCTTCGAATGCCGGCGGCCTAAATCCGGCGTCATGCCACGGGTAAGCCTGCGGATCGCAGATCACACAATTCCAAAACACGCCCTCGAGCTCGCGCGCATAAGGATCGCGCTTGAAGCCGGACGAGCCACGCCCTACCACCCAGTATTTGTAGGTTTGACCCTCGCGCGCGTCGGGAAAGAACCCGCTCCAGTGGCCCTGACGTTCTTGGAGCAAGGATGCGTCCGATTTCCGCCAGTCGTTGAAATCTCCGAGCACGTACACCTCGCGAGCGCGGGGCGCCCATATTCTGAACGCGCAGCCTCCCCCGACCAAAGTGGAACCCATCGGTGTGTTCGGACCGATGTGCATCTGACTCGCCGGCATATCGCCCTCCACTTATCGGGAACGATGAACTCTGCCACAAATTTGCTACCTAGACGAGAACCCAACGATGTGTGATTGTTTGCGACGGAGATGAGATCATGCTCGCCACCGTCGTCGACAAAGAGTCCGACTGGGTTCTCAACCACTGTGCCAAATACTTGGCGCGAGACAACACCGACGATCGGCACAGTTTCTTCGGCTTGGACGCAGGACTCCCCAGAGCCAGAATCAGCGAATCTTGGCGGTTCCCCATCGTCGACGCCGACGACAGCGGCGGGGCAGGTGCGTCCGAGCACAACCACGTAACGTTCGTATATCGGGGGAAAGACGCTTCGGTTCGCCTTCTGACTCCTTGTCTCGGGCTTCACGCCCCGACGGCCCTGAGGCCGGTCGGCGACAGCGACTATCTCTCCCTGACGGTGCGCGTGCCGAAGGGCCGTCGCTACCGTTACCGGTTCATCGTCGACGACAAGGCGCAGCTCGATCCGATCAACCCCCAGGTCCTGACCACAGCCCAAAACGAGACGTGGTCGTGCTTTTGGACGTGGTCCTACAACGAGCCCATAAACCTCGAACGTTGGGAATTGGCGCTGATCGGCCGCATGACATCTGCGCTTCTGCCGTTCCAAGGCCGCGAGACGCGCAATCTCATCGAGCGCGGGCTGAACGACGGCAACGTTGCGCACTTCTTCCGAATGGACATTCCTGTCGGCGTCGCCAACTACATCGACAACATTCTGGCGCGCGAGGAGCGCCACCATCTGTCCTCATACAAAACATGCCTGCCGATGATCGATCGAGTGCTTCGGCTACGTTTCCCTCGCCTCGAGCCCGTCGAGGTCAACGATCCGAGCTACAAGACGCTTTTCGACGACATGAAGAGCAACTCGCAGGATCTGGTACGGGACGGCTGGGATCTCAAGGCCTACGACAACCCCGGCTATTTTCTCTATATCCTTCGTCGGCATACCTGGACGGGGGCCTTCTCACATCCGAAATACGGCGGGAACCCGGGAGGGCTCGGCTGGGCGTTTTTGGGCGAGACCTTCCGCACCAGCGCCGACAAGAACGTATCTGCGTTCAATTGGGCCCGTGCACTCGAGCCACCCTTGGGCAGCAGCAACGAGTATCGAGGCTAGACATGGCCGAGTTGCGCGACCGGTTCGACGTAGTGGTAATAGGCAGCGGGGCCGGCGGAGCGCCAATCGCCTACGAACTCGCGAGGGCGAACAGGTCGGTGCTGGTGCTCGAAAAGGGACCGCTTCTGCGCACTCAGGACGAACGCGGTCCGGGCAGGCTCAGCGATTTCAAGCGCGACGAGATGTTCAACGCCGGCCCCGAACGGATCATCACCACCCCGGGCATGGTCAACACCGGCGCCAGTTTCTTCACCAGTCACGTCGAACCGGATCTCAACGACGAACCTCACGTCTTCACGAACGTCGACCGCCCGCAAGACGGTTCCAAGATCACGATCGAGGGCTATACGGCTCAGGTCGTAGGCGGCGGCACGCAGCTATATGGCGCGGTTTCTCTCCGTTTCGCCGAACGAGACTTCAAGCTCAAGACCGCGAACGAGGGACGGGCGCTCCGCGGCGATCCGGGCAAGGACGCATTGAAGCACGTGATCGACTGGCCATTCGATTACGATGCCCTCGAGCCCTACTACGTAAAGGCCGAGCACCTCGTCGGCATAAACGGCACGGTGGCCGGGCAAGCCAAACGCTTCTCCAGAGACAGCTACCAGACGCCCCGGCCGCCCAATCCGATCAGCGAATTCGCGCGATTGGGTATGGAGCGACTTGGCCTTCAGACCTATCGCACGCCGCTCGCAGTCATCACGGAGAATCACGAACCGAGCGGTCGGACGGCGGGCGATCCGAAGGTCGGCTACGTCAATCGGTACGGCGATCCGCTCGGGTATAAGTCGAATACCTGGGTTTCATTGCTCCGGCCCACGATACGCGATCGTCACGATCTAGAACTCCGCGCGAACTGCGTCGCGACCCACCTGGAGGCCGACGGCCGCACCATCTCGAAGGTCCACTACCGCGATCCGAGCGGCAATCGTCGCAGCGTCAGCGGCAGAATCGTGGTCGTCGCTTGCTCGGCGATCGAGTCCGTCCGCCTTTTGATGCTCTCGGCCGAAGAAGACCGGAGCAATTTCGCGTCTCTCGTGCGTTATCAAGAAGACGGCGGCCTGCTGGGGCGGTTCTTCCTGACGCATGCATTCGGCGGAGCCGAGGTGCAGATCAAAGGGCAGCGCTTCGACAAGTCGATCTCGCTCGACAGCGACTACGCCACCGATGCCTGCGCGTCCGAGGACTTTCTGAACGAGCACGGATTGTGGGCAGGAGGCGCCATCTACAACAACACGTCCGACCAATGCTTGCCTATCACAATGGCCCGCACCGAGGGCGATACCGATCTCGATTTCTTTTGGGGCGGCTTCATGGGCGCCCAAGACCATACGTCGGAGGCCGCGCTGCAGTGGCTCAACGGAGCGTTCGGGGCGCGCCTCTCCGCAGCATTCATGGCCAACCAAGTGCCCCGCTTCGAGAACAGAATCGAGCTTCACCCGGACGTTCGCGACAAATGGAACCGAAAGTGCGGGCACGTCATCAAGAACTTCCACCCGCACGACGAACAAGTGATGAGTTCGTTCGCCGAGGTGTGTAGACAGATCATGCTCAGGGGCGTGCCAGAGTACACCGAATTGGGGTGGGGCTCGGTCTACGGCAACGCAGTCCGTATCGCCAACCACATCCTCGGCGGCGCGCGGTTCGCTCCGAGCCGCGAACTCGGCGTGCTGGATCCCAACTGCCGGGTCTGGGATGCCGACAATCTGTACGTCACCGACGGCTCGTTCATGCCCACGTCCGGTGGTGCCAATCCGACTTTGACGATTCAGGCGAACGCATTCCGCGTTGCTTCCCACTTGATGACGATTTGAGGATCGGATGGACCCGAGATTCAACGACATCGCCGCCGATCCCCGCACTTCCATATTCGAAGTCGTATTCTTCCCCGATCGGGTCTATCACGCTCAATATCTGAATGCGACGCGCAGCAGTCGCTATCGCTACGTCGTGCAGGAGGTGCGCGGAAAGTCCGACAGCAACGTGCTCAAGGGCTTCGTGTTCATCGACGGACTGCAGATCTGCAATTTCCTGCGGATCGAGGCGCGCGGAGGTCGCCTGGCGGAAGTCGTCCGCGAGCGGGGCCGTTTCATGGGGCCAGACATCATGGCCAACGTCGGCCTCACGACAGTCGATGGGCGCCGGGTCGATGCCCAGGTGCGGATGCACTTCTGCCCGTGGATCCACGCCTTCCAGGTCGAGCTGTGGGAAACGCTCGATGCGCCTGCCGGCAAGCATCACGACTATCAAATCCTGGACATGATGGGCTATCGCGGTCCGATCACAAAGGTTCCCGCATTCGCGGCCGCCCTCTCCGATCTCGACGCGCTCAGGCGGATCGATCTGGCGTTTCGGGAGAACGATGTTTCTTATCCGTCGCGGGTCACCATTTCGGACGCCGACGCGGCTTGGGACAATTACTATCAACGGAACGTTCAGGTACCCAACACTCAAGATCCCAGCAGCGACCAAAACACGGTCCGCCAGGACGGATACGGCGTCGACTTCCAACGCGGCTGGTTCGTCAGGAAAGTTCGCGACATTCCACCCGTTCGCTATCGCAACGGGATGATGGAGGCGGGCAATCCGGACGCAAACGACGCGAATGTCATCGAAATGAGATGGGTGCTTCAGCAGGAATTCGGCGGCACCGTCGTCTTCTTCCATGAAGTGACCATCCCTCCGCATACGATCGAAGGGACGCATCAGCACATCGGGAGCGAGGAGCTCTACTATGTGTTCGAGGGCCGCGGGATTGCCTACATGGGGGCAAAAGACGATCCGGCGCTCGCCCGGGACGAGACCATCCCGGTGGTAGAGCGAAAGATCATCTACGGTCTCGATCCCAAGCCATGCAAGAAATTGGACGTCGGTCCGGGAAGCGTGATCTACACGAAGAGCGGCGGTATCCACGGAATCGAAAATCCTTACGACGAGCCGCTGCGGTTCGTCGCCTTCTTATATCACAGCACATAATCAAGTCGGGAGTTCGCCGACCATGTCCATTGTCGACGCGGAGATCGCAAACGTAAGAACGTTTCCGCCAAATACTCGCCCGAACTACGACCAGAACAATCCCATCTGGAAGCTCGTCAAGGTGCTTGAGGCCGTAAATCCCCAAGCCGATCGTGAGCATTATCTTCCGGAAACGCTCCAGCATCTGTTCGGCCTAGAAAGTCTTGCCCTTCTCGGACCTTCGGGCGACGATCGGGATCAGAAAGATCCGCGTCGGCAGGACGCGAAAGAAGATTTCCGGAAGCAGAACCTCTACGACTTCGTATTGACGGGTACGGAGATTACCCGCGGCTTCGCGCGTGCTGGCGATTGGATCGGAAGTTTTCTTCGCATCTCGTACGTTCCGCGATCGCCGCTTGTGGGGCCGGATGGCGTCTTTCCGGGCGATTCCATTCGGCTCTATCTCAAGGTCGGGCAGGACGAAACCGGGTCAAATTATCTGGTCGTTCCCTACAACGAAGATACCGCCCGCTACGAGCTGGAGCTTTGGGCCTATCCTCGCGAAGATCTGGCGGCGCAACTGGGACCTCGGGGCAGGGATGCCGTCGCCCGGCGCGCCATCCTGGCCAGGCCCGGTCTGGTCCGCGGCCAGCTCAGCGACTTCGTCGGCGCCCCGTTCGACGATGCCCGCGCGAACGCTCGGGCCGCCGGGCAAGGCATCGACATGATGGCCCGTATGCCCAACCATACGATGCATCCGATCCGCCCCCTGCGGCTCGAGCTTGCCTGGACGGACGCCGGCGAGACGAAATGGGACAACGCGAACGGCCGCAACTACGTCTACGAGTTCTCGATGGCTGTCCGTGGGTGGGGCAGTTACTTCTCGATTGGCGACAGCCAGAACCCTCATGGCGGCGTCGGTGGGCTCGAATACCGCAATCTCTATTCGAACTATTTCGGTCATGAGAGCCAGCGGCGCGGAGAACTAGGGGCAGCGTGGACACCTGAACTTGGCCGCGTGCTGAGAGATTGGCAATTCGATGCCGATCGTCAAAAGCCCTCCAAAAAGGCCCGCGAGGACTTTTTTGCCGTCGACTACATGGATCTCCACATCCTGAAGCGCGCTGCAATCATCGGAATGCATCGGCACCGCGACAATCAGGAAGTCTTCCTGCTGATGGAGGGACGTGGACTCATGGTGATGGGCGATTGGGAGAAATTCCCTTCACGCGACCGCGCGGTCGAGCTTCGGATCATGAAGCCGGGCGACCTGTCACTGGTCAAGCCGGGGCAGTTTCATGCGCTCGTCAACCTTCTGGATGAAAATCTGCTGCTTTTCATGTTTGGCGGCTACGATTGATATGAAGAGAGCAACCGCTGGGGACACGGCGTTTGCCCGCCGGATCGCTGCGGCGATGCCGGCATGCACGTCGTACGCAGAGGATTCGGCCTAGCGACCCGCCTACAGGAGTCGACAATGGGTTCAGACGATCTGATCACGAGGGAGCGATCGGCAATACTCGTTTCGGGGGGGACCGGGGCGTGGACAGACGGCACTACCATTCGACTCGATTGGATCTTCCATTTTCTGGGGTCGCGAGCGGGCCACTACAAGGCCGCCCCGGTGAAAGTCGCGGTGCATCCATCCGATGCGAGCTTGGTGACCGGGGCTACGCTGCGCATCGTCGAACGAAGCCGTTACTCGGGGATGATCGCGAAACAGGCGGAATTCCGCTTGCTGCAAAACGGAGCGGGCTTCGGAGCCGAGCTCGAATGGGATTCGACGGTCAACAACTCCGAACAGGAATTATCGATTCAACTTGACACGACCGTCGCCGACACGCCTACGATGTTGCTGGCCGATCCCATTTCCAGGCGAAGAGATTTCCTCATTTCCTTTCCATCGGAAGCCTAGTCCCACGACGCCGCAAACTTTGGCAAGTTCGTAACCGGCTGTCCGACATCGTCGGCGGATAACCGGCTTGGCGACAAGCGTTGGGACACGGATCATGCCACCGCAGCGCACCTGCCGCGGCGAAGAGGCATCGAAACCGTGCGTTCACGCGCGATCCGGTCATCGAACCGCCCGCCCCTTCGGACCCTCGCGAGCTTAGCGAATAGTTCACGGTATCGGACGATAATGCTCGGCCGTCATCCATCGCCGGTCCTCGGAGCGTCGTCGTGCCGAAGAAGAAAGAACAGACAGAGCGGGGACCGATCCGAGACAAGGCGGGCGTCTACCACTATCGTCGCCGGATTCCCGACGACGTGCGGCGGGCGCTGCGCGAATTGGACGCGAATTCCGTTGCCAACGGTCCGAAGCACGACAAGCGCGAGGAAAAGAAGCGCCTCGGCCGAAACGAGGGGCTTGCCAAGGCCGCCTGGGACAAGCACGATCGCGCCGTCGAGGCCAAATGGGCGGCACTGCGAAGCGGCCTATCGGCCGAACTCTCGCGGATCGAAATCCAGGCTCTAGCCGGCGAGATCCATCGCCGCTGGCTCAAGATCTATCCGCCCGGCGAGGCGAACTCGCGAGAGGATGCGAGCCATACGTTGCGCGTCATGCAGGAGATCGACGGCGAGATCGAAAGGGAGTTCACGTCCCCCGCTTTCGACGACGACCGGCTCGAATTTCTTCACGGCGATCACGTCGATGCGGTGCTGGCCGCACGCGGCCTGACCGTGAGCTACGGCGTCCGATGGCTTCTGATCGCCGCCGCGCAAGCCGCCGCCAAGCACGCCTGCCGGGTCGCGATCAGGAAAGCCGGCGGCGATCTGCGCCCCGATCCGGATGCGGACCTCTATCCCGATTGGCCGGATCCCGAGAACACCACGCTGTCGGGCCTGTGCGCCGCCTGGACCCGGCGGACGCCCGACGCGAAACCCGATACCCACGCCGCCTTCAAAGCGTGCGTCGACCAATTCATCGCCTTCGCCGGACACAACGAGGTCTCCGAGGTGACCGTGGACCAACTGCGCAGATGGCTGGAGCACCTGAAGGTCGCGCGGGGACTGAGCGATCTGCGGATCAAGGACGGATATTTCGCCGCCATCAAGACGATCTTCAACTCCGCCCGCAAGCAGGGCCTCATCCGCGTCAATCCGTGCGACGCGATCGTCCCCGAAGGAAAGCCGCTGCCGCGGAAACGCGAGAAGGATCTCCGCGACGGCGAGATCTACGCGATTCTGAAGGCCAGTCTCGGTCCCCACGAAGAGGTCTCGCGAGACGTCGCGAACACGCGCCGGTGGGTGCCGTGGCTGCTCGCCTATACCGGCGCGAGAGTAGCCGAGATGACCCGGCTTGAGTCGAAGCACATCCTGTTCGAAGCCGGCGTTTGGGCCATCGACATCCAGCAGAGCAAGAACGGACGGCCTCGCATCGTTCCGATCCACCGTCACCTCATAACCCAGGGCTTCCTCGAGTTCGTGCGGGAGCGCGAGGGATCGCCCCTGTTCTTCGACACCGAAAAGCTGAAGGACGAGCCTCTCGTCGTGCACAAGACCCGTGCCGAGGGCTTGGCCGAATGGGCACGGAAGATCGCCAAAATAGAGATTGGCTCCGTTGCTCCCAACCACGGCTGGCGACATCGTTTCAAAACCGAGTGCCGCCGCATATCGATGGACCGGGAAGTACGGCTTTATATTCAGGGCCACTCGTTCAAGATGGAAGGCGAAAAATACGGATTCTTTCCCGTCGACGTGACCGCCGCCTGGATGGATCTGTTCCCGACCTACGTCGTGACGGAACGCGCGCTGCACGTCGAGCGGGTCGGCGGCAACGACGTAATCGAACGGGCGCTCGCCGTACTCCACAACGAGAGACGGTCACGAGCCGCCGCACAGAGCAGCGTAGGTCTCAGGGCGGTCATGCATACGAGATAGGACGCGATCGGATGAGCGTGGCGCGGGCCGCCCGACGGCCGCTCCGCCGGAGAGGCCGCGGAGTAGGCGACAAGAGATCAGAGCGGCGCACGCGCTGCGGATCGTCTTGCGGAGGCCGATAGTCCGTCGTGGCGAGAACCCGAGCCGCGCTCCGTGCCGTCCGGGCAAAACTTTGGCCGGATGGAGTGCGGATCGGTTAGAATAGACGGGCTCTCCGCCACGGAGCGATGATTCGCCGGAGCCCTCAATGACCGATACGAACGATGCAGTGGAAGCCGCTGCAGAACGAGACTTTCAGCGCAAAAAGGTGATCTTCGAGCAGGACTGCCAAGAGTTCCGCTCCCTGAACGGCTTCCTGTGGCAGATCCCGGTTATCGTCTCCACGCTGACCGGAGGCTTGTGGTTCGGCGCCGGCAAGATCGACGACCGCTTCCTGCAAGCGGCGCTCTTTCTGCTCGCGGGTTGCGCAAACCTGTGCTTCGTGTTCGTGCTGTGGCGACTTAGAAGCGGCGTCATGGAGCCTCTGCTCGGCCGGATCACCGAATATCAGGGCCGGCCGCGAAACGCCGGTAAGTACACGATGATCATCATGTTCTCGTTTCTGCTGGTATTGTCTTTCCTCCTGAGCGTCGCGGCGGTCGTAATGACGCTGACTTCAAAAGTCGGACCGGCCTGCCATGTGTCCACCTGAAACCGCCGCCCTCACCGCCGCAACCGACCGCTACTACGAGGAGCGCTCGGAAATCCTGCTGCGGAAATACGAGCAGGTCGGTTTCGAAGACGTCCATGCGGACCTGCTCGGGCTGATCGACGGCGTGACGGGCAGCGCTCTCGACATCGGTTGCGGGTCCGGGCGCGATGCGGCCTGGCTCGCGCGGCACGGGTGGCTAGTCACGGCCGTCGATCCTTCCGCCGCCATGCTCGTCGGAGCCAGGCGGCTCCACCGCAGTCTTCGCATCCGATGGATGCAGGACGGTCTGCCCAAACTGGCAAAGGTCGCAAGCCTCGGCGCGACATACGATCTCGTGCTGCTCAGCGCGGTATGGATGCACGTTCCCGAGACGCTACAGGCCGAATCCGCCGCGACGGTCGCCCGCCTGACCGCGCAGGGCGGGATCGTCAATCTGACGATACGATCCGGCGGGAGCGAGCCGGAACGGGGCTTCCACGATACGGATGTCGATCTGCTCGGCGCGACATTCGCCGAACATGGCATCCTGCCCGTCGACGACGTCGTCGACGGCGACATATTCGCCCGGGAAGGGGTGGTATGGAATAAGCTGACGTTCCGGAAAACGCTCTGACTGCCACGCGTTCGGCGATGATAGGTCGGGCACCCAGTCACCGGATCGATTGTCCACATCTATATATCTGAATGGCATAAATAGAATAGATATCCGACTCATTCTAACCTATTGCATCTGCCTGCGAATCTGACGGCCTTTCGAGGGGGTGGTCGAGAAGGGCAGTGGTCGGATTTCGGGGAAAAGGCCGGCCGTCGCGCGATTGTGCTTGCTGGTAACTACAACGTATGGGACGGATTCGATCGGGCTCAGGGCGGACTACGGCATGGAAGAAAAGGGGAAATCCGTTCGGAGAGGCAAGCCTGGGCGCAAACCGGTCGAGGGCAACGACCTGCGCAAATTTTTGGCGACGCTTGAGGCGGAAACGATCAAGGGACTGAAGCATGCCGCAATTCAGGAGGGGACCACAGCCTCCGAAGTCTTGGAAAAGGCTGCCGCCGAATGGTTGGTGCGACGGAAGGCGGGGGCGGTGAAATAATGAAGCGTGGGGGTGCGCCGGGATTTCCTCGGCAGTTTTCGTTCTCCGATCTGCAGGCCGCGTTTCGGGACGCTCGCGGATCCCGGGCCATGAGAGACTGCGCCGACATCGCGGCGGTCCCGTTCGGGTTCGACCTATGAACAGGGTCGAGCTGGCCGAAAGAGGGCGGCCGGCCCGGGACGACCGGGTCGCTTCGGCGCGTCCAATATATATGGACCACCATGCCACCACCCCGGTCGATCCGAGGGTCGCGGACGTCGTACTCGATGCGATGGTCAACGTCTTCGGCAATGCGAACAGCGTCGACCATACGCATGGCGAGGCGGCGCTGGAGCTCGTGGAGCGGGCGACCGCGGAAGTCGCCGGCCTGATCGGTTCCGACGCCGCCGGTGTCAGATTCACCTCCGGATCGACCGAATCCATTCGGCTCGCCGTCGGTCACGCTATCGCGACGCGCCGCAATCGGGTGTTGCGGATAGCGGCGACGACGGTGGAGCATCAGGCGGTGCTCGATGCCATCAGAATCGGGGTCCGCTCCGGGCTTGCCGAAGTCATTTGGATCGAAGTCGACGCCGAGGCCAACCTTCGTGCGGAAAGTCTTCAGGCCGCGTTATCGGAGAACGTCGATCTCGTCTGCGTCATGGGGGCGAACAACGAAGTAGGGACGATCTATCCGGTCGAGCAGATCGCGCGCGACGTTCATCTGGCCGGTGCGAAGGTGCTGGTGGACGGCACCCAGGCGGTCGGACGCGCGGACCTGAGAGTGCTGGATTGGGATCTGGACTATCTCGCATTCAGCTCCCACAAGATCTACGGCCCGAAAGGGGTCGGAGCCCTTGCCGTCAGCAGCGACGCGGTACATTCCGAAATCACGGAGCATGTCCTGGGGCATGACGGCACGTTGAACGTCCCCGGGATCGCGGGTTTTGGAGAGGCTTGCCGTCTGATGAGGGTGGAGGGTGCCGGCGACGAGAGGCGTATCAGAGCGTGCCGCGATCGCCTGGAAACCCACCTCCTACGCGGCCTTCCCGACATCGTGGTGAACGGAAACCGTGGCAACAGGCTGGCGCACAACCTTCATCTCTCTGCGCCGGGGATACCCAACGACGCGGTCATCGCCAGGCTGCGCAACAAGGTGGCGGTCTCGACCGGCGCCGCCTGCTCGTCGGGAGCGCAGACGCCGTCTCACGTGCTAAGGGCCATGGGCCTGTCGGAAAACATGCAGGAAGGCGCGATCCGGATCGGACTCGGGAAGTACACTACCCAGGACGAAGTCGATCGCGCCGCCGCCGAAATCGTCGCGGCCGTCCGCGGAGTCGCCGGATCGATGCGGGGAGTTTGAGGATGATTGAAGGCGCGTTGATCTCGAGCCCGAACGAGGTGCTGCGGTTCTCCGGACACGAGACCTTCGCCTGCCGTTACGCGTGGCTTCCGAAGGCTTATAGGGCGATCAAGGCCGATCCGGCGGCGTTCGCCGACGAGCAGGCCGCCATGGTCGATCTCGGTATCGGCAAGAACATGGTTCGGTCGCTCCGGTTCTGGGTCGAGGCGACAGGCCTGGCGGAGCCGAAAAATGGGGATCTTCGTCTGACCGACTTCGCGCACGCGATCTTCGGCCCGAGGGGATTCGATCCGTACCTCGAAGATATCCGCACTCTGTGGCTTCTCCACTGGAAGCTTTCCTCACGCCGGAAGGGCGGCCTGTTCGCATGGCGCTTCCTGCTGAACCACTGGCCCTATCCCGAACTCACGCGCTCGGAAGCGCTCGGCGCGTTCGCGAGGGAATCGGTCAAGCTCGGCCACTCGCACTCGGCGATCACCCTCTCCCAGCACTTGGACGTCTTCCTGCACACGTATCGCCCGACGAAGTCGGCCGCTGTCGGCATCGAGGATTCTCTCGATGGTCCGTTGGTCCAGCTCGCGCTGCTGCAGCCCGTAGGAGAGCGAAAGGTCGACGGCGAGCGCTGGGAAAGCGTCTACTCGTTCAGGCGCGAACCGAAGCCGGAAATATCGGATGCGCTGTTCGCCTATTGCATCTCCGAATTCTGGGACAATTTCCGACCGGGCGAAAAGTCGTTGACCCTGCGCGAGGTCGCGTTGGCGCCGTGCTCGCCCGGTCAGGTCTTCAAGCTGCCGGAAGACGATGTCCGCAACAGGCTCGAGCGCGTCGGAGCTCCCGGCCGTACGGCTGCCTTCAACTATCAGTCCTCCGCCGTCCAAGGACTGCTGTCCCGGCAGAAGGGGGGGCGCGCCCCGACCTTGGCCGACGTCTACTCGGAGATGCCCGAACATGCATAAGACTATCGGCGGCCTGTTCGACATTCCGACCAGATTCCTTCGGTCCGTCCAGATCGATCGCGACTTCCACGACGCCGCGGCGTGCAGGAACTACATCGTCACGCCTTCCATGGCGGACGCCTTCCTGCGCATCGCCGAAGGTCTTGCCGCGGGATCTGGACGCCGGGCCTGGCGCATCACCGGCGATTACGGCGTCGGCAAATCCTCCTTCGCGCTGGTTCTTGCCCATCTGCTTTTCGATCGTTCGCCGCCGGACATTTCGAAGATCGCCCGCGCGATCGATTGGCCGAAGCGTGTGCCGGTCATGTTTCCCGTCCTGGTCACCGGCTCCCGCGAAGGAATCATTCCCGCCATCGCCCGCGGCGTCGCCGAGGCTCTCCGCAAGCGGCGCGCCCAACCAGGGCGGATTCCGCAGGCGGTGCTCGATATCGTAAGTTTCGCCGAAGACGTCGAACGATCGGGCGACCTCAAGGGACTGGAGAAGCTGATCGGGAAGATCCGTCAGCATGCCGGCGACAACGGTCAGGGCGTCTTTCTCGTCATCGACGAACTGGGAAAGAACCTCGAGCACGCAGCCCAACGGCCCGAATTCGAGGACGTCTACGTCCTGCAGCGTCTGGCGGAGCTGGCGGCCCGCAGCGGCGAGCGCGCGTTCGTGCTGCTCGGATTGCTCCACCAGGGTTTCCATGCCTACGCGGAGAGCCTGCCGTCGGCTGTCCGTCACGAATGGGAAAAGGTGGCGGGTCGATTCGACGAAATCGTCTTCGACCAGCCGCTGGCCCACACGGCCGCTCTCGTCTCGGGAGCCCTGAACATCGACCTTCGTCGCGTTCCGGACGCGGTCTGCGCTGCCGCCAGACGTACCGCGAATGCAGCAGCCGCGGCCGGCTGGATCGGATCGGCCAAGCGCAATCTCGATGTTTTCGGCTCGGGACGAACCTATCCCATCCATCCCACCGTGCTGCCTGCCGTCGTCAGGTTCTTCGCCCGCTTCGGCCAGCATGAACGTTCGCTTTTCGGATTCCTGCTCTCGACCGACCCGTTCGGCGTCCAGTCGTTCTCCAACCGAACCATCGACCCGGGCACCTGGTACGACCTCTCCGAGTTCTACGACTATGTCCGCGCCGTCTTCGGGCACAAACTCGCCGGAGCCAGCTATCGGAGCCAGTGGCTCCGCATCCTCGAGACCATCGACGGGGCTCACGACCTCAGTCGGCTTGCGGAACGCCTGCTGAAGGCGATCGGCGTCCTGAACCTTCTAGACGCCGACGATCTCGCCGCCACCCACCGTGCGCTGATCGCCGCTTTCGCGCCGAAGAAGGAAAGAGAGGTCGAAGCTGCGTTGAAGGAGTTGACCGCGGCCGGCCTGGTTTTCCGCCGTGGCCAGAACGGCGCCTACCGTCTTTGGCCCAATTCCAGCGTCGACCTGGAAGGAGCCTTTCAGACGGCATCGCGCGCTCTCGGACCTCTCGAAAGCGTCGCCGACAGTCTTCTGCCCTTTTTGGATCGAGAACCACTGCTTGCGCGACGTCATTACGTCGAAAGCGGTACGATGCGCTACTTCGAGGTCAGATACGCCAAGGTCGATGCCATTTCCCAGGTCGCCGCAAAGGATACCGATGCGGACGGCCTCGTCGTCATCGTCCTGCCCGACAGCGAGGCCGACCGAGCCGCCGCCATCGAGGCATCGGCTTCTCCGTTCTTCGCGGAACGGAAGGACGTGGTCCTGGGTATCCCGGGCCCGTTGCGCTCGTTGGCCGTCGAATTGCAGGACCTCAAACGGTGGCGCTGGGTGACCGAGAACACCCCAGAATTGTCCGGCGATGCGTATGCGTTGGCCGAGGCGACCCGGCAATCGGCTTCGGCTCATCGGGCCCTGAATGCGAAGGCGGCCAAGCTGGTCGGAACGCAAGGCGCGGCCGTCCTCGAGATGGACTGGTTTCTCGCCGGACAGAAGGTCGTGCTTCCGAAGCGCGGAGGAGCCTCCGCACTTCTTTCGGAGATTTGCGACGGTCTCTACCCGCAATCGCCGCTCATCGCGAACGAGCTTCTCAACCGGAACAGTCTGAGCAGCGCCGCGGCCGCAGCCAGGATGCGGTTGATCGAGGGCCTCTTCACGTCCGGCGACAAGCCGTTCTTCGGCATGGACGCCGAAAAGGCGCCGCCCGAAAAGTCCATGTATCTCTCGGTACTGCAGAAGGGCGGCATCCACGTGCGCGACGGCCACGGCATGAAGATCGTCGAGCCCGGCGCAAAGGCCGACGTCCTGCGCCTTCGCCCCGCGCTGAATGCGATACTCGCAAAGATCGAGAGGGCGCATGGCGGCCGCGTATCGGTAGCGGACATTCTGGCCGAGCTGAAGGCGCGGCCCTTCGGGGTCAGGGCGGGAGTCGCGCCCCTGCTGTTGGCGATCCTGCTGCAGACCAGAGGACACGAACTCGCCGTGTACGAGCACGGCACGTTTCTCCATCGCATGCGAGCTGCGGATTTTCTGAGGTTGACGAAGTCACCCGCGACCTTCGAGATCCAACACTGCCTCGTCGAGGGCATCAGGATCGAGGTCTTCAATCATCTGGCGAGCGCGTTCGCGGAAGGTGTGGGAGGCGACAGAAGGCCCGATCTGCTGGACGTCGTGAGGCCCCTCTGCCAATTCGCGGCGCAATTGCCCGAGTCCACACGCCGGTCGACGGCGCTCGGCGCCACCGCGATCGCGGTCCGCGACGCGCTCCTGTCCGCGCGCGAACCCGTCGTTCTGCTCTTCCAGGATCTTCCTCAGGCCTGCGGGATCGGGAAATTCGATCCGGGCGATGCGCCCAACGCGGCTCTCGTGACCGGCTTCGTGGCATCGCTGCAGGATGCGATCGGAGAGATGCGGGGCGCATATCCCGCATTGCTCGAGCGGATCGTCGCGAGCGTCTCCGAGTCCATCGGAGAAGACAAGAAGACGTTCGACCGGGCCAAGCTGTCAATCGGCTTGCAAATTTGACCCCTCATCGGCGTCCAATTTTGACCCCTTTGGGCGGCGGGGTTTGGCGGTAGCGCTCGTCTCGTCGAAGCTGGTCGGGATAGCGGAGGCGAGACGAGCGCGGGTGATGTGATCGTCG
>DATLXF010000033.1:0-39368 GCA_035575945.1 Bradyrhizobium sp. | reverse complement strand
CTCGTCAGCTTCATGCACTATGATCTCGGATATTTCGACCTGGAGCAGAAAACCCTGCAACCCCTCGACAACCCGTTCGGCACGAGGTTGTCACCCATGTCTTAGGTACGATCCGTTACCTATGTGTCCGGGCTGGACAGCGGAGAACTTGGTAGCGGGGGAGGGACTCGAACCCCCGACCCCAGGATTATGATTCCCGTGCTCTAACCAGCTGAGCTACCCCGCCACAGGGATCGCGGCGGCAACCGAGGCCGATCGCGCGAACGCGCGGCATATAAGGAAGGGGGCGGGGGTAAGTCAATCCGCCATCGCTAAAGCTTCCGCCTTCGCTGCGCTTCCGCCTTCGCTAAAGCTTCGGCGGACGGGTCGGCCGGGCACGTCGGCGCGACAGGTCCGCCTTTTTGGGATAGAAAGCGGGCCGTTTCGGCGCCGGCTGCGCTTGTTTTCCCACATCCCGTTCGCGGAGAGCCTCCTCACCCGAAATCCGCGCGTTGCGCGGATTCCGGCCTCTCCCCGGCGGGGAGAGGCAAAGGAAGTGGCTCTTATTTCGGCCTGACGTTGGGATCGCCGCCGGGGCTGCCCGGGGGCGGGATCACCGGGGTATTGGCGCCGGTGCTGGGCGCGGGGGCGTGCATGTCGGGATCGACGCCCGAGGGCGGGCAGAGCACGCCGTCGGTCTTGGCCAGCTTCTCGCCGAGCGGTTCCCGCGCCGACTGGCCCGTGGTGGCGGTGCCGTCAGGCGTCGTGGTCAGCCGGTCGGACGGGGCGCAGCCGGCGGCGCGTTGGGTGGACGGCGGGGCGGTCGCTTGCGGCGGCGTTGCCGGGGCGGGCGGGGCCTGCGCGATCGCGCTGCCGGAGGCGGCGATCAGGAAGCTGGCCAGGATGATGGTTGATGTGGTGCGCATGGGGAGGGAACGCGCGGGGAGCGCGGGGTGTTCCCGGGCGGCGTGCGATGTGATCGGGGCTTGATCCCGTGTTTTCCGGCGTCCTTGCGAGCGCAGCGACGGGCGGTGAGAGCATTATCCGCTCGCTGCGATATCGCGGGTGGAGAAAGCCCTCTCCCCAACCCTCCCCCGCTCGCGGGGGAGGGAGCGCACCGCTGACCGGGCGGCGCGCTCGGCACATCGCGGTTACGCCTTGCGGTAGCGGATCAGCGAGAAATGGCCCATGGGCGGCATGGGGCGGCGCTCGGTGAGGGTGACGCCGCCGTGTTTGGCGGCCCAGTTCACGAGGCGCGCCCAGGGGAATTCCGGGCGCCAGCCGAGGCGGCGGGCGATGGGGGCGAAGGCGAGCTCGAACAGTCTTCGCGCACCCGCCTCGGCGCCGATATGGTTGACCAGGATCAGTTCGCCGCCGGGCCGGAGCACGCGCACGAACTCGTCGAGCGTACCTTCAGGATCGGGCACGGCGGTGATGACGTATTGCGCCACCACCGCGTCGAAGAACGCGTCGGGAAAGGCGAGGTTCTTCGCGTCCATCACCGAGAGCACTTCGACGTTGGAGAGGCGAAGCGCGCGCACGCGCGCCTGCGCCTTGCGCAGCATCGGCTCGGAAATGTCGACGCCGCAGATCTTGGTGGTGCGCGCGTATTCGGACAGCGACAGGCCGGTGCCGACGCCGACGTCGAGCACGCGGCCGCCGATGCGGTCGGCCTCGGCGATGGTCGACTGCCGTCCGGCGTCGAACACCTTGCCGAACACGAGATCATAGACCGGCGCCCAGCGGCCATAGGCCTTCTCGACCCCGGCCCGCGAGATGTCTGCTGCCATGCCCCCTGCCCTTACGCGAAGATTCTCTAAGGTGTGTTTGTTGGTGAGAATGGATTCTGCCCCGCGCGCGGTCTGGAGCCTCTCCCGCTTGCGGGAGAGGTCGACACGCTCGCAAGAGCGTGGCGGGTGAGGGTTCTCTCCGCACCGGGAGTATCCCATTGCGGAAGCACCCTCTCCCCAACCCTCTCCCGCAGGCGGGAGAGGGAGCGCACTTCCGGTGTCGCGAGAGTGCGATCCAATTTCGTCATCAGCCGCGCACGGCTTCCGCGAGCGGGCGCGAGGTGGCCGCGCCGGGCTTCGCCGCGGCGCTCTGGATGAAGCCGCCGCCGAGCACGCGGGCCTGGCCACTCGGCGCGTCGTAGAACACGCAGGCCTGGCCGGGCGAGACGCCCTCCTCGCCGGCGACGAGCTCGACCTCGTAACGGCCGCCTCCGCCACGCAGCCAGGCTGCTTGCGGGCTGCGGGTCGAGCGCACGCGCACGAACATCTCGAGGCCGCCGCCGATGGCGCGGTCGATGTCGCCGCCGCCGATCCAGTTGACGTCGCGCAAGGAGATGCGGTGCATCTTCAGCGCGTCGCGCGGGCCGACCACGACGCGGCGATGCGCAGCATCGAGCCGCACCACGAACAGCGGCGAGCCGGAGGCGATGCCGAGGCCGCGGCGCTGGCCGACGGTGAAATTGGCGATGCCGTTGTGCCGGCCGAGCACGCGGCCCTCGAGGTCGACGATGTCGCCGGGATCCATCGCGTTGGGGCGCAGGCGCGTGATGATGTCGGTGTAGCGCCCCGTCGGCACGAAGCAGATGTCCTGGCTGTCGTGCTTGTCGGCGACCGCGAGGCCGAAGCGCCGCGCGAGCTCGCGCGTCTCGGGCTTGGTCATGTCGCCGAGCGGAAAGCGCAGGAAGTCGAGCTGCTCCTGCGTGGTCGCGAACAGGAAATAGCTCTGGTCACGGTCGCTGTCGGCCGCGCAGACCAGCGCGCGCGAGCCGTCGGCCCGGCGGCGCGAGGCGACGTAATGGCCGGTGGCGAGCGCCTGGGCGCCGAGCTCGCGCGCGGTCTTCAGGAGGTCGCGGAACTTGACGCTGCGGTTGCACTCGATGCAGGGCACCGGCGTCTCGCCGAGCGCGTAGGAATCCGCGAAATTGTCGATGACGGACTCGCGAAAGCGGTCCTCATAGTCGAGCACGTAATGGGGAATGCCGAGCTTGGCCGCGACATCGCGGGCGTCGTGGATGTCCTGGCCGGCGCAGCAGGCGCCCTTGCGGTGGGTCGCCGCGCCATGGTCGTAGAGCTGCAGCGTGATGCCGACGACGTCATAGCCCTCCGCCTTGAGCAGCGCAGCCGTGGCCGAGGAATCGACGCCGCCCGACATGGCGACGACGACCCTGGTGTCCTCGGGACGGCCTTCGAGATCCAGACTGTTGAGCATGGGTCCTGGAGCGTTGTGACGGCGGCGGAGCGCGATCCGCGGATTGCTGTGCCTTCTGGCGGGATGGCGGCGATCTCCCGGAACCTTTGTTCCCGAAGAGCACGGCTGCCCACATCGAAAGCGGCTGAGAGTGACCTCTTTAATATAGGCGGCCTTCCGGTGAAGCAATCACGCGGGCGGCCGCTTAGGGCAATTCTTGCCGGGGCGGCAGAAATGCCGGGGTCGCGTCGTTCCGCGCGAGGGCTGCTCCGGAGAGACAAATTACTGATTTGATTACATAAATCCGCATGGAGAGGCGCTGGCCCGCTCCTTGCTACCTCTTGCCCGAGATTGTTTCCAAGGGGTTGCCTGTGGTTGGTCGTACGTCAGACGTCGTGGCAAGCGTGCAGATCCCGAGCGCGCAGCAAAAGCCTGTGCGCTCGCAAAGTGACAAGGACAGCTCCGCGAGCGACTCCTTCGGCGCGCTGGTCGACAGCAACACCCAGGCGATCAGCAACAATACGCAGGCGCAGGACAATGCGCCGCGCCGGAACGAGCCGTCCTCCACGGCGTCCGACCGCAATGCGCGCGACAGCTCGTCCACGGACCAGCCTTCGCAGAGCAGGGCGAGCGACGACACCGACGCGCCACCGCCCGCGAAGAACGACAGGAGCGAAGCGAGCAGCGATCCGGCCGAGGACGGCGGCAGGGTCAAGGACAAGAGCAAGGACAAGTCCGAGACGTCCGAGGCCAAATCGTCGGACAAGTCCGACGAGACCAAGGGCAACGAGGCCGACGGCACGGACGTTGTCACCACCGCCGCCGATGCCGCCGCCGCCGCCCCTGTCGACGCGACGCAGGCTGCCGTCACAGATCCCGCCGTCATCGTTGCCCCGCCCATCGTGCCGGTCGATCCGAACGCGGCCGCTGCGGGCCAGGCCGGCGATGCCGCCGTCCCGCCGCTGGCGATCGCCGCGGCAGGCCTCGCCGCCAGCGCCACCACCGCGGCGCAGATCGCGGGCGCCAAGACCGATACCGCCACGACCGGCGACAAAAGCGCCAAGGCCGCAGGCGCCGAGGTCGATGCCGACACCACGGCAGCGCTCGGCGAGGCCGCGACCGGCACCGGCGAAGCCGGCACGACCGAGACAAAAGCCAATGGCGGGCTGATCGCCGCCGTCAGCCAGGGCACGCCGAAAACCTCGTTCAAGGACGCGGTCGCGGCGCAGGCCGAGACCGACATCTCCAATATCGGCCAGGACAGCGGCAAGGCGACCACCGCCACGGCGGCGGCCCCGGCCGGCGCCACCCATGCGCAAAGCCTCAAGCCGCAGGCCGAGAGCGGAGCGACCGAGGCGAAGGCAGCTGTCGTCGAGCGCGCCGCCGATCCGGCACAGGGCGCGCCGGCCGCGCCCGCGCATGCGGGCACGCAGGCCGCAACTGCCCCCTCCGATACCGGCGCGCAGGCCGCCTCCGCCGTGCAGGCGCCGCTGACCACGACGACCTCGGCCGCCACCGCATCCACCGCAACGCTCACCGCGACCGCGGCGACCCACGCGGCCGTTCCGGTCAGCGGCATCCCGATCGAGATCGCGGCTGCGATTCGTGCCGGCAAGTCGCGGTTCGACATCAGCCTCGACCCGGCCGAGCTCGGCAAGATCGACGTCCGCATCAATATCGACCGCAACGGCAACGTCACCTCGCATCTGACGGTGGAGAAGCCGGAGACGCTGCAGATGCTGCGCCAGGACGCGCCGCAATTGCAGCGCGCCCTCGACGATGCCGGCTTCAAGACCGGCGGCAACGGGCTGTCCTTCAGCCTGCGCGACCAGAATTCATCGGGCCAGAATTCCGGCCAGAACAACGACAATGGCGGCAACGCCCGCCGGCTGATCATCAGCGAGGACGAAACCGTCGCTGCCGCGCCCGTCGGACGCGGCTACGGCCGCATGCTCGCGTCGAGCAGCGGCGTCGACATCAGAGTGTGAGGAGTATCGAGACATGACCACCACGAATGCCGCGACCGCCCCCTCCGTCGTCTCCGGCACGACCGACCTGCCGAAATCCTCCTCGTCGAACACGCTGAGCTCGACCACGGGATCGACGCTCGCCGGCAACTTCCAGACCTTCCTGACCCTGCTGACGACGCAGCTGCAGAACCAGAACCCGCTGGATCCGCTCGACACCAACCAGTTCACCCAGCAGCTGGTGCAGTTCGCCGGCGTCGAGCAGCAGCTCAAGACCAACGATTCGCTGGCCCAGCTCGTCAGCCTGCAGCAGACCACGCAGGCGACCCAGGCGCTCGGCTTCGTCGGCAAGACCGCCCTGGTCGACGGCTCGACCGCGAGCATGACCAACTCCACGGCGGTCTGGCATCTCAACGTGCCGACCGACTCCACCGTCGAGATCTCCATCGCCAATTCGAGCGGCCAGACCGTGTTCAACGGCAAGTACACCGCGGCCGCCGGCAACGACATTCCGTTCACCTGGAACGGCATGGGCAATGACGGCACGCAATGGCCCGACGGCAAGTACACGATCTCGGCCACCGGCAAGGACGTCGCGAACAACAATGTCGGCATCGCCGCGCAGGTGCAGGGCGTGGTGTCGTCGGTCGACCTGACCCAGTCGCCGCCGCTGCTCACCATCGACGGCGCCAGCTACACGCTGAGCCAGGTCAAGAGCATCATCGCGACGAGCAGCAATTGATAGCGAACACCGCAGCCTTAAACTCCGGTGTCATCCCCGCGAAAGCGGGGATCCATAGCCACAGGGAGTGGTTGCAGCGCATGCTGGTAACCCCGAGTCTTCGTCAAACCCCTTCCTGGGGTTATGGATCCCGGGCTCGCGCGCTCCGCGATGACAAAGAGAGGGCCTCAGCAACGCCACCGCGGGCCCCGTTCGTTAGTAAAGTATTTACCTTCTGCCCCGCTTGGCCCGTCGGAATCTCGTCTCCCGCCGGCCGAGACGGCCCTGTTCCCGCATGATTCAAGGAGAATTGTATTGAACCCTTAGGCTTAGCGGATTTTTAAGCCGCGGGGGTTACGGTTACGGCGTGAGTTCAGTGGTTGAGAGTTTGTGAGTACGCCATGACAGAACCCCATCGCCCGAGGGTAAAATACGTCATCGGGCCGGACGGCAGTCCGTTGACGATCGCGGATCTGCCTGCACCCGGCACCAAACGCTGGGTCATCCGCCGCAAGGCCGAAGTCGTCGCCGCTGTCCGTGGTGGACTTCTCTCCCTCGAGGAGGCCTGCAGCCGATACACCCTCACGGTCGACGAATTCCTTTCCTGGCAGTTTTCCATCGACCAGCACGGTCTGGCGGGTCTTCGCACCACCCGCATCCAGCAATATCGCCAGTAAGCGATCCGGAAATCTGCGGTGTTTGACGAAAATCGGCCTCGCTCTGCGAGGCCGTTTTTCGTCTTGATGCACTTTTGTCCGACCTCTTAACCTTCGTTAACCATATCGAAACCATCACCTAGGCAATAATTGCCCACTCGGCCCTTCCAGTGAAAGCGGCCGAAGCTGTGGGGCGGTTGCTTGCAAGGGCTTGCGGACTTTCTGAAGAGTATCGGCGCCGCCCGGTTCGGGGCGATGATCGCGGTCACCGCCGCGCTCATCGGCTTCTTCGCCTTCGTCATCATGCGCGTCACCACGCCGCAGATGACGACGCTGTTCACGGACCTGTCCGTCGAAGATTCCTCGAGCATCATCAAGGACCTGGAACGCCAGGGCATCCAGTTCGAGATCCGCAACGAGGGCTCCATCATCATGGTGCCCAAGGACAAGGTCACGCGTCTGCGGATGAAGCTGGCCGAGGGCGGCCTGCCCAAGGGCGGCGGCGTCGGCTACGAGGTGTTCGACAAGTCGGACGCGCTCGGCACCACCTCTTTCGTCCAGAACATCAATCATCTGCGTGCGCTCGAGGGCGAGCTCGCCCGGACCATCCGCGCCATCGACCGCATCCAGGCCGCGCGCGTCCATCTGGTGCTGCCCGAGCGCCCGCTGTTCGCGCGCGAGGCACCGGAGCCCTCGGCCTCGATCGTGGTGCGCGTCCGCGGCGCGCTGGAGGCGCAGCAGATCCGCGCCATCCGCCACCTCGTCGCCTCCGCCGTCAATGGACTGAAGCCGCAACGGGTCTCGATCGTCGACGAGGCCGGCCAGCTGCTCGCCGACGGCGCCGCGACCGACCCGGAGCAGGCGGTCGGCGAGGAGCGCCGCATCGCCTTCGAGAAGCGGATGCGCAAGCAGGTCGAGGACATCGTGTCCTCCGTGGTCGGATCCGGCCGCGCCCGCGTGCAGCTCGCCGCCGATTTCGACTTCAACAAGGTCACCCAGACTTCGGACAAGTTCGACCCCGAGGGCCGCGTGCTGCGCTCGAGCCAGACCCGCGAAGAGCAGAGCATGACCGCCGACAACAACGGCCAGGTCACCGTCAACAACGAGCTGCCCGGCAACCAGCAGAACAACGGCGCCACGGCCAAGGACCAGAGCAAGAAGACCGAGGAAACCAACAATTACGAGATCTCCCGCACCACCAAGACCGAGGTGACCGAAGCCGGTCGGGTCAACCGCATCTCGGTCGCGGTGCTGGTCGACGGCATCTACACCAAGAACGAAAAGGGCGAGCTCGCCTATCAGGACCGCACCAAGGAGCAGCTCGACCGCATCGCCGCCCTGGTGCGATCGGCGATCGGCTTCGACCAGAAGCGCGGCGACCAGGTCGAGGTCGTCAATCTGCGCTTCGCCGACGCTCCCTCCACCGCTCCGATCGGCGAACCTGGCGGCTTCCTCGGCATGCTCCAGTTCACCAAGGACGACGTCATGTACTTCGTCGAGCTCGGCGTGATGATGCTGCTCGGCCTCGTCGTGCTGTTCCTGGTGATCCGCCCGCTGGTCAAGCGCATCCTCGCCTCCGACGAGGTCGCGGCCGCGATCTCCGGCGTGCTGACCGGCCCCGCCGCTTCGGAAGAGGCAGCGCCGGCCGCCAGCCAGCCGCTGCTGCCGGGCGGCGCCGCCAGCGCCATCGACGTCGCCACCGTCCAGGGCCAGGTCCACGCCCAGTCCGTTCATCGCGTCGGCGAGCTCGCCGAACGCAACCCCAACGAAACAGTCGCGATCATCCGTCAGTGGCTGACCGAGCCCGCGAAATAACGAGCAACTCCGCCAAGTGAATCAAGAAGTGATCTGAAATGGCCGCCTCCATCCAAAACGCCAACTCCAACGACATCACCAGCGTGATCTCCACGCTGGGCCAGCGCGCCGGCAGCCGCGTGGGCAAGTCCGAAGCGCTGGCCGGGCCGAAGCGCGCTGCGATCCTGATGCTGGCGCTGGGCGAGCAATATGGCGGCAAGATCTGGGGCCTGCTCGACGACGACGAGGTGCGCCAGCTTTCGCTGGAGATGTCGACGCTCGGGACCGTCGAGGTGGAAACCGTCGAGGACATGCTGCTCGAATTCGTCTCGCGCATGTCGGCTTCGGGCGCGCTGATGGGCAATTTCGACGCCACCGAGCGACTGCTGCAGCAATACCTGCCGCCGGAGCGGGTCAACGGCATCATGGACGAGATCCGCGGCCCGGCGGGACGCAACATGTGGGAGAAGCTCTCCAACGTGCAGGAAGAGGTGCTCGCCAACTATCTCAAGAACGAATATCCGCAGACCATCGCCGTGGTGCTGTCGAAGCTGAAATCGGAGCACGCCGCCCGCGTGCTCGGCATCCTGCCCGAGGAGCTCGCGCTCGACGTCGTCAACCGCATGCTGAAGATGGAGGCGGTGCAGAAGGAGGTGATCGAGAGCGTCGAGAAGACGCTGCGCACCGAATTCATGTCCAACCTGTCGCAGACCCGCCGCCGCGACGCCCACGAAGTCATGGCGGAAATCTTCAACAATTTCGACCGCCAGACCGAGACCCGCTTCATCACCTCGCTGGAAGAGGACAACCGCGAATCGGCCGAGCGCATCAAGGCGCTGATGTTCACCTTCGACGACCTCGTGAAGCTCGATTCGGGCTCCGCCCAGACCCTGATGCGCAACGTCGACAAGGACAAGCTCGGCGTCGCGCTCAAGAGCGCGAACGAGGACGTCCGCAACTTCTTCTTCGGCAACATGTCCTCGCGCGCGGCCAAGATGCTCCAGGACGACATGGCGGCGATGGGCCCGGTGCGCCTGCGCGACGTCGACGAGGCCCAGGCGCTGCTGGTCAATCTCGCCAAGGATCTCGCCGCCAAGGGCGAGATCATGCTGACCAAGAACCGCGCCGACGACGAGCTGGTGTACTGATGGCCGCTCCGGCGAAATTCCTGTTCGATACCGACTTCGCGGCGCCGGAGCGGTCGACGCGCGAGAAGGCCGCGACCGCGGCCGAGATCGCCCAGAAGGTCGCGGAAGCCGAAGCGCGCGCCTATCAGGACGGCTTTGCCGCCGGCCAGCGCGAGGCCAAGGCCGAAAGCGACCGCCGCATTGCGCTCGCGATGGAAGAGATCAACATCGCGATCCGGGGCGTCGCCTCCGGCATCGGCAACATCGAGACCAGGATGGAGACCGAGGCGGTCGAGGTCGCGGTCGCAGTGGCGAAGAAGCTGTGCGCCGACCTCGTCGCCGCCGAGCCGCTCGGCGAGGTCGTTGCGCTGGTCAAGGACTGCTTCTCGCATCTGGTCGCAACGCCGCATCTCGTCGTCCGCGTCAACGATGCGCTCTACGAGGCCGCGCGCGAGAAGATCGAGCGGCTGGCCAGGCAGAGCGGTTTCGAGGGCCGGCTGGTGATCCTGGCCGAGCCGGAGATCGCCACCGGCGACTGCCGGATCGAGTGGGCCGATGGCGGCGTCGTGCTGGAGCGCGGCGCCATCGCCGCCAAGATCGACGAAATGGTCGGACGCTATATCGCGTCCCGCAGGGGGAATTAAGCCATGAGCGACACCGACGGACAGGTCCCGCTGCCCGATCTCAACGGCCCGATGCCGCCCACCGGCACCGACGTCGGCTACAACGAGGACGAATATGCGGCGCGTGCCGCGGCCGACCTCGAAGCGGTGTTCGACGTTCCCGTGCAGGTCTCGGCCGTGCTCGGCCGCTCCAAGATGGACGTCGGCGAGCTCCTCAAGCTCGGGCCCGGCACCGTGCTCGAGCTCGACCGGCGCGTCGGCGAAGCCATCGACATCTACGTCAACAACAAGCTGGTCGCCCGCGGCGAGGTCGTCCTGGTCGAGGACAAGCTCGGGGTGACCATGACTGAGATCATCAAGGCCGAACGCGGCTGACACAACACGCAAGGACATGACGCGCGGCAGCGCGAACAGACGGACAGGAGACTGACATGCGGCTTCTCATCGTTGGCACATTGAAAGGCCAGCTCACCACCGCCACCAAGATCGCGATGGAGAACGGTGCCACCGTGACCCATGCCGAGGATCACGAGCAGGCGATGCGCGTGCTGCGCGGCGGCAAAGGCGCCGACCTCCTGCTGGTCGACGTCGCCCTCGACATCCGCGACCTCGTCCTGCGGCTGGAGGCCGAGCACATCCATGCCCCGATCGTCGCCTGCGGCATCACCAACGACGCCCGCGCCGCGGTCGCCGCGATCCATGCCGGCGCCAAGGAATACATCCCGCTGCCGCCGGATCCGGAACTGATCGCTGCAGTGCTCGCCGCGGTCGCCAACGATTCCCGCGAGCTGGTCTATCGCGACGAGGCGATGGCGAGGGTGATCAAGCTCGCGCAGCAGATCGCGGGCTCCGACGCCTCGGTGATGATCACCGGCGAATCCGGCACCGGCAAGGAAGTGCTGGCCCGCTACGTCCACACCCGCTCCCCCCGCGCCAAGCGCCCGTTCATCTCGATCAATTGCGCCGCGATCCCCGAGCACCTCCTGGAATCCGAGCTGTTCGGCCACGAAAAGGGCGCCTTCACCGGCGCGGTCGCGCGCCGCATCGGCAAGTTCGAGGAGGCGACCGGCGGCACGCTGCTGCTCGACGAAATCTCGGAGATGGACGTCCGCCTGCAATCGAAGTTGCTGCGCGCCATCCAGGAGCGGGTGATCGATCGCGTCGGCGGCACCAAGCCTGTACCGGTGGACATCCGCATCATCGCGACCTCCAACCGGAATCTCGCCGAGGCCGTGCGCGAAGGCTCGTTCCGCGAGGACCTGCTGTTCCGCCTCAACGTCGTCAACCTGAAGATCCCGCCGCTGCGCGAGCGTCCCGCCGACATCCTGGAGCTCGCCCAGCATTTCGTGAAGAAATATGCCGAGGCCAACGGCGTGCCGCTGCGCCCGATCTCGGCGGATGCGCGCCGCGTGCTCTCCGCCAACCGCTGGCAGGGCAACGTCCGCGAGCTCGAGAACACCATGCACCGTGCGGTGCTGATGGCGCAGGGCGACGAGATCGGTGCCGATGCCATCATCACGCCGGACGGCGACCGCCTCGACCTCGCCAGGACCGCACCGGCGGTGGCGCATGCCACCATGGCCGCCGAGCAGGTGACGCGCGCCCTGGTCGGCCGCACCGTGGCCGACGTCGAACGCGACCTGATCCTGGAGACGCTGAAGCACTGCCTCGGCAACCGCACCCACGCCGCCAACATCCTCGGCATCTCGATCCGCACGCTGCGCAACAAGCTCAACGAATATGCCGACGGCGGCATCCCGATCCCTCCGGCGGGCACGCCCGGCGAATATCCGCGGATGCCGATGGTGGGGGCGTAACAGCTCCCAGGCTGGTTGAGATTGCGAATGCCCGGGCTGGTCCCGGGCGTTTTATTTACCGCTGGGACAGCACCGCATTGGGGCATCCCGGATGTCGCTGCGCTCATCCGGGCTACGGCAGTGAACACATGGCCGCCTCGCATTCTCCGGCTAGGTCGCGCCGGCGCAACGCCCTATAACCTCGCCCGGAAACCACGCGAGGGACCACATGTCTGAAGCTCAGATCACGGATTGGCTGGCGTCGCAGAAGCAGGCGATGATCGACCTGCTCCGCGACGTCGTGAACATCGATTCCGGCTCCTACGACAAGGAGGGCGTCGATGCGGTCGGTGCGCGGTTCGAGCGGCATTTTGCCGAGCACGGCATTCCGTTCAGGCGCGAAAGCGACGGCACGTTCGGCGACGCAATCCATGCCGAGGTGGCAAAGCCCGGCAGCAACGAGAAGCCGGTGCTGTTGATGGGGCATCGCGACACGGTGTTCGGCAAGGGCGAGGCCGCGCGGCGTTCCTTCACGATCCGCGACGGCCGCGCCTATGGACCCGGTGTCGCCGACATGAAGTCCGGCGTCGTCATGAACGTGTTCGTGGCGACCGCCTTCCACAAGTTCGGCGGCTCGCCGCATCCGATCAAGGTGCTGATCACCTCCGACGAGGAGATCGGCTCGCCCTTCTCGCGCCCGGTGATCGAGCGCGAGGGCCGCGCGGCGCGCTCGGTGTTCAATTCCGAGCCGGGCCGTCCCACGGGCAACGTGGTGACGGGGCGCAAGGGCGGCATCTTCATGCACATGGCCATCACCGGCAAGGCGGCTCATTCCGGTGCGAACTTCGCCGCCGGCGTCAGCGCGATCGGCGAGCTCGCGCACAAGATCGTGCAGATCCATGCGCTGACCGATCTCGACAAGGGCATCACGCTCAATGTCGGCCTGGTCTCGGGCGGACAGTCCGTCAACACGACGGCGCCCTATGCCGAGGGCCAGATCGATCTGCGCTACGTCGATCCCGCAGATCGAGAGACCGTGATGGGCGCAATCGAAAGGATCGTCGCGACGTCCTACGTGCCGGGCACCAGCGCGACGCTGACGATCAAGGGCGAGTTCGTGCCGGTGGTGCAGAGCGAGAAGTCGAAGGCACTGTTCGAGAACTATCAATCCGCCGCGAGAGACGTTGGCCTTGCCACGCTGCAGGGCGAATTCTCTGGCGGCTGCGCCGATTCCGGCTTCACCGCCGCCGTGGGCACGCCGACCATCTGCGGCCTTGGGCCGGTCGGTGGTCTCGCGCACACGCCGGAGGAATACCTCGAGCTCGACAGCATCGTGCCGCGCGCACAGGCGCTCGCGCTGGCGATCTTAAGGGGGTAAGTCCCTTCAGTCGAAAGCGTCACGAATAGCTCGGCGCATCCGGCTTGCGGAAGATGTGGATGGGGTCGCCCGGCACGATCGGCGATCCCGAGAACATCGCGTAGGCGTAGAGCGCGAGATAGGCGATCGCGAGTGCACCGATGGCGTAGAAGGCCCAGGTCGCAGCGCGCTTCATCGTTCCGCTCCGTTGCCGTCCCGGCGGGACAGCTCCGGCCGCTTCTAGAGCGATGCGGCGGAAAAGGCCAGCCTCTGCAACCGACAGGCCGGGCGATCAGATGCCGAGGCGGCTTCGTCCGGGAACGCTGACCTCGGCAAGCCTGGCCGCGTCTTCGTCCTGGTCGACCGCCAAATATTGGCCGTGCCAATAGGCCAGCGCGGCGGTGCGGGCTGAGCTCCTGATGGTCCTGACGCGACCGATGACGATGCCGTGGGAATGCCGCTCCAGGATCTCCTCGACCTCGCAGTCGAACGCCGAAAGCGCGCCGACCAGGAGCGGAACGCCCGAGGTCGCCGTCACCCACTGGCTGCCTGCAAAGCGATCGGCGCCCTTCAGCCCGCCCTTGCCGGCAAAGCGCTCGGCGACATCGAGCTGGTCGGCGTTCAGTATGTTCACGCCGAAGGCGCCGTGGCGGCGGATCAGCGGAAACGAGGAAGCGTCGCGATTGATGCTGACCAGCAGTGTCGGAGGCTCCACCGACAGCGAGGTGACCGAGGTCACCGTCATGCCGGTGATGTCCTTGCCCCGCCCGGCGGTGATGACGCTGACGCCGCCGGTGAGGTGGCGCATGGCGCCGCGGAAATCGGCGGACGAGACGGGGATTTCGGTCATGAGATCGCGGGGCACTACATTCATGGCATTGCTCCCCCGAAGCGGGGATTCCCTCATATTTAGGTACGATCGTCCGCCGACAACAGGTGGCTCAGGATCGAGCCTTCGAGGCCCGCAAGCTCGGCCGAGCCGCGCTGCCGCGGCCGGGCCGCGTTGACCACGACGTCATGGGCAATGCGTCCCTCGTCGATCACCAGCACGCGGTCGGCCAGCGCGACCGCCTCGGCGACGTCGTGGGTGACCAGGATCGCGGTAAAGCCCTGATCCCGCCAGACCCGCTCCAGGAGGCGCTGCATCGAGATGCGCGTCAGCGCATCCAGTGCGCCGAGCGGCTCGTCGAAGGCGAGCACGCGCGGGCGGGAGACCAGCGCGCGGCCGAGCGCGACGCGCTGCTTCTGGCCTCCCGACAGTACCGCCGGCCACTGGTCGCGCTTGTCGGCGAGGCCGACCTCGATCAACGCCTTTTCGGCACGGGCATGCGCATCGCCGGAGGCGCGATCTCGGCCGAGCCCGACTTCGACATTGGCGAGCACGCGGGCCCAGGGCAGCAGACGAGGCTCCTGGAACATGACGCGAATATCCTCGGGCTGGATGTCCTGACCGAAGCTGATGCTGCCGGAGTCGATTTTCTCCAGCCCGGCGATCAGGCGCAGCAGCGTGCTCTTGCCGCAGCCGCTCTTGCCGACGATCGCGACGAACTGCCCGGCCGGGATATGCAGATCGATGCCGCGCAGCACCTCGTTGTCGCCGAAGGACTTTCGCAAGCCCCGGATGCTGAGCGGCAGGCCGCTGGTCTGCACCGGACGATCCTCGCGCACCACGCGGGCGTGAGGCGCGAAATTGGCGCGGCTGGCGAGCTCGGCCTCGGGGAGAGAAGTACGAAGCGCTGTCTGCATGTGATTCCCGGTTTCTCTCAACGTTTCTGGAAGGCGGGGTGCCAGGAGAGCGTCAGACGCTCCAGCACGCGGGAGGCGCTGTCGGCGAGCTTGCCGAGCAGGGCGTAGATCAGGATCGAGAGCACGACGACGTCGATCAGCATGAATTCACGCGCCTGCATCGCCATGTAGCCGAGGCCGGAAGAGGCCGCGATGGTCTCGGCGACGATCAGGGTCAGCCACATGATGCCGAGCGCGAAGCGGATGCCGACGAAGATCGAGGGCAGCGCGCCGGGGAAGATCACGCGGCGGAACAGTTCGCCGTCGCTCATGCCGTAGATGCGGCCCATCTCGATCAGCTGCGGATCGACGGTGCGGATGCCGTGAAGCGTGTTGAGATAGATCGGGAAGAACACGCCCAGCGCCACCAGGAACAGCTTGGCGCTCTCGTCGATGCCGAACCAGAGGATGACCAGCGGGATCAGCGCCAGATGCGGCACGTTGCGCACCATCTGCAGCGTGGTGTCGGTGAGCCTGGCCGAGAGCTGCGACAGGCCGTTGGCGAGGCCGAAGGCGAAGCCGATGCCGCCGCCGATCAAAAAGCCGATCGATGCCCGCCAGAATGACACCCAGATGTTGCGGACGAGTTCGCCCGAAAGCAGCAGCTTCCAGCCGGCGAGCACGACGTCGCTCGGCGCCGGCAACACGCGGGTCGGCACGAAGCCGGTGACGCTGGCGACCTGCCAGACCGCGATGATGGCGAGCGGCACGATCCACTGGATCAGGCCGTCGACGCGCGGCAGGCGGAAGCTGCGCGGAAGAGAAACGCTGTCGATCAGGCTCATGACTGCGACACCCGATGCTGCGGACGGAAATCGCTGCCGACAGTCTCGCCGAACGGACCACCGTTGAAATGCAGCTTCGTCACGTTGGAAGGCTGCTCCAGCGCGAGCAGCGGGAACACCAGCTCGGCGAAGCGGTAGGCTTCCTCCAGATGCGGATAGCCCGACATGATGAAGGTATCGATGCCGAGATCCTGATACTCCTTGATGCGGGCGGCGACGGTCTCGGCATCGCCGACCAGCGCGGTGCCGGCGCCGCCGCGCACGAGGCCGACGCCGGCCCAGAGGTTCGGGGCGATCTCGAGCTTGTCGCGCCGGCCGCCATGGAGCTGCGCCATGCGCTGCTGGCCGACCGAGTCCATGCGGGCGAAGTTCTTCTGCGCCAGCACGATGGTGTCGTCGCTGACATGCTTGATCAGTTCGTTCGCGGCGCGCCAGGCTTCGTCATTGGTCTCGCGAACGATCACGTGCAGGCGGATGCCGAAGGAAAGCTTTCGACCGCGCGCGGCCGCGACCTCCCTCACCTTCGCGATCTTCTCGGCAACCAGTGCCGGCGGCTCGCCCCAGGTGAGATATTTGTCGACGGTGTCGACCGCGACGTCGATGCCCGCATCCGAAGAGCCGCCGAAATAAAGCGGCGGCCGCGGCGACTGCACCGGAGGAAACAGCAGCTTGCCGCCCTCGACATGGATGTGCTTGCCTTCGGCGTTCACCGTCTTGCCGGCGAGCAGATCGCTGTAGACGCCCAGGAACTCGCGGGTGACCTCGTAGCGCTCGTCATGGCCGAGGAAGACGCCGTCGCCCTTGTTCTCGACGGGATCGCCCCCGGTGACGACGTTGACGAGCAGCCGGCCATTGCTGATGCGATCGAGCGTTGCCGTCATGCGCGCCGCGACGCTGGGCGATTGCAGGCCGGGACGGACCGCCACGAGATAGCGCAACCGCTCGGTGAACGGCGCGACGCTCGAGGCGACGATCCAGGAATCCTCGCATGACCGGCCGGTCGGCAGCAGCACGCCGAAATAGCCGAGTTGGTCGGCGGCCTGCGCGATCTGGCGCAGATAGTTGAAATTGACCTCGCGGCCGCCGATGCCGGTGCCGAGATAGCGGCCGTCGCCGTGGGTCGGCATGAACCAGAGGATGTCGGGGGTCGATTTACTCATGGATGTGCCCCTAGCCGTAAGTCGTGCCGACGGCGGCCGCGACGATACCGATCGACAGCACGATTGCCTCGATCACGCGTTGAACGATGCGCTTCATGTTCAGGCCTTTTTGGATGGGAAGGCTGGTCGGCACGGTCAGGCTGCCGGGTTGCGCCAGACGATGTCGCGAATTACGATCGGCTTCGGGATCAGGCCGAGCTTGTAGAAGCGGTCGGCCACGCCCTGCTGGGTCGTGATGATCTCGTCGGTGACGGGGCCGACCACGAAGTTCGCGCGATTGGCGGCGACGGTCTGGATGTCCAGCGGAACGCCGGTGATCGCGGCGAGCGATCTGGCGACCTCGTCGCGGTGCTCCTCGGCCCATTTGCCCGCTGCGGTGGTCACGTCGACGATCTGTTGCAGGATGGCGCCATGGTTCCTCGCGAACTCGCGGTTGGCGATGTAGAAGGAATTGGTCTTGGTAACCTCGTGCGAGTTGATCAGGATGCGGCCGTTCTGCTTGGTTTCCCCGATCGCGAAATAGGGATCCCAGATCGCCCAGGCATCGATGCTGCCATTGGCGAAGGCCGGGCCTGCGTCGGGCGGGGTCAGGTAGACCGGCGTGATGTCCGCATAGGTGAGGCCGGCCTTCTCCAGCGTTTGCACCACGACGTTGTGCGCGCTGGAGCCCTTGGTGAAGCCGATGCGCCTCCCCTTGAGGTCGGCGATGCCGCGGATCGGCGAGTCCTTCGGGACGAGGATGCCCTGCCCGTTGGTGATGGGCTGGCCGGCGGCATAGACGATCGCGGCTCCCGCGGCCTGCGCGAACACCGGCGGGGAATCGCCGACCGCGCCGAAATCGACACTGCCGACGTTCATCGCTTCCATCATCGGCGGCCCCGAGGAGAACTCGATCCATTTCACCTCGATGCCTTTCGAAGTGAAATGTTTTTCCAAGGCGGCCTGCTGACGCGTGATGACCAGCACGCCGGTCTTCTGGTAGCCGATGCGAATTTCCTTCAACGCCGCGCCTTGCGCAATGGCAGGCGAAGCGAAGGCAGCGGCGGCTGCAGTTCCAATTGAGAGTTTCAGAAAGTCACGACGCTGCATTCCACACTCCCGGCCGCGCGGGCCGTCATCATTCATCTCTCGGGAATGATGGTGCGGGTCAGCAGAGGTGTCGAGACGTCCGGGAAAATAGCGATGCCAGCACTGCGCTGCGTGCTGCGCGCGTGATTAATCTTTCAAGCGGCGAAGCGTACGAGGATGGAATTTTTCTGCACGCGAATGTGAGAGATGCACGGATTGGTTCGAGTGGTCCTCGGCGCGAACACAAAACGTGAAAAACAACCCCATGCACAGTAGCCGAGGCGTGCAAGCTCAATGACTTGCGAATTTTCCGAAATTCCTTGATCCGTCGGACAAAACAGTGGCAGAATGGCATCATGGCAGAGTCCGTATCGGGGGGCTCACCGGCCTAGTGCAGCCACCTCACCGGCAGATTCTGCAAGCCCCGGAAGGCCCAGCCGCCGAGCCGCACCGGCTCGTCACCGGCGATCTCGAGCCTGGCGCGCGCGAACACCGTCGGCAGCGCGACGTCAGCGATCATGGCGCGCGAGGCGAAGGCGCCGGCGCAGAAATGCGGGCCGGCGCCGAAGGCGACACTCTTGGAGGTGTCGCGGCGCACGTCGAACTGATCTGCACGCTCGAAATGTTTCTCGTCGCGATTGGCGGAGCCGAACATCAGGAACACACGCTCGTCCGTCTCGAACGACACGTCGCGGATCGTCCAGGGCTTTGCAATGCGCCGCGGCGACATGCCGATCGGCGAGATCCAGCGGGCGAATTCCTCGAAGGCCTGCAGCCAGGACACCTCGCCGCGCCTGATCAGGTCGAGCTGCTCGGGATGGGTCAGCAGCGCCCAGACCGTGCCGGCGATCGCCTTGCGCGGCTCGTTCTGGCCGCCCGAGATCGCGAGCTTGACGTTGGCGCGCACGCTTTCCATCGGCATGCCCGAGGCGAGAAGGACGCCGAGGATACTCTGATCGGGCGTCTTGCGCATCACCGGCAGGATGTCGTCGATCGCGGCATCGATGCCCGAGGTCGCCGCATGGCAGCGGGCCTCGACGGCGGGATCGCCGGCATAATTGGCGATACCCTCGATCATGCCTTGCGACCATGCATCCATGTCCTGAAAGCCGATATTGGTGAGGCCGGTGATCGACTTCAGGCATTCGCCGGAGAACGGCAGCGCGAAGTCGCGCATGAAATCGATCCGGCCGGGCCCGAGGCGGTCGAGGATGCGATCCGCATGAGCCTGGAACTGCGCGGTCCAATGCGCCTTCACCGTCTTCGGCGACACGGTCGGAAACATCGCGCGGCGCTCGGCCAGATGCGCCTCGCCGTCCTTGCGCATCATGTTGTGGCCCATCAGCCGGTTCATCAGGCCGGCGGGCTGGTGCGAGGAGAACACGTCGATCTGCTTCTCGGAGACCGAGATGTCGTCGCGGCTGGTCAGCAGCGTCGAGCCGAGTTGCGGCACGAAGGCGATCGGCGCCTCTCGCCTCATCGTCGCGAGCATCGGATAGGGGTCGGCCCAGAACGCAGCCGGGTCGATGTCGATGCGCGGCGCGGTGCTCAAGATGGCCTCCCCTGAAGTTCTTGTGTACTTCAGGCCAGACTAGCGAACTCCGCGGCCGGCGTCTGTCCCTCGTGATGGGGACGGCAACCTGAACTACCGGACCTCGGCGACCTTCGGTCCGGACGACGGGATCTGCGCGTTGTTTGCCGGCGGGCGGTTCGGCGCGGCTGCAGGGTCCGGCGATCGGGACGCGGCGTCGGGCGGCGCTCCCGGAGATGGTTTGCGGGCAGCGGCATTCGGAAGCACGATCACTTTGGCGCCGACTTTCACCCGCTCGTAGAGGTCGACGACGTCGTCATTGGTCAGCCGGATACAGCCCGACGACACTCGCTTGCCGATCGTGTCGGGCTTGTTGGTGCCGTGAATCCGATATTCGGTTTCGCCCAGATACATCGCTCGCGCGCCGAGCGGGTTGCCGGGACCGCCTGCCATGAATCGCGGCAGGTAAGGCTGACGCGAGACCATCTCCGCGGGCGGGCGCCAATCGGGCCATTCTGCCTTGCGCGCCACCGTCTGCTCGCCGGCCCATGCGAAACCTTCGCGGCCGACGCCGATGCCGTACCGCATCGCCTGCCGCTCGTTCAGGACCAGATAAAGGAACGTGTTTCCGGTATCGATGATGACGGTGCCGGGCGCCTGGCGGCTGGCATACTCGACGACCTGCCGGACCAGTGCGCCAGGCGCATCAGCATCGGCTTTTGGCGGTTCGGCCAGCGGGGCCGGTGCCGGAGTTGGAGCCGGCGCGGATGCATGAACTGGAGGTGCCACGTAGACCGGAGTTGACGACGCCTGTGCCTGGGACGCGGTCGGCTTCCGGGCCGGCACGCTGGCCGGACGGGACAGCAAGCCGTACCCCAATGCGGCGACGGCCACGGCGCCGATTCCCACGCGCGCGGCCATCGGGAGCGCGATGGTCTCTGCCTTGCCACGTTTGGCCCGCTTCTTCATCGCTTTCCCCGGGGTCACCATGCCCAAGAGAGGTACCGAGCAAGTTTTAAGAAACTTCGAAGCGATGTGGCCGGGACCAGGACAGTCAGCCATGGTTAACGCTGAACTCGTGATGGGGCATTGGAAGTTCCGTCCGACAGTGATTTGGCGAGGTGGACAACGCTCTGAGCGCAGAGAGGGCTAAATTCCCTGTGAAGCGGACACCTTCCCTCATTCCCGAGCGACGGCGTCGGGCCACAAGCGGCCGTCGCGTAATCGGTCAATCGTCCGAAAGCGGAAAAGGGATCGGAAGGGCTTCGAGCTGAAAATGATCAGCCTCACAAGTTGAGGAGGTCAACATGACCGATGTTCTGAAACTAACCTACGGCGTCTCGCACCGGCGAGCCGCCTATCACGCGCCAGATACTGCGTCTGATCGGCAAGCCATTCACGATCAGCACCCGCAAGGCGCAGGCCGAGTTGGGCTATGCGCCGCAAATCACGATGAAGGAGGGACTAGCCGCGATGCGGCAGCCCGAATCCAACTTCGCCGGTTTGGCTGACCAACGGGGGCGACCGGCGCGCGGTTGCTCTCACCTGACGGCAAAGCGTCATGCTGGCCGGACTGCGTATCCGCCTTAGATATCGCGGACTCGGTGTCCCCTCTAGTTCACTCCGCCAGGTCCCGAGAGCAACCGCAGCACGATTGCGAACAATTCGTTCTGCGAGGAGATGCCGAGCCGCTCATAGGCGCGCTTGCGGTAGGTCAGGGTCGAATGCAGGCTGATGCCGAGTTCGCGCGAGATCGCTTCGGAGCTATAGCCTGCGAGGATTTGGCGGCAGACCTCCTGCTCGCGCGGCGTCAGCGCGGAGAGCGGCGCGCGCGTTGCGAACAGCGCCGCAAGATCGGATGTCGGCTCCTTGTGAAAATGGCGCGCGACGCTGGCGGCGATCGCCGGCGCGATGGTGTCAAGACGCTCGCGCTCTGCGACGCCGAAGCGGCCCTGGGACATGATGCGGTAGAAATTGACGTAGAAGCAGGTGTGGTCCACCCAGATCGCGGCCGCGCATTTGTCGACGATGCCGGAATCGTGGAAGAAGATCTTGCGGTAGCGTGCGCCGTACATGCGCGGCGCGAAGGCCGGCAGCATGATCGGCCCGCCGCCCTCGCCTTCGAACAGCGCCTCACGGTTAGGATCGGATTCGTGAAACTGGCCGGCATAGGCCGCGCCGAGATCGCCGCCGATCGGAATGTTGCCGGCATCGAGCAGGCAGCGCGCCGCGCCCGTCCGGCTCAGCGCGAACACCATGCAATGACCGACACCGGCCTGCCGGCGCAGCGTGTCGATCAGGACGTCAGGGAAATCCGGGCGGCCGATGGCGAGCACCGCGGACGTCACGTCGCCGCCCGCCAGACCTGCCCTTATCCCTGTCCCATCGGACCGCATCCTCGTCTCCGCCTTCTTATTCAACATGAACGGCGATCTCTCGCCCGGATCACCGTGCCCGAGGTCAGCTTGCGCAGGTCACCTTGCCCAAGCCATGTTGACCGGGTCACCTGCCCCCCGTGCATTTGTCTCCGCAAGCAGCGGCGACTTCAGGCGGGGGGCTACGCTTCGTCACCATTTCGAGTGCAGACAACAGATTGGCCTGCTTGACGCCGAGCGCCGCGATCGAGATGTAGGGAGCGACCGGCTTGCCCAGCAGGGCATACAGAGCCGCGTTTGCTTCCGCCACACCTAGATCATAGGGCAGCTGCGCACCGATGGCCCGTATCTGCCCCCGGGCGACATAAAGCGCGCTGTCGGGACCAAGGTCGTTCGTTGTCACGACGATGTCCTCGCGGCCCAGCGCATGCGCAGCCGCAATCGCCTGCATTGCGGGATCAGCCCATACGGCAAAGATGCCCTTGATGGTCGGGCGCAATGTCAGCATTGCGATGGTCTTCTGATAGACTTCGCTGGGCTGGGTGAACTTCTCGACTGCGACAAGGCGGACGTCGGGATAGGAGGCCAATGTCCGTTCGAAGCCCCGGCGGCGCGCCGCAATCGAATAATAGGACTCGTAACTGTAGGTGATCAGCGCGACCTCGCCCCGGCCCCCGATCGCCTTCATGAGTTCGTCCGTCGCAAATGCCGCGTTCTGCTCGTTGTCGGACGCAACCACCGTGACATAGTCCTTCCCCGGTTGCAGCCCGTGAGGGACGTTGTCCATGAAGATGAGCTTGATCCCGGCTTCGCCGATGCGCCGGTAAGCCTGCGTCTGCGTGGCCGGATCGATCGGGACCGAAAACAGCACGTGGACCTTCTGGTCGGCCAAGGCCCGCAGTTGCGCCGCCTGCCGCGCAGGATCCTGAGCCGCATCCGTCACGGCCACGACCTCCACCCCGTATTTGCCCAAGGTGTCGGAGATCGCCTGGACCTGCAGCGAATTCCAGGGCGTATCCAACGCCTGCATCGCAATGGCCGCACGGTAGCGTCCGTTGCGGAGCTTTGTCAGCTCCTCTGCCGTGAAGACCGGCGGCAGGGGCGGCGTGGCCGGGGCTCCCTCGGGAAAACCGACGACCGGTTGCCCTTTCGCCGAGAGCGGCAGGGGGCCGGTCTGGTCATCCCGGGCATAGCTCGGGCGGCCCTCCGATAGCACTGCGGCGGCCAACGCTGCGGCCAGCCAGAGCCCTCCCCCCTTACTCATCGGCCCGCTCCGTGCGAGGAATTCGCGGCAACGTGGAACCATCGGACGGTAGCAGGGTTCCATGTTCCTAAAAAGGGTTCCGGGGCAAGCGTGAGTCCATCGAAACAGAGCCTTTTCTGGCCGCTGCGGCTGATCGCCGTTCTGAGCCTCGTATTGCCGGCGGGGGTCCTGGCATTTTCCATTTGGCAGGATTGGCAGTCAATCCATGAGCAGGCGCGGGAGCGCATCCAGAGCTCGCTCGACGTGCTGCACGAGCAGACCCAAAAATCGCTGCAAACCGTCGAGCGCTCGATCTCGGAAACCAATGAAGTGCTCCGGGGCATGTCCGACGAGGCGATCCGCGCGTCGGAATCGGCGCTGTATGTCAGGCTCAAGCGCACGCAGCAGGCCTTGCCGCAGATCGAGTCCATTTGGGCCTTCGACAAGAACGGGCATCCCCTGGTGTCCAGCACGATCCTGCCCGTCCCGAGAGATCTGAACAACTCCGACCGAAGCTATTTCCGGGCGCAGCTGAATTCGTTCGACACCTATATCAGCGAGGTGCTCCGCGCCCGCGTCGGAACGCAGCGGTTCTTCGTCGTCAGCGGCCGACGCACGGGCGATCCGGCCGCCGGTTTCCAGGGCGTGATCGGCATCACCGTGACGCCGGACAGTTTTTCGGAGTTCTATCGCAAGCTCTCCCGGGGCCGGGATGCATTCGGCCTTGTTCGCTCCGATGGAACGGTGCTGGCCCGCTTTCCCGAGGGTCGCATCGAAGACATAAGGGGACCGAACGACCTCTCGCGCGCCATGGAGAAAGAACCGAACGCGGGCTTGCTGGAGATGCAATCGCCGCTGGATTTGCTGGAAAGGATCGTGGGTTATCAAAAAGTGCGCGGCTACGAGATTTATGTGGTGGCCGGCATCGAGAAGGCCGCGCTCCGCGCCGAGTTCTGGCGCGACACATTGCTTCGGCTTGCGGTCGGCATTCCGATCGCGCTGAGCCTGCTGGCGCTGTCACTCTATGCGCTGCGGCGCGCCGAAAGCTATCGTGATGAGGTCGTCCGGCGCGAAGCCGCGGAAGCTGCGCTGAAGCAAGGTCAGCGGCTGGAGGCGCTCGGCCAGCTCACGGGAGGGGTCGCGCACGACTTCAACAATTTGCTCATGGTCATCCAGGGCAGCGCACACAGGATCAAGCGCACTCTGTCCGCGGACGCGCGGCTGGCAAGATCGTTTCAGGCGATCGAAGAGGCGGTCAACCGGGGAAGCACGCTGACGCGGCAGCTGCTATCCTTCTCGCGCCGACAGCCCCAGGATCCAGTGGTCGTGGACCTCAAGTTCAGGCTTCCCCAGATGCAGGAGATGCTCCAGGCGAGTCTCCGCGGGGATATCGTCGTGCGAACCGAGATCGCTCCCGAACTCGGGCGGGTCAAGATCGACGTCAACGAGTTCGAGCTGGCCCTGCTCAATCTGGCAGTCAACGCGCGGGACGCCATGTCCGACGGCGGCCAGCTGATCATATCAGCCAGGAACATCGATGCTTCCGAAGCTCCGCCGGGCACGTCCGGTGAGCACGTTGCGATCGCCGCCCAGGATAATGGTTGCGGCATCCCTAAAGAGATCCTCGATCGCGTGTTCGAGCCCTTCTTCACGACGAAGGAGGTGGGACGGGGAACGGGGCTGGGCCTTTCGCAGGTTTATGGATTCGCTCGGCAGTCCGGCGGGACCGCGATCGTCGCGAGCGAGCAAGGCCGCGGCACGCGCGTGACCATCTATCTTCCAAGGACCCTCGACGAGATCGCTCCCGCCAGTCCTGCCGAGGCAGCGGAGGAGCTGCGATTCACCGGAAAGGTCCTGCTGGTGGAGGACAACCGCGACGTCTGGGAAGTGACGCGCGGCCTGCTCGAGGATCTCGGCTTCAGCGTCGACTTGATCTGCGACGCGGAGAGCGCGTTGAAGCATTTGCAGACGTCGGATCAGGCCTACCGCTTCCTCCTCTCCGACATCGTGATGCCCGGCCCCATGAACGGGCTCGAGCTCGCGCGCAGAGTTCGGGCACTGCAGGGCAAGAGCCTTCCGATCATCCTTGCCACCGGCTACAGCGGGCAAGCGCAGGCTGCGTCCGACGAAGGCTTCGTGCTTCTGCGCAAGCCTTACAGCATCCTCGAATTGAGGAAGGCCGTCGCAGCTATTCTGCTCGATCCCGGCTCGGCACGAGTCGCTTAGCCCGCGCTCGGGATAGAACCTCTCGATCAGCGTGCTCTACCCCGCGCGCGCGACGTTGACCGCGAGCTTGCCGTAGCGGTCGGTGAAGGCCTCGGTGTCGATCTCCTCCAGCTCGATCTCGCCGCTCATCACGCCGCGTTTCCATTCGGCCTGAGCCGGATCGTTCTGGAACTCCGGCATCACTTCGCGGCCGAACAATTCGAGCGATTCGCAAATGTGCTCGTGACTGTTCTTGCCGGCCTGGTTGAGCAGGATGACCTGGTCAATATGCGAGGACTGGAAACGCTTCAGCTTCCTGCGGATTGTCTCCGGAGAGCCGATCAGGCCGCCGCGCAAGGCCGCCTCCTGCGCTTCCGGGTTATCGCGCTTCCACTTGTTGTACTCGTCCCACATGTTGACCGTGTAGGGCGCGGGACGCTGGCGGTTCTGCGCGGCACCGTAGAAGCGCAACGCGAACTGGAAGAAGGTGGCGCCGTCGGCGCGGGCACGCGCCTCCTCGTCCGTTTTGGCGCACATGAAGAACGAGACCAGCGCCATGTTCGGGTTGATCTCGTAATCGGCGAGCTTGTGCAGCCGCTTGGTCATCGCGTTGTAATAGGCGTGGACCCAGGCGTGCGCGGCGTCGGCGCTGACGAACTGGAAGCCGAGCGCGCCGAAGCCGTGGCGGCCGGCGCGTTCGATGGTCGGCAGCTGCGAGCACGCCATCCACAGCGGCGGATGCGGCTTCTGCACCGGCTTCGGCACGACGTTGCGCAAGGGGATGTCGAAATACTTGCCATGATGCTCGCTGCCGGCGTCCCTGAACATCGGGAAGATCGCGGCGACCGCCTCCTCGAACACCTCCTTCTTGGTTTCCATGTCGCGGCCGAACGGCTCCAGCTCGGTGATGGACGCGCTCTCGCCCATGCCGAACTCGCAGCGGCCGTTCGAGAGCAGATCCAGCACCGCGACACGCTCGGCGACACGCGCCGGATGATTGGTGGTGAGCTGCAGGATGCCGTGACCGAGCCGGATGTTCTGCGTGCGCTGGCTGGCCGCGGCGAGGAACGATTCCGGCGAGGGCGAGTGCGAATATTCCTCGAGGAAGTGATGCTCGACCACCCAGGCATGGTCATAGCCGAGCCGGTCGGCGAGTTCCATCTGCGAGAGCGCATTCTGATAGAGGGCGAACTCGTCGCCCGCCTTCCAGGGCCGCGGCAGCTGCAGCTCGTAGAAGATGCCGAACTTCATGGCGTCGTTCTCCCGCATTCTTTTTGTTAGTCACATCTTAATGCGTGAGGCGGCGCTGTCTACGGAGCGTTGATTCCACCGCGCGGAAGGATCTTACCGGCGGTCGGCACTTCACACGTCCGCCGCGGGCGCCGCGCGCTGCGACATCCGGGTCGGCGCCCGATTGATCCAGATCAACGCCTCGTCGGCCCGCAGGCATCTAAGGTAGGCCAAGGCGACGGCCCGGATGCCGTCTCGATTCCCCACATCATTCGAGAGACCGGACATGTCCGCCCCTGAGGACGCGACGTCGCGCGTGCGCCGTAGGCGCATGGAGATTTTCGCCTTCCTGTTCCTGACCGCAATCGTGATGCCCGTGCTCGCGGTCGGAACGGTCGGCAGTTACGGCCTTGGCGTCTGGATCTACCAGATGTTCGCCGGCCCTCCCGGCCCGCCCTCCCGGCATTGATTCCCCGAAGCGAAAGACAGGCATTATGGCCAAAGCCGCCCACATCAGAGCCACACTCGACCGCCGCGCCTTGATCACCGGCCGGGTGCTCGGCGGCGACCGTGTCATCGCGCCGCCTGGCGCCGAGATCGCCAGCATCCTGGTGCAGGCGCGTCCCGAACGTCTCGCCGAGCTCGAAGCCGAGATCACCGCGCTGCCCGGCTGCGAGATCCACGGCCGCGACGCGCGCGGCAAGCTCGTGGTCGTGACCGAAGCGCCCGATGCCGGCAGCCTCGGCACGCTGCTCAACACCATTCAATCGCTGCCGAACGTCTATTCCGCAGCGCTCGTCTTCCACGCCATCGAAACCGCCTAGTCGAGGGAAGAGCCATCATGACATCGCCCAAGCTCGACCGCCGCCAGATGCTCAAGCTCGAGGCAGCCGCCATCGCCGCCGCTGCCGCCGGCATGCCCGCCCCGGCGCTCGCCGCCAATCTCGTCAGCGAGCGCGACAACAGCGAGATGAAATGGGACAAGGCCGCCTGCCGCTTCTGCGGCACCGGCTGCTCGGTGATGGTCGCGACCAAGGACAACCGCGTCGTCGCCACCCATGGCGACATCAAGGCCGAGGTCAATCGCGGCCTGAACTGCGTCAAGGGCTACTTCCTCTCCAAGATCATGTACGGCCACGACCGCCTGATGCAGCCGCTGCTGCGCAAGACGAACGACAAGTACGACAAGAACGGCGAGTTCACGCCTGTGAGCTGGACCGAAGCCTTCGACATCATGGAGCTGAAGTGGAAGGAGGCAATCAAGAAGCGCGGGCCGAACGGCGTCGCCATGTTCGGCTCCGGGCAGTGGACGATCTGGGAAGGCTATGCGGCCTCGAAGCTGTTCAAGGCCGGCTTCCGCACCAACAACATCGACCCCAATGCGAGGCACTGCATGGCCTCGGCGGTGGCCGGCATGATGCGCACGTTCGGCATCGACGAGCCCTCCGGCTGCTATGACGACATCGAGGCCACCGACGCCTTCGTGCTGTGGGGCTCCAACATGGCGGAGATGCACCCGATCCTGTGGACGCGCCTGGCCGACCGCCGTCTCTCCGCGCCGCATGTTCGCGTCGCCGTGCTCTCGACCTTCGAGCACCGCTCCTTCGACCTCGCCGACATCGGCATGGTGTTCAAGCCGCAGACCGACCTCTACATCCTCAACGCCATCGCCAACCACATCATCAAGACCGGCCGCGTCAACAAGGACTTCGTCGCCAGGCACACCGTGTTCAAGCGCGGCCAGACCGACATCGGCTATGGCCTGCGGCCCGAGCATCCGCTGCAGAAGAAGGCGACGGGCGCGGCCAAGCCCAACGACGCCACCGACATGAGCTACGACGAGTTCGTCAAGTTCGTGTCCGAGTACACGCTGGAGAAAGCCGCCGAGATGTCCGGCGTGCCGCTCAACCGCCTGGAAGCGCTCGCCGAGCTCTATGCCGATCCCAAGACGAAGGTGGTCTCGTTCTGGACCATGGGCTTCAACCAGCACACCCGCGGCGTCTGGTGCAACAACCTCGTCTACAACATCCATCTGTTGACCGGGAAGATCTCCGCGCCCGGCAACAGCCCGTTCTCGCTGACCGGCCAGCCCTCGGCCTGCGGCACCGCGCGCGAGGTCGGCACCTTCTCGCACCGCCTGCCCGCCGACATGGTGGTGACCAACAAGGCGCATCGCGACCACGCCGAGCACATCTGGCAGCTGCCCGAAGGCACCATCCCCGACAAGAACGGCGCACACGCCGTGCTGCAGAGCCGGATGCTGAAGGACGGCCTGATCAACGCCTATTGGGTCCAGGTCAACAACAACCTGCAGGCCGGCCCCAACATCAACGAGGAGACCTATCCGGGCTTCCGCAACCCCGACAATTTCATCGTGGTCTCCGACGCCTATCCGTCGGTGACCGCGCTCGCGGCCGACCTGATCCTGCCGACTGCGATGTGGGTGGAAAAGGAAGGCGCCTATGGCAATGCCGAGCGGCGCACCCAGTTCTGGCACCAGCTGGTCTCCGCGCCGGGCGAGTCGAAGTCGGATCTCTGGCAGTTGATGGAGTTTTCCAAGCGCTTCAAGATCGAGGAGGTCTGGCCCGCCGAGCTGATCGCCAAGAAGCCGGACGTTCGCGGCAAGACGCTGTTCGACGTGCTCTACAAGAACGGCCAGGTCGACAAATTCCCCGTGAGCGACATCGAGCCCGGCTACGCCAACGACGAATCCAAGGCGTTCGGCTTCTACGTCCACAAGGGCCTGTTCGAGGAATATGCCCAGTTCGGCCGCGGCCATGGCCATGACCTCGCGCCGTTCGACACCTATCACAGGGAGCGCGGCCTGCGCTGGCCCGTCGTCAACGGGCAGGAAACCAGGTGGCGCTTCCGCGAGGGCAGCGATCCCTACGTCAAGCAGGGCGCCGAGGTGCAGTTCTACGGCCATGCCGACGGCAAGGCCCGAATCTTCGCGTTGCCCTACGAGCCGCCGGCGGAATCGCCCGACAACGACTATCCCTACTGGCTCTCCACCGGCCGCGTGCTGGAGCACTGGCATTCCGGCACCATGACGCGCCGCGTGCCCGAGCTCTACAAGGCCTTTCCCGAAGCCGTCTGCTTCATGCATCCGGACGACGCGCAGGAGGCCAAGCTCCGCCGCGGCGACGAAGTGAAGGTGGTCTCCCGCCGCGGCTTCATCCGCGCCCGGGTCGAGACGCGTGGCCGCGACCGGCCGCCGCGCGGCCTCGTGTTCGTGCCGTGGTTCGATGAATCCAAGTTGATCAACAAGGTGACGCTCGACGCCACCGATCCGATCTCGCTGCAGACCGACTTCAAGAAATGCGCCGTGCGCATCGAGCGGGTGAACATGTCATGATGAACCGATCCGTAATCGCCCTGCTGGCCTTCGCGATCGCAGCGGGCACGAGTTCACTGACCGCGCAGACCGTGACGTCGGGCCTGCGCGGCCCGACCCCGCTCAACGACGAGGGCCCGGCGCCGCCGATGCTGCCGAACCGCAACACCTCCGAGAAAGAGGTGCGCAACTATCCGGAGCAGCCGCCGGTCATCCCCCACAGTATCGACGGCTACCAGGTCGACCTCAACGGCAACAAATGCCTGTCCTGCCACGCGCGGGCGCGCACGGCGGAATCGCAGGCGCCAATGGTCTCGATCACGCATTTCATGGATCGCGACGGCCAGTTCCTGGGCTCGGTCTCGCCGCGCCGCTTCTTCTGCACCGAATGCCATGTGCCGCAGAACACCGCCAATCCGCCGGTCAGCAACGATTTCGTCGACATCGACACGCTGCTGTCGCGCGCAAGCCCGGGTGGCCGCAGATGACGACGACCGCTGACGAGCCCAACACAGAGCTGAAGGCCAATCGCGGCTTCATCGCGCGGAGCTGGGCTTTCATGCTCGAGCTCTGGCAGGTACTGACCCGGCCGAGCTCGGTGTTCGCGCTCGGCACCCTGGTGCTGGCCGGCTTCGTTGCCGGCGTGATCTTCTGGGGCGGCTTCAACACCGCGCTGGAAATCACCAACACCGAGAAGTTCTGCACCGGCTGCCACGAGATGAAGGACAACGTCTACGCCGAGCTGAAGTCGACCGTCCACTTCACCAACCGTTCCGGTGTGCGCGCGACTTGCCCGGACTGCCACGTGCCGCACAACTGGACCGACAAGATCGCGCGCAAGATGCAGGCGTCCAAGGAGGTCTGGGGCAAGATCTTCGGCACCATCGACACCCGCGAGAAATTCCAGGATCACCGCCTCGAGCTGGCGGCGCACGAATGGGCCCGGTTCAAGGCCAATGATTCGCTGGAATGCCGCAACTGCCACAGCGCCGATTCCATGGACATCACCAAGCAGTCGCCGCGCGCCTCGGTCGCGCACCAGCGCTTCCTGTTCACCAAGGAGAAGACCTGCATCGACTGCCACAAGGGCATCGCCCACCAGCTTCCCGACATGCGCGGCGTTCCTGGCTGGCAGTAGACTTCCGCACTGGCGCCGCTCGCCCGGGCACGCGCCGGGCGGACAGCGTCAAATCTGCCGAATAGTGATAGCGAAAGTTCCATCAGGCTGTTTCATCATACCACCGCGTTATGCCCTGCTTAAATCGCAGGACCGATCATGTTCAGGCGCGGCGAAAGCTGTCCGCGGGTTCTACTGCGATGGCCATAAAAGCATGATGCAGCAGACGAATTCCATCATCGACGAGCTCGAAGATGCGGTCCGTAACGGCTCCTCGGCCAAGCGGATCGAGACCTTGCGACGGGTGACTGACCTGTTTCTCGACCAGGGGCAGCGCCTCAGCGACGATCAGGTCCAGGTCTTCGATCATGTGCTCTCGCATCTGGTGACGCGAGTGGAGAGTCGGGTCAGGGCCGAGCTTGGCGATCGCCTGGCGCCGCTGGATTATGCACCTGCGGGCGTGCTCGAACGCCTCGCCTGGGACGACGAGATCGCCGTCGCGGGCAAGGTGCTGACCGAGTCCAATCGCCTGAGCACCCCGACGCTGGTCGAGATCGCGAAAGCCAAGGGGCAGGACCACCTGTTCGCGATTTCCGGCCGCGCCGACCTGCCGGAGGTCGTCACGGACGTCCTGGTCGAGCGTGGCGAGCGCAAGGTCATCCGCCGCCTTGCCGACAACACGACGGCCCGATTTTCCGAGGACGGCTATGGCGGCATGGTCGCGCACGCCGAAGCCGACGAGACCCTCGCCGAATCGCTCGGCCTGCGCATCGATCTTCCCATCAAGTATCTTCGCGACCTGCTGCAGCGCGCGACCGAAGCCGTGCGCGCGCGCCTTGCGACCATTGCCCCGCCGGAGCTCCAGGCCGAGATCAAGCGCATCCTCGCCGCGATCACCAGCAAGGCGGCCCCGCCGGAGTCGAAGCGGGATTTCAGCCTCGCTGAAGCGGCCGTCAAGCGGATGAAGGGCCTCAACGAACTCAACGATGCCGCCATCGCCCGGTTCGCGGAAACCAAGAGATTCGACGAGGTTGCCGCCGCGCTCGGGCTTCTCAACAACAGCGCGCCCACCGAGCTGATGGCGAAGGTCCTGGAGGGGCCGCGTGCCGATCTCGTGCTGATCCCGTGCAAATCGGCGGGCCTCGGTTGGCCCACGGTCGAAAAAATCCTCTGCAATCGACCGACCAAGTACCGCATCGACGAGGCCACCCTGAAGCTCGCGGGCACGGATTTCGCCAAGCTGTCCCCCGCGACGGCGGAGCGCACACTGCGATTCTGGCAACTGCACGACCGGATCGACAAGTAGCCGGGGACCGGCAGGACGACTGGGCCGCCGCTTGAACGGCCAGCCGCAATGGTTAGTTTCCGAGAAGCGGCGAATCGCCGGTTCCTTCTCAAGACAGACATGGCCACGTTCACCCCGCATCAGGATGCCGCGCTCAAGGCCGTCGGCGACTGGCTGAAAGCAAAACCCGGACGGGGCGGCACGCCGCCGGTGTTCCGCCTCTTCGGCTTCGCCGGCACCGGCAAGACCACGCTGGCACGGCACATCGCCGAGGGTGTCGACGGCGAGGTGAAGTTCGCGGCCTTCACCGGCAAGGCCGCCCTCGTCATGCGCAACAAGGGCTGCGACGGCGCCTCCACAATTCATTCGCTGATCTACCGTGCCCGCGAATCCGGCGAGGAGCAGCCGAGCTTCGAATTGTGGGACGACGCGCCGGCTTCCAAGGCCAAGCTGATCATCATCGACGAATGCTCGATGGTCGACGCCGAACTGGGGCGCGACCTGATGTCGTTCGACTGTCCGCTCCTGGTGCTGGGCGATCCCGCACAGCTGCCGCCGATCCAGGGCGGCGGCTTCTTCACCAATTCGGAGCCCGACGCGATGCTGACCGAGGTGCATCGCCAGGCCCAGGACGACCCGATCGTACGCATGTCGATGGACGTGCGCGAAGGCCGCGAGCTCGACATCGGCCGCTACGGCGAGAGCGAGATCGTGTCGCGCAAGGAGGTCGATCCCGACAGGGTCATGGGCGCCGACCAGATCCTGGTCGGCCGCAACAATACCAGGCGCGCCTACAACATGCGGGTGCGCCAACGCCAGAATATCGAGGACCAGTTCCCGGTCGCCGGCGACAAGCTGGTGTGCCTGCGCAACAACCGCAAGAAAGGCCTATTCAACGGCGGCCTGTGGCGCGTGAAGTCGCGCAACACCTCGCGCTCGAAGTCGCGCATCCTCTCCATGCGGCTGTCGCCCGACGAGGATTTCGGCCACAAGGTGACGAAGGTCTCGGTGCGCGCCGATTGCTTCGAGGGCGGCATCGAGCAGATCGGCTGGGAGCAGCGCAAGCCCTATGACGAGTTCGACTACGGCTACGTGCTGACCGTGCACAAATCGCAGGGCTCGCAATGGGACGATGTCGTGCTGTTCGACGAGAGCTTTGCGTTTCAGGATTCGCGGGCACGATGGCTCTATACCGGCATCACGCGCGCGGCAAAACGGCTCAGCGTGGTGGTGTGAAACCGCGCAGTGCGGATGAGCGGCGTGCTGACGTCACCCGCGACGCCGGGCGATTGCGCCGTCACGATCTCGTGTCCGCCCCTCGCGTAACAATCGGCGGCTGCGTCCGTACCTCGAACGATACCAAAACGCGGCCGGACAGGCTGTTCGCCTGCTCCCGGCCGCCCTAGACTGTCAGCCCTTCAGAAAGAGGATTGCCATGCGCCGAACCGCCCTCGCCACCCTGCTCGCCGCAACCACCGCTCTGACGTTGGCCGTCATGATGCCGTCGCGTGCCGCGGAGGAGGCGGTCGTGATCCCCGCACCCGCGTTGGACGCGGCCCCCGCGAGCGGCATCCAGACCGCAGTGCTTGCCGGCGGCTGCTTCTGGGGCGTGCAAGGCGTCTTCCAGCACACGGCCGGCGTAGTCAACGCGGTTTCCGGCTATTCCGGCGGCACCAAGGCGACCGCCGACTACAAGAGCGTTTCGAACGGCAGGAGCAGCCATGCGGAGGCTGTCGAGGTCAAGTACGACCCGAAGAAGATCTCCTACGGCAAGATCCTGCAGATCTTCTTCTCGGTGGTGCACGACCCGACCCAGCTCAACCGCCAGGGTCCTGACGTGGGCCCGCAATATCGCTCGGCCATCTTCACCACCTCGGACGAGCAGAAGAAGGTCGCGGAGGCCTATATCGCCCAGCTCAACGGCGCCAAGGTGTTCAACAAGCCGATCGTGACCAAGGTCGGTACACTGGAGGCGTTCTATCCGGCGGAGGCCTATCATCAGGACTATATGACGCTGAATCCGAACCAGCCCTACATCGCCTACAACGACATTCCGAAGGTCGAGAACCTGAAAAAGCTGTTCGCGGATAACTACGTTGAGAAGCCGACGCTGGTGAATGCCGGCAAGGCCACCAACTGATCTTGAGATCACCAAACCAACGGGAGAGCCATGCCCGACACCAAGACGAAAACGACCGACAAGGTCATCAAGAGCGAAGAGCAGTGGCGGCGTGAGCTGTCGCCGATGCAATACGCCGTACTGCGCGAGAAGGCGACCGAGCGTCCCTTCTCGGGCGAATATGAGCACGAGCACCGGGCCGGTACTTACGTCTGCGCCGGCTGCGGCAATGTACTGTTCGAATCAGATGCCAAGTTCGATTCCGGTTGCGGCTGGCCGAGCTTCACCCAGCCCGCGGCCGAGAGCCATATCGACGAGGAGCGGGACACCAGTCACGGCATGATCCGAACTGAAGTGCTCTGCTCCAAGTGTAGCGGTCATCTCGGCCACGTCTTCCCCGATGGACCGGGGCCCACGGGGCTGCGCTACTGCATCAACTCGGCGGCTCTGAAGCTGGAGCCCAAATAAGCGAACGCACCGCCGGGTTCCACCTCGGAACCCGGTGGCGCGATATGTTTTCCTCCCTCGCGGGCGGGCCGATCCCCCATTGCGGTCGCCACCAGGGTGGATGACGCTCGGGGACACTCCTGATCATCCTGGTGATCATCGATCTGCTGGTGCTGTCCGGCCGGTCGGCCGCTGCCGTTATGGCCTTTGCCCTTCCGGCAGGGTCGTGCTGGTCGCGCGGCTCGTGCCGCTGCTTCCCAGACACGGTCATACGAGTTAAACTATTGAAAGAATTGCGTTTCTTTCTGTCGCTTGGCTGCCATGCATGGATTCATCATCTCGCATCGCGGGGGTCGCATTTTTGTCAAATCGGCCTATATTAGAGAGCGACAATGCATGTGGCGGGCCCGCTCGATTGCGGCCTCTGCCCTCCCCCAACTCACGCGCTTAAAGCCCCAGAGAAGATCACGAGGTCTTTGACCATGCGTCCAATGCGTCCGTTCAACTTCAACACCTCCGCCGAACTCTTTCCCGCCGCAATCCGCAAGAAGAAGCGCGCGGGCTTCACCTACCGCCGGTTCGGCACTGCAGCCGAGGCCGTGCAGTTCGCGATGGAGCAGTTGCCGACGGATTCGCTGAACGGCGCCTATCTCCAGGTGGAGGAAGCGCGCTTCGACCAGAACGGCATCCGCTCGCTGTACGAGAGCGAGGCCTTCCCGCTGCCCCGCCGGCCCAAGCCAGCGCCGGTCGCGGAGACCGATGCCGACGCGGCGTAAGCTCTCGCAAAGTTCGATGTGCGCAGAGGGCGCGATGGCCGAAAGGTTGTCGCGCCTTTTGTGTTTTGGCGGCTTCCTCGCCGGTTCTCTCATCCGCCATTGCCGACGCTGAGGAAGCCGCCGCATCGATGAGATGAATTTGCGGCCAATGGCTAGGCCCGCGGCTGCTTCTCCAGCCAGCGCTGGAGCAGGCGCACATTGCGGGTGTTGGCGCGGAACATGACGTCGAAGGCGTCGCCCGCGAACGGGACGAGGCCGACCACGCCGTCGACTGCGACATTGCCGAGCATGCGCGCGGTAATGTACCAGGGCGCGCCGAGCGCCCTCGCCTCGCGCACCAGCCACAGCGAGATCGCGGTGGTGATGATGTCGCCGACCACGGGGATCAGGCCGATCAGCCCGTCGATGCCGTAGCGGATGTTGGTTCCGGGCAGGATGAAGGCGACGTCGAGCAGCTTGGCGATGGCCTCGAGCCGCGCGATCCGCTGCTCGCGGCTCAGATTGCCGAATGGGCCGCCTTGACCGAACTCGAAGCGAAACTCGCGAAATCCCTGCTCCAGCGTCTCGGGACGGATTTCGTGGCCTTCCTGGTCGATGATCGGCCCGCGGGCCGGCTCGCCGGAAGAGGTCGCGCGCGGGCTGCCCCCGGAGCGGGACCGGCGCGCTGCAAGGATATCGTCGTCGGACATGGTCATGGCTTCTCGGCAACGCGCCGGCGCGGTGGAGGTTGCGGGGCCGCGCCCGAAGGTCGCGCGCTCAGGTCGGAGCCGCCACCGCCTGCGTCTCCTCGACATATCTATGCACGAGCCAGGACGAAATCACCGCCGGGACGAACCCGACGAGGCCGTAGAGGATGAACTGCACCGCGCCCGAATCCGGCCCGCGCGAGCTGTGGGTGAACGCGGCCAGGACGAAGGCGAACAGGCCGACCAGGAGCATCCGCACGCCGGGGCTGATCCGGCGGACGTGGATCAGGATGTCGTCGACCGCGCCGATCATCAGCGCGGGCAGGAAGCCGAACAAATAGCTGTATTGCATGTTCTTGAAGAACACCGCGAACAGCTTGCCGACCTCGCCGAGGTTGGTGTGGACCCAATAGCCGGACTGGTAGGTCGTCGTCAGCAGCAGCAGGAACCCGCCGACGAACGGGACGACCAGCGCGAACACAAGATAGCGTTTCATCAAGCACCTCACCCTCAATGGGCTTTATAGCAGCGCTGGGGGAACCTTGAACAGCGGGGCGCGCTCTACCCCTTGGGGAACAAGTGGCAAGGCACCGAGTTCATGCTGGACTTGAATTCACCCCTGGCAGATTGGAGTGCCGATGGCCTGCAAATTTCTGGCCCGCAAATTTCTCCTGGCGACGATCGCACTGGCAGCAGCGAGCCTGTCCGACGCGTCCGCCTTCGCGCAAGGCCAAATGGGCACGCCGCAGGAACGAAAGGCTTGCACGCGAGACGCTCAGCGTTTCTGCCGCAAGGACCTCGGCAGCGACCTCGCGGTGCAAGGCTGCCTGCAAGCCAACCGGGCCAAGCTGTCGAAGTCTTGCAGCAAGGTGTTTCAGAGCCACGGCATGTGAAGGCCGGCGATCCCGGCAGATGGAGATTGGCCCATGTTACGCGACGAACAACTCTCCATCCTCCGGGACATCAGCCAGTCGGTAGCCTTTGCCGACGAGCGCCAGGGCAAGGTAGGGCAGCTGATCGCCGACGGCTACGTGATGAAGGACGGCGACTTGTTCGAACTCACTGCCAAGGGCGTCACCGCGGTCGAGGAACATGCGGCTTCACTCGGCGCGAGCGATGCGGAACAGGGAAGCGCCCCCGAGGGGCCGGTCTGACGCCCCACGTGACTCGCGTACAACAATTGCAGATTCGTTTGCGCCGGCCATTGCAGGCGCGTGACAATGGCGCATACTCGCCTCGGGCGGCGCAGCACTTTCGATTCGGCCATCAAGAGATCGAGCGACCACACGCGGGAGCAATGCTCCCGACGTGAAGGCTGTGACATGCGGCAGATCAAGCCGCGTGCGGCGCCCCAAAACCAAGCGGCTCAAGCCCAGGACCTCGGGGACCCATTTCACATGACACGCCTTCAGACCATCGCTTCGCTCTTCGCTTTCGCTGTCACCGGCCTCGCACTGCAGACGTCACCCGGCCTCGCCTTCTCGTCCGAAGCGCAGCAGATGTGCTCGGGCGACGCGATGCGGCTGTGCTCCAGCGAGATCCCGGATATCCCGCGGATCACCGCCTGCATGGTGCGCAACAAGTCGCAGGTCAGCCCCGGCTGCCGCACCGTGATGGACCGCGAGCATGCGGCCGCGCGCAAGCGTGAAGCGTCCGCGCGGTAGCTGGGTCGTCATTCCGGAGCGGCGCGCGCTTGCCTCAATCGCCCCATTGCGCGAAGGCGTCGTTGAAGGCGCGCTCGCCGGGGGCGCCCTTCTCGATGGCGATGATGGCGCGGCGCTGGTTGGCGTAGACCAGCGGCACGTCGAACCAGGAGCGCTCCTTCAGGAGCTGGACGTTGCGGGCGCGGTCGGCATCGACATTGGACAGGCCGACCAGGAAGAAACCGTCGGTGACCTTGACCGCGAGGCCGGCGAGCGGCGTGCCGCGCGCCTGCTCGTTCGACTTCATCAGGATGCCCGGCACGTTGGAGACGCTGCCGCCCGGGAAATCCGGCGGCAGGATGAAGGTCAGTTCTGCGGTGTGGCTCGCCGGCAGCGACGAGTCGGTGTTGCGGCGGAACGACATCGTCATCTTGAACTTGCGGTCGGGAATCTCGATGTCGGCGCGCACGGCGACGTCGGCCTTCTGATTGCCCGACGCCTTGATCTGCTCCAGCCGCCACACGACCGAGCCGACATATTGCTTGCCCTTGGGGTCGGACGGATCCTCGTCGTAGAGCACGACCTTCTGCGCCACCGGCGCGACCGGCTGGTCCGCCGAGGGCTGGCCGACGCGATCGGGAATCTTCGGCTTGCTCTGCGGCTGCGCCGGGGTCGGCGTGTCCGCCACCTGCGTCGCCGAGGGCTTGAGAAAGCCGTTGACGATCTGGACCAGCTGCTTGCCCCAGAGGATGCCGGCGCCGACCAGGATCAGCACGATGCCGACGGCGATCGCGCTCTTGAACGGGAAGGCCGAGCCGGTGCGGACGCGCTTCTTGACCTCGCGCTCGGGGGCGACGCGCGGACGCGGCGACGGCGGCTGCGGCTGCGGCGCGTAGCGTTCGGCCTCCTCGATCGATTCGTCGTAGGAATAGGGCGCCTCGGCCTCCGCGGCGCGATTTTCCAGGCTCGGCTCCAGCCGGTCGAACTCCGGCGAGGGCGAGGGCACGTTGGCGTAGGTGCGACGCGCGGCGCGGCTGGCCTGCGCGGCGGCGCCGCCGAGATCGTTGGCATCGGCCGTGATGTCGCGGAAGCCGCGCACGCCCGGGGCGGGCGGCAGCGGTGGCGGCGGGCCAATTTCGGGCGGACGGCGGCCACCTTGGCGATCACGCCCAGCCGGCGGCTCCGCCGCCGGCGGCGGGGCGGAGGGTGCACTCTGGCGCGGGGCGTCGAAACGGGGCGCGCGCGGCGGACGCGGGGCCTCGCCGGGGTCATCGACGTTGAAGGACGGGCGGTCGGCGCGTGGCGGCGTCGGAGCCGGGCGGGTGCGCGGCGGCGCGGCGGCGGCCGGGTTGCCCTCGGCG
>DATLXF010000032.1:0-8720 GCA_035575945.1 Bradyrhizobium sp. | reverse complement strand
TGATGTCGAACTCACTTTGCCTGTCGACCACGTGGTCGCCGACAAGATGGAAGCAGGAGTCGCCACTGAGGTGTTGAAAGTCAATGACGCCGCCATCGGTCAGCGAATGGGCCTGGACATTGGTCCGGAAACGACCAGGCTCTATGCCGACTTGCTGCGCGATGCGAAGACCGTGGTCTGGAACGGCCCGATGGGCGTCTTCGAGATCGACGCCTTTGCGGCCGGCACGCTTGGCGTGGCGAAAGCGGTCGCGGCGGTGAACGGCACGACGATTATCGGCGGCGGCGATTCAGTGGCGGCAGTGCACAAGGCCGGCGTGGCCGATCAGATTGATCACATTTCGACCGGCGGCGGCGCGTCACTGGAGTTTCTGGGCGGCCAGATACTGCCGGGGGTCGCTGCGCTCCCTGACCAATAAAGTGCCGGGTGCCAGTTCAGGGACAGGTAGGATTCGCTCGCTACCTGAGCGTATACGGCGGCCGTTGCGGCCGCGACAGCATCGCATTGGCTTCGTCGTCGTTTCTGAAGCGCTCCTTGACGGGGTCCCAGAACACCTTCCGCTTCACCTTCATCGCGATGTGGTGGATCAGGCACGCGGAACAGGACCTGTGCGCGACCTCGACAGGCGCAATCGGCTGCTGGCGCGAGCGGACGCTCTCGAGCCAGTTGCCGTGATGGTCGGTACTCTTGTACAGGTGGATCTCGTCAGGCCCGATCACCGACGTGATGATCCGGGGATCGCTGGCTGCGAGCGCCCGGCTGTCCTTTAACCGGGACTCCGGATCGCTCGCGGTCACCCTCTCATTGCCGCGCGAGACGAACACCCAGCCTTCCGTGCCGATGAACTTGATGCCGTTGGTGAAGTCGCCGCTGACGATCATCCGGACGCCGTCGGCGTACAACGCCTCCGTCTTGAACGGACCGTGGACGTCCCACAACCCTTTTGCCGGAAACTGCGCCGTGCCCGACACTTCCACGGGGCCGGTGAACTCCGCACCCATTCCCCAGTGGGCGCAGTCGATGTGATGCGCGCCCCAGCCGGTGATCATGCCGGCGCCAAACTGCTCGCAGCGCAGCCATCCCGGACGGTCGTAGCCGTTCTGCGGGTGCACGCGCTTCTCGGTGTAGGGCACCACCGGGGTGGAGCCAAGCCACCGGTCGTAGTCCAGATTCTTCGGGACCGGCATGCTCGGCTCTTCTTCGCCCGCCGGATCGCCCGGCAGCCCCACCTCGACGGTTTGCAGGCGGCCGATGCGGCCGTTGCGCACCAATTCCGCGGCATAGCGGAACTGCGCCGACGAGCGTTGCTGACTCCCGATCTGAAAGATCCGGCCGGAGCGATGAACCGCGTCGCTCAGGAGCCGCCCCTCCGCAATCGTCAGCGATGCCGGCTTCTGCAGGTAGATTTGCGAAACAACCCGGGCTCGACCGAGACCTGGACGCGCCTGTGCGAAATGTGGCTGGGTGAGATGGGGTTCATCCAACGGGAGAGGAAATAGCGATGTGGCGGGCTGCCGCAACTCGCGGGTTACGGTTGGCTGTGAATCCAGCGGTGGGCCGGGTCTTCGTAAAAGGCGAGCTGGCGCTCATCCCCGGCTATTGCACGGCATCGCCGTCACGGACCTGATGCGTCACCGACTCGCCGTCTTCCGTGTAGAGCATCTGGTGCCCGAACCCATGCGGCGGCTCGACCCTGAAGTAGTACACCTCCTCGAGAAACGGCTCGCCGTTTCGGCCGTCGTGCTTGTGGGGTCGAAAGCTGCTCCAATGGCCCGGCCGCAGGCTGGCCCCGAGTGTAGCCGCTCTCGCGGCGCCGATCCAGCCGGAGTAACGGCCGTTTCGGCAACTTCCTCAAACTCTGGCGGACAATACGGACCGGCGCGTGCGCGAGATGCCGTTACATTAGTCGCCGATTTCGCTCCATCTGACTTATCCTCACCCGACGCATGAAGATCACTGACGGCAAGGTCATTGTCTGCAGCCCCGGCCGCAACTTCGTCACGCTGAAGCTCACCACCGAAGACGGAGTCTCCGGGCTCGGAGACGCGACCCTCAACGGGCGTGAGCTCGCGGTCGCCAGCTATTTGAGCGACCACGTCATTCCGCTGCTGATTGGCCGTGACGCGCGGCGCATCGAAGATCTCTGGCAGTACCTCTATATGGGCGCGTACTGGCGGCGCGGGCCGGTGACCATGTCGGCCATTGCCGCCGTGGATACGGCGCTGTGGGACATTCTCGGCAAGTCGTTGAATGTTCCCGTCTACCGCGTGCTCGGCGGCGCCTCACGCGATGGGGTGATGGTCTATGGGCACGCCAACGGTTCGACGGTTGACGAGACAGTCGACGCGGTTCGACGCCGCGATGGGGTACAAAGCCATTCGGGCGCAGTGCCGCGTGCCCGGATTGGAGCATTCGTACGGGGTTGGGAGCGGCGACCTCTATTACGAGCCGGCCGAGAAGGGCTTTCCGCCGGAGACGCGTTGGAGCAGCGAGCGCTATCTCAGTTTCGTCCCGACTCTCTTCGAACGTCTCCGCAAGGAGCTCGGTCCCGACATCCACCTGCTCCACGACGTGCACCACCGGCTCACGCCGATCGAGGCCGCGCGCCTGGGCAAGAGTCTCGAGCCCTATCATCTGTTTTGGCTGGAAGATCCCACGCCCGCGGAGGAACAGGCGCGCTTTCGCCTGATTCGGCAGCACACCACCACGCCGCTGGCGGTGGGCGAGATCTTCAACTCCATCCACGATTGCTCGCAGTTGATCAGCGAGCAGTTGATCGATTACATCCGCACCACCGTCGTTCATGCGGGCGGCATCAGTCACCTGCGCAAGATCGCGGCGCTGGCCGAGCTCTACCAGGTGCGCACGGGATCGCATGGCGCGACGGATCTCAGCCCTGTGTGTATGGCGGCTGCGTTGCATTTCGATCTGAGCGTCCACAACTTCGGCGTGCAGGAGTACATGCGGCACACCGAGCAGACCGATCGCGTCTTCCCGCACTCGTATCGCTTCGCGGACGGCTTCATGCACCCGGGCGACGCGCCGGGCCTCGGCGTCGAGATCGACGAAGCGCTAGCCGCGACCTTCCCGTATGCGCCCGCATATCTGCCGGTCAACCGTCTGCTCGACGGTACCATGCACAGTTGGTAGAAGCATCAGGAGTTGACGATGAGCTCGGATCTCTCGCGACGCCGGTTCCTTCACCAAGCGGCGCTGGCCAGCGCGGGCGCGGCTCTGGCCGGCCGCTTCAGCCTGGCCGACGCAGCGCCCGGCGATATTCGATTCGGCTACGCGGCGATCACCTGGCAGGGACAGGACAAGCAGGCGATCGAAGACGTCGCGGCGGTAGGCTTCAAAGGCATACAGCTGCGGACGAGCGCCCTCCCCGAGTTTGGCGACAAGCCGGCGGCCCTTAAAGAATTATTAGCCAAGCACGGCTTGGCGATGGTCGCGTTTTCGAGCGGCAGCGTCCGGATGGAACCGGAGTTCGAAGCCGAGGACATCGCGACTCATACCAGGCATGCTCGCTTTGTGCGCGATGTCGGCGGCCAATATCTGCAGTTGACCGACATCCGGCCGCAGCGCGCGCTCGTGCCCGCGGACTATCGACGCCTCGGCCAGCTGATGACCGAGATCGGTAAGCGCACGGCAGACATGGGAATCCCGGTTGCCTATCACAACCATATGAACGCCATCGGCGAGCGGCCGGACGAAGTGGATTGGGTGCTCGACGCGGCCGATCCGCGCGTTGTGAAAATGCTGCTCGACGTCGCGCATTACCAACAGGGTGGCGGCGATCCAGCCAGGGCGGTCAAGAAGTACGGCGAGCGCATCCTGTTCCTGCATATCAAGGATGTGCAAAGCCCGCTGCCGGGTACCACCGGCGATCCCATGCGGTCATATCGGTTCGTCGAATTGGGTCACGGCAAGGTGGACGTGAAGGCGGTGTTCGCGGCGCTCAATGACATCAAGTTCCGGGGTTGGGCCATCGTCGAGCTCGACGCGGTACCCGACAAGGCGCGGACGCCGAAGGAGTCCGCCGTCATGTCCCGGCAATACCTCGAGAAGCTGGGGTTTACCGTGTGAACGTCGGTATCGTCGGTGCCGGGAACATCAGCGACACGCATGCCCGCGCCGCACACGCGGCCGGCCTGCGGGTCGTCGCGGTGTTCGGCGACAACCGACATAAGACCGCTGAGCTCGCCAGGCGTTTCGGCGCCACCGCCTTCGACACTCTCGACGCCCTCCTTCAGCATCCCTCGCTCGATACCGTCGTGATCGGCAGCCCGTCAGGGTGCCACGCACAGCAGGCGGCCGCGGCCGCACGCTCGGGGCGTCATGTGCTGGTGGAGAAGCCGCTCGACATCTCGACGGCGCGGGTGGACGCGCTCCTGGAGGAAGTCGGCCGTGCCGGCGTGACGCTGGGGATCTTCTTTCAAGATCGACTGAAGCCCGATGTCGTGTCGATGAAGCGGCAAATCGATGCGGGGGAGATCGGTACGCCAGTGCTGGCAACGGGTGAAGTGAAGTGGTGGCGCCCGCCCGACTACTACGCTTCGTCGCGGTGGCGAGGAACGTGGGCGCTCGACGGCGGTGGAGCGCTGATGAATCAGGGAATCCACACCCTCGATGTCATGTTGCACCTGCTCGGGCCGGTGCGTCGCGTGTCTGGTCTGATCGCGACGCGGTTTCACGCGATAGAGACGGAGGACACCGCGATCGCGACGCTCGAGTTCGCAAGCGGCGCGCTGGCGACGATCGAGGCGACGACAGCGGCGTGTCCAGGCAGACTGCGTCGGCTCGAGATCGTCGGGAGCGCAGGAACACTCCTGCTCGAGGGCGATCGCCTCGCGTCGGTCGCGAGCGCTTCTGAGGCCGCCCTCGCCGTCTCCAGAAACGCTGCCGAGAACACCACGTCGCCGATCGTCTCCGACGTCTCGGCCCATCAGCGCATCATCGAAGACTTCGTCGATGCCATCCGCACCGGCCGACCGCCCGTGTGCGACGGACGAGAGGCCCGGCGAAGTGTCGAGGTCGTCGAAGCTGTCTACCGATCGGCGCGCGACAAGACGGCAATCCACCTCCCTGCCTCCTGACGCCGATGCCGCGGACGAGGGCTCGGCGTCGTTGGTCCGCAGCACTTCTTCGAAGCTTTCTTCCGTGGCGTCAAGGAGGTCAGCACGGACGCGCGGCGTCCGACCGGCATTGTTGACGAGCGCTGACGGTACGCCGAGCTCGTGCAGCACCGCGGACACGAGGTGCGCGCGGCTACGTGCGTCGGCCACGTCGCCCTGGATGTAGCGCGGCAGATCATATCTGATCCATTTGACATCGATCGGACCACGCCGTACCCTCCCTCAACACCTTGGAGGCTCTACGACACAGATCGGAGCGCTCGGGGCACGGTTTCACGCGGCGCCGCTTGCTCACGACAACGCCCACGCCACCGCCTGAGTCGTCCGCCTACTGGTTGCGCGTGCAACGACGCGCGATGGCCTGTCAGTTCGAGATCACCTTCGCTGCCTCAGACGCGCCCTTCGTGCCCGCGGCTCAGGCGGCACTGAACCAGATCGACGAGATCGAAGCGCAGCTGACCGTCTTTCGCTCCACCAGCGCCATCGCGGACCTCAATCGACGGGCGGCGAACGAGAGCGTCGCGTGCGACGGTGATCTATTCGCGCTTCTCACGCGCTGCGAGGCATTGTCGAGGGCGACCGGCGGCGCGTTCGATATCACGAGTACGCCTCTGAGCCGGTGCTGGGGGTTTCTGCGCCGCGAGGGGCGACTGCCAGCGGACCCTGAAATCGCCTCGGCGCGAGACGTCGTCGGGATGCAGCACGTGATGTTCGACGGGCCGCAGTCGCGCGTGCGATTCGGCAAGCCAGGCGTGGAGTTGAACCTTGGCGCCGTTGGCAAAGGCTACGCCCTCGACGTGGTCGCGACGACCCTCCGCCAGAGAGGTGTCGGTCACGCCTTGCTGTCGGCCGGGCGGAGCAGCCTGCTGGCCATCGGCGGCCGGGGACGAGGTTGGCCCGTTGATATCGTCTCGGCGCGGCGGCCTTGGCCGGCTTCAGGCGGTCCGAAGCGTGCCGAACGACACGATCGTCCCATCGCCCGGGCCTGGCTTCACAACCAGGCGCTGGGGACGAGCGGCGCAGGTGAGCAGTTCGTCGAGGTTGATGGACGACGGTTCGGACACGTGCTCGATCCGCGCACGGGATGGCCGACTGACGCGATGCTGAGCGCGAGCGTCGTCTGTGCGAGCGCCGCCGACGCCGACGCCTTGTCAACCGCCTTTCTCGTCGGAGGACCGTCGCTGGCCGAGCGCTACTGCAATCACCATCCTGAAGTGCTCGCGCTACTCACCCCCAATGACGGGTCTGGAACGACCTTGGTCATCGGCCATCAGGCGGGCGCCGACGTGGAGAAGATATGAGTACGGCGCAGCAGACGATGCTCGTGATCCTGCGCACTCTGATCGGCTGGCACTTCCTGTACGAGGGGTATTTCAAGTTGCTCCGCCCGGCCTGGGGACAGGACGGCGTGCCCCTCGGTGCCTGGTCGTCGAGCGGCTATCTGCGCGGCGCGAGCGGGCCGTTGGCGAACATCTTCAGCGCCGTCGGGACTTCCCCATGGGTCGGGACCATTGATCAGATCGTCGCGGTCGCCCTTGTTGGCATCGGCATCGCGCTGATGCTCGGTGCCTTGACACAACTGGCCAGCATCGGTGCGATCGGCCTTCTCACCCTCTTCTATCTTTCAGCGATTCCCACGACGGGTTTGCCGCAGCCGCGGCTGGAAGGCACATATCTCTTCGTGAACAAGAATCTCATCGAGCTTGCCGCGGTGGCCGTTGTGTTCGTGTTCAAGACCGGGCGCATGGCCGGGCTCGATCGCTGGTTTGCATCCGCGCGCCGGCGACCGCCGTCCGCGTTCGAGGAGGCTGCGGAATGAACCTCACACCGGAGAAAGCAGCCCAGGGCCGGCGCAACTTTCTCAAGATTCTCGCCGGCACGCCGGCGCTGGCCGCGCTCGGCGCCACGGCGGCGCTGCAAGGGCCGGTGCGCGGTGGTCCGGTGCGCGTCGGGTTCGTGGGCGTCGGCGGACAAGGGCGGCTGTTGTTGTCGAACGTCGATCCGGCCTTCGCGGAGGTGCGTGCGCTCTGCGACATCAATCCCTCGAGCCTCACGCGGGCGGACCAGGTGCTGACACGGAACCAGGTGCCTCCCGCGCGCCACTACGCCGAATGCAGCGAGATGCTGCAGCAGGAGGACATCGAAGCGGTCATCATGGCGCCGCCGTTGTGGGCGCATGCAGATCTCGCTTCGCTCTGTCTCGACGCCGGCAAACACGTCCTCTGCGAAAAGATGATGGCGTGGGACATCGCCGGGTGCGAACGCATGCGCGAGGCGGCTCGGCGCAGCGGCAAGGTCCTGGAGATTGGATACCAGCGCAACTACAACGCCATGTACCAGGCGGCGTACGACGGTATCGTGAAGTCGGGTGCGCTTGGCGACATCTTCCACGTGCGGCTCGCCTGGCACCGCAACGGCAACTGGCGACGTAAAGGCGAGCCGCCGTCGCCGGACTACGACCCTGCGAAATGGGGCTACCCGACCTTTGAGCATCTGATCAACTGGCGTCTGTACTGGAAGTACTCACAGGGCCTCATCGCCGAGTTGTGCAGCCATCAGTTGAATGCCACCAACTGGTTCCTCGGATCCACACCCGAGGCGGTGAGCGCGACCGGCGGCGTGTACCGGTTCAAGGATGGCCGCGAGGTCTTCGATCATTTATATGCAACCTTCGAGTACCCGCACGGCCAGACCGCGGTCTTCTCGTCGATCGAATCGAATGCGTTCGACGACTACTACGAAATGTTCTTGGGCACCAAAGGCACGCTGATCCTGCGCCGCGAGACCGAGGCACTCTTCTTCGAGGAAGGCGGCGGCGAAAGCGGACCGACCTCCATCACCGTCGCGCCGCAAAGCGGGGGGCCTGCGGCTGTGTCGTCAGAGACGCAGGCGGGCAACACCAACCAGGCGACCGCGCAGGGATCGGCGGTGACCCCTCTATTCGAGCGGCCGCGGGCGACCCGACTGCAGATTCAGCGGTTCTGCTCTGCGATTCGAGTGGGCACGCCTCTCGCCTGCGGCCCCGACAAGGCGTTTGATTCAGCGCGCAGCTGCATCCGCGCCAACGAGGCCGCCACGGAGAAGACCCGGCTGGCGGTATGAAGCGCCCGCCAGGAGAGAATCGAGGGTTCCGGCTGCCGCCACGAGCCATCCCGCGTGAGTGAGACGCGCTATCCGCGAGTAGCGGCGTTTCGCACGCCCGAGGCCTTCGCAGGCCATCTCGCCTCGGCCGGCATTCCGCTGCGTTTCGATCACACGCTCGCACCGCTTTGCGCGCCCGGTGCGGGTGTTGAGCGACGACGAAATCGTCGGGCTGATCGACGACTTGATCGGCGCGGCGGGTCTATCAACGAAAGGTCCTTAGAGTGATGGTCCCGGCAATGGCACCGATGCGAAGAAAGTTAATCGCGGGCAATTGGAAAATGTTCAAGACGGTCGCCGAGACCGTCGCCTACCTGCACGCCCTACGCGGGTTGCTGTCGTCAACGCGCAAGAGCGATGTCGTCGTCGCGCCGCCGTTCACCGCGATTCAGGCCGCGAGCACCGCCGCGCGCGACAGTGACATCGGCATCGCGGGGCAGAATC
>DATLXF010000031.1:0-532180 GCA_035575945.1 Bradyrhizobium sp. | reverse complement strand
GGCGGCACGGGTGCTGGCGCGGCGGAAGGCATCGCCACTGGAGCCAGGGCGGGCGCCGCCCCCCGCGCGCGAGGCCTCGCGGGCCCGCTGGGCGGCCTCCGATTCGACCTTGCGGACAGCCTCCTCCAGCGACAGCCTTTCGCGGGTGATCTCGGATTCGGAGAGCGGCGGCTGCACGCTGCGCAGCTGTGCGATCAGGGCCGTGCGAGCCCGCTCATAGAGCGCGCGACGGCTTTCGCCGGGAGCGTTGGGGTCCAGGGCGGCAATAGCGCGGGCGATCAGCGGGTAGTAATCAGCCATTTCTACTCAACTATACGCGCGTCCTGGTAAGAGATCGTTAAGCCTCAAACGGGTTTTGCACGAGGATAGTATCCTCGCGTTCGGGGCTGGTGGAAAGCAGCGCGACCGGGCATCCCACCAATTCCTCGATCCGGCGGACATATTTGATGGCCTGAGCCGGCAGGTCGGCCCAGGACCGGGCGCTCGCGGTCGGCTCCTTCCAGCCCTCGATGGTCTCGTAGATCGGCTCGACCCGGCTTTGGGCGCCTTCGCCGGCCGGGAAATGGTCGATCTCCTTGCCGTCGAGCTTGTAGCCGGTGCAGACCTCGATCGAATCGAACCCGTCGAGGATGTCGAGCTTGGTCAGCGCGAGGCCATTGATGCCGCAGGTCCGGACCGCCTGGCGCACCAGCACGGCGTCGAACCAACCACAGCGACGCGGACGGCCGGTATTGGTGCCGAACTCCCGGCCGCGCTCGCCGATCTTGCGGCCGATCTCGTTGTCCTGCTCGGTCGGGAACGGGCCCTGGCCGACGCGAGTCGTATAGGCCTTGCACAGGCCGAGCACGTAGCCGATGGCGCCGGGACCGACCCCCGCGCCGGTCGCCGCCTGCGCCGCCACCGTGTTGGACGAGGTGACGTAAGGATAGGTGCCGTGGTCGACGTCGAGCAGCGCGCCCTGCGCGCCCTCGAACAGCATGCGCTTGCCGGCGCGCCGCTCGATATCGAGCAGGCGCCACACCGTCTCGGCATAGGGCAACAGCTGGGGCGCCATCTCCATCAGCTCTTTCAGGACGGCGGCGCCGTCGAATTCGGGCAGGTTGAGGCCGCGGCGCAGCGCGTTGTGGTGCGCCAGCAGGCGGTCGATCTTGTGCGGCAGTGTTTGAGGATCGGCAAGATCCATCAGGCGGATGGCGCGGCGCCCGACCTTGTCCTCATAGGCCGGCCCGATGCCGCGGCGGGTGGTGCCGATCGCGGTCGCGGCGCTGGCGGACTCGCGCAAGGCATCGAGCTCGCGGTGCAGCGGCAGAATCAGCGTGACGTTTTCCGCGACGCGCAGATTGTCGGGGCTGACATTAACGTCCTGTGCCCGCAGCTTGGCGACCTCGTCGAGAAAGGCGGCGGGATCGAACACCACGCCGTTGCCGATCACCGACAGCTTGCCCCCGCGCAGCACGCCGGAGGGCAAGAGCGCGAGCTTGTAGGTCTTACCGTTGATCACCAGCGTGTGGCCGGCGTTATGGCCGCCCTGGAAGCGGACGACGATATCCGCCTGCTCCGACAACCAGTCGACGATCTTGCCCTTCCCTTCGTCGCCCCACTGGGCGCCGACGACGACAACATTGGCCATTCGCGGGTAATCCTGTTCAAACTGTCTCGAGACGGCATAATCCTCGCGGAAAACCGGTGCCCACTTTTCCGGGATCATGCCTGCGCCCAGCCCAATCGGCAGCCGGAGCCGCCCGCACGCAAGGCAGCCAACCGGATAAAGGAAGCAGCCCGGCTAGGCAAGCAAGAAGGGGGCTCATTCAGGGTCCCAGGCCCTGTCCAAGCCATTGATATCCGCAGAAAATCCGGAAAGCTTCGAAAACCTCTGCGCGGCGCAATTGACCCGGATCAACCGTTCCTTCCCGAGATTGGGCCAAGGAACGTAAAGGCAGTGGCTATCACCTCGCAAGACCATCCTCCCCTGCTCCAAAGACCATGGCGGACCCCGCGTGACCAAGCCAGCAAGCAGCCCGGCAAGCCACTTCTGGGGCCTGCCGGCCCATACACTTTGCAGCCGGATCGGATGCGACGTGCAGGGCCTGAGCACGCGGGATGCCGCCGAAAGACTCGACCGCTTCGGCCCGAACAGCGACGCCCCGCCCCGCATCGAGAGCGCGGCGCGCGCGATCCTGCGACGGCTGCTGGAGCCCCTGTCGCTGATCCTGCTGGTTGCCGGCACCGTCTCGATGCTGACCGGGGACGACATCGGCGGGCTGATCATCGTGCTGATTCTCGCGCTTTCAATCGGGCTCGACACCGTCCAGGAGGGTCATGCGATCCGCGCCGCGGAAATCCTGCGCCGCTCGGTGGCGCTCAAAGCCGAGGTCCGACGGGACGGCGCCTTCCGCGAGATCGATGTCGACCAGGTCGTTCCGGGCGACCTCTTGCGCGTGCGCGCCGGCGACATCATTCCCGCCGACGCTCTGATCCTGGAGAGCACTGCTTTCACCGCAGGCGAAGCGGCGCTGACTGGTGAACCTTATCCGGTGCAGAAGCGCGCCGGCCCGACCACCGACGCTGACGATCGGTCGAATGCGCTGTTTCGCGGCGCGGTGGCGCAGACCGGCGAAGCAATCGCGCTCGTGGTCAGGACCGGCCGCAACACCGTGTTCGGCGCAGCCGCCTCCGCGCTTGCGGAGACGCCGGCGCCTTCTCCATTCGAGCGCGATCTGCGCGAATTCGCCCTCGTGGTCGCGCGCGCCACGCTGGTGCTGGTGCTGATTGTGCTCACCGTGCGCGTCGTGCTCGGGCGCCCAGCGCTGGATTCGCTGCTGTTCGCGGTCGCGCTCGCGGTCGGACTGACGCCGGAACTGCTGCCAATGATCACCACGGTGACGCTGTCGCGCGGCGCGCTCCGCATGGCGAACCGGAAGGTGATCGTGAAGCGCCTGGCTGCGATCCACGATCTCGGAGCCATGACCGTGCTATGCACCGACAAGACCGGCACGCTGACATCGGCCGAGATCACGCTCGCGAGAAGCATCGGCGCCGAAGGTCACGAAGACGCCCGCGCCGCAAGCCTCGGCGCGATCGCGGCTTCGCTTGGCGGCGATCGCGGCTCGCTCGATGCCGCGCTTGTCGCCGGCCGGCCGGACGCCGCGCAAGGTTGGACGCTGGCCGGGCGGCAGGCATTCGACTTCTCGCGCCGGTTGGGGTCGGTCCTCGCGACCGGCCCTGACGGCGCGCTGCTGATCGTCAAGGGTGCGCCGGAAACCGTGATCGAGTTGTGCAGCCTGGACGAGGCCGGGCGCGAAGCGGCCATGACGCGTGTGCGCGGGCTCGCGGGCGAGGGCCTGCGCACCATCGCCGTGGCGTCGCGGAGATGGAGCGGCCCGCCACGCGAAGTCGAGACCGAGGATGAAAAGAATCTTGTGTTCGAAGGCCTCTGCGCCTTTGCCGATCCGCCGAAGCCAACGGCGGCCGCCGCCATTGCGCGGCTCGCCGCAAGCGGCGTCGGGCTGAAAATCCTCTCGGGCGATGATCCCGTCGTGGTGAAGCGGCTCGCAGGACTGGTCGGTCTAAACCCCGCGCGCGTGCTGTCGGGGGCCGACATCGCCGGGCTCAGCGACGAGGCGCTCGCCGTGCAGGTGCGCTCGACCGACGCCTTTGGCCGGCTCGCCCCGGACCAGAAGTCGCGCATCGTGAAGGCGCTCCAGGCCGGCGGCCACGTCGTTGGCTTCCTCGGTGACGGCATCAACGACGCGCCGGCCCTCAAAGTCGCCGATGTCGGCCTGTCGGTCGAGGGCGCTACCGGCGTGGCGCAGGCCGCGGCCGACATGATCCTGCTGGCGTCCGATCTCGAAGTCGTCGCCGACGGCGCGGAAGAGGGACGGCGCACCTTTGCCAACATACAAAAATATGTCCGCATGGGCGCGAGCTCGAACTTCGGCAACATGCTGTCGATGGCGGCAGCCTCGATCGCGCTGCCGTTCCTGCCGATGCTGCCGACGCAGATCCTGCTCAACAACCTGCTCTACGACTGCTCCGAGCTCGGCATTCCCTTCGACCGCGTCGCGCCGCAGGCAACGGCAAGCCCACAAGTGTGGAGCATGTCGCATCTGGTGCGCTTCGCCGCGATCATGGGACCCCTCTCCTCGGTGTTCGACATCCTGACCTTCGTCGCGCTGATCCATCTGTTCTCGGCCTCGCCGGAGGAATTCCGCACCGCCTGGTTCATCGAATCCATGGCGACGCAGATCCTCGTGATCTTCGTCATCCGCACCGACGGGCCGCCGTGGCAGAATTTTCCAGACCTCGCACTCGCGGCGTCCTCGCTCATTGCTCTGCTCGTCGCCATGGTCCTGCCGTTCACACCACTCGGGGCCTGGTTCGGCTTCGTCACGCCGGCGCCCGGCATGATGCTGGGTATCGCGCTGCTCGTGATGGTCTATCTCGCCTGCGCCGAACTCCTCAAACCGTTCGCGATCCGCGGGGAACACAAGGCGTGAGGTTTCCGCCGCATTGCCCGTGCATGGAGGCGATGCAGCTTGCGCCGTTGAAATCGAGCGTGTTTCCGTGTCTTTGGACGGTGCCGGGTGATCAGCCGGCCCGGACCTCGCCGGGCTGGACGCCTCGGCGTACCCCACGCGAGGCCTCGACAATTACAATGTCCGCCACCGGCCAGACCACGCCCGCGGAAACATCCGGCCACAGCTGGATCGCAAACCAGCCTTATCTGCTGCTCAGCATCACCGCGCTGTGCTGGGCCGGCAACGCCATCGTCGGGCGGCTCGCCGCCGGCCACATTCCGCCGGTGACGCTGTCGTTCCTGCGCTGGTTCTTCGCCTTCCTGCTGGTGCTGCCGTTCGCGTGGAAACACCTCGTGCAGGACTGGCCGGCGATCCGCGCCAGGCTCGGGCTGATGGTCACGCTCTCGGTAACCGGCATCGGCGCCTTCAACACGCTGCAATATTGGTCGCTGGAGCACACCCAGGCGCTCAACACGCTGCTGCTGCAATCGGCTGCGCCGCTGCTGGTGGCGCTGTGGTCGCTGGTCATTCTCGGCATCCGCCTCACCGCCGCGCAGGCCTTCGGGGTGCTGCTGTCGATGTGCGGCGTGCTGACCATCCTGCTTCACGGCGATTTCACCACGCTGTCGAACATCGACTTCAACAAGGGCGACCTGATCTTCGTCGTCGCGCTTCTGATCTTCGCGCTCTACTCGGTGCTGTCCCTGAAGCGGCCGCCGATGCACGGCCTCTCGTTTCTCGCCTTCACCTTCGGCGTCGGTGCCGCCTGCCTCGTTCCGCTGGAGATCTGGGAATTGTCCGCGCGGCCGGTGATGAAGCTCGACGGGCCGAACCTGTTGACGTTGTTCTACGTCGCCGTCTTCCCCTCGGCGCTCGCCTATCTTTGCTTCAATCGCGGCGTGCGCCTGATCGGCGCCAACCGCGCCGCGCCATTCTTCCACGTCGTGCCGGTGTTCGGCTCGGTCATGGCGATGGTGTTCCTCGGCGAGCACCCGCAGGCGTTTCACTTCGTCGGATTTGCATTGGTGCTCGCGGGCGTGTTCGCAGCGTCTCGGAAGCAGGCGGCGTAGGTTCTTCCTTCTCCCCTTGTGAGAAGGTGGCGCGAGGCGCCGGATGAGGGGTTGTCTCCATGCTTTCGATTGGGAGTGGCCTCGCGGGGAGAGACCCCTCACCCGTCTCGCCGCTATCGCGGCGAGCCACCCTCTCCCGCAAGGGGAGAGGGGAAGAACCGCGCGCACGACAGGCGTTTCTACTTCATCTTGAATTTGCTGTAGGCCTCGCTCGTCGCAATGATCACGTGCTCGGAGCAGCCGTTGACGCGATGCGGATCGGCTTCACGTTCGTAGGCTTCCGACGTCATCATGTCGAGAAAGGCCGAGACGGACGGGTAATGGACCAGTGCGACGAAGTCCCATTCGTTGCCGGCGTGCGGACCGAGCGCGACTGTCTTCGCTTCGCCGGTCCAGAGCAGCGTGCCGCCGCGCGCCCTGATCATCGGCACAGTAATCGCGCTGTAGCGCAGATACGCGTCCCAACCGGAACCGTCGCCATCGCGCGAGCGCGCGTGGAAGCGCATCAGGTTCAACATCACCACCGGCTGATTCGGATCGAGCCCGTCGAGGCCCTCGATGTTCAACATATTGACCGCCAATGGCACCTCCTCGGCTCAGGCCTGCATTGTAGCATTGCGACCGCATGACTTGTGCCATCCCGGCCATCCGGCGCAAGCTCCTCCGCAACGCCAATGACGACCGCTCCGCCCGCGCCAAAGGCCGCCAATCCGGCCAGCTGGCTCAACAACCAGCCTTATCTGCTGCTCAGCCTGACCTCGCTGTTCTGGGCGGGCAACATCGTACTCGCGCGCCATGTCGGAGCGCATGTGCCACCGCTGACGGTCACCACGATCCGCTGGTACGGCGTGTTCCTGATCCTGTTGCCGTTCGCCTGGTCGCATCTGAAGCGCGACTGGCCTGCGCTGCGCAAAAGCCTGCCCTTGATGCTGTTCCTGTCGCTGGTCGGCTTTGCCTTCAACAACGCGATCTCGTACTGGGCGATGCAATATACCGAGGCGCTGAACGCGCTGCTGATCCAGTCGGCGGGTCCGCTGTTCGTGGCGCTGTGGTCGCTGCTGCTGTTCGGCGTGCGGCTGACCGGCGCGCAGCTCGGCGGCATCGCGATCTCGCTGCTCGGCGTGCTGATCATCATCCTGCGCGGCGAACTCGCCGCGCTCGCGAGCATCAGCTTCAACAGGGGCGACATCATGTTCGCCTCCTCGCTGGTGGCGTTCGGCCTCTACTCCGTGTTCATCCCGCGGCGGCCGAAGATCCATCAGCTCTCCTTCCTGTCCTTCACCACCTGCTGCGGCGCGACGATGCTGCTGCCGACCGCGATCTGGGAGGCGGCCAGCGGCCGCGTGTTGCACCTGGACGCGATCACCCTGGCGACGCTGGGCTACATCCTGATCTTCCCCTCCACGCTCGCCTATCTGTTCTTCAACCGCGGCGTAGCGCTGATCGGGCCTAACCGGGCTGCGCCGTTCTTCCATCTGGTGCCGGTGTTCGGCTCGGCGATGGCGATCCTGCTGCTCGGCGAAAAGCTGCAGCCGTTCCACCTGATCGGCTATGCGCTGGTGCTCGCCGGCGTCGTGCTCGCGTCGCGCCAGGGCTCGGCGGTGAAGTAATTCCGCAGGGCGGATGGCGCCGCGCGTGTCCCGGGCAAGATGCAGCGCGCAAGCGGTGCAAGAGGGGACCACTCTGCCGCGGGCGCGGAAACTCATGTCTTCCGATCTTGATGAAGACAAGCTAGGTTCCCCGCCAACGAAAAAAGAGGGAACGACCAGACATGATTTCAGCGTTGATTCGAAACCTGCGGACCATCGGCTCGGCCGCGCTCTGCCTCGTCGCAGCATCCGCAGCTCAGGCCGACAACTATCCGAGCCGCAACATCACGCTGGTGCTGCCGTTCGCGGCCGGCAGCGGCACCGACACGACCACGCGCCTGATCTCCCAGCACCTGTCGCAGGCGCTCGGCGTTCCCATCGTGATCGAAAACAAGGCCGGCGCCAACGGCATGCTCGCGGCGACCTATGTCGCAAAGGCCGCGCCCGACGGCTACACGCTGCTGGTCACCACCAACACCACGCATTCGGCCAATCCCTATCTGCTGAAGAGCCTCACCTACGATCCGGTCAAGGACTTCACTCCGATCGCCCGCACCGGCGACCTGCCCTTCATGCTGGTCGTCAATCCGGAGGTGCCGGCCAAGAGCGTCGCCGAACTCGTCGCTTACGGGAAGGCCAATCCGGGCAAGCTGAGCTACGCCTCGGGCTCGTCCTCGGCGATCGTCTCGGGCGCGACCTTCGCCCACAATGCGGGGCTCGACCTCCTGCACGTGCCCTACAAGAGCTCGCCGCCGGCGCTCAACGACGTCATGGGCGGCCGCGTGTCGATGATGTTCGTGGACATCCTGACCGGCCTGCCCCACGTCAACGGCAACGCGCTGCGCGCGCTCGCCGTCACCACCAAGGAGCGCTCGCCGCTGGTGCCGCATTTGCCGTCGATGCAGGAAGCGGGCGTGCCTGACTTCGACATCTCGTCCTGGCAGGGTTATTTCGGCCCGGCCGGCATGCCGAAGGAGATCGTGACGCGGCTCAATACCGAGATCAGGAAGATCATCGAGACCCCGGAGATCAAGGCCAAGCTCGCCACGCTCGGCATGGACGCCTTCTCCGGCACCCCGGAGCAGCTCGAAGCGTTCGTGAAGGATCAGCTGGTGCTGTGGGAGAAGCTGATCACCAACGCGAAGATCGAGAAGCAGTAGCCCAGTCATTCCGGGACGCGTATAGCGCGTACCCGGAACCTCGAGATTCCGGGTTCGATGCTGCGCATCGCCCCGGAATGACTGCCAAGATGAGCTTGCGCGGCGGGTTACGCCGCGCGGACCTTGGCGAGGAAGCCGTCCACCGCGCTGCGCAGCGCGCCGGACTGGGTGTCCAGCTCGCGGGCATTGGTCAGCACATCGCCAGCCGCAGCGCCGGTCGCTTCCGCGGCCGAAGTGACGCTGCCGATATGGGCGTTGATCTCGCTCGAGCCGGCCGCGACAGACTGGATGTTGCGGGCGATCTCGCGCGTCGCCTCGCCCTGCTGCTCGATCGATGCGGAAATGCCGGCGGTGATCTCGCTCATCTCGGCAATGGTCTGGGTGATGCCGCCGATCGCCGCGACGGCGTCGCTGGTCGAGGTCTGCATCGCGGCAACCTGCGCGGAGATCTCCTCGGTCGCCTTTGCGGTCTGGTTGGCGAGCGCCTTGACCTCGGAGGCGACGACGGCGAAACCGCGGCCGGATTCGCCGGCACGCGCCGCCTCGATGGTGGCGTTGAGCGCGAGCAGGTTGGTCTGCGCCGCGATCGAATGAATGAGCTTGACCACCTCGCCGATCTTCTCGGCACCGGTCGAGAGCTCCTGCACCGTGGCGTTGGTGCGCTCGGCATCGTTGACGGCGCGGCTCGCGACTTCGGTCGAGCGCGTGACCTGGCGGGAGATTTCCGTAACCGAGCTCGACAGTTCCTCGGCGGCCGCAGCGACCGTGCCGACGTTGCCGGAAGCCTTCTGCGAGGCGGCACCGACCGTCGCCGCCCGCGAGGAGGCGTCGCTCGCCGTCGCCGTCATCGACTGTGCCGTGGTCTGCATCCCGGCTGCGGCCGAGGAGACCGAGCGGACAATGCCGTTGACGCTGCGTTCGAAGTCGTTGGCCAGCTCTTCCATCGCCTTGCGACGTTCCTTGGCCGCGCGCTCCTGCGCGGCCGCCTCAGTCTGCTCAAGCTCGCGGATTCGCACGGCATTATCCTTGAAAATCTGGACGGTCGCAGCCATGGCCCCGATTTCGTCGCCACGGCCCACACCGGGGATTTCGCCGTCGAGCTTGCCGTCGGCGATATCCTTCATGCGCGTGCCGAGCATGCCGAGCGGACGGCTGATGCCACGACCGATCAGCCAGGCAACGCTGCCGGCGACGAGGACGATGCCGAGCATGGCAAGGCCGAGCATCCAGTAGACCGGCCCCATCTTGGCATCGATGTCGTCGAGATAGGCGCCGGTGCCGACATACATGTCGAAGCCGGGCACCGCCACCGCATAGCCGATCTTGCGGATAGGCGTCGGCTGACCGGGCTTCACGTATTCATAGTACAACAGGATCGACCCGTTGGCCTTGACGCCGTTCATCAGTTCAAGCGACAGCTTACGGCCGTTGGTCACGACGTCCATCCGGTTCGTGCCGATCTGCTTCGGATCGGGTGCAAGCTGGGTGATGCCGTCGTATGACGTGCCGAACAGGTAGCCAGCTCCGTTGTCATAGGTCATCGCGTTGCCGTAGCGGCGAAGTTCAGCGATCGCCGCGTCCTTCGTCATCTCGCCGGCGTCGACCCGCTTCTTGAGCGCAGCCGCGTAATTGCGCGCCATCTCCACGATCGCCTTGGCCTGGTCGATGCGCGCATCCACCATCTCCTGCTTCATCAAGTAAGCGGCCAGGACACCGGAGATGCACAGGCCGAACAAGGTGACCCCGACGAGAATGCCGAGCTTCGGGGCGATCTTCAGATTGCTCAATTTCACGGGTGGGCTCCGGCAATAATGGGATACGGGCGCGCGACGAGATCGATCAAATTCGAATCAAGTCTTAGGGGCAGAGCCCTTAGCAAGTTCCTTACGCACCTCCGTAGAAGCCCGGAGCTTGTGCGGAAAAGCGGGAATATACCTCGCCGACGACAACCGTGAATTGTACGCACTTGCCCGGATTTCGCGTAAAAGACGCAAAGGCCCGCCCGCCGAGGCGGACCAAGACAAGAAACCAATCGGGAGCAGGACATGCCGAAATACAGGGTGGTGACGCCGAAGGGTGCGAGCTTCACCGTCGCGGGCAGCGATTATTCCTATGAGCGCGAGGCGCTCGATCCGATCGATGCCGAGATCGTCGAGGCGCCCGCCGACGAGGCCGGGTTCATCGCCGCCGCGAAGAATGCCGACGCGATCTACGCCAAGGGCATCCCGATCACCAAGACCATCATCGACGCGCTGGAGAGCTGCAAGGTCATCACGCTGGGCTCGGTCGGCGTCGACAGTGTCGACGTCAAGGCCGCCACCGCGCGCGGCATTCCCGTCACCAACATCCCCGACACCTTCATCGAGGAGGTCGCCGACCACGCCATGATGCTGCTGCTCGCCGGCTTCCGCCGCCTGGTCGAGCAGGACCGCATGGTGCGCGACGGCCGCTGGGCCGAGGGCCGGCCGGCGCTGCTCAAGATCCCGAGGCTGATGGGCCAGACGCTCGGCTTCGTCTCGTTCGGCCGCGTCGCGCGCGCGGTTGCGAAGCGCGCCGCGCCGTTCGGCCTGCGCATGATCGCCTATGATCCCTTCATCCAGGAAACGCTGATGTCCGAGCACGGCGTGGTCCCGGCGACGCTGAACGAGGTGCTTTCGCAATCCGACTTCGTCTCGATGCATGCCCCCGCGCGGCCGGAGGTGCACCATATGCTGACCGAGAAGCACTTCCGGCAGATGAAGAAGGGCTCGATCTTCATCAACACCGGTCGCGGCGCCACCGTGGACGAGGAGAGCCTGATCAAGGCGCTGCAGGAGGGCTGGATCGCCCACGCCGCTCTCGACGTGCTGGAGAAGGAACCGCCCTCTCACAACAATCCCCTGCTCGGCATGGATAACGTGACCCTGACCGCCCACGTGGCGTCGGCGTCGGCACGGTTTGACGAGGCGCGCAAGCGCCGCGTGGGCTACGAATTGTCACTGGTGTTACAGGGCATGTGGCCGGTAAGCTGCGTCAATCCGTCGGTGCTGCAAAACACCGCGCTCCGCCGCTGGCAGCCCGTCAGCATGGATCGCGGGCCGAACAGCTAGGCGGCCGGCGCGAAGGCGCCAACGACCGAACGACCCTTCACCGGCGATCAACGCCGGGAAGGGAGACATCATAGGGAGGTACTGATGAGGAACGACATCACACGTCGTGATGCCTTGGCGCTGGGCCTGTCCGCTGCAACGCTCGCTGCTACCGGTGCTGCAGCGCAAACATCCAACATCAAGGCTGCCGACGTTCCGGCACCCAAGCGCGAGATCGAGAAGGGCGCAACCTTGCGCATGCTGCGCCCGGTGCGCTTCGTCCAGGCCGACGAGGACGTGTTCCGCGCCAATGCGGCAAAATTCACCAAGGAAACCGGCGTCGAGGTCAAGGTCGACTTCGTCGGCTGGGAAGACATCAACCAGCAGACCGCAGTGACCGCGAATTCCGGGGCCGGCCCCGACATCATCATCGGTTTCTCGGACGCACCGCACATCTACATCGACAAGCTGATCGAGCTGACCGACGTCGCCGACTACGTCGGCAAGAGGTATGGCGGCTGGCTGCCGCTGGCGCAGCGCTACGGCAAGAAGAACAAGAGCGACGCCTGGATCGGACTGCCGTTCGGCGCCACCGCGGGTCCCCTGATCTACCGCAAGTCGATCCTGCAATCGGTCGGCTTCGACAAGGTACCGGAAGACCATGCCGGGATTCTCGACCTGTGCCAGAAGCTGCACAAGGCGGGCAAGCCGGCCGGCTTCGCCCTCGGCAACGCCAAGGGCGACGGCAACGGCTTCGCCAACTGGGCCCTATGGTCGCACAACGGGTCCCTGCTCGACGAGGAAGGCAACGTCGTCATCAACAGCAAGGAGACGATCGCCGCGCTGAACTGGGTCAAGCAGCTCTATCCGACCTTCATCGCCGGCACGCCGTCATGGAACGACGTGAGCAACAACCGCGCCTACTCCTCGCAGGAGATCTCGCTGACCGCGAACGGCGTCTCGCTGTACTTCTCGTTGAAGAACGACCCGGCAACCAAGGCGATCGCCGAGGACAGCGAACATCAGCTGCTGCCCAAGGGCGTCGCCAAGATCTCGCCGATGGCGGGCCTGACGCTGAACGCCATGGTGTTCAAGCACAGCCAGTACCCCAACGCCGCCAAGGCCTTCCTGCAGTACATGCTGGAGAAGGACCAGTACGAGCCGTGGCTCAACGCCAACTCCGGCTATTGGTCGCAGCCGCTGGCGGCCTATGCCGAGGCCGCGGTGTGGTCGCAGGATCCCAAGGTGAAGCTGTTCAAGGACACGATGAACAGCACCTACTACGACGGCTACAAGGGCCCGATCTCGACGGCGACGGGTGCGGTCAGCGCAGACTACGTGCTGATCCAGATGTTCGCGGCCGTTGCGACCGGCGCCGCGACGCCGGAGGCCGCCGCCGCGGAAGCCGAGCAGCGCTGCAAGCGGTACTTCCGGCGGCAAGCCGCGAAGTAACGTCCGGATAATGCGGCCGTCATCGCGAGGCGCGATGACAAGCCGTCATTCCCGGATGGTGCGCAAGCACCAGACCTCAGGTGCGCAGTTGCGCACCGGGGAATCTCGAGATTCCGGGTTCGATGCTCCCATCGCCCCGGAATGACCTTGGAGCCCTGAAAAGACAAAGGTCCGATGTCCGTAACCGCACTTTCAACTCACGGCGCGATCGCCCGTCAGCCCAACTGGCTGGTCCGTCTGTTCGACTACAAGCCGTTCCTGATCGTGATGTGCCTTGCACCCGCGATCGGGCTTTTGACCGTCTTCCTGACCTATCCGCTCGGGCTGGGCATCTGGCTGGCCTTCACCGACACCACGATCGGCCGGCGGGGCGTCTACATCGGCCTGGAGAACTTCCAGTATCTGGTCACCGATCCCCTGTGGTGGAACGCGGTGTTCTACAGCGTGCTCTACACCGGCATTGCGACCTTCGGGAAGTTCGCGCTCGGCTTCTGGCTCGCGCTGCTGCTCAACAACCATTTCCCGTTCAAGAGCCTCTTGCGTGCGATCATCCTGCTGCCCTGGATCGTGCCGACCGTGCTCTCGGCGCTGGCGTTCTGGTGGATCTACGATCCGCAGTTCTCGATCATCTCCTACCTCCTGGTCGACGTGCTGCATTGGCGCGACAGCAATATCGACTTCCTCGGCTCGCCATGGCCGGCGCGGTTCTCGCTGATCGCCGCCAACATCTGGCGCGGCATTCCCTTCGTCGCGATCTCGCTGCTCGCCGGCCTTCAGACCATCTCGCCCTCGCTCTACGAGGCCGCGATGCTGGACGGAGCCAGCGCCTGGCAGCGCTTCCGCTACATCACCTTCCCGATGATGATGCCCATCCTCGCCATCGTCATGACTTTCTCGATCATCTTCACCTTCACCGACTTCCAGCTGGTCTACGCCATCACCCGCGGCGGCCCGGTGAACTCGACCCACCTCCTGGCGACGCTGGCGTTCCAGCGCGGCATCGCCGGCGGCGAACTCGGCGAGGGCGCCGCGATCGCAGTGTCGATGATCCCGTTCCTCGTCTTCGCGACGCTGTTTTCCTATTTCGGCCTGGCGCGCCGCAAATGGCAGCAGGGAGAGGCCAATGACTGACACCGTCGCGCAACCCACCGCGAACGCCAAGGCGCCGCCCGACACCATGGCCTGGGATTCCGGGCTGCGGCGGCTGATGATGATCTATCTGCCGCTCGGCTGCTTCGTGCTGATCCTCTTGTTTCCGTTCTACTGGATGGCGATCACCTCGTTCAAGCCGAACGCGGAGCTGATGAACTACAAGGACAACAACCCGTTCTGGATCTCCTCGCCGACGCTCGCCCACATCAAGCACCTGTTGTTCAACACCGCCTATCCGCACTGGCTCAAGACCACGATGCTGGTCGCGATCGGCTCGACCACGCTGTCGCTGGTCGCGAGCACGCTCGCCGCCTACGCCATCGAGCGCCTGCGCTTTCGCGGCAGTCCCTATGTCGGCCTCGGCATCTATCTCGCCTATCTGGTGCCGCCGTCGATCCTGTTCATCCCGCTCGCGACCGTCGTGGTGCAGTTCGGCCTGTTCGACTCGCCGCTGGCGCTGATCCTGGTCTACCCGACCTTCCTGGTGCCGTTCTGCACCTGGCTCCTGATCGGCTATTTCAAGTCGATCCCCTACGAGCTCGAGGAGTGCGCGCTGGTGGACGGCGCGACGCGGCTGCAGATCCTGCGCAGGATCACGCTGCCGCTCGCGGTGCCCGGGCTGATCTCGGCAGGCATCTTCTCCTTCACGCTGTCCTGGAACGAGTTTATCTATGCGCTCGCCTTCATCCAGAGCGGCGCCAACAAGACCGTGCCGGTCGCGATCCTGACCGAGCTCGTCACCGGCGACGTCTACCAGTGGGGCGCGCTGATGGCGGGCTCGCTGCTCGGCTCGCTGCCGGTGGCGATCTTCTACTCGCTGTTCGTGGATTACTACGTGTCCTCGCTCACCGGCGCGGTGAAGGAGTAGATCGCAGTTTGCGGCCTCTGGCCCGGCTTCACAAAACTGCAATCTGCCGTCCGCATAACGCGTGCGTCCGCCAACAGGAGACGCACATGCGCGCGACTTTTCTTTGCACCGTCGCAACGATCGTTCTCGCCGCGAGCGCCGCGCTCGCGCAGAGCGGGGGCGAATTCCCGGCCAAGCTTGCCGGCCACGTGGTCATGCCGGCCGAAACGTTCATCGACGCCCCGGCAGACGCACCCGCCGATCTCAAGACCGCGGGAAAATATACCACCGGCAAGCGTGTCGAGGCGCCCGGCACCGTCATGGGCAAGTCCTTTGACCGACCGACCGGCGTGTCGCTGCCCTTCAAGGGCCAGCCGCTGCAGGGCCATTCGGGCATCAAGACCATGCCCGACGGCAGCTTCTGGGTCATCACCGACAACGGCATGGGCGCGCGCGCCAACTCGCCGGACTCGATGCTGTACCTCAACCGCTACAAGATGGATTGGGCGAGCGGCAAGATCGAGCGGCTGGAGACCATCTTCCTGCACGATCCCGACAAGAAAGTCCCCTTCCGCATCCTGCACGAGGACACCCAGAAGCGCTATCTCACCGGCTCCGATTTCGACACCGAGGGATTCCAGATCATCGGCGATACCTTCTGGATCGGCGACGAGTTCGGTCCGTACATCCTCAAGGCCGACAAGACCGGCAGGATTCTCGGCGTGTTCGACACGGTCGCCGACGGCAAGCCGGTGCGCTCGCCGGACAATTGGGCCGTGGGAACGCCGGCCGCGCCGGGCGCGACCTACACCAACGTCAACCTCCGCCGCTCCAAGGGCTACGAGGGCTTCGCCGCGTCGAAGGACGGCAAGTTCCTCTACGGCCTGCTCGAGGGACCGCTCTGGGACGCCGAGAAGAAGGACTGGGAGAAGGTCGACGGCAAGGAGGCCGCCCGCATCCTCGAATTCGACGTCGCCGCGGAAAAGTTCACCGGCCGCTTTTGGCAGTATGTGTTCGAGCAGAACGGTAACGCCATCGGCGACTTCAACATGATCGACCCGACAGCCGGCCTCATCATCGAGCGCGACAACGGCGAAGGCACCGCCGACAAGGCCTGCCCGCAAGGCCAGCGCGGCGAGAACTGCTTCCCCGATCTCGCCAAGTTCAAGCGCGTCTACAAGATCGAGCTCACCGACGCCAATGTCGGCAAGCCCGTGCGCAAGATCGGCTATATCGACCTGATGAAGATCAATGATCCCGACAAGAAGGCGAAGAAGCCGCTCAACGACGGCGTCTACACCTTCCCGTTCTTCACCATCGAGGACGTCGATCGCGTCGACGACAGCCACATCATCGTCGGCAACGACAACAACCTGCCGTTCTCCTCCAGCCGCGATCCCAACAAGGCCGACGACAACGAGTTCGTCCTGCTCGAGGTCGCGGATTTCCTGAAGGCGAAGTAGGAGAGTTCTTTCCTCTCGCTCTCCCCACCTGCGGCAGGCAATTGCATATGGGAGTGATCTCGCTTGTGGCCATCCTTCGAGACGCCCGCCGTTGGCGGGCCTCAGGATGAGGACCGCATGCGTTTCGCTGATTTCGACGGGCGGCGGTGCGGCTTAGCCTCACCCTGAGGGACCGCGAAGCGGTCGTCTCGAAGGGCGAGGCACGTGCTCAGATCGTTCGAAAAACCAACTGCGATTGCCCTGCTGCAAGCGGGGCAAGGAGAAGAAGGGCTACCTCACCGTAAATTCCACCGGAATCGTAAAGCTCATCGAGCCGCCCTTGATCTCGTCCGGAAATGGAGGGAACGGCGCGGCCTGTCGTAGCATGGACATCGCCTGAGCATCGAAGGCGGCGACACCCGATGAGCCGCCGAGGCGGCTCGACGTCACCTGTCCGCTGCGGCTGATGGTGAAGCTCAGCCTTGCGACGCCGCGCTGACCGCCTCCAGCCGACGGATATTGATGGAAGCGCATCAGATGGGCGCGGACGCGTTGATTGTAGGATGAGATCGCGGAGGCCGTTGCCCCCGCACTCATGGCTGACGCCATCGGCGCCTCGCGCTCGGCACGGGCCGGTGCGCTGGTGCGCGGCGCCGGGGTGGCATCCGACGGCCTCTTCGCCTCGCGGCGGACCACTTTCGGCTTCGCCTGCGCGGGCTTTTCCACCGGCACGATCTTCGACGGTTCGGGCTTGGCCGGCACCGGCTCCAACTTCTGCTCCGGCGGCGCAACGACCTCCGGCTTTTCCTGCGGCGGGGTCGGCGCGATGGTCTCCTCGACGGCCTGATGCTGCACCGGCTCCGGCGGCGAGGCATCTGCCGCCTGCATCAAGGGCCCTGGCGCGACGTCGTCCAGCGCCGGCTGCGGCGCTGAGGTGACCGGCGACATGTCGATCATGATCGCGGGCAGGCTGACGCCCTGCTCGGGCTGCGGTCTGAGCCAGGTCATCGCCAGCACCGCCGCGGCAACATGCAACGCCACGACCGCCGCGGCCGAGACACCCCAGCGCGCGGCATCGCGCTCCTCAAGCGGCTGGTGCAAGGCGAAGGCGTTCGCGGCCATCAGCTGCGTCCGTCGAGGCCGACCAGCGCCACCTTGAGATAGCCGGCATTGCGCAAGGCGTTCATCACCTCCATCAAATCGCCGTAGGAGACGGCCTTGTCGGCGCGCAAATAGATGCGCTCGTCCTTGCGGCCCTTGGTGGCGGCGTCGAGGGAGGTGCTGAGCGCCTCGCGGCCCACGAGCTCCTCGCCCACGGCGATCGAAAGGTCCGGCTTGACGGTGACGAACACCGGCTTGTCGGGTCGCGGCGCCGGCTCGACCGCAGTTGCCGGCAGATCGACGCCGATGTCGACGGTAGCGAGTGGGGCCGCCACCATGAAGATGATCAGCAGCACCAGCATCACGTCGATGAACGGCGTGACGTTGATCTCGTGGGTGACGTCGAGATCTCCCGCGTCACCGCGGGAGCCGAGCTTCGATGTCCCGAGCTTGGCGGCCACGGCCTACTCCGCTGCCCGCGCCAGACGGAAATGGCCGTGATCGCGCTGGCGGCTCACCAGCAGCAGCAGCTGCGCCGAGGCGTCGCCGAGCAGAGCCCGGTAATTGGCAATGCCGCGGACGAGGTGATTGTAGATCACGACCGCAGGAATCGCAGCGACGAGACCCAGCGCGGTGGCGAGCAGCGCCTCCGCAATGCCGGGCGCGACCACCGCAAGGCTGGTGGTGTGGCTCTCGGAGATGCCGATGAAGGCATTCATGATGCCCCAGACGGTGCCGAACAGGCCGACGAACGGCGCGACGGCGCCGATGGTCGCGAGCACGCCGGAGCCGCGCGCGATCTGACGCGACATCGCCGCCTCGACCCGCTCCAGCCGCAGCGCGACGCGCTCCTGGAGGCCGTCATCGAGCACGCCGCCCGAGAGCTCCGCTTCCCTGGCGCAGGACTGGATCAGCTGTGCGACGGCGTCACGGGCGTCGCCGGCCCGTGCAGACGCCTCGGCCAGGGTCATGTTGCCTTCGAGCGCGCGCGTCCGCTGCAAGGCCAGCGAACTCTTGCGGCGGAGCTCGATGGTCTTGGCGAGCCACACCGTCCACGTCACCAGCGAGGCCATGGCGAGTCCGACCATCACGATCTTCACGATGATGTCGGCGCCGACGAACATGCCCCAGGGCGAGAGATTGCGCGGCAATAGCGCTTGGTCGATCGCGAAGGCCGGTGCCGGCGCGCACGCAAGCACGATTGCGAGGATCACGTGCCGAAGCCTGGAACTGCCCTGCATCCCGATCTCCCGACAAATGGAAGTTACGCCGAAGGCTCCGCCGCGATGCGGTCCGCAAGCTGGCGGAACCGCGCCAGCTGGTCTGCGCGCAACGCCCGCGTCTCGTCGCGGCCGACGAAGACCTTGAACATGATGCCGCCGTCAGCGTTGACGAAGGCGGCGAAGGCCGATGACTTGCCCATGAACGGCCGCTCGACGAAGGCGACGCCTGCGCAGCGCTCGTGGCGGAGATGGCCGTGCAAGCCCTTCGGCTGCATCAGGTTGAAATAGCCGCGGCCGACCTCGCCCGCGGGAATGGTCCCGGTGAACTCGAAGATCGCATCGTCGGTGTGCACGATCAGGGTGACCTCGCCCCATTCCGCGATGTCCTGCATGGCGGCGGCAAAATGTTCGCCGCTCGCCATGCGCACCATGGACGAAGGCAGCGCCTCGATCACCGCGCGCGGCGTGACGCCGCGCTCGCGCGCAACGTCCTCGATCACGGCGCCGGGATTGTCCGCCATATGCGCCCTGAGATCGGCAAGATCGGTGCTCAGCATATTCACCTCCTCGACCAGCCGCCTCAGGCGGCCGCGCTCGCCTTGCCCTCGGTCATGATGACCTCGAAGCCCTCGAACTTGGGGTGGCCGAGATAGAGGCTCTCGCCGGTCTTGTTGTCGGCGCGGGCGTGCGCACGGCGGAATTCCTCGGAGCGCGTCCAGGCCTCGAAAGCCGCCTTGTCGACCCACACGGTGTGGGAGGAGTACAGCGTGTGGTCCTCGGCGACCGGCCCCTTGAGCAGATGGAATTCGACGAAGCCCGCCATGCTGCCGAGATAGGATTCCCGCGTCCTCCAGACGGTCTCGAACGCGGCTTCCGAGCCGGGCTTCACCTGGAACCGATTCATGGCGATGAACATTTGAAGTCTCTCCCTGCTATCAAGACGAAAACACACCGAAGCCGCGCTGGAGCATCAGCGCGGCCCGGCGGAGGTTGTGGTTGCCGCGCCCTCAGGCCTACGCACCTCCGAAATGGATCTTCATGCCGGCCTTGTAGACCCTGCCAGGCCCGGGGCTCGACCACAGCACGTCGTTCTGCGACGTGCCGTCGGTCGAACTGCCCGGAATGGCGTAAGGCCGGTAGTACTGGTTCAAGAGATTGTCGATCGACGCCGTGAACACGATGTCCTTGGTGGCGTTGTAGGTCATGTACAGGTTGACCAATTCATAGCCGGTCGCGGGCAGGTAGCCGGCAGGCACGTCGTTGTTGGCGCCGAACGAGGCCCACTGTGCCGACAGGATCAGCGTGCGATCGAGCAGGCGGACACCGCCGGTCGTGACGACCTTGCGCGGAGTGATGGTTGCGAGCCCGATATTGGTGGCGACGTTCTTGCCCTGGATGTAGTGCCCGGCGACGCCGATGAACCAGTCACCGGCATCGTACATCGTCTCGGCCTCGAAGCCCTGGATGCGGGCATTGGCGATGTTCTGATACTGGTAGTACTGGCTGAACGAGCCGAACCCGGTCGGCACCGGCGTGGAAGCAACGAGGTCGATGTAGTCGCTGACGTCGTTGCGGAAGAGATTGATCTTGCCGCGGAAGGAGTCGTTCGCACTGAAGATGTTGTCGTATTTCAGGTTGAAGCCGACTTCCTTGTTCTTTCCGACCTCCGGACGAAGGCCCGGGTTCGGCAGGAAGCAGAACAGCCCCACCGTGCCGTTCGGGCAGACGAAGAAGGCCGGTCCGCCACCGGTCGCATGTGCGCCTGATATCACCGTCTCGGTGATCGAGGGCGCGCGATAGCCTTCGGCGTAGCTGACATAGGGCTGGAAGCCCGGCACGGGCGTGACGCCGAGGGTGATCTTCGGCGAGAACCGGTCGCCACCAGTGCTGGTCCGCCCCGAATCGAGATCGTAGCGGTCATAGCGGATCGCGCTCACGGCCTCGAACCAAGTGCTGTAATTCTGCTTCAACTGGACGAACCCGCCCGACACGGTCCGGATGCCGCTGGGCGTCGTGATGTTGGAATTTCCGCGGCTATCGGTCGTGATCACGTCGTCCTGAAAGGCGTCCACGCCCCAGGTGACGGCATTGCGCCAATCACCCACGTTGAAGCGGGTCGTGTTGTTGACGTCGATGCCGTAGGTGTTGAGGACGTAGCCGCGCTTGTCGCCGACGCAGCCCGAAATGTTGTTGCCGACATTGCCGGCACCGCAATAGGCCGCCCCCGAGGTCGAGTAGTGATAGCTCTTGGTCTGGTCGTTGTCGACGCGATTGCCGTAGAGCGACATGTGCCAGTCGAACAGGTTGTCGCTCGGCAGCGAATAGTTCCAGGTGATGGTGCCGGTGTAGTTCTTCGCGTCGGACGCATAGACCGACGAGCCCTGATAGAGCGCGCGCTGTGCCGCCGTTGCGACCGGACCGCGGTTGAATTGGCCGACGTCGTACTGAAAATCCTGGAAGACGGCGCCGAACTTCACCTCGTGACCGAGGGCGGGCCGCACGGTGAGCTTCATCAATCCGGCCTCGACCTGATTCCCGGTGTTGCCGATCTCGGTGCCGTTGCCGTCCTTGTAGTTGCCTTGGGTGCGATAGACCGCGCCACCGAAGATGTCGACGTCGGGCGTTGCACGCACGCCGCCGAACACGGAACCCAGTCCCCGGTCCCTGTTCGAGCCGTAGGAGCCGGAGAGATCGACACCCCAGCGCTCGCCGGGACGCAGCACGTCGTTGATGTCCTTGGTGCGGAACGAGACCAGGCCGCCGATTGCACCTGAACCGTAGATGTTGGCGGTCGGCCCGCGCACCACATCGACGCCGCCGATCAGTTCAGGATCGAGGAAGAACGAGCCGTTGGCATTATGGCCGGTGCGCTGGTAGTTCTGCCGCGCGCCGTCGACGACGACCGCGACGCGGCCGAAGTCCTGCAAGCCGCGGATGTTGATGACGGTCGCGGGATCGTCACCACGCTCCTGGAACGACACGCCCGGGACCGCATAAAAGATGCCGGACAGCCGGTTCGGCTGGATCCCCTGAATCTGGTCGAGCGAAATCGAGCTGACGGGCGCGAGCGAGTCGACTGCGCGCTCCTTCGTCTTGGTCGCCGCCACCGTGATGGTATCGAGCACCTGAACGGGCGTGGCGCCGCCCGCCTGTGCGCGGGCGTCCATCACCTCGGGCGTTGCCTGCTGCGCCACTTGCGGCTTGCGCTTGGCCTTCGGCCTCTCCGACGATGCGCTTTCAGCTGGCCGAGACGCAGTCTGCGCGAGACTGCCCTCCGCCGTCACTGCCGCGATTGAAACCACCGACGCGCCCAATATCAGGGCGCGCGAATACCTAGCCCCGCCAGCCATATCAGCCCCAGCCTGCCTTCACTTTTGTTCTTGAGTCTTTGTTTTGGAGTCTTTGGCTGGCGTGCGCTCGCGAGGCGAACGACTGGCTGGCTGATTTCGAAAGCCCGCGGGCATGTTACCCGCTGTCGTGATTGGTAACGTGGCAACACTCTGACGGTCAATGACATCGCGTTGCAGTTTATATCGATTGTAAACTGCCGCCGTTGGAATGCGCCTCGCGCCGCTTATACAAAGCACGACGCATCTGAAATTTCGAAGGCGCATCACAACACAATGTCAGCAACATCCGGAGACAGCAGCGGCGGCGCGGCAGAGCCGGCGGGAAGCCCTTCTTCGACAACGAGAACCCTCACCATGCGAGGGAGCCGGATCGATAGCCGGGAGCTGTTTGCGGCCGACCGCGAGATCATCATCGCGCATGGCGAGGACAGCTATCGCCTGCGGCTCACGTCGCAGAACAAGCTGATCCTGACGAAGTAAACCCCAATGACACTTTGTCGCACCTTCGCAAGCATCATGTTTTTCTGCACATTCGCGCACGTGTCCTGCGGGCATGCTGCCGGTATCATCGTGCACGACGCGCGCAATCGCGACATCGCCGTCACCGATGTCACGCGCACGGTCTCGATCGGCGGCGCCATCACCGAGATCCTCTATGCGCTCGGGCTGGAGAACCGGCTGGTCGGTGTCGACACCACGAGCCTCTATCCACCGGCGGCGCTGCGGGACAAACCCAATGTCGGCTACATGCGCCAGATCTCCGCCGAAGGCGTGCTCGGTCTCAACCCCACGCTGATCCTCGCGATCCAGGGCTCGGGCCCGCGCGAGACCATGGACATCCTGGATACGGCGAAGGTGCCACTGGTACTAGTCCCCGAGACTTTCTCCGAGGAAGGCCTGATCGGGAAGATCAAGCTGGTCGGCCATGCCATGGGCGTCGACGCCCGAGCCGAATGTCTGAGCGCCGCGGTCGGCGCGGATCTTGCGCAGCTTCGTGCCCTGCGCGCCAAGGTGACGAAGCCGGTGCGGGTGATGTTCGTGATGTCGCTCCAGAACGGGCGCGCCATGGCCGCCGGCCACAAGACGGCCGCCGACGAGATCATCCGGCTCGCCGGCGCGGCCAACGCCGTCGAGGACTACGACGGCTACAAGATCATTGGCGACGAGGCGATCGTGGCGGCCAAGCCCGAATTCGTGCTGTCGATCGAGCGCGGCAAGGATTCGCTCCAGGCCGAGGCGATCTATGCCCATCCCGGATTCGCGCTGACGCCGGTCGCGGCCAACAAGGGCTTCGCCAGCATGGATGGACTCTACCTGCTCGGCTTCGGGCCGCGCACCGCGGCGGCGGCACGTGATCTCGCCTTCAAGCTCTATCCGGCGTTGGCGGACCAGGGCGCGTTCACGTCGGCTCTGTCGGCCGCGAATTGCCGGCAATGAGCGTGGCCACAGGGGTCGAAGCACGAAGCCCGCGGCGAAGCGCGGGCCGGCGGTCAGCATCGTTCGCGATACCCCTTCTCCTCGTGATGCTGCTGGTCACTGCGATCGCGGCGCTGACCGTCGGCGCCGCCGGCATCCCGCTCTCCCGGCTGCCTGCGGCGCTGGGCCTGGCGGCCGAGAGCACCGCGATGACCGCCCGCGACCAGCTCGTGCTGTGGTCGATCCGCATCCCCCGGATCGCAGCGGCCGCGATGATCGGCGGCCTGCTAGCCGCGGCCGGCGCGATCATGCAAGGGCTGTTTCGCAATCCCCTCGCCGATCCGGCCCTGGTCGGCGTCTCCAGCGGCGGCGCGCTCGCAGCCGCAAGCGCGATCGTGTTCACCGATTCCCGCTTCGGCGATTCGCTGCGCTTTCTCCAGACCGAGCTGTTGCCGGTCGCGGCCTTCGCTGGCTCGCTGGCGACGACGGCCGTGCTCTACGGCATCTCCAGCCGCTCCGGGCGCACGTCGATTGCGATCTTCCTGCTCGCCGGCGTCGCCATCACCGCGATCGCCAATGCCGGCATCGGGCTGCTTGTCTTCATCGCCGACGACCGCCAGCTTCGCGATATCACGTTCTGGATGCTGGGGTCGATGAGCGGGGTGACCTGGACCAAGGCCGCCGTGCTCGCGCCGATCCTGGTCATCGGACTTGGTGCCTGCGCCTTCATCGCGCGCGGCCTCGATCTCCTCGTGCTGGGCGAGGCCGACGCCTTTCACGGCGGCGTCGATGTCGAGCGCCTCAAGCGGATCGCGATCGTCCTGGTCTCCGCCATGACCGGCGTCGCGGTGTCGATCAGCGGCGTGATCGGCTTCGTCGGCATCGTCGTGCCGCATCTGCTCCGCCTCGTCATCGGGCCGGCGCATCGCCTGCTGCTGCCGGTCTCGATCCTGCTCGGCGCGAGCCTGATGGTCGGCGCCGACACGCTGGCGCGTACCATCGTGGCCCCCGCGGAGATGCCGATCGGCATCCTGACCGCGACGGTCGGTGCGCCCGTCTTTCTCTTCATCCTGCTGCGCCAGCGCGGGCTCGCAGCACTATGACGACGGTGATCGAGGCAAGACAGTTGAGCAGGCGGGCGGGCCGCGCGACGCTGCTCGATGGCGTCGGCCTGACGGTTGCGGCGGGCGAGATGGTCGCCATCATCGGCCCGAACGGCGCCGGCAAGTCGACGCTGCTGCGGCTGCTCTCCGGCGACCTGCGCCCCAGCGCAGGCGAGGTGCGGATGAAGCAGCGCGACATCGGCAGCTTCACGCCGCGCGAGCTCGCCGCGCGTCGCGCGATGCTGTCGCAGCACATCAACGTCACCTTCCCGTTCACGGTCGAGGAGATCGTGCTGATGGGCGCGGGCGAGCGCAGCCTACGGGAGGCCCGTCCGCTGGTCGATGCCGCGCTAGACGAAGTCGGTCTCGCTCTTTTCCGCGAACGGCAATTGCCGACGCTGTCGGGCGGCGAACAGCAGCGCGCCCATTTCGCCCGCGTGCTGGTGCAGCTCGCCTGCGGCGAGGCCGAGCACGGCCCCGGGCTCCTGCTGCTGGACGAGCCGACCTCGAGCCTCGATCTGCGTCACCAGATCGACCTCGTCGAAGCGGCGCGCCGTCGCGCGGCGGCCGGCACCGCGGTGATCGCGATCCTGCACGATCTCAATCTCGCGATCCGCTTCGCCGACCGGCTGGTCGTGCTGGCCGGCGGCAGGCTCGTCGCTGACGGCCAGCGCGCGGATGTCGTCACGCGCGAGAGGATCCGCGATATTTTCGAGATAGAGGCCGTCGTGCATCAGGCCGACGGCGTGCCGTATGTGCTGCCGCAGTCGATGCGGGCAATCGAGGCTGGAATTTAGTCGGCGGTCACACCCGCGAAGATGGTGCACCCCCTCCCCCGCTTGCGGGGGAGGGTTGGGGAGAGGGTGTCTCCACGACGGAACAATCCCCCAGAGGAGAGAGCCCTCACCCCAGCCCTCTCCCGCAAGCGGGAGAGGGAGCGCACCTCCTCTATGGCGCGACACGCCTACCCCGCCGGCACGATCACCATGCTCTTGTCCTTCGGCCAGCGGACGCGCCAGGCGAAGTTGATGTCGCGGACCTCGCCGGGCTTGGCGTCGAACGACCATTGCAGCACGCCGCGCTTGTCGCGGATGTTGGTTGCGGTGGGCTGGGTGCTCGAGGGCAGCATCTCGACGACGATGTCTTCGTTCTCGCTGACCGGAAGCTGATCCTCGATCGCGACCTTGATCGCGAAGTCGTGGCCGTTGCGGATCGTGGTCTTGAACGCGCGCTCGTCTGTCTTCGACGTCGTCACGAGCAGGCCGGCCGAACCTTCGTTGCGCTTGAGCACGGCGCGCTCGATCTTGACCTTGTCGTCGGCGCCGAAGCCGAGCCGCACGATGTCGTCTCTGGCGGACGCGGTGATCTTGCCGCGGCCGACAAAGACGCCGTCGCGGTAGATCGCGACCTTGCCAGCTAGCAAAGTGGTGTCGTCAGTCTGCTTGAAGCTGGCTTCGAGGAAGGCGGTGGGGTCCAGCACCGGCGCGGCGCGCACCGCGAGATCGGCGGGAACATTGACCGAAGCGATGCGGAGGCTCTTGGCGCCTTCGGCTGCGCCGAGGCTGACGCGGCCGGGAATCCTGAAGGTGGCCTGGAAGTCGCCGATCTCGGCGACCGCCTGTTGCTCGTCGGCGCTCTGGCGCGGCTCGGCCGCCTCTGCGACCTTGGCCATGGCCGGCGATTGCGCCTGGCGCGTCATCGGGGCCGGCCGGGCCAGATCCGAAGCCGTGCCGAGCGCCAGCGGCTTCGGCACCTGCGGATATTGCGCCACCAGCGAGCCCAGCTCCGGTGCACTGCCCCCGCGGCTGATGCGGACCGTGGAAACGCCGAGCGTCACGTTGGACCAGTCCTCGCCGGTCGACTGCGTCACCTCGGCGCGACGGACCAGTTCGAGCTGCGGCTTGCGGTCCTTGGCGCCGGTATCGAGCCGGGCGTCGTAGAGCGGCACCCAGCGCGCGTTGCGCACGGCATAGGTCACGCGCAACGTCGCCCTGGTCGCGGCGGCCGAGGCGACGTCGATCCGCACCTCCAGCTTGCTCGGCGGCTTGGCCGAACGCTCGGCTTCCAATTGCGCGATCTGGCGGTCGATCTCGCGCTGCTTTCGGGTGGCTTCACGTATGGCGGTGTCCGCAGTCGCGATCTCCTCGGCAACCGTGGCAAAGGCCGCCCGCCATTCAGCGATCGGGCGCGCCTCGCCCTTGTCGCCGAGGCCGGCCGGCGAAGCCTCGGCAAAACGCTGCGCGAACTTGCGCCGCGCTGTGGCCGAGTCGATCGCGCCTTGCAGATCGGCACGCTGGTCCTTCAACGCTTCGATACGCTTGTCGAGTTCGGGCAGGTTGACCGGCGGCGCGGCTTTCGGCGGGCGCGCATCGATCGTGCCGATGGTGAGCCTGGCGCCCGCCTCGCCCTCGACGCGGAGGGACGACGGATCGAGCGAGAGTGGAAAATCCCTGGCGACCAATGTCGAGTCACCGGAGGCGAGATCCAGCGACATGACACGGGTGACGGTAGCGCCGTCGGGATAGACGGTCACCGTATCGATGGTCGAATTGGCATCCAATTCGGCCGCCCATGACGGCGATGCGAGGGCCGTGGTCATCAGGACCAGGCCCGTGGTCGCCAGATATTTCGCGGTGATGCGCATGAAGTCCCTCCTGCCGGTATCGCGCGCCGCCAGCCGAAACGCGCGATGAAATGCCTCGCCATCGTAGTTGGACGCGGCGGGGAAGGAACCGGTTCGATTAGGGTTTCCGTGGGGCATCGCCGCGGCGGTACCATGGCCGGAGAACGCTTTCGCCGTCCCGGCAGCGTCAGGCCTGGGCAGGCCAACCCTGGCCGAAGATGCGACGGAGCAGATCGGGGACGTTCTTGGCACCGGCCTTCTTCAGGATGCTGGCGCGGTAGCCTTCGACCGTCCGCGCGCTTAGATGCATCCGCCGGGCGATCTCCTTGTTGGTGAGCCCGGCGGCGAGATGCTCGAGCACGTCGCCCTCGCGCCCGGTCAAGGGCTCGCAGCCGGGCAGCCAGCGCTGCCGGCTCGCACCGGGCTGCACGAATTGATCGATGGCGGCATCGATCCGGCCGACGATGTCGTTGGTGCGAAACGGCTTTTCGATGAAGTCGGTCGCGCCGCTCTTGATGGCGTCGACCGCCATGGCGATGTTGCCGTTCGCCGACATCACCAGCACCGGCGCCATGCAGTTTTCCTCGCGCAGCCGCCTGAGCACGTCGAGAGCGGAGCGATCCGGCGGCATTTCAAGCAGCACACAGGCGGGCATACGCGCCTTGGCTTCCGAGAGCAGAGACGCGCCATCGGCAAAGCAGATCACGTCATAGGCGCTCTGTTGGAGCGCGGCGGAAAGTTGTTCGCGGGAGGCAGCGTCGGTCTCAATGACGAATACCTCACCCTTGGAAAGCGTGTTTCCCGGCATGATCCGATCCAGCGATGTCTTGGTCAAAATGGCCCGAGACGGCGGAGGCTCCCTCGCGCCCCGCCGTCACACGCACGGCATTCCCGCCAGTGCCTCGGTTTGCTTTATGTACGCGCCATCGGGTTCCCGGGTTTGACGGATCGGGACAGAAACTTTACATTTGGGGACATCTGCGGGAATGGCAGGCAGCAACGGTCCGCATGACCGACCTCATTCGCAGCGCAGGCTTGAGCTACTACCCGGAGATCGCCCGGTCGGTGGGCCTCGACCCCAAGCAGATGATGCGCAAGGCCAGGCTGCCGCTCGCCTGCCTCGACGAACCAGACACCCCCATTGCCGTAGCCGGCCTACGCCGTCTGCTCGAATTGTCGGCAGAAGCATCCGGCGCGGAGGATTTCGGCCTGCGTCTCGCCGAGCGCGGCGGCCTCACGAATTTTGGCGCGGTCGGCCTGATCGTGCGCGAACAGGCGACCGTCGGCGAGGCGATCGAAGCGTTCTCTCGCTTCATTCATATCCATCACGACGGCATGCGGCTCGACGTTGCGCGCGGCAAGGAGAGCGTGACCGTCAGGCTGCATCTGCGCGGCCGGCGACCGATCGCACGGCGCCAGTCGATCGACATGGCCCTCGGCAGCGTCCACCGCATCATCCAGTCGCTGTACGGCCGTGACTGGCGACCGCACGAGGTTCATCTGCATTATCCGCCGCCGAAGGACCGCCAGCGCTACCGCGAATTCTACGGCTGTCACGTCACCTTCAACGCCAAGGATGATGCGATCCTCTTGTCGGTCCACGACATGGAGCGTCGGGTCCCGAGCGCCCATCCGCTGATCGCCACCTATTTGCGCAAGCGTATCGAGGCCATCGAGACACGGCCGGCAAGCTGGGAGAAGAAGATCGACGAGGTCGTCCGCATCCTGCTCGCCGGCGGCGACTGCACGGTCGAGCGAGTCGCCGAGCATCTCGCCTGCACCCGGCGCACCATCCACCGCCACCTCGCCGCAGCAGGCACCAGCTTCTCGGCGATTTTGGACGCACAACGCGCCGATCTCGTGGTCCAGCTGATCGGGGATCCCGACCGGCCGCTGGGCGACATCGCGATGCAGCTTGGCTTCTCCGCGCAAAGCGCCATGGCGCGCTGGTTTCGCAGCCGGTTCGGCTGCACCATTACCGCGTGGCGCAGGGGCGTGCGTCCCCTGACGGCTCCACCCGCAGCGACTGCGGCCTGAGCTCAGCGTGCCGGAACGGGCGCGCCCATCGTGGCGAGGGCGCGCCGCCGGCTGCCGGCGAGCAGCGGACCGAATGCGACGGCAAATCCGAGGAAGGCGACGATCCAGCCGCAGGCCGCCACGAGCAACAATACGTCGTTATGGGCGGGCAACAGCACGGCTGCGACCCGGGCCAGAGCCCCGACGATGATGGCGGCATAGATCGCCCGGGTGGCCGGCGACGCCGTCAACGCCTGTCCGGTATGGCCGAGGCTCGCGCGGGTCATCACCGCGAGCGTCATCGTCCCCGCCGCACCGGCCATCCAGGCATGGATGCCGGCGCTTGGCGACAGTTCGCCGAACGCGGACGCAGCGTTCAGGAGGAAGCCGAGCGGCACGAAGACATAACCGACATGAAGGATCAGCAGCAGCCGCTCGCGCGTGGTGCGGTCGCCGGCCCAGCGTGCAAGCCGAATAACATGCAGCACGCCAACCATCGCCATCGCGACTCCGGCAATCATGTTCAGCGGCGCCGCGATCCATGCGATCAGCGCGAGCGCGCTCAAGCCGATCACCGCGCCGTCGAACCGGCCGAACGGCACCGGCAGGCGGCCGGGATTGAACTTGACCAGCCAGTTGCGGGTGAAACTCGGAATGATGCGCCCGCCGATCAGAGAGATCAGCAGGACGACCACGCCGATGCCGACGCGGACGCTGATTTCGGCCGCGCCTGCGTAATGCGTCTCGACATGGAAGGCGACGTTGCCGGCAAGCAGAACCAGCACCAGCCCCACCACCGACAGGTTGCGCCAGTTGCCGCCGGCGATGATCTCGCGCGTCGCAGCAGCGACGACCAACGCCAGGAACGCGGCATCGACGACCAGTGCAAACGCCCAGCCGGTATTCGCCGACGCCGTCACCACGACCCGCCCGGCAAGCCAGACCGTCAACAGCGCCGCCAGCGGCACACCCTGGATCGGCAGCCGTCCCGTCCAGTTCGGGATCGCCGTGAACAGGAACCCGGTGATCACGGCGGGGAGGAAGCCGTAGAGCATCTCATGGACGTGCCAGTCGCGCGGCGCGAATGCGGAGCTCACCGACAATTCGCCGTAGAACATCGGCAGCCAGGCCAGGATCGACAGCGCCGCCTGGACTGCGGCGAGCAGGAAAAAGGGGCGAAAGCTGTTCGCAAACAGCGGCCAGCCCGCAAAGTTGCGGGATCGGGCGCCAGCCATGGGATCAACTCCAATCGATTTGGACCGTTACTGGAAAAATACTGCCGTCCGGCCGCCTCGTTTTGCGCTAACGCAAACTCCCTGACGATTGCAGGTGCCATCACACGACCTGATGCCAAGGAGGCAGAATGGCCAAGGTCGACCCATCGCTGGTTGCGCATGTGCCGCTGTTTGCGGGCGTCACGCCGGAAGCCCTGGACGAGATCCTGCGCGAGGCCCGCTCTGCGCGCTACCCCAGGAACAGTGCCATCTTCGAGCAGGGGGCGGACGCGCAGTCCTTCTTCCTGCTGCTGCACGGCCATGTCCGCGCGGCCAAGACCACGCCGGCCGGCGAGCAGATCGTGGTGCGCTATGTCGCGCCCGGCGAGACGTTCGGGCTTGCAATGGCGATCGGAGCCGCGCGCTATCCGGCGACGGCGACGGCAGTCGACGACAGCGTCGTGCTGATCTGGCCGACCTCGGCCTGGCCGCGGCTGGTCGAGCGGTTTCCGGCGCTGGCCGCCAACACGCTCCAGACTGTCGGCACGCGGCTGCAGGAAAGTCACACCCGCATTCTGGAAATGTCGACCCAGCAGGTCCAGCAACGCATCGCACACGCGCTGCTGCGCCTCGCCAAGCAGTCCGGCAAGAAGCTCGACCACGGCATCGAGATCGACTTCCCGATCAGCCGCCAGGACATCGCGCAGATGACCGGCACGACGCTGCACACCGTCAGCCGCATCCTGAGCGGCTGGGAGAGCCGGGGCCTCGTCGAGAGCGGCCGCCAGCGCATCATCCTGCGCGAGCCGCACAAGATCGTGATGCTGGCCGAGCGGAGCGTCGACAGCGGCACGGCGTGAGAGACAGCTCGCTGCTCAAGCATGGGATGAGGCGCGCTTCCGCTTACGGCGAAAGCGCGCTCATCATCCGGGAATCCGCGCACCCCTGCGCGATTCCTGATCGTTTCACGCCGGCACGCACTCGCTCAACGCGGCGAGGAACTTGTGCCGGTCAATGCCATGCTCGCGGCAGGCGTCATCGACCGTGTGGAAGGTCGCGATCGGACAGCCGACACAAGCCATCCTGAAGGCGAGAAACACGCGGATCGTCTGCGGCGCCGATTGCATGATGTCATCGACCAGATCGTCGGATCGGAAGGGCATGGACAACTCCATCCCGGTCGAGGATAGCGGCGCCCAGCCGAGTTTCTTTGTTGAAGCGCAAGCTGCTGCCGGTTCTCGAGCCGTCATTCCCAGGCGCGCCGCTTGGCGCGAGCCCGCAATCAATCGTCCAGCGAGATTCCGGGCTCGCGCTTTCGCGCGCCCCAGAATGACAGGGCTACACCGCCCGACTGTGCAATTGCTTGCCCGGATCCAGATGCGCATCGAACGCGGCGGCGACGCTGCGGACCAGGAAGCGCGAATCCCGTGCGACCGCGAGCCGGTCGCCGTCCAGCCGCACGACGCCATCGGAAATCAGCGACTTCAGACGCGACGCCGATTGCAGCATCGCGCCGGCTTCCGCGCCGTGGCGGGCGCAAATGTCGCCGAGATCGGCGCTGAACTCGCACATGATGCGTTCGATGATGTCGGCGCGCAGCCGGTCGTCATCGGTGAGCCCATAGCCCTTCGCGGTCGCGAAGCGACCTGCGGCGATGCGCTGTGCATAGGCGCCGATCTGCACGTCGTTCTGGACATAGCCCTGCGGCAGATGTCCGACCGCGCTTGCGCCGAAGCCGATCAGGGTTTCGCTCTTGTCGGTGGTGTAGCCCTGAAAATTGCGCCGCAGCGTTCCCTGCTCGAAAGCCAGGGCCATGGAGTCGTCGGGGCGCGCGAAATGATCGAGTCCGATCTGTACGTAACCGGCCTCCTTCAGCGCATTTGCGATCGCGCAGGCCTGGTCGTGGCGCGCAGGGCCGTCGGGCAGCACGGCCTCGTTGATCATGCGCTGGTGCTTCTTGAAGTCGGGCACGTGAGCATAGCCGAACACCGAGAAGCGATTTGGCGCGAGCGCGAGGCTGCGGCCGACGGTGTCCAGGCACGAAGCGACGGTCTGGTGCGGCAACCCGTAGATCAGGTCGAAATTGATGCCCTCGATTCCGGCGCGGCGGAGCATGTCGACCACAGAGGCTGTCTGGTCGTAGCTTTGCACGCGGTTGATCGCCCGCTGCACCACGGGATCGAAGCTCTGCACGCCGAGGCTCGCGCGATTGACGCCGGACAGCCGCATGGACTCGACCATGTCCGCGGTCAATGTGCGGGGGTCGATCTCGACTGCGATTTCGGCGGACGGCAGCACGAAGAACTTCTGGCGCATCGTCGCCATCAGGTCGGCGAAGCCCTCCGGCGCCATGATCGTCGGCGTGCCGCCGCCGAAATGAATGTGCTCGACCTTGATGCGGCGCCCGATGGTCTCGGCGACCAAAGCGATCTCGCTGCACAGCGTGCGCTGGTAGCCGGCAACGAGATCGTCGCGGCGGACAATCTGGGTGTGGCAGCCGCAATACCAGCACATCTCGCGGCAGAACGGCACGTGCAGATAAAGCGAGGCGCTGGCGTTCACCGGCAGTTGCGCCAGCCAGCGGCCATAGGCATCCGGACCGATCGCGGCCGAGAAATGCGGTGCGGTCGGGTAGCTCGTATAGCGGGGCAGGCGTTCTTCGCCGTAGGCCGCCGCAAGATCAGCTCTCATGTCTTACCCATTCGTAAACTTCCGCCGCGCCAGGGTTTCGCGGCAAATAATGGACTCGAATAACCCGGATGCGCGGCAGCGACTTTGCGCTCGCGCAAAGCGCGGGTCCCGGTTCACGGCGATGGTCAACATCATTCGCCGGCCATCCGGAGCGCTTGCCATGAGGCTTCTCGCACTCGAACTCGTTCTGTCGCTGCTCGACGTCCGCGGCCATATCCCGCGCTTCGACGACTTCCGGCCGGCCCCCGCCGCGCCGGCCTCTGCCGGGGTGGTCAGCGCGCTGGCCGCAGCGATCGCCGTATTCGCCGCGCTGGCCCTGGCGATCTGGGGACTGGTCTGGCTCGTCATGTATCTGCTCTAGCCGATCGCGCTTCGCCAAGGCTTCGGCTGCGATCTCAGCCACGCGCGCATGAGCCGCCGCGGCGGAGATCACCACCAATTTGTTGATGCAAACGAGGCGCCGCCGATCGCCGATGCGGTTGCAGCCATGTGCCGCCTCGGTCTGCGTCACGTCGATCAACCGGGATCGCTGATCCCTGCTCTTGCGAGACATCGAGCACCGCCGCGGAAGCGAATCCGGCGAAAGCTTGTCGCAGCACAAACACGCTGGCCGTGACAAGCGCAAACTGCATGGCGTCATCAAAACCTTTTCACATGAAGGATTCTTCCGATGTTCACCCGCACAGCCGCATTGATCAGCGCCGCCGCGACCGCCCTGATGTTGGCGGCCCCGGCTTTCGCCGCCAGCGATCTCAAGCTGCCGCGTCAGAAGGTGGGGCTGGTCGCTCCGCCCTTCGTGCACGCGCACGAGCAGGCCACGACGCAGGGCCCGAAGATCGTCGAGTTCAGGATGACGGTCGAGGAGAAGAAGGTCGTCATCGACGACAAGGGCACCACCTTCCAGGCGATGACGTTCAACGGCTCGATGCCGGGACCGCTGATGGTCGTGCATGAAGGCGACTATGTCGAGCTGACGCTGGTCAATCCCGCCAGCAACACCATGCCGCACAACATCGACTTCCATTCCGCGACCGGCGCACTCGGCGGCGGCGAGCTCACGCTCATCAATCCCGGCGAGCAGGTCGTGCTGCGCTGGAAGGCGACCAAGACCGGCGTGTTCGTCTATCATTGCGCACCGGGCGGGCCGATGATCCCCTGGCACGTCGTCTCCGGCATGAACGGCGCCGTGATGGTGCTGCCGCGCGAAGGGCTGACCGACGGCAAGGGCCGCGCGCTGAAATACGACAAGGTCTACTACATCGGCGAGCAGGACATGTACGTGCCGCGTGACGAGAAGGGCAATTTCAAGTCCTACAACTCACCGGGCGAAGCTTTCACCGACACGGAAGAGGTGATGAACAAGCTGATCCCGACCCATGTCGTGTTCAACGGCAAGGTCGGCGCGCTCACCGGCAAGAACGCGCCCACCGCCAAGGTCGGCGAGAACGTGCTGATCGTGCATTCGCAGGCCAATCGGGACAGCCGTCCGCATTTGATCGGCGGCCATGGCGACTACGTCTGGGAGACCGGCAAGTTCGGCAACGCGCCCGAGGTCGGGCTCGAGACCTGGTTCATCCGCGGCGGCTCGGCGGGAGCTGCGCTCTACAAGTTCCTGCAGCCCGGCATCTATGCGTATGTCACGCACAATCTGATCGAGGCGGCCAATCTCGGCGCCACCGCGCACTTCAAGGTGGAAGGCAAGTGGAACGACGATCTGATGATGCAAGTGAAGGCGCCTGCGGACATACCGCCCGCCCGCACCAATTGAACGCGACGCGGGGCCGGTCATGACCGGCCCCGCGTCTTTGGGGGAATGACCGTGCTGATCGCATTCAAGCTCAAGATGGCACTCGCCTGCGCGGCCGGGCTTGCGGGGCCGCTGGCCGTTGCGCCTCTGGTCTCGGAAGTGACGATGCGCCATGCCGGAGGCGAGCCGGCCTTGGTCGAGGTGGCCCCGGGTAGCTTCTCCTATCGTGAGGCCGGCGATTTCACCCGCGGCGGACGCCAGGCGGCGGCGCCGCGACGCACCCTGCGGATGGACCGGCCGCTGCACATCATGCGAAATCAGGTCTCGTCGTCGGATTATCAGCTTTGCGTGCAGGATGGCGCCTGCCGCGCACTCGATCGCGACGTCGCAATCGCCCCGGATCGTCCCGCAGTGCAGGTGAGCTGGCACGATGCCGACGCCTATGCAGGTTGGCTCTCGCGCAAGACGGGCAGCCCTTACCGCCTGCCGAGCGACGAGGAATGGGCCTTTGCCGCCGGCTCCCGATTCAAGGACGACGGCATACCGGTCGATGCAAGCGACCCTTCGAAGCGCTGGCTCAGCCGCTATGAGCGTGAATCCGAACGCGACCTCCGCGACACCGCGCCCTATCCGTTCGGAAGGTTCGGCCCGAACGAGCATGGCATCGAAGATCTCGCCGGCAATGTCTGGGAATGGACCGCGACCTGCTTCATGCGCTCGCGTGTCGACGACGCCGGCAATGCCGGCCGCTCCACGGTGAACTGCGGCGTGCGGGTCGCCGAGGGCGCCCACCGTGCTTATGTCACCGATTTCATCCGCGACCCGCGTGCCGGCGGCTGCGCGCAAGGCGTGCCACCCGCCAATCTCGGCTTTCGCCTGCTGCGCGAGGACAAGTCGTGGCTGGTCACTGTCTCGCAGCGCCTGAGAAAGACGAGGCCGCAAGATCGTAAGGGGCCGCACGTCTCGCTTGGTCCCGCGTTTCCTTAGAATGAATCTAAGGAGGATATTGGAATTGCTCTAAGCTCATGCGCTCGCGACATTGCGTCGCTGACTTTGCCGCATCGCCTGCGCTACTCAATCCGCGTTGAAATCGCGCCTGGGAGCAGCCCTTATGATCAATCTTCGCGTTCTTGCCGCGTCTGCGGCGGTGTTGAGCCTGACCACATTTTTCGTGTCGGAAGCCGCCGCCAATGGCGAGGTCAACGTCTATACCTATCGCGAGACCAAGCTGATCCAGCCGCTGTTCGACGCCTTCACCAAGGACACGGGCATCAAGGTCAACGTCGTCTCGGCGAGCTCCGGTCTGGAGCAGCGCATGAAGGCGGAAGGGGCGAACAGCCCCGCCGACGTGCTGCTGACGGTTGACATCGGCCGCATCGACGAGGCCGTGCAGGCCGGCGTCACCCAGGCGATCAAGTCGGAGACGGTCGACAAGGTCGTGCCGGCGCAGTATCGCGACCCGGACGGACACTGGGCCGGCATCTCCATGCGCGCGCGCGTGATCTATGCCTCGAAGGATCGTGTCAAGCAGGACAAGATCACCTATGAGGAGCTCGCCGATCCCAAGTGGAAGGGCAAGATCTGCATTCGCTCGGGCCAGCACATCTACAACAACGCGCTGTTCGCGGCCTATACGGCCAAGCACGGCGAGGCCAAGGCCGAGGAATGGCTGCGCGGCGTGAAGGCCAATCTCGCGCAGAAGCCCTCGGGCGGCGATCGCGAAGCCGCGCGTGACGTCGCCGCCGGCAAATGCGACATCGGCATCGGCAACACCTATTACTGGGCGCTGATGATGAACAACGATCCCGAGAAGAAGCCGTGGGCGGAGGCGACCCGCGTCATCCTGCCGACCTTCGAGGGCGGCGGCACCCACGTCAACCTTTCCGGCGTGCTGCTCGCCAAGAACGCGCCCAACAAGGCAAACGGCATCAAGCTGATCGAGTGGCTCGTCAGCGAGCAGGCGCAGCAGATGTATGCCGACCAGAACTACGAATATCCGGTTCGGAGCGGTGTCGCCGTCAACGCGACCATCGCGGGCTACGGCAAGCTCGTCCCGGATCCGTTGCCGATCGCAAAGATCGCCGCCAACCGCAAGGCCGCGGCCTCGCTGGTGGACAAGGTCGGCTTTGACAACTGATCTCTGGCGGCCCACGTCTGTCGAACTGCTGGAAGCTACCAGCACACGGCCTCGCGCGAGGGGCCGTGTGCACGCCGGTCGCGCCGCAACCGCCATCGCGATTGCGACCGCGATCCTGGTCGCGGCGCCTGTGATCTCGATCGTTTCGCTGGCTTTGCAGCCGGCGTCCGATGTGTGGCACGACCTGATCAACTACGTGTTGCCGGCCGCCCTTCTCGATACTGCGCTACTGCTCGCCGGAGTCGGGGCGGTCACACTGCTGATCGGCGCCGGCACCGCATGGGTGATATCGCGGCACGATTTTGCCGGCCGGGGCATGCTCCTGTGGCTGATGCCGCTGCCGCTGGCGATTCCGACCTATCTTGCGGCATACGTCTATGCCGATCTGTTCGAACCGCTCGGGCTGGTGCATCGTACCCTGGCGATCTGGCTGCCGCTGGGCGACGCCCTCGGCCTTCTGCCCAATCTCCGTTCGCTGCCGGGCGCCATCTTCGTGATCGGGCTCGTGCTCTACCCGTATGTCTATTTGTCGGCGCGTGCGACGTTTCAGGTTCAGTCAGCCGAATTCGCGGAAGCGGCCACGACGCTGGGCGCCGGCCGATGGACCATCTTGTGGCGCGTTTCACTGCCGATGGCACGCCCGGCACTGGCAGTCGGCGTGGCGCTGGTCGCGCTGGAAACGCTCAACGACATCGGAGCCAGCGAATATCTCGGCATCCGCACGCTGACGGTCTCGATCTTCACCACCTGGCTCAACCGCGGCAGCCTTGCCGGTGCAGCGCAGCTCGCATGCCTGATGCTTGCGATCGTGGCCGGCCTGATTGCGATGGAGCGCTACGGCCGCCGCAATGCCAACGTCGAATTCTCGGCCGAAAGCCCGCACGTGAGGCAGCGAATCCCGCTGTCCGGCGCAACAGCGTCGATCGCCTTTGCGGTCTGCGTGCTGCCGGTGCTGATCGGCTTCGTGGTGCCTCTGCTCTATCTGGCGCATCAGGCTCTCGGCCGCGGACTGCTTGCGAATTTCGACCCGCTCCTGTGGCGCCACACCTTCCATTCGTTTGCCTTTGCCGGGCTCGCGACGCTCATGGCGCTGATGCTTGCGCTCGCCACCACCATCGCGCACCGCTTGCGGCCGGATCCACTGCGATATGTCGCGCTGAGCATCGCGCAGGCCGGATACGCGCTACCCGGTCTCGTCATCGCTCTCGGCCTGCTCACTCCCGTCCTGGCGGTCGACAACGCGCTGAGCGCGGTCGCGACCTGGACCGGACACCCCCTTCCCGGGCTGATCCTGGTCGGCTCGGGGATGGCCGTCGTGATCGCCTACATGATTCGTTTTCTGGCTGTGCCGGTCGGCATGATCAAGGCCGGGTTCGACAGCATTCCGAGTGACTATGACGAGAGCGCGCGCGCGGTCGGCGCAGGCCAGGGAGTCATGTTGAGGCAGATCTACCTGCCGTTGCTCCGGCCCGCGATGCTTGGCGCCGTCATCATCATGTTCGTCGACTGTCTGAAGGAGCTCCCGGCCACGCTGCTTTTGCGGCCCCTCAATGTCGAAACCCTGTCGACGTCGATCTACCAGTACGCAAGCCGCGGCAATTTCGAGGACGGCGCGCTCGCGGCCCTCCTGATCATCGCCGCCAGCATCGGCCCGGTGGCCTGGCTGACCCGGTTCTCCGAGGTGCCGAGCGGCCCCGCCTGAACACGCGCCGCGACGTCAGATTTCCCGCGCAAGCATTCGAAATCCGGGGGCGCCGATGATCGCCTCAAACCCTGGATCACACCTCTCTTCCGCAAAAGCAAAGCCAGCTCTGGTATACGCACGTTCGGCAGCTTCGTTGCCGATCAGGAACGAAATCGTCGCCCGTGAAAAGCCGGCCGCCCGTCCCTCTTCAAGCGCTTGAGCAATCAACGCTTGAACCAGGCCCTGACGGCGATGAGCGGGATCGGACGCGACATGTTCGATCATCCAATCGCCCTCGCCGCCCTGAACCCAGCACGTGCGCGTATAGGCGCCGCGTTGGCGAATGGCAGCCAGCTCCGCAGAGCCGAGCCCAGTTGCGGCTGCGACCTCCTCGATCGCGCGCCAGGCTGCAGGCCCGGTCTCCGCAGCAGGCAACGCGCAGAGCGCGGCAGCCGGCTTGCCACCGACCTCCGCGATCAGGAACCGCGAGACGTGCCACATCGACACTGCATCCGCGAGGGCGATGCGCGCGATGAAACCAAGGGAGCGTGCCTCGGGCCAGCCGAGCGCAACATCGAACCAGCCGCGCGGGCGGTACCCGCGCTGCGAGAGCAGGATGGTTCTTGCGATGAAATCAGCGTCTTGAGGCTGCGCAGAACGTATCGTCATGCGCGCCTTTGCTGGATGTTACGTGTTCTTCAGCGCGACGCGGAATTCAGCTTCAGTCTTGGCCTTGACCTCGTCGAGCGACACGCCCTCGGCGAGCTCGATCAGCGCCATGCCGCCGCTGCCGTGCTTGTCGATGGTGAAGACGGCAAGATCGGTCACGACCATGTCGACCACGCGCTCACCGGTCAGCGGCAGATTGCACTGCTTCAGAAGCTTCGGGCCGTCCTTGGCCGAATGCTCCATCACCACGATCACGCGCTTGACGCCGGCGACGAGATCCATCGCGCCGCCCATGCCCTTGACCATCTTGCCGGGGATCATCCAGTTGGCGAGATCGCCGTTCTGGGCCACCTGCATGGCGCCAAGGATGGAGAGATCCATATGGCCGCCGCGGATCATGCCGAAGGAGTCGGCGCTCGAGAAATAGGAGGTCGAGGGCAGTTCGCTGACGGTCTGCTTGCCCGCATTGATGAGATCGGCGTCTTCTTCGCCCTCATAGGGGAACGGACCCATGCCGAGCATGCCGTTCTCGCTCTGCAGCGAGACGTCCATGCCGTCAGGGATGTAGTTCGATACCAGCGTCGGGATGCCGATGCCGAGATTGACGTAATAGCCGTCGCGCAATTCCTTCGCGGCGCGCGCGGCCATCTGTTCACGGGTCCAGGCCATGTGGCTCTCCTGATCTTAAGCGGCGGGCCGCGGGCGGGTATTCCGGAATTCGATGCGCTTCTTGGCCGTGCCGACCTCGACAATGCGCTTCACGAAAATGCCGGGTGTATGAATGTGGTCGGGATTGAGTTCGCCGGCCGGAACCAGATGCTCGACCTCGGCCACCGTCATCTTCGCGGCGGTCGCCATCATCGGATTAAAATTGCGAGCGGTCTTGCGGTAGATGAGGTTGCCCGCGGTGTCGCCCTTCCAAGCGTGCACGATGGCGAGGTCGGCGAACAGGCCGCGCTCCATTAGGTACTTCTCGCCGTCGAACTCCTTCACTTCCTTGCCTTCGGCGATCAACGTACCGACGCCGGTCTTGGTGTAGAAGGCGGGGATGCCGGCGCCGCCGGCGCGGATGCGCTCGGCCAACGTGCCCTGCGGGTTGAACTCGAGTTCAAGCTCGCCGGCGAGGTATTGCTGGGCGAACAGCTTGTTCTCGCCGACATAGGACGAGATCATCTTCTTGATCTGGCGGGTTTCGAGCAGGCGGCTGAGGCCGATACCATCGACGCCGGCATTGTTGGAGACCACCGTCAGGCCCTTGACACCGGACTCCCGGATCGCGTCCGACAGCTCCTCGGCAATGCCGCAGAGGCCGAAGCCGCCCGACATGATCATCATGTTGTCCTTGAGGATGCCTGACAGAGCCGATTTGGCGTCGGGATAGACCTTGTTCATGCAAATGACCTTCGACTGAACCTTCGGCTAGCGGGCGTCGCGCCTGATTGGCGGCGATTATTAGGCGAAATCCTCCAAAGCCGTCAATGATACGGGGTTCTCCAGTCCGCCCCTGGGTGATAGAAGCTGCTCACGCCCGTGGGCATAACTGTGCGGCGGCCTTGAAAGCGACAAGAAAACCCATCAAGTTGCGGCACTTAACACCATAGGATCTGGGCCTCGGCACGCAGTTTCGTGGCCCGCCCTTCTGGCCAACGACCAACCCGATCAGGACATGCCATTGACCATGGCCCAAGGAATGAAGCGCCTCGGGACGCCGATCGCAGCGCTGCTCGGCGTCGTGCTGATCGCCCTGATCGCGACCTCCTGGCTCATCAACCGCGACGCGCTGCGCAAGGCGGTCGAAGCTCAGATCCGCGACGTTACCGGACTCGAGCTCAATGTCGCAGGCAGCATCGACATTTCCGTGCTGCCGGCGAGCTACATCTCCTTCCGTGACGTCGGCCTCAAGGGCGGCGGCACCAGCACTCCCGCGCTCCAGGTCGACGTGCTCACCGCCAATTTGCGGCTGTTGCCGCTCCTGCTGCAGCGGTTCGAGATCTCCGACCTGACGCTGCTGCGGCCGCGCATTCATGTCAGCCTCAAGCCGGACGGCGAGAGCAACTGGACGCCTTTCATCCAGACCATCGCACGCACCATGAAGCCTGGGGCCGAGAACCAGGTCTCCTTCTCCGAAATCCGTATCCAGGACGGCGTACTCGATTACGAGGACGTCGCCACGCATGCCACCGAGAAGCTCGAGGACATCGACCTGTCGCTGGCCTGGCCTTCGATCTCTCGCTCCTTTGCCGCCACCGGGCAGTTCGACTGGCGCGGCGAGCGCGTCGACGGCTCGATCAGCTTTTCCGATTTCGTCGCCGCACTTTCCGGCGACCGGTCGGGCCTGAAGGCGCGGATCGCCAGCGCGCCGCTCAAGCTCGCCTTCGACGGCAGCGTCGCCAATCGCACCAGCCCGATGATGGAAGGGACCCTCACAATCGACAGCCCGTCCTTGCGCAACGCGCTGCGCTGGACCGGACAGCCGCAGCCCGCCAGCGGCGGCTTCGGCCGCTTCGCGCTCAAGGCGCGCGCCAACGTCGTCGGCCCCTCGATCGCGCTCACCAACGTCAATGTCGAGCTCGACGGCAACACCGCCGAGGGCGTGATGACCTACGCCAACAACGGCCGGCAGACCCTGCAGGCGACGCTCGCCGCGGACGCGCTCGACTTCACACCCTATATTTCGACATTCCGCCTGCTCGCCAGCGGCGCGCGCGACTGGAACAGGCAGCTGTTCGATCTCAACGGGCTCTCGACCACCGATCTCGACATGCGCCTGTCGGCAGCCAAGCTGACGGTCGGACCGACCAAGCTCGGCCGCACCGCGATCGGCGCCAATCTGCGCAACGGCACGCTGGCGCTCTCCGTGGGAGAAGCGCAGGTTTATGGCGGGATCGCAAAGGGCTCGTTCGGCATCGCCCGGTCCGATACCGTTGCCGACATCAAGGCGCAGTTCCAGTTCACCGATGTCGATCTCCAGGCCTGCGCCACCGAGCTGTTCGGTCTCAACAAGCTGTCCGGCCGCGGCAACATCAACGTCTCGCTGTTCGCCTCGGGCTCGAGCCCGTTCGGCCTCGTGCAGTCGCTCGATGGTAGCGCCCTCGTCACCGGCCATGACGGCGCGATCTCCGGCTTCAATGCCGAGCAGCTCCTCAAGCGCCTGGAGCGGCGGCCGCTGTCAGGCGGCGGCAATTTCCGCAGCGGCTCGACGCCGTACAACAATCTCACCATCGCGGTGAAGTTCTCCGACGGGATCGCGACCGCAGAGGACATCCGCATCGAAGGGCCTGCGGCGAAGATCACATTGACCGGCACGGCGTCGGTGCCGACGCGCGAATACGACATGAAGGGCGTGGCGAGCCTCAACACGGCGTCCGGCTTTCAATTACCGTTCATGGTGCAGGGTCCCTGGGACGATCCCCTGATTTTTCCTGACCCCGAGAGCCTGATCCGGCAGTCGCCTGCGGCGTCTCCCTTCCTCGACCTCCTGAAGCAGCGCATCACGGGCGGAAAACGCCCCGAGGGATCGCCGACGGCGGAGAATGCGAAAGAGGGGGCGAAGTCGAACTGACGATCGTGCGCCGTGGAACGCGCGCGAATTGATCAGGTCAAATTGATGCGGCGATTGCATTGATGCGCGCGTCAAGCATCGCCGCGGAGCGACACCCGCGACCTAGGTCTGACCACATGCTGCGTTGATTGCGCTACCATCATGCGCTAGTGTTTCTCGACCGGTTAAAAACACCGGCCGTTCGAGGGAGAAAAACGTGAAATCCAAGGTTATTGGCGCAGTTTCATTGGCGGTCGCTGCGGTTGGGCTGTTTGCCGCCACTGCGCCCGCATTTGCGCAACAGAAGACGATCACGGTCTGGTGGGGCAAGGGCTTCTATCGGTCCGAAGACGACGCGCTGATCGAGACGATCAAGAAATTCGAAGCCAAGACCGGCATCAAGGTCGAACTGTCGCAATACGCGATCCAGGACATGATTCCGAAGACGGTCGCGGCGCTCGATGCCGGCACCGTGCCCGATGTCGCCTATTCCGATTCCTATGACGTGCAGGCGCAGGGCAAGTGGGCCTATGAGGGCAAGCTCGAGGACCTCACGGACATCATGGAGCCGATCAAGGGCCGGTTCGTCCAGAACACCCTGGATGCCTCGATCCTCTACAACGACGTCGCCAAGAAGAAGGCCTATTACGGCTTTCCGCTGAAGCAGCAGAGCATGCACGTCCAGATCTGGGGCGACTTGCTGGAGAAGGCTGGCTTCAAGCAGAGCGACATCCCTAACGACTGGACGGGCTATTGGACGTTCTGGTGCGACAAGGTGCAGCCGGCGATCCGCAAGGCGACCGGACAGCGCGTCTATGCCGTCGGTCAGCCGATGGGCGTGGAATCCACCGACTCCTTCCAATCGTTCTACACCTTCATGGATGCCTACCACGTCAAGCTGGTCGACGACGACGGCAAGCTGCTGGTCGACGACCCCAAGGTCCGCGACGGCCTGATCAAGGCGTTGAAGGATTACACCGACACCTACATCAAGGGCTGCACCCCGCCCTCCTCGACCACCTGGAAGGATCCTGACAACAACGTCGCGTTCCACAACAAGACGATCGTGATGACCCACAACTTCACGATCTCGATCGCGGCGAAGTGGTACGAGGAGTCACAGAATCAGAACCTCACGCCGGAGCAGCGCGAGGCCGGCAAGAAGGCGTATGAGCAGGACATCATCACGGCGTCCTTCCCCAAGGCTCCCGATGGCTCGACCATCAAGTATCGCTCCGACGTCAAGACGGGTTTGATCTTCACCGCGGCCAAGAACAAGGCCGAGGGCAAGCAGTTCATCAGCTTCCTGCTGCAGGAAGAGAACCTCCGTCCCTACATCGAAGGCGCGCTTGGCCGCTGGTTCCCGGTGACCAAGGAAAGCCAGGAAAGCCCGTTCTGGCAGGCTGACAAGCACCGCAAGGCCGTCTACACGCAGTTCAAGGGCGGCACCTCTCAGTTCGACTTCACCAGGAACTGGAAGTTCACGATCTTGAACAACGAGAACGTGTGGGCGAAGGCGATGAACCGCGTCGTCAGCGAGAAAGTTCCCGTTGACAAGGCCGTTGACGAACTGATCGCCCGCATCAAGCAGGTCGCGGGCTAAGTCGTCCGCCCCTTCTCTCCGCGCTGCGGGGGAGAGTGCAACCCAGCACCGGCCGCGTCTCGCGGCCGGCTTCTCTTTGAAGAGTCCGAAAGAATGGCGATCACGCTCTCTGGCGATCAGGCAATACCCGGCCCGCCCCTGTCGTCGCGGCTGACCCCGGCGCAGGTCTGGGGCATCCTCCTGCTCACACCCTATCTGCTCGTCTTTCTTGCTTTCGTCGTCTATCCCGTCTGCTACGGGCTCTGGCTGGCACGTGATCCCGCGAACTATGTCGCGCTCTACAACGACCCGATCTTCGCGCGCGCTGCCGTCAACACGCTGATCTTCCTGGTCGTCGGCATCAACATCAAGATGATGATCGCGCTGTTCTTGTCCGGCTTCTTCGCGGTGCAGCGCACCTGGATCAAATGGCTCTCGGTGATCTTCATCCTGCCCTGGGCAGTGCCGTCGATCCCGACCATTTTGTCGGTGCGCTTTATGCTCAATCCCGAATGGGGCATGATCAACCACTTCATCTTCTCCCTGACCGGCGATGACGGCCCGAACTGGCTGAACGACCCGACCGTGGCGCTGTGCATGGCGATCGCCGTGCACATCTGGAAGTCGCTGCCGTTCTGGACGCTGATCCTGATCACCGGCCGCCTCGCCATCTCGCACGATCTGTTCGAGGCCGCCGAGGTCGACGGCGCGAGTTGGTGGCAGAAATTCCGCTACATCACCTGGCCGTCGATGCAGACGCTCTACGTGACCTGCACGCTGCTCTCGATGATCTGGACGCTGGGCGATTTCAACAGCGTCTACCTGCTCACCGGCGGGGGACCTGCCGACCTCACGCACGTGCTGGCGACGCTCGGCATCCGCTATCTCCGGCTCGACCAGCTCTCGCTCGCGATGGCGTCCATCGTCTGCGCGATGCCGTTCGTCCTGCCGCTCGTGTACTTCATGATGAAACGGTTGTCGCGATGAAGCTCCCCTCTCTCCGTGACGTCGCGACGGAAGCGCGGCTGCTGCTGATCGGCATCCCCGTCTTCCTGTGGACGATGATCCCGATTTATCACATGTTCCTGTTCGCGATCTCCCCGAAGGAGGACGCGTTCTCGGGCAAGCTGTGGCCGGACCATCCGACGCTGCACAATTTCGAGATCGTGTTCAAGCAGCAGCACTACTTCCTGCGCGACTTCTACGTTCAGTTCTGGAATTCGACGGTGATCGCCGTCTCCGTCGGCGTGCTGACGCTCGTCATCGCGACCTGCGCGGCCTTCGCGATCTCGCGATTGAAGGTGCCGGGCGGGCGCACCGTGCTCAACCTCGCGCTCTTCACCTATTTCATCCCCGCGGCGTTCCTCGCCGTGCCGATGTACCGCACCATGGGCAATTACGGCCTGCTCAACAATCACTGGTCGCTGATCCTGGCCATGGTGACGATCGCCTCGCCTTACGCGATCTGGGTGCTCAAGCAGGCTTCCGACAAGCTGCCGGTCGAACTGGACGAGGCCGCGGTGATGGACGGCGCCACGACGCTGCAGATCTTCCGCCTGGTCTACCTGCCGCTGATGATGCCCTCGCTGGTCGCGATCGGCACCTATGCGGTGCTGCTGGCCTGGAACGAATATCTCTACGCGTTCCTGCTGCTCTCGAACGACCGCGACATTACCCTCCCGGTCGCGCTCGGCAACTTCCTCGCCGCCGACGACTCGCCTTGGGAGCTCTTGATGACCACAGGCTTCATCTACGCGCTGCCGCCGGCCGCGGTCTATTACGCCTTCCGCCGCTACATGGTGGGTGGGCTCACGGCGGGCGCGGTGAAGTCTTAAATAGGCTGTCATTCCGGGATGGTCCGAAGGACCAGACCCGGAATCTCGCGATTCCGGGTTCGATGCTTCGCATCGCCCCGGAATGACGCTCTCTCCTACAGCGGCGCTGCGCTCTCGCCCTGCGAGCTCGACAGTTTCGAGGCGAGCGAGGCGATGACGATGACGACCGCGATCAGGACGATCACCAGCGTGCAGATCGCGTTGATCTCAGGCTTCACGCCGAGCCTGACCTCCGAATAGATCCGGATCGGCAATGTCGCCGAGCCCGGCCCGGTGGTGAAGCTCGCGATCACGAGATCGTCCAGCGACAGCGTGAAGGCCAGCAACCAGCCTGCGACGATCGCGGGGGCGATCAGCGGCAGCGTCACCGAAACAAAGGCACGGACGGGATCGCAGCCGAGGTCCATCGCGGCCTCTTCGAGCGAGCGATCCAGCGAGCCGAGGCGCGACTGCACGACCACCGCGACAAAGCACATGGTCAGCGTGGTGTGGGCGATCGTCACCGTCCAGAAGCCGCGTTCGGCGTTCAGCGCGACGAACAGCAACAGCAGCGACAATCCAGTGATCACCTCCGGCATCACCAGCGGCGCATAGAGCATGCCGGAGAACAACGTGCGGCCGCGGAATCGCTCACCGCGCGACAGCGCCACCGCCGCGAGCGTGCCGAGCAGCGTCGCAATGGTGGCGGAGGAGACCGCAACCCGCAGGCTCATCCAGGCCGCCTCGATCATCGCCCGGTCGTTGAAGAACTCGCGATACCAGCGCAGCGACCAGCCGCCCCACACCGTCACCAGCCGCGAGTCGTTGAAGGAATAGATGACGAGGATGAGGATCGGCAGATAAAGGAACGCGAGCCCCAGCGCGAGCGAGGCGATGTTGAAGCGGGACAGACGAGAGATCTTGCGCATCGCCGCTACCTCCCTTGCTCCAATTGCCGCCTCTGCAGCCGCTCGTACAGCAGCAGCGGCAGTAGCAGGACCACCAGCAGCACGATCGCCGCGGCCGAGGCGACCGGCCAGTCCTTGTTGGTGAAGAATTCGAGCCACAGGGTCTGGCCGATCATCAGCGAATTGGAGCCGGCCAGAAGGTCGGGAATGACGAACTCGCCGACGATCGGGATGAAGCACAAGAGCACGCCGGCGCCGACCCCGGGCAGCGACAGCGGGAAAGTGACGAGCCAGAACACCTGCCAGGGCGGCGCGCCGAGATCGGAGGCCGCCTCCTCCAGCGCCGGCTCCATCTTGGCGAGCGTGGCGTAGAGCGGCAGGATCATGAACGGCAAATAGGAATAGACGATGCCGATATACATCGCGGTGTCGGTCGAGAGCCACACCACGGGCTGGCTGACCAGATGCAACGCCAGCAGGACCTGGTTCAGCAGGCCGTCGTGCTGGAGGATGTTGATCCAGGCGTAGATGCGGATCAGGAACGAGGTCCAGAACGGCACGACCACCAGCACCATCGCTACCGCCTGCCAGCGCTTCGGCAGTCGCGCCATGCCATAGGCGATGGGATAGCCTGTCAGGAGCAGCAGCGCGGTCGCGGTGAGGGCGACGGTGAGGCTGCGAACATAGGCGAAGACGTAGATGTCGTCGGAGCCGAGCAGCTTGAAATTGTCGACCGACAGCGCCGCAAAGGCCGCCTTGAGCGCATCCCATCCCGCCGTCAGGTCGAACACCGGCTCGTAAGGCGGCTGCGCGATCGCGGTCTGCGACAGGCTGATCTTGAGCACGAAGCCGAACGGCACCAGGAAGAACAGCACCATCCAGAGATAGGGCGCGATCGCGGCGAAGCGTGCCGGTGCAGCGAAGATGCGGCGGGAGCTCATGATTGCAGCACCACGCAATCGTCGGGTGTGAACCAGGCGACGACATGCTGGTCCAGGCTGTAGGCGTCGACGTCGAGCCGCGCGCTGTTGACAACCGACGCCTGCAGCATCCCTCCGCTGTCGAGCTTCACCTTGTAGGTGGTGGTGCCGCCGAGATAGCAGATATCCGCGATCACACCACCGAGCCGGTTGATCGCGCTCTCGCGGCCGGCCTCGCTGACCGGGCCGCGGCGCGACAGCTTCACCTTCTCGGGGCGGATCGCGACCGCCAGTTTTCCGCTGCCGACCCCCTCGCGCGGCTCGGCCACCACCAGCGCCCCCGCATCACGCGTGCCGATGACCAGACGATGGCCATCGCGCAATGTTGACTCGCCGTCGAACAGGTTGATGTCGCCGACGAACTCCGCAATCCAGCGCGAGCGCGGCGCCTCGTAGAGCTCGCGGGGACTCGCCACCTGGGCGAGCTTGCCTGATCTCATCACGCCGATCCGGCTCGCCATCGTCATCGCCTCCTCCTGGTCGTGGGTGACGATGATGAAGGTCATGCCGAGCCGCCGCTGCAGCTCCATCAGCTCGGCTTGCGTGCTCTCCCGCAGCTTCTTGTCGAGCGCTGCGAGCGGCTCGTCGAGCAGCAGGAGCCGGGGCCGGCGCGCCAGGGCACGCGCCAGCGCCACGCGCTGGCGCTGACCGCCGGACAGCTGGTCTGGCTTGCGCCTTTCCAATCCTTCGAGCTTGACCAGCGCCACCATCTCGGCCACGCGCGTGGCAATGTCGGCGCGCTTCATTCGAGCGCGCTTCAGGCCGAAGGCGATGTTGTCGCGTACCGACAGATGCGGGAACAACGCATAGTTCTGGAACATCATGTTGATGGGACGCTCATGCGGCAGCGCCTGCGCGATATCCTTGCCGCCGAGCAGGATGCGGCCCTGGTCCGGCGCCTCGAATCCGGCGAGCATGCGCAAGAGCGTGGTCTTGCCGCAGCCGCTCGGACCGAGCAGTGCGAAGAACTCGCCCGCCTTGATGTCGAGCGAGACGCCATCCACGGCGCGGAACGTGCCAAAGGTCTTGGCGACGCCCTCGATGTGCAATAGCGGCTGCCCCACCGCGGGAAATGCATCTCCGCCAGCCGCCTTGATCGCAACGTCCGCTCCGGACAATTCTTCCGCCATGATCCCTACCAACCCCGATTCCGCCGCACGCTAGCGGCGGAGCGTCCTTTGCTCAACCGGTTCGGAATGAATCGCTCACGCCCGCCATGAACGCCGCCAGCGCCTCGCTGTCCACCGCAGGGATGGTCAGGCCTAGCTTGGAACGGCGCCATAGAACGTCATCCGGAAATCGCGCCCATTCGCGGGCCATGAGATAGCGCACCTCGGCGCCGGTCAGCTCGGGTCCGAAAGCGGGACCGAGTTCCTCACGTGTCCTTGCCTCGCCGAGCACGGCCGACAATCGCAAGCCGTAGGCGGCGACCAGGCGCTGGGCTTCCGGCTCCGACAGAAAGCGCCAGCGCTCGCGGGCGAGGTCGACCTCGGTGTCGAAACGGTCCCAGGCGAAATCGCCGCCCGGCAGCGCTGCGCCGGCGGTCCAGGGCGGCGACATCGGATAGAACGGCGTCAGCTTGGTCACGGCTCGCTCGGCGCGCCAGCGCGCGGTGGTGACGTCGCCGCCAAACATCGTGATCAGCGGCGCCTCGCGCCGACGCGCGTGGAACAGCGTCGTACCGTCCAGCCGTCGCGCGGAGGCCGGCCCCAGATTGGTGCCGGACACCGTTCGGACCACGTCGGTTGGAGTGACGCGCTCGCGGAAGTAGCGGCTGGCGGCCTCGCAGAGATAGCCGATATCCGCCCCGGACATCGCCACGATGGCGGGATCTCCGGTGAAATCATGCGTAACCGTGCCGATCAACGTGAACTCCCGCTCGAACGGGCTCACGAAGATCAGCCGGCCATCATTGTTCTGGAAGACGTAGACGTTCCCGGTCTCGAACAGTCTGGGCACAACGATCTGGCTCATCTGCATGGCCGTCGCGGCGGGCGGCGGTTGGCGCAGCACCGTCTCCGCGACCATCGATGTCCAGCCGCCGGTGGTGTTGGCCAGCGCCCGGGTCGTGACGGAGCGGCGATGTCCGCGATCAACCACGGCGAGCCGCCAGATGTCGGCTCGATCAGCACGTACGCAGCGTGCTCCAGTCCGGATCGACGCGCCACGCTCGGCGGCGTCCAGCGCCGTGAGGACGACAAGGCGGGAGTCGTCGACGACGCAGTCCGAGTATTCGAAGGCCATGCCAAATGGGCGCTTCAGCGCATTGCCAACCGGATGATGCGTGATGTCGAGGGTCGTCGTTTCAGGCAGGCCGCCCCGGCCGGCGAGGCTGTCATAGAGGAGCAGGCCGGCGCGCAGCAGCCAAGGCGGGCGCTGGTCCGAATGCGCGGGGATAACGAAGCGCATCGGCCGGACCAGATGGGGCGCGATTCGGAGCCAGGTCCGCCGCTCGGCCAGCGCCCGGCATACCCGCCAGAAGCCGCGCCGCTCCAGCACCGAGAGGTCGCCGTGGATCAGTCGCGGTGTTGCCGACGATGCCGCGCCACCGAGATCGCCTTGCTCGAACAGGATGACCCGCAGGCCGCGGCCGGCCGCATCGCGCGCGAGGCTGACACCGTTCAGGCCGCCGCCGATGATCGCAAGATCGTAATCCGCCATGAAGCCGTCGAATGGGAGCGAAGCGCAGCGCTCTCATCACTAGAGCATGATCCGGAAAAGTGCGAAGCGGTTTTGCGGGAAAGATCATGCGTCAACGACAATCCAAGTCGCGATGACGATTCATCCAAATCTCATCGCGCTTTGGAGCCAATTCCGTCGCAATGAATCGGAACAGGGCCCTATCTCGAGGCGAGCCGGGATCCACTCCGCTCGAGAGCGCTCTAACCGGTCTTCAGCGCGAGCTCCACCACCGCCTCGGCACGACCGACGAGCGCGGCATATTTTCCGATCGGCAGCGGCTTGCCGAGCAGATAGCCCTGCACGCCGTCGCAGCCCTCCCTGGCGAGGAAGGCGAGTTGATCGACGGTCTCGACGCCCTCGGCGATGATCGACATGTCGAGGCCGTGACCGAGATCGATGACCGCGCGCACGATCGCAGCCGATTGCGGGTTGCGGCCGAGATTGATGATGAAGGCGCGGTCGATCTTGATCTTGTCGAACGGGAATGCCTGAAGGTAGCTCAGCGACGAGTAGCCGCTGCCGAAATCGTCCATCGAGATGCGGACGCCAAGCGCCTTCAAGCGGCGCAGCAGCGCGACGCCGCGATCGAAATCCTCGATCAGCACCCCCTCGGTGATCTCGAGTTCGAGCCGGCCGGGCGCAAGTCCGGTCTCGAGCAGGATCGAGTGGACGAGGCCAACCACGTCACCGTGCATGAACTGCGCCGGGGACAAATTAACCGCGACCTGGAGCTGCTTCGGCCAGGACGCCGCCTCACGGCAGGCCTCGCGCAGGATCCATTCGCCCATCTCGACGATGAGGCCGCTCTCCTCGGCAATCGGGATGAATTCGGCGGGCGAAACCTGGCCGCGCACCGGGTGCTGCCAGCGTGCCAGCGCCTCGAAGCCGATGATCTCGCTCTCGCCGACGCTGTGACCCGCGGCCCCCTGCGGCTGGAAGGCGAGCGAGAGCTCGCCGTTCTTGACTGCCATCGAAAGGTCCTGGTGCAGCACGCGGCGGTCGCGGATCTGCTGGTCCATCTCCGGCTGGTAGAGACTGATCGTGCCGCGCGACTTCTGCTTGGCGCGGAACAGCGCTGCGCCGGCATTGGCGAGCAGCGAGGCGCCATCGGTGCCATTGTGCGGGAACACCGCCATGCCCGCGGTGATGCCGGCGCGGACCGGCCGTCCGTCGATCTGGAAATCCTCCGCGACGGCTTCGCCGATCTTCTGCGCCAATGCGAGGCCCGCATCGGGCTGCTTGCCGTCGATGATCAGGCCGAACTCGTCGCCCGACAGGCGCGCCACGAGGCCCCCCCGCGCGGAATCATCGAGCCGCCGGGCGACCTCGATCAGGAGCTTGTCGCCGAGCGCATGGCCGAAGACGTCGTTGACCTCCTTGAGGCCATCGAGGTCGACGCAGAGGACGGCGAATTCCTCGCCCGTACCCTCGCAAGCCTCGATCATCTGCATCAGCGCCTGCAGGAAGGCGGCGCGATTGGGCAGATCGGTGAGGCCGTCATGATAGGCCATATGCGCCATGCGCGACTCGGTCTGCCGGCGGTCGGTGACGTCCTCGTGGGTCTTGATCAGATATTGCGGCTCGCCGGCATCGCTGAGCACGGTGGCACGGCGGGTCAGGAACAGGCGCAGGCCGTCCTTGGTCGAGATCGGATGCTCCTCGGTGATCATCCCGCGCTTCTTGATCGCGGCCTCGTCGCGCGCGATGATCAGCTTGGCTTCCTTCGCATTGAAGATGTCGGAGGCGGTCAGGCCGGTGGCTTCCTCGCGCTTGCGGTTGAGGATCGTTTCCGCGCTGCGGTTGGCGAGCAGATAGCGGCCGTCCTTGACCTGCTCCACGATCAACGCAACCGGGATGTTGTCGACCACGAGTTCGAGGAACTTCTTGGTGCTTTCCAGCTCCTGCGACAGCGAGCGGCGGTCGGTGACGTCCTCGAACACCAGCAGCAGAAATCCGGGCCTGTCGCCTTCGTTGCGCACCGCGATCCGGATCGAGGCGACCATGCGCCGTTCCCCGCCCCGCTCGACCTCGAATTCGTTGCGGAATTGTCCATCCGGCGAATTGAGCGCCGCCTGGTCGGCCGCGTCGATGCCGTCCGCCGAGATGGGCGCGAACAGTTCGCGTGCATTCTTGCCGACGACATGGTCTCGTGAAAAGCCCCAGAACCGCTCATAGGCGGTATTGGCGAAGATGTAGCGGCCGTCCTCCAGGCTCTTGGCGGCAACGCAGGCCGGCACGTTGTCCAGCACGCTTTCAAGGAATTGCTTGGTGGAGGCGAGCTGTTGCGACAGCCTGCGCTGCTCGCTGACGTCGAGATGGGTCGCCACCGAACCTCCGTTCGGCAGTACGAAATACTTCACCAGGATGGCCCGCCCGTCCGGCAGCTCGGTGATCAGGCCGTTGCTGCTTGCGGCCTTCTCGTAGAACTCGTCGTCGGTGACGCCAAGGACTCCGCGCTCGCGGCGCAGCCTCAGGATGTCGTAGCCGGTCATGTCCGGCCGGATATCCGACCGCGTCAGGCCATAGATCTCGAGATAGCGGTCGTTGCAGAAGATGATGCGGCGCTGCGCGTCCGTCATCACCACGCCCTGGTTGAGGTTGTTCATGGCGGACGAGATGAAGGCGTTGCGCCGCAACTGCAAACGCCTGGACCTGCGTAGCCAGGAATGGATCCATAGCACGATCGCAGCGAGGAACGAGCAGAGCACGATGCCGGCGATCAGGGTTTCCCAGATCACGCCGGGATCGAGCTGGGCGAGACCGCCCGGAACGGCAAGGCTGTCCGATGCCGCGGAGGCGCGCGCAGGAGCAAGCGCGCCGGCCAGGCACAGGAAGGCCTGCACAGCGATCGGAAGCGTGCTGCCCACGTGCCAGTACTTCTCAGCCATCAGCCACCCGCGATTCAACGTCGGATTGTCTGGCCTGGCGGGTTTGGATCGGGTAAACGCCTGTTGGCACAACAGAAATATATGACGTGAAATACGGCAATTGCCCTGACATGATGAACGCCCTCTTAATGGAAAACGCCCTCGCGCGGCCGTTCCCCGCCCTGGTGCCGCCGACCCTTCCAGCGGACAACCTGCACAATCATGGATAGGGTCGACTGCGTCGTGATCGGAGCCGGCGTGGTCGGTCTTGCGGTGGCTCGAAAACTCGCGCAGTCCGGGCGCGAGGTGATCGTGCTCGAGGAGGCCGAAGCCATCGGCACCGTCACCTCCTCGCGCAACAGCGAGGTGATCCATGCCGGCATTTACTACCGCGCCGGGAGCTGGATGGCGCGCATGTGCGTGGCCGGCAAGCATGCGCTCTACCGCTACTGCGCCGAGCGCGGCATTCCCCACAAGAACTGCGGCAAGCTGATCGTCGCGACCAGCCTGAAAGAGACCGAGAAACTGCAATCGATCAAGGCACATGCCGAGGCCAACGGCGTGCTCGACATGCAGCTGCTCTCGGGCGAGGCCGCGCGCGCGCTGGAGCCGGCGCTCGCCTGCGACGCTGCGCTGCTGTCGCCCTCGACCGGCATCATCGACAGCCACGCCTACATGCTCTCTCTGCGCGGCGAAGCCGAAGACGCCGGCGCCGCCTTCGCATTTCACACACCGCTGATCCGCGCCAAGGCGGCGGGGGGCCTCATCGAGATCGATGCCGGCGGCGAGGCACCGATGACGTTGCAATGCAGACTTCTCGTCAACGCCGCGGGGCTGTCGGCGACGACTGTGGCGCGCAACATCGACGGCATGCCGCTGGACCGGATTCCGCCGGCCTATCTCGCCAAGGGAAACTACTTCAGCTGCAGCGCCAAGGCGCCGTTCTCACGCCTGATCTACCCGGTGCCCGAGCCCGGCGGCCTTGGGGTGCACCTGACGCTGGACATGGCAGGGCAGGCGCGCTTCGGACCTGATGTCGAATGGATCGAAAGGATCAACTACGAGGTAGATCCCTCTCGCGCCGGGCGCTTCTACCCGGCGATCCGCAAATACTGGCCGACGCTGCCCGACGGGGCGCTGATACCGAGCTATTCGGGCATCCGCCCGAAGATCGTGCCGCCGGCTGTGGCCACGCAGGACTTCTTGATGCAGGGCCCGCAGGATCACGGCGTCGCAGGGCTGATCAATCTGTTCGGCATCGAGTCGCCGGGACTGACATCCTCACTGGCGATCGCCGATCACGTCGCCGAACTCGCGAACGTCTAAGGCATGATCCCGAACCGAACGGCCGACAGCGCAAAGTGTGAAGCGGTCTTCCGAAAAGGTCATGCATAGACAACTACCCCGAAGCGCGATGACGATTCATCTCATCCAAATCTCGTCGCGCTTCTGAACACTTTCGCGCAAGTTGGAACTTTCGCGCAAGTTGGATGAGACTTAGCTTCGGGAAGATGTGCCCAAGCGTGAAGGTGCGCAGCGCAAGCCAACTCGCGCGGTGCGCACCTTGCAGCAGGGATGAGCACGATTGCTCTCATCCCTGCGTGAAGGACGTGATCAAACTCTACACTGTTACGGGGCTACTAGTGGAGCGTGTCGCTGTGCTTCAGACGCTCGATCTGGTCCTTGACCATCAACTTCCGGCGCTTCAACTCAACAATTTGCAGGTCGTCTGTTGAAAGGTGCACGAGAGCTTCGTGCAATTCGTTTTCGAGCAGTTTGTGCTTCCGTTCCAATTCAACGAGATGTGCCTGAATTGTCATTCGAAACCTCCTCGGTGGGGTTGAACCTCAGGATTCGATCCGGACGACGAAGTCTACATCACCGATTTCTCCTGTCGATGGGTATCCGTCGTCGCAGTGTCATTTTTGAAAGTTCATATGTAACGAAGCGTGACTAAGGGGAACCACGCGGGAAAAATCCATGATATCAATGTGTCTGCGCGACGCCGCGGCCCCCGGCAGAAATATGTTGCGGTAGATCAGCGGGCGAGCGTCGCAGATGGCTTGCGATCGCGCGGCGCAAGGACGATAATTTCCACAGGGCGTCCACAGCCCAGATTCACGCCTATCGGTTTTCGGCCACCGCAGACATGACCAATGAAGATGAGCGTGAGCTTGAGTCAGAGCTCACCCGGTTGCAGCAGGAACACCGAGATCTCGATGCGGCGATCGATGCATTGCATCAATCGCCTGCCCCCGACCTGTTGCGGTTACAGCGGCTGAAGAAGCGCAAGCTGTTGTTGCGAGACCGCATCGCGTTCATCGAAGACCAGATAACCCCCGACATCATAGCCTGAGCCCCGAGCCGGTCTTTCCTCGCTTATCGCCGTAGTTGAATCCGCTTGACTCCAATAGAACAAAATAGGAACATTCAGTCAATCGCGGTCCCGCGAAAGGACGCGGGATGCACGCCAGGACCTCAAGAACGCCACGACGAGGCAAAAGGACAGCGTAGATGTCGACAAACGCCCTTTTCGACAACAGCCATTATGAGCAGGCCTGCGATCAGGCGATCGCAATGTGCGACGGCAATCTGCGCAGCACCATCAAGGCCCTGATCATGGCCAACGAATATCTGGAAGCTGAACTGCAGGAATTGCAGGCGGCGATTTCCGCCGGCTGCATTCCGGAGACCTCGCGCGGCATGATGTTGAGCAAGAGCAGCGCCGCGTAGTTCTGGAGATCGGAGCAACGCCATGTCGGATGTGACCTATTACGTTGCAATGCCCTTTTTGATCGATGACGACGGATCACCCGTTGCCGGCGCGGCGGAGGAGTGTCAGTCGCCGACGGCGGCGCTGCGGCGCGCAGAAATTCTGGCGCGCGGGGCGGGCCATATCGGCGCGGTCGCGTTCAGCCGCAGCGGCGATCCCATGACCGGCGAGTTCGGGGACGCGACGCTACTGCGCAGATTCGGCAACGTGCCGGAAGATCTTGCGACCCTCTGAGGCGCGATGAGATTCGATTGAAGCGTCAGCGCGCTGTCGGTTGGTTTTTGCGCATGATCTTTCCGGAAGACGATTGGCACTTTGCGCTGACGCGGGCCTTCGGGTCCGGATCATGCTTTAGCGCTCGCTGCTGACCAGCCTGATCCGCGGCTCGTGCCGGCGCTGTGCCTTGCGCACATACATCGCGGCATCCGCCGCCTCCAGGGCGAGACCGGCATCGGACTGCGGACCGAGCAAGGCGACGCCAGCGGAGGCGCCCGCGGTCACGCGCTGGCCGCGAAAGACGAAGGACAATTCGTCGATCGCCTGCTCAAAGGCCGCAGCCTTCGCCTTGGCATCGGTCTCGCTCAGATTCCAGAGCAGCAGCGCGAACTCGTCGCCGCCGAGCCGGCCGACGACGTCCGAGGCGCGCACCTGGCGCGTCAACGTTGCGACGATCGCCTTGAGCACCTCGTCGCCGGCGGCATGACCGAACGAATCGTTGATAGGCTTCAGCCGGTCGACGTCGAGCACGATCAGCGCCCCGCTGGCGCGATAGCGCTTCATATAGGCGATGGCACGCGCCAACTCGCGCTCGAAGCCGCGCCGGTTGGGAATCTCGAGCAGGAAGTCGGTATCTGCGGCCGCCTCGAGTTCCGCGACCCGAAGCAGGGCGGCCTTCAGCCTGCTCCTGAGATCGCGGATGGTCGCCCGGCTGTCGTTCGCGGCCGGCACTCTACACAAGGCGGGCCTGGCGGGCGGCTTCGGAGCGGCTCGGGATCGGCCGGCGCGAGTCTTCCGGCCCTTCTTGGCCTTCGCAGCACTTGCCCTTTTTGGTTTCTTCATGGGCATCCTGCTCAATGAAGGCTTGCGGGGATTCACCAAGACAGGATAGTGGATTCCCTTCTCCTTGCCACCGCCTTGCTAGCCGCCGGCCGGAACCGTTAATCTGGCCTATCCTTCTGTTTTTCCGGGCACAATTGACCTCATGACCGCGCCGATCGCCATAATTATGGGAAGCCAGTCAGACTGGGACACGATGCGCCATGCCGCCGACACGCTTGAAGCGCTGGGTGTTGCGGCCGACGCGCGCATCGTTTCGGCCCACCGCACCCCCGACCGCCTGTTTACCTTCGCCAAGGGCGCCAAGGCGGCGGGCTACAAGGTCATCATCGCGGGCGCCGGCGGTGCAGCCCATTTGCCTGGCATGGCGGCGGCGCTGACGGAACTCCCGGTGTTCGGCGTCCCCGTCGAATCCAAGACACTCAAGGGCCTCGATTCGCTGTACTCGATTGTGCAAATGCCTGCAGGCATCCCGGTTGGGACCCTCGCCATCGGCAAGGCCGGCGCGATCAATGCCGCATTGCTGGCGGCCGCCGTGCTGGCGCTCTCCGACCCGGCTCTTTCGGATCGCCTCGCCGCCTGGCGCAAGGCACAAACGGACGCGGTTGCCGAGCGCCCGGAGGACAAGGCGTGACGGACACCAGGCATGTGAAGCTGAAGCCCGGCGACACCATCGGAATCCTCGGCGGCGGACAATTGGGCCGCATGCTCGCCATGGCCGCGGCGCGGCTCGGCCTTCGCTGCCAGGTGTTCTCGCCCGATCCGGATTCGCCCGCGTTTGACGTCGTGCTGAACGCGACCTGTGCCGAATACGCCGACGTCGAGGCTCTCGAGCTGTTCGCGAGCGATGTCGACGTCATCACCTACGAATTCGAGAACGTGCCGGCAGCGGCCGCGATGGTGCTGGATGCGCGCCGCCCGGTGCTGCCCAACCGCAAAATCCTCGAGACCACCCAGGACCGCCTCGCCGAGAAGGATTTCGTGACGCAACTCGGCATCGGCACGGCCGCCTACGCCGACGTCACCTCGGTAGCTTCGTTGCGCGAGGCGATCGTCAGGATCGGCCTTCCTGCCGTGCTCAAGACCCGCCGCTTCGGTTATGACGGCAAAGGCCAGGCCATCATCCGCGACGGCGACGACATCGCCAAGGTGTGGACCAGCCTCGCCACCAAATCGGCGATCCTGGAGGCTTTTGTACCCTACGAGCGCGAAATCTCGGTGATCGCCGCGCGCGCCGCCGCGGGCGAGGTCGAGTGCTTCGACGTCACCGAGAACGAGCACCGCGACCACATCCTGAAGATCTCGCGCGCGCCCGCCCCGATCCCGGATGCGCTCGCCGAGGAAGCGCGCAGCATCGCCGGCAAGATCGCAGGCGCCCTCGACTATGTCGGCGTGCTCGCCGTCGAAATGTTCGTGCTCGCAGGCGGCACCGGGCCGAAGGTGCTGGTGAACGAGATCGCCCCGCGCGTGCACAATTCCGGACACTGGACGCTCGATGGCGCCTCCGTATCGCAGTTCGAGCAGCACATCCGCGCCATCGCCGGCTGGCCGCTCGGCAAGCCGGTGCGGCATGGCGATATCGTCACCATGACCAACCTGATCGGCGACGAGATCAACGATTACGAGAAGTGGCTGAGCGTACCCGGCGCGACCGTGCACATCTATGGCAAGGGCGCGCCGCGCCCCGGCCGCAAGATGGGTCACGTCACCGAAGTGCGCCCCACCGCAGGCAAGTAACGGGACCGCAGTTTCGAGCTGCGATCCCCCGCCGCTGAGTTCACGCCGTCTTTGCGCCTGCGACGACGCCCGTGGGCTCCTCGCTGAGCCAGCGATAGATCACGCCGCCGAGCGCGCCGCCGATCAGCGGTGCAACCCAGAACAACCAGAGTTGCGACAGCGCCCAGCCGCCGACGAACAGCGCCGGACCGGTGCTGCGCGCCGGGTTCACCGAGGTGTTCGTGACGGGAATGCTGACGAGATGGATCATCACCAGCGCGAGCCCGATCGCGAGCGGCGCGAAACCCGCCGGCGCCCGGCCATGCGTCACCCCCATGATGATGAACAGGAACATCATTGTCATCACCACTTCCGTGAGGAAGCCGACCATCATGCTGTACTGACCGGGCGAATGCGCATCATATCCGTTGGACGCAAAGCCCTTGCTGACGTCGAAGCCGGGCGCCCCGCTGGCGATGGCATAGAGCAGCGATGCGGCGACGATCGCGCCCGCCACCTGGGCGATCACATAAGGCAGGATCTGGCCGGTCGGAAAGCGGCCGCCGGCGGCCAGACCGACGGTGACGGCCGGGTTGAGATGGCAGCCGGAGATGTGGCCGATCGCATAGGCCATGGTGACCACGCTCAAGCCAAAAGCGAGGGAGACACCGACAAGGCCGATGCCGACCTGAGGGAAGCCGGCCGCGATCACTGCGCTTCCGCAGCCTGCGAATGTGAGCCAGAAGGTGCCGATGGCTTCGGCGGCGTATTTTTTCATGTCCATGTGGTCCCCTCCTTGCAGGATACGGAACAACTCCGGGCCCGGCCCGTGGCCGTCAAACCGCCCAAATCGGGGCCGCCCAGAGGTATTTTCGCCGCATTTCATGGCCGAACTTGGCCCGAAAATCCGCTTGGCCGGTGGACATCTTCGGTTTTGTCTGATACATCGGCGCGCTCAAGGCTAAGGGCTTGCGCGTTTTGCCATCCCCTTTGACTTACCAGAATTTAAATCCGATCCACCTGAAGAGGATGCCGCGTGCAGGTTCTCGTCCGCGATAACAATGTCGATCAAGCCCTCAAGGCGCTGAAGAAGAAGATGCAGCGCGAGGGAATCTTCCGCGAGATGAAGCTCCGCGGTCATTACGAGAAGCCCTCCGAGAAGAAGGCCCGCGAAAAGGCCGAAGCCGTGCGCCGTGCACGCAAGCTCGCCCGCAAGAAGCTGCAGCGCGAAGGCCTGCTGCCGATGAAGCCGAAGCCGGTGTTCGGCGCGGGTCCCGGCGGTGATCGCGGCGGCCGTGGCGGCCCGGGTGCAGGTCCGCGCGGACCGCGCTGACCTGACTTAGCAAGACTTCAGTTTTCGATGACGCGGGCCACGGGCCCGCGTTATTGTTTTGAGGATCAAGCTCAAGCGCGAGCGAAACCTAGATGGCTTCCCCTTTCCCTCAGCGCGGCTTTCCGCGACGACACCGGATCTGGGAGCCGCCGCTTGCGGTGGCCTTGACTGGAATTGCGCTGTGCGGCTGCTCGTTCGATCTGGGATCGTTGCTCCCTGAGAAGGACAAGGCACAGGACGTCTCCAAGGCGCCCGCCCCCGCCGCGAGCACGGTGGGCGCCGGTAACGTCGCGGAAGCTCAGGCCCACACCACGACAGCCCAGTTCCTTGCCAAGTCGGGGGAGACCGCGGCTGCGCTCGAAGAGTTCAATCGCGCGGTCGGGCTCGATCCCTACAACGCACAGGCGCTTTATGGCCGCGCCCTGATCTACCAAGGCAATAACGAGCACGAATTCGCCATTGCCGATTTCAGCGCCGCCAGCGGGCTCAACCCGCAGAAGGCCGAGCCGCTGCTCGGCCGCGCCAACAGCCATCTCGCGCTCGGCAAGGTCAAGGAGGCCGCAGCCGATCTGGACGAAGCCTCCGAGGCCGATCCACATAACGCCCAGGTCTGGACCACGCGCGGCCAAGTCTATGAGCGGCTGGGCGATAAGGCCAAGGCGGCGGCGTCTTACACCAGGGCCGTCGCGCTTCGTCCCCGCGACGACGCCGCCCGCAGCGGCCTCGCCCGCGTTGGCGGCTGACGGTTTGGCGCATCGCGGCGGTACGCCGCGCCGAGATTTGGGTGAATCGTCATCGCGCTCTGGGCGGTTGTTTGCGCATGGTCATTCCCAGGAAACCGCTTCGCGCTTTTCCGGATCATGCTTCAGTCGGGAGTGACGCTCTTGGGCAGAACGGCGTTGAACATCGACTTCATTCCCGACAGCATCTCGTCGGCGACGTTCGTCTTCTTCGGCCGCGGTATGGCGCCGCCCATATCGGCACGCAGATCGAGCGGTGGCGCAATCACCGGCACGGGAATGTCAGCCGGCGGCGTCACCCGGTTCGGATTGTCGTTGCCGATCGTGGCGGTGTAGGGCGTATTAGGGCCACTATTGCCATAGGCCTCGGGCAAAGGCGTCGAGACCGTAATTGGCGGCGGCAGCGGACGAACCGGGGACGGCTCGACATTGACGACCCGCGGGGCCTCCGGCGTGCGGGCGATTTCCCGCACTGCAGCCTCCGTCGCCGGCTTCTCCGCCGGTTTGGTCTCCACCGAGCGAACTTCGGCAGGCCGGGTTTCGGCAGATTTGGCTTCAGCAGCCTTGGCCTCAGCAGCCTTGGCCTCAGCAGCCTTGGCCTCATTCGACTTGCGCAGGCGCTCGATCGCAGCGCGCGCGAGATCGTTGGCGTCGGGGGTGGCGGCCGGGGAAGCTGCAGTCGAGGCCGAAGTGGCCTCAACCACCGGAATGGATGCAGCTGGAGCCGCCTTGGCCGCAGCCTTGTCGCGCGAAGAGGGACGGCCGCGCGGGCTGGATTCGGGAGCCACGTCTGCGGCCTTGGTCTCGGCCGTCGGCTGATGATCGGCCGGCTTCTCGACCGTCGCCCTCTCGGTGACGTTCTTCTCGGAAATGCCCTTGGCCTTGACGCCGGGAGCAGGATGGTGAGCCGTATCCGAGGGCTTGCCGTCACCGCCGGTCTGGGCAGGCGCGGCCACGACGGCTGGGGTGTCGGCCGCCGGCTTGGCATTGATGTAGTGGTTAACGATGTAAGCCCCGATGATCGTTGCGAGCACCGAGGGGAAAATATCCGTCGAGATTTTAGCGAGGTATTTCAGCATTTCTCGGCCACTCCCCGCGCCATCTGATGCGGGAACTTTAGGGCATTGTGAGGGATCAACTGCGACGGATCGATGGCAAACAGGCGCGGCGAACTACGGTTTCAGCTCAATTTCAAGGAACACGATCTCGGTTGAGGTTTCGTTAAGCACGTCATGCTCGACGCCAGCCTTGCGGAAATATGACTTTCCCGCCCCGAGTTGCGCTTTGGACCGCTCGCCATTCGGCGCCACGATGGTCATCTCTCCCGCCACGACCGGAACGATGACATAGTCCATGCCGTGGGTGTGATGCCCCGTGGCGCTGCCGGGAGCGAGCCGCCATTCGGTCACCCGGACCTGCTCATTGTCGACCTGAACCTCGGATTTGGCGGCAAGCATCGGAATTCTCCTGATCGGGGCTCGGCAGCAGTAGCAAATCGGGCGCCGGATTCAATGCCATAGCCTGATCAGGCGACCGCGCGCGCAAGAGGGCCAAGTGGACCACGGTGAGCGCCGAAATGTGGTGCGCAAACAAATCGTCAGCGGTCAATGAAATCTCTCGCCGCTTCGATCGCACCGAATCGATCGAGATCGTCGTGCCCGCCGCCAGCCATCGAAACGAACCGCTTGGGCTCATGGGCGAGAGCGAACAGACGCTTACCGAACGCGATCGGAATGGCAACATCCTTGGTGCCATGCATCACGAGGAGCGGCACCGCGACCCGCGCGATCCGCTCGTCGGAGCGGAACGGATCGCGCATCAGCAGGCGCACCGGAACGAACCAGAACGATGAAGCCGCAACGTCGGCGGTCGAGGTATAGGGAGCCTCCAGGACGAGCTTTCCGACGCGATGCTCCGAGGCGAGCGCAACCGCTACGCCCGTCCCGAGCGAAAAGCCCCAGACGACGATCCGCCCCGCTTCATAGCGCGCGGTAGTGAAGGCATAGGCTGCCGCAGCATCGCGCAGCAGGCCCTGTTCGCTCGGCGCGCCGCTCGAGCCGGCATAGCCGCGATAGGACAGTGCAACGAGACCGGTGCCATCGGCCGTCATCGCCTTGAAACGGCTGACGCGCCCCGCGAGGAAATCGCCATTGCCAGGAAAATAAAGGACGATGGGGCGGCCGGGCTTCGCCGGCACGTGCCAGACGATGATTTTCTCGCCGTCCGATGTGGTCAGGACATGCTCTTCCGCTTCGGGCAGGCCCGCGGGAGCGGGAACGGTGCGACCGACGGGTGGGATTGGAAACAGCATCTCGCGCTGGCGGACGTACAGCACGAGGAGACCGGCGAGGTAGGCGGCCACGAGCAGGATGGCGGTCCACTTGACGATGGTCATCATTGCTCGGCCCGTCCCATGTTTGAGATTAGGGCTTGCGACCGCTCCACAGCAATATCATGACATCCAGCCGCAGGCTCACCGCCTCGCGTTACATCGCCTTGACGATGCTCTCGGTGACCTTCTTGGCGTCGCCGAGAAGCATCATGGTGTTGTCGCGATAGAACAGCGGATTGTCGATGCCGGCATAACCGGAAGCCAGCGAGCGCTTGATGAACATCACGGTGCCGGCCTTCCAGACCTGGAGCACGGGCATGCCGTAGATCGGCGAGGTCTTGTCCTCTTCGGCCGCCGGGTTGGTGACATCGTTGGCACCGATCACGAAAGCGATGTCGGCCTGCGCGAATTCGGAGTTGATGTCCTCGAGCTCGAACACCTCGTCATACGGCACGTTGGCTTCGGCCAGCAGCACGTTCATGTGGCCGGGCATGCGGCCGGCGACCGGGTGAATGGCGTACTTCACCTCGACGCCTTCCTTCTTCAGGATGTCCGCCATCTCGCGCAGCGCGTGCTGGGCCTGCGCCACCGCCATGCCGTAGCCGGGCACGATGATGACCTTGGAGGCGTTCTTCATGATGAAGGCGGCATCGTCAGCCGAGCCGAGCTTGGCGGGCTTCTGCTCGCCTGCCGCCCCGCCGGCCGCAGCCGTTTCGCCGCCGAAGCCGCCGAGGATGACCGAGATGAAGGACCGGTTCATCGCGTGGCACATGATGTAGGACAGGATCGCGCCCGAGGAGCCGACCAGCGCGCCGGTAATGATCAGCGCCGAATTGCCGAGCGTGAAGCCGATGCCGGCCGCGGCCCAGCCGGAATAGGAGTTCAGCATCGAGATCACGACCGGCATGTCGGCGCCGCCGATCGGGATGATCATGAGCACGCCGAGCGCCAGCGCGAGGATGACGATCATCCAGAAGTCGAACGCGCTGCCCGACAGCACGAGGCCGACGATGAAGAACACCAGCGCCAGAGCCAGAGCGATGTTGATGATGTGGCGGTACGGCAGCAGGATCGGCGCGCCGCTCATGCGCGCCGACAGTTTCAGGAACGCGATCACCGAGCCGGTGAAGGTCAGCGCGCCGATGGCGACGCCGAGCGACATTTCAACCAGGCTCTGCGGATGAATCTTGCCGGGGGTCCCGATGCCGAAGGCCTCCGGCGCGTAGAACGCACCGGCCGCGACGAGCACTGCGGCCATGCCGACCAGCGAGTGGAAGGCGGCGACCAGTTCCGGCATCGAGGTCATCGGCACGCGTCGGGCGATCACCGCGCCGACGCCGCCGCCGATCGCGACCGCGAGGATGACGAGGATCCACGCCACGCCATCGGCCGGCGGATGGCTTGCGAGCGTAGTGGCGACCGCGATCGCCATGCCGATCATGCCGAACAGATTGCCCTGGCGCGAGGTTGCCGGGCTCGACAGCCCGCGCAGCGACAGGATGAACAGCACCCCCGCCACGAGATACAAGAATGCAGAGAGATTGGCGCTCATCTCAGGTCCCCATTGATCCCTTCAGCCCGAGGTGGCCGCTCACTTCGACTTCTTCTTGTACATCGCCAGCATGCGCTGGGTGACGAGGAAGCCGCCGAATATGTTCACGCAGGCGAAGACGAGCGCGACGAAGCCGAAGCCGCGCGCCCAGCCCGAGCCGCTCGAAATCATGCCGACACCCACCGCGAGCAGCGCGCCGACCACGATCACCGAGGAGATCGCGTTGGTGACGCTCATCAGCGGCGTATGCAGCGCCGGCGTCACCGACCAGACGACGAAATAGCCGACGAAGACGGCGAGGACGAAGATCGACAGCTGGAAGATGAAGGGGTCGACGAGCTGTGCTGCATGCTCCATGGCGGCTCTCCTTGAACCCGATTTAAGATGATTTGGGCTGGAAGTTCGGGTGAATGACGGCGCCGTCCTTGGTGAGCGCAGTGGCTTTGACGAGTTCGTCGTCCCAGTTGACGGCGAGCTTCTTCTCTTTCTTATCGACCATGGTTTCGATGAAGGAGAACAAATTGCGCGCGTAGAGGCTGGAGGCCGAGGCCGCGACGCGGCCGGCGACATTGGTGTAGCCGACGATCTTGATGCCATCGATCTCGACGACCTCGCCCGGCCTCGCACCCTCGACATTGCCGCCGCGCTCGACGGCGAGATCGACCAGCACGGAGCCCGGCTTCATCGACCTGACCATCTCGGCGCTGACGAGCTTCGGCGCCGGCCGGCCCGGAATCAGCGCGGTCGTGATCACGATGTCCTGCTTCTTGATGTGCTCTGCAGTGAGCGCAGCCTGCTTGGCCTGGTACTCTTTCGACATCTCCTTGGCGTAGCCGCCGGCGGTCTGCGCGTTCTTGAACTCCTCGTCCTCGACCGCGAGGAATTTTGCGCCGAGCGATTCCACCTGCTCCTTGGTCGCGGGGCGAACGTCGGTGGCGGTGACCACCGCGCCGAGACGGCGCGCGGTCGCGATCGCCTGCAGGCCGGCAACGCCGACACCCATCACGAACACCTTCGCCGCCGGAACGGTGCCGGCGGCCGTCATCATCATCGGGAAGGCGCGGCCGAAGGCCTCTGCCCCCTCGATGACGGCGCGGTAGCCGGCGAGGTTGGCCTGCGACGACAGCACGTCCATCACCTGCGCCCGGGTGATGCGCGGCATCAGCTCCATCGCGAAGGCAGCGATACCGGCATCGGCCATCGTCTTCAGCGCGGCATCATTGCCGTAAGGGTCCATGATGGCGACGACGAGGGTGCCACGCTTGTACTGCGACAGCTCGGACGCCTCGGGGCGCTTCACCTTGATGACGATGTCGGCGTCCTTCAGCGCGTCGGCGCTGACGGTGGCGCCGGCCGCGGTGAATTCGGCATCCGGCAGGCCCGACTTGATGCCGGCACCCGGCTCGACGGCGATCTCGGCCCCGAGCGCCCTGAATTTCTTCACCGTATCAGGCGAAGCGGCGACGCGCGGCTCCGACGGATCGACTTCCTTGGCAACGGCGATCTTCATAGTCCCTCCGGCGGCGCGGGAGAAAGCGCGCACGCAAACCTAGCGTTACTCCCGCAACGTTGGATACCGGTTTTGGAACCGGCTTGAATGCAAATTTTATGGGCACCGACGGCGCTGGCGGTGCGGCAGGCGATGATCAGGTGAGGAAGATCGCCATCAGGATCACGATGAGCGCGACCGAGACCGTGCCGTACTTCACCAGCTTGATGAAGCCCTCATAGGTCTGCTCGTGGGCAGCGTAATCGTTGCCGTCCGCGGTGGTGTAGGCCACTTCGCTATGGTCAGCCATGGAATGTCCCCAGTCGAAAGTCGAATTCTCGGGCTGGGATACCTGAAAGATTTGGGCAGAGCAACGGCACCGAGGCGGGGTTTCCCGCAAATCAGGTCATTTGGAATTCCAATTGTCCCGGATCCAGCGCGTCAGACTATCTTCGCTGACTTCACCGGCGGCGAGAGAGAGGATGATAGTCGTCGCTTCCGCCGGATCGGGACTGAAGGCTACGCCGTTCTTGTGAAGAAAGACCATCATCGCCATGAAGGCGATGCGCTTGTTTCCGTCGACGAATGCATGATTTTTCGCGAGGCCGAATGCATAGGCTGCAGCGAGTTCGTCCAACGGGGCCTGTTCGGCGCGCCATTTGTTGATCGGGCGCTCCAGCGCCCAGCGCAGCATGCCTTCGTCGCGCAACCCTGGCGCACCACCGAAGCGCCGGAGCTGTCGACTATGAATTGCGACAGCCTGCTTGTAGGTAACCCAGAGCGGCTCATGAGAATCGCTCATGCCCATCGCCAACTATTTTGCGAGCGCAGCGAGTGTGTCGCGATACTTGTCCATGATTTCGTCGGCGATCTCCATCGTCCGCTCGAAATCGGGGTCGTAGGGCGACAACTGAAAACCACCGCCAGGCAATTCCACCACATGCAATTGCTGGCCGCGCTTGAGATCGAGCCGCTGCATCAGCTCCCGCGGCAGCAGCAAACCGTCCGAATTGCCGATCTTCTTGATCTCAATTTTCATGGCTGTAGCTCCCGCGTGTTATACATCTGTAAAACGCCCCTGGGACTCAGTTCAACAGATGTTTTACGCGCCGTGAGAGCCCGAGGACCTCAGCCCATCGCCTCCAGCTCGTCGATCATCCCCGCGATGACGCTCAAGCCGCCGTCCCAGAACTTCGGGTCCTTGGCGTCCAGCCCGAACGGGCGCAGCAGCTCGGAATAGTGCTTGGTGCCGCCGGCGGCGAGCATGTCGAGATAGCGCTCGGCAAAGCCCTCGTTCGCATTCTCGTAGACGGCGTAGAGCGAGTTCACGAGGCAGTCGCCGAAGGCATAGGCGTACACGTAGAACGGCGAATGGATGAAATGCGGGATGTACATCCAGTAGTTCTCGTAGCCCGCCTTGATCTCGATTGCGGGCCCCAGGCTCTCGCCCTGCACCGACAGCCAGATCTCGCCGAGCCGCGTCGCGGTGAGTTCGCCGTTCTTGCGCTCGGTGTGGACCGCGCGCTCGAAGGAATAGAAGGCGATCTGCCGCACCACGGTGTTGATCATGTCCTCGACCTTGCCGGCGAGCAGCGCCTGCCGCTGTTTGGCGCTCCTGGTCTGGGCCAGCAGCCGCCGGAAGGTGAGCATCTCCCCGAACACGCTCGCGGTCTCCGCCAGCGTCAGCGGCGTCGGCGCCATCAGCGCGCCGTTCTTCGCGGCGAGCACCTGGTGGACGCCATGGCCGAGCTCATGCGCGAGCGTCATCACGTCGCGCGGCTTGCCCTGGTAGTTCATGAGCACATAGGGATGCGCCGACGGCGTCGTCGGATGCGAGAAAGCACCTGGCACCTTGCCCGGCCGCACCGGAGCGTCGATCCAGCGGTCGGTGAAGAAGCGCTCGGCGATGTCGGCCATTTGGGGCGAAAAGCCGCGATAGGCCGTCAGCACCATGCTGCGTGCCTCCGGCCAGGCGATGACATCGGTTGCCGCAAACGGCAGCGGCGCGTTGCGGTCCCAATAGGCCAGCCGCTTCTTGCCGAACCACTTCGCCTTGAGCGCGTAGTAGCGATGCGACAGCTTCGGATAAGCCGCGCGGACCGAGGCGACCAGCGCATCCACCACCTCGCGCTCGACCCGGTTGTTCAGGTGCCGGGAATCCGCGACGTCCTTGAAGCCGCGCCAGCGGTCGGAGATGTCCTTGTCCTTGGCCAGCGTGTTGGTGATCAGTGCAAAGGTGCGCTCATTGGCCTTGAAGGTCTTCGCCAGCGCCTCCGCCGCACTCTTGCGCTTGGCGCCCTCGCGATCCTGCAGGAGATTCAGCGTCGGCTCGATCGCGAGCTCCTTCGCCCCGACCTTGAAGCGCAGGCCGGAGATGGTCTGGTCGAACAACCGGTTGAACGCCGAATATCCGGTCTGCGCCTTCTCCAGAAAGAGCTGCTCGAGCTTGTCGTCGAGCTGATACGGCTTCTCCTTGCGCAAATCCTCGATCCAGGGACGATAGTGCGCGAGCTCGGCAGCCTGCATCGCCCGGTTCAAAATATCGTCATCGATCCGGTTCAGCTCGAGCGCGAAGAACAGCAGATGCGTGGACGCCGCCGTCAGGCGCTCGGACACGTCGCCGTAAAACTTTGAAATCGCCGGGTCCACGCTGTCTCCGGCATGAACGAGCCCGGCATAGGAGCCGAGACGTCCGGCGAGATCGTCGATCGCCTCATAGCGTCGCACCGCTTCGGCGAGCCATTTTCCGCCATCTTCGTTTGCTGTCCCTGTCGCCAGCTTGCCCTTGTAGTCGGTCTCGAAGGCGACGCACGCGGCATCCATTCGTTCGAGATCGCGCGCCACTTCGGGCGCGTCGATCCCGGAATAGAGATCGGCAAGGTTCCACTCCGGAAGCTTGCCGGTTTTGCTCGCAGGCTTTGCGGTCGACGTTCTGGAGGGCTTTGCCTTGGCGACAGATTTCTTGGCGGACGTTTTGACGGAAGGCTTGCGGAGAGCGGATTTGGAGCGCGAAATCATTGTGTGGGAAACCTGTGTTCAACAATCGCGACGGCGGGCGGAGGCATCAAGGTTTAAGCGCGCGTTAATCGGCTTCGGCCAGAGTGCCCCGATTCGAGACAGATAGTAGTAGCGTGCGGGGAACACCATGGCTGCCAGTATTTTGATCGCCGACGATGACGCTGTAGCCCGCCGGCTGATCGAGAACATGGTGCAGAAATGCGGCTATGAGACGGTGGTGGTAGACTCCGGCGACGCCGCCATCGCCGCCCTCACCGCTCCCGACGGCCCTACCGTCGACGGCGTGATCCTGGATCTCGTGATGCCCGGCCTCGACGGCATGGGCGTGCTGGCGAAAATCCGCGAACACGGCCTCAGCATCCCCGTCATCGTGCAGACCGCCCACGGCGGCATCGACAACGTGATCTCGGCGATGCGCGCGGGCGCGGCCGATTTCGTCGTCAAGCCGGTCGGCATGGAGCGGCTCCAGGTCTCGCTTCGCAACGCGCTCAACACGTCCGCGCTCAAGGGCGAATTGCAGCGCATCCGCCACAGCCGCGAGGGCCGGCTGACCTTCTCGGACATCATCACCCGCTCCGAAGCGATGACGGGCGTGATGCGCGCCGCCCAGAAGGCGGCAAATTCCGCGATCCCCGTGCTGATCGAGGGCGAGTCCGGGGTCGGCAAGGAGATGTTCGCCCGTGCCATCCATGGCAGTGGCGAACGCAAGGCCAAGCCGTTCGTCGCGGTCAATTGCGGCGCGATTCCCGACAACCTCGTCGAGTCCATTCTGTTCGGTCACGAAAAGGGCGCCTTCACCGGCGCAACCGAGCGGCACATGGGTAAGTTCGTCGAGGCCCATGGCGGCACGCTGTTTCTGGACGAGATCAGCGAACTGCCGCTGACCGCGCAGGTCAAGCTCTTGCGCGCGCTCCAGGAAGGCGCGGTCGAGGCGGTCGGCGGCCGCAAGCCGGTCAAGGTCGACGTGCGCATCATCTCGGCGACCAATCGCAAACTCCTGGAGCGGGTAAAACAGGGACATTTCCGGGAAGACCTGTTCTATCGGCTGCACGTGCTGCCGCTGACGATCCCTTCGCTGCGCGCCCGACGCGAGGATATCCCGCATTTGCTCAGGCACTTCATCGCGCGCTTCGCCGCCGAGGAGAACCGCCCGATCGCCGGCATCAGCGGCGAGGCTGTGGCGCACCTTGCCCAGCTCGACTGGCCCGGCAACATCCGTCAGCTCGAGAACGCGGTCTATCGCGCCGTAGTGATGAGCGATGGCGACCAGCTTGGCCTCGGCGATTTTCCGCTCCTGGCCTCGCAGACGCATCCCGTCATTGATATTCCGACTGCCCCCCTGATGCTCGAGCCGGCAATGCCGTCCATGGTATCAGGTAACGAGATACCAATCGCTCCACTCCCCCAAGTGGGGTCTCTCGCCATGCTCACCGCCACAGGTGATGTCCGCACGCTGGAGGACATGGAGAACGAGATCATCCGCTTCGCGATCTCGCACTATCGGGGCCAGATGTCCGAGGTGGCTCGTCGCCTCAAAATCGGCCGATCGACGCTCTATCGCAAACTCGATGAAGCCGGGGTTCCCGGTCACGGCGGCAAAAGCGGTGAGGAGACGCTCTGACCCTGACACGAACGGGAACGTCGCGTACTCGCGTCAGCCATTGTAAGCCGTTCGTTCGACGACGGAATCCGGCTGCGGTTGAACCGTGACCCGGAAGTGACAGACACAGGAAAAGCGCGTCGCGGAAGCGCACAATCCGTTGCCAAGAGGCTCCCTTGAAGTCAGTTTGTCGTGAGTTGTCCCGGGTAGCGCTGGCTGCAAAATCGGGGCCTGTATATCGTCTGCGTAGGTATCGTTGCGTGCAGGCGTGCAACTTTCGAGGGGCCGGCGCGGTTTAGCCGAAACTCAATTGGCGATAACAAAGCTGTTCCACGAGGGACAGCTTACCCGAGGGGTGCGACACAATGCGTGACTGTTTGAACCACCGTGCAGGCTTTGACCGTGTCTTGATGATGGTCGCGGCGACCTTCCTCACGGTGTCGGCCAGCGCAGCGCTGGCGCAGGACCAGGCGCGCAGCAGCGCTGCCGAGCTTGCGATCGAAGCTGCGATCCCACGCCCGGAGCCCGCCGACGTCCCGCCCCCGTCCGCCTCAGACATCAAGCTCGACACCACCGCGACGCTTCAGGACGGAGCCAGGGAATCCACGAAGGCGGAAGCCGCGCCGGAGCCGAAGCCTTCCGACGTCGCGACCACGCCTGCCGTTGAGGCGCCGAAGAACGAGAGCCTAGCAACCGAACCCGCAAAGTCTGAGCCCGCCAAGGCCGATACTGCGACCGCACCAGCTGCACCCGCTGCCGCTCCGGCCTCGGAGCCGGTCAAGGCCGCGAGCAACGTCCCCGCGGCAGACCAGCCGGTCGCCGACAGGCTGAAAGATATCATCGGCGCCAAAACCTCGCGGCACTTCGACCGCAAGAACGAGCGCGCCGCGGTCGAGAAGTTTTACGGTGCGCGCGACTTTGCGCCGGTCTGGACGCAGGGCGGCAGCCTGACCCCGGCAGCCAAGGGCGTGATCGCACGGCTGAAAGACGCGGCCTCCGACGGCCTCAATCCGGCGGACTATCCGGTGCCGGATTTCGCCGCGGCCACGGCGCCCGATGCGCTTGCCGATGCCGAGCTCAAACTCACGGCCAGCATGTTCGATTATGCGCGGCATGCCCAGAGCGGCCGCATGCATTGGTCGCAGGCGAGCGGCGACATTCTCTATCCCGAACATCCGGTCGACCCCAACGAGGTGCTCGCCAAGGTCACGACAGCGGCCGACGCGTCCGCAGCGCTCGAGAGCTACAACCCGCCGCACAAGCTCTACAAGGAGCTGAAAGCCAAGCTCGCCGAGCTGCGCGGCCAAGGCAACGGGCCGGTGATCGAGATAGCCGACGGCCCGGCCTTGAAATACACGCCGGCCACCAAGAAGCAGGCCGAGATCGTCGTGGACGACCCGCGCGTGCCGCAGCTGCGCGCCAAGCTGGGCCTCGCCGAGCACGCCGGCGACACCCGCTATGACGCCGCCGTAGCCGAAGCCGTGCGCAAATTCCAGAGCGGCGCGGAGATGAAGGCGACCGGCATCCTCGACGACAAGACCGTCAAGGCGCTCAATTCGCCCAAGCGCGACAAGCAGATCGACGTTGTGTTGGTGAACATGGAGCGCTGGCGCTGGCTGCCGCGCGACCTCGGCGCACCCGCGCTGGGCGATGCCTATGTCATCCTCAACATTCCCGATTTCACGCTGAAGGTGATGCAGCGTGGCCAGCAGGTCTGGGCCACCCGCGTTGTCACCGGCAAGCCGGGCAAGCACGCGACGCCGCTGCTCACCGAGACGATGAAGTACATCACGGTGAATCCGACCTGGAACGTGCCGCCGTCGATCGTCTACAACGAGTATCTTCCGGCCCTGCAGCAGGACCCGACCGTGCTTCAGCGCATGGGCCTCAGACTGGAGCAGAACCGCGACGGCTCCGTGCACATCTCCCAGCCGCCCGGTGAAGCCAATGCGCTCGGCCGCGTCCGCTTCAACTTCCCGAACAAGTTCCTGGTCTATCAGCACGACACGCCTGACAAGCATCTGTTCGCCAAGGAAGAGCGTGCCTTCAGCCACGGCTGCATGCGCGTGCAGAATCCGGATCAGTACGCTTCCGTTCTGCTCAACATCGTCATGCCGAACGAGAAGTACACGCCGGAGCGCATCCGCAGCATGTACGGCAAGAGCGAGATCGACCTGAAATTCCCGACCCCGATCCCGGTCAACATCACCTATCAAACCGCGTTCGTGGATGATGCGGGCAAGCTGCAGTTCCGCAAGGACATCTATGGCCGCGACGCGGCGATGATCAGCATCCTGAAGAACAACCGCGGCAAGGACCTGGAGGCCGTCGTCGCCCATTCCCAGCCGAGCTATTCGCGCCCGGCAACGACGCTGCCCTCGGGTGTGGCGGTGGCCAACAATGCCGGAGGCTTCGGCTCGTCCGGGTCAAACTTCTTCGAGCGGCTGTTCGGGGCGCCGACCCCGGCCGCGCCGCCTGCCCCGGTCGGCCGTCGGCCGCAGCAGCAGCGGGTGTTTACCCGCTGACGCCCGCCAAGCGTGCCCATTCCTGAGAATTCTGCAACGAAATCAGCAACTCCATCCTCTGGATGGAGTTGCTGACGTTAACCATGTCCCACCGTCTCCCTATTGAGCGGGCGTTTTTTTGCCACAGTCAACCGCTTAGGATCTTATTCTGACTTGGTTTTGGGGGCGGGAAGGTCAACCTCGAATTAACCTTCTCGCTTTAAGAAAGCGTTCATCCTCTTTCGCGCTGCTAACGGGGTTGGCGGGAGAGTCCATTTGAACGCTCGTCGACTGGGTGGGCTCATACGTGCTGACTGGTCTCGCACGCAAATTCGCTGTGCTGTCGTTGTCCCATGCGGGAGTGAAGGCCGGATCCAGGATCGGCCTCGCTGCCGCATTGCTGCTTGCTGCCGCGGGCTCGGTGCATGACGCCGCCGCGCTGAACGAGACCAAGACGCTCTCTTTTCACCACACCCATTCCGGCGAAGACCTCACCGTCACCTTCAAGCGCGACGGTCGCTATGACGAAGCGGCGCTGAAGCAGCTCAACCACTTCCTGCGCGACTGGCGCAGCCAGGAGCAGACGGTCATGGACCGTCGCCTGTTCGACATCCTCTGGGAAGTCTACAAGGACGTCGACGGCAAGCAGCCGATCCAGATCATCTCCGCCTACCGCTCCCCCACCACCAACGCCATGCTCCGCCGCCGCTCCTCCGGCGTGGCGCGCTCCAGCCAGCACATGCTGGGACATGCGATGGACTTCTACATTCCCGGCGTGCCGCTGGAGCAGATCCGCTTCGCCGGCCTGCGCCTGCAACGCGGCGGCGTCGGCTTCTACCCCACCTCGGGCTCGCCCTTCGTGCATCTCGACACCGGCAGCGTCCGGCACTGGCCGCGCATGACGCACGACCAGCTCGCCCGCGTGTTCCCGGACGGCAAGACCGTGCATCTGCCGACCGATGGCGTGCCGCTGAAGAACTATGAGCTCGCCAAGGCCGAGATCGAGCGGCGCGGCAGCGGCGATGATGCCGGCAGCAAGCCGAATTTCTTTGCCGCCTTGTTCAAGAGCAAGTCGGCCGCTCCGGCCGCCAGCGACGAGGATGACGAGGGCGCGCCCGCCCCGGCCGCCAAGCCGGCGGCACCGACCGTCGTCGCTGCGGCCAGGCCTGCCGAGCCGGTGCCGACGCCGCGCGCCAAGCCGCAGATCGCCGCAACCCTCCAGCTTGCCTCGGCCGATGCGCTGATCGTTGCGCCACCCAAGCCCAAGCCGGCCCCCGTTGCTGACAAGCCGGCGACCGGCAAGCCCGAGACGCCGGCGGACATCATCAATGCCCGCGGGTTCTGGGATGATGTTCCGGCCGCGCCGCAGCAGGCGACGCCGGCGCAGATCGCCGCGCTGAAGGCGCGCCAGGCGCTGGCCGCGGCCACCGATCCGCAACCGACCGCGAGCGTCTCCAACGCAACCCTTCAGGCGCTGGCTTACGCGCCGGCCGCCTCTCCGGTCGATCGCGCCAACGTCGTCGCCGCCTCGGCGCCGATTCCGCGCACCGCCCGCGCGGCCGCCGCGTCCCGCAGCATGGCTCAGGCAACCGAGATCAACACGGTGGTCGGCAAGAGCATCGACGGCAGGATCGCAACCGCCACCCGCCTCTCTGCGGCGAGGAGCGAGAGCATCTGGCTCAAGATCGTGATGCTGTCGCCGAGCGCCAGCCGCGCAATGTCCGTGACGCTGATGGGCGAGCTGGATACCGCGGCCCTGCGCGGCTATTTCCTCAAGCCGCAGGCGGTGATCGCGATGGGCTTTGCCGACGACCCCATGCCGGGCCTGTCCTGCGACAGCTTCTCGGGCAGCGCGACCGCAAAGCTCCAGACGACGTCCTTCGTGATGCGCACCGCCGCGCTGCGCTGATAGACGCGGCTATTTCCAAGAACTCGTTTCGTAGCCCGGATGTACGCGACATCCGGGAAAGCGGCACGCGCCGAGACATCCGGATATCGCTCCGCTCACCGGGCCCTACCGCGCCTTCCTCCCGCGCCGGTCGAGATGATAGGTCAGTGCCAGCGACAGGCACACCGCCAGCTCCTGCTTCGGCAGCTTGCCCGTCACAGGCAATAGCAACGCCCGCGTCTGCCGGTACTCGAATTGATCGGGAAAGCGCTCGCGAAAAGTATCGACCAGCGTCGTCCTGCAGTTGAAGAGAATGGCGGCGTGGTCGGAGCCTTTCAGTCGGCCGAGCCGGATGGTCGAGCCGCTGCCGGTCTCTTCCGTAAGATAGGCAGGCTCGCCCCATTTCAGCATTTCGGTGAGTGTGCCGACATCGTCATGCGCAGCGGCTGTCTTGAATATCAGCTCGCGCACCTGGAGCAGCCGCCTGCCGATCGGAGCCGGAAGAGCACCGAGCGCACGGCTCACCTCGCGCGGCGGCGGCGGCGCAGTCACGGCAGTCTCCGTTCAAAGACGAAGGGCAACATCACCGGTTCGTAGCCCGGATTTCCGGATCACTCCATCCGGGCAACAGCGACACATCAGGCGATGCGCCTCAGATCATCCCCAGGGCCTGCATGTAGGTCTCGAGAATGGTCTCGGCCTCGGCGCGCTCGTTGGGGTCCTGCTTGCGCAGGCGCACGATGGTGCGCAGCGCCTTGACGTCGTAGCCGTTGCCCTTGCTCTCGGCATAGACGTCGCGGATGTCGTCGGAGATCGCCTTCTTCTCTTCCTCCAGCCGCTCGATGCGCTCGATGATGGATTTGAGCTGGTCCTTGGCAAATTTCGTCGCGGGCTCGTCGTCGCGGACGGCGGCGGAGGTGGCCATCTAGGTACTCCCAATGAAACTGGCAAAACGGGGTGACGCCGGCATCCCTCACCGCGCGTGCTGGCAGAACCCTTAGGGTTGGCGCCGCCAGCGTTCAAGCAAGCATCGCGCTCGTCCACAGCGCGCCCACACCTTCCTGCGGCCACTGGAAGAAAGCTGTTGTGTGGGGCGACTCGGAAGGCTGCCGATGGCCGCTCAATGCCCGTGCGGATGGACCTTCTTCATCGCCTCGAGTTGCTCCGGCGTCGCCGTGCCCTGGTGCTTCGCCTTCCAGGTCTCGTAGGGCATGCCGTAGACGGCCTCCCGGCTCTCGTCCTTGCTCAAGGGCACGCCCTGGGCGTCCGCGGCATCCTTGAGCCAGTTGGACAGGCAGTTGCGGCAGAAACCTGCCAAATTCATCAGGTCGATGTTCTGGACGTCCGTCCGGCTCCGCAAATGCTCGACCAGGCGCCGGAAAGCGGCCGCCTCGAGCTCCGTTCTGGTCTTGTCGTCGATTGCCATGGCTGTCTTCCCTAAGGCGTCCCGCGGCGGTCACCGTTACGGGATCAGATGGGTCCTGTCACAGATTTTGCCATATCACGGCGCACACGGGCCGGAGCCTGGCTATGGGGTAGCCCTGCGCCAAATCGTCAATGATCTGGTATAGCTTTCCGCGACAATGATTGCCGAATCTCCCCGCTTCCCGTTTCGCCTGCTCGCCCGGTTGGTTCCGGTGCTGGTGATCGCCTTGCTGTGCTTCTCCGCCAGCCCGGCCTCCGCCGATTTCCGCCTCTGCAACAACACGTCGAGCCGGGTCGGGATCGCGCTCGGCTACAAGGATGCCGAGGGCTGGACCACCGAGGGCTGGTGGAACATCTCCTCGCGTTCCTGCGAGACGCTGCTGCGGGGCACCCTCGTCGCCCGCTACTACTACATCTACGCCATCGACTACGACCGTGGCGGAGAATGGTCGGGCCAGGCCTTCATGTGCTCGCGCGACAAGGAGTTTACCATCCGCGGCACCGAGGATTGCCTGGCGCGCGGCTACGACCGCACCGGCTATTTCGAGGTCGACACCGGCGAGCAGCGGGCCTGGACGGTGCAGCTGACCGACGCCAACGAACAGCCGGCGCAGCAACGCGTGCCCGGCCTGCCCGGCCCCGTGGGCCCGGGCGGCGTTCCGGGTTTGCCCAATAGCCCGCCCGGTGCTACGCCCCCGGGCTCGCCCGGCCTGCCACCCCCGTCTGGAAATAAGCCATGAGGCGTCTTCGCCGTATCAAGATTCTCGCGACGCTGGGACCCGCCTCCTCGGACCTCGCGATGATCCGCCGCCTGTTCGAGGCCGGCGCCGACCTGTTCCGCATCAACATGAGCCACACCCCGCATGACAAGATGCGGGAGCTGGTGGCGACGATCCGCAACGTCGAGAGCAGCTATGGCCGCCCGATCGGCATCCTGGTCGATCTGCAGGGCCCGAAGCTGAGACTCGGCTCTTTTGCGGAGGGCGCGGTGCAGCTCCAGAACGGGCAGACCTTCACGCTGGATTCCGACAAGACGCCGGGCGATGCCACGCGCGTGCATCTTCCGCATCCGGAGATCCTGGCTGCGCTCAGGCCCGGCCATGCGCTGCTGCTCGACGACGGCAAGGTTCGGCTGATCGCGGAGGAGACTTCCAAGGAGCACGCGCTGACGCGGGTCGTGGTCGGCGGCAGGATGAGCGACCGCAAGGGCGTCAGCCTGCCCGACACCGACCTGCCGGTCTCGGCGATGACGCCGAAGGACCGCGCCGACCTCGAGGCGGCGCTCGTCACCGGCATCGACTGGATCGCCCTGTCCTTCGTGCAGCGTGCCGACGACGTGCTCGAGGCCAAGAAGATGATCCGCGGCCGCGCCGCCGTGATGGCCAAGATCGAGAAGCCGCAGGCGATCGACCGCCTCGCCGACATCATCGAGGCCTCCGACGCCCTGATGGTGGCGCGCGGCGACCTCGGCGTCGAATTGCCGCTGGAGCGCGTGCCTAGCCTGCAGAAGCAGATGACGCGGATGGCGCGCCGCGCCGGCAAGCCGGTGGTGGTCGCCACCCAGATGCTGGAATCGATGATCCAGTCGCCGGTGCCGACGCGGGCCGAAGTCTCGGACGTCGCCACCGCTGTGTACGAGGGCGCCGACGCCATCATGCTGTCGGCGGAATCGGCGGCCGGCAAATTCCCGGTCGAGGCGGTCTCGACCATGAACCGCATCGGCGAGGAGGTCGAGCGCGACCCCACCTACCGCTCGGTGATCATGGCCCAGCGCCCCGCCCCGGAATCCACCGCGGGCGACGCCATCGCGGACGCCGCCCGGCAGATCGCCGAGACGCTCGACCTGCCCGCCTTGATCTGCTGGACCTCGTCGGGCTCGACCGCCGTGCGCGTGGCGCGCGAGCGGCCGAAGCCGCCGATCGTGGCGATCACCCCGAACATCACCGCCGGCCGACGGCTCGCGGTGGTCTGGGGCGTGCACTGCGTCGTGGCGGAGGACGCGCGCGACCAGGACGACATGGTGAGCCGCGCCGGCCAGATCGCCTTCCGCGACGGCTTCGTCCGCGCCGGCCAGCGCGTCATCATCGTCGCCGGCGTGCCGCTCGGCATCCCCGGCACCACCAACATGGTGCGCATCGCCTCGGTCGGCCCCGAGGGCGACGCGAACATGTGAGGCCCGCCGGGGCGGCCAAGACAAAACTCGAAAAACAACCCCATGCACAGTAGCCGGCCGCTTGGCCGGACCTTGCCCGGATGTCGCGAAAAGACACGCTCCCGCAATGGCCTGAACGCGATCGGGTCGCCGCGGCGCGCGCGGCGCCGATTTTTCAAGCCCCGACCAATGCCTTCGCTGTCGGCAGCAGCGTCTGCTGCACCACGAGGCCGCGGGCGCGGGCGTCCATGACGCCGACCGCGCGCAGCGCCAGCAGCGTCACGGTCTGCACCGCATCGCGCATCTTGACGGGATCCTCGAGATTGTCGGGCGCGAGCGGCCCGACCAGGGCCTCATGCAGCGCGCCGAGCAGCGCGGTGGCGGCCAGCGCGGTGTCCTGCGCCGGGAGATGGCCGGCGCGCACGGCGGCATCGATCCGGCCGGCGATCTCGCCGGCGATCTCGCGCCGGCTGGCGAGCCGGGAGGCGCTGACGTCGACATCGACGGGCTCGGCCAGGATGCCCCAGGCCAGCCGGCGCTGCGACAGCGTATGCACCGCCACGGTGGTGACGGCGGCCGCCAGTGCCGAGGACGGCCCCGGCGCGGCATCGGCCGCCCGCCGGATCGCCGCAAGCTCGTCGCGGGAGACCTCGGCGATGAGCTCGGAGATCAGGTCGGCCTTGGAGGGGAAATAGCGATAGACCGTGCCAGCCGCGACATTGGCCCGGACCGCGACCGGCGCGATCTGCACCGCCGCCATCCCGCCTTCCGCCGCCGCCTCCCGCGCCGCCGCCAGGATGGCACTGCGCCGGGCCGCAAGGCGCTTCACCACTTGATGCGTCCGCCGATAAACCATGGCGCGCTTCCTGTCCCACACGCCGGCCGCACGCCCTGCGGCCGAACGCTTCGTCACGCAAAAGATGCAAATCGCCCCGCAAGGACTGAACAACTATTCAGGGCCGATGACAAGATGCAAATGCGTGGAGCGCCATGCTGAGCGGACGGGGGCGCCAACCCTGGCGCTGAAGGGCCTCGTCCCAAAAACCCCGAGCGGAATGAGCGGGAGACGAGCTGGCTATTGCGCGATATCCACCTGGAAGGACCGCCGCGCGATCTCGGCACCTTGTCGCCGCAGAACGAAAGTTGCCCGATAGCTGCCGACCGGCCAGGGGGAGCCGGCGCGCTTCCGCCCCGCCGAGACGAAATACTGGGCCTGGTCCCGTGGCAGCTTCGGCGCGCGATACTCCGCAACGACCTGTTCCTCGGGTGACCTCAGCTCCAGCGCCAGCTCGTCGTCTGCCTGAAGTCCGATGGCGCGAACATACGCAACGATGGCGTCCGATTGCGGGCGAGGCATGGATCGCTTGACCTCACCTGTCTCGATCTCGTCCATGGTCACCGCCCGATCCGCAAAACCGGCATTGATGATCTCGGTAGACGGAGAGTTCGAAACGGCGCCTAGCGTCGGCTGCCACAGCGAGCGGCCGGAATTGCATTCGCCCCTTGCTGCGCCCTCGGCGAATGGATCCACGATTTTCCTGTCGTGCCTCACCGTGAAATGGAGATGCGGAAACTCGGTGTTTCCGGAGAGGCCGACCAGCCCGAGTGCCTGCCCGGCGCTCACGCTGTCGCCGGGCTTCACTTTGAGACTGCCCTTGGCCATGTGGCAGTATTGCGTGCTCCAGCCGTTGCCGTGTTCGACGACGGCGCCATTGCCACATTCCCTGCCCGCGACTGCGGCTTTGCCGACGACCTTGACCGAAACGTCATCCATGCCGTCGCGGATGTGAGCAACGCGCCCCGGAGCGGCCGCGACGACCTCGACCCCTTTTCGCTGAATGTCCAGATCGGGCAGCCGGATGTCGGTGCCGTCGTGACCATCATAGGTTCGGCGCCCGCATCGAAAGTCCAACGTCTTGTCGGAGGGATCATGGTCGACGTAGTTCTGGATGAAGCACGTCGTTCCCAACTCGCAGGCAACCGGCCAAGCAAATGGTTGAAGCTCGGCGCTGCGAGCTGCCGACGCACAAGCGATGACCGCGCAGACCATCGATACGGACACAAGCGCTCTCATCCAACCTGTCCGTTCTAATGAAGTGCGCGCGACGAACTGTGGTCCGGAAGCAAGAGTTTCATTCCTGACGTCCCCGAAATTCCTGGCCAACATCGGTACACTTTGAAGCCGCCAGTACCGGAGATCACCCACGAAGGCGACGATCGATGCTATCCACCCGATTTGTCCCGATTGAGCCAAGCCCGCATCGCTCGTGCGAGGAAAACGATGCCCAAGCAGCCTATCACAGCAGATGAATCCCGAACAAGCCGACGAAGTTGAATGGATGGTCGCCAAACGTGATCAGCTGATGGTGACTGCGCTCGCCTGCTGCGAAAATTCGCCCAGAGAAGCAGCACTCTCGCGACAAGAGCTTTGTCCGGTTGCAGGTCCTGGAGGTGCGAAGCGGCAACGCATCCGTCGGCAAAGCGTACGACGTCTACTTTGGCGAATGGGACCGCGAGATGGTCTATCCACTCACGCCGGACCAGCTCGCGCGCGACTACATAGCCGCCATGTATTTCGATCCGGCTGATGGAAAAACCGGCTCGTCGGATTTCCAGTCGACGGTGAGACCTATCGGGACTGGATGGCCAAGCGATCGGAATACTGGCGCTCGGAGCTCAAGGATTAAGATCAACTAAGGGGATTTGCCATGGCTTGGTCTGACGTCAAGATCAGGTGGCGCTGTCGAAGGAAGCTTAAGATGACATCGGTATTCCGAGGCGGAACGGCGCTGGCCTCGGTCATTCAAGGCCGCTTCCGACTCGCGAGCAATGCTGGATGTGGTCCAGCACGGAGCATTGGTTGCATGACGCGCACCTCCCCAGCCAGCTCAAGACCATCAATGGTTCCGGGCATGCCAATGTCGGTGATGAGCGCGCCAATCCGCTCGCCTGATGCGATGTACTCCATCGCTTCATCTGCGGTGCATCCTTCAACAACTTCAAACCCCGCGTCTAGAAGCTGCTCTGCAACGCTTAAATCGGATGAACCATTCGTCCTCCACGAGCAAGACCCTGACCCGCTGGCTCTTTGGCTGATCTTGGGGACCATTGTGGCTCCTCGGATTCTGCTCAGCCAACCTACACAGCGGTACAACGTTCCAAGGCCTTGAGCTGTGCTAATTTGGAGCGCACGCGTCTAGCTGAGACGCTCGTCGATCAGCAGACCAGAACGACCTTATCGCACACTATTGACGTCCGCCTTGACGACGCGCGCGGCGACCATTCCCGCGAGAAATCGGGGAACCAAATCCCAGCGCAGGGTTTGCATTGTTCCGCTCCCAACCATCAGCGCAAACTGATCCATCGGGTCAAATTCATTTGAAGGGGAGCAGATTTGGTGCCCCTGGAGCGACCGGCCGGCCGCCTGAGGACCACCTAAGGCCAGGGAGGTATAGGTGTCATGGACGAAATCGAAGCAAGAACCATCCGCAAGGTGATGTGGCGGTTGCTGCCGTTCCTCTTCGTCTGTTACTTCGTCGCCTACCTCGACCGGGTGAACGTCGGTTTTGCCAAGTTGCAGATGAACGCTGCGCTCGGCCTATCGGAGGCGGCATACGGTCTGGGCGCGGGCCTGTTCTTCGTCTCCTACTTCTTGTTTGAAGTGCCGTCCAACCTCGCGCTGGACAGGTTCGGCGCAAGGCTCTGGATTGCCCGCATCATGTTCAGCTGGGGCATTATCTCTGGCCTGTTCGCCTTTATCCCTGCGATCTCCGGGGCGACCGGGCTCTCGACTGAATGGGTGTTCTACATCCTGCGTTTCCTGCTCGGCGTGGCCGAGGCAGGTTTCTTTCCCGGAATCATTTTCTACCTGACGCTGTGGTTCCCCTCGGTTTACCGTGCCCGGGTGGTTTCGCTGTTCATGCTGGCCATCCCCTTTTCGTCAATCGTGGGCGGACCGGTTTCCGGGGCTCTCCTGAACATCTCTGGCGCTGGGCTCGATGGCTGGCAATGGCTCTTCATTCTCGAGGCGTTGCCGTCGATCCTGATGGCCTTCGGTGTCATCTTTTACCTGACTGACAAGCCGGCCCTCGCGACCTGGCTTTCCACAGATGAAAGGAGCTGGCTCGAACGACGGTTGGAGGCCGAGAGGCAGCACAAGGTGGCAGTCGAGCACGTGGGCATTGTCAAGGCGCTCACCGACCTTCGCGTCCTCACCTGCGCTTTCGTCTACTTCTGTCTCAACGCAGCGAGCTATGGCGTCGCGTTCTTCCTGCCGACGATCATCAAGGGCTTCGGCATCAGCAACTTCCAGACCGGCCTGCTAGCCGCCGTACCGTTCTTGTTCGGCGCGATCGGAATGGTCCTGCTCAGCCGCAACTCCGACCGAACGTTGAGGCGTCGGGAGCATGTTTGCTTTGCCATGCTTCTCGCCGCGGTCGGCCTCGCGGGGGCGGGCCTGGTCTCCGCGCCAGCGCTGGTGCTCGGCTTGCTCTGCCTGAGCCAGATCGGCGTTTCCGCGACGCCTCCACTGCTGTGGCCGATACCGAGCGCCTTCCTGACGGGCACTTCAGCTGCGGCGGGGATCGCCGCGATCAATTCGATAGGCAACCTGTCCGGGTTCGCCGGGCCATACATGATGGGCTACCTGAAAGACGCGACCGGCAACTTCACGGCAGGACTGCTGGTCCTGGGCGGCTGCGCGCTTGTCGGCGGCATTGTGGCGCTCACATTCAAGGTGGATCCGAAGATGGAGGTCGCGGGCACGACGAAGAGAGGATCGGCGACGGCGCCAGCCCACTGAATGAGCGGGCCGTTGTCAGACCCCTCTGGGACTGCGACCCGGAACCCGACACGCGCCATCAAACTCGATTCCCGTCCAGATCAGCGCCAAACCCATCGGTCCACACGCCGCAATTGTACAGGGTACGTCAAGAAAATATTAGAGGAAGCCGGCTAAGGGTCTTTCAAGAGGGGTTCACGGATCCCGGACTTCTCGATGGATCGACCGAGCGGCGCGGGATCGGGGCATTGTCCTCGCGGTCTTGATGCTCGACATGCGTGAGCAGCGATGCGTGGATGTGCCGACTCCATCGTCCCCGTCAGGTCAGGGGCTGGGGTGACGAATCAATCAAGCGAAGTTCGACGCTTGTGGATCGCGATCGCCATTGTCGCTGCCGTCGACTTCGTATGGCTTCGCGTCGCCGGGATGGCGGTGTCCATCGACGCGACGCAAGCGGTGACGTTCTGCGCGGCCGTCCTGCTCTCCATCGTCTACACGAGTTTTAGGCCGGATCGGCGTATCGCCGAGCTGGCGACGGCCTGCGCTCAGGTCATTGCCTTTACGGCCGCGGGCGCGACCCTCAGTTATCTGACCGTCACCGCAAAGTTTCCGCTGGTCGATCGCCAGCTGGCCGCCGCCGACGCCCTGCTCGGACTGAATTGGCTGGCATTCTTCGAATGGGTCGAGGCCAGACCGACGATCAAAGAGGTCCTCACCATCGCATATCACAGCTGCATGCCGCAGGTCGCTGTCTTGCTGCTGTGGCTGAGTGCGTGCGGGCGATTCGAAAGGATACGCGAATTCGTCTGGCTGTTCGTGACATCGCTCCTCGTGATCATTCCAATCTCATGGATATTTCCGGCCGCCAGCGCGTGGGTCTATTTTGACGTCGTCGGGCGCGCCGACGCCTATCATCTGGCCGATTTCAATGCACTCCGTAACGGCGAGATGACCCGCATTTCATTGACGCAGGTGAATGGTCTGATCACATTTCCTTCGTTCCACGCTGCGCTGGCCATCATCCTGATCTACGCCAGCCGAGGCGTGAAGGTGCTTTTCCCGGCGTTCCTGGTCTTGAACTTGCTGATGCTGGCCGCAACACCAACCGTCGGCGGCCACTATTTCATCGATATCATCGCGGGCGCTTGTGTCGTTCTTTGCCTCGCATGCCTTCGGCAGCTTCGTTGGGGCACTTTGCTTGCGCGATGGAACGCCGCGCCGTCGCACGCGGCCGGATAGCGATCCGCGCCCTGCAGGGAACCGGGAGCCGATCAGGAGCTGGCATGAGGACGCGCCTCGAACAATGACGAACTTCTAGAGACACACAGCGGTAAGATGCGAATGCGGATGCGAGCGCGACGCAGCTCCGAGCTGCACGTAAGCAGATGGTAAATGCATCCTTGCACCGCCTGTCACGAAGAACCGGTGCGGTTTACCCCAACTTAAAGGCGATCATGCTCAGGTTCTGATGGGCCGTCGCGCGCGGTGGTTCAACCCCGAGACTCCAATGTCGATTTCCGTTATCAGCAGCGTTCCTGCCCGCGGCGTCGCGCGATGGCTTTTGCCGATCTGCATCGGCGCCGGCTTTTACCTGTTCTTCCTGGGCGTCGGCGACATCATGCTGCGGGATTCGGATACGCTGTGGCAGATCAAGATCGGGCAGTGGATCCTCGAACACCGCGCGATGCCCTCCACCGACATCTATTCGTTCACGCGCGCCGGCGAGCCATGGATCTCGAGCTCCTGGCTGTCGCAAGTCCTGTTCGCGCTGGTCTACGAGCCGTCGAACTGGTCGGGCGTGGTCATCCTGACATCGCTCGCGATCGGCGCGAGCGCGGCGATCTTCGTCTACCTGCTCGAGCCCTATCTGGAGCCGGCACGCGCATTCGTGCTCGTCACCCCGCTCCTCTTCATGTCGATGGGTCATTTTCTCGCGCGCCCGCACATGTTGGCGTTGCCCGTCATGGTCGCCTTCGTCGGCGGGATGCTGGCGGCCGCCGATCGGCGTAGCGCGCCGTCCTGGCTGTTGCTGCCCCTGATGGCGCTGTGGGCCAATCTTCACGGCGGCTTCGTCATGGGCCTTGCCCTGATCGGAGCCATCGGCCTCGATGCGATCGCGTCCTGCGATCGCAAGGACCGGGTTGCACTGGCGGCACGCTGGGCGGCGTTCGGCCTTGCCGCGCTCGCGGCAAGCTGCTGCACGCCCTATGGCTGGAACACGCTCCTGGCGTCGACCAAGATCCTGAGCCTCGGCAAGCTGCTCTCGGTGATCGAAGAGTGGAGGCCGGCCGACTTCAGCTCGCTCGATATGTTTGGCGCCAGCCTGCTCGGCTTGATCGCCATCGGCTATTGCAGCGGGGTCGTGCTGTCATGGACCCGCATATTCCTGCTGCTCGGGCTGATCTGGGCGGCACTCAACCACGTCAGAAACATCGAGGCCTTCGCGCTGTTGACGCCCCTCGTGCTGGCAAAGCCGTTCGCCGAACACTTCGGAGTGACGAGAGCGCTCGCGCTGAAGGGAAGCGAGGCGCGGCCCTCCCTTGCCCTGACCGCAATCGCGGCGCTGGCCATCGCCGCGGGCGGCTGGAGCATCACGCGGTCCTATGCCACGCCGAGCCGGTATGCGTTCATCGGCAATCCGTCGCCAGCGGCCGCGGTCGACCTGCTCGAAAAACGACACGCGCAACGGATCTTCAGCACCGCTCCGATCGGCGGCTATCTGATCACCCGCAACATCAAGAGCTTCATCGATGGCCGCGCCGAGCTGTATGGCGAGCAGTTCGTGCTCGACTATTTCGATGCAATCGAGGGCAAGAACGTGGACACCCTGCTGCGCCTGCTCGAGACTTACCGGATCGACGCGACGCTGCTGAACACCACCGTTCCCGCCGCGAGAATCATGGACCATCTGCCGGGATGGAAGCGGCTCTATGCGGATGATGTCGCCGTGGTGCACGTCCGCGACGACGCGCCGACGCAGCTGCCGTCCGCATCACGGTGAGCCCAAACAAGGCCGCCAGCCTCGCAGGCCTTCGCCGACGCAAAGCTCGCGCCGAGTCATCCTTCGGCTGCAGCGGGCCCTCGGGTCGCTTTTGCAGCGGGATGTTCGAGGCCCATCACACATCGCCTGCCAAAGCGAACGTCTGAACCATGCACCTCGGCCGATAGTCCGGCTGCAGGCGCCTCGTACGAAAAAGAGCCCCGCCAGGGACGGGGCTCTTTCGATATTCCACTGGTCGTCCGGCCTTTACTTGAGGCTGGTCGAGATCGAGGTGAACTTGGTGTTCAGCGTGCTGCCGAGGTTGTTGACGACGGTGATGATCGCCAGCGCGATGCCGGCGGCGATCAGGCCGTATTCGATGGCGGTGGCGCCGGATTCATCCTTGAGGAAACGCGCAACGAGGTTCTTCATAGAGTGCTCCAAATGAGTACACGAGGCTACAACTGATCTGGTCTTTTCGGCTTCCCAGCGCCGCCCGACCGCGACGGCGAACCTAGAGGCAAAGAATTGCGCCGCAGTTAATTCGACTGCGTAAACAGCGGGCGGATTACGTGTATTCGTCCATGGTAAATCGAACTCCAGAACAATCCGTTAAATTGTCGGGATCCGAAGCCGCGGCCGATCTGGCCGATTTACCCGAAGTTATGATCGGCGTGGTCCAATGCCGCGCGCTCGAACCGACAAGAACGACAGGACGACGAGGCGGCATGTCCCTTTCCTTCGCCAACAGCATCGCCGTGCAGGGCCGAGCGCGCGCCCTGGCGCCGTTGTGCGTCGGTGCCGGCACCTACCTGTTCTTCCTATTTCTCGGCGACACGCTCCTTCACGATTCGGACTCGTTCTGGCAGATCAAGATCGGGCAATGGATTCTCGATCACGGCGCCATGCCGACCTCCGACTTCTATTCCTTCACGCAAGCGGGCGCACCGTGGATCTCGACCTCGTGGCTGTCGCAGGTCGCGTTCGCCTTCTCCCATGCACAATGGGGCTGGGCAGGCCCGGTCATCCTCACCGCGGCCGCCATCGCGCTTGCGCTCGCGCTGCTCGTCCATCTGCTCGAAGCGCATATCGAGGCACCGCGCGCCGTGCTGTTCGCGATGCTGGCGCTGCTGCTGTCGATCCATCACGTGCTGGCGCGCCCGCATATCCTGGCGCTGCCCGTGATGGTGGCGTGGGTCGGCCTGCTGATGGCCGCGGCGGACCGCAGGAGTGGGCCGTCCTGGACCTGGCTGCCGCTGATGGCGCTGTGGGCGAACCTGCATGGTGGCTTCGTGCTCGGACTCGCGCTGATCGGTCCGATCTCGCTCGAGGCGGTCGAGCATGCCGAGAAGGGCCGCCGGCTCGCCCTGTTCACGCGCTGGGTGCTGTTCGGAATTGGCGCGCTGGTTGCGAGCTGCTGCACGCCCTACGGCTGGCGGACGCTGCAGGGAGCGACCAACATACTCAGCCTCGGCGAGGTGCTGACGCTGATCCTCGAATGGATGCCGGCGAACTTCGCCACCTTCACCCCGTTCGAAGGCGCCCTGCTGGGCCTGATCGCATTCGGCTACTATCGCGGCCTCGTGCTGTCGGCGCCGCGAATCTTCCTGATCCTGTTCCTGACCTGGAGCGCGTTGACTCATGTCCGGAGCATCGACGCCTTTGCATTCCTGCTGCCGCTGGTGCTGGCGAAGCCGCTCGGGGAGATGTTCCCACGGCCCAAGCCTGACGCGGCCGGTGTCGACCGTTGGCCGGAGCGCGCCATAACCGCTTTGGGCGCGCTGGCGATCGCGGCGGCCGGCTGGACATCGACCTCGCTCTACATGGGGCATCACCGCTTCACCTTCACGATGACGCAGACTCCGGTCGCGGCGGTCGACCTGCTCGAGCAGCGCAAGGCGCAGCGCATCTTCAACGCCTATCAATTCGGCGGCTATCTGATCTCGCGCAACATCCCCGTCTTCATCGACGGCCGCGCCGAGCTCTATGGCGAGAAATTCGTGATGGACTTCTTCAAGGCGACCGAAGGCAAGAAGCCCGAGTTGCTGCCGCGCCTGCTCGACGAGCAGAAGATCGACGCGACGCTCCTGGTCGCCGACGCGCCGGGCCCGCAGATCCTCGACCAGCTCAAGGGCTGGAAGCGGATCTATGCCGACGACATCGCGGTGGTCCATGTCCGCGACACCGCGACCGCGGCACCTTCGCAGTGAGGACCTGCTTGAGGCCGCCTCCTTCGCGTTGCAACGAGGGAGGTGCATTCACCTGAGCGCGCGCCTCGTCGTTCGAGACGACAGCTTCGCGGTCTCCACAGGATGAGGCTAGGCAGCATCAGTATTCGTTGAAACCAGCGCAACACACTCGATCCTCATCCCGAGGGCCCGCCATCGGCGGGCGTCTCGAAGGATGGCTCAAAGCGAAATCGCTCCCATATGGTTCCTTTCAGCAAGCCGCCCCTCACAATACCGGCTCGTGCCTGCTCCGATCGTTCCGGAGCGATCGTCGTGTTCGCGGTGCTGGCGGCGGTCTCGCTTCTTCCGGTACTGCTGACCCCCATCCCGGCGATGGTCGATTATCCCAATCACCTCGCCCGCATGTATATTCTCAACCAGGACGGCACCACCAATGCCAATCCGCATTACGAGGTGACCTGGGCGTTCTATCCCAACCTGGGGATGGACCTCTTGGTGCCGCAGCTGGCGCGGATGATGAGCGTCGAGAGCGCCGCGCGGCTGTTTCTCCTGCTGAGCCAGTTGCTGATCGTCACCGGCGCGCTTCTGCTCGAATGGGTCCGAAAAGGGCATGTCCGTCTCGCCGGCTTCGCGGCGCTCGCCTTCCTCTATTGCCTGCCGTTCAGCTGGGGGTTCGTGAACTTCGAGTTCGGGCTCGGCCTCGCGCTCTGGGGCATCGCGGTCTATCTGCGGCTGGCCGAAGGCCCGTGGCCGCTGCGCTTCGCTGCCAATGTGATTTTCGTCGCCGCGCTCCATGTGGCGCATTTCTTTTCGCTCGGCATTTACGGCGCAACGCTCGGGCTGTTCGAGCTGTCGCGCATGCACCAAGGCAAGGTCGCGTATCCCGTCGCGGCCGCGCGGCTCGGCGCCTTGGCTCTGCCGGCGCTGGCGCTGTTCGTGATCATGCGTGTCACGTCAGGCGCAATCGGAAGCGAAGGCAATGATTGGTTTCTCGCATTCAAGCCGGTCTGGCCGCTCCGGATCATGAACGGCTACAATCTGACGGTGGGGGCAGCGACGGCGCTGGCGCTGATGATCGCGTTGCTGTTGGCCGCAAGACGCGGGGTGCTCAGGCTCGAGCCGGCCGGGATCTGGCTTGCGGGCGGTTTCGCGCTGCTCTACCTCGTCATTCCCTCAAAACTGTTCGGGACCTCGTTCGTCGATCTTCGCGTGATCCCCGCCGCGGCCCTGATCCTGCCGGCGTTCTGCTTGCTGTCGCTGCCGAGCCGGGCCTGGGGAATGGCGGCGCTCGCCGCGATCAGCGGCGTCATCCTGCTCAATCTCGCCGTCGTCTTCGCGGTCTGGTTGCCTTATCGCGCCGACTACGCGGCGATGATCGCCTCGTTCCAGAAGATCGACCGCGGCGCGCGCGTTCTCGTCGGCAGCACGGGCAACAATGGCGATCCGCCATTCGCCGACCTGACCTCCTACCCGATGTATTATGCGCCGACGCTCGCCGTGCACTATGCCGACGCATTCGTGCCCAACCTGTTCACGGAAGAAGGCAAGCAGCCTGTGCGGCCGCGCGCGGCGGTGCGCGATATCGCCATCCCCTATGGCGGCCCGGTGCCCTCCAGCCTGCTTGCCGCGATCGCGGCGGGCCAGCCGCCGGCGGACGCTCCGCAATTCGTCCGCAGCTGGCAGCGGGACTTCGACTACCTCTATGTGCTGGGACCACCGGCCGCAAATCCGCTGCCGGATCTGCTGGAGGTGCTGGAGAGCTCGGAGCGGTTCGTCCTCTACAGGATCCGCCGCAAGTCCTAGGACGAAGGCGCAGCGGCAAGGACGTGGTTAACCGGGCTTCATCATTTCGCTCTGTCGCCCATCGCGCACTCGAGCCGTGCTCCGGGCGATAGACCCTTAACGGTTGCGGCAAGGCGACCTTAACCAGGGGCTCCTAGACTTCCGCGCCTGCAACCCAATCGGACACCAGCGCATGGCGGCCAGCTCCAGATCGATCCGCTACAGCCTCGTCATCCCCGTGTTCAACGAGGAAGCGGTGCTGCCGGTGCTGTTGCGACGGCTCGACCAGGTCATGTCCCGGCTCGACGGGCCGGCAGAGGCGATCTTCGTCGACGACGGCAGCAGGGATTCCAGCCCGATCGTGCTGCGCGCGCTCGCCGCGCGCGATCCGCGCTTTCGCTACATCGGCCTGTCCAGGAATTTCGGCCATCAGATCGCCATCACCGCCGGCATGGACGCCGCGGGAGGCGAGGCGGTGATCGTCATGGATGCGGACCTGCAGGATCCGCCCGAAGTGATCGAGCAATTGATCGCGAAGTGGAAGGAGGGCAACGACATCGTCCACGCCCGCCGCCTGTCGCGCGAGGGCGACAGCCGCTTCAAGCGCGCGACCGCGCATCTGTTCTACCGCCTGCTCGGCAGGATGTCCTCGGTCGGCATTCCCGCCGATGTCGGCGATTTCCGCCTGATCGACCGCAAGGTGCTCGACGCGCTCAAGCAGATGCCCGAGCAGGACCGCTTCGTGCGCGGCATGATCGCCTGGCTCGGCTTCCGCCAGGCCGAGGTCGCCTTCCACCGCCTCGAGCGCGCCGCGGGCGAAACCAAATACCCGCTGTTCAAGATGATTCGCCTCGCGGTGAACGCCGCGCTGGGCTTTTCCGATCTGCCGCTGCGGCTGGCGATCTGGTGCGGATTGACGGTCTCCGGGCTTGCGCTGCTCTATGGCGGCTGGGTGGTGCTGTTGTGGCTCAGCAAGGACAGCCATCTGGTGACCGGCTGGTCCTCGACGATGGTGGTCGTGTCGCTCCTGTGCGGCATCAACATGCTGATGACGGGCATCGTCGGGCTCTATGTCGGCCGCATCCATGCCGAGGTGAAGCGCCGGCCGCTCTACGTGGTGCAGGCACGCGTCGGGTTCGACCGCGACGCGGCAGCGGCAACACCCTCGATCCACGCCGTCAACGAGTGACCCCACGCATGGCCGAGCTCTTCGACGGATATCACGACAATTACCGCGATGTGGTTCAATCCTCGATCGACTTCTCGGGCCTGCCGCATGATTTCTTCATGCGCGCGAAGGCCGATCTGCTGCGCGAGCTGATCGCGCGGCGGCTGGGCACGGATCGGCCGGACATGCTGGACGTCGGATGCGGCGTCGGCAGCCTTCACCCGCTGCTGCACGGCGTGGTCGGTGGCTTGAGCGGCATCGACGTGTCCTCGGCCAGCCTGGTGCAGGCGCGCGCTCGCAACCACGGGGTCGACTACCGGGAGTTCGACGGCCGCAAGTTTCCGTTCGCCGACGCCAGCTTCGACCTGGTCACGACCATCTGCGTGATGCACCATGTCGCGCCGGCCGAATGGGCGCGGTTCATCGCCGAAATGCGGCGCGTAACGCGGCCCGGCGGGCTCGTCTGCGTGATCGAGCACAATCCGTACAATCCGCTGACGCGCCTTGCCGTTGCGCGCTGCGAGTTCGACCGCGACGCCGTCCTGCTCGGGGCCGGCACGACCCGAAAGCTGATGGCAGCGAGCGGCCTGCGCGAGATCGGCGCGCGGCATTTCCTGCTGCTGCCCTGGGAGGCCAAGCCGGCGCGACGGCTCGAAAAGGCCCTCGCCGGGGTGTGGCTCGGCGGCCAATACGCCGCCTTCGGAACCGCTTGAATTATTTCTGCTGCTCTCGCCGCTTGTGCACGACCGCCACATCGTCGCTGTAGACGCGCTGCCACTGCGGCAACCGGTCGAGCATGGCGACCGCCGGCGTGCCCGGAGCGAGCAGCGTCGCGCCGATGCTGTAGTCGTCGAGCAGCTTGAGAAAATCTCCGAGGTCGATCAGCGCCAGCGCGCGGTTGTAACGATCGATGAACGGGCCCCCGTACAATTCGCCGCGTCCGTCGATGAAGGTGGGAATGCCGGCAAAGATCAGATAGCCGCCGAAACCATAGTCGTTGAGCACCGGCCCCGCCTTGGCGAGTCCGGTTTCCGCGACCGCGGCCTGCGGCGTGATGGACGGAGCCGGCCTGATCTCGCGCGCCAGGGCCACGGCGCTCATCACGATCAGCGCTGCCAACCCGGCCAGCTTCAGGCCGCGCGCGGGGGGGGCCGCATCGTCTGCGGCCGGTCCGCCGAACGTGCGGCCCAGCGGAGCCGCCAGATAGAGCGGCGCCAGCATGGCGAGCAAATCCGCATTGCGCATCTGCGCCAGCGCGAAATGGAGCAAGCCGATCAGCACCAAGGCCCGCACCACCGGCAGCGTGACGCCGCGCGTGAGCGCGAAGATGCCGGCCAGCAGCAACAGCTCGAAACCGCCAATGCGACCGAAATCCTGCGGCCGCCATTCCGAGATCCAGGCCAACGCCGGACCGAGGCCGAGCGTCGTCAGCGGCATCAGAAGCGGTTCAGGACCGTGCGGCGTCAGGCAGGACGCCGCCAAGGCAAGCGCCGAGAATGGCAGCCAGCGCAGCAGCACGCGCGGCCATTCGCCTCGCGGCTCGCGCAGCAGCGCCTCTAGCACCGCCGGGCCGATCAGCCCAAGCGCCAGCACCACGCTGCCGTGCAGATTGGTCCACAGCACCAGCAGCGGCAGCGCCCAGTATGGCGGAGGCGCGCCGCGATCCATGCAGCGAACCAGCGCAGCCGCCCAAATCACCATCAGCGGCAGCACGAGTACATGCGGCCGCGCCAACATGTGCGGCGCCACCAGAATGATCGCTGCGATCACCATGAGCAGGGTCAGGCTTGGCGAAAGCGCGCGCAGCAGGAAGAACGTGAGCAGGGCGAAGGCGAGCGCTATCGCGGCGGCCGCGATCGCGACGACGCCAGGCCAGCCGGCAAGCGCGTAGACGGCGGCATAGATGACCTCGGACAACCATTCGAACGGGACCCAGGGCGCACCATGCTTCGAAAACGAAAAGGGATCGCTCGCCGGCAGCGAGCCATGCGCGATGATCCAGCGCCCGATCTCGACGTGGGAGTAGCTATCGGGATCGCCCAGCAGCCGCGGCCCGGCCACGAGCAACACGGCATAGAGGCCGAGCCCCACCGCCCAGGGGAGCGCCGCACGTGCCGGAAACGGTTGAACCGCGCTGTGGACGACCTGATCAGTCATGGCGGAGCAAGGTAGGACCCAAGCGTTAAGTTCTCCTTAGTGTTTTCCGCGTGCGCGAAAGCGCGCTATCCGAGCAGATCGATCAGGAGCAATGCGGCGCTCGTGAACAGCCCTGCGACCGGCACCCAGATGGGCACGACGAACACGCCGGCAGGAGGTGCCGCTTCCTTCGCCTTGATCCGAAGAAGGGCCAGGTTGATCAGAACGAAGATCCCAAGCGTCAGGCGTGAGGTCCATTCGGCCAGTCCGGTCAAGGGAACGCCGAGGGCGAGGATCAGGATGGCGCCGACGCCGAAGAGAGTTGCGACCACCGGCGCGCCACTTCTGGCGTTCACCCGGGCGAGCAGCGCCGGAAGGCTGCCCTGGTCCGCGAGCCCATACAGCACGCGTCCGATCATGAGCATGTGAACGATGATTCCGTTGACCGTCGCAACGATGGCGACGGCGCTCAGGACCCAGAGAGGAAGACCGGTCAGCCGCTGGAACACCAAGGCAAGCGGGGCCGAGGAGTGCGCCAGCTCGGCCGGGGGCACCGCAACGACTGCAACCCAGACCACCACCATGTAGAGCAGCGCCGTCACGCCAAGGGTGACGAAGAGCGCCCAGGGCAAGGTCCGGGACGGATTTTTCATTTCCTCGGAGATGTTCACCAGGTGCTCGAACCCGATGAACGCAAACACGGCAAGCAGCGTTGTCTGCGCGATCCCGGCCCAGGCTGCTTCATCGCCGATGGGGGCCCACAATTCGGGCAGCCGGGAGACAAGCGCGTCGCCCTGAACCAATCCGGCCCCGACGATGAGGACCAGTCCTCCGATCTCCACGACCGTCATCAGCCCGGCGAAGCTGATGGACTGAACCGCGGACAGGCAGGCGATCGCTCCCATCGCGAGCACGACGCCCGCGATGATCCAGCTGGAAGGCAGCGGGAGGAACACACTGATGTAGCCGGCACTCCCGACCGTAATGGTCGCGCCGGAGATGGTCGCCGCGGCAACGACGAGCAGCCCTGTGGCGCCGGAGAGCCACTTGCGATGGAATGCGGCCTGGACATAGGCAGCCTCGCTTGCCGCAACCGGCAGGCGCGTGCCGAGCTCGGCAAAGGTGCCGGCCGTCATGCCCATTACGACCGCCGCAGCGAAGAATGCCAGAGGCGCGTGCATTCCGCTTCGCGCGGCAGCCGCTCCGACCAGAACGTAGATTCCGGCGCCGATTGTCACGCCGAGCCCGTACAGCACCGCGTGCGTGAGTGTGAGCGATTTGATTAGCTTCGCTGAACTATCCGGCGTTTTCCTGATGCCAGGCTGCTGATTGGCAGCTATTCCCAACTCCTGCATCGCCGGGGATCAATGGGAGAACAGGATCGGGATCGGCGGCTTGGACAGCAGCCCCCTGGTCGCGCCGCCGAGCACGAATTCCCGCCACCTTGGCGTTCCGTACGCGCCCATCACGAGCACGTCGATGCCGTGGGAGAGCACGTGGGATGTGAGGACCTCGTCGATCGGCTTGGCGGCGGCATCGATCTTGTCGAGCACGACCTCGACACCGTGACGAGCCAGGTTCTTCGCCAGTTCTTCGGCGGAATGTTTCGAATCCATCGCCTTTTCATTGGTGACGGTCACGACGCGCACGGTTTTCGCCGCTTCGAGCAAAGGAAGCGCGTCGGAAACCGCGCGCGCAGCGGTGCGGCTGAAGTCCCAAGCCACGCAGACGGCGTCGAGCCGGAATGGATGCGAGCGCCGAGCAGTGGGGAGGATCAGCGTCGGCCTGCCGGATTCGAAGATGACCTCCTCGGCGTAGCCGAGATCATGGGATTCCGGCACGGCCATGATCGTGAGACCGCGAAGCCTCGCATGGTCGACCAGCAGTGCCGCCTCGCTTGCGGTTGCACATTGCTCGAAGATGATCTCGTGCCGAATACCGGATTTCATGGCCGAGGTTTCGAATGAAGCGAGCAGCGCTGTCGCATGTTCGCGGCTCTTGGCGGCCTCGCGCGCAACGAGCGCGGGAATGTCCAGGATGGCATCCCCGAGCAGGCTCCCGCGCACTTCGGCATGAACCTCGCAGCAAACGGCTGCGAGATGCGCATCCAGGACGGCGGCTATCTCGACCGCGCCGTCGATCACCGAAACCGGCGTCGGTTCCGGGTAGCTCGTCAGGGTCAACAGAATATCCTTGAAGGCCATGTCTCCCTCCTTTGAGGAGTGGGAGCCTAGCGCGGGCGCGGTCCCCTCTCTTGACCGACCGCAAGCGATTCAGGCGGGATGGCTGTGGCAAAACGGCCTAGGCGCTGAGGCTGGCAGCAGATTGCCAAGCGTGCGCGGGCGCGCGTGGACAACAAAAAACGCGGCGTTTCCGCCGCGTTCTTCGATACAGTCTGCGTGCCGCTTCCCGGTTACGCCTGCGGCTGCGGCTCCAGGCCGGGATCCGGATCGGGCCGCGGGCGCGGCTTGCCGGCCGGGGGCACGGCGGAGGCGCGCGGCGTGGTCGGCTCCAGCACGGACTCGCGGTTCGGCTTCTTGCCCCGAAGCAGGTCGACGATCTCGTCGCCGCTCAGCGTCTCGAACTCGAGCAGGCCCTTGGCAAGCGTCTCGAGGTCGGCGCGCTTCTCGGTGAGGATGCGGGTCGCTTCCTTGTAGCCTTCCTCGACCAGGCGCTTGATCTCGGAATCGATCTTCTGGACCGTCGCCTCCGACGCGTTCTGCGTCCGCGAGACAGACATGCCGAGGAAGACCTCGTCCTGGTTCTCGCCATAGGAGACGGTGCCGAGCTCTTCCGACAGGCCCCAGCGCGTCACCATCATGCGGGCCAGGCGCGTGGCCTGCTCGATGTCGGAGGCAGCGCCCGAGGTCACCTTCTCGCGGCCGAAGATCAACTCCTCGGCGACGCGGCCGCCCATCATGATGGCGAGGCGCGAGGTCATCTGTTCGAGCGACATCGACAGCTTGTCGCGCTCCGGCAGCTGCATGACCATGCCGAGCGCACGGCCGCGCGGGATGATGGTCGCCTTGTGGATCGGATCGGTCGCGGGCACGTTGAGGCCGACGATGGCATGACCGCCCTCGTGATAGGCCGTCAAAAGCTTCTCTTCCTCGGTCATGACGAGCGACTTGCGCTCGGCGCCCATCATCACCTTGTCCTTGGCCTCCTCGAACTCGGCCTGCGTCACCATGCGCTTGTTGCGGCGGGCGGCGGTCAGAGCGGCTTCGTTGACGAGGTTCATCAGGTCGGCGCCGGAGAAGCCGGGGGTGCCGCGCGCGATGGTCTTGAGATTGATATCGGGAGCCAGCGGCACCTTGCGGACGTGAACCTTCAGAATCTGCTCGCGGCCGACGACGTCGGGGTTCGGCACCACGACCTGGCGGTCGAAGCGGCCCGGACGCAACAGCGCGGGATCGAGCACGTCGGGACGGTTGGTCGCGGCGATCAGGATCACGCCCTCGTTGGCTTCGAAGCCGTCCATCTCGACCAGCAGCTGGTTCAGCGTCTGCTCGCGCTCGTCATTGCCGCCGCCGAGACCGGCGCCGCGGTGACGACCGACGGCGTCGATTTCGTCGATGAAGATGATGCAGGGCGCATTCTTCTTGGCCTGCTCGAACATGTCGCGGACGCGGGATGCGCCGACGCCGACGAACATTTCGACGAAGTCCGAACCGGAAATGGTGAAGAACGGCACGTTGGCTTCACCCGCGACCGCACGCGCGATCAGGGTCTTGCCGGTGCCGGGAGGGCCGACCAGCAGCACGCCGCGCGGAATGCGGCCGCCGAGGCGCTGGAATTTGCCGGGGTCGCGCAGGAATTCGACGATCTCCTGGAGGTCCTGCTTGGCCTCGTCGACGCCCGCGACGTCCTCGAAGGTGACGCGGCCATGCGCTTCGGTCAGCATCTTGGCGCGCGACTTGCCGAAGCCCATCGCCTTGCCGGCGCCGCCCTGCATCTGCCGCGACAGGAATATCCAGACGCCGATCAGCGCAATGAAGGGCAGCCAGGAGACCAGCAGCGAGACGAACCAGGGCACGTTGTCACCCGGCGGCTTCGCCGTGATCTGGACCTTGCTGTCATAGAGGCGCTTCACCAGCGTCGGGTCGTTCGGCGCGTAGGTCTGGAAGCTCGAGCCGTTGGTGAAGGTGCCGTGGATGTCGGGGCCCTGGATCACGACGTCGCGCACATTGCCGCGGTCGACTTCGCTCAGCAGCTGCGAGAAGGCGATGTCCTGCGACGCGGCGCGCTGACCCGGATTCTGGAAGAGCGTGAACAACGCCAACAGCAGCAAAACAATGATGACCCAGAGGGCGAAATTGCGCAGATTGGCGTTCATCGATCTTCCTTCGTGGTCGCGCGGATCGCGACCCTGATCCTTGGGCAGTGGCTTTGGTCAATGCGAGGAAATCCCAAGGAATCCTCATCGTTAGACGGATACAATTTAGGTGCCGCCCCCGTCGCTGCCAAGGGAACGAGATGGGACTATTTATCCCATCTTCGAGCGATTCCCGCGGAAAAAATGGCGCCCGATCGAGGGTTTTTCTGGCCTGGTTAAGGTGGCCTGACGCCGCCGAGGCGACCTGGCCGGTGTCATGATGCGCCCGATCTCGTGCTCATCTGCCGGTGCTCCGCCGGGCCGGTGCCGGCACAATCTGGATCCGCCCGCCCACGAGGCTGATCAAGGCTCCCGCGAGGGTCTGCTTCAGGGCGGGCTGGCCATTTGCGGCTGCGCGGGGGCTGGCGATGATCGCTCGGTCCAGCGCGGACAGCAGGGCTTCGACCTTGCCGAGTTCCGCCGGCCCTTCATGTCCGAGCGCGTTGACGGCCCGCAACAGCAGCCGCAGCCGGACCTCCTCCGGCAGGGCGGCAAAGGCCGCGGCAGGGAAGCGAACGCCCGCCTGCGGCGCATCGCCGCGATCCTGCAAGCGAAGGAAGCGCTCGGCGCCATCGGCGAGCACCTCGACCGCCGCGTTCGCCCGCGCCAGCCGAGCCGCAAGCCGTGCCAGATTTCGGCTATCGCCGCCCTCGGCCGCCAGAAGCGGCAGCAGCGCGCGCAGCCGGGGCCGGGTGAAGGCGGTATCCTGGTTGGTGGGGTCCTCGGCAAAACCGATCCTGGCCCGCCTCAAGGTCGCGATGAGCTGCGATTTGGGAACATCGAGCAGGGGACGCGCCAGGACTAGTCCGTCGCGCTCGCTGAGGGGCGCCATGGCCGACAGTCCGGCAAGGCCGCTGCCGCGCAAGAGGCGCATCAACAGGGTCTCGGCCTGGTCGTCGCGGGTGTGGGCCGTCAGCACATGGCTCGCGCCGGCGGCACGGGCGGCCCCTGCGAGCAGGCGGTAACGGGCCTCGCGCGCAGCGGCAGGCAGCCCGGTCCTCGGCTTTGCGCCGCGCCAGCGCAGGGTCCGGTGCGGCAAGCCGAACTCGGCGGCGAGCTGTTTGACCTCGCGCGCCTCGCGGGCGGCTTCCGGGCGCAGGCCGTGATCGACGGTGACGACGGAGAGTTGGGGGCCGCGCCCCAGGCTGCGCCGCCAGCGCGCCGCAAGCCACATCAGCGCGACCGAGTCGGGCCCGCCTGAGACCGCGAGCACCAAGGCCGGCTCAGCTTTGAAGCGCGCGAACAGACGCCTCGCCTCCAGTGCCGAGATCGGTGAATTGTCGTCGTCCGACATGACGAGGCCCTGACAGTCGCCGGCGGATGCTTGCGAGGTTTAGCGCAGCACCATCCGCCTTGTCATGACCCTGGACTCCGCCGCCGTCCCCTCACCCAAGGGTTAAAAAGGCCGAGGCTCACGCGTCAGCACTTCACCCGCTTCTGCTCGCGGTCGACGGCGGCTTTGACGCCGGCGGACGCGCGCGGATATTTGCGGCCGATCTCGCCGAAGGCGGCGCAGGCGGCTTCCTTCTCCTTCAGCGCGGCGAGCGACTGGCCGAGCCGCAGCAGCGCGTCCGGCGCCTTGGCCGATTTCTCGTATTTCGTGGTGACAGCGAGGAAGGCTTCGGCGGAATCGCGATATTGCTGGCGCTGGAAGTAGCTCTCGCCGAGCCAATATTGCGCGTCGCCGACCAGCGGATCGCTCGGGAATTTCTGCGCAAAGTTCTTCATGGTCTGCTCGGCGAGCGCATAGTCCTTGCGCTGCATGTAGCCGATGCCGAGGTCGAACTCGTCGCGCGGCGTCGCCGAGGGCGGCAGCGTCGTGAGGCCGGCGCCGCCCGATGGCGCCGGGTAACCCGGCTGGGCCGGTGGATAGCCGGGCTGGGCCGGCGGATAGGCCGGCTGTGCAGCCGGCGGCACACCCTGCTGGTAGCGGGGGTTGGCCGTGGCGAGATCGAGCGGCTCGCCGGCGTTGCGTCCGCCCGGCGCTCCCGCCGGCATCGGCTGCTGCCCGCCGCCGAGCGCGCGCGGCGCACCGGGCGCATTCGGATTCTGGTTCGGATCGAAGGCATCGCCGCGGCGGCGCGTGCCGGGTGCGCCAGGTGCCGGCTGTTCCTGAACGATCGGCGCGGGAGCGGCGATCTGCGGCTGCTCGTAATTCGGCTGCACCGCCTGCTGCTGAGGCTGGCGATAGCCGGGTACGACCTGACCGGGCGCGCTTTGTGCGGGCGGCATCGCCGCGACGTTGGGCGCCTGCGCAGGCGCGGCCGGCGCGCCGCCTTCGAGCGCCCGCAGCCGCTCCTCGAGCTGGCGGTTACGGTATTGCAGCTCCTCGTTCTGGCCGGTGAGCTGTCGCAGCCGGTTCTCCAGCCGCTCGATCCGCATCTCCGCATCGGCATCATCCGACTGCGCGAAGATCGATTGCGCAGTTGCGGGCGCGCACAAGGAGAGCAGCGCGGCGGTCGCCACGGTGCCGGTAAAGAGCTTAAATCTGGATGACATATTGCCCTGACGAGGAAACCGAAATGGCCTGCTGCGGAACCTTCGACGCGCCACACATTGAAGTGGAGTACGCCAAAAATGTGACTGGTACAAAGTGGTTTCTGTCACAGAACGCTGAAACGAAACCGGCGCCCGAGAGGGCGCCGGCATATTCGGTTCGTGAAAGATGAACGGCGCCTGACCGATCGTCAGGAGCTCGCGTTCAAGACGGTGACGGCGCGGCGATTCTGCGACCAACACGAGATGTCGTTGCAGACGGCTACCGGCCGTTCCTTGCCATACGAGATCGTGCGCATGCGGTTCGGATCGATGCCGCGTGAGGCGAGGAACGATCGTACCGATTGGGCTCTCCGGGCGCCGAGCGCGATGTTGTATTCGCGGGTGCCGCGCTCGTCGGCATGACCTTCGATGGTAAAGCTGTAGCGCGGATAGCTCTGGAGCCACTGCGCCTGCTTCTCCAGGGTCACGATCGCCTGTGGGGTCAGGTCGGTCTGGTCGCTTTCGAAGAACACGCGGTCGCCGACGTTGACGACGAAATCCTGCTGGCTGCCGGGCGTCGCCGCATTGGCCATTGCATCCGTCGCGGCATTCTTGTTGGCGCAGGCGCCCATCGACAGCGCGACGGCGAGCACTGCGGCCAGCTTCAATCCCTGGAGGATACGCATAGGATGTTTCATTCCGGAGCCTCCACGCTCACGTTAGTCCACTGCTGTCCGGTCTACAGGGGGTTGGTTAAGCGAACGTTCCGTCAACCTTGACGGAACCTTGCCGCAGCCGGTCAAATGCCCCCAAACAGCGAAAAGCAACCGGCACGGTTAATGGGTTGTAAATGTGGCGCGAGGGTGAAGGCAAGCCACGTCGGCCGGCAAAAGCGCAGCTCTTGCCGGAATTTTGTGCTGGATCCAGCCTGGAAGCGGCCGGCTAGACCGAACCGAGTGCCGGAGCCGTCGTGTCCAGGGTCCGGGGCGTTGTGAGCAGCACCGGCCGCGAGGCGGGCTGGCGCGGCGTGCTGCGTTCGAACAGCATGCGACGCTCGAACGCGCTGGAGCGCATGATCGGAAAGCGCGCCAGAACCTTGTCCCGCTGCCCCCGGACGTCGGTCGCCATCAGCACCGCCTTCTTGGTGGGCCATCCCGGGAACCCACGCGGCTCCGGTGAAATGGTCTCGTGCAGGAAGATGCGGCGGTAAAATGCCTGATGATCGGTCCGGATCATGGCGAGCCCGGTGTCGGCATTGAAATGATCGCACGCGACGAAGGCCAGGCGCACCGTCAGGTAGGGCAGCTCGGGAAAGCGATGGTGCTTGTCGGGATCCGCAACGAGCCGGCACGGATCGACAAAGACCTCGCCGCGGTCGAGGCGGGGATGCAGGATGTCCCCGAACACCTCGGTGGTATAGGACATCCGCCATTCCGAGGTCAGGAGATGGATGCGGACGGAGCTGCAAAGCTCTCCATCGACATAAATCCCGAAATTCCAGGTGTTTGGCGTTTCGTCGAAACGATCGCTGACGCGCAAGGAGGGTGACGGCTCGATCAGACCGGCCTGCAGATAGGCGCGGTAACGCATCAGATACAGGCTGTCCTTGTCCTCGGGAGTTTCGATCAGTCGGTAATCGATACGGTCAAACAACGCGGCGCCTCGGGGAAGGAGCGCCGTGTTCGGTTCGGCTCCGGACTTCATCTGCGACCTCTAAACTCCAAGCAACTTCCGCGAGTAGCAGGAGATTAATGGTTCCTTAACGAAATTGCAAAGCCTTAGAATTGTTAGGGTTAACCTTGCGCGCCCGCAGGATTACGGGACGCGGGGGGCGCCGATCGCGATAACGGAGCAGCCGGGGGTAAGGATCAGGCCGACCGCGACGAGACGACGACGAGCTGGTCGTCCGGCGCGCGCCGGCCATGCGAGGCATTGAGCAACTGGCGGATACGCACGGCCGGAACGGGCCGGCTGAACAGATAGCCCTGCCCTTCGGTCACGGTGCCGTCGGCGCTGATCAGCTCGAGCTGCTCGTTGGTCTCGATACCTTCGACTGCGACGGCCATGCCGAGGTCCGCGGACAACCGGGCGACGCCGCGCAGCAGGGTCAGCGGCCGGTCGCTATCGATGCCCTCGAGGAAGGAGCGGTCAATCTTCACCTTCTGCATCGGGAAATTGTGCAGGTAGCTGAGACTGGAATAGCCGGTGCCGAAATCGTCAAGCGAAATGCGCACGCCGAGCGCGTGCAATTGCGACAGGATGTCGTGGGTGAGCTGGGTGTTGCGCAGCAGCGAGGACTCGGTGATCTCGATCTCGAGCCGATGCGCCGGCAGGTCCGACACTTCGAGCGCGTAGCGGATTTCGCTCAGGACGTCGCGCTGATGGAATTGCTGCGGCGAGAAATTGACGGCGACGCTGACGCCCTCCGGCCACTTCATGCATTCCATGCAGGCGCGGCGCAGGATCCAGCGGCCGAGATCGACGATCAGGCCCATGTCCTCGGCGACCGGGATGATGTCGACCGGCGAGACCGTGCCGCGCACCGGATGATTCCAGCGCAGCAGCGCCTCGCAGGTGGTGATCTTGCCGGACTTCAGATTGACCAGCGGCTGGAAGAACAGCTCGAATTCCTCGTTGGCAAGCGCCTTGCGCAGGTCGAGCTCGAGGATTCGGCGCGCCTCCATGGTCGCCGCCATCTCGTCGCGGAAGAAGCAATAGGTGCCGCGGCCGTCGGCCTTGGCGCGATACAACGCCATGTCGGCGTTCTTGAGCAGCGTATCGGCGCTGGTGCCCTCCGGCGAGGTCAGTGCGATGCCGATGCTGGCGCCGATCTCGACCAGGTGATTGTCGATGCGATAACGCTCGCTCAGCCGCTCGACGATGCGGCGGGCCAGCGCTGCCGCATCCTCGGGCGCGGATAGGTTCTGCTGGAACACGACGAACTCGTCGCCACCGAAGCGGGCGACGAAATCCTCGGGCCGCAGCATCTCGCGCAAGCGATTGGCGACCGCGCACAGGAGCTGGTCGCCGCAGGGATGGCCCAGCGTATCGTTGACCTGCTTGAACTGGTCCAGGTCGATGAAGAGCAACGCCGACAGCTGCGCCGCATCGTGCGAGACAGCGAGCAGGTGCTCGATCTCGTCGCGGAAATTGACGCGGTTCGGCAGCGCCGTGAGGTCGTCGTAGCGCGCGAGATGGCTGATCTTGGCCTCGGCGTTGCGCCGCTCCGTAATGTCCTCGAGCAGCACCACCGCTCCTCCGTCCGCCATCGGCTGAACGGTCCAGGCCAGCGACCGATTTCGCTCGACGTTCGTATCGGCGGTGATGATCTCCTTTTCCCGCAAGCTCTCGATGCCGGCAATGATCTGCTCGCCGTTCGCAGCCGAAACGGACCCGGCTTTGACACACGCCGCAACGATGTCGCGGGCGCTGGTGCCGCTCTGCGGCAGATTGTCGGGCAGGCTCATCATCGCCGCGAAACGGTGGTTCATCACCGCGAGCTGCCCGTCGCGGTGGAACATGCAAAGCCCGTGCGGCATGTTGTTGAGGGCGGTATCGAACTGGCCCGCGAGCGCCGCTTCGCGCTCGCGCGCCACCACGGCGCCCATGAATATCCGGTGCAGGTTGACCGAGAGCCGCATGATGGCCAACAGAAAGGCCGCGCTCACCACCGCCATCGCGATGTAATAGGGCGTGCCGCGCCACGCCAGCGCCAGCACCGCCGGGGCGAAAATGAGTACGGCCTGAAGATGGAAGATCGACGGTCGTCCGTACGCCCTTCCCGCTCCCCCCGCGGCGATGCCCGTCGTGACTGAAAGCGCAATCATATGCGCAACCGCATCGTCGGTGGCGAGCAGGGTCGTGCCGCACCAGATGCCGATCGCAGCCGCCTGAATCTTCGCGCCAATCTGATACCGCGCCTGCCAGCGTTTAGCCGCCTCGGCGGTCACGCCCGACTTGCGCGCCTGGTAACGATACAAATCGATCGCCCGCACCGTCCCGGCCAGGACGAGCAGCGCCACGCACGCCCAAATGAGGGGCTCGCCGGTCTTCAGCGCAGTCAGCGCCGCACCGATAGACACGAAGATGAGACCGGCCAGCAGCGGTCCAGACGCTTCGAAGAGCGAATCGATCTGCGCCGCCGGGTTGACCGGCGGCGACTGCCCCTGCTCTCCGCTCTGGCTTGCGAACTGCATTGTGGTTTGTACGCGCGTCCTGTTCGGCGCGTAGTCTTACCCAGCCGAGATGAAGCCTTTCTGAGGGAACATCGTTAAAGCCGGGTTGTCTTTCGGCAATAGCGAATCAATTTCTGCTTGTATATCAAGCAGCTGGGCAGGCCTTGCCGGGCACAAGGTGAAGGAAGTCTTGCTCTTCGCGATGGATGCGAAAAAATCGGCGCGCTTTTTCGAAAACATCGCGCGTCTGAACAGGCGATGTTTCAACTGCGATTGTCAGCCCGAGGTCGAGGACAACAAGGGCGACCAGGCAGGATCCGAGGCAAAGCCGGGCGTCGGCACCTTCAGCTCGTTGCGGCCCGAAATGTCGACCGAGTACAGCGACGGTCCGCCGTTGCCGCCGGGATCGCGGAAGAACATCAGGACGCGGCCGTTCGGCGAGAAGGTCGGGCCTTCATTGTGGAAGCCAGAGGTGAGCAGGCGCTCGCCGGAGCCGTCCGGCTTCATGACGCCGATCGCAAATTGACCGCCGCCCTGCCTGGTGAAGGCGATGTAATCGCCCTTCGGCGACCACACCGGCGTCGAGTAGCTGGCGTTGGTGTCGTCCTTGGAGAAGGAAATCCGCTGCGCCTGCCCGCCGCCCGCGCTCATGACGTAGATCTGCGACCTGCCGCCGCGATCGGATTCGAAGCAGATGCGGCTGCCGTCGGGCGAGTAGGACGGCGAGGTGTCGATGGCCGGGGTATCGGTGAGACGCGTGGTCGAGCGCGAGCGCAGGTCCATCACGAACAGGTTGGAATTGCCGCCCTGCTGCAGGCTCATGATGACGCGTTGGCCGTCCGGCGAGAAGCGCGGCGCAAAGGTCATGCCGGGGAAATTGCCGACGATCTCGCGCTGGCCGGTCTCGATGTTGTAGAGATAGACCTTCGGATCGCCCTGCCCGAACTCCATATAGGTGATCTCTTGCGAGTTCGGCGAGAAGCGCGGCGTCAGCACGAGGTCGGAGCCGCGGGTCAGATAGCGCACATTGGCGCCGTCCTGGTCCATCATCGCGAGCCGCTTGACGCGGCGTTCCTTCGGCCCGGTCTCGTCGACGAACACGACGCGACTGTCGAAATAGCCCTTCTCGCCGGTCATCCGCTCGTAGATCTGGTCGGAGATGATGTGGGCGATGCGGCGCCAATATTCCGGCGAGGTGAAATATTGCTGTCCCGCGAGCTGCTGGCCGGAGATGACGTCCCAGAGGCGGAATTCCGCCTTGAGGCGGCCGTCGGGCTGCCGCGTCATGCGGCCGGTGACGAGCGCCTGCGCGTTGAGGGTCTTCCAGTTCTGGAATTGCGGCGCGACGTCCATGTTGCTGATGCGCTCGATGAAGGCGGCCTGGTCGATCGGCGCGAACAGGCCCGAGCGCTTCAGATTGTTGGTGATGACCTGCGTGACGCCGTTGCCGACCTCGCCATCGGAGGGCGACCCCGGCAGAAAGTTGGTGATCGCGATCGGAATCGGCTGGAACGCCGTGGGATCGATGCGCAGGCGCCCGTCCTGCCCTTGAGCGAAGGCGCGGCCGCTCCCGAGCATTGCGAGTGCCGATCCGGTGACGGTCATGAAGCGGCGGCGGTTCATCGATCTGACGTCATTCATCGCAAAATTCTTTTGTTCTGGATGTCACAACATATCTTTCAGGCCGAAGCGCATCGGAATGGTTTTCCAAGTGTCGTACTGCTGCTTCGGCAGGAACGAATAGACCTGACATTGCACGATGGCACGCTTGCCGCTCTCTGCCACGGCCTGGGCAATCGACCTGGACGGCCCTCTCGCTGCAACGACAACCGGTTCGGATGCCAGCGTTCCATCGATCTTCATGTAGATGTCGATGTCGACTTCGTATTGATCGGCATCCTGCCCGTTATAAGTAGGCGTGAAGCAGCGCCTGACCGCCGACATGAACGCGCCTTGCCAGGTCGCGACATTGTTGGCGGCGGTCCCGGTCGCCGCTCCCAGCGAGGCCGACGCATTCAGCGCCGAGCCGGTCTGCTCGTGCCGGGTCGCGGCGCGCTTGTCGAGGTCACGCTGGATCTGAGCGGGATCGAAGGTGCGCTCCTTCGGTTTGGGCTGCTGCTGCGGCTGCACCGCCGCGACCTTCTGCTCCACGGGCTTGGGCGGCGGCTTCTTGGTCTCCTGCTTCTTCATGAGCTCGGCGAGCGGATCTTCCTTGGCCGGATCAGGCTTCTTGTCCTGCGGCTTCGGCTCCTGCTTCGGCTCTTCCTTGGGCTTGGCCTCGACGACGGGCTTGGGCGGCTCGGGCTTCTTCTCCACCGGCTTCTCGACGGGCTTCGGCGGCGGCTCCGGCTGGGAGTTGGTCTTGATCAGCTCTTTCTTCTCGGTGACCTTGCCGACCGCGTCTTCCTCGGGCTTCGCTTCCGCGATCCTCTCGACCTTGGGCTTCGGCTCTTTCTTGTCACCGGTCTTTTGCCCCGACATCATCTGCGCGAGTTGATCGGAGGAAATGATGTCGACCGGAAGGGAATCCTGCGTAACGATGTAGGCCTTGCTGCTGAAGGTGACGAGCCCCCATCCCAGCACGAGGACATGGAGGGCAATCGACGCAACGAGTGTCTTGTCGACGTTCACCTTCACGGCCTCAAGACCCCTGATCCGCTTCGGTGACGAGGGCGAGCTTCTTGAACCCGGCCCCCGAGAGCTGCCCCATCACCTTGGCCACCGTGCCGTAATCCGCTTTCTTGTCGGCGCGCAGATAGATGCGCTCCTCCAGCCCGCCCCGCGCGTCCGTGATGGCCTTCAGCTTGGGGATCAGCTCGTTCATCGCGATTTCGGTGTCGTTGATGAACACCTTGCCCTTGATGTCGACAGACATCTGGATCGGCTTCTGGTCGCTGTTTTCGATGCTTTTGGCCTGGGTCTGCGGCAGGTCGAGCGGCACGCCGACCGTCAGCATCGGTGCCGACACCATGAAGATGATGAGCAGCACCAGCATGACGTCGACCATCGGCGTGACGTTGATCTCGGCCACGACCGGCTTGCGCCGGCCACGGCGCCCGCCGCCGCCGGACGAACTCGCAACGTTCATGGCCATGATCGCGTGCCCAAATTGCCCTTCACAGTATACACACCGTCCGTCAGCCCCGCTCGTCGATCTGACGGGACAGGATGGCGGAAAATTCATCGGCGAAGCCCTCGAGCCGCTGGGCCTGCCGGTTCACCTCGGAAGTGAACTTATTGTAGAAAATAGTGGCAGGAATGGCGGCGATAAGGCCGACGGCGGTCGCAAAAAGCGCTTCGGCGATGCCCGGGGCGACCACCGCCAGGGAGGTATTTTTCGACGCCGCAATCGACTGGAAGCTCGACATGATGCCCCAGACCGTTCCGAACAGGCCGACGAAGGGGCCGGCGGAGCCCACGGTCGCGAGCACCAAGAGGCGCCGTTCCAGCCGCTCGACCTCGCGCGCGATCGAGACGTTCATCACCTTGTCGATGCGCATCTGCAGCCCCGCGACCGAGCGGGCATGGCTCTCGAACGACCGCTTCCACTCCCGCATCGCGGCCACGAAGCAGGCCGCCATGGAATGCGTCGGCTTGGCCGAGAGCGTGCGATAGAGCTCCTCGATCGACTCGCCGGACCAGAACGCCTGCTCGAAGCGGTCCATCGAGCGCCGGGTGCGCGCATAAAGAAAGATCTTGTCGATGGCGATGGCCCAAACCCAGACCGAGCAGGCCAGAAGCCCCAGCATCACCGCTTTCACGATCCAGTGAGCCTGCCAGAACAGCGCAATCAGCGACACGTCGGCAGAAGCAGCAACCGGAAGGGCTGACTGAGCCAATTCGGCCGGATTCATAGGGAGTATCCTCTCAAGGCGATCGTACCTGATGTTCCGGCCAGCAACGGCTTCCGGTTCCCAATGGCCACGCCCGAACCGGCGCGGCCGGCAAGCCCGCTCAAAACCTTGTCTTTTGGGTGCAGGGGCTGTCCAAAGCCGGCCGTCTGCATTCCCTGCCAAGATGTCAAAACTATGGGCTTTTGGCCCCGGGCCTTGACGGGCTCGGCTCCCAGGCTATGGGCGCGACTGTCGCAATTACCAGAGCCCGGCGTTGGTTAATGCCGGGTTACCGGCGACCAATTTGGCTGCGGGAAAGGCCAGCAGACCAAGGGCTTGATCCGGCAGCCCTGGTCGGCGGCACTGACCGGCAGCGTCGTCGGCAACCACGCTCAGTCCCGAACCGGGTTTCGAGTCCCCTTAATCCTCACCTGGCGAGCCCAAAGAGGTCCTTGGTCGACGCGCCCCCTGGACGAGCAAACCCGTCAGGCCGCGCTCGTCGCTGCACCGCTGCGTCCATTCCGGATTGCCCGCTGTAGGGCCTCAACGAACGTGGCGAGCCGCGGTGCGCAGTTTGCCGATGCCACGTCGCGCGCAGTGACGGAAAGACAATCAAGGGGCTGCTTGCCGGCGAGCTCCCGCATCTGGCCGAAGACCTGATCGCTGCCCGCTCCACCAAGCGTACAAAAGAACGCCACCGCAGGGAGTTTCGACCTGTTTGCGAGCAAATAGGCACGGACGGGTGAAGAAAGCGACCAGGCCCAAACCGGTGTTCCGATCACAACGAGACCATAAAGAGATGGATCCCTGACGGTGGCGGTGATGCGCGACGGGATCTGCCGTCGCGCTTCCACGGCCGACCGCAGATAACCGAAAATCCCTCCGCGACGACCAGTCTCCGTGATTTCTTCAATGTCGCAGGACAGCGCAGCCGACAGCGATTGAGCAACTTTGCGCGTCGTGCCGGTCCGGGAATAATAGACTACAAGAATTCTTGAGTTCGTCATCGTCCCGCTCCTCGCCTGCCTCGCGGACTAGATCGCGTTCGCGATGCGGGCGGCTTGATTCACGTCAAGGCGCCGAGAATGCGTCGACGATGGCGCCGGGCCGAACATCCTGCCATGCGATCTGACATGCGCACGCCGTTCCCCCGTCGCGTGCCTGGTCCGGCGAGCGCCAGTCCCCCGCCCGATCGAAGTAACCGCGCCTCAGGCGGCCGAGGCCGGCTCGGGGCAGTTGGTCAGCCGCGCGGGATTGCCCACGGCGGTGCAGCCGGCGGGCACGTTCGACGTCACGACCGTATCGGCACCGATCTTGGCGAAATCGCCGACGTCGATGTCGCCAAGGATGGTCGCGCCGGCGCCGATGAACACGCCGCGACCGATCCGAGGCGAGCGCATCGGCAGTTCGCTGCGGCGGCCTATGCTGACGTTCTGCAGGATGGTGACTTCGTCGCCGACGACGGCGTTGGCGCCGATCACGATGCCGGTGGCGTGGTCGAGATAGACGGCGGACCCGATGCTGGCCGCCGGGTGGATGCTGACCTGCAGGACGTTCGAGGCCTCGTTCTGCAACAGCAGCGCCGCATCACGATGGCCCTGACACCATAGCCAATGCGAGACGCGCCAGGACTGCAACGCGACGTACCCCTTGAAGTGCAGCAAAGGCGGCAACAGTCCGGCGATGGCGGGATCGCGGAGCACGATGGCGCGCAGGTCGCGGCCAGCCGCTTCGGCCAGATCCGGCTGGGCGCGCAAAGCATCGCGGGACAACGCCGCGAAGCGCTCGCGATCGGCAGCGGTGCCGCCCAGCCGGCGCCCGATCAGGCCGGCCAAGGCAGCGGCAAAATCGTCATGGGCCAGGATGGCATCGGCGAGAGCCTTGCCGAAGACGGGATCCGCCGCCGCCGCGCGTCTTGCTTCGCCGCGTATCTCCTGCCAGAGGATGTCGCTCGCCATGATCGCAGCCTCCGCCCGCACTGCCGCCTGCGGTGTTATGACGCTTGCTTCTCGCTGTCGAATATAGGACGCAGGCCGCCTGCCGCCAATTGGCGTCGGCAACACGCGCGGCCACTTGTGCGCCACGCTCCCCGTGAGGCTACGAGCTTGCTTGCAAGAGAGCTGCGAACAGCCTTTCCGCCGAAGCCCGCGGTGGTCCGCCGATCCACGGGTTTTTCGTAACTCGCAGGCTGTCAAGCTGCCGGACCCGCTTCCGAATCCACGTCATACGAGGTCACGCTCAAATATGTCGCCCCACGCCCCCGCCGACGACCAGCACGACGACATCATGTATCCATCCGCCGTCCCGTTCCTGCTGGTCCATTTCGGCTGCCTAGCGGCAATCTGGTCTGGCGTCACTTGGCAGGCGGTCGCGATCTGCGTCTCGCTCTATTGCTTGCGGATGTTCGCGATCGGAGCCGGCTACCATCGCTATTTCTCGCATCGCGCGTTTGCGACCAGCCGGGTGTTTCAGTTCATCCTGGCGTGCCTTGCACAGAGCAGCGCCCAGAAGAGCGTGTTGTGGTGGGCGGCCAAGCATCGCCACCACCACCTGCATTCCGACACCGAAAACGACGTTCATTCACCGCGTCACCGCGGATTCCTCTACAGCCATCTCGGCTGGATCTTTCACCGTCGGCACGACGCAACCGACCTCGTGAAGGTCGGCGATCTCGCCGCCTATCCCGAGCTGATGTGGCTGCATCGGCTGGAACTGCTGCCGGCGCTTGTGTTGGCAGGGCTCTGCTTCGTGATCGCAGGATGGTCGGGTCTCGTCGTCGGCTTTCTCTGGAGCACGGTGCTGCTCTATCACGCGACCTTCTGCATCAACTCGCTCGCCCATGTGCATGGGCGAAAGCGCTACGTGACCGGCGATGATTCGCGCAACAACTGGCTGCTGGCGTTGTTCACCCTGGGTGAAGGCTGGCACAACAATCACCACGCCTACCAGAGCAGCGTGCGACAGGGCTTTCGGTGGTGGGAGGTCGACGTGACCTATTACATCCTGACCCTACTGTCGTGGGTCGGCGTCGTCTGGAACATGAAGGCGCCGCCCGAACAGGTGCTGCGCAACGAGCAGCCGCTCGGCGCGCGGGTCATCCAGCGGGCGGCCCGCGACCTCGCCGGACGGTTCGATGCGCAGACCCTGGCGCAGGCGATCTCGTCGGCACGCCGCCGCGCCGATCTCGCCCAGTTGCAGCTTCCGACGCTGCACGACATCCTCAATCGCGCGCATGAAGGTGTCGATGCACTGACGCATCTGCATCTGCCGAAGATTCCGACCCGCGAGGAGTTTCTCGCGGAGGCCAAGGCGATGTTCGCCCGAACGCGATCGCTCAACGAGATCGTCGACCACGCCTACGAATACTTCCTGTCCTCGGTTCGCACGCAGCTCGCCACAGTGCGCTGAATTTCGCCCGCTTCCCAAAAAGCCAAACCGCCCGCCTGCGGTTTGCGCAAGCGGGCGGCTCGGGGCCATCAGGACTTTGGGGGCATGCGCCTGAAGGCTTTGAGAGGTGCGAACCTTCGGGTCATCCCTGCTGCTGGTCTGCCGGCGGCGGGGTCGGACGCGTCTTGTGCTGCGCCATGAACTGGTCGAACTCTTCCTTGTCCTTGGCGTGACGGAGACGGTCGAGGAAGTTCTTGAACTCGACCTGCTCTTCCTCGAGCCTGCGCAGCGTTTCAGAGCGGTACTCGTCGAAGGCGCGGTTGCCGGATGACGGCGGGCCGAAGCCGAAGCCGAAGCCGCGGCGCTCCATTCGGTCGCGCATGCGGTCCATCTTGAACTGCATCCTCTCCATCTTGTTCTGCCAGCGATCCTGGTGGCTCCAGCACGACATTCTTCTGCTCCCGAGTGTGAAAAAGAGAAGGGCAAGTCCGATCGGCCACCAGATGATGAAGCCGAGGATGGTCACGGCGATCCAGCCCGGATGCCAAGGCGTATCGAGCATGCGGGGACGCTCGTACTGTTGGTTTTGGTCCGAAGGGCCGCGCCAGCGATTGACGTCAGCGGTGTAGGCCATTTCCCATCTCCATCACGGCACCAGCGCCGTTGTGAATGTAAATAACATTTACATAGCTAGACCATCCCGCGATTTTGTCAAGCTGGCCGCAAGACACGCCCGCGTGATTATTCGCGCAACATCATTTCGGCTTGCCCCAGGGGCTGCCGGGCGGCAGGCCCGAACCGGAGGACGCCTCCGGGGGCACAGGCGGCGGTCCGGCGCTCTTGCCTGACGGACGACGGTCGGTCGGAAAACCGAGGCCGCGCAGATAAATCAGCACCTCGGCCTCGAGCAGTTCGTCCGGCGACATCGGCAGTTTTCGTCGGGCGGCATCGCCGCGGGAAAATAGCGAGGCGACGCCATGCGCCATCGACCAGATGTGCAAAGCCATCATCATCGCCGGCGGCCGCGGCGTGCCCGGTGGCGTCAACGCCGCGAGCCGCTCGGCTGCGGCGCGAATGATGTTGAAGGCACGTTCGCTGGCGGCCTGGAGTGCGGGATTGGCATCGACCGGCACCCCCGATTCGAACATCGCGTTGTAGAACGCAGGCTCCTCGCGGGCGAAGGAGAGATAGGCCTTGCCGACCCGTTCGAACGCGGTGACCGTATCGGGACTTCCGTCGTCCCAAGCCGCAGCGAGGCGCGCCTCGAATTGCTCGAAGCCGCGCTGGGCGATCGAGGACAACAGCTCGTCACGATCGCGGAAATGCCGGTAGGGCGCCGCTGCGCTGACGCCGGCCATGCGCGCGGCGTCGGCAAAGGTGAAGCCGGCCGCACCCTTCTCGGCGATCAGCCCGAGGGCGGCCTGCAATAAGGCTTCCTTCAGATTGCCGTGGTGATAGCCGCGCTCGGCGCGGCCCTGCTCCTTGCGCCAGCTCATGTGAACGAGCTTTACATGAGCCGGGCGTGAAGGTCACTAGCGGGAATCGGGTGTGATTAATTCCGCATCCTCTTGCCGAGCGGGCTGCCCATCTCGACGATCACATCTTTGTGCCTCTCGACCCAGCCATGCCAGGCGGCCATGCCCTCCTGCTCCTTCGCCTTGCGTTCGGCCTCGGGTAGCGCGCCAAGCCTCTATCTCTTCGCCGTTGATGCTGCCGAGATGACGGCGATGAGGGTGTGTCCGGTACTCGTCGGTCTCTCGTTGAAATCTTGATGGCGCCGCGAACCCCATCGCGACCATGTGGCTACGTCTTCAGGCCGTCAAAGCCCGCGGCGGCCGCCTGCACATCGGGCGGAAAATCGGCCATTTCCTGCACTTGCCGGATCTCAATGATTTCGTTGGGCGAAGCCGGGCACTTCCTGGCCCACGCGATCGCCTCCCCGCGCGAGGCGACCTCGATCATCCAGTAGCCGCCCAGGACTTCCTTGGCTTCAGCAAACGGCCCGTCGGTCACGACCGGCACGCCGGTCGCAAACGAAACGCGCGCACCCATCGAGGGCGGGTGCAGGCCATCCAGCGTGATCAGCACGCCGGCCTCCTTGAGCGCTTGGTTGTAGCGCATCATCGCCGCGACACGCTCCGGATCGAGTTGCACGTCCGGCGGCGCGGCCTCGTAGCCGAGCGGGATCATCAGCAACATGAATCGCATGGTGTTCCTTACCCTCGTTGTCGGCGAGAGCGGGAGCCGAGCCGTCCGCCCTCGCCTTCAAGACGAACAGACGTCCCGGAAACCGACATATCGACGCGAATTTTTGGCCTCGAAGGGCGCAAACCGGAAAAATAATGCGCGCTCCTCCCGTACAACTACGGGTCGCTTTATGAACTCCATCGTGCATATGGAGCTGAAACGCCCAAGAGTTGAACGACTTGGGAGGCACGCCGTAAAATCGCAGACCTCAATCGGGCTCTTGCGTGGTTTACAGATGCTCAAGAAGAGCATGCAACTTTTTCCTTCCGGGACCGGTACGAAGATCCTCCAATTTGCCAGCAGCACGATTGCGGAGCTCACGTGTTCAATTTCCAGAGCAAGAAAGTCAGGCACGCCATCGCGGAGGTCGAGGCGCTCGACCGCTCGCAGGCCGTGATCGAGTTCGACCTCGACGGCACCATACTCGATGCCAATGAGAACCTGCTGAAGATGAGCGGCTACACGCTCGCCGAGATCAAGGGCAAGCACCACAGCATCTTCGTCAGCCCCGCCGAGCGCGAGAGCGCCCGCTATCGCGACTTCTGGGCCAGCCTCAACCGGGGCGAGTTCCAGACCACTCAATACAAGCGCTTCGGCAAGGGCGGGAAGGAGATCTGGGTCCACGCCTCCTATGCGCCGCTGCGCGATGAGAACGGCAAGGTCGTCAGCTTCATCAAATTTGCCACCGACATCACGGCGGCCAAGATCAGGACCATGGAAGATTCCGGAAAGATCGCCGCGATCAACCGCGCGCAGGCGGTGATCGAGTTCAACATGGACGGCACCATCATCGGCGCCAACGAGAACTTCCTGAACACGATGGGTTACGCGCTCGACGAGATCAAGGGCAAGCATCACAGCATGTTCGTAACGCCGGAAGACCGCGTCAGCCCCGCCTATGCCGCTTTTTGGGCCAAGCTGAACCGCGGCGAGTACGAGGCGGCCGAATACAAGCGGCTGGGTAAGGGCGGCAAGGAAATCTGGATCATCGCCACCTACAATCCGATCCTCGACGAGAACGGCAAGCCGTTCAAGGTGGTGAAGTTCGCGACCGACGTCACCGCGCAGAAGATGAAGGCCGCCGACAATGACGGCCAGCTCGCCGCCATCCAGAAGTCGCAGGCCGTGATCGAATTCAACATGGACGGCACGATCCGCACCGCCAACGAGAACTTCCTGAAGGCGATGGGCTATTCGCTGGCCGAGATCAAGGGCCAGCACCATTCCATGTTCGTCGAGCCGAACGAGAAGACTTCGGCGGCCTATCGCCAGTTCTGGGAGACCCTCAACCGCGGCGAATACCAGGCCGCCGAATACAAGCGGATCGCCAAGGGCGGGCGCGAGATCTGGATCCAGGCCTCCTACAACCCGATCCTCGACCTCAATGGCAAGCCTTACAAGGTGGTGAAGTACGCCACCGACATCACCGCGCAGGCGATCGGCCGCAAGAAGGCCGACAATGCCCGTGGGCTGATCGAGGCGGTCGCAGCCGGCAGCGAACAGATGAGCGCCTCGATCCGCGAGATCTCGGAGACCATGGCGAAGTCGCGCGAGACGTCCAAGGTCGCGACAGCGAGGGTCGAATCCGCGGACAGCCAGGCCCAGAAGCTGGCCACGGCTGCGCAGGCCATGAGCGGCATCGTGGAGATGATTTCCGGCATCACCAGCCAGATCAACCTGCTCGCACTCAACGCCACAATCGAATCGGCCCGTGCGGGCGAGGCCGGCCGGGGCTTCGCGGTGGTCGCCTCCGAGGTGAAGAACCTCGCGGGACAGGCCAAGCAGGCCACCGACACGATCACCTCGGAGATTGATGCGCTGAACGTCATCTCCGGCGACGTCGCCGGCTCGCTCACCGCGATCAAGGCCGCGATCGCCGGCGTGAACGAGTTCATCGCGTCCACCGCCGCCGCAGTCGAGGAGCAGAGCATCGTGACGGCCGACATGTCAGCGAACATGCAGCGCGCCTCCGCGGAGCTGGCGTAGGCGCGCCCTCCCCGATCTCCGGCCCTTCTACCAGGGCTGCCTCAGGGGGAAGCTGCAAGCGCGCGCGCCGGCATAAGCCCTTCCTCGTCTGGACGAAAGCGAAGTAAAAGGCGCTGGCCGCCGATGAGCTTCGCTGCCGCCAGAGGAGAGATCAGCCGATGCCGCAAGTCCCACAGAAGGTCGCCGTCGTCACCGGAGCCGCACGCGGCATCGGGCTTGCGACCGCGAAGAAGTTCCTGGCCGAAGGCTGGCAGGTGGCGCTGCTCGACATCGAGGGCGAGCTGCTCGGCCGCGCCGTCGCCGAGATCGGCCGAGGCGAGGCGACGCTGGCGCTGACCTGCGATGTCTCCGACGCAGCCGCCGTGAGCGATGCGGTAGCGGCGGTCGAGGACCGCTTCGGCCGGCTGGATGCGCTCGTCAACAATGCCGGGATCGCGGTGTTCGCGCCGCTGATGGAGACGTCGGAAGCCGACTGGCGCCGCGTGCTCGAGGTCAACCTCACCGGACCGTTCCTCTGCACCAAGGCGGCGGTGCCCCTGATGCGCGAGGGCCATGGCGGGGCCATCGTCAACATCACCTCGATCTCGGCGGTGCGCGCCTCGACGCTGCGCTCGGCCTACGGCACCAGCAAGGCGGGCCTTGCGCACCTCACCAAGCAGCTGGCGGTCGAACTCGCCTCCCTCAACATCCGTGTCAATGCGGTTGCGCCGGGGCCGGTCGATACCGCGATGGCGAAGCAGGTGCACACCAAGGAGATCCGCGCCGACTATCACGACGCCATTCCGCTCAACCGCTACGGCCTGGAGGAGGAACTCGCCGAGGCGATCTACTTCCTGTGCTCTGGGAGCGCGAGCTACATCACCGGCCAAATTTTGGCCGTGGATGGCGGCTTCGATGCGGCCGGGATCGGCCTGCCGACGCTGCGCGGGCAACGGCGAAATGGATAAGATATGTAGGGTGGGTCAGCGCCGCGGCTGCGCGAAGCGCAGTCGTCGACCAACCTTCCCGACGAAAGCGAGTTTCTTTGTGGAGACATCATGCGACGCATCTTATTGCTCAAGGCCCTGATGCTCGCATCTGCGCTGCTCGCCGTCACGCCCGCGACGGCTGAGATCCGCATCATCCAGTCGCCGGGCGGGCAGGTCGGGCCGTTCCTCGATCTGTTCGAGAAGGTGCGCGAGAGCGGCGAACGCGTCGTGATTGACGGTCCCTGTCTGTCGGCCTGCACGCTGGTCCTGAGCATCGTGCCGGGCGAGCGCATCTGCGTCACCAGGCGGGCCGTGCTCGGCTTCCACGCCGCGCGGTCGGTCGACCGGCGCGGGCGCTTCTACGCCGAGCCGGAAGCATCCGTCGCGGTGCTTGCCGCCTATCCCGGCCCGGTGCGGGACTGGATCAGCCGCCGCGGCGGCCTCACCTCACGGCTGCTGCTGTTGAAGGGGCGAGATCTCGCCGCGATCTATCCGCGTTGTCGCTGAGGCGACTTAGCCACGGTGCGCACTGGTCGTGTGCGCAGCAGGGATTTGCGCAATCGGGCGCTGGCTGTGTCGTCAAAAGAGAGTCTGTATCACCGGCATCAGCTTCGCGCTGGCGCAGATGAGCATTCCCCAAAGAGCAAAATTGATTTGTAGCGCCGCCGCCATCGGTCGCTCCCCTCCAAAACGTCCATCCCGAGTTTGTAACTTTTATGAAAAAATAGCGATTCCAGCATGCAGTTCATAGCCCAATATTGCGCCAATTGTTGTGCGATGCAGTTGGATTCATGAAGAGCCTCATTGCGCCGCAATCTGATGCGAAAGTCAGACTCATACGCCGGCAAGTTTGTTTTGCCTTGAATTCCATTGAACCGACGCGATGCGCGTGTCTCAGACGGATTCCGCGCGTCGTTTATGGAGACAAAGGCCCGGCATGATTCGGCACGGCTTCATCTTGCTCACTTTTTGTACAGTGCTGATCGGATGCGCAGACGCCCCGGCGCAGGAACGTCGCTCCATCGCATGGGATGGTCTTGGCAAGGATCCGAACCGTCCTCATGTCGCCAAACGGCGCGTCACGGCCGGCGCGCCGAAGGCACCTGATCCCAATCAGGAGCGGGAGAAGGTGCTGGGCACCTTGCACCCCTATTCCGAGGCGTGGTGGGCGGTGCATGACGAAATACAGGCGGAGAGCGACCGGCAGCTCGGCAGCAGACTCGTGATCTGCCCTCGCTGTGTGGAGACGCCGCCGCCGCGCGAGGGCGTCACCGGATCAATCCGGTGAGAGAGCCAATACCCGGTCGCGCCTGACGCAGCAAGGCCACGCGTGTGCCTCTCCCGCAGCATCGGAGAGAGGGGATCGCAATGCGAGGAACCGCGCTCGGTCGCGCCCGTCACATGCCGTCGGCCGGGCAGTTTACCATCCAGGGAATGCCGAATCTGTCGGTGCACATGCCAAAGCCCTTGGCCCAGAAGGTCTTGCTGAAGGGCATGGTGACGCTGCCGCCGTCGGCGAGCGCGTTGAACTTGCGCTCCCCATCCTGGGGATCCGTGACCGTGATCGAGATCGAAAAGCCCTGCGGCTTCTGGAAATGTTCGGCCGGGGCGTCGGATGCCATCAGCACGCTGCCATCGGGAAACGACATCCGCGCATGCATGATCATGTTCTCGCGGCCGGGCGCAGCCGGCATCTCCGGCGGCGCGTCCGACGAGCGCATCATCGCCTCAATCTTGCCGCCCAGAATCCTGGCGTAATGGTTGAACGCCGCTTCGCAATTGTCTTGGTAGAACAGATAGGGATTGAGCATCGTTCTCTCCTCTTCGCTGGCAGTGGGGACCTATTGCTTCTCGGCGAGCCTTTTCAGGCTGGCGAGGCCTGCCTCGAAATCCTTGCCGATCATGCTGTCCATGTTGATGAACACCTGCATGACCTTGGACAGGAATGGGGCCGGACCGTACATCGCCCATGTGACGAGTGTGGCGTCGCCTTGCGGCACGAAGGTGAACTCGGCGGTGTTGTGGCCTTCGAACGGCCGCTCGAAATCGAGCTTGATGCGGAGCTTCGACGGCCCATTCGCTTCGAGGATCTCCATGCGGCCGGCGCCGACATTGTTGTTGCCGTCCCAGGCATAGGTCGCGCCCTTGCCGTCGGCGGCTCCACTGAAGGTCCGCTTCATGGCGGGATCGCGGCTCTCATACGGGGACCAGGCGGTCCAGCGATGGAAATCGGCCACCTGCGCATAGATCGCATCCGCGGGCGCCTTCACGGCGAGGCTGCGTTCGACGCGGAATGTGTCGGGCTTGGTCAGGGCAAAGGCGAGGATGCCCGCAAGCCCGACGGCTAGCACGACGGCAATGATGGCAATGGCTTTCAGCATGGACTATTCCGGGTGATACGCGCAAAGGACGAACGCGAACGTCGGGGGCCGACAATGAACTGAACGTTTTTTGATCGTCATTCCGGGGCAGTCCGAAGGACCAGACCCGGAATGACGCGTCCCGCGTCACTTCGCCTTCGCGCTGTCCTTTGCCTTCGGCTGGCTGTCCCGGATCAGGCGATCGAGATGCATGCGGATGTGGGCGGCTTCGGCCGAGGTATTGGCGAGCGCGATGGCGCGGTCGAAGGCGATGCGGGCTTCATCGTTGCGGCCGAGCTGCATCAGGAAGGCGCCGCGCACGCCGTAGAAATGGAAGTAGTTGGCGAGCTTCGGCGCGAGCGGCTCGATCAATTCCAGTGCGGCCTGCGGCCCGCGCACCTTGGAGACGGCGACCGCGCGATTGAGCGTCACCACCGGAGACGGCTGCACCACTTCGAGCGCGCCGTAGAGCAAATCGATCTGCGTCCAGTCGGTCTCCTCCGGCGTCGCCGCGCGCGCGTGCAGTGCGGCGATCGCAGCCTGGATCTGGTAGGGCCCGCTGCGGCGGTGGCGCATCGCCTTGTCGATCAGGGCGAGGCCCTCGGCGATCATGGTGCCGTTCCACCGGGAGCGGTCCTGGTCGTCCAGCAGGATCAGCGAGCCGTCCGCGGCAAAGCGCGCCGCGCTGCGGGCATGCTGCAGCAGGATCAGCGCCGTGAGCCCCATGATCTCGGGCTCGCTCGGAAACAGCCGCAGCAGCAATCGCGCCAGCCGGATCGCCTCTTCGCAAAGCGGCTTCCTGATCTGCGCGGTATCGCCGCCCGCTGAATAGCCTTCGTTGAAGATGAGGTAGATCATCGCGGCAACGCCGGCGAGCCGCTCGGAGCGCTCCACCGCTCCGGGCGTCTCGAACGGTGTCCCGGCCTCGGCGACCTTCGCCTTGGCGCGGGTGATGCGCTGCTCCATGGCGGCTTCCGACACCAGAAAGGCGCGCGCGATCTGCCTCACGGTGAGGCCCGAGACGATGCGCAGCGCCAGCGCGATCTGCTGCGTCGCCGGCAGTTGCGGATGGCAGCAGATGAACATCAGCCGCAGGATGTCGTCGCGATAGTGCGAGCCGTCGAGCCGCTCGGCCAGCGCCCCTTCGGCGTCGTCGAGATCGGAGATCGCCTGGTCGTCCTCCGGCAGCGGCTGCTGCCTGCGGGCGCGGCGCACCTCGTCGATGGCGACGTTGCGGCCGACCATGATCAGCCAGGCGGCAGGATCGCGCGGCGGTCCGTTCTGCGGCCAGGTCTTGAGTGCGCGCAAGGACGCGTTCTGAAACGCCTCCTCCGCGGTGTCGAGATCGCGGAAATAGCGCAGCAGCGCGCCCACCGCCTGGGGTCGCGCCGAGGTCAGCGCAGTCTCGATCCAGGCGGTATCGGCCTCGCTCACGTCAGGTTTCCCCCGGGCCTGAACACGCCGATGGGACGCACCTCGTAGGCGCCACCGGGATTGGCAGAGCCCAGCTCGCGCGCGACGTCGAGGGCCTCGTCGAGGTTGTTGCAGTCGACGATGTAGAACCCGAGCAGCTGCTCCTTGGTCTCGGCATAGGGACCGTCGAGCACCAGCGGCGGGTCTTCCTTGCGCAGCGTCGCCGCCGCCGTGGTCGGCAACAGCCGAGCCACGGGCCCGAGCCGGCCCTGACTGGCGAGCTTCTCCTGCACCACGGTGAGCTTCTTCATCACGGCCTCGTCCTGGTCCTTGCTCCAGGAGCCGACGAAATCCTCATCGTGATAGCAAAGAATGGCGTAAAGCATGGGCGGCACTTTCCTCGTCTGTTCTAAAGACGCGCCAATATGCCCCGCCCCGACAAACTGCGGAAAAAAATCGCAGGAAAAATCCGGCAGATCGTGCCAAGGAGGGAGGGCCTTCTTGTGCGGAACCTGACGAGGCACTTCGAATGACCACGGGCACACTTGCCGTCCTGATCAACAGCACGCAGCAAAACTGGCTGCCGGAGCGCTGGAAGGCCCGGTTCGACGCGGTCTGCCCGCGCCGTCGCGTGGTGCTGCTGCCCGATGCCGGGCTCGATCCAGGCGAGGTGCATTATGCCGCGGTGTGGAAGCCGGCCCCGGGCGTCCTCGGCGCGTTCCCCAATCTGCGCGCGATCTTCAATCTCGGCGCGGGCGTCGACGCGCTGATGGCGGACCGGAGCTTGCCCGACGTGCCGCTGGTGCGCGTCGCCGTGCCCGATCTCACCAACCGCATGACCGAATATGTCGTACTGCACGTGCTGATGCACCACCGCCAAGAGCTTTACCTGCGGGACTCGCAGCGCGTAAAGCGCTGGGCGCCGCTCTATCAATGGCCGGCCAGCGCGGTGACCGTGGGCATCATGGGCCTCGGCACTCTCGGCGTGGATGCGGCCGAGGTGCTGAAGCGTCTTGGCTTCCGCGTCGCCGGCTGGAGCCGCAGCCCGCGCGCGATCGACGGCGTCCAATGCTTCCATGGCGCTGCCGGAATGGACGCCTTCCTGCGCAAGACCGACATCCTGGTCTGCCTGCTACCGCTGACCCCGGACACGCACGGCATCCTCAACCGCGACGCCTTCACCAAGCTCAACCGCAACAGCCCGCTCGGCGCCCCCGTGCTGATCAATGCCGGCCGCGGCGGCCTGCAAAACGAGGCCGATATCCTGGCCTGCCTCGACAACGGCACGCTGGGCGCCGCCTCGCTCGACGTCTTCGTGCAGGAGCCGCAGCCGGCCGACAGCCGGTTCTGGACCCATCCCAAGGTGCTGCTGACCCCGCACAACGCGGCCGATACGGACGCCGACGCGATCTCGGCCTATGTCGCCGAGCAGATTGCGCGGTTCGAGGCCGGCGGCGCGCTGGAAAACGTGGTGGACCGAACGCGCGGATATTGAAGTTCGTCTTCAGCCTACCCTTTGAAAGCGAGCATCACGTCGATCGCGCCCTTCACGATCGCCTCCAACTCCTTGCGCGGCACGCGGGCGCGCGAGCGGATGGCGATGCTGTGGATCGTGGCCGATGCGATCTGCGCCAGCACGAGCGGATCGGAGCTCTCCGGCAACTCGCCTTTCTCCTTGGCGCGGCGGAAACAGCTGGCAAAGGCTTTGTCGAGCCCGGTGAGGCCGTCCAGCACCATGGCGCGGATCTCGGGGTCGCCAACGGCTTCGGACGCCGCGGTCATGACCGTGAAGCAACCGCGCGGGCCGGCGTCGCCGGACAAATAGATATCAAGCGCGGCCGCGTAGACGCGCTCGAGCCGCTGGCGCAGCGGCATCTCCTCGCGGAAAACCGTTCCTATCGCTGCGCCTGCCTCATCGCGATAGCGCTGGTAGCTCTTGATGTAGAGCTCGCGCTTGTCGCCGAAGGCGCCGTAGAGGCTCGGGCGGTTCATGCCGGTGGCGGCGCTAAGATCGTCGAGCGAGGTCGCGGCGAAGCCTTGCTTGCGGAACAGATTGAGCGCCTTTCCGAGCGCAATGTCGGGCTCGTAGGCGCGCGGGCGGCCGCGGCGCTTCGGCTGACTGGCAGCAGCTGGCGGCTTCGATTTTTGTACCATTTTGCAAATAATCCTTGACCGAGATCATATTATGCAAGATGGTACAAAAATCAATCTGGCCGGGTTGAGCGTCCCCAAAGAGGAAACTGCCCAAGGAGGCACCAGATGGATCTCTATTTCTCGCCGCTCGCCTGCTCGATGGCGACACGCGTCTCGCTGTACGAAGCCGGCGCCGAGGCGAACTATCTCGAAGTCGATCCGCCGACCAAGCGGGTTCTGAACGACGATTCCGACTTCCGCGCGGTCAATCCGATCGGCCTCGTGCCGACGCTGCGCACCGACGAGGGCGTGGTGCTGACCGAGAATGCCGCGATCCTGCAATATGTCGCCGACCGTTTTCCGGAATCCGGCCTCGGCGCCAGCGCCGGCCTCGCGCGCACCCGGTTGCATCAATGGCTCTGCTTCATCGGCACCGAGCTGCACAAGGGGCTCTTCATGCCGCTGCTCGACCGCAAGGCGCCGCAGGAAGCCAAAGCGTATGCTCTGGAAAAGAACCTGTCGCGGCTCGACTATCTCGACAATCACCTGCAGGGACGCGACTTCCTGCTCGACCATTTCAGCGTGGCCGACGCCTATCTCGTCACGGTGATCAACTGGGCGGCGGCGACGCCGCCGATCGAGCTCGCGACATGGCCGAACGTGAAGGCGTACCACGAGCGCCTGCGTCAGCGGCCCTCGATTGCAAGAGCAATCGCCGAGGAGTTCGAGCTGTACAAGGCCGAGCAGGCGCGCAAAAAGGCGGCCGCGTAAGCTTTGCGTCTCGAGACGCCGTCCCGGCTGTGCGGCCGGGACGGCAAATGCCTATCCGTACAGCACGCGCGGCAATATCGTGACGATGCCGGGCCACAGCGTCAGCAGCAGCACGAAGCCGACCATGATGATCAGATACGGCATCGTGACGCGCGCGATGTAGCCGAGACCGTCATCCGTGAGGCCCTGGATGACGAACAGATTGAAGCCGACCGGCGGCGTGATCTGCGCCATCTCGACGGCCATCACGAGGAAGATGCCGAACCAGACCTCGTCGAAGCCGGCGCCCTTCACGATCGGCAGCACGATCGGCAGCGTCATCACGATCATCGAGAAGCCGTCGAGGAAGCAGCCGAGCACGAGATAGAACACGATCAGCGCCACGATCAGCATGAAAGGTGACAGGCCGAGCCCCTTGACGAACGCAGCCACCGCCTGCGGGATGCCGAGGAACGCCGCGGCATTACCGAGCATGGAAGCCCCGAGCACGATCAACGCGATCATCGAGCAGGTCACGACCGAGCCGATCAGGACATCGCGCATGACCTGCTGCGACATCTCCCCTTGCGCCCAGGCGACCAGCGCGGCACCGAGCACCCCCACGGCGGCGGCCTCCGACGGCGTCGCGAGCCCGCCATACATCGAGCCGAGCACGCAGGCGATCAGGAACAGGGCCGGCGCGAGGTCCTTCAGCGCGGCGAAGCGCTCGCCCCACGGCACCTGCGACAGTCTTGCTTCGGTCTCCGGCACCATCGCGGGCTTGAGGCTGGTATGCAGCATCACCCAGGCCATGAAGGTCGCGGCCAGCAGGAATCCCGGCAGCACGCCGGCGGTGAACAGTTTCAGGATCGAGACGTCGCCGAGCACGCCGTAGATGATCATGATGTTGGAGGGCGGGATCAAGAAGCCGAGCGTGCCGGCGCCGGCGAGCGAGCCGATCGCGATGTCGCGGGAATAGCCGCGGCGCGTGAGTTCGTTGAGCGACATGCGGCCGATCACCTGCGTCGTCGCGGCCGACGAGCCCGAGATCGCCGCGAAGATGGTGCAGCCGATCACGTTGACATGCAGCAGCCTGCCGGGCAGCAGCCCCGCCCACGGCGCCAGGCCCTGGAACAGCGAGCGCGACAGGCGGGTGCGAAACAACAGCTCGCCCATCAGGATGAACAACGGCAGCGCCAGCAGTTCCTGCGTGGTCAGAATATTCCAGGCATATTGCGGCAGCAGCTTGTCGAGCGGAATCGAGCGGAACATCGCCAGCAGGAGCGTCGCGGTGAGCGCAAGCGTGAGCCCGATCCAGACGCCGCACGCCAGCAGCGCGAACAGGATCGCGAACAGTGCGACGACTTCGATGGTCATGCGATCTCTAGTCCGGGAGCAAGCGAAGCGGTCATTCGACGGGCGAGGCCTTCATGCGATGATCCTCCAGGGGCAGGCCGAGCGCGGCCTGGATCGCGCGCGCCAGGAACTGCAGCGTCAACAGCAGCATGCCGAAGGTGACGACCGCCTGCGGAAACCACAGCGGCGTATCGCTCGAGGTCGAGACCTGGCCGCGCACGAAGGCGCTCCAGGCGAATTTCGCCATGGCCGAGGTCAGGAACGCCATGAAGGCGAATCCGGCCGCCGCCGAGAGGATCTCGAGTGCGCGCTGCACCGGCACCGGTACGTTCTTGAGCAGCAGCACGACGCGGATATGTCCGCCGACGCGCAAGGTCATGGCGGCGCCGAAGGTGAAGGACGCCGCCATCAGATAGGAAGAGTATTCCCACGCGATCGAGATGCTCGGCGGGAAGAACGGCAGGAAATTCGAGAGGAAGCGGGTCGCGACCTCGCACAGCATCAGCAGCGTCAGCGCGAGCAGGCATCCGCCGCCGATCCAGCCGTCGAGCCGGCCGAGGCGATCGATACCGTCGAGGACGATGCGCAGCGGCGCGGGCGCCGCTGCATTGAGGCTCTGCGGTGCTTCGGTCGGGACGCTCGCCACGATCCCGTCCTCAGCCGCGTTTCATTTCGGCGAGATAGGCCCGCACCGGCTTGTCGGCCGCCGGCACGCGCTTGAGGAAGGCGTCCAGCTGCGGCGCGGTCTTGGCCCGGATCTCCGTCATCATGGCTTGCGAGACCGGCACCACCTCCATGCCGCCTTCCTTGAGGCGGTTGAGGCTGTCGACATCGGCCTTGAGCGAATTGGCCCAGAAGCCCGGCTCCATCTTCGCCGCGATATCCGAAACGAGCTTCTGCTGGTCGGTGCTGAGCATCTTCCAGGAATCGAGATTGATGGTGAGCATCTGCGACGACCAGACGTGGTTGGTCGGGTAGACGTATTTCAGGAATTCCCAGAACTTGCCGTCGACGCCTGAGACCGACGAGGTGGAGACGCCGGCCACCGCGCCGGAGGCGAGCGCGGGAATGGTCTCGCCCCAGGGGATCATCACGGCGGCCATGCCGATCGCATTGAGCATCTCGACGGCGTTCTTGTCGGGCACGCGGATCTTGATGTTCTTCAGGCCCTCGACATCGGCGACTTTCGCCTTCAGATGCAGGTACTGCGTCGGCCACGGCACGATGTAGAGGATCTTCTGGTTGTTGCGCGCGGCGATCTTCTCGTATTCGGGCCGCACGTATTTGTGCAGCACCTTCAACTCCTCTACGGAGCCGCAGAGGAACGGAATGCTCTCGACCCCCATGAAGGGCTCGTCGCCGACCTGCTGGATGTTGAGGACGTCGGCGAGCGGCACCAAGCCGTCGCGCACGGCGCGCAGGTGCTCGGGCCCCTTGAAGCCGAGCTGACCGCCGGCCTTCACGGTGATGGCGACCGCCCCGCCCGTCTGCTTCTTCACCTCGTCGGCAAAGGCCATCGCGTTCTGGGTATGGAAATTGCCCTCGGGCCAGACCGTCGACATGTCCCAGTTCGTCGCCGCCCATGCGCGGGTCGAGATGTGGCCGGCGGCGAGCAGCGTTGCTGCGCCCGCGGTGAAGTTGCGTCGCGTGATCATGAACCCCCTCCGTTTTGCCAAGCGCGCTGAAGCCCTCAACGCGCGTACCCGTAAACCTTGACTGCGTTCTCCGAGGACACGAGGCCGCTCGCCACATCCTCACTCACGGCCGCACGATCGCGCATCGCCGGATCGCCGATGCCGGCGCCGCCGGGCGTCAGCACCACCAGGCGATCATCCGGCGGCACTTGCTGAAAACCCTTGCCACGCAGCTTCTTGCCGGAGGCGAGGCCGACATACCCCGCCTCGCCGTCGTGGCCGCCGTCGCGCCCGCGCGGCGGATGATCGATGCGGTCGAACGCGGCGAGGATGTCGAACGGCGCATCGACGCCGCTGCCGACCTCGATGATCTGGCCGAGACCGCCGCGGGTGCGCCCTGCCCCGCCGGAATCCGGACGCAGCTCCTTGCGCCAGAAGATCAAAGGCGTCTGCGTCTCCGCGATCTCGACCGGCGTGCCGCGCACGCCGCTGGGATAGGCAGTGGCCGAGAGCCCGTCCTTGCCGAACCGTGCGCCGGTCCCGCCATTGGAGGTCACCGCCATCGAGAACCCGTAATTGCCGCCGACGCCGCTTCGCGTCTGTCCCCGGACGTTGAGATTCCACAGGCACGAGGTACCCTCCGCCGGCACGCGCTCGGGAATGATCTGGCGCAGGCAGCCGAACACCACGTCCGGCAGCATCTGGCCGATGACGTGGCGCGAAGCGACCGGCGCGGGCTTCGGCGCATTGAGGATCGCTCCCGCGGGGGCCGACACCGTCAGCGGCGACAGCGAGCCGGCATTGTTCGGGATCTGCGAAGCGACGACGCAACCGAGGCCGAACACCGTATAGGCCGTGGTATAAGACAAGGGCACGTTGATGCCGAACTTCGAGGCAGCGGACGTGCCGTCGAAATCGACGTGAATGCCGGTATCCGAGATGGTCAAGGTTGCCGCCAGCGTGACCGGTGCGTCATAGCCATCGACCACCATGGTATTGCGCCAGCTACCCTTCGGCAGCTTGGCGATCTCGGCGAGCACGGCCTCGCGCGAACGGTCGCAGATGTAGTCGCCGAGCTCGTCGAGCGTGTCGATGCCGAACTCGGTCATCATCTCGACCAGGCGCTCGCAGCCGACGTCGTTGCAGCCGGCGAGCGAATAGGTGTCGCCCTCGGTGTCGATCGGCAGGCGCGTGTTGGTGCGGATCATCGCCATCAGCGTCTCGTTGACGACGCCCTGGTCGATCAGTTTCAGCATGGGGATGTAGAGCCCCTCCATGAACACGTCGGTGGCGTCTGGCCCAAAGCCGATGCCGCCGATGTCCATGAGGTGGCTGGTGCAGGAGAACAGCGCCACGACCTTGCCGTCCTTGAAGCAGGGGGTGGTGACGACGAAGTCGTTGAGATGACCGGTGCCCATCCAGGGATCGTTGGTGATGTAGGCATCGCCCTGCTTCATCGTTTCGATCGGGAAGTGGTCGATGAAGTGCTTGACCGATTCCGCCATCGAGTTGACGTGGCCGGGCGTGCCGGTCACCGCCTGCGCCAGCATGCGTCCCTTGAGGTCGAATACGCCGGCGGAGAGGTCACCGCACTCGCGCACGATCGGGCTGAACGCCGTGCGGAGCAGCACCTGAGCCTGCTCCTCGACCACGGCGATCAGCCGGTGCCACATGATTTGGAGGTCGATCAGGCTCGCGCCATTTGCCTTGGTCATGATCAGGCCGCCTTTCGTTCCATGACGATGCTGCCGGCACCATCGATATGGGCGTCGAAACTGGTGGAGACGAAGGTCGAGGTTTCGTCCTCCGCGATCACGGCGGGGCCCGCGATGGTCGCGCCCGGCGCCATGTCCTCGCGGCGATAGAGCGGGATCTCGATCACCTCGCCTGCCCTGCCGTCGAAGAATTTTCGGCTGCCGGACGCCTTGGCCGCGGGTTTGCGCGCGACCGCGGCAACAGCGGGCGGATTGCGCGCATCGGTAGTGGCGAGCACCGACCAGCTCAGCACCTCGATCGCAGCGCCCGGGATCGGACGCTCGAACAGCGCAGAATAATCAGCCTCGAACTGCCGGCGCAGCAAGGCGAGATCGGCCGACGTCAGCGGCCGGTTCGGCAGCTCGACCGAGATCTCGTGGCCCTGGCCGACGTAGCGCATGAAAGCGGCACGGCGCTCGCGGACCGGCGCGCCGGTGGCGCCAGGCTCGACCAGCGCACGCGCTTCGGTCGCCATCTCCTGCAGGAGATCGGAGACCGCCGCGGTGTCGAAATCGTCGAGCCGGACGTGACGGCTGCGCACCAGCTCGTAGGCGATGGGCGCCGCCAGGAAACCGACCGCCGAGCCGACGCCGGCATTCGAGGGCACGATGACGCGGGAGACCCCGATCTTTTCGGCAACGCGCGCCGCATGCAGCGGCGCGGCGCCGCCGAAGGCGATCAGCGTGTGCTGGCCGACCACGGCACCGCGCTCGACCGCGTGCACGCGTGCCGCGCTCGCCATGTTCTCGCAGACGACCTCGTGCACGGCATAGGCCGCGGTTTCCGCGGACAGGCCGAGCGGCGCACCGACATCGCGCAGCAGGGCCTGCTTCGACAGCTCGGGATCGAGCTTGATGGTGCCCGCCGCGAACGCGTCGGGATCGATCATGCCGAGCGCGACATCCGCATCCGTCACCGCGGGACGCTGACCGCCGCGGCCGTAGCAGGCCGGCCCCGGCTCCGACGAGGCGCTCTCCGGGCCGACGGTGACGCGCTTCATGGCGTCGACATGGGCGATCGAGCCGCCGCCGGCGCCGATCTCGACCATCTCGATCACGGGGATGCGCACCGGCAGGCCGGAGCCCTTGAGGAAGCGCGCGGCGCGATCGACCTCGAACACGCGCGAGGTCTCGGGCTGGTATTTTTCGATCAGGCAGATCTTTGCCGTGGTGCCGCCCATGTCGAAGGACAGCACCTTGCTTTCGCCGAGGCGCGCCGCGATCTGCGCCGCGAAGATCGCGCCGCCGGCGGGACCGGATTCGACGAGGCGCACCGGAAAGCGCCGCGCGGTCTCGATCGAGGTGACGCCGCCGCCGGAGGTAACGAGGTAGATGGCACCGCGAAACTGCTCGACCTGCAAGGCATCGGCCATCCGGGCGAGATAGCCGTCGATCAGCGGCTGCACATAGGCATTCGCAACCGCCGTCGAGGTGCGCTCATATTCGCGGATCTCCGGGCACACCGCCGACGACACCGTCACCGAGATGCCGGGCAACTCCTCACTGACGATCGCGGCCGCGCGGCGCTCGTGATCTGGATTGGCATAGGAATGCAGGAAGGCGATGGCGACGCTTTCGACACCGACATCGCGCAATTTCGGCGCGAGCGCCCGCACCGAAGCTTCGTCCAACGGCAGCCGAACGGCGCCGTGCGCGTCTATGCGCTCGGGCACGGTGAAGCGGAGGCTGCGCGGTGCCAGCGGCTTCGGTTTGTCGATACCGAGATCATACTGGTCGTAACGGCTTTCGGTGCCGATATCGAGCACGTCCCGAAAGCCTTCGGTCGCAATCAGCGCGGTCTTGGCGCCGCGACGCTCGATGATGGCGTTGGTCGCAAGCGTCGTGCCGTGAATGAAGACATCGATGTCGCTGATATGTGCACGTGCATCGGCGAGAATGAGGCGCATCCCGTCCAGCACCGCCTGCTCGGGGCGCTGCGGCGTCGTCAGCACCTTGCGTGTTCTGCGGTCCTGCCCCACGTCCAGCACGATGTCGGTGAACGTGCCACCGATATCGACGGCAAGCCGCACCTCGGCTCCCTCAAGCATTCCAATTTCTCCGTGCTGATCGTCAAGAGTGGGTCCCAAAAACGCAGCAATTCCCGTGCCATGAGGCATGCCTGTAACGCTGTGCCCGGCTATTTTGCGTGGCACCTATGCAATAGGCAAGGCGCGTTCGCCGCGGGCGCGATCAGAGCAGGAATGCAAGCGCCGCCTCGCAGCGCTCTTCGACCTTCAGCGCCAGGAGATCGTCGGCGCGTGTGCGGCCGAGATTGACTGCGGCGATCGGAATGTTGCGGTGCGCAGCCGCCTGCACGAAACGGAAGCCGGAATAGACCATCAATGACGAACCGACGATCAGCATGGCATCGGCCTGCGCCAGGTGATCCTGCGCCGTCGCCACCACCTCGCGCGGCACGTTCTCGCCGAAAAACACAACGTCGGGCTTGAGGATGCCGCCGCAGGCTTCGCACGGAGGCACCTCGAAGGAGAAAAAATCCTCGTGCTCCAGATCGGCGTCGCCATCGGGCGCATCGGCGGCATCGAGCGTCAGCCATTGCGCATTGGCGCGGCCAAGATCGTGCTGAAACGCCTCGCGCGGCATCTTCGCCCCGCAGCCCATGCAGCGGACCAGATCGAGCCGGCCGTGCAGATCGATCACCTGCCGGTGGCCGGCCGACTGATGCAGCCGGTCGACATTCTGCGTCAGCAGCATCCCGCATCGCCCGTTCGCCTCGAGCCGCGCCAGCGCATGATGCGCATCGTTCGGCCGCGCCTGGCCGAACCGCCGCCAGCCGATCAGGCTGCGCGCCCAGTAGCGCCGGCGCGTAGCTTCGTCCGACATGAAAGCCTGGAAATTGACCGGCTGGGTTCGCTTCCAGTTGCCCTGGCTGTCGCGATAATCGGGAATGCCTGAATTGGTGCTGCAGCCGGCGCCGGTCAGCACGAACAGACGTTCGTGCCGGCCGATGAATTCTTCGAGCTGACGGTTTGCCATGGCGCAGATGTAGTTCGTCCAGGGCAGATTGCCAGATCACTCCCGCGACGGCCCTTCGAAGCCCGCGAGCAGCTTCACGAGCTCGCTCTGCCGCGCCGTGCCGGTCTTGCGAAAGAGATTGTGCAGGTGCGTCTTGACGGTGGCCTGCGTCAGCCCGAGCACATCGGCCAAGGGCTTCACGCCGCTCACCCTCCCGAGAGCATCAAGCACGCGGATTTCACTCGCGGTAAGGTTGTAGAGCTTTGCGAGCGCTTGCAGTGGCGGCGGATCTGCCGGCGACGTCTTGCTGACGAAAACCGCGGCAACGGCAGAATGCAGCATGCCGGTACGCTGGCGGTCGCCCGAGGTCAGCGGCAGCACATTGGCAAACCAGCGGCCTTGCGGGTTTGCAAGCAGAATGGCATCCCCGGTCACCGCATTGCCGCTCTCGGCGGCCGCAAGCGCATCGCGCAACGCACGCTGCGCGTCGGGAGCGGAAACGAAAAGCATTCCGTTTCTTTCCGAGAGCAGCGCGGCCTCGTCCAGCATCGAGCGTCCGGGCACGTTGGTGAAGATGAGGCGGCCGTTGGAACCCAGCAGGAAGACGGCGGCCGATATGTTGTCGAGAGTCTCAGTCAGTACCGCCCGCGCCGCTTTGCTCTGATCGAACAGCCGCCCGATCGAGACTGCGCGCTGGAAGTGCGGAACGATCAGCCCAAGCCGACGGCGATCATCGGGATCGGCGGGGCCGTCCTTCTCATGCATCCGGATGGCGAGCACAGAGGCGCTCGTCGCACTCTTCTCGAGATTCGCGCCAAGACCGTCGAGGATGCCCTGAGGCTTCATCCACTCCTGATAGAAGGTGGTTTCGACCATCTCCTCGAACGGAACGAGGTCGGCCGTTCCATAGACCACACCGGCCTCGAAAAAGGTCGCGGCAGGAAAGACAGGGTTCAACGGAAGATACTTCTCGAAGTAGAGCTTGGTGTAGTGCGGCTCTTCGTTGAAGAGATGGAGCACCGCAGATTGCTCGGTGGCTGCATCGTGCCAGAACAGGTTCCCGGAGGACCCGCCAACGAACAAACAGGCCTGCTCGAGCGCACGCGGCCACAGCGCGGAATCGAGCGCGGCGTCGTAGACGAGGCCGATCAGCTCCGACAGCGACGCGGCTTCAGATGTCACGGCCGATCTTCTTCATCTCGAACGACATGCAGGGCATTGGGCCTTCAGTAAGGCCTTACCACACGTTTGATGACAACTGCAAAACCCCACATGCACGATGAGAGAGACAAGCGCATGCTCAATAAGGCGGCACGCGACCGCTCACGATCATCCTGGACGATCAGCTGCTTTTTCCTTGAGCAGCAGCATTAATTCGCTCGGTGATCATTGCGTGGCGGAAGGTGTCGGCTGTTTTGCAGGCACATTCGGTTTCGGCGGCGTGGATTGCTTGTGCGACACGGCGGCCTTGCCCGGCGGCGTTTCCGGTGCGGGCGGCGCGAGGGGCGCGGATTGACCGATCGACAACGACACGCCGAACACGCGCCACTGTCCATCGACCGGCGCAAACAACAGCTCGAAATTCACCTGCGAGGGCACCGAGGGAAAAAATCCGGCCATGTGCAACTGGCCGTTCGGTTCGATCTGCGGCAGCAACGACAATTGCGGATCGATCACGGCAACACCCGAGAGATCGAGCTTCTCACTGCGCTGCTTGGCGAAGATTTCAGCGAGCTTGGCGGCGGTGTTCACCTGGAATCCCGGCGCGCCGAGGTCGCGCAGCACGGTGTAGTTGCCGGTCTTGTTGGCGTGGTCGAGCGCGAGCAGCGTCGAACGGATCAGCATCAGCACGCCGTTGCGGTCGATGTTCGCCGGCTTGGCAGCCGGTTGCTGCGCCTGGGCGTACTGTGGCGGTGTCTGCTGCGCAGACGTCGTCACCGCTCCCGGAACGAGCAGACCCAGGAACGGAAACCCGAGAATCAGACCGCCCAGAACGGAAGGCCGAAGGCCTGCGCCCAAGAACCGCAACTTCATTGCACCCAACTCCAAGCCGCCGAATGTGGCGTAGCGGACAGAAGCTCACATCAACCGTTCGGTTGAGATCGCCGAGTTGCCGGCCTCCCATCATTGGTTTCGGCCGCTCTGTTGCCGAAATGCACTGCTAACGGGGCGGGGCGGCAAATCTGCAACAGGACTGGAAAACCCGACGCGCCGCAGCGGCGCGTCAACCAAACGGTGGATGCGTCGAGCGTTCGCCTCCCGCATCTTCGCGCAACAATGAATGGGGCGCGAAACAATGTCATTCAGGATGCTTCGCAGGATCGAGAGTCTCCGACCAGGAGCGCGCCGCCCGATCTTCATCCGCCAGGCATTCTCGGCAAGTCTCGTGCTTGCGGCTGCTGCCAGCCATTTACTGGCGCCAAAAGAGGCAGCGGCAGCCGATTACGCCGCAGGTAATGCCACTATCAACGCCCCCTCAGGCGATGCAACGGCCGTGGGAAGCTCTGCGAGCACGACCGGCGGGTCCGCATCCGCCTTCGGCACGCGAGCTACTGCAAATGGTGGCGCCGCCACCGCGGTTGGGCAAGCCAGCACAGCAACCGGCGTACTCGCCACGGCGATCGGCGGCACTGCACTTGCCAACGGGAGTTTCGCAACGGCACTCGGCGCAGGAGCCGCAGCGATCGGCGACAATGCGACCGCGATCGGCACCAGCAGCGAAGCGGCCGGTCGAGAGGCCACCGCCATCGGCAATGCCAGCGAAGCGACCGGCCGACAAGCAACCGCAGTCGGGTTTTTCAGCGGAGCGACCGGCGACAACGCAACAGCGATGGGGCATCTCAGCCGGGCGATCGGGCTCAATGCGACGGCCACGGGCGCAAACAGCGTTGCCAATGACGCAACTGCAAGCGCCTTCGGAGCCGGGGCGCAGGCGCTCGGGGCAAACTCGGTCGCGATCGGCGCGAACTCGGTTGCGAGCGCCGCCAACACGGTGTCGTTCGGGACCGCCGGCAATGAACGACGGCTGACCAACGTTGCCGCCGGCATCAATCCGACCGATGCCGTCAACATGAGCCAGTTGAGCAGCATGTCCGCGGGCTTCCAGTCGCAGCTCTCCGGCCTGCAGTCGCAAGTCTCGGGGTTGCAGTCCCAGGTCTGGAACAACCGCACCGAGGCGCGACGCGGCATTGCGGCGGCCGTCGCAACCGCAACCGCGCCGATGCCGTCGGCTCCCGGGAGGACCACCTGGCAGATGCGCGGTTCGGTCTATCATGGCGAAGGCGGTTTCGGTTTCGGCTTCGCTCATCGTCTCAACACCCTCATGCCGCTTAGCGTGGTCGGCGGCTACGGCAATGGCGGTGGCACCGAGCACACCGCCTATGTCGGCCTCGGCGGCGAATTCTAGCGCCGCGCCTATCGCGGAGGCCGGCGCCCTGTGATATCGAGCGGGCGAGCCTTGTCTTGTCCCGCGATGCGCGCGGCCTGCTGCAGCGTCAGCCTGAACTCGTCCCGCTTCTCGTGCACCGAGGCGATCGCATGTCCGACCGCAACGCCGAGCCCGACCAGCGCGGCTTCCGAGAGCTGCAAGCTCGCCTCGATGGTTTCCGGCACCGCATCGGTTGCGCCGATCGCGTAGAGATGGCGGGCATGATCGGCATCGCGCGCCCGTGACACGATCAGCACATCTGGCCGCGCCGCCCGGATCCGTTCGACGATGGCATCGATCGCCTTTCGCGACTGGATGGTGATGATCACGCCGGTCGTTTTCATCAGGCCGCAGGCCTCGAGGAAGCCCGGCTCCGTCGCATCGCCGAAATAGACCTTGTGACCGTCGCGGCGATCGCGCGCAACGTCGACGGCCGCATGATCGACCGCGATGTAGTCCAGGCCATGGCTGGTCAGCAGTGAGCAGACGACTTTTCCAACACGGCCGTAGCCGACCACGATGGCTTGCGCGCGGTCGCCCGGTGGCTGAACCGCGAGCTCGGGATCTGGCGCGCGTTCGCTGCTCAGCTTCGCGGCCAATCCTCGCCCGAGCACGCCCAGAAGCGGCGTCAACGCCATCGTCACGGCGGTGACGGCCACCGCAAAGCTCGAAACGCCAGGCTCGATCAGGCCTCCGGCCGCGGCCATTCCGATGCTGACGAAGGCGAATTCGCCGACGGGGCCGAGCAGGAAGCCGATCTCGATCGCCGCCGGCCATGACAACCTGAAGAGGCGGGCCAGAATGATGAGCACGATCGCCTTGCCGACGAGGACGGCGATAACGGCCGCCAGCAGCCAACCGGGCTCCCGCGCGAACACGCGGACGTCGATGGCCATGCCGACGGTGAAGAAGAAGATGCCGAGCAGCAGGCCCTTGAACGGCTCGACCGTGGCCTCGATGGCCTTGCCATACTCGGTCTCCGCCAGCATCAGTCCTGCAACGAATGCTCCGAGCGCCATCGACAGGCCGGCCTGATGCGCGGCGAGCCCGGCGCCGACGATGACGAACAGGGTCGCGGCGACGAACAATTCCGTCGAATGGGTGCCCGCAACCATCTGGAAAAGCGGGCGCATCAAGAGCCGCCCGATCAGGATCAGGAAGACGACCACCAGCGCGGCCTTCAGGATCGCACTGGAGATGTGCGCCACCACCGAGCCACCGCTGTCAGCGCCGAGCACTGCGACGAAGACCAGAATGGGGACGACCGCAAGATCCTGGGCCAGCAGGACGGAGAAACTGGCGCGCCCGGCCGCGGTCGCAAGCCGCCGCTCGGCGGACAGAAGCTCGAGCACGATCGCCGTCGACGACAGCGCAAGGCTCGTGCCGAGGATCACGGCCGTATCGGAGCTTTGTCCGAAGAGAAGCGCCGCGCCGCAAATCATGGCCGACGTCGCGAGGACCTGCAGGCCGCCAAGCCCGAAAACCAGGCGTCGCATCGTGACGAGCCGTCGCAACGACAGTTCGAGCCCGATCAGGAACAGCAGGAACACGATGCCGAGATTGGCGATACCCTCGACGTTCTGCGCGTCCGTCACGGTGAACCAGTACAGGAACGGGAGTTGCTGTACGAGCGAGCCCAGCCCGAGCGGACCGAGAATGGCGCCGGCGCCGAGATAGCCCAGCACCGGATTGATGCCCCAATGGCGGACCATGGGCACCACGACGCCGGCGGTCCCAAGAACCACCAACGCGTCGCTGTAGGCATTGATGTTGATGGCTGCTGTCACAGGCGCTTCACGTGTCGGCGCTCGCCAATGGCGGCGGCGTCATCCACGGTCGATAGCACACGGCGCCGCAGGCCCCTAACCCCGGCTCCCTGTCGCGGTCCCGGGCAGGCCTCAACTCGCCCAGTTCTCGCGGAATTCGGGGAATAGCGTCAGGCCTCCGCAGGCATAGAGGGTCTGCCCGGTGATGTAGCTGGCATCGTCGGAGGCGAGGAAGGCGAACACGGCGGCGATCTCTTCCGGCGTGCCGACGCGGCCGAGCGGGATATGGCTGGTGACCTCGCCGCGCTTTGCGGGGTCATCCCGCCAGGCCGCGTTGATCGGCGTGTCGATCGCGCCCGGCCCCACCGCATTGACGCGGATGCCGCGGCCGGCGAATTCCAGCGCCAGCGTCCGCGTCAAATTGGCCATGCCGCCCTTGCTGATCGAGTAAGCGAGATAGCCGGGCTTGGGAATGATCTGGTGCACGCTCGAACAATTGATGATGTTGCCGCCTGCTCCGCGCGCCACGAAATGGGCGAGCGCCTTCTGGGCGCAGAGCACGGCGCCGTTGAGGTTGACGTCGATGATGCGGCGATAGGTTTCGACGTCGAGCGCCTCGCTCGGCGATTCTTTCTGGAAGCCCGCATTATTGACGAGACAATCGAGACGTTTCCAGCGTGAAAGGATCGTCTCGAACATCGCGGCGATCTCCTGCTGATCGGCGACATTAGCCATGACGATGCAATGATCGGGCTCGCCGTGACCACGATCCCTGGACGCCGCCCGCGCGAGCGCGAGGGTTTCTTCCGCCCGGTCCTCGTGCTCGAAGTAATTGATGGCGACGGTCGCGCCTTCCTCGGCGAACCTGACGGCGACGGCGCGGCCGATGCCTTGCGATGCGCCGGTCACCAATGCGTATTGGCCGACGAGGCGCGAGGGAAACGAAGTCGAGCGATCAGATGGCATGGGTTCTCTCCCGAATGCCTCATCATCGACGGAAAGCGCCTTTTGTTCCATGCCTTTGTCGCATCACTGGGATTCTTTCACACGGCGCGCGCGCAATCCGACAAAAATGTGATTGTCACTTCTGCGACGGCCATCCCATGGTGCATGCCGTAAAGCATCCGACTCCTGCAAATCCATGCGTTCAAGGCACAATTTATGACACAAGCCGCGATCCAGCCAATCCAGCGCCGGCACCAGCCCTGGTACAAGATCCTCTATGTCCAGGTCCTGATCGCGATCGTGCTCGGCGTGCTCATCGGCTACGTCTATCCCGATCTCGGCAAGGCGTTGAAGCCGCTCGGCGACGGCTTCATCGCACTGATCAAGATGATGATCGCGCCGGTGATCTTCTGCACCGTGGTGCACGGCATCTCCTCGATGGGCGATCTCAAGCGTGTAGGCCGGGTCGGGCTGAAGTCGCTGATCTATTTCGAGACGGTCTCGACCGTCGCCCTCGCCATCGGCCTCCTTGTCGGTGAGATCCTTCAGCCCGGGCGGGGCTTCAACATCGATCCCGCCACCATTGATCCGAAATCGGTCGCGACCTACGTCACCAAAGCCCATGAAGAGGGAATCGTCGCCCATCTGATGGCGATCATCCCCGACAGCTACGTGGGCGCGATCGCGCGCGGCGACTTGTTGCAAGTGCTGCTGGTCTCGATCCTGTCGGGCTTCGCCATCGCCTTTCTCGGCAAGGCCGGCGAGCCCATTGCCGATGCTATCGACAAGGCCGCAAAGATGTTCTTCGGCATCATCCGCATCATCGTGCGCGTGGCGCCGATCGGCGCCTTCGGAGCGATGGCGTTTACCGTGGGCGCCTACGGCCTCGGCTCCCTGCTCAACCTCGCCGCCCTGATCGGCACGTTCTATCTGACCAGCATCCTGTTCGTGCTGATCGTGCTGGGCTCGATCGCACGGCTGGCCGGCTTCTCGATCCTGCGCTTCATCGCCTACATCAAGGACGAGCTCCTGATCGTGCTCGGAACATCCTCCTCCGAGACCGTGCTGCCGCAGATGATCCAGAAGATGGAGCATCTTGGCGCCTCGCGCTCCGTGGTCGGCCTCGTGATCCCGACCGGCTACAGCTTCAATCTCGACGGTACCAACATCTACATGACGCTGGCGACCCTGTTTCTTGCGCAGGCCACCAACACGCATCTGACGATCTGGCAGGAGCTCGGCATTCTCGGCATCGCGATGATCACCTCGAAGGGGGCTTCGGGCGTGACCGGCGCGGGCTTCATCACGCTCGCCGCGACGCTCTCCATCGTTCCTGACATCCCGATTCAGTCGATCGCTATCCTGGTCGGCATCGACAAGTTCATGAGCGAGTGCCGCGCGTTGACCAATTTGATCGGCAATGGGGTCGCCTGCGTCGTCATCAGCATTTCCGAAGGCGAGCTCGACCGCGACGCGCTGCACCAGACCATGGCCCATCCACTGGCGATCGGGGAAGCGCTGGAACCGGGCGGAAGCGCCGCCTCATAGGCGGGCGCAGGGGCGATGGCAGTCGCCTATGGGCCGATGCCTGCTGTGGCCATCCTTCGAGACGCCCGCCGTTGGCGAGCCCTCGCGATGACCACCACGCGCGCGACGACGATTTCGACGAACACCGATACGCCGTCCGGCAAATGCCGGATGGCGATCGTCCCTACCCCAACGGAGAAGTCACGACCCGACTCCGATGCGGAAGCAGCGCGGCGCGCCGTTTCGTGAACGTCAAAACGGATCGCTCCCGAGCCCTGGCACATCGGCGGGCCTTGGCCCCGGCGCGGGCCAGTGAAACCGGCGATCCTTCTCCGCGATCGCGATGTCGTTGATCGAGGCCTCGCGGCGCTTCATCAGGCCTTGCTCGTCGAACTCCCACTGCTCGTTGCCGTAGGAGCGATACCACTGGCCGCTTCCATCATGCCATTCGTACTGGAAGCGCACGGCAATGCGGTTGCCGTCGAACGCCCAGAGGTCCTTGATCAGGCGATAGTCGTGCTCCTTCTCCCATTTACGGGTGAGGAAGGCGACGATGGCCTCGCGCCCCTGAAACACCTCGGAACGATTGCGCCAGCGGCTGTCCTCGGTATAGGCGAGCGACACGCGCACCGGATCGCGTGAATTCCAGGCGTCCTCGGCCATGCGTGCCTTTTGCGCGGCTGTTTCTCTACTGAAGGGCGGAAGCGGTGGGCGCGACATGATGGCCTCATCGGTTGATCGGGGCTGCGAATTTATCGCGGCAACTGGCGAAGTCGAGAGGCCAGCACAAATTGGGCGATCACGAAATCAGATCGGCCTTCATGAGCTGGCGGATCGACTTCGGAATGGGCTGGGCGCGACCGCCGCTGATGAAGGCAACGCGGACATCGGCCTTCACCAGCACGTCGTCACCGCGCCGCACCTCCTGCGCCAACATGATCGACGCCCCCTTCACGGCGACCGGCCAGGTCACGATGTCGAGCACGTCGTCCATTCGGGCGGGCCTGAGAAAATCCAGGTGCATCGAGCGGACGACGAAAGCAAAGCCTGCGCCCTCCGTCTCGGTCGGCTCGAACAGCGCCTGCTGCTCGGCGCCCATCAGCCTCAGATGATTGGTGCGACCGCGCTCCATGTAGCGCAGGTAATTGGCGTGATAGACGATGCCGGAGAAATCGGTGTCCTCGTAGTAGACGCGGACCTGCATGTGGTGGCGGCCGTCGCGGATCTCGCCGTCGAGATGGGCAGTCACGTCACGAGCCTCTTCGCTGGTCGCTCTGGCTCCGTTTTGCGCAAAAACCGCGGTCCGCGCAAGCGTGTCAGGACACAACCGGCGTCCGCCCCAGCGTCACCTCGACGATCTCGGGCGGCACCCCGACGCGGAGGGGCATGATGCTGCAGCCGAGGCCGCCGGAGATGATGACGTCGCATTTCAACCTGACGTGACCATAGGCGAGCTGGACACCATGTTGCGGCGGCACCGCGGGCGACCAGCCGAGCAGACGAACCTGGCCGCCATGGGTATGGCCGGACAGTTGCAGCGCCACACGCGCCGGCACGCGCGGCGCGATGTTGGGCTCATGGGCGAGCAGGATGACCGGCGCATCGTCCGTGACCTTGGCGAGCGTCGCGTCGAGATCGTCGGCACCGAAGCGCGCCATGCTACGAAACCGGCGTGCCGGAAGGAAGGCGAGCTGATCGCCAAGACCGGCGAGCCAGAAGGGGCGGCCGTCCTTGGTGAGGCGCACGGCGTCGTTCTCGTAGACAGGGATGCCGGCCGCCTCCAGCGCGCGGTGCGCGACGGTCACTCCCTGCCCGGACCGCTGCACCGTCCTGTCATCCCAATAATCGTGGTTGCCCATGACGGCGTGCACCCCGAGCGGCGCCTTGAGACCCGCCAGCACGCGCGCCCATTCGCTGCACGGAATGATCCGCGTGACCTGATGCAGGCCGGCGACATAATCGCCGAGCAGCACGATGAGGTCGGCGTTCAGGGCGTTGGTACGGTCCACGATGGCCGCGACCCGGTCCAGCGGCATCCAGGGATCGCAGGCGTGGAGGTCGGCGATGACGGCGATCTTCAGCGGAAGATCGACCGGCCACTGCCGCGGCATCGGATGATAGCGGGTGACGCGAAGCCGCAACATCGGTTCGACGCCGACGCCATAGGCGGCCGTCGAGACGCCGAGTGCGGACAGACCGCCGATGGAACGGATGAGACGACGGCGCGTGATCATGGAAGCCCGTTTCTGATGCAGCTTCTCGATGCGATGCGATTGAAGCAGAATTGGGATGCGCTCGTGCAGATCGTCTGCACGAGGATTAACGAAAATTCATCAAGGCCGGAGCGGCGAGCGTTTCAGCAGCTCACTCGTCGCCGTCGTCCGTGCCGAACAGGCCGAACTGCGCCGCCGCATCGCGCGAAGGTTCGGCGATGCCGAGATGGCGGAAGGCGTGCGAGGTGAGCAGGCGGCCGCGCGGGGTGCGCTGGAGATAGCCGCACTGGATCAGATAGGGCTCGATGATGTCCTCGATCGCATCGCGCGGTTCGGACAACGCGGCGGCCATGGTCTCGACGCCGACCGGGCCGCCGCCATAGTTGAGCGCGATGGTCGTGAGGTAGCGGCGATCCATCGCGTCGAGACCGGCGGCGTCGACTTCGAGCGCGCTCAGCGCGTGATCGGCGATCTTGCGGTCGATCGTGGCGGCATCCGCCGCCGAGGCGAAATCGCGGACGCGCCGCAGTAGCCGGCCGGCGATGCGGGGCGTGCCGCGGGCGCGGCGCGCGATCTCGTTGGCGCCATCAGCGCTCATGCCGACATTGAGCACGCGCGCGCCACGGCTGACGATGCTCTCCAACTCCTCGATCGTGTAGAAATTCAGCCGCACCGGAATGCCGAAGCGATCGCGCAGGGGATTGGTGAGAAGGCCTGCGCGCGTGGTGGCGCCGACAAGAGTGAATTTCGACAGCTCGATCTTGACCGAGCGCGCCGCCGGGCCCTCGCCGATGATGAGGTCGAGCTGAAAGTCCTCCATCGCGGGATAGAGCACCTCTTCCACCGCCGGGCTGAGGCGATGGATCTCGTCGATGAAGAGCACGTCGCGCTCTTCGAGATTGGTCAGCAGCGCGGCGAGATCGCCGGCCTTGGCGATGACAGGCCCCGAGGTGGCGCGGAAGCCGACGCCGAGCTCTTTCGCCACGATCTGCGCCAGCGTGGTCTTGCCGAGACCGGGCGGGCCGACGAACAGCACGTGATCCAGCGCCTCGCCGCGCTTTCGCGCGGCCTCGATGAAGATCGAGAGGTTCTTGCGCGCCTGCTGCTGGCCGACGAAGTCGGACAGCGATTGCGGACGCAGCGCGGTGTCGCCGACATCGTCGCTGCGGCGCTCGGGCGAGACCATGCGGCTGGCCTTGGGATCGCTCACTTCGCCAATTCCTTCAGGCCGAGGCGAATGAGCTGCGCGGTCTCGGCACCCTCACCGGCACTGCGCGAGGCCGACGCAATCGCAGCAGCCGCCTGCGGCTGGCCGTAGCCGAGATTGACCAGCGCGGAGATCGCATCCGCCACCGGGCGCGGGGCCCGCTGGTCGTCGACGGCGCCGGCGAGATGCACGACGGCGGGATCGACATTGGCAAAGGCCGGCGCCTTGTCCTTCAATTCGGTGACGATGCGCTCGGCGACCTTGGGGCCGACGCCGGGCGTGCGCGCCACCGCGGCCTTGTCGCGCAGCGCGATCGCATTGGCGAGATCGGCCGGCGCGAGCGTGCCGAGCACGGCGAGCGCAACCTTGGCGCCGACGCCCTGCACGGTCTGGAGCAGGCGAAACCATTCGCGCTCCTGGTCGGTGCGGAAGCCGAACAGTTTGATCTGATCTTCGCGGACATAAGTCTCGATCGACAGCACCGTGGCTTCCCCCGGCGAGGGCAGATGCTGCAGCGTGCGCGAGGAGCAATGCACCTGGTAGCCGACCCCGCCGACGTCGAGGATGACGAAGTCCTCACCGTAGGAATCGATAAGGCCCTTGAGCTTGCCGATCACGGCTGCGCACCCATCGCTTGAAGGCCGCACGGCAACGACTCACCGTTCCCTCCTCCCTTGTGGGGGAGGGACAGGGAGGGGGGTACCGCACGGGGATTCTCTCGAAGGCGCGAGGGTGACGCGCGCAGCTTCTTGACGACGACGGCACCACCGCTGCGGCTACCCCTCTCCCCAACCCTCCCCCACAAGGGGGGAGGGAGCACACCTTCCATGCGGCTCATCTGTGCCTCACAACGCGCATTAGAGACCCACCACCTTCAGCCGGAGCGCGGTGCTCTGGCGGTGATGGGCGTGGGTGATGGCGATGGCGAGCGCGTCGGCGGCGTCCGCCGACGGCGGCTCGGCCTTGGGCAGCAATATCTTCAGCATCATCGCGATCTGTTGCTTGTCGGCGTGGCCGGCGCCGACCACGGTTTTCTTGACCTGGTTCGGTGCATATTCGGCGACCGAGATGCCGAACATCGCGGGCGCCAGCATGGCGACGCCGCGGGCCTGGCCGAGCTTCAGCGTCGCAACGCCGTCCTTGTTGACGAAGGTCTGCTCGACCGCGGCTTCCGCCGGCCGGTGGCTGGACAGGACGGACGCGAGCCCTTCATGGATCGCAAGCAGCCGGCTCGCCAAGGGCAGATCGTCCGGCGGTTCCACCGAGCCGCAGGCGACGTAGATCAGGCGGTTACCCTCGGCCTCGATCACGCCCCAGCCGGTGCGGCGCAGGCCGGGGTCGATGCCGATGATGCGGACGGGGCCACGAATCGGGAGCGCGGTCATGCGCCAGTGATAGCGGCTGGCTGCGGCGGGGGAAACAGAAACAGAACGGAAGTAACAGGGGAAGTAGGGGCGGCCGATCCCTACCCGCCCATCTTCGCCATCAGCGCGTCCGAGACCTCGAAATTGGCGTAGACCTGCTGCACGTCGTCATGCTCGTTGAGCAGGTCCATCAGCTTGAGCAGCTTCTCGCCGGTCTCGTCGTCGACCGCTACCGTGTTCTGCGGCTTCCAGATCAGCGCGGCCTTGCGCGCCTCGCCGAACTTGGCTTCCAGCGCCTTGGCGACGTCGCGATAGCTTTCGGTCGAGGCGTAGATCTCGTGGCCGCTCTCGCCGGACACCACGTCGTCTGCGCCGGCCTCGATCGCCGCATCCAGCACAGCATCGTCGGAGGCGACGCTGCGGTCGTACTCGATGATTCCGGTGCGGTCGAACATGAAGGAGACCGAGCCGGTTTCACCGAGATTGCCGCCGGACTTGGTGAAGAAGGAACGGATGTCGGAGGCGGCGCGGTTGCGGTTGTCTGTCAGCGCCTCGACGATGACGGCGACGCCGCCGGGTCCGTAGCCCTCGTAGCGGATCTCGTCATAGTTCTCGCCGTCGCTGCCGAGCGCCTTCTTGATGGCGCGCTCGATATTGTCCTTCGGCATGTTCTCCTGGCGCGCGGCGATCACGGCGGCGCGCAGCCGCGGGTTCATGGCGGGGTCGGGGGTGCCGAGCTTGGCAGCGACGGTGATTTCCCGCGCCAGCTTGCCGAACAGTTTCGACTTCTGGGCATCCTGCCGCCCCTTGCGGTGCATGATGTTCTTGAATTGGGAATGTCCGGCCATGCGTGGTCTCTTGGTGTTCTCAGGGAATCGTCCGCCAGCGAGAATGGGAGCGCGGCGTTATAGGCTGGCAACCCCGGGGAATGAAAGGGCCTGTCTCATACTTTAGGGTAACCACGTAGGGCTCCCTGCCCAGAAGTGAGGCTCCGTTAACCCTGACTTCATTCCGACTTGCGAAAATAGCCGCAATCCGATCCCCGACAAGAGTGACCTGATGGCCTTCGCAATGTTTTGGAAGCGTCTGCCGGATACGGTCGCGCCGGTGGCACCCCCACCGGCTGCGCAGTCACCGGTCGATCCCGCCCCCGCCCCGGCTGCCGAGGGCGACTCTGCCCGGGAAATCCTGGAACTGCTGGAGCTGGAGCTCGGCGCCATGATCCGGCAGCTGGAACGCGCCGCCAATTCGGTGGCCGGCGGCGCCGAGGCGACGGCGGCGACGTTGGCCGCCATCCGCGACCGCACCGACGCCCTGACCGGCCGGACAAACGCGGCGCAATCGACCGCCTCCACCTTCGCCCATGCCGCCGACAAGTTCACCCAGTCCGCACTCGGGATCGGGGCCCAGGTGCGTGAAGCCGGCAAGCTCGCCGACGAAGCCAGCGCCGCTGCACGCGAAGCCCGCGCCAATGTCGACCGCCTGCGCGAGTCGTCGGCGGCCATCGGCAATGTCGTCAACCTGATCGCGCAGATCGCGCGGCAGACCACGCTGCTCGCGCTCAACTCGACCATCGAGGCCGCGCGCGCCGGCGCCGCGGGAAGGGGCTTTGCGGTCGTCGCCACCGAGGTCAAGGCGCTCGCGGTGCAGACCCAGGGCGCGACCGAGGAAATCACGAAGAAGATCGACGCCTTGCAGCGCGACGCCGCCGGCTCCGCCGACGCCGTGCACCGCATTTCGCAGGCCATCGAGGCGATCCGTCCGGTGTTCGACACCGTCAACGGCGCGGTCGCCGAGCAGAATGCCACGACCAGCGAAGTCTCCGGCAACGCCGCCAGCGCTTCGGAATTCATCGTCTCGGTCGGCGAGAGCGCGGCCGAGATCGACGCCGCGACCAAGGCGGCCGAGACCCATGGCGAGAGCGTCGCCAGCGCCGGCAAGGCCGTCACCACCTTCGCCCGGAAGCTGAAATCGCGCTGCGCGGTGCTGCTGCGCCAGAGCGAGCACGACGACCGCCGCAAGACCGAGCGGCTGCCCTGCCACCTCAAGCTGGAGACCGCGCACGGCGTGATGCCGGTCTATGAAATCGCGATGGACGGCGTGCTGATCGGCGGCGCGGAGGCGAGCCGGCTCGCGGCGCAAGCGACGATCGACGGCAGCCTGGAGGACATCGGCGCCTGCCGCGTGCGCGTGGTCGAGCAATCCAAGGCCGGCGCCCGCGCGCAGTTCGTCGGCGCGACCGCCGCGCTGAGCGAGAAGATCGAGGACAAGCTCTGGTCGATCCACGAGGAGAACACCGAGTTCGTCACCCGCGCCATGGAGGCGGGCAATGCGCTGACGAAGATCTTCGAGCAGGCGGTTGCACGCGGCGAGGTCAAGCTGGAGGACCTGTTCGACACGGACTATGTGGAAATTGCCGGCACCGATCCGCAGCAATACCGCACGAAGTACCTGGACTGGGCCGACCGCGCGCTGCCGCCGTTCCAGGAAGCCTTCCTCGCCAAGGACAAGCGCCTTGCGTTCTGCGCCATGGTCGACCGTAACGGCTTCCTGCCGGTGCACAACAAGATCTATTCGCATCCGCAGCGGCCGGGCGACGTCGCCTGGAACACGGCCAATTGCCGCAACCGGCGCATCTTCAACGATCCCGCGGGGCTCGCCGCCGCGCGCAACCTGCGCTCCTACCTGGTCCAGAGCTATGCGCGCGACATGGGCAACGGCAACACGGTGATGATGCGCGAGATCGACGTCCCGATCCGCGTGCAGGGCCGGCACTGGGGCGGCTTCCGCACGGCGTACAAGCTGTAGCGCCCACGCGGAAGCACCTGAACGCATCTGCACGCCTGGGCCAGACGCCCCCGCAACAGGGGCGAGGGCACCCCCGCCTCCTCGAAACGAAAACGCTTGAAAACAACCCCATGCACAGTAGCCGGGGTCAATGGAATCAATGGCTTGTGATGGGAGGCCGGCGACGCGCGCAGGAAGATCAGCGAAGCGCCTTGACTTGTCGGGCAAAACAGGGGCAGATTGCTATTATTCCGAAATCTGGAGAGGCGTGCGCTTCGCCCCGTCGCCTGCCAAGCACCAAAGCCGCTGCACTGGTGTAGCGGCCGGCGTTGCCGTAGACATGCCGCCGCGCATTCGGGGCGTGAACCTGAACACAACAAGCTGGTTTTTTGATGTCCTGTCCACCCGCCCAAATCGGCGCGCCGTTTTCCGAGATCGACACGCCGGCGCTGATCATCGATCTCGACGCCTTCGAGCGCAATCTCGATACGATGGCGGCTGCTGTGAGCAAGCTCGGCGTTCGCCTGCGTCCGCATGCGAAGACCCACAAGTCACCGATCATTGCGGCCAAGCAGATCGCGCGCGGCGCAATCGGCATGTGCTGCCAGAAGGTCGCCGAGGCCGAGATCCTGGTTGCGGGCGGGGTGAGCGACGTGCTCGTCAGCAATGAGGTGGTTGGCCCGCGCAAGCTGGAACGGCTCGCAAGCCTCGCGCGCCACGCACGCATCGGCGTTTGCGTGGACGATGCGATCATGGTCGAGCAACTATCGCACGCCGCGGAGCGGGCAGGATCGCAAATCGAAGTCCTGGTCGAAATCGACGTCGGCGCCGGTCGCTGCGGCGTCAGGCCGGGGCCGGCGGCGGCCACCCTGGCGCGGCAGGTGGCGGCGTCGCGCTTCCTGTCGTTCGGCGGCTTGCAGGCCTATCATGGCGCCGCCCAGCATCTGCGCACGCCGGAGGAGCGGCGCGCTGCGATCGCCGGTGCCGCGAAGGCGACGGCGGAGACACTGCGCGTCCTCGAGGACGCGGGCTTTCAGTGCCGGACAATCGGCGGTGCGGGAACCGGCACATTCGAGCTCGAAGGTGCAAGCGGCATCTGGAACGAATTGCAGGCCGGCTCCTATGTTTTCATGGACGCCGACTACGCCAAGAACCTCGCCGACGGGACGCGCAACGCCAGTCCGTTCGAGCATGCGCTGTTCGTGCTCGCGACCGTGATGAGCACCGGCGCCGGCGAACGCGCGGTGATCGATGCCGGCCACAAGGCCCTGTCGAACGACAGCGGATTTCCGGTCGTGCTCGGCCGGCCCGATTTGCGCTATCATCGGCCTTCCGACGAGCACGGCGTGCTCGAGTTCGGCAGCGCTTCGTCGCGGCTGGCGATCGGCGACAGGGTGACGCTGATCCCGGGTCATTGCGACCCGACCGTCAATCTCTACGATTGGTATGTCGGCGTGCGCGGGTTTGGCACGCCGGATGCCCGCGTGGAGGCGCTGTGGCCCGTCGCGGCGCGGGGCGCGGTCACCTGACAGACTCACTCTACAAACGGCGCTCAAGAAGCTTTTTGACTAAGCTTTCGGTAGTAATGATGGGCACAGTTGCACCATCAAAAGCGGCAAACAGTCGTTTGGTCGCTTCGTCGACAAATTGGGGAAGAGCTGAAAGCGGTGTCTCAAGCGGCAACTGAACGCACGTTTCGACAACGTCATCGTGCGCTTTGCTGCCGTCCCGCAAAATGTATTGTTGGTTCGCCCAATTTGTCAGCGACCTTCCTGATAGCTGGTGCCAGCGGAAGGCAAAACCAAGAGTGGTTGTCTCCGGCTCGCAACCCAAAGCTCTGGCCAGCGCAATGCCGACCGCCATTGCCTCTGCCACTCGCAAGATCATTAGCGTCGGATCGAGCATGTGGCCGGGCCGAATTCGGGCAGGCACACCATCATCTTGAAGGAGCCGGTGGAGAAAAAACTCACCCTTAGGGTCAAGACGGGAAAAATCGATGTGATCCGAAAATTCCGGTGATGCTGACACAACGAGATATTCAAATGCACCCTCTCGCACTTTCGTGCGATTTTCTGCGTCGGACATCGTTCTAGCGTCCATCCAGACAGGCCACCCAGTATATCGAGGATTGCTGACTGCCAAGCGATCTAGCAATTCCTGATTGGCGATAGCGTTTTGCCGGGGTGGATCGACGACGAGGGCAACACTCCAAAAGGCGCGACCGACGAGTGGCTTCTGCTCGGCAGAAAGCTTCCGATTGTCGATGCGCTCTTTGTATCGGCTCTCACCAGCATCTATGACGCCCAACGCTCTATCGCAGAGCGTTGGCGCCTGTGACTGGCCTGTCGAAAGCTTCAACAACGAACTTAAATCAAGCCCGGGCAAATGGCGGCGAATGAACCGCCCTACGTCCGCCTCTCGATTATCAAAGCAAATCTCAACTATTTCTGTCCAATCGCGTGCTAGTGCCTCAGTGGTGCTAACAGTGCCATTCGATGAAAGTGACCGGAAATAGACGGCATTGTTCCTTATCAGAGTTTGAGAACCGTCTTTCAGCTCACGTTTGGCCGCTACAGGCATTTTGACGCCGGACGGCACAGATATCACTGGGTGCAATACCCCGTCGCGCTCGCTCCAAGCTACCGCAATCTCAAATGGCTCAGAGGCGTATTTGGAGATGATCCCCTGAATGACATCGACATGGAAAAGCGCCTCGGCGTTCGTCGGTCGCTTAGTTGCATCTGGCGTCAAAGTCTTGTCGTCGAAGCCGACAACAAAAAGGCCCCCATTGCGATTGCGGAGAGCCATCGCTCCCTTGGCGATTTTTGCAATGCCTGCGGGCTGCGTTGGGTCGATCCAAGACTTGATCTCCACCGTTAAGCTCTCAGAGGGTGACGCGACTATTGCATCGACCACCGACTTCTCTGCCATGTAGATTTCCGTCCCTTGGCACCGAGTTCGCTATCGCCTCCTCGGAAAGGCAACATTCAACCGTAACGCAGCTGCTCGCGCAAGATGTACTAACACTCGGACACAGCTACGATGGTCCACGGACCAAGTGCCCCCGACCATTTCAGTACTGGCACCGCACACTATCGATAGATCACGCGGTATGGGTCCCGGCCTTCGTCGGGACGACACCGAGTGTGCGCCGCCGCCGTTCAGCTCAACCAGAACTTCGGCGTTGCTGGCTCCAGCCTTCCACCCATGCGCACCGGCGCGATCTTCAGCGCGAGACCCGTCGCGTCATCCGTCTCCACGGCAACGCCGCTCAGCGTCGCCGCGCCCGCCGCCGGCTCGAAGCGGCCCGACGGGATTCCCGACGTGAACCGGCGCAGCGGCTCCTCCTTCTGCATGCCGATGATGGAATCGTAATCGCCGGTCATGCCGGCGTCGGTCATGTAGGCGGTGCCGCCTGCGAGAATCTGGTGATCGGCGGTCGGCACATGCGTGTGCGTGCCGACGACGAGGCTGGCGCGGCCGTCGCAGAAGAAGCCGATGCCCTGCTTCTCGCTCGACGCCTCGCAATGGACATCGACGACGATCGCATCGGCGGCGACGCCGAGCGGACAGGCGCCCAGCTCGCGCTCCAGCGCGGCGAAGGGATCGTCGAACGGGGTCATGAAGACGCGGCCCAAAGCGTTGACGACGAGGGCGTGCTTGCCGTTCTTGGCCTCGACCAGGGCGGCGCCGCGGCCGGGCGTGCCGCGCGGATAGTTCGCTGGCCGCACCAGGCGGTCGGCGCGCTCGATGAAGACGAGGGCCTCGCGCTGGTCCCAGGAATGGTTGCCGAGCGTCACCGCATCGGCGCCGGCTTCGAGAAATTCCTGGTAGATCGCTTCCGTGATGCCGAAGCCGCCGGCGGAATTCTCGCCGTTGACGACGACGAGATCGAGCGACCAGTCCTTGACCATGCCGGGCAGATATTCGGCGACGGCCTCGCGTCCGCTGCGGCCGACGACATCACCCACGAACAGAATGCGCAACTTCAGAACTCCGGAAATCGAACACGTCCGATTCCGTTAGCACATAATCCAGCGCGACGTCGTGGGCCAATGCCGGAACCGCCTCGGTCTCCTGCACCGCGAAAGCGAGCCCGATGCCGACGATCTGCTTGGTCTTGCGCAAATGCGCGAAGGTCACATCGTAATGCCCGGCGCCATAGCCGATGCGATGGCCGAGACGGTCGAAGGCGGCGAGCGGCGTCAGCATGACGTCGGGGATGATTTCGGCGGCGGCCGGTGAAGGTTCGGGAATGCCGAGCGGGCCGAGCATGAGGCGGTCGTTCGGATGGAAGAGGCGGAAGATCAGCGACTGGCCGCGCGCGGTGACGCAAGGCAGCGCGAGCCTGGTGCCCTGCTCCGCGAGCGCCATCATCAGCGGCATCGGATCGATCTCGCTGCGGATCGGCGAATAGCCGGAGACGATGCTGCCGGGCAGCAGTTCGAACGGCAGCCCGCGCCTGGCGAGCTTCGCGGCGGCAGCGGTGCGCTTCTTCTCGCTCAGCGCGTCGCGCTTGGCGAGGGCCTTGGCGCGGAGTTCGGCTTTGGTGTTGGGCATGCTTCGGACCCCACGTCATCACCCGCCTTGTGCGCCCCTTGCGCACTGGTGCGGGTGATCCAGTATTCCAGAGACGGTGGTGATTCACTCAAATGCCGCGGCGTACTGGATTCCCCGCTTTCGCGGGGAATGACACCTACTGAATTGGCCGCGGTCGTTTCGACAGGCACAATCAAGCAAACAAAAGTGCGAAGCCGCGGACGCCGTTGAAGCACTCGATCCCGGAGTTCCCTACGAAAGTAGGTGGGCACCATATGTCCGGGCCCACGGGCCCGGCCAGGGACAGTTCCCTAAAGGATCGATAAGGCCCCGGGGATATATGGCTCCTGACGCACGTCGCAGCCTCGCAGGGGCAATGTAACAACGATGCTGACGAATCGCCAGTGCGGCGAGCGTGACGCGCTTCGGTGTAGTGAAGCGACCTACCAGCCGCGGCGGAGGTGAGCTCCCTCTCCCGCCCTGCGGGAGAGGGCGCTCACCTCTTGATGGTTCTCGATGGCGGAGACACCCTCTCCCCAACCCTCCCCCGCAAGCGGGGGAGGGAGCGCACCGGCCGTGTGGCGCTATCGAGCCTCAACCAATGGCAATGCCATTCCCGACGGTGCGGTTCAGCACTTGGGTCGATTTCTCGATTCGCTCGGCGGCGGCGTTGAGGGCGTTGACGACCGCGGTCTGCGTCATGCGCGCGCGCTCGACGGCGGCGTTGCGGAAATCCCTGAGCTCGGTCAGCTCCTGCTCGAGAGATCGGACGCGGTTGGTGGTGTCGATCAATTCGTCGCACACCGTCAGCGCGGCCATCACGGTGAGGCGCGCATCGCCGATCTCGCCGAATTTTCCGCGCAGCGACTGAATGCGCGTCTCCAGGGTTTCGGCGAGCTTGAGCAGCCGCACCTCCTGGCCCTCCTCGCAGGCCATGCGGTATTGCCGGCCATTGATGGTGACGTTGATGTGGCTCATCCGTCCTCTCCGGTATCGAGCACCGAGCGTATCGTGACGATCGCGGAATCCAGCCGGTCGGAGATCTCGCGATTGGTGCGCTCGAGCTTGCGCGCCTTCACCAGCGCGCCGTCGAGTTCGTCGGCAAGTCGCGAGCGATCCGCGCCGAGCGCCTGGATCCGCGCCGCGAGCTCGTTCTCGTCGCGATCGGCATCGCGGCGCCGCTCCACCGCGCTTTCGAGCGCGTCGAGCGCCGCCGTGAGCCTGCGGGTCGCGATCTCGATCTCGACGGCGGAGGACTCCGTCATGGCAGAACTGTTGGATACGCGATCGTTCATGCAGTCAGCGGCGGAACCTGGCGGCCTTTGCCCAGTGGCCTTTCCCTGGAGCTTGCCGTCCGGCAAAAGACACGGTTCGGCAAGCGGTTAGAAGCAGAAATTTACAAAGCAAGCTAGGGAAGCGCAACGCCGCCGCAAAACTATGCACCGATCAATCGGGAAGCCGCGTGGCAGTCCCTGATTGCGCCCGGCGCGATCAAGGCAGAAAACCGCTGTCCACACCGGCAACTTTTGCGGTCAAACCGGCGTTTGATTGCCTTGGACTCCCGGAACCGAGGTGCTATCCCAGCCCCGACCTTCAGTGGCCGCCAGGCTCCTCCCGCGCGGGCGTGCATCGCCTCCAAGCGCCTCATTTCAGACGGATTTCAGACATGACGCAGGTCGATCACACCCGTATGGCCAACGCGATCCGCGGCCTTGCGATGGACGCCGTCGAGAAGGCGAAATCGGGCCATCCCGGCCTGCCCATGGGCGCCGCCGACATTGCCACGGTCCTGTTCACGCAGTTCCTGAAATTCGACATCGCTGCGACCGATTGGCCGGACCGCGACCGCTTCGTGCTGTCGGCCGGCCATGGTTCGATGCTGCTCTATTCGCTGCTCCATCTCCTCGGCAGCCCCGAGATGACGATCGACCAGCTCAAGAACTTCCGCCAACTGGGATCGCTGACACCGGGCCACCCCGAACACGGCCATACCAAGGGCATCGAGACCACCACCGGTCCGCTCGGCCAGGGCATCTCGACCGCGGTCGGCATGGCGCTGGCGGAGAAGATGCTCGCCGCCGAATTCGGCAAGAAGATCGTCGACCATCACACCTATGTGCTCGCCTCCGACGGCGACCTGATGGAAGGCATCTCGCAGGAAGCCATCGCGTTGGCCGGCCATTGGAAGCTCAACAAGCTGATCGTGCTCTACGACGACAACGGCATCTCGATCGACGGCCCGACCTCGATCAGCGATTCCGTCGACCAGGTGAAGCGCTTCAAGTCGGCGGGCTGGGCCGCCGAGAAGATCGACGGCCACGACCAGGCGGCGATCGCCGCTGCGATCACCCGCGCACAGAAGTCGGGCAAGCCGACGCTGATCGCCTGCCGCACCACCATCGGCTTCGGCGCCCCGCACAAGCAGGGCACCGCGAAGGTGCACGGCGAAGCCCTCGGTGCCGACGAGCTCAAGGCCGCCAAGGAGAATCTCGGCATCTCGCTCGAGCCGTTCTCGGTGCCCGACGACGTGCTGAAGGCCTGGCGCGCAGCCGGCAGCCGCGGCGCTTCGGCGCGGCAGGAGTGGGAAGCGCGGCTCGCCGAGCTCGGCAGCCGCAAGCGCGCCGAGTTCGAGCGCCGCCTGCGCCACGAGCGCCCGGCCGCGCTCGCCAAGGCGTTCAAGGCCTACAAGAAGGAGCTGCTGGAAAAGCCGATGAACGCGGCGACCCGCAAGTCCTCCGAAGCGGTGATCGAAGTGATCGCCGGCGCGATGCCGATGGAATTCCTCGCCGGCTCGGCCGACCTCACCGGCTCCAACAACAACAAGGCGAAGTCGGCGACGGCTTTCTCCGCGAAGACGCCGAAGGGCCGCTTCATCCATTACGGCATCCGCGAGCACGGCATGGCCGCGGCGATGAACGGCATCTTCCTGCATGGCGGCTTCGCGCCGAACGGCGCGACTTTCCTGGTGTTCACCGACTACGCCCGGCCTGCGATGCGCCTCGCCGCGCTGATGGGCGCCGGCGTCGTCTATGTGATGACGCACGATTCCATCGGCCTCGGCGAAGACGGCCCGACCCATCAGCCGGTCGAGCATCTCTCGGCGCTGCGCGCCATTCCGAACATGCGCGTGTTCCGCCCGTGCGACGCGATGGAGGTCGCCGAGTGCTGGGAGCTCGCGCTCAACCGCGTCGACGGCCCGACCGTGCTGGCGCTGACGCGGCAGAACCTGCCGCAGCTGCGGACCTCCGCCAACGACAATCCATGCCAGTACGGCGCCTACGAGCTGGTCGCAGCCCCAGGCGAAGCCAAGGCGACGCTGTTCGCGTCCGGTTCCGAAGTGGAGATGGCGGTTGCCGCCCAGAAACAGCTGGCCGAGCGCGGCATTCCGACACGCGTGGTTTCGGTGCCCTCGCTCGAGCTCCTGTTAGCGCAACCAAAGGAGCGCCGTGACGCGATCATCGGCAACGCGCCGATCAAGGTCGCAATCGAGGCGGCGGTGCGCTGGGGCTGGGACGCCGTGATCGGCCAGGATGGCGAATTTATCGGCATGCACTCGTTCGGGGCCAGCGCGCCTCTCAACAAGATCTTCCAGCACTTCGGCATCACCGCCGAGGCCGCGGTTAACGCTGTGCTGAAGCGCATTTCCTGAGAGTTGAGATTGCCGCAAAAAAGGACTACGTAATCCTTCATATGATCAAGCACCGCCCGGCCGAACCGGGCGTCCGCCCCTAAAAAACCCTCGCAGGCGCGTTATGAGCGCGGTGTGCGGGATGACAACGGTCATTGAAGGAGACGAAACATGGCAGTCCGCGTCGGAATCAACGGTTTTGGCCGCATCGGCCGCAACATCCTGCGGGCTATCGCCGAGTCCGGCCGCAAGGACATCGAGGTCGTCGGCATCAACGACCTCGGCCCGGTCGAGACCAACGCCCATCTCCTCCGCTTCGACAGCGTCCATGGCCGCTTTCCCGGCACCGTCACCGTCGACGGCGACACGATCAATCTCGGCGGCGGCAAGATCAAGGTGACCGCCGAGCGCGATCCCTCGAAGCTGCCCTGGAAGGATCTCGGCGTCGACATCGCGATGGAATGCACCGGCATCTTCACCTCCAAGGACAAGGCCTCCGCGCACCTGACCGCCGGCGCCAAGCGCGTGCTGGTCTCGGCGCCCGCCGACGGTGCCGACGCCACCATCGTCTACGGCGTCAACCACGAGACGCTGACCAAGGACCACCTGGTCGTCTCCAACGGAAGCTGCACCACCAACTGCCTGGCACCGGTCGCCAAGGTGCTGAACGACCTCGTCGGCATCGAGACCGGCTTCATGACCACGATCCACGCCTATACCGGCGACCAGCCGACGCTCGACACGATGCACAAGGATCTCTACCGCGGCCGCGCCGCGGCGATGTCGATGATCCCGACCTCGACCGGTGCCGCGAAGGCGATCGGCCTCGTGCTGCCCGAGCTGAAGGGCAAGCTCGACGGCGTCGCGATCCGCGTGCCGACCCCGAACGTCTCGGTGGTCGACCTCAAGATCGTCGCCAAGCGCGCCACCGACGCCAAGGAGATCAACGCGGCGATGAAGCGCGCGTCCGAGCAGCAGCTCAAGGGCATCCTCGGCTACACCAATGCGCCGAACGTCTCGATCGACTTCAACCACGACCCGCACTCCTCGACCTTCCACGAGGACCAGACCAAGGTGCAGAACGGCACGCTGGTGCGCGTGATGTCCTGGTACGACAACGAGTGGGGCTTCTCGAACCGCATGGCGGACACCGCCGCCGCGATGGCGAAGGTGATTTAAGGAAGCAACGTGCTTCCCCACTGGGTAGGCATCCCTGGCGTCCTACTGTTGATCGCGTTGATCGCGTACGGATTTCGCCGGGGCCTCGCAGTGAAGTCTCCGAAAGACGGTGGAGGGAGCGGCGACCACGGCCATTCGCCTCCTCCCGATTCCGACACTCCGACGCACGGATGATGAACGATGTCCGCTAAATTCCGCACCCTCGACGACGCCGACGTGAAGGGCAAGCGCGTGCTGCTGCGCGTCGATCTCAACGTTCCCATGGAGAACGGGCGCGTCACCGACGCCACCCGGCTCGAGCGCGTCGCGCCGACCATCACGGAACTCGCGGACAAGGGCGCCAGGGTCATCCTGCTCGCGCATTTCGGCCGCCCGAAGGGACGCGATGCCAAGGACTCGCTCCAGCCGGTCGCCGAGGCGCTGGCGAAGGTGGTGAAGAAGCCCGTGGCGTTTGCCGACGATTGCATCGGCGAGCCCGCGGCCAAGGCGGTTGCCGGCCTGAAGGACGGCGACATCCTGTGCCTGGAAAACACCCGCTTCCATAAAGAGGAAGAAAAGAACGATCCGGCCTTCGTCGCCGAACTGGCGAAGCTCGGCGACATCTGGGTCAATGACGCGTTCTCGGCGGCGCACCGCGCCCACGCCTCGACCGAAGGCCTCGGCCACAAGCTGCCGGCCTATGCCGGCCGCACCATGCAGGCAGAGCTGGACGCGCTGGAGAAGGCGCTGGGCTCGCCGACCAAGCCCGTGATCGCCATCATCGGCGGCGCCAAGGTCTCGACCAAGATCGACCTTCTGGAAAACCTCGTCACCAAGGTCGACGCGCTCGTGATCGGCGGCGGCATGGCCAACACCTTCCTGCACGCCCAGGGCGTCGGGGTCGGCAAGTCGCTGGCCGAGAAGGATCTCGCCGCCACCGCGCTCCGCATCATGGAGAAGGCCGAAGCCGCCAATTGCGCCATCATCCTGCCGGTGGACGCCGTCGTGGCCTATCATTTCCAGGCCAACGCGCCCTCGCACGCCTACGGGCTCGACGCGATCCCGGCCGATGGCATGATCCTCGACGTCGGCCCGCAATCGATCGCGCGCGTCCATGCCGCGATCGACGACGCCGCGACACTGGTCTGGAACGGACCGCTGGGTGCGTTCGAGATGCAGCCGTTCGACGGCGGCACGGTCGCAGCCGCCAAGCACGCCGCCGAGCGCACCAAGGCCAGGAAGCTGATCTCGATCGCAGGCGGCGGCGACACCGTCGCGGCGCTCAACCAGGCGCGGGTGGCCGGCGACTTCACCTATGTGTCGACCGCAGGCGGCGCGTTCCTCGAATGGATGGAAGGCAAGCCCCTGCCCGGCGTCGAGGTTCTGCGTATCAAGTAAGCAAGCGGCCCTTCAAATCGGCCTTGCAGGCCCCAACGGGAGAAAAAGACAGATGGCTCGGATCACGTTACGTCAATTGCTCGACCACGCGGCGGAGAACGATTACGGCGTACCGGCCTTCAACATCAACAACATGGAGCAGGCGCTGGCGATCATGGACGCGGCCAACCAGGTCGACGCGCCCGTCATCATCCAGGCCTCGCGCGGCGCCCGCTCCTACGCCAACGACGTCATGCTCAAGCACATGATGGACGCGGTGACCGAGATCTATCCGCACATCCCGGTCTGCGTCCATCTCGACCACGGCAACGAGCCGGCGACCTGCATGACCGCGATCCAGGCCGGCTTCACCTCGGTGATGATGGACGGCTCGCTCAAGGCCGACGGCAAGACCCCCGGCGACTGGGCCTACAATGTCGGCGTCACCAAGACCGTGACGGACATGGCCCATCTCGGCGGCATCTCGGTGGAAGGCGAGCTCGGCGTGCTCGGCTCGCTGGAGACCGGCATGGGCGACAAGGAAGACGGCCACGGCGCCGAAGGCAAGCTGAGCCACGACCAGCTCCTGACCAACCCCGACGAGGCCGTGAAGTTCGTGCAGGAGACCAAGGTCGACGCGCTCGCGATCGCGATGGGGACGTCTCACGGCGCTTACAAATTTACCCGCAAGCCCGACGGCGACATTCTCGCGATGAACGTGATCGAGGAGATCCACCGCAAGCTGCCAAACACGCACCTCGTCATGCACGGCTCGTCCTCGGTGCCGCAGGAGCTGCAGGACATCATCAACGCCTATGGCGGCAAGATGAAGCCGACCTGGGGCGTGCCGGTCGCCGAGATCCAGCGCGGCATCAAGAACGGCGTGCGCAAGATCAACATCGACACCGACAACCGCATGGCGATGACCGGCCAGATCCGCAAGGTCCTGAAGGACAACCCGGAGGAGTTCGATCCGCGCAAATATCTGAAGCCGGCGATGGAGGCGATGACCAAGCTGTGCAAGCAGCGCCTGCAGGAGTTCAACACCGCAGGACAGGCCGCCAAGATCAAGAAGGTGCTGACCACCGCCGAGATGGCCAAGCGCTACGCCAAGGGCGAGCTGGATCCGAAGGTGGCTTGATCATTCCTGTCTTGCCGCATGCGACGCGGCCACCCTCTCCCCCTGTGGGAGAGGGGTGCCTCGCGAAGCGAGGCGGGTGAGGGGTTGCCTCCGCGAACTCACTCGTGGAGAGAGACCCCTCACCCGTCTCGCCGACGCGGAGCGTCGGCGATCCACCCTCTCCCACAAGGGGGAGGGGAAAGTAACCGTGCTGCGCTCCGGCCTGCTGGCACAGCCGCACACGCCTCCCGCCCCCCACCCTGCGACGAACGTTAACTCGGCAATTGCCCGAGAACGGTCTATTTTGACGGGCAAGGGCAGAATTGTTTTGGGAGGACCTCTCGATGAATCTGACTGAGCTCAACAGGATCGCGACCGCAATGGTGGCGCCCGGCAAAGGCATCCTGGCCGCCGACGAATCCTCCGGCACCATCAAGAAGCGTTTTGACGCGATCGGGGTGGAATCGACCGAAGAGAACCGCCGCGACTATCGCGAGATGCTGTTCCGGTCGAAGGAGGCCATGAGCCAGTACATCTCCGGCGTGATCCTCTACGACGAGACCATCTGGCAGAATGCCAAGGACGGCACGCCGCTGGTGAAGCTGATCGAGAGCAGCGGCGCCATTCCCGGCATCAAGGTCGACGAGGGCACTCAGGCCCTACCGATGTGCCCCGGTGAAACAATCACCGTCGGGCTCGACAGGCTCGCCGAGCGCCTGAAGAAATATCACGAGCGCGGCGCGCGCTTCGCCAAATGGCGCGCGGTGATCGACATCGGCAGCGGCATTCCCTCGATGACCGCGATCAGCGTCAACGCCCACGCGCTGGCGCGCTATGCCGCGCTGTGCCAGGCGGCGCAGATCGTGCCGATCGTCGAGCCCGAGGTGCTGATGGACGGCGACCACGACATCGACCGCTGTTATGAGGTGACGAGCCGCGTGCTCAACAAGACCTTCCAGGAACTGCGCGTGCAGCGGGTCGCGCTCGAAGGCATGGTGCTGAAGCCGAACATGGCGATCCCAGGCAAGAAATGTCCGAAGCAGGTCTCGGTCGAGGAGGTCGCGGAGAAGACGATCCGGCTGCTGAAGGCCTGCGTGCCGGCGGCGGTGCCCGGCATCGCCTTCCTCTCCGGCGGCCAATCCGACGAGGAGGCGACCGCGCATCTCAACGCCATGTACAAGCTCGGCCCGCTCCCCTGGGGCCTGACCTTCTCCTACGGCCGCGCGCTGCAGGCCGCGCCGCAGAAGGCCTGGTCGGGGAAGCCCGAGAACGTCGCGGCCGGCCAAACCGCCTTCAGCCATCGCGCGCGCATGAACGGCCTCGCCTCCAAGGGCGAATGGCAAAGCAGCCTGGAACAGAAGGCAGCCTAGATCTTGTCGAACAAACCGCCTCCGCCGCGCCCGGCGCCGCGTCTCTACCTCGCGACGCCTCTCGTCGATGATCCCGCGACACTCGTCGCCGAATTGCCTGACCTGCTCGCCGCCGCCGACGTCGCCGCGGTGCTGCTGCGGCTGAAGGAAACCGACCAGCGCACCATGATCACGCGCGTCAAGACCCTCGCACCGCCGGTGCAGAAGGCGGGCGCCGCGCTGCTGGTCGACGGCCATGCCGAGCTGGTCGCGCGCGGCGGCGCCGACGGCGCGCACCTGCCCGGCATCGCCGCCCTGAAGGAGGCGCTAACCTCGCTCAAGCCCGATCGCATCGCCGGTGTCGGCGGGCTCACGACGCGGCATCATTCCATGGACGCGGGCGAGATGGGCGCGGATTATCTGCTGTTCGGCGAGCCCGATGCCAAAGGCCAGCGGCCGTCGTCCCAGGCCATCGCCGAACGGCTGGACTGGTGGGCCGAGCTGTTCGAGCCGCCCTGCGTCGGCTTTGCCGCTTCGCTGGACGAGGCCTATGATTTCGCCGCAGCCGGCGCCGATTTCGTGCTGGTCGGCGACCTCGTCTGGGCCGATCCGCGCGGGCCCAAGGCCGCGCTGGTCGAGGTCGATACCGCGATCAAGAAAGCCCATGCGGCGGCGGCCGGCCAGGATCCTGCGAGCCAGGAGCACGGCTCGCGCCCGGCATGAAGCTCCCCTGCATCACCATGCTGGCCACGCTGCTGCTGACGGTGCCCGCGGCCGCGCAGCTCCAGATCGCGCCGCCGGCCACGACGCCGAGCCGACCTGCAGAGAAGCAGAAGCCGAAGCCGCCCGCGCCCGCCAAGAAGGAGGCCGCACCGGGACCGAAGCCGGCTGCGTCGCCCAAGCCGTCTCCCTCGCCGTCAGCATCGCCGAAGCCGGCCGCGACCGTGATCCCCGCGCCGCCGAGCGAGGATCCCAACGTCGATCTCGTGTTCGGCGCCTATCAGCGCGGCCAGTACAAGACCGCGTTCGAGCTCGCCACGGTGCGCGCGCAAGCCGGCGATCCCAAGGCGATGACCATGCTCGGCGAGCTCTATTCCAACGCCATGGGGATCCGGCGCGACTACGCCAAGGCCGCCGAATGGTACAAGCGCGCAGCGGACGCCGGCGACCGCGAGGCGATGTTCGCGCTCGCCATGCTGCGCATCTCCGGCCGCGGCGGCAAGGTCGACAAGAACGAGGCGGTCAGGCTGATGGCCTCCGCAGCCAAGCTCGGCGAGCCCAAGGCCGCCTATAACCTCGCCTTGCTCTATCTTGACGGCCAGACCCTGCCGCAGGACGTCCGGCGCTCGGCCGAGCTGCTGCGCCAGGCCGCCGATGCCGGCCTGCCCGAGGCGCAATACGCGCTCGCGACCTTCTACAAGGAAGGCACCGGTGTGCCGAAGGACCTGGAACGTGCGGTACGTCTGCTCCAGGCCGCCTCGCTCGCCGACAATGTCGATGCCGAGGTCGAATATGCCATCGCGATGTTCAACGGCACCGGCACGCCGAAGAACCAGCCGGCCGCCGTCGCCCTGCTGCGCAAGGCCTCCCGCCAGGGCAGTGCGATCGCCCAAAACCGGCTGGCCTGGGTGCTGATCAACGGCGTCGGCGTCCCCATGGACAAGGTCGAGGGCTTCAAATGGCACCTGGTGGCCAAGACATCAGGCAAGGGCGACCCGGAGCTCGACAAGCAATTGTCCGACCTCCCGCCTGAGGATCGGGCCAAAGCCGAAGCCGCCGCGAGGAAGTGGCTCGGGACCAAATGACTTGACGCGGGGTCCCCCAAGGGGCACCCAGTCCCCCAAACAGGGCGTTTCTGCGCCCATCTCCCCGATCAAGACCTAGAGCACATGCTGTATTCCGCCACTATCAACGTCATGGTCAAGGCGGCGCGCCGCGCCGGCCGCAGCCTCAAGCGCGACCTCGGAGAGATCGAGCATCTCCAGGTCTCGCTGAAGGGACCGGCGAATTTCGTCTCGCTCGCCGACAAGCGCGCCGAGGAGATCCTCTACCAGGACCTCGCCAAGGCCCGACCCGGCTACGGCTTCATCGGCGAGGAAGGGGGCACGCGCGAGGGCACCGACAAGAGCCACACCTGGATCGTCGATCCGCTCGACGGCACCACCAACTTCCTGCACGGCATCCCGCAATTCGCGATCTCGATCGGACTTGCGCGCGAGGGCACGGTGATCGCAGGCGTGATCTACAACCCCGCCAATGACGAGCTCTACATCGCCGAGCGCGGCAAGGGCGCCTTCCTCAACGACCAGCGCCTGCGCGTCGCCGGCCGCCGCCAACTGAGCGAATGCGTGTTGGCCTGCGGCCTGCCCCATATCGGCCGCGGCGACCACGAGGAATTCCGCCGCGAGATGACCGCGCTCCAGGACCGCGTCGCGGGGCTTCGCCGCTTCGGCGCCGCTTCGCTCGACCTCGCCTTCGTCGCCGCCGGCCGTCTCGACGGCTATTGGGAGCGCAATCTGCAATCCTGGGACATCGCGGCCGGGCAGATCATGGTGCGCGAGGCGGGCGGTACGGTCAGCGACATCGACACGCCGGGCGATGCGCTGGTGACCGGGGACGTGGTGTGCGGGAATGAGTTCGTGCACGGGGAACTGGTGAAGGTGCTGAGGAAGTAGGGGACAGACCTGTCGCTCCTGTCTCAACGCCTGGCGAAATATTGACGGATATCCTCGAGCGCAGCGCCGGGATTTTCATAGTCCCGGGCAAAGCTCTTCATAGGGCTCCAGTGAGGTCCAACCGGGACCACGTGGCAGATGCCGCTGAGTGACTGCTCCACTTCGCCGACGACTTCACCCCGCTCGATCCAAATCAGGCGGTAACGTCCCATCACGACGTCATCGGTCCGCATTTCAATCGTTGCCCTATGATCGTCTCCCAGACCGATCGATGAAAACCCTTGCTTGCCGGGAGAGGTTCCTAATTCAACGCGTATGGAACCTACCGCATGGCGCCGCTTTATTGCCTCGACCAATGCGACTGGAGGTTTGTCATTCTCGCGCCTGCCAAACAGCTGATGGATCGTGTCCGAAGTTTCTCCGAATTCGCGTTCGAAGCAGCGGCCCGCACAGATGAAACGCAACGCGTCGGCCCCGAGGTCTGGCAGGCGTTTCATGCTTCCGGGCTTGGCATGGCCGCCTTCAGTGAAGCCCAGGGCGGGGCGGGCCTTTCCGAGCCGGAGCGTCAAGGCGATCTCTGCGTCATCCTACGCATGCTCGGCGCGGCCGACCTTTCCGTCGCGCGACTTTTCGAGGGACATACCAACGCGGTCTCGCTGGTGCTTCGCTACGGCTCGCCGGCGCAAATCGAGAAACTCGCGCATGACGTGAAGATGGGCGACCTGACGGGCGTCTGGGGCGCCGAAGATGCGACCGGACTCAAACGTCATCAGGACGCAGCCGGGTGGCGGCTCGAGGGCCGCAAAATCCTGGCATCGGGCGCGGGCTTTGTACAAAGGCCGATCGTTACTTGCGCGACGGATGACGGACCCGTCATGTTGCTCCTCGACCTGTCCGGCACCGAGAATGTCGACGAGACCAGCTGGACCGCGCTGGGCATGCGAGCGTCCGCCACGCGGTCGATCGATTTCACAGGTCTCGTCGTTCGCGCCGGCCAACAAGTCGGACGCGCAGGGGATTACATGCAGCAGCCGTTCTTCTCGGGCGGCGCTTGGCGCTTTTGCGCGGTTCATCTCGGGGCGATCGAACGTCTCACCGAACTTTTCCGCGACGATCTCGTGAGTCGCGATCGGGGTGGCGACCCCTATCAACGAGAGCGGCTGGCGCAATGCGCCGTGGCGACAGGCACTGCGCTGCTGTGGATCGAAGAGGCGGCCCTCCGCTTTGCAAACGATCTTTTGACGCCCGCTCATGTCGTTGCCTACGTCAATTTGACCCGTATGGTGACGGAACGCGCGGGGCTCGACGTCATGGAACTGGTCCAGCGTGGAATGGGCCTTAAAGGATTCATACGTCCGCACCCAGTCGAGCGGATTTGCCGGGATCTCAGCACCTATTTGCGTCAGCCCGCGCCCGACCTCGCCATGAGCGATGCGGCGGGCGCGTTGATGGAGGAAACGTTGCCGCTCGGACCTTTCGCGTGAAAGTTGGTCGCTATTTCGAGTTGGTTCGTGAATTGCCTGTCGAATCCTGGCGGGATCTCACGCACGGGCGTCCCTTCCTGATTGTCGCCCCCCATCCGGACGACGAAACTCTGGGCACAGGAGGCCTCATCGCGCTTGCATGCCGTGAGAGCCAGAATGTTTCCCTCGTTCTGGTCACCGACGGGACCGGCTCTCATCCTGGCTCGCGATCACATCCGCCGGAGCGGCTCGGCGCCGTCAGAAGAGCTGAACTCGGTGAGGCGACCCGCATTCTCGGTCTTGCAAGCCAGTCCGTTCACTATCTCGGATTACCAGACACTGCAGTCCCCACCCGAGGGCCAGACTTCGAGCGAGCGACCAACGCGATTAGCGATCTGGTTCAGCAGAACGGCGCGGAAACCGTGTTTGTGACGTGGATGTTTGACCCTCATTGCGATCACGAGGCCGCAGCGTTGCTTGCCGAGCGGGTGCGCGATCGACATCCAGCGATTCGGCTGATGTCCTATCCTGTCTGGGGCTGGCATCTTCCTCCTGCCGACGAGGTGGCCGCGCCACAGCCGCGGGGCGTTCGAGTCGACATTTGCTCCGTGCTGGCCGTGAAGCACCGCGCTATTGCGGCCCACATCTCCCAGATGACGGACCTGATCGCGGATACCCCCGAAGGTTTTCGCTTCACCGAGACCACGCTTGCGCCGTTCCTCGGCCCCTTCGAATACTTCATCGAGGTGCCCTCCTGATGGTCCATTCCTCCTCATTGCCCGCGTCTTACTTCGAGCATAAATACAAGGACGACATCGATCCCTGGCGATTTCGGACCAGCGACTATGAGCGCGGAAAATACGACGCGACAATCGGTGCCCTCGCCAAGAAGCGCTATCGTCACGGCCTGGAAGTCGGCTGTTCTATCGGCGTGCTGACGGCGATGCTGTCTGCGCGATGCGAGCAACTGCTGGCCATCGATGCCTCGCCCACGGCGATTGCCGAAGCCAGACGAAGCGCCCTTTCCCGCGTGGAATTCAGGGTTGCGGCCGTTCCCGGCGACTTTCCGGACGGAATTTTCGATCTCATCGTGCTGTCAGAGGTCATGTACTATTTCTCTGCCAATGACTTGAACAGCATCGCCGAACTCTGCGTGTCCAAGCTCTCGTCAGAGGGAGAGATCATTCTATGCCATTGGCTTGGCGAGACCGACTATCCGCTGACGGGACACCAGGCCAGCGATCTTTTCGCGGCGGCAGTGGCGACGCGGTTGCCGTCGCGGAAGATTTTGCACGATGCAATCTATCGTCTCGAACGGCTGTCTGCGCGGGCGTCTGACGCAAGTGACGCAGGATAAACCGCGCGAGGGCAATCTGACGCGGCAGCTGTGACGGCCGAAGGGGAGCGGCGCGCTTGAGATGCGCGCCGATCAGCTCCCATGTGTCAGCAAAAGCCCCGGTGCCGGTGTCATGCACCGAAGATCCGGGCACGACACGCTCGCAAGCCTCCGCCATCCGTCCCTCGCGGCAAGCGCGCCGCAGGAAGCCCCGGACCATGGCACGACGGAAAGTATACAGGGCGGGCTCCAGTTCGTCGTCGCAAATGGCATCAGGCACATCGCGCCGATGACGCATGGTATCGGCCGCACCGCCCGCCGCCCTCCCGTCGAGCCGGCCCGAGGTCATGACGACGACATCGAGCGCATGCCTCACCTTGAAATTCCGCCGGTCCAGAAGCTGCGTGAAGGCGACGTCCTCGCCGAGCGCTTGCGGTGGCAGCCCGCCGACCGCACGATAGGCCCGCAACGTCACGGCAAGGCTGGCCCCGGAAGACACCCGATGATTTGGCCAGGGATCATGCGATCGAGGATCGCACCGTGCGTAGATTTCGGCAACCAGTCGCAGATAGCTATCCTCGAGCCGCCCGCGTTCGAGGAAATTTGGCCCGAGACGAACGATTTCAACCGGCTCCGCATCGATGGTGCCGGCAACGCAGTCCACGCCGTCGCGGAAGTGACGGCACGTATTGGCAAGCCAAGTGGGTGTGACCATGCTATCTGCGTCTGTCGTCAGGATTATGCCCTCTGGGCAATCGGAAAGGCGCTTTGCGGCCTCGTCCATTGCGAAGCGGCGCGCACCGCCAGCGGTCGCGCTGCCCAAGGCCAGATCGACTTCGATCACGGTAAGCCGGTAAGGCAGCAACGCAGCATAAGTGCGCGCGAGTTGCGCTGTCTCATCCGTGCAATTGTTCGCGAGCAGCACAACCTGAAACGCATTACGGCCGACGGGCGCACCGAGGCTATCGCGTTGCATCGCGAGCGCAGCAAGGCATCGTTCGATGCGCCCCGCTTCGTTCCGGGCAGGTATTGCAACAATGGCGGGAAGAGGCTGGGACACGGTGATCAGCAATGGTCCAAACAAAACTTTGCGTGGTTAAAACCCTGCCTGCTAATTCCCCATCGGCGGCCATGTTCCGCGGTACTCCAGGCCATGCGCTTTGCCGCGGATCGGCCCGTAACGTCCCAATAAGGCTTCTGCTCAACCGGCCGGTTCTTTCCTCGCGAAGCCTCCTGGCGAATCGATCTGCCAATTCTAAGCGTCGTCTTCCTCGACTTCCTCGTCGCGATATTCGCCGCCGAGGGTCAGGCCCTCGATCGCGGTGGCGCCCTTCGCCTTGATCACCCGGCGAGGCGGGACCGAGCTCTCGCGTCGCAAGGCCTCCATCAATTGCTCCGAGTGGGTGACGATCCAGATGTCGGCGCGGCCCGATGCCTTGGCGATCAGCCGGGCCAGGGGCGCCAGCAGCGACGGGTGCAGGCTGGTCTCCGGCTCGTTCAGCGCAATGAATGGCGGCAGCCGATAGCCCATGAAAACGGCGAGCAGGCAAATGTATTTCAGCGTGCCGTCGGACAGTTCATGCGCCCCAAACGGACGCGGCATATCCTCGAGTTGCAGATCGAATTCACACGAGCCGTTCCTTTCCCACGCGCGGAGCTCGGCGCCCGGGAAGGCATCCTGGATCGCGTCCTGCAAGTCGGTCGCGTCTTCCCTGATTGCATAAAGCGTCGCCAGGGCTGCGGCCAGATCGCTCCCATCGGCACTGAGCGAGGGCGTGGTGATCGCCAGGCACGGCTTTCGTATCGGCGACGCCGGGTCGGTGCGAAAGTCGTGATAGAAGCGCCAGCCCAGCATTGCGCTTCTGATCAGATCGATTTCGGGGCAGCTCTTGCTGTCGAAGAAGCCCGCAAGCGCCGGCTCGGACGGCAGCACAGCATCCTTGTGGCTGCTCCATGCGCCGCTGTCGCTGCGGACGCTGACGAGCGAATTCTTCCGCTCCATCAGCCGAACCGTTCGTTTGCCCTGCGTCGCCTCGATCGTCTCTTCCTTGATCATCGGCTCGCCGGCAAACGCCGCCGCAACCGGGCTGGGAAATCCGATCTCGATGGAATATTTCAGGCGATCGAACCTGGCCGACAATCGCAGCCGTCCATCTTCACCCCGTTTGCGGATGCCCGACCAGCAGACCGAATTCAGTCCGCCTTCCTCGGCGATCGTGCGCGTGATCCGCCCGGCCGCCGCGTCGCGCAACAGCGACAAGGACTTGTAGAGATTGGATTTGCCGACGCCATTTTCCCCCACGAAGACGGACAAGGGGTGGATTGGTAGGGAGAGCCGCGGGATCGAGCGATAGTTCGAGATCGCAATATCGGTCAGACGCATCAGGTGCTCTTAATCGGCAGGCGCGCATTCGCGCCGCAGTGCGAATGCATACTCTTTCAATCCAGAGATGTAGTCTGGATCGACCGCCCCGAGAAGGCAAGCTTCGCTTGTCATTCGAGGCGAGCCTCCGGACGAGCCGGGCATCCATTGATCGACTGTGGTTACGGCCTCTTGGATACTCAGAATGCGCAACTGCCCATCTGAGTTCGCCCTGCGCGCGCCCGGAATGACCGAAGGATGGTCAGTGGCTCGTGTGCGGCCGCGCCTGCGGCCGGTAGCGGTTGCCTTCCTTCGCGGGCGCCGGCTCCCGGTCCCCGCCCAGCACGCGCTGCACCGAGACGAAGAACACCGGCACCATCAAGAGCGCCAGGATCACCACCGCGATCATGCCGCCCATCACAACGCTGCCGAGCGCCTGCTGGCTGGCGCCGCCGGCGCCATGGGCGATCGCCATCGGCAGCACGCCGCAGATGAAGGCAAGGCCGGTCATCAGGATCGGGCGGAAGCGCAGGCGGCAGGCCTCGATGGTGGCTTCCACCAGCGGCTTGCCCTCTTTCCGCAAATCCTTCGCGAACTCGATGATCAGGATGGCGTCCTTCGCGGCGAGGCCGATGATGGTGATCAGACCGACGGTGAAGTAGACGTCGTTGGGCAGGCCGCGCAGCAAGGCGGCGACGACGGCGCCGACGATGCCGAGCGGCACGGTGAGCAGCACCGCGAGCGGAATGGTCCAGCTCTCGTAGAGGGCGGCGAGGCACAGGAACACCACGAACACCGAGAGCGCGAGCAGGAACGGCGCCTGCGAGCCCGACAGCTTCTCCTGCAGCGACTGTCCGGTCCATTCGTAGCCGAAGCCGCGCGGCAGGCGGCCGGCGAGCCGCTCCATCTCGGCGATGGCATCGCCGGAGGTGAAGCCGGGCCTGGCTTCGCCGGAGATGCGCACCGCCGGATAATAGTTGAAGCCGGCGATCTGCGTCGGGCCGCGGGCCCATTCCACCGTGGCGAAGGAGGAGAACGGCACCAGCTGGCCACGGCTGTTCTTGACGTTGTAGTTGAGAATGTCCTCGGTGCGCATGCGGTCTCTCGCATCCGCCTGCACCACGACGCGCTGCATGCGGCCGCGGTTCGGGAAGTCGTTGATGTAGTTCGACCCGAGATTGGTCGAGATCGTGTTGTTGATGTCCTCGAAGGTGACGCCGAAGGCGCCGGCCTTCTCGCGGTCGATGACGAGATTGACCACGCCCGCCTCAGGCAGGCCTTCGATATAGACCTTCTGCAGCACCGGGCTGGCATTGGCTTCCGCGATCAGCTGGTCGGCGGCGCGCATCAATTGTTGATAGCCCTTCTGGCCGCGGTCCTGGAGACGGAAGGAGAAGCCGGAGGAGTTGCCGAGATTGTCGATCGGCGGCGGCTGCAGCGCCGAAATCTTCGCATCGCGGATCGACGAGCCCAGGTCGCGGTTGACGTCGTTGACGATCGCGGCCGCGGAGTCCTGCGGGCCGCGCTCCGACCAGTCCTTCAAGGTGATGAAGGCCTGCGCGGTGTTCATGCCCTGGCCGGAGAAGCTGAAGCCCGTGAGGAAGGTGACATCTTTGACACCCGGCCGTGCGGCGAGGTATTTTTCGACCTTCTCGATCACGGCCTCGGTGCGGGCATAGGACGAATCCGACGGCGTCTGCACGTCGGTGGTGATGAAGCCCTGGTCATCGACGGGCAGGAAGCCGCCGGGCAGATTGATGAAAGCCCAGGACAGACCGACCAGCAGCGCCGCATAGACCAGCATCAGGCGGCCGGTGCGGTTCAGCGAGAAGCCGACGGTGCGCGAATAGCGTTCCTTGGCGCCTTCGAGCATGCGGTTGAACCAGCCGAACACCCGGCCAAAGACGCCCGGTTTCGCATGGCCATGGCCGGCCTCGACGGGCTTGAGCAGCGTCGCGCACAATGCCGGCGTCAGCGACAGCGCCAGGAACGCGGAGAAGCCGATCGCCGCGACCATGGTGACGGAGAACTGGCGGTAGATGATGCCGACCGAGCCCGGGAAGAACGCCATCGGCACGAACACCGCCATCAGCACCAGGGTGATGCCGATGATGGCGCCGGTGATCTGCGACATCGCCTTGCGCGTCGCTTCCTTCGGCGGCAGGCCCTCCTCGGCCATGATGCGCTCGACGTTCTCGACCACGACGATGGCGTCGTCGACGAGGATACCCACCGCGAGCACCATGCCGAACATCGAGAGCATGTTGATGGAGTAGCCGGCGAGCAGCAGCGTGGTACAGGCCCCCAGCAGCGCCACGGGCACCACGATGGTCGGAATGATGGTATAGCGGATGTTCTGGAGAAACAGGAACATCACCACGAACACCAGCACCACGGCTTCGACCAGCGTCGTCAGCACCTTCTTGATCGAGGCCTCGACCACGGGCGTGATGTTGTAGGGGATCTCGTAGGTGATGTTGGCAGGGAAGAAGCGCGACAGCTCCTTCATCTTGGCTTCAACCGCGCTCGCGGTCGCCAGCGCATTGCCGGTCGGCGACATCAGCACCGACAGGCCCGCGGTCGGCTTGCCGTTGAGGCGCGTGTTGAACTGGTAGCTGAGGCCGCCGACCTCGACGCGCGCGACGTCGCGCAGGCGCACGGTCGAGCCGTCGGCATTGGCGCGCAGGATGATGGCGCCGAATTCGTCCGGCGAGGAGAGCTGCCCCTTGACCAGCACCAGCGAGGAGGTGCGCTGGTTGGACGTCGAAGGTTCGGCGCCGATACTGCCGGAGGCGACCTGCGCGTTCTGCGCGGCGATGGCCTTGTTGACGTCGTCGGCCGTGAGACCATAGCCGACGAGCTTGGCTGGATCGACCCAGACGCGAAGCGAGCGCTCGGTCGAATAGAGCGTGGCGCGGCCGACGCCCGGGATGCGGCGAACCTCGCCGAGCACGTTGCGGATCATGAAGTCGCCGAGCCCGACCTCGTCCAGGCTGCCGTCGGTCGAGCTCAAGGTGATGATCTGAAGCACCGCACTGGAGGCTTCCTCGATCAGGATGCCCTGCTGCATCACCGCGCGCGGCAGGCGCGCCTCGACGCGCTTGATGCGGTTCTGTACCTCGACCGAGGCGTCGTTGGTATCGGTGCCCGGCTGGAAATTGGCGATGATCTCGACCTGACCGAGCGAATCGCTGGTCGATTCGAAATTGAGGATGCCGGAGGCGCCGTTGAGCTCCTCCTCGATCAGCCGTGTGACGCTGTTGTAGAGGTTTTCCGGCGAGGCGCCGGGATAGCTGGTCGAGATCGAGATCGAGGGTGGCGCGATGATCGGATATTGCGCGATCGGCAGCAGCGGCACCGCGATCGCGCCGATCAGGCAGATGAACAGCGCGACAACCCAGGCGAAAATCGGCCTGTCGATGAAGAAACTCGGCATGTTGCCGTATCACCCTCGTTGTTTCGTGTGTCCCTCATGGAACGGAGCGCGGATCGCGCTCCGGGCGATGCTGCGCATCGCGCGAGGACCATGAAGGCCCGGCTCTCTCCCGCGGCGTCCTTGGAGACGCCCGCTTTCGGCCGGCCCCGCAGAATGAGGACGACGCTGGCGGCGCGAGCGTTACCGCGTGAGCTGTTGCGCGTGCCGGTTGTCCGCGGTCGCGTCCGCCTCCGACCAGGATTGCGGCTTGACCTTGTCGCCGGCCGCGAACTTCTGGAAGCCTTCCACCACGACCTTGTCGCCGGGCTTCAGGCCTTCGGTGACGAACCAGAAACCATCCTGCACGGAGCCGGTGCGCACCGGCTGCACCGCGATGTGGTTGTCGTCCTTGACGACGAACACCTCGCTGCCGCCGCCGCCATTGCGCTGGATCGCCTGCTGGGGCACCGCGATCGCGTCGGAATCGAGGCCCTGGTCGAGGCGGACCCGGACATACATGCCGGGCAGCAGTTCGCGCTTGGGATTGCGGAACTCGCCGCGCAACGTCACTTGCCCGGTGTGGGCGTCGACCTTGGCGTCGGAGAACAGCAGCTTGCCCTCAAGCGCGTAGATGGTGTTGTCGTCGAGCACCAGGCGCACCTTGGCCGCATCCGCGGCGATGCGCTCGAGGTCGCCGCTCTCGAAGGCCCGGCGCAGCTGGTTGAGCTCGTTCACCGACTGGGTGAAGTCGGCATAGATCGGGTCAAGCTGCTGGATGGTGGCGAGATTGGTCTCGTTCTGGACGGCGAGCGCGCCTTCGCTCACCAGCGCCGCTCCGACCACGCCGTCGATCGGCGCGCGCACGGTGGCGTAGTCGAGATTGAGCTTTGCCCGCGCGAGCTCGGCCTTGCGGCCTTCGACCTCGGCATGGGCCTGGCGCTCGGCCGCAATTGCCTTCTCGTTCTCGGCTTCGGGGGCAGCGCGGTCCTTGGTGAGGGCAGCGATACGGTGCGCCTGCTGCCTGGCCTGCATCAACGCCGCCTCGGCCTTGGCCAGCGCGGCTTCGTTGGCCATCACTTCGACCTCGAACGGACGCGGATCGATGCGATAGAGCGCGTCGCCCGCCTTGACCTCGCTGCCCTGGCGGAACAGGCGCGCGACCACGATGCCGGAGACACGCGGCCGGACGTCGGAGACGCGGGTCGGCGCGATGCGGCCCGGTAGCTCGCGCACCACGGCGCGGGGCTGCGGCTTGACGACGACGACACTGACGTCAGGGTCCGACGGAGGCGCGGAAGAAGCTGCGGAGCTGGATTCGTCGCAGCCCGCCAACAGCGGCGCCAAGGCCGCGAGCATCATTGCAACGCATGCCGATCGCGCGCGAAGTCCTGACATGAAGTGGGGTGCCCCGATGTTGTTGACACTGATCATGCTCGCGTGAGGTCGTTTCTAGACGTTTTGCACGCGGCCGACGTCGGCAAAATAGATTGCGCCTGCTGCAATGCAACGCATTGCGCGGGCGGCTCATTGTCACACGACATATACCATTGAAATGACGATGCTTTCTACGTCTCACCTGATTGTGAGTCAGGCCACCGCCGCGTGCAGGGGTGGAACTTCGCAATCATTCGGTGGTTTTCATCCGGTAGCGACTGACGCCCCACTCGGTTCCATCGGCGTAGCCGAACAGGCCCGATGCCGCGAGGAGGAACCAGCGCCAGCGGCGCATCCAGGCAGCGCTCTCCTCGCCGTAGACCCTGCGCAGGGACGCCTCGATGGCGCCCCGGCGCGAATCAAAATTGGCCAGCCAGTCGTCAGCAGTACGCTGGTAGTGCGTACCGCTCCAGCACCATTCCTTCTCCACCGTGAAAATGTCGTCGAACTGCCGGACGAGATGATGACTCGGCATCAACCCGCCCGTGAAGACATGCCGCGCGATCCAATCGTCGCACTCGGCCGGGTCGAACAGCTGCGAGCCGGAGCGATGGGAGACGACATGCATGAAGAACCGGCCCTCCGGCGCGAGCCATGACCGCACGCCCGTCATCAGCTTGCGCCAGTTGGTGATCTGCTCGAACATCTCGATGGAGACGATGCGGTCAAACTGCCGCTCTGGCGCAAACGTGTTCATGCTGGCCGCGACGACGCGCAGATTCAAGAGCCCGCGAAGACGCGCCGCTTCCTCGACGTAGGCGCGCTGCGACTGCGAGGTCGCCACCGCCGTCACGGTCGCGTGTGGAAACCGGCGGGCCATCCACAGCGACAGCGAGCCCCAGCCGCAGCCGAGCTCCAGGATGGTCTGCCCGTCGGCAAGACCGGCATGCTCGACCGTCTGACGCAGCGCCTCCTCCTCCGCCTCCTGGAGGGTGGTCGCCTCGGTCTTGAAGAAGCATGAGGAGAAATTGCGGTTGGGTCCGAGCACTTCGGCGAAGAAGGACGCCGGTACCCCGTCATAACCGAACCCCGCGTCCTCGACGATCGGCCGCAGCATCATCCGTCCAGCGAGAGCGGCATCGTCGCCAGCGCCAAGCGCGGACAGGCGCGTTGCCATGCGGGAGCACAGGCGATGAATCGCGGCGCGGACGACCACGTCCGGCAGCGGGACGCGTTCGGCAGTGCCGATGATTGCGGAAACGACGCTCATGCGCCCCCGGTGGCGGACTTTTGCAGATTCCAACTTATCAAAGCGCCGCTTCCGGCCCGGGTTCCCCGAGCTCGTCTCGAAATCGACGCATCGGCGCTTTTTTTGGGCCGGCGCTGTGCCATAGTGCCCGCAAGCAAGCTTCGTAACGGATGATCCCGGCATGCGGTCTGGCACTTCCCGCTCCACCATGGATATCGAGTATACCAAACTGTCCTCGCCCAGCGTCTTTCTGGTGCGGATGCTGGTCTTTCTGGTGCTGTGCACGCTGCTTGGCGTGGTGCTCTACAAGCAGATCATCCAGGCCTTCTTCGCCAATCCCGGGCTCAACGCCCTGATCGGGGCCGTACTGTTCATCGGCATCGTATTGGCCTTCCGCCAGGTGATCCGGCTCTATCCCGAAGTCTCGTGGGTCAACAATTTCCGCATTGCCGATCCCGGCCTGGCGCCGGCCCGCCACCCCAAGCTTCTCGCGCCGATGGCGGCGATCCTAGGCGGCGAGCGCTCGGGGCGGATGACCATCACCCAGACCACCATGCGGCACCTGCTCGATTCGATCGCGACGCGCCTCGACGAGGCCCGCGACATCTCGCGCTACATGACCGGCCTGCTGGTCTTCCTCGGCCTGCTCGGCACCTTTTGGGGCCTGATCGAGACGGTCGGCTCGGTCGGCAAGGTAATCGACGGGCTCAAGGTCGGGGGCGATTCCGGCGCGCTGTTCGACACGCTGAAAGAGGGCCTGGCCGCCCCGCTCGGCGGCATGGGCATCTCGTTCTCCTCATCGCTGTTCGGCCTCGCCGGCTCGCTGATTCTCGGCTTCCTCGATCTGCAATCGAGCCAGGCGCAGAACCGCTTCTACACCGACCTCGAAGACTGGCTCGCCACCACCGTGCGCGAATATGGCAACGGCGAGGTGCCTGCCGCGACCGGCGGCGGGATCGCCAGCGGCGAGCTTCAGGCCGCGGTCGAACGGCTACGCTCCGTGCTCGAGGAAGGCAGCGCCGGCCGCAGCACCACGGCGGCAATGGCGAGCCTTGCCGAAGCCATCCAGGCGCTGGTCTCGCACATGCGCACCGAACAGCAGATGATTCGCGAATGGGCCGACGGCCAGGGCGAGCAGAACCGCGAGATCCGGCGCCTCCTGGAGCGGATCGCGCGCCAGCCCGAGAAGAGTTGAGACGATATCGTGCCCCGGACGCGACGCAGCATGAAATGATGCGACGCTGAGCCGGGGCCCATTCGAGAGAGATTCCGGGTCCCGGCTCAGCGGAGCAGCGTTGCACGCCGCACCATCTCCGGGACACGAGAGCAGAACCGGAGAACCAAATGGCTCTTGCCCGCGCCCGCCGCAGCGAAGGCGGCCTCAACTACTGGCCAGGCTTCGTCGACGCGCTGTCGACGCTCGTGCTGTCGATCGTGTTCATGCTGTCTGTATTCCTGGTGGTCCAGTTCTTCCTGTCGCAGGAGGTCACCGGCAAGGACAAGGCGCTGGAGCAGCTCAACGCCAAGATTGCCCAGCTCAACGAGCTGTTGTCGCTGGAAAAGCTCGGCAAGCTCACGCTCGACGACCAGGTCTCGTCGCTGAAAGCCGGGCTCGCCTCGGCCGAGGGCGAGCGCGACCGCATCAAGGGCCTCTATGACGGCCTGGCCGCGGCGGGCAACGACGCGCAAGGCAAGACCGCCGAGCTCGGCAAGGCGCTGGATTCGGAGAAGGCCGTCTCGGCGCGGGCGCTGGCCCAGATCGAGGTGCTGAACCAGCAGATCAGCGCGCTCAGGCGGCAGCTGGCCGCGCTGGAAGAAGCGCTGGATGCCTCCGAGAAGCGCGACAAGGAATCGCAGAACCGCATTGCCGATCTTGGCTCCCGCCTCAACGTGGCGTTGGCCCAGCGCGTGCAGGAATTGTCGCGCTATCGCTCGGAATTCTTCGGCCGGCTGCGCGCCATTCTCGGCAACCGGCCCGACATCCGCATCGTCGGCGACCGCTTCGTGTTCCAGTCCGAAGTGTTCTTCGACACCGGACAGGCGATGCTGCTGCCCGAGGGCCGTGCCGAGCTCGAGACGCTGGCGACGGCGCTGATCGAGCTCGACAGGAAGATCCCGAGCGAGATCCCCTGGGTGCTGCGCGTTGACGGCCATACCGACGTGCGGCCGGTGAGCGGCGCAAACTTCAGGTCGAACTGGGACCTGTCCGCGGCCCGCTCGATCTCGGTGGTGCAATACCTGGTCTCGCTCGGCGTGCCCGCCCAGCGCCTCGTCGCCGCCGGTTTCGGCGAATTCCAGCCGCTCGACACCGGCAACACCGAAGAGGCCTACAAGCGCAACCGCCGCATCGAGCTGAAGCTGACGGAGCGGTAGTGAGCGCGCTCCGCCTCCGCCCCTACGCGGCCTCCGACGAGGCCGCCGCGATCGAGCTCTGGCATCGCACCTGGCAAGAGGCCTATCCGCAGGTCGATTTCGCGGCACGGCTGGACTGGTGGCGCGAGCGCTGGCGCAAGGATCTGGTGCCGAAGGCTCACATCGTGGTGGCAGAGCAGGACGGCACGCTGACCGGTTTCGTCACCATCGATGGCGAAGGCTATCTCGACCAGCTCGTGGTCGATCCCTCGCGCTGGGGCTCGGACGCAGCAAGGCTGCTGGTGGACGAGGCCAAGCGACTGTCTCCGACCGGCATCACGCTGCTCGTCAACAAGGACAATCGCCGCGCCATCCGCTTTTACGAACGCAACGGCTTTGCCCATGCCGGCGACGACATCAACCCGACCTCGGGCCGGCCGGTGCTGAAGATGGCGTGGAAGGCGTAGGCTTCTCTCCGGCGTTGCCCGCCTTACGCACCCTCGAACTGCAACCGCGCCAGCCGCGCATAAAGTCCGTTCGCCGCCACCAATTCGGCATGGGTGCCCTGCTCGACGATCCGGCCCTGGTCCATCACCAGGATGCGGTCGCAGGAGAGCACGGTGGCGAGGCGATGGGCGATGACGAGCGTGGTGCGGTGGCGCATCAGCTCCTCCAGCGCGGTCTGCACCAGCGTCTCGCTTTCGGCGTCGAGCGCCGAGGTGGCCTCGTCCAGCAGCAGCAGCGGCGCATCGCGCAGGATGGCACGGGCGATCGCGATGCGCTGGCGCTGGCCGCCGGAGAGCGTCACGCCGCGCTCGCCGAGCGCGGTCTCGAAACCTTCGGGCAGGCGGCGGATGAACTCGGCGGCATGGGCGAGCTCGGCGGCGCGCTCGACCTCGGCATCGGTCGCATCGGGCCGGCCGAAGCGGATGTTCTCGCGGGCGCTCGCGGCGAACACCACGGATTCCTGCGGGACCAGCGCGATGCGGGCGCGGAAATCGCGCGGATCCGCGGATTTGACCGGCACGCCGTCGAGCGAGATCGTCCCGCTGCGCGGATCGTAGAAACGCAGCAGGAGATGAAAGATCGTGCTCTTGCCGGCGCCGGACGGACCGACGATCGCCACCTTCTCGCCGGGACGCACGGTGAACGACACCGCGTCGAGCACCTTGACGTCGGACCGCGCCGGATAGGCGAAGCTGACCCGGTCGAAGCCGACCTCGCCGCGCGCCGGCACCGGCAGCGCGCGCGGCGCCGCGGGCGCACTGATGTCGGGCTTGACGTGCAGGATCTCGAACAGGCGCTCGGCCGCGCCTGATGCTGCCGAGACCTCGCCCCAGACCTCGCTGAGCTGTCCGAGGCCCGCCGCAGCGAACACCGCATAGAGCACGAACTGGCCGAGCCGGCCCGGCGTGATCGCGCCGGAGAGCACGTCATGCGAGCCGATCCAGAGGATGGCGACCACACTTGCGAACACGATGAAGATGATGATCGCCGTGAGCACGGCGCGGGCCTGGGTCGAGGTGCGCGCGGCTTCATAGGCCTGCTCGACCTCGCCTCCGAAGCGCTTCTCCGCAAACTGCTCGCTGGTATAGGCCTGCACGGTGCGGATCGCGCCGACCAGCTCGCCGGCATAGGCGGAGGCTTCGGCGAGCGTATCCTGCGCATTGCGCGACAGCCGCCGCACCCAGCGCCCGAAGGCGACCAGCGGCAGCACGATCAGGGGAATGGCGAGCAGCACGAAGCCCGAAAGCTTGGGGCTCGTGATCACCATCATCGTCGCGGCGCCCAGGAACATCATCAGATTGCGCAGCGCGATCGAGACGGAAGCGCCGACGGCCGATTTGAGCTGGGTGGTGTCGGCGGTCAGGCGCGAGATCAATTCGCCGCTGCGCGCGGAATCGAAGAAGGCGGGGGAGAGCGACAGCAGATGACCGAACACGTCGCGCCTGAGGTCGGCGACGATGCGTTCGCCGATCGTCATCACGAGGTAATAGCGCGCGGCGCTGGCGATCGCGAGCACGCCGACCACCGCGAGCATCACCGAGAAATAGCTGTTGATCAGCTCGATGCCTTCGGGGGTCAAGCCGAAATCGATCATCCGCCGGACCGCGATCGGCACCAGCAGCGTGGTCAGCGCGGCGATCGTCAGCGCCACGAAGGCGAGCGCGGCGCGGCCGCGATAGCGGCCCACATAAGGGGCGAGCGCCAGCAGCGGCCGGAGCTTCGCGCGGCCCTTGGCGGGCTGCTCGATCAGGTCGGTCTCGATCGAGGGGGTATCCGCCGAATTCATATCGGGCTGATCGACATATTGGTCATCAAGCCGTTCCACTGCGCTCATGAGATCCGACCCATTGTATCCGCTCGCTCCCAATTAGGCCGGTGCGCGGGTAGTGGCAAATCCGGGATGTCCCTTAGGGGCAAACCCCGGTTCAATAGGCCGGCACGGCTTGTTTTGCTGGGTTTCGTGAGGTATAGAGCCGCCCAAATCCGTCATTCGCGAGCAACCAGAACAGGCGCCGGGCGCCGAGGAATTTGCCATGAAAGCCGAAATTCATCCGGATTATCATACGATTAAGGTCGTGATGACCGACGGGACCGAGTACCTGACCCGCTCGACCTGGGGCAAGGAAGGCGACACGCTGAACCTCGACATCGACCCGAAGTCGCACCCGGCCTGGACCGGCGGCAACGCTCAGATCATGGATCGCGGCGGCCGTGTCTCGCGCTTCCAGAAGAAGTTTTCGGGCTTTCTGAAGAAAGATTGATCCCGGCCGCAAGGCTCGGAGACGACGACGCCCCCGGGAGACGGGGGCGTTTTGTTTTGAGGCTGTCATTCCGGAGCGGCTCGGAGAGCCGAACCCGGAATCTCGAGATTCCGGGTTCGATGCTGACGCATCGCCCCGGAATGACGACAACAACCTACCGCTCGAACGCGGCCTTCAGCGCGTTGAGGTGCGGCACCAGCGGGTTGCCGATCGCGACCTGCTCGGTCGGCGGGGTATGGATCGTGGTGTCGAGGCGGCGCACGCGGGTCTGCAGGCTCATCGACCGATGGATCAGGTCCTGGAGCTGGGAAGGCAGCTTCTCGATGGTGTCGGCGGGACCGGGATCGGCGGCGGTGAGCTTGACCTTGGTCTTCTCGCGGTTGGCCTGGCTCAGCGTCATCTCGCCTTCCTTCACCGCGCGATGCAGCAGCAGCCAGGAGGCGAGCTGCATCAGGCGGGTGGTGAGGCGCATGCTCTCCGTCGCGTAGGTGAGGCTGACGGCGCGATCGAGCGCCTTGGCCTCGGTGCGGCCGGCGCCGTCGAGATAGGCGGCGGTTTCCTCGACGAGGTCCATGCCCTCACGGAACAAATTTCCGAACGCCGCAGAATTTGTGAACCGCTCGCTGAGTTGAACCAGAGCGCCGTCAGCCTGCAAACGTTCCATGATTAACGCCTCTTACGCAACTGTTGACTGTCCCGGCTTCGGCGCCGGCTTATGATGAACAAATCATTGCGCGGGCGGAGTGCGGAGTCCAGTGACAAGCGCGGATATGGTTTCCGCGGGTCTTCCCTGGAAATTCAACCGGCACGAGACGCCATCGGCCAAAAAAAGAGCCGCCGGAGACCGGCGGCTTTGAAAGTGATAACAGGGAGGCGTCAAACAGAGTGGACAGGAGCCACTCGGTGTCCAAACGAGGACAGCTCCAGTCATAAACCCGAAAGCTTAATTGACCGTAAACGAGCCAATTTTTTGAGAGTTCATTAGCCATGTCGGCCAGTGGCCGAGTGCGGTGCGGAACACTCTCCGCTGTCATTCCGGGGCGTGACGAAGTCACGAGCCCGGAACGACGATGGAGAGATCACGACTTGAAGATACTGTTGGCCACGTCGCGCGAGGCGCGCTTGCGCGTGGCGGCTTCCTCCAATCTTGCGATTTCGGTCTTGAGCAAGGCGACGCGCTCGGTCAGTTCCTCGACCGACAACAAAGAGAGATCCTGGCCGATCTCGTGGCTGATCTTCTTGCGCGGGCGGTCGTCGTCTTCGATCGGCATCCTCGTTCCTCCTGCGTTCGCGCTGGACCATGGCTGAGGCGGTTGCCAGCTTGGATGGCGCTGGCTAAGCAAGGGCTCGCTATCCCGCACCTTTGCTCAAGGACACATCATGGACAAGCTGCCCGCGCAAATGACCGTGGTCGCCATTTCCAAGCCCGGCGGACCGGAAGTGCTGGTGCCGGAACAACGCAGCGTGCCGCAGCCTGGTCCCGACGAGATCCTGGTCAAGGTCGAAGCTGCCGGCGTCAACCGGCCCGATGTCGCGCAGCGGTCCGGAGCCTATCCGCCGCCGCCCGGCGCCAGCGACCTGCCCGGCCTGGAGATTGCGGGCGAAGTGGTTGCAGTCGGCAGCAATGCCAAGCGGCACAAGGTCGGCGACAAGGTGATGTCGCTGGTCGCCGGCGGCGGATATGCGCAGTATTGCATCGCCCAGGATGCCCAGGCCATGAGCGTGCCGCCGGCCTTGTCGATCAAGGAAGCCGGCGCGCTGCCGGAAACGCTGATGACGGTCTGGCACAACGTGTTCGAGCGCGGCGGCCTGAAGGAAGGCGAGACGCTGCTGATCCATGGCGGCTCGTCCGGCATCGGCACCATGGCGATCCAGCTCGCCAAGGCGTTCGGCGCAAAAGTGTTCGTCACCGTGGGATCCCAGGACAAGGTCGACGCCTGCCTCAAGCTGGGGGCCGACCGCGCCATCAACTACAAGACCGAGGATTTCGTCGCCGCAGTGAAGGAAGAGACCAACAACGCTGGCGTCAATCTGATCCTCGACATGGTCGCCGGCGACTATGTCGATCGTAACTATGATGCCGCCGCGGTCGACGGCCGCATCGTGCAGATCGCGACCCTCAACGGTCCCAAGATCACCGCCAATATCGCCAAGGTCATGGTCAAACGCCTGACCCATACCGGCTCGACCTTGCGCCCCCGTAGTAATGCGGACAAGGCGGCGATGGTGGCCGCAATCGAGCAGAAAGTGATGCCGCTCCTGCGCGAAGGCCGCATCAAGCCGGTGATGGACAGCACTTTCCCGCTGGAAAAGGCGGCGGATGCCCACCGGCGCATGGAAACGAGCGCACATATTGGCAAAATTGTGTTGGAAGCCTAGGTCGCCGGGCCACAAGGCTAGCCGGAAACCCTTTGATTCTCCACGCTTTCGTGGCATCTATCGCGACGCGCCGAACCGCTTCGGTCCGGTCTGGCATCGCCTTTAGATCTGTCTTGTAGATCTGTCTTGCACTGAAGAGTTTGCGTCGAACGCGGAGAGCTGACCTTGCGTCTGATCAGGTGCCTCGCGCCCATCGCGCTGGGCCTCATGATTCTCGTCGCCGCGTGTCCCGCGCGCGCGCTCGACGCCGTCAGCGTCCGTAGCGACGCGCCCGCGATCGACCTCACCGGCGTGCTCGAGCATCAGCGCAGCGATGCCGATCGCATCCAGGTCTCTACCGCGCCCGGCACCGACGGCATTGTTCGCCGCATCGAGGTGCGCGCCCGCGAAGGCGGCCAGAACTGGGTGGTGTTCGCGCTCGCCAACAATACCGACGACCAGCTCGACCGCCTGATCGTCGCCCCGCATTACCGCATCGTCTCGTCGGGGCTGTTGTGGCCCGACCTCGGCCTGTCGCGCATCGCCACCATCACGCCGTCGATCGGCGACCGGCCGGAGCGTCAGGAAAGCGCCACCGCGGACGTGTTCCGCATCACGCTCGATCCGGGCGCCGTCGTCACCTTCGTGGCCGAGCTGCGCACCGACAAGCTGCCGCAGCTCTATTTGTGGGAGCCCGAAGCCTACAAGGACAAGGTCAACTCGTTCACGCTGTACCAGGGCATCGTGATCGGCATCTCCGGGCTGCTGGCGCTGGTGCTGACCATCCTGTTCGTGGTGAAGGGCAGCATCATGTTTCCCGCCGCCGCGGCGCTGGCCTGGGCGGTGCTGGTCTATATCGGCGTCGATTTCGGCTTCTGGGGCAAGGTGCTCGACATGTCGAACAACGCCGAGCGCATCTGGCGCGCGGCGGGCGAAGCGATACTGGCGGCGACGCTGCTGGTGTTCCTGTTCGCCTATCTCAATCTCAGCCGCTGGCACGTGCGCTATTCCCACATCACGATCGGCTGGCTCGCCTTCCTCGGCTCGCTTGTCGCGCTCGCCTTGTTCGATCCGGCGGTGGCCTCCGGCATCGCGCGCATCTCGCTGGTGCTGATCGCCTTCGCGGGCTTTGCGCTGATCGTCTATCTCTCCACCCATGGCTTCGACCGCGCCGTGCTCCTGATCCCGACCTGGTTCCTGCTCGTGGTCTGGGTGGTCGCGGCCGGCATGACGGTGGCCGGCTCCGTCACCAACGACATCGTCGGCCCTGCTTTGCTCGGCGGCCTCGTGCTGATCGTGATGCTGATCGGCTTCACCGTGATGCAGCACGCCTTTGCGGGCGGCGGCGCCACCACTGGCGTCGTGTCCGATATCGAGCGGCGCGCGCTGGCGCTGGCCGGCTCCGGCGATCTGATCTGGGACTGGGACGTTTCCGCCGACAAGGTGTTCACCAGCCCCGAGACCGAAGCCCTGCTCGGCCTGAAGCGCGGGACGCTGGAAGGCCCGGCCGCCTCCTGGCTGGAGGTGCTGCATCCGCTCGACCAGGACCGTTTCCGCGCCGCGCTCGACAGCGTGCTTGACCAGCGCCGCGGCCGCCTGGTGCAGGATTTCCGCCTGCGCACGCCGGACGGCCACTTCATGTGGTTCGCGCTGAAGGCGCGTCCGGTGGTCGGCTCGGACGGCGAAGTCTCGCGCGTGGTCGGCACGCTCACCGACGTCACCGAGCTGCGCAACGCAGAGGAGCGCCTGCTGCACGATTCCGTGCACGACAACCTCACCGGCCTGCCCAACCGCAAGCTGTTCATGGACCGATTGGGTGCGGTCGCCAACTTCGCCAAGACCATGCCGACGCTGCGGCCGACGCTGATGGTGATCGATCTCGACCGCTTCAAGCAGGTCAACGATTCCGTCGGCATCGCGGTCGGCGATTCCATCCTGCTGACACTGGCCCGCCGCCTCACCCGCATCCTGAAGCCGCAGGACACCCTGGCGCGGCTCGCCGGCGACCAGTTCGGCCTGATCCTGCTATCGGAGCAGGATCCCGCGCGGATCACCAATTTCGCCGAGACCATCCGCAAGACCATCCGCGCGCCGATCGCCTTCAACGACCGCGAGATCTTCCTCACGGCTTCGATCGGCCTCGCGCTTTCGGACCCGCAAGTTCAGCTCACGGACGAGATCATCAAGGACGCCGAGCTTGCGATGTATCACTCCAAGCGCATCGGCGGCGACCGCATCGACGTCTACAAGCCGGCGATGCGGGCGCGGAAGACCGATCGCCTGACGCTGGAGAGCGAATTGCGCCGCGCCATCGAGCGGCAGGAGATCACCATCCTGTACCAGCCGATCGTGCGGCTGGAGGACCGTTCGATTGCCGGCTTTGAGGCGCTGGCGCGCTGGGACCATCCCAAGCTCGGCCGCATGGCACCTTCGGAATTCATCGCCATCGCCGAAGAGACCGGACTGATCGTCGACCTCGGCATGTTCGTGCTCGACCAGACCGCCAAGCAGCTCTCGGTGTGGCAGCGTGCGATGCGCTCGCGCGAGCCGATCTTCGCCTCGGTCAACGTCTCGTCACGGCAATTGCTGCGCCACGACCTGATCCACGACATCCGCACGGTGCTGTCGCGCTCATCGGTGGCGCGCGGCACGCTGAAGCTGGAGCTGACGGAATCGCTGGTGATGGAGAATCCGGAGCACGCGGCGCAGATGCTGACGCGGATCCGCGAGCTCGGCACCGGGCTCTCGCTCGACGATTTCGGCACCGGCCATTCCTCGCTGGCCTATCTGCAGCGCTTCCCGTTCGACACCATCAAGATCGACCAGTCGTTCGTGCGCACCACCAGTCGCGGCACGCGGCCGGTCATCCTGAAGTCGATCATCGCGCTCGCCCACGACCTCGGCATGGACGTGGTGGCTGAAGGCGCCGAAACCGATTCGGACGCGGTCGAGCTCTACCAGATGGGCTGCGAATACGCCCAAGGCTTCGCCTTTGGCGAGCCGATGGACGCGGACGCGGCGATGCGGCTGCTGACCGAAGTGCGGCTGGAAGCGGCGAGCTAGATTCTCTCCCTCCCTTCTCCCCTTGTGGGAGAAGGTGGCGCGAAGCGCCGGATGAGGGGTCTCTCTCCGCACGGAACGCTTGGAGACATACCCCTCACCCAAGCGAGCTCGCATCTACCGACATCGCTGCCCTCTCCCACAAGGGGCGAGGGCACATCAACGGACGCCTCGCTTGTTCGCGAAGCCGAGCAAAGAGCAACATCAGCGCCGCCGCTCCTTCTTCTGCTTCCTGAACCTCACGCTCTGACCATCCGGCATGCGCGTCGCCACGAACCCGGCGGCGAGGCAGGCTTCGCGTTGCGGCATCTGGATGTCGGGGCTGCGCAGGCTGTCCCACCATGAGGCCCGGTTCGCTGCGCGCGGCAGCGCCGCTCCGATGATCTCCTCGATCTGCTCGAAGCTCAGCACGAACTCCTCCTGCTTCTGCCGCAACAGATAATCGCGCAAGGCGCCGTAGTCGTTCACGTCAGTCCTCTCGTCGCCGCCCGAAGATCAGGCCTGCCAAAAATCGTCAGCCGCATAAACCGATTCTTAACTCATTGGCGCTGCGCCGTCCTGCCTTAAACACTACTCAAGATTTCGGGCGCATCCAGTGCGGTCGGGAGCGAACGATGCTGTCTGGATGGCGCGAGATCACGGCCCGCCGGCCGTGGCGCATTTCGGCGAAGCTGCTGATCATCTCGTCCGTCGTGACGGTGATCGGCTTTTCCGCCATTTGCGTCAACGTCATGCTCGACATGCGCCGCGGCGAGGAGGCGCTCGCCCGCCAGACGCTCGAGAACCTCGCGACCACCATCGAGTCCGACGTCAGCCGCAACGTCGAGATCTACGATCTGTCGCTGAAGGCAGTCGCCAGCAACATGCTGTTGCCCGAACTCACGACCGTCTCGAAGCCGATCCGTCACCTGATCCTGTTCGACCACGCCACCACCGCCAAGCATTTCGGCGCCATCCAGGTCTTCGATGCCGAGGGTCGGCTGACCATCGACGCCTCCACGCTCGATCCGCTGCCGGAAGACCGGAGCGAGGAGGATTATTTCAGGATTCACCGCGACAACCCCGAGCTGGGGCTGTTCATCAGCCGCCCGATGCTGTTTCGCGGCGCCTACTCGATCGTGCTGAGCCGGCGAGTCAGCGACGGGGACGGCGGCTTCATGGGTGTCGTCGCCGGCTCTATCCGATTCAGCTATTTCCACGAACTATTGGAACGGCTCAACCTCGATCCCGACGACACCATCACGGTGCTCAATCGGGACCGCACCATCATGATGCGGCGGCCGTTCGACCTTGACGTCATCGGCAAGAACCTGAACGACCGCCAGACCTGGAAGGCCGACAATCTCCAGGCCGGGGGATCCTACGCCGGCAAAGGCCCCGTGGACTCGACGCCACGCCTTTACGTGCGCAGCACCGGCTCCGGGCCGATGTTCGTGGTGGCCGGCAAACCGCTGGCCACCGTGTTCGAGCTTTGGCGGAGGGAAGCCTATCGTATCGGCGCCGTAGTCCTGGCGCTGATCGTGTTCGTACTGGCCTCGACGTTCGTGCTCGCGCGCGAGATCGGCCGGCGCGGCGAGGCGGAGCACAAGCTCGAGGAGATGGCGACGACGGACGCGCTGACGGGCCTGAAGAACCGCCGCAAGTTCGATTCCGTCATCGATGTCGAATGGCGGCGCGCCATGCGCCAGCAAGCGCCGATCGCGCTTCTCATGATCGATGCCGATCACTTCAAGGCCTACAACGACACGTTCGGCCACCAGGCGGGCGACCAGGTTCTGGTCGGCATCGCCATCTGCATTTCCGATTCGGTGAGCCGCGCCGGCGATTGCGCCGCGCGCTACGGCGGCGAGGAATTCGCCGTGCTGCTGCCGAACACGGCGGCCACCGACGCCTTCAAGGTCGCCGAGGCGATCCGCATCAAGGTGCAGGGCTGGTCCGACGACGAGGTGATCACGACGGTGTCCTGCGGGGTCGCCAGCCTCGTTCCCGCCGCCGGCATGGACTGGCCCGTTCTGATCGCCGCCGCGGACAAGGCGCTCTATGCAGCCAAGGCCGGCGGGCGCAACCAGTCGGTAGTGGCGAGCCTGCCGCAACTGTCGCTGGTGGCGTGAGGCTCCGCTGTCATTCCCGAGCGGCTCAAAGAGCCGTCTTAAGATCCTGGTCCTTCGGACCAACCCGGCATGACATCGAAGGCATCGCCTTCGATGTCACTGCCCCAGATATTTCTTCATCTCCGCGATCAGGCCGTCGCGCAATTCCGGGCGCTTCATGCCGTAGGCGATGTTGGCGCGCAGGAAGCCGGGCTTGGAGCCGCAATCATGGCGCTCGCCTTCGAACTCGACGCCGTAGAATTTCTGCGATCTGGCAAGACCGATCATGGCGTCGGTGAGCTGGATCTCGCCGCCGGCGCCGCGCTCCTGGGTTTCGAGAATCTTGAAGATCTCCGGCTGGAGGATGTAGCGGCCGGTGATCGAGAGGTTGGAGGGCGCGGTTCCCTTGGCCGGCTTCTCGACCATGCCGTCGACCTCGAACATCTTGCCGTTGCGCTTCCCGACGCCGCAGATGCCGTATTGATGGGTGAGGTGATCGGGCACCGCCTCGACCGCGATCAGATTGGATTTCTCGCCGAGCGAAGAGGCCATCTCGATCATCTGCTTCAGGCAGCCGGGCGTGTTGAGCACGAGCTCGTCCGGCAACACGACTGCGAACGGCTCGTTGCCGACGATGTCGCGTGCGCACCAGACGGCGTGGCCGAGGCCGAGCGGCGCCTGCTGGCGCGTGAAGCTGACGGCGCCGGCTTCGGGCTGGTTCTGCGCCAGGATCTCCTGCTCGGCCTTCTTGCCGCGCGCGGCGAGCGTGGTATCGAGCTCGAACATCCGATCAAAGTGATCCTCGATGACGTTCTTGTTGCGGCCGGTGACGAAGATGAAGTGCTCGATGCCGGCTTCCCTGGCTTCGTCATAGACGTACTGGATCAGCGGTTTGTCGACGATGGTCAGCATTTCCTTCGGCATCGCCTTGGTGGCGGGCAGGACGCGGGTGCCGAGGCCGGCGACGGGGAATACAGCTTTGCGAATTTTCATGGGATCGATCGAATACCTTGGGGGGAGATGAGACTGGAGCTATGGCATTCCTGCTAGCCTGTATGCAGCCGCCAACAAAGGCGGATGTGGGGCCTCGCCCCGACAGAGTTAAGAAAAAGGCCGCCACCAAAATTCCCCCTTGTTAAGCTATTGGCAACGCTAACCGGGCCTCCTGTGGCGGATATTCTGGGGCCGACGGGTGGGACATGATGCGATCAGTGACAGGACTGGCAAGACGGGCCGGCGGAGCGGTGGTTGCGGGCGCCTTGCTGCTGCCGGCCGGCGCGCACGCGCAGGCGCAGAACGGCCTGCCCAACCTGTTCGGAGGTATCTTCTCCGGATCGACCCCGGCACCCGCGCAGCCCACGCCCGGCCCAGGCGGAACGCCGACGGGACCGTTGCCCTGGACCGGGGAGGACGGCGCCTCCGGCCACCCGCTGATGACCGCGGCCGCGATCCGCGAGGCCGCCGGCAATTTCAACAATTGCGTCGCCGGGATGTGGCCCGATGCCGCGCGGCGCGGCGTCACGCAGGAAAACTTCCAACGCTTCACGGCGGGGCTGTCACCCGATTTGCGCATCATGGACCTCATGGACTCGCAGCCCGAGTTCACCAAGTCGATATGGGCCTATCTTGACATCCTCGTGAACGACAACCGCCTCGCCAAGGGCCGCGAGGTGCTCTCCCAATACAAGGCGCAGTTCGACGCGACCGAAAGGGCCACCGGGGTCGACCGCTACATCATCGCCTCGATCTGGGGTATCGAATCCAATTATTCGACGCAGATGGGCGATCGCAGCGTGCTGCAATCGACCGCCACGCTCGCCTGCATCGGCCGCCGCCAAGCCTATTTCAAGGACGAGTTTCTCTCCGCGCTGGAGATCCTCAACCGCGGCGACCTGCGCCCCGAGCAGCTGCGCGGCTCCTGGGCCGGCGCCTTCGGCCCGACCCAGTTCATGCCGACCGCGTTCAAGCGCTTCGCGGTGGACGGCGACGGCGACGGCCGGCGCGACGTCGTCGACAATCCGACCGACCTGATCGCCTCGACCGCCAACAACCTGAAGAAGGACGGGTGGCAGCCGGGCAAGACCTGGGGCTACGAGGTCGTGGTGCCGCAAGGCTTCAATTACATGCTGGCCGACCGCGCCAAGGCGATGCCGATCGCGCAATGGGAGAAGCTCGGGCTCAAGCGTGCCACGGGACAGCCCTTCCCCCACCCGGCGGACAAAGCCTATCTGCTCGCACCGGCCGGCGCGCAGGGACCGGGGTTCCTGATGCTGCAGAATTACCGCGTCATCATGAAGTACAACCCGGCCGAGGCCTATGCATTGGCGATCGGTCATTTCGCCGACCGCCTGCGCGGCGGGCAACCCTTCGTACAATCCTGGCCGCGCCAGGAGCGCGAGTTGTCGCGAAGCGAGCGGCTGGAGTTGCAGCAACTGCTGGCCCAGCGCGGCTTCTACAAGGGCACTCCGGACGGCCAGTTCGGCGGCCAGACCCGCGAGGCGCTGCGCAACTTCCAGGCTTCGATCGGGGCGCCTGCGGACGGATTTGCTTCCTCGGACATGCTGGACCGCCTGCGCGGGCGGTAAAATCGGCTCGAAAATGACCCTGAATGGGGATTTCGCCGGGGGCCTTGGCGGGGACGGCCGTTCCGCGTGTATGGCCAAAGAATTTGCGAGAGAATCTGCCCGTTTGGCGCCTGATTCCGCTATTATGTCGGGACACTTCCAGTCCTCATGGCGCGTGCCCGAGATCGCATGTCGAAGAAGTCCCTGTTCAAGGCGCTGACCGAGACCGGCCCGTTGATCGCGCTGGGGACGGCGGTTGCGATCCTGGTGTCGGTCGCAGCACCCGCCTCGGCGCAGTTCTTCAACTTCCCCGGTTTCGGCGGCCCCCCGCAGCGTGCGGCCCCGCCCCCACGAGGCGGCGGAGGTGGCGGCGGGTGGTTCGGCGGCGACTTCTTTGCGCCATTCCAGCAGCCGCCGCCGCAGGCGCCGCGCCAGGATTTCTCGCGCGCACCGGCACCGGCCAAGCGCGACACCACCCCTGAGAAGAACGTGCTGGTGATCGGCGACGCCATGGCCGACTGGCTTGCCTACGGCCTCGAAGACGCCTACGCCGAGCAGCCCGACATGGGCGTGATCCGCAAGCACAGAACCACGTCCGGCCTGATCAAGTATCAGCCCAGGGGTGAGCCTGCTGACTGGGCGGCGGCGGCCAGGGGCATTCTCGAGACGGAGAAGCCCGACGTGATCGTCGTCATGCTCGGTCTCAACGACCGTACGGCAATCCGCGAGCCCGTCGCCGACAAGGCGGCCGCGGACAAGGACAAGGACAAGAAAAACGACAAAGGGGCGCGCGCCAAGCCGCCGGCAAAGCCGGGCGAGGCCAAGCCCGCCGACGCCGCCAAGCCCGACGACAAGCCTGCCGATGCCGACCTGCCGCAGGACGACGCCGACAACACGGACACGCCTGCGGCCGCACCGGAAAAAACCGCGCGCAACCCGAACGGCCTCTACGAATTCCGCGACGACCGTTGGGTCGAGCTCTACGGCAAGAAGATCGAGGAGCTCGCCAATATCCTGAAATCGAGGGGCGTGCCGGTGCTGTGGGTCGGCCTGCCCGCGGTGCGCGGACCGAAGGGCACCGCGGACACGCTGTTCCTTGATTCGCTGTACCGCGAGGGCGCGGCGAAGGCCGGCATCACCTATGTCGACGTGTGGGATGGTTTCGTCGACGAAGCCGGACGCTTCCTGCAGAAGGGCCCGGATTTCGAAGGCCAGATCCGTCAGCTCCGCAGCTCCGACGGCGTCTATTTCACCAAGGCCGGCGCGCGCAAGCTCGCGCACTATGTCGAACGCGAGATCACGCGTGTGCTCGCAGGACGCTCCGGGCCGATCGCGCTGCCGAGCGAGCCTGCGACACCCGACACCAGCGCCGAGCCGGGCAAGCCCCCGCCGCGGCCGTTGGCCGGGCCGATCGTGCCGCTGGTTGCCGCCTCGATTTCGACCGATCAATTGCTGGGCGGGCCGGGTTCACGTCCCGCCGCCGTCGATGCGCTTGCGGCGCGGACGATGGTGAAGGGCGAGCCGCTGGCAGCTCCGGCCGGCCGCGCCGACGATTATGCTTGGCCGCGCCGGGAAGTCGGCCGCGAGCAGGCCAAGGGCGATGCGCCGATGGCCGCGACGACGCCGGACGGCGGCCCAGCGCCGGCCACACCGGGTGCGGCCGCCGCAATCGCACCGCCAAAGCTTGCGCCGAAGAGGCCACCGACCCCGCCGCAGCAGCCGGCCCAGCCGACTCCATCATTCGGCGATTTCTTCGGCTTGGGCTCGCCGCAGCCCCCGCCGCCGCGACAATTGGCGCCCGCGCCGCGCAATCCGACCCCCAATCCTGGGGTTCCGCGTCCGCCGGCCAACGTCGGCCGCTCCGCCGAGATGTTCCGGTGATTCTTTGGTAGTGAATGCTATCATTTCGGGGCGCACGTAGCGCAAACCCATCGAGACGAGCGGCGCCGATGTGTCCGGGCTTGCGCCAGTGGCGCGCTCCGGAACGACCGAAAGCGCGATGAGATCCAGCGGAATCGTCACCGCGCTTCAGGTGGTTGTTTGCGCATGATCTCTCTGGAAAGCCGCTTCGCTTCCCGGATCACGCGTTAGGCTCAGTAGCGCCAGCGCTGCGGCGGGCGGCGGGCGGGTCGCGACATCAGCAGCGCCAGCGCAAAGCCGATTCCGCCGGCCACCAGCAGTGCGCCGAGCGGGTTGTCCTGCACCTTCTGCGCGATGGCCTTCGAGCCGTCGCGGAAGGTGTCGCCGCTGTTCTCGTAGGCATCCTTCGCATAGCTCGCGGCCGTGTCCGTGGCGTCACGAACGGCATCCTTGGCCTGGCCGTAGAGATTCTGCACCGTGCCGGCCGCTTCCCGCGCCTTGCCCGATGCCTGCGTCTTCGCGTCACCAGCCATGTCTCCGATCGCGCCTTCCGCGCGGCCGGCATATTCCTTGGCCGATCCAACAATCCGATCCGTGTCCATGATGATCCTCCTCGGTGCTCAGCCGAAGTAACCGATCAGGAGCGGTGCGGTTCCCTAGGATCGTCTACAGAATGAGGCCGCCATCGACCACTAGCGTTTGGCCGATGATGTAGGACGACAGCGGGGAAGCCAGGAAAAGCGCCGCGCCCGCCATGTCGGCCGGCGTGCCCAGTCGCCGGAGAGGGATGCGCGCGAGCGCGCCTTCCAGCCGCTTCGGATTGTCGGTCGTCACCTTCGTCATCTTGGTGTCGACGAGCCCTGGGGCAATGCCGTTGACACGAATGCCGTCCTCGGCCCAGGCTTCCCCCAGCGTGCGCGTTAATCCGACCGCACCGGTCTTGGACGCGTTGTAGGCGGGATTGCCCATGGTGGAGTGATAGGCCGCGGTCGAGGATACGATGATCAGCGCCCCCTTCGCATCCCGCAGCATGGAATGAAACCGCGTCGCGCAGGCCATCAAGCTCATCAGATTGACCTCGACCACCTTGCGGAAGCCGGCCATCTCGAACTCGCCGCGGCGATAGAGCACCGCGCCCTGCGCGAGCACCAGGACGTCGAGCTGGTCGAAGGACGGCTTGAATGCCTCGATCGCTCCCGCATTGCCGACATCGAGCTGCGCGTAAGCGAGACCGGTGAGATCAGAGCCTTCTTCGGCTGAATATTCCGTTGCGCGAGCACGCGTGCCGCAAATTGCGACCGAGGCGCCCCTGGCGCGAAACGCCTGCGCGATGCCGTTGCCGATGCCGCTCGAACCGCCGACCACCAGCACCTGCTTGCCTGAGAAATCGAGCTCGCTCGCCATCGCGTCCTCCCCTCGTGTTCTGCTTGTTTGACCTGTCTGCGGATCGATGCCAGCCTTGTCAATCACAACAAGAACAGCCCACCGCGAGGAAACAGCATGTCCGACTTCAGGGAGCTCAGCCGGTCCGTGAAGGGCCTAACCGTGCTCGTCACCGGCGCGGCTAGCGGAATGGGCCGCGCCACCGCGCGCGTATTCGCCGCCGAAGGCGCAAACGTGGCCGCCACGGATTTCGACGAGCAAGGCGCGCATGCCGTCGCCAAGGAGATTGCCGCGACCGGTGGTTCAGCAAGGGCCTGGAAGCTCGACGTCGCCGACGGCGGCGAAATCAAGCGCGTCGTCGACGACGTCGCCTCGCATTTCGGCGGGCTCGACATCGTGGTCAACAACGCCGGCATCTCCGTGCGCGTGCCAATCGACGACGAGGCCTATGAGGAGGCCTGGGCCAAGGGTATTGCCGTGATGCTGACGGCGCATCCCCGCATCATCCGCGCCGCGCTGCCCCACCTGCGGAAGTCGAACAGCCCGCGCATCGTCAACATCGCCTCGACCGAGGCGCTCGGAGCCACCGCGCTGCACAGCCCGTATTCGGCCGCAAAGGGCGGCGTTGCCAGCCTCACCCGTTCGCTCGCCGTGGAGCTCGGCCGCGAGGCCATCACCGTCAACTGCATCTGCCCCGGGCCGATCCGCACCGCCATCACCGACCGCATCTCCGAGGAACACAAGACCATCTACGCCAAGCGCCGCACCGCGCTCGGCCGCTACGGCGACCCTGAAGAGGTCGCGCACATGACGCTGAGCCTGTGCCTGCCGGCGGCCTCGTTCCTCACCGGCGCGGTGATCCCGGTCGATGGCGGGCTGATGGCGCGGAACGCGTGAAGCTCAATTCGTAGCCCGGATGAGCGAAGCGACATCCGGGGCTTTGGATCCACCGTCCCGGGTATCGCTGCGCTCACCCGGGCTAAGGGCAGCCATGCGGTCGAGGCGTTGACAAGTGCGAGTGCGGGAGTAGCTTTTTTGCCGGCAGAGCGGGACCAACCGCTCGCGACCCGCGGGAGAAACGCCATGACGATCGCCATTCGGCAGCTTCAGAAGCATTTTGTCGGCGAGGTTTCCGGCCTCGATTTGCGCAAGCCTCTCACGGCAGACGAGGCACGCGAGGTCGAGGCGGCCATGGACAAATACGCGGTGCTCGTCTTCCACGAGCAGGACATCACCGACGAACAGCAGATGGCGTTTGCGCTGAACTTCGGTCAGCGCGAGGACGCACGCGGCGGCACCGTGACCAAGGAAAAGGACTACCGGCTGCAATCCGGCCTGAACGACGTCTCCAATCTCGGCAAGGACGGCAAGCCGCTGGCCAAGGACAGCCGCGCGCATCTGTTCAACCTCGGCAATTGCCTGTGGCACTCGGACAGCTCGTTCCGCCCCATCCCCGCGAAGTTCTCGCTGCTGTCGGCGCGCGTGGTGAACCCGAAGGGCGGCAACACCGAGTTCGCCGACATGCGCGCCGCCTATGACGCGCTCGACGACGAGACCAAGGCGGAGATCGAGGACCTTGTCTGCGAACATTCGCTGATGTACTCGCGGGGCTCGCTCGGTTTCACCGAATACACCGACGACGAGAAGGAAATGTTCAAGCCGGTGCTGCAACGGCTGGTGCGAACCCATCCCGTGCATCGCCGCAAGTCGCTGTACCTGTCATCGCACGCCGGCAAGGTGGTCGGGATGAGCGTGCCCGAGGGGCGGCTCTTGCTGCGCGATCTCAACGAGCACGCGACGCAGCCGGAATTCGTCTACGTGCACAAATGGAATCTGCATGACCTCGTGATGTGGGACAACCGCCAGACCATGCACCGCGTCCGCCGCTATGACCAGTCGCAGCCCCGCGACATGCGCCGCGCGACGGTGGCGGGCACCGAGCCGACGGTGCAGCAGCAGGCGGCGGAGTAGGCCGCGTCGGGTACCCACAAATTCGGTCGTCATCCCGGACAAGCGAAAATGTGCAGCGAGCGCTACGCGTGTCCGGCCTCGTTGGAGAGCATGCCAGGATCGATGCCGATCTTCTGCAAGGCGCGGTTGTACTTGTCGTCGACGTCGTCGCCGAAGATCAGATCCGCATCGGCATCGCAATGCAGCCAGCCATTGCTCTGGATCTCAGTCTCCAGCTGGCCCGGCGCCCAGCCGGCATAGCCGAGCGCGAGGATGGCATGTTTGGGGCCGGAGCCGTTGGCGATGGCGCGCAGAATGTCGACGGTCGCGGTCAGGCAGACGCCGTCATCGATGCGCAGCGTGGCATTCTCGATGTAGAAGTCGCTGGAGTGCAGCACGAAGCCGCGCCCCGTATCGACCGGGCCGCCGCGCAGCACCTTCATGCTCTCGGCATTCTCGGGCAGCTTGATGTGCTCGCCCTTCCTGATGATGCCGAGCTGCTGCAGGAGCTCGGGGAAGTCGATGCTGCCGGCCGGGTGGTTCACGATGATGCCCATCGCTCCCTCGGCGGAATGGGCGCAGAGGTAGATCACCGAGCGCTCGAAGCGTGAATCGCCCATCACGGGCATTGCGATCAGGAGCCGGCCGTCGAGATAACCGGCCGAACTGGGCAGCGTTGAACCCGAGCCGCCGATGCTTTCGCCCGTCCTCTTGCCTGTGGGAGCCATCGCTGAAGCACTCCGATTCAGTTCCTATCCTGATGTCGGGCCGGGCGGCTGTCAAATCAAGCCTTGCACCGACTTGATTCGAGTGCGTCCATCACAAGCAATTCAATGGTTTGCGCCCCGCCGACCCTGTAAAGACGTACCATGTCCAGCATTGTTCCCCTGCGTGCGGCGATAGGTGTCGCGACAACCTTGCTCGCGTCGTCCTTGACGATCGCGGCCCGCGCCGATGACGCGTCGCCGTGGCAGCGCGACGGACATTCCGCCGTGCGGCTGTTGGCGGGATCGCGCAGTGGCGCCGTCTTGCTCGGTGGTATCGCTTTCCAGCTCCAGCCCGGCTGGAAGACCTACTGGCGGACGCCCGGCGATTCCGGCGTTCCACCGCGGTTCGACTTCTCGAAGTCCGACAATGTCGAGGCCGTGACGATCATGTGGCCGGCGCCGCAGAAGTTCGACGACGGCGCGGGCGGCCATTCGATCGGTTATCGCGACCAGATCGTGCTGCCCTTGCGCATCGTCGCCAAGGCGGCCGACAAACCCGTGACCTTGCGCGCCGAGATCAATTACGCGGTGTGCGAAAAGCTCTGCATCCCCGTCGAGGCCAGTGCCGAACTCGGCTTCAACAGCGTCGCATCGACCGAGGACGCGAACTTGCGCGCTGCGCTCGACACCGTTCCGAAGCCCGCCAGTATCGGCGACCCCAATCCGCTCACCATCCGCGACGTCAAGCGCGACGGGCCCGGGAACGTGGTGGTCGACGTGGTGACGCCTGATAGCCGAAACGTCAATCTGTTCGTGGAAGGGCCGACACCCGATTGGGCGCTGCCGATTCCGGCGCCGGTGCCGCACAGCCCGCCCGGCGTGATCCGGTTTGCTTTCGAGCTCGACGGCTTGCCGCCGGGGGCCAAGCCGGATGGTGCGGCGCTGAAGTTCACGCTGGTCGGGCCTGACAAGGCGTACGAGTTCAATACCAATCTGAATTAGCGTCCACCCAACCGAATCTTAACGAATGGTTGCTAGTCCCCTGGCATACCGCAGCATGCGGGCGCCTCGGGGACTGTTCAAATTGGCCGTGATGGATGCAGAACCCGCAACGACCGGACCGGCCGGGCTGGTCGCGCGGCTCCGGGCGCGACTCGCGGGCGGATCGAGCGAGGCCTCGCTGACACGGCGGCTCGCCGGCACCATCTTCATCATCCGCGTCATCAGCGCCGGCCTCGCTTATGTGTCACAGGTGCTGCTGGCGCGCTGGATGGGCACGTCCGACTACGGAATCTATGTCTATGTCTGGACCTGGGTGCTGCTGCTCGGCAGCATGATGGATTTCGGCATCTCGGCCTCCGCACAAAAGATCATTCCGGAGTACCGCGCCAGCGGCGCGCACGCGCTGCTGCGCGGCTTCCTCTCCGGCAGCCGCTGGCTGACCTTCGCCGTGTCCACGCTGGTAGCGCTCGGCCTTGCCGGCATCGTCAAACTGCTGTCGCCCTTGATCGATCCGGCCGAGGTGTTGCCGCTCTATATCGGCTGCATGACCCTGCCGGCCTTCGTCGTCGCCAACACCCAGGACGGCATCGCGCGTTCGCACGACTGGATGCAGCTCGGCCTGATGCCGCAATTCATCGTCCGCCAGGCGCTGATCATCGGGATCACCGCCGCGGCCTTCGTGCTCGGCTATCATCTCGGCGCGGTCGCGGCGATGGTCGCGAGCGCCGCGGCGGTTTGGCTCGCGATGGCCGGACAGATGGTGGTTCTGAACCGCAGGCTCGCCGGCCACATCGAGCCAGGACCGAAGACCTACGATATCCGCGGCTGGCTCGCCGTCTCGCTGCCGATCCTGCTGGTCGAGAGCTTCTACCTGCTCTTGTCCTACACCGACGTACTGGTGCTGCAGCAATTCCGCCCTTCCGACGAGGTCGGCGTCTATTTCGCCGTGGTGAAGACGCTCGCGCTGGTCTCATTCATCCACTACGCGATGTCGGCCACGACGGCGCATCGCTTCGCCGAATACAACGCGAGCGGAGACAAGGCCCGGCTGTCGGCCTATGTCGCGCATGCCATCGGCTGGACGTTCTGGCCGTCGCTGGCGGCGACCATCGTGCTGCTCGCGCTCGGCAAGCCGCTGCTCTGGCTGTTCGGACCGCAATTCGTCATCGGCTACGACGTCATGTTCATCGCCGCGATCGGCCTCGTGGTGCGTGCCGCGATCGGCCCGGTGGAGCGCCTGCTCAACATGCTCGGCCAGCAGAAGATCTGCGCGCTCGCCTACGCACTGGCCTTCGTGATGAACCTCGTGCTCTGCATTGCGCTGGTGCCGCGCTACGGCGGCCATGGCGCGGCGGCTGCGACCTCGATCTCGCTCACCTTCGAGACGGTGCTGCTGTTCTGGATCGTGCGGCAGCGGCTGGGGCTGCACGTGCTGGCGTTCGGACGCCAGCCATCGGCTTGAGATGATTGGAAAGCTCTTCCGCACCTGATGTAGTGGGGCATCGCTGCAAACGATCTGCGAGATCTTCTGGAACGTGCCCGGACTTGGCCCGCACAGGCCCAGAACGAGCTGGTGGCGATTGCCAACGACATCGAGAGCGAACTGCTCGGCGGCGAGTGCGTTGCGACGCAAGAAAAACTACGAAGCATCGACGCTGCGTTAGCATCCATAGATCTCGGCGAGTGCGCTACGGCTGCCGAGGTCGCAGAAGTCTTCGCAAAATTTAAGCGCGGATGAAGGTCGTCTGGTCCCGAGAGGCGCTTGCTGACCTCGAAGACATTATCCGCCACACGTCACGTCGGCCCCTCCCGGGACTGAACGGCCAGAAAGGCAATATGCTTCGCCTCGACTGGGCGCTGATAGGCGCGTTGTTGCTGGAGTCGCTCCCCGGTCTCGTCGTCCGCAGCTATAGCGCGACTCGACGGCGCTGGCCGAGACGTATTGAGGGCCGACCGGGGGACGGGATCGTAGAGGGTGGGCAAAGCGGAGCGTGCCCACCCTCTCTCGCGGAAAATCGTGGGCACGGCGCTCACGTGCCTGCCCAGCCCGCGCGCCTACTCCGCGGTCCAGCCGCCGTCGATCGAAAGGTTGGTGCCGGTGATCTGCGCGGCGTCGTCGCTGCACAGGAACAGGGCGAGAGCCGCGACCTGGTCGGAGGTGACGAATTCCTTGGTCGGCTGAGCATCGAGCAGCACGTCGTTGATGACCTGCTCGCGCGTGAGATTGCGCGCCTTCATCGTATCGGGGATCTGCTTCTCCACCAACGGTGTCCAGACGTAGCCGGGGCTGATGCAGTTACAGGTGATCTTGTGGGTCGCAACTTCCAGCGCCACGGTCTTGGTGAGACCGGCGATGCCGTGCTTGGCCGAGACGTAGGCCGACTTGAACGGCGAAGCGACCAGCGAGTGCGCGGAGGCCGTGTTGATGATGCGGCCCCAGCCCCTCTTCTTCATGCCGGGTACGGCGGCGCGGATGCCGTGAAACGCCGAGGACAGGTTGATCGCGATGATCTGGTCCCACTTCTCGATCGGAAAATCCTCGATCGGAGAGACGAACTGGATGCCGGCATTGTTGACGAGAATGTCGACCGAGCCGAACGTCTTCTCGCCGAGCGAGATCATGCCGGCGATCTCGGCAGGCTTGGTCATGTCGGCCGGCGAGTAGATCGCCTTGACCTTGAAATCGGACTCGATCTTGGCGCGCTCCTTCTCGATGTCCTCGGCCGAGCCGAAGCCGTTGATGACGACGTTGGCGCCGGCGCCGGCGAAGGCGCGTGCGTAGGCGAGACCAATGCCGCTGGTGGATCCGGTCACGACGGCGTTCTTGCCTGACAGAGTACCCATTCTATTCGCTCCTTTTTGCAGGGGGCGCGGTGACGTCCCCCGTGAGATCGTAAGTCACCATGGTCTCGCCGGACTGCGGCCGCTCCAGCCAGTCCTTGTGACGCATCGACAGGTGCACGTCACGCACGCCGGCGTCCCAATGCTCGACCATGGCGATACGCGAGAAATCGTAATCCTTGGACGAGGTTTCGTAGTTTTTGCTGCGATAGATCAGATGCACCACGGTCACGGTGCTTTCGCGCGACACTTTCGCCAGGAATTCGACGGAAGGATCGTTCCTGAGATAGTCCGGCAACTTGCCGATCAGGTCGCGCACGGCTTTGCGGGCGTTGTGCAGCTGCTTGTTCTTGTCGGTGTTCATCCGCGTGCGGCTGGAATAGCGAATGTCCTTCTCGCGCTCGGCCGCGTCCAGCAGCGAGTTCGGCAGTTCGCCCCGTGCGGAAAACAAGTCGACCTGGAAGATCAGCATGTCGCGCTCGACCTCGGCATCGAGCACGTAGTCGAGCGGAGTGTTGGAGGCGATGCCGCCGTCCCAGTAATGCTCGCCATCGATCAAGACGGACGGAAAGCCCGGCGGCAGCGCGCCGGAGGCCATGATGTGCTCGGGGCCGATCTTCTTGCCGAACTTCTTGAGCTCGAAGTTGTCGAAATATTTGAAATTGCCCGAGGTGACGCCGACCGCGCCAACCGACAGACGCGTCTTGAGATCGTTGATGCGATCGAAATCGACCAGACGCTCCAGCGTCTTCTTCAGCGGCGAGGTGTCGTAATAGCTTTCGGCCTCGGGATGCCCCGGCGGCCACAGCGGCGCCGGCGGAATGCGCGGCGTGAAGAAGCCGGGCACGCCGAAGGTCGCGATCAGCGCCGCGCTGGTCGAATTGAAGAGTTCGCGGCTATGGTCGCTCTTGCCGAGAGGTTTCCACGGCACCGGCGCCGACACCATCTCCCAGAATTCCTTGAGCCGCTCGACGCGGGTGCGCCCCTCGTTGCCGGCGATGATGGCGGCATTGACCGCGCCGATCGAAATGCCGGCGACCCATTCCGGATCGAAGCCGTAGCCGCACAGCGCCTGGAAGGCGCCGGCCTGATAAGAGCCGAGCGCGCCGCCGCCCTGCAGGACCAGGACACGCTGCGCATTCACGGGGACTGTTGCGATTTGCGGGCTATGATCGGTCATGCAGGAACAATAGCAAAGGGCGAGACACCGTGGCGACACTCCGCAGCGGCGTCAATGCATTCCCGGATCAAGTCTGGCTTATCGGGGCTCCGTCGCGGCCAGAATCATCGTCCAGAACACCTTGTATTTGGTGCCGGGAGCATAGCTCGCCGCGATGCCTAATTTTGTGACACCGCTCTTGAGCATGTTGGCACGGTGCGGAGGCGAGTCGCGCCAGCCGGAAAACGCCTCCGCCAGCGTATGGTAGCCGGCCGAGATGTTCTCGACGGCCACCGTCGCAGGATAACCGCCGGCGGCCAGGCGCTTGGCAAGAGGAGCGCGGACGTCGTGGTCCATCTTGTTGGCTGCCGCCATGGCATTGGACTGGGATTCGGCGAGCCGCGTCAGATCGGGGTCGATCACGACCATACCGAGCCCGTTGTTCTGGCGGTATTGCGAGATCATGATCGCGGCCGCCTGGACGTCGAGCTTCGAGCCCGGGACTGCCATGTCGGCATACATCGATGGCTGCTGGACCGGCGGTTCGTTGCCGGCGCAGCCGGCAAGCAGCAACGTGACGAGAATCGCGGCCGCGGCACGCATGAATCAAGGCCCCCAATGAGGGGTCGTTGTTGCATACCAACAATGGCTGAAAGGTGAATTTTGAGCAAAATCATAGCCATCATTCCGGGGCGCCGTCAGGGCGAACCGCGACCGCCTCGGATTCCGGGTTTGATGCTTCGCTTCGCCCCGGAACGACGGGCGCTCAGCCCGCAAATATCCGGTAGCGGCGCGGATTGAGGCCGATGGTGTCGCCCGCGCGCAGTTCCTTGTCGCGGGGGGCGTCGATCTCGATGGTCTCGCCGCCGGAAAGCGCCACCTCCGCCCGCTGCACCGGGCCGAAATTGCGGACGTGCCGGACGGCGCCTTCGAAGGCGCCGCTGCCGGGCGGGCCGATCAGCATGTCATGTCGCCGCACGAACAGCTTTGACGCGCCAGGCGATAGCCCTTCGGCCGCCAGATTGAGCTGCCGGTCCCCGAGCCGGATCGCGCCATCCCCGATCTGGATCGGCAGCACGATGGATTCGCCGATGAAGCCGTGCACGAAAGCCGTCGCCGGATTGTCGTAGACATCGTCGGGCGAGCCGATCTGCTCGATCCGGCCCTTGTCCATCACCACAACGCGGTTGGCGACTTCGAGCGCCTCCTCCTGGTCGTGGGTGACGAAGATCGACGTGACGTGGATCTCGTGATGCAGGGAGCGCAGCCATTTGCGCAGCTCCTTGCGCACCTTGGCGTCGAGCGCGCCGAAAGGCTCGTCGAGCAGGAGGATGCGCGGCTCGATCGCGAGCGCGCGGGCAAGCGCGATGCGCTGACGCTGGCCGCCGGAGAGCTGGCTCGGATAGCGGTCGGCGAGCCAATCGAGCTGCACGAGATCGAGCAATTCCTTGACGCGTGCGCGGATCGTTGCCTCGTCCTTGCGCACCGCGCGCGGCTGCACGCGCAAGCCGAAGGCAACGTTCTCGAACACCGTCATGTGTCGGAATAGCGCGTAGTGCTGGAATACGAAGCCGACATGCCGTTCGCGTGCGCCCTGTGCCAGCGCATCCTCGCCGTTGAAGGAGACTTCGCCGGAATCCGGCCAGTCGAGGCCGGCGATAATCCGCAACAGCGTGGTCTTGCCGGAGCCGGAGGGGCCGAGCAGCGCGAGCAATTCACCGTCGTTGACCTGGAGGTCGACGCCGTCGAGAGCTACAAAATTGCCGAACTTCTTGACGAGATTCTTGACCTCAATGGTCACTGGCTTCTTCCCCTTCGTCGAGGTGACGTTCGAGAACGGTTTTCGCGATCAGCGTGATCAGTGCCAGCATCGCCAGCAGCGAAGCGATCGCAAAAGCGGCGACGAACTGGTACTCATTGTAGAGGATTTCGACCAGCAGCGGCATGGTGTTGGTCTCGCCGCGGATGTGGCCGGAGACGACGGAGACGGCACCGAACTCGCCCATCGCGCGGGCATTGCAAAGCAGGACGCCATAGAGCACGCCCCACTTGATGTTCGGCAGCGTCACCCGGAAGAAGGTCTGAAGACCCGAGGCACCGAGCGAGATCGCGGCCTCCTCCTCCTGCGTACCCTGCTCCTGCATCAGCGGGATCAACGCGCGCGCCACGAAGGGAAAGGTGACGAAGGTGGTGGCAAGCACGATCCCCGGCATCGCGAACAGGATTTGGATGTCGTGCTCGCGCAGCCAGCTGCCGAAATAACCTTGCGCACCGAACAGCAGCACGAAGACGAGGCCCGAGATCACCGGGCTGACCGAGAACGGCAGGTCGATCAGGGTGATCAGAAAGGTCTTGCCCGGGAAATCGAATTTTGAAATCGCCCAGGCGGCGACGAGGCCGAACACCAGATTGAGCCCGACCGAGATGGCCGCGACGATCAACGTCAGTTTGATCGCTGCCCATGCCTCCGGCTCGGCAAGCGCGGCGATATAGGCCAGGATTCCCCTCGAGAACGCCTGTGCAAACACCACCACGAGCGGCAGCACGACGAAGACCGAGAGGAACAGCATCGCCAGGGCGATCACAACGACACGCACAGCCCTCGGCTCGGTGCGAAGGTTTTCGCGTGCGGCTGCGGCGTTGGCACGCGCCCTCGCATCGGGCGGGGAGATCGAACGGGAGTCTGCGATCTGCATCGTCATGGTCCTGCCCTCAGCGCGCCGGCATCCGGCTCTGCGCCCAGCGCTGGAGCCGGTTGACGGCGAAGATGATGACGAACGAGACGACGAGCATGACCACCGCGATCGCGGTCGCATCGGCGTAGCGGAATTCAGACAAGCGGATCACGATCAGGAGCGGCGCGATCTCGGAAACGTTGGGCAGGTTGCCGGCGATGAAGATCACCGAGCCGTATTCGCCGACGGCGCGGGCGAACGCGAGTGCGAGCCCGGTGAGCAGCGCCGGCGCGAGCGAGGGAAGGATGACGCGGGTGATGGTCTGCCAGCGGCTGGCGCCCAGGCTGCCCGCGGCCTCCTCGATCTCGGGGTCGAGGTCCTGGAGCACCGGCTGCACCGTGCGCACCACGAATGGAATGCCGATGAAGATCATGGCGACGAAGATGCCGACCGGCGTGAACGCCACCTTGATGCCGAGCGCGGCCAGCGGCGCCCCCAACCAGCCTTTCTCGGCGAACAGCGCGGTCAGCGCCACGCCGGCGACCGCCGTCGGCAGCGCGAACGGGACGTCGACGATGGCATCGAAGATGCGGCGGCCGGGGAAGCGGTAGCGGACCAGCGCCCAGACGATGATGCTGCCCATCACCAGGTTGACGCAGGCTGCCGCGAAGGCGAGGCCGAACGAGACGCGGAGCGCGTTCAGGGTGCGGCGGCTGGAGAGGATGTTCCAGAACTGTTCGGGACTGAGCTCGAGCGACTTCAGGAACAGTCCGGCGAGCGGAATCAGGATGATGACGGACAGCCAGGATAACGTCAGCCCCATCGTGAGACCGAAGCCCGGCAATGTCCGGCGTCGTGCTGCAACTGCGCTCACCAGGCCCCCTGCCCCAGCCCCTCAGACAGCGCCCGATCAATTCTTGTAGATCTGGTCAAAGACACCGCCGTCGCTAAAATGTTCCTTCTGCGCCTTGGTCCAGCCGCCGAAGACGTCGTCGATCGTGAACAGCTCGACCTTGGCGAAGGCATTCTCGTACTTCTTCGCAATCTCCGCATTGCGGGGACGATAGAAATTGCGCGCGGCGATTTCCTGCGCGTCCTTCGTATACCAAAATTGCAGGTAGGCGTCAGCCGCGTTGCGCGTGCCTTTTTTGTCGGCGACCTTGTCGATGATGGTGACCGGCGGCTCGGCGAGAATCGATTGCGGCGGCGCCACGATCTCGAACTTGTTCGCACCGAACTCCTTCAACGCCAGAAACGCCTCGTTCTCCCAGGCGAGCAGCACGTCACCGACGCCGCGCTCGACGAAGGTGACGGTGGCGCCCCGCGCACCGGTATCGAGCACCGGCACCTGCTGGAAAAGCTTTCCGACGAATTCCTTGGCCTTGTCGGCCGAACCGTATTTCTTCTGAGCAAAGCCCCAGGCCGCCAGATAATTCCAGCGGGCGCCGCCCGACGTCTTCGGGTTCGGCGTGATGATGGCAACCCCCGGCTTGATCAGATCGTCCCAGTCCTTGATCCCCTTGGGATTGCCCTTGCGGACCAGGAACACGATGGTCGACGTATAGGGCGCCGAATTCTGCGGCAGGCGCTTCTGCCAATCGGTCGCGGTGAGACCCTTGTTCGCGATGGCGTCGATGTCATAAGCCAGCGCGAGCGTCACCACGTCGGCCTGCAATCCGTCGATCACCGCGCGGGCCTGCGAACCGCTGCCGCCATGCGACTGCTTGATCTCGACACTCTTGCCGGTCTCCTTCTGATAGGCGGTCGCGAACGCCTTGTTGAACTCGGCATAGAGCTCGCGCGTCGGATCGTACGACACGTTCAGCAGGGTGATGTCAGCGGCCAGAGCCGAGCTTGCCAACACCCCCGCCGCGAGCAGTGCTGCGGCGAGCGGAACGATACGTCGCATCATGTCCATCTCCATTCACGTCGACGACGGCATCGTCATCGATGGCAGGCATAACTCGTGGCGAAACGCTCGCGTGTCAACGGAACCGGATTTTCTTGTTCGCAGCGTGGCAGCGTGGCTGTGCTACGACGTCGTCATGGTGTGGATGCCGCATTCTGTCTTGGCCCGTCCGCGCCATCGCCCGGCGCGTGCATCCTCGCCATCGGTCGTTCTGCTGGTGCAAGGCATACACCCAACCGACAGAAATCCTGACGCAACCAGAGGATGCCGCGGCAGTTCGGCGCGGACGAAGATGGCCTCGATCTCGTCGCGCGAGACGTTGGCGAAGGGATTGAACTTCAGCCGCACGCCATCGTTCTCGACGACCGGAATATCGGCGCGCGCATTGCCCTGGAAGCGCTTGCGGCCGTTGATCCAGGCCGAGAACGGCTTCAGCGCGCGCGCCAACGGCTCCACCTTGCGGATACGGCAGCAGGCGTCGGGATCGGAGAACCAGAGGTCGCGGTCGGGATCCTCGCGCGACAGCGTCTCCTCGGCCGGCTTGATCGACCGGACGTCCTTGAGGCCCAGCGTCGCGATCAGCGTATCGCGATAGGCCAGCGTCTCCTCGAACAACCAGCCGGTGTCGAGAAAGATCACGGGGATCGCAGGATCGACGTCCGCCATGACCTTCAGCAGCGTCGCCGATTCCGTGCCGAATGACGACACCAGCGCCAGCTGTTCGCGCCCGACCGTCGCCAGCGCCGCAGCAATGATCTCCGCAGGTGAGGCGTCGCGCAGCGCGCGATCCAGCTGATCGGCCGAAGGCAAGACAGCGACCGACGCCGGCGAAACCTGAGGCGCGATCGCGTTCACGTGCCGACGCCTTCGGAATGGCGCAGCTGCATGCGCCGGTGCAGGGCCGTGATGCGGCCGTCGCCGGTGGGCTGGTAGAACACCGAATAGCGCTGTGCCGTCTGCATGAAGGCTTCCGCGTCGGCTTGCTTCTTGACCTCGAAGGCATCGAAGCCGGCGCGCAGCATGAACACAAACTGGTCGCGCAGGACCTGGCCGGTCGCACGCAATTCGCCGCGGTAGTTATAGCGTTCGCGCAGCAAACGGGCCTGGCTGTAGGCGCGGCCGTCCCGAAAGGTCGGGAACACCAGCGCCACGGCGGCGATCCTGCCGAGATACGGCACCAGCTCGGCGATGTCGCGATTGTTGGGCCAGATCACACCGACCTTGCCCGAACGATCGAGCAGCGCGGCGGCCTCGGCGAGGAAACGCTCGGCAGGCACCAGGATGTCGCCGCCCTCGGGCAGCGGCGTGTCGACGGCGAGCTTGACGAAACCGTCGTCCGTGATCTTTCCGCCGCTAACGAGTGGCATAGACGCGCTCCTTGAAGGGTTCGACACCGAGTCGCTTCACCGTGTCCATGAACAGCTCTTCGGGCCGCTCGCGCAGCGCAAGATAGGCTTCGACGACGTCTTCGACGACATCGGCGACCTCGTCGAACTTGACGCCCGGGCCGATCAGGGTGCCGAGCGCGGCGTTCTCGTCGGCACGGCCGCCGATGGTGATCTGGTAGACCTCCTCGCCGTTCTTCTCGACACCGAGAATGCCGATATGGCCGACGTGGTGATGGCCGCAGGCGTTGATGCAGCCGGAGATGTTGATGTGCAGCCGGCCGATCAGGTTGGCGAGCTCGTGATCGGCGAAGCGCCGCGTCAATTCCTGCGCGATCGGGATCGAGCGCGCATTCGCCAGCGAGCAATAGTCGAGCCCCGGGCAGGCGATGATGTCGGTGATCAGGTTGACGTTGGGCGTCGCCAGCCCGAGCTTGTCGAGCGCCTTCCACAGCGCCGGCAGGTCGCGCTTGGCGACGTGCGGCAGCGCCAAATTCTGCTCGTGGCCGACACGGATCTCGCCGAAGGAATATCTGTCGGCGAGGTCGGCGAGCGCATCCATCTGCTCGGCCGTGGCATCGCCCGGAGGCCCGCCGGTCGGCTTCAGCGAGATCGTGACGATGGAATAGCCCTGCACCTTGTGCGGCGCCACCGAGTTCTTGCGCCACGCCTCGAAATCCGGATCGGCGGCGGCCTGGCGCAGCTCGTCCGGCATGTGCGGCAGCTCCTCGTAAGCGGGATAGGTGAAGCGCGAGCGGATGTCCTCGATCACCTCGTCGTCGATCTGGAGCGAGGAGTTGCGGATGTGCTGCCACTCGTCCTCGACCTCGCGAGAGAACTTCTCGATGCCGAGCTCGTGCACCAGGATCTTGATGCGGGCCTTGTAGATGTTGTCGCGGCGGCCGTACTGGTTATAGACGCGCAGGATCGCCTCGATGTAGCTGAGGATGTCGCGGCCGTGCACGAAGTGCTTGATGGTCTTGGCGATGAAGGGCGTGCGGCCGAGGCCGCCGCCGACCAGAACCTCGAAGCCGGTCTCGCCCTTCTCGTTCTTGATCAGGCGGAGACCAATGTCGTGGATCTTGATCGCGGCGCGGTCATGGTCCGAGGCGGTGATTGCGATCTTGAACTTGCGCGGCAGGAACGAGAATTCCGGATGCAGCGTGGTGTGCTGGCGGATGAGCTCCGACCAGATGCGGGGGTCCTCGATCTCGCCCGGCGCGACGCCGGCCCATTGATCCGAGGTGACGTTGCGCATGTTGTTGCCGGAGGTCTGCATGGCGTGGATGCCGACCTTGGCGAGGTCTTCCAGCGCATCAGGCAGCTCGGCAAGCTTGATCCAGTTGAACTGGATGTTCTGACGCGTGGTGAAATGGCCGTAGCCGCGATCGTATTTGCGCGCGACATGGGCGAGCGCCCGCAGCTGGTTGGTCGCCAGCGTGCCGTAGGGGATCGCGACGCGGAACATGTAGGCGTGCAATTGCAGATAAACGCCGTTCTGCAGCCGCAGGATCTTGAACTCGTCCTCGGTGAGCTCGCCGGAGAGGCGCCGCTTCACCTGGTCGCGGAACTCCGAGACGCGCTCGTTGACGAGCGTGCGATCGATTTCGTCGTAAGCATACATAAGGCGTGCCTTAAACCTGGGCCGGCTGTCCGATGGTGACGCCGGTGCGGCGGATCTGTTCGCGCAGATTGCCGGGCAGGACCTTGCCGTCCTCGCCGATCTGCACCGGCGCGATATAGGGACCGATGGCGCCGACGTCATCGGCCACCGCTTCCGCAAGCAAGGCCTTGGCCTCCTCGGAGTTGCGCACGATGGCGGCTTCCGACAGCTCGGCGGACCAGCTCTTGGCGGCGGTGCGGTAGACCACGATTCCGTCCCAGGTGCGGTTGGCCGTCACGACCGAGGGACCGGCGATCTTGATCTTCTTCTGTTCGAGCGGAGAGGTCATTCGGCTGCATCCAATAAGTCAGAGATGATTTGCTTGGGTGTCTGGCGGCGAAGCGAGCCGGCATGCCGGACTACATCGCCGATGATGAGGATGGCGGGACCGCCATCGATGCGGCGCACCAGTTCCGGCAGGTCGCGCAGCGTGCCGATCGCGCCTTGCGCATCGGGCCGCGTGACGCGGGCGAACACGCCGACCGGCGTCTCCGGCGAGCGCCCGGCCGCGAACAGGCCGGCGCGCACGGCCGGCGCTGCGGACACGCCCATATAGACGACGACCGTCATCCTGGTGTCGGTCAGCGTCGACCAATCCACATTCTCGGCATCGCGGGCCTTGTGTGCGGTCAGGAAGGTGATCCGGGTCGCTTCGTGACGGTAGGTGAGCGGCACCTCGAAATCGGCGGCGCCACCGAGCCCTGCGGTGATGCCGGGAATGATCGAATAGGCGACGCCTGCCGCGCGCAGCGCTTCGACCTCTTCGCCGCCGCGGCCGAACACGAAGGGATCGCCGCCCTTCAGCCGCACCACGCGCTGGCCCGATTGCGCGGCCTCGATCATGCGCTTGTTGATGGCGTCCTGACCGATGCCGGGCTTGCCGACCCGGCGGCCGACCGCGACGCGCGTGGTGTCACGGCGGATGCGATCGAGAATTTCGGGCGAGACCAGTTCGTCGTGGAAGACGACGTCGGCGTCCTGCAGCGCGCGCAGCGCCTTGATGGTGAGCAAATCGGGATCGCCGGGGCCGGCGCCGACCAGCGCGACCGAGCCCTCCGGCTTGCCAGCGCGCGCGAACGCGGAGGGATCGGAGATCGCCTTGAGCGATGCGTCGGCTTCACTCTTGCGGCCGGCGAGCACGGCGGCGCCGATCGGGCCGTCGATGACTCGCTCCCAGAAGCGGCGGCGCAGCGGAAACTCGGCGATCCGCTCGTTGATCGACTTGCGGAAGCTGCCGATGAACTCGGCGAGCTCGCCGATGCGCGCCGGCAGCAGCGCCTCGATCTTCTCACGCACGCGCCGCGCCACCACAGGCGACGTGCCGCCGGTGCCGACCGCGACCACGACATCGCCGCGATCGACGATCGCCGGAAAGATGAAGCTGGAATGTTCGAGATCGTCCATGACGTTGACGGGCAGACCAGCCGCCTTGGCGCGCGCCGACATGGCGACACCGATGTCGCCTGCGCCCGCGCAGACGACGGCGATGACGCCCGAAAGGTCCGCCGTGAGCGGATCGTTCGCTGCGATCTCGATGCGCGCCGCAATTTCGGAGGCGAGGCCGAGGTCATGATCGCCATCGACCGCGTGCACGCGCAGGCGCGCGCCGGCCGCAGCGAGCACGCGCAGCTTGGCGCGCAAGAGCTCGCCCGCGCCGATGAGGACCACCGGACCGGCCTTGAGATCGAGAAACACCGGCAAAAACCGCATGTGATACTCGCTTCCCCACGAACGGGGTTGACTGGAATTATTTTCTATATATGTCTCTTTTCGAGCACGCAAAGAGAAAATTTTTTCTTCTCTTCCGCGTCGCAACTATAGAATTTTCGCCTCCAAACGCAAAGTGGCAGAGATGCATCTTCTCAGGACGGATTCCGGTGCAGATGGGCAGAACTTCCGCGCGCCCATTTCCGAGCAAATTGCAGTCGGGCTGACCGCCCCGAGCATGGACCATCTCGACCAACTCGAGGCGCAGAGCATCTACATCTTCCGTGAGGCATTTGCCCGGCTGAAGAAGATTGCCCTGCTCTGGTCGCTCGGCAAGGACTCCAACGTCATGATCTGGCTGGCGCGGAAAGCCTTCTTCGGCAAGATGCCGTTCCCCGCCCTTCACGTCGATACCGGCAAGAAGTTCCCGGAGATGTATCGCTTCCGGGATCATTACGGCAAGGAGTGGGATCTCGATCTGCGCGTCGAGCCCTGCCCGCCGATCGATGCCGTCGACCCAACGCTGCCGCCGGCCGCCCGTTCCGCCGCGCGCAAGACCGAGGGCCTCAAGATGGCGCTGGCCAAGTATGGCTTTGACGGCCTGATCGCCGGCATCCGCCGCGACGAGGAGGCAACGCGCGCCAAGGAGCGCGTGTTCTCGCCGCGGGGGCTGGAAGGCAATTGGGACGTACGCGACCAACCGCCGGAGTTCTGGGACCATTTCAACGCCTCGCCGCCGCAAGGCGCTCATCTGCGCATCCATCCGATCCTGCATTGGACCGAGGCCGACATCTGGGCTTACACCAAGCGCGAGAATATTCCGATCATCCCGCTATATCTCGCCAAGGACGGCAAGCGCTACCGCTCGCTGGGTGATCAGGACATCACCAACCCGGTCGCCTCGACCGCTGCGAGCATCGACGAGATCCTGATCGAGCTCGAGCAGACCAAGGTTCCGGAGCGCGCCGGGCGCGCGCTCGACCACGAGACCGAGGACGCTTTCGAGCGCCTGCGCGTCGCCGGCTATCTCTGACTTCAAGGACGCGGCCATGAACATGATCGTCACGTCAGCCTCGCCCGCCACGCCGAACGGCACCACGTCGATGCCAAATGGCACGACGCGACCGCAAGTGCGCATCGTCATCGTCGGCCATGTCGATCACGGCAAGTCGACGCTGGTCGGCCGCCTCCTGCATGAGACCGGCAGCCTGCCCGAGGGCAAGCTGGAGATGCTGAAGGCCGTCAGCGCGCGGCGCGGCATGCCGTTCGAATGGTCGTTCCTGCTCGACGCGCTGCAGACCGAGCGCGACCAGGGCATCACCATCGACACCACGCAGATCCGCTTCCGCACCAACTCACGCGACATCGTGCTGATCGACGCGCCCGGCCACGCCGAGTTCCTGCGCAACATGATCACCGGCGCCTCGCAGGCCGACGGCGCGGTGCTGATCATCGACGCACTCGAAGGCGTGCGCGACCAGACGCGGCGGCACGGCTATTTGCTGCATCTGCTCGGCGTGAAGCAGGTGGCAATCGTCGTCAACAAGATGGACCGCGTCGACTTTTCCGCCGCACGCTTCAAGGACATCAGCGACGAGATTTCGGCGCATCTGAACGGTCTCGGCGTGACACCGACGGCCGTGATCCCGATCTCGGCGCGCGACGGCGACGGCGTCGCCGAGCGGACCGACCGGATCGGCTGGTACAAGGGCCCGACCGTGGTCGAGGCGCTCGACCGGCTCGAGCCGGCGCGTCCGCTCGAAGCGCTGGCGCTGCGCCTGCCCGTGCAGGCGATCTACAAGTTCGACGACCGCCGCATCATCGCGGGCCGCATCGAATCCGGCAGCCTGATGGCCGGCGACGAGATCGTGATCATGCCGGCCGGCAAGATTGCGAAGATCAAGACGGTCGAGGGCTGGCCGGTGACGCCGGTGGCGGGCCGGCAAGGAGCGGGCCGCTCGGTCGGCATCACGCTCGACCGTGAATTGTTCATCGAGCGCGGCGACATCATCGCGCATGCGGGCACCGCCCCGCGCGAGACGCGGCGGCTGCGCGCGCGGATCTTCTGGCTGCATGACAAGCCGCTCGCCAAGGGCGATCAGCTTTTGGTGCGATCGGGGCCGAGGGAAAGCCGCGCCACCGTGGTGGCCATCGAGAAAGCGGTCGATCCCGGCGCGCTCGCCAGCAGCGAGAACAAGGCGATCGGCCGCAACCACGTCGGCGAGATCGACATCTCCCTGTCCAGTCCGATCGCGACCGATCCCTACACCGAAAATCCACGCACCGGTCGCCTCGTGATCGAGGTCGCGGGGCGCATCGCCGGCGGCGGCCTGGTGCTGTCGGTCGATGCCGGCCAGCGTGCCGTGCCCGTCGACATCGTGCCGGTGGAATCGGCGCTGCGGCCCGACGAGCGCTCGGCCCGCTACCGCCACAATGGCGCCGTGGTCTGGCTCACCGGCCTGCCGGCCTCCGGCAAGTCGACGCTGGCAAAGGCGCTGGAGCGGCGGCTGTTCAGCAATGGCGGCTCGCCGATCCTGCTCGACGGCGACACGCTTCGCGCGGGGCTTAACGGCGATCTCGGCTTCTCCGCCACTGATCGCAGCGAGAACATCCGCCGCCTCGCCGAAGTCGCGACGCATCTCGCCCGCAACGGCCACATCGCCATCGTCGCGGCGGTGTCGCCGGCGCGCGAAGATCGCGCCGCCGCGCGTCGCATCGCCGACACCGCGTTCCGCGAGATCCACGTGGCGACGCCGGCCGAGGTGTGCGAGGCGCGCGATCCCAAGGGCCATTACAAGAAGGCCCGCGCCGGCGCGCTCGCCTCGTTCACCGGCATCGGCAACGACTACGAGGCACCGCAAGCGGCCGAGCTCGTGATCGACACGTCGAGGCGTACCGTGGCCGAGGCGGCGGACGAGATCGAGCACATGCTCAAGACCACCGGCGTGCTGTTCGACGAGCTCGTGGATCTCGCTGCGAATATTTGAGGCCGCCCTAGTCCCCGCTGTCGTCGTCCGGCCGGGCGACCCGATATTCCAGAAACAGCATGGGATACGGAGAAGCCGCGGCGTACGGAATTCCCCCGCTTTCGCGGGGAATGACACCGGGGCGTAGAACTTTCCCCTCTCCCTTGACATTTTGACAAACGCTCGGGGGTCTTCTCACGGCCGCTTTTTTGGGGCTAATAGGCCCCAAGCCGCCCCGCGTGGGCGCATTTGCTGCTGTCGGGTCAAAGCAGCCAAAAACAGCCATTTCCAACAAGAAAGCCCCTCATGAAACGCGTCGACGCCCACGGATTGAAGATCGCACCCGTCCTGTTTGACTTCATCGCCAAGGAAGCGGCCCCGAACACCGGGATCGCGCCGGATGCGTTCTGGGCCGGGCTTGCCGGCATCATCAAGGAGCTGGGACCGAAGAACCGCGAGTTGCTCGCATTCCGGGACGATCTGCAGGCCAAGATCGACGATTGGCATCGTGCCAACAAGGGCAAGGCTTTCGATCTCGATGCCTATACCGCCTTCCTGAAGGAGATCGGCTACCTCGTGCCGGAGCCGGCAACTCAGAAGGTCGAGACCGCCAATGTCGACGAAGAGATCGGCCAGATCTGCGGCCCGCAGCTCGTCGTGCCCCTCACCAATGCACGCTATGCGCTGAACGCGGCGAACGCACGCTGGGGCTCGCTCTATGATGCCTTCTACGGCACCGACGCGATCCCGCACGACCCGTCCGAGAGCGGCAAGGGCTACAACAAGGCACGCGGCGACAAGGTGATCGCCAAGGCCAAGGCCTTCCTCGACGCCGTCGTGCCGCTCGCCACCGGCAGCCACACCGACGTCACCGCCTACAGCGTCGTGGCCGGCCAACTCGCGGTGAAGCTGAAGAGCGGCAATGCGACCGCGTTGAAGAACGCCGCACAGTTCGCCGGCTTCCAGGGCGATGCGACCGCACCGAGCGCGGTGCTGCTGGTCAACAACGGCCTGCATATCGAGGTCAAGATCGACCGCAGCAGCGCGATCGGCAAGGACGATCCGGCCGGCGTCGCCGACATGATCATGGAAGCCGCGGTCTCCACCATCCTCGACATGGAGGACTCGGTCGCCGCCGTCGATGCCGACGACAAGGTGCTGGTCTACCGCAACACGCTCGGCCTGATGAACGGCACGCTGTCGGCCGACTTCGAGAAGGGCGGCAAGACGCTGACCCGTTCGCTCAATTCCGATCGCCTCTACAAGACGCCCGACGGCAAGGGCGAGCTCAAGCTGCACGGCCGCAGCCTGCTGTTGATGCGCAATTGCGGGCACCACATGTTCACCGACGCGGTGCTCGACGAGAATGGCGAAGAAGTTCCGGAAGGCCTGTTGGACGCCGCCGTCTCGGGCCTGCTCGCGATTCACGACCTCAAGGGTCATTCGAAGGTCAAGAACAGCCGCACGGGTTCTGCCTACATCGTCAAGCCGAAGATGCACGGCCCGGACGAGGTCTCGCTGACCTGCGAGATCTTCGACCGTGTCGAGAAGATGCTGGGCCTGCCCGAGAACACGCTCAAGGTCGGTATCATGGACGAGGAGCGGCGCACCACCGTCAACCTCAAGGCCTGCATCCAGCGCGCCTCAAAGCGCATCATGTTCATCAACACCGGCTTCCTCGACCGCACCGGCGACGAGATCCACACCTCGATGGAAGCGGGCCCGATGATCCGCAAGAACGAGATGAAGGCGCAGGCCTGGATCAAGGCCTACGAGGACTGGAACGTCGACATGGGCCTGAGCTGCGGCCTGCCCGGCCACGCCCAGATCGGCAAGGGCATGTGGGCTGCCCCCGACAAGATGGCGGACATGCTGGCGCAGAAGATCGGCCATCCCCAAGCCGGCGCCACCACCGCCTGGGTGCCCTCGCCGACCGCGGCAACGCTGCACGCGCTGCACTATCACCAGGTCAACGTGATCGCGCGCCAGGAGCAGCTTGCCAAGGGCGGCCCCCGCGCAAAACTGTCCGACATCCTCACCATCCCGGTCTCGAAGTCGAACTGGGCGCCCGATGACGTCAGGCAGGAGATCGACAACAATTGCCAGGGCATCCTGGGCTATGTCGTGCGCTGGATCGACCAGGGCGTCGGCTGCTCCAAGGTGCCCGACATTCACGATGTCGGCCTGATGGAAGACCGCGCCACCTTGCGCATCTCCAGCCAGCACCTTGCCAACTGGCTGCATCAGGGCGTCATCACCGAGGCGCAGGTGATGGAGTCTCTCAAGCGGATGGCGGTGGTGGTCGACAAGCAGAACGCGGGCGATCCCGTCTACAAGCCGATGGCGCCTGCCTTCGACGGCGTCGCCTTCAAGGCCGCCTGCGACCTCATCTTCAAGGGGCGCGAGCAGCCGAACGGCTACACCGAATTCATTCTCACCGCGCGCCGCCGCGAAGCGAAGGCGCTCGGCTGAGCGACGTCACGAAACGCCAAAAGCCCCGGCTTGCGCCGGGGCTTTTTCGTTGGACGGAACGTGGCAACGTGCCGCGGAACCGGCCGCACGGAGGTCGCGTTGTCCGGCCATCAACAAAGGGAGATGGTCATGGACTGGAATCGCATCGAAGGAAACTGGAAACAGTTCAAGGGCTCGGCCAAGGAGAAGTGGGGCAAGCTCACCGACGATGATCTGACCTTGATCGAGGGCCGCCGCGAGCAGCTCGAGGGCCGGCTGCAGGAGCGTTACGGCAAAGCCAAGGACCAGGTTCGCCAGGACGTCGATGACTGGCTTAAAGGCCTGCACTAAGCAAGCAAAAACGAAGCCCCGGCTTACGCCGGGGCTTTTGTCTTGAAGGCCCGGATGGGCGAAGCGATATCCAGGACTTCTCGCGTTGCTGGATGTCGCTTCGCTCCGGGGCTACGATGCCTTCGCTAGAATACCGCGAGATATTTCAGCAACGACACGATGCCGATGATGATCACGATCACGCGGGCGATCTGCTTGGCGCGCCCGTCCATGGGCAGCATGTTGATGAGATAAAGCACGAGAATGACGACGAGGAAGGTGACGAGTACGCCGACCAGCATTGAGTCCCCCCTTGAGGCAGGTTGATCCACCACTATCAACGCACCGCCCCGATGCAGGTTCCACAGATGCAACCTGTTGAAAAATATCGCGTTTTTGGCCTATCCTGAAATGTACTTCCTCCGACGACGTCGCAACCTAATCGGGACCTGTGCGCGCTTGTTACGCCGTCGGCTGCGATCATCTCGAAAGGCTTATGCTACTCCTTCGCCACCACCGGGACCTGGCGGAATCTGGCGCGCACCGAATCCGGCAGCGGTGAGAAATTCATTGCGACGCCGCGGCGATCGTTGGCATTCCGACTGGCGACCACGAGCCCATTGGCGCCGGCGATGATGTCGCCCTTGCGCAAGGTTGGATCCTCCTCGGGCTTGACGGACGCCAGCCCCACCGGGTCCTTGCCGTTGCAGGTGCAGCCCGCCACCATCTCGTTGCGATATCGGTACGCGTTGGGCAGGTCGGAATAGGATTTTCCCTTCTCGGTCGTGGCATCATCGATGTTGCCGCCATAGACCAGCGAGGTTTCCGAGGCCGGGCAGAAGCTCTTGCAGGATTGCGCTTTGGCGTCGGCGTCGTTGCCTTGTGCCGGGAAATAGCGACCGTCGCAGCTGCGCACGCAATAGGCGGTGCCGCCCCCGTATGACGCGCGCTGGCGCGGCACGTCGTAGCGCTCGTCGCTGGGGAAAAGCATCCGGATCTCCGGCGGCGGCCGCATTCGGAAGCCGCCGAACAGGCCCGAGAAGAAATCCTGCGCATGCGCCGACGGCGCCACCGCCAGCCCGGCGGAGACGACGACCAAAGCGGCCGTCGCGCCAGCCAGTTTACCAATCAGCCGTCTCGCCATAGGACCTCGCACAGTCTCAGTTCACGGCCGACGTGGTGATGTTCAGTGCTTGCCGACCGGATTGCAGCGTCGTCACGGCCGAACGCTTGCGCACGGGATCACCGCCCCTGGCCATCAAGGGCGCGTTCTTCGGCAGCACTACGACCTTGGCGCCGACATTGACGCGGCTGTACAGGTCTATGGCGTCCTCGTTGGTCATGCGGATGCAGCCGGACGAGACGAACTTGCCGATGGTGGAGGGATCATTGGTGCCGTGGATGCGGTACTGGCTCGATCCGAGATACATCGCACGCGCACCGAGCGGATTGCCGGGCCCGCCGGCGACGAAGCGCGGCAGATAGGGCTGGCGCGCGATCATCTCGGCCGGAGGATGCCAGTCCGGCCATTCGGCCTTGCGGCTGACGCTTTGCACGCCCGACCAGGTAAACCCCTCGCGCCCGACACCGACGCCATAGCGAATCGCGCGGCCGTTGCCGAGCACGTAATAGAGATAGGTATTGTTGGTATCGATGACGATGGTGCCGGCGGGCTCGCTCCTGTCGAAGCTGACGATCTGCTTTCGCAGCCGGTCCGGCAGCTGGGCATCTTCGTCGGCCTGCGGCGCCGTCTCGTTGAGGTCGTCTTGAAAATAACCCCGGTCTTGCGCGTACGCCGGCGGCTGTGTGGGCATGTAGCCAAGCGTCTGTGCGCCGGCGTTGCCGAAGGACAGTGCTAGGACTGCGGTGGTGAAGGCGACCGTGGTGAGGGCGCGCGGTGAAACGCTGCGGCGAAGTGCTGAGAACTTGGTCATGTGCTGCCCCGTGATCGGTGCATCAGGGTGATGCGCTGCCCAACAAACTCCGCCGGGCGGGTTCAAGTTCCGGCGCGGCAGGCGGCGGCCACGTCACAGTCAAGCGAGTGATCCTTCACAAATCCGCGATGGAACCGCTGCCGCGCAACGACGTTCTCCCCTCACAAATGGGCGCGCCGATCGCGTTTCCGTGCGGGAGAGATATTGTGCGCGTCCTTCCGAGTGAACGTCTCGTGTCCGGCAACAGCAAAGGCCAACCGCTTCCTGAAAGCAGCAGGGAGTTGCCGCCGTTGATCCGGCGTACCGAGTTTTCCGCGTTTGCGCTTGCGGGCTTGCTCCTGATTGCAATCGCCGCCGTGCTTTATTTCGGGAGGGCTTTCTTCCTTCCCGTGGTGATGGCCTTCGTCATCGGCACCATGCTGTCCCCAGCGGCGAGCTTCCTCGAGCGGTGGCGGGTGCCCCGTTCGTTCGCTGCTGTCCTGATCGTGGTCGCGGGGACCACGGTGGTCGCCTTCGTCGTTGCGTTGATTGCCTCCCCGGTCATGGAATGGAGCACGCACCTGCCGGAGCTCGGCGCCCAATTGAAGGCCAAGCTGCACGTGTTCGACCGGCCGCTTGCGCTGTGGCGGGAGATGCAAGCCATGCTCGGCGGATCGGAAGGATTGCCGAGCTTTCAGATGCCCAAGATCGAGTGGGTCCAGCCGACGCTTGAATTCCTGTCACCGACGTTTACCGAATTCGTGCTGTTCTTCGTCACCCTGATCCTGTTCATCGCGAGCTGGCGCGACTTGCGGCGGGCCATGATCATGACTTTCAGCGATCATGACGCCCGGCTGCGCACGCTCCGGATCCTGAACGAGATCGAGGTAAATCTCGGCAGCTATCTGCTGACCGTCACGCTCATCAATGTCGGCGTCGGTGTCGGTACCGGCTTGATCTGCGCGGTCACCGGCATGCCCAATCCGGCCGGCCTCGGCGCACTGGCGGCAACGCTCAACTTCATCCCGATCATCGGGCCCGTCGCGATGTTCGCGGTCCTGGTCGTGGTGGGGCTGATCGCATTTCCGACCATCAGCGGCGGCCTCGTGGCCGCTCTCGCCTTCGGCGGCCTGACCTTCGTGGAAGGGCACTTCATTACGCCGATGATCATCGGACGACGTCTCGCGCTGAATGCGCTCGCCGTGCTGCTTGCGCTTGCGTTCTGGACCTGGTTGTGGGGACCGATGGGCGCTTTCCTGTCGTCGCCGTTGCTGATCGTCGCCCTCATCCTGAAGGAGCACCTGTTGCCGACCAATTCGCCGCAGCTCCCGCAAGCCTGAGCCGGTTTCACTGAACGGAACTTACCGGCCGACGAAACGTTCTCCGCCCATCTCAGCCGCCAACAGCCCGGAGCTCCTGATGTCCACGACCAATGCCGAAGCCGGGATGAGAGACTGGACCGACAAGGCAACCCGAGAACGCCTCGAGAAGGATGTAGCAGCCGTGAAAAGCGATATCGCCGCCCTCACCGACCAGATCACCGATGCGATCAATACCTTTGCCAATTCCACCAGCAAGCAGGCTCGTCGAGGCTATCGACAGGCCCGCGACAACGTGGATTCCGCGATGGACGACATGTCAGAGCGCAGCAGCGCGATGATGGAAGCCGCGCACGACGCGTACGGCTCCATCGAGGAAACGCTGGAGGAAGCGATCACCCAGCGACCGCTCGCGACTGTCGGACTGGCGCTGGGCATCGGCTTTCTAATCGGCGCCGCCTGGCGCCGGTAGGCGAGAGCCACCGATATCGAGACGGCGGCGCAACCGCGCCGCCGGCCGGCGTCTGGTGTCCGGCTTGTCGGGGATTTGAGGAGCAAGGCCATGTTTCAGCGCATCATCGACGGGATCAGTGTATCCACCGGCACGACGGTGCGCCTGACATCCCTTGCGGCGGCCGCCGCCTTCGCGCTCCTGGTCACGACCGGCTTCCTCTGTGCCGCCGCCTTCATCTCGGTCTTGCAGACATATGGCCCGGTGCAGGCCTGCCTCGCCGGCGCCGGCATATTCTTCCTGCTGACGCTGACCGCGGCAGGCTCCTATTGGGGCTACAAGCGCGAAGTCCGGAAGCGTGCCCAGGTCGCGGCCGAGCGCGCGGCGAAATCGGCGGCACAAAGCATGCTTGCAGATCCGATGCTCCTCGCCACCGGGCTCCAGATCGTTCGGGCGATTGGAATGAAGCGGCTGGTGCCGATCCTGGCCATCGGCGGCGTTGCCCTCGGCATCCTCGCGAGCCGCGCCGGCGCGGCCGACGAAGCGTCGGCTGAACCCGCGGAGTAAGGGCGGGCGCGGGCCTGACAATCTGGCCTCGAAGTCCTGCGGCATCTTCCATATTTCATAGACGCGGCGCTGCGCAATTTTCTGCCATCGCGCCTGATTGCCCTGCCACTCACGCAAAAGCTACTCGGAGGGGCCGCCGGTTGCCGCTAAAAGCGTCATCCTGATTCAAAAAGCTATTTTACTCAATGAAAACCTCGATCGAGGCGAACCTCGCCGCATTCCAGCACGACTTACGGCTTTACCTGACACTTGGCATCGCCAACTGGTCCGTGTTCGTCGATCACATTCCGAACAATGTCGTCAACATGCTGACGCTGCGCAACTTCGGCTTCAGCGGCGCGGCGGATCTGTTCGTCTTCGTGGTGGGCTACGGCGTTGCCATCATCCATGGCAGGATGGCGCTGGAACGCGGTTACGTCGTCGCGGCGACGCGGATCTTTCGCCGCGTCTGGCGGCTCTACGCCGCCTATGTCGTACTTTTCGTGATCTATATCGACTTCATCGCTTATGTCGCCACGCAATCGAAGGCGCCGGAGATCATCCACCAATACAACATCTCCGGGATTCTGGAGCACCCGCTTCGTATCCTGATCCGCGGTCTCGTGCTCTTGGAAGAGCCCCTGAACCTCGACCTGCTGCAGCTGATGATCCCGCTGATGGCCTTCTTCCCTCTGGCGCTGTGGGGCCTGTTGCGACGGCCGAACGTCACGCTTGCCGCGTCCATTGCGCTCTATCTTGCCGCGCGCTGGTTCGACTGGAGCATTCGGGTTTCTCCGGACCAGGAATGGACCTTCAATCCGCTGTGCTGGCAGATGCTGATGGTGCTGGGCGGCTGGTTCGCCGTCACCGGTGCGTCGGGGCGGGCGCTGCGCGATCTCCCCTGGATGCGGATACTCGCCGGGAGCTATCTGGTCTTCGCGCTGGCGGTCACCCTGTTGCGCCGTTCGCCGGAATTGTCCGCCTATCTGCCGGACCTTCTCCTCACCACCATCGCGCCGACCGACAAGGAGGACCTCGCGCCTTATCGCGTGTTTCACTTCCTCGCCCTCGCCTTCCTCGCAACCCATGTTGTCCCTGCCGATCACCCGGGGCTGCGCCTGAAGCCGCTTCAGGCGGTCATCCGATGCGGTGAGGAATGGCTCGCTGTGTTCTGTGTCGGCGTGTTCCTGTCCTTCGCGGGCCATCTCATCCTGATCACCGGGCCCAACCTGTTCGTGATGCAAATCGTGGTGAGCATGATCGGCTTCGCGGCGATGACCGCGGTCGCCTACTACGTTGCCTGGTCGAAGCGGCAGGACTTGCCTGCCGCGTTGCGGCAGCAGGCCTAGATCCGATTCTGCTAGGCCGAAGGCCGGGGCTGCGCTATGCCGGGAATTGCGTGAGGAGACCGGCGTGGCGATGGAGAAGGGCGGGGGTGATGAGGCTGACAACGGGCCCCGGCGCGGCCGGCCGAGGTCAATCGAGACCAGCAACGCCATTCTCGAAAGCGCCTATGCACTGATGGCCTCCACGGGCCTTGCCGCCACCACGATCGACGCCATCGCGCGGCATTCCAGCGTCTCCAAGATGACGGTCTACAAATGGTGGCCGTCCCGCGAAGCGCTCTTGATCGACGCCTTCCTTCACCATGCCGCGCAGATGCTGCCGCTGCCGCCGGCGAGCTCCGGCAACCCCGCGGCGCGCGCGCGCCGTCATGCGGCCGCCTATGCCGAGGCCCTCCAGGGCGAGTTCGGCAAGGTCCAGCTCGCCGTAGTGTCCGAATGCATCTCCAAGACCGGCTCGGCGGAACTGTTCTATGCGCGCTATCTGCAATTCCGCCGCGACGCGCTGGTCGGGATGATCGCCGACGGCCAGAAGGACGGCAGCATACTGGCCGAAGGGCCTCCCGAAGATCTCTACGACGCGATCTACGGCAGCTTGTTCTATCGCTACGTCTTCGGCATCGCGCCGGTCACGCCGGCTTACGCGCGCAGCCTCGTCGATCTCGTGCTGCGGCCCAAGGGCTAGTTAGCTGCGCGTGGGCCTGACCGGCGCCGAGATCTTGTCCGTGCGATCACGCTCGGTCATGTCGACCACAGTCTCCATCGGCGCGGTCAATTCATAGACGTAGGAGACGTCGGTAAAGAAGCGCTTGGCGGTGCCCCCCAACGCCTCGGGCGCGACGCGGTCGAGCAGGATCAGGCCGAAATCGGAATCCGGGCGGCGCGTCGCCTCGCTGGTGTTGAACTCCTCCCAGCGGAAATTGAAGACCTCGGCGCCCTCTTCGCCAGTCACCGTCCAGTTGGCGGTGATGTGCGGATGCTTCCCAACCAGCGACAAGCCCTCGTCGGAATGCGAGGCGAGCTCGAAGAACAGCAGCGAGAGGCTCTGCGCCGCACGTGCGCTGACGGCGATGTCGGGACCGTTGACGGCGATACGATCGGCATGCGGGATGGCCCGCGCCTCGAACAGGCCCTTCAACTTGACGCCCTGCCACTGGCTCTCGCTGAGCAGCGAGACCACGTTGGACATGGCATGGATGCGCCCGATCAGGAGCTCGCGCGCGATGTCGATGTCCGAGCCGTGGCGCAGGGTGCGCGTCACGATCGACTGGATCACCGCCAGGATGTTCTTGACGCGGTGGTTTAGCTCGTCGATCACCGCGGTCAGTCGGCGCTCGAACCCGATCCTGACCTGGATCTCCCGGCTGAGGCGCAGATTGTTGTAGGCGACATAGCCGAACAGGCCGCACACCATTGCCGTGATGGCAAAGCCGATCGCCGCCACGATGATGGCGGTTTGCTCGGCGCGTCGGACCGAATTGGACTTTGCATAGTAGGCGACTTGCCAATCGCGGCCCCCGAAGCTGACCGTGCGCATCGCCGACGGCGCCGGCCCGTCCGCGGCGGCCCTGCGGGTCGAGACTACGCCCTGGTCGTTAGCGATCAACTCGCCGCCCTCGTTGCGCGGATCCCTGAGCGCGACCGCAAACAGCGACATGTCGTCGTTGGTCAGCATCAGCGTCGCAAGCTCGTAGGAAAATGTGACGAACCCGGCCGGCTCTGTGGATCCCTCGGGAACGACGGGCGCAGCCACGATGATGCCGATCGTGCCGTTGTCATGGATCAGCGGCACCGGATCCGAGGCGATAGACCTCTTCTCGGCACGCGCGCGCGACAACATGGCACTGCGGACTGGATCCTGATCGTAGCTGCGGCCGGGCAGCGTCTTGGTTTCTTTGCTGCGCGGCTCGAGATCCAACAGCACGTCGATCGGGCCGGTGACATCGACAGGATTGATCGGCTTGTCGTCGTAGCCTCTGATCTGGGGATTGGGGAAGCCAGCGGCGGCGATGGCGGCCTGCGCGGCGGCAATCTCGTTCGGCTGGAGCCTGGCCACCCAGCCGGCCACGACGAAATCAGTCTTGAAGGCGTAGATCGCCGAGCGTAACGGCTCCAGCATGTTGGGCTTGATCACGGATGGCGCGCGGAACAGGCCTGAGGCGACACGCGCCAGCAGCTCCCGCTCGGTGAGGCGGTCCTGCACGAGGCTCGCATGAACGTCGATCGCACGCGCGAGCGCAATCCGGTCCAGCGCCAGCTCCTGGTCGTGGACGCGAAAGGCCGCGAGCCCCGAGAGCAGGGCTCCGAGCAGAGCGATGAAGCCGATGATGAAACCCAGCCTGACCACGCGACTACTCAGGCGAAAGCAGGAGGTCGGCAGTAAACACGGAGCATATGATTGCCGCTCGAACAGCCCTGGGCCGAAGCAGGGTAAATCCCAGTGGCGAAGATAATGGAGGAGGAGGCATCAGTACGCAACTTGGGTCGCCTGAAAAGCTTAATCCGCCCGGCCGATGGTTAGCCCGGGTCATTCGCCCCCGGGCGCCGGAGGTAGTCAATCGCCGTGTCCAAAATTTGTTCCGCGGTGCGGCACTACCCCCGGCGTCGACGGTGAAAAGCGCCAGCGCCGCATGGTAGCGTCCGCTCAGGCCGTCCAATTCAGACCGCCTTTGGCCTCGATAAAACCAACGATTCGGTCGAGGCCATCGCCTTTCTTCAGGTTCGTCATCACGAAGGGACGCTCGCCGCGCATGCGCCTAGCGTCCGCTTCCATTTTCTCGAGGGACGCGCCGACGTAAGGCGCAAGGTCGATCTTATTGATGACCAGGAGATCGGACCGGGTGATGCCGGGACCGCCCTTGGACGGGATCTTGTCGCCGGCGGCGACGTCGATCACATAGATGGTGAGGTCGGCCAGCTCCGGGGAAAAAGTGGCAGCGAGATTGTCGCCGCCGGACTCGATCAGCACGAGATCAAGTCCGGGAAACCTGGCGCGCATGTCCGCAACCGCGGCGAGGTTCATCGAGGCGTCCTCGCGGATCGCGGTGTGCGGGCAGCCACCGGTCTCGACGCCGGCGATGCGATCCGGCGTCAGCGAGCCCGAGCGCACCAGGAACTCGGCATCCCATTTGGTGTAGATGTCGTTGGTGATCGCCGCGATGTCGTAGCGCTCGCGCATGGTCTTGCAGAGCAAGTCCATGAGCGCGGTCTTCCCCGATCCAACCGGGCCGCCGACACCGACACGCAGAGGGCCGTGAGATTTCGACATGTCACATGCTCTTTCCTGATGGGTTGACGGCCGCGCAGCTCACGAGCGGAACAGCCGCGTATATTGTGTCTCGTGCCGCAGGCTGGCGAGATCGGCGCGGAAAGTCGCGCCGCCGATATCGTCCAATGTCGCATTCAGCGCACGATGGGCGGTCGCGGCAACGGCGGTTTCCAGCCGACCCAGCGCCCGCTGGCTATCGGTCTGTCCGAGCGGGATGAGCCGGCTGGCGGCAGAGATCCAGTTCGAGACCAGCGCATGCAGGAAGGCGTGCAGCGTCGGGGCCAGCGGCACGCCGTGCATCGCCGCGACGACACCGACCGCCACCGGATAGACCGGCGGCTTGCCGCATGCGGCAACCATCGCATCCAGCCCGTCGGCATTCCAGGCGGCACGGGCGATGTCGATGAAGGCGCGACCTTGCGACGCCGTCTCCAGCTGCCGCTCGCGTGACGGGACGAAGGCCGCGGCAAGCTCGGCGATCTCGTTCAAGGCGGCAGGCTCGTCCGCTTCCGCGGCACGATAGGCGTGAACCAGAAACGTCGCGTCACAAAAGCCCGAGCCGTCGACGAGCATCGCATCGAGCCAATTCGTCAGCGAGGCAACGTCGGTCACGTCGCCCGCCTCGACCGCCCATTCGATGCCGCTGGAATAGGAGAAGCCGCCGACCGGAAACGCCGGCGACAGCCAGGTCATCAGCCGGTACAGCGCCGCGGCCTCGCCCTCGGCGAGAGTCTCGGCGCGGACCGGCTCATTTGTGGTCATGAGCATGCTTGTGGCCGTGCTGATGGTCGGGATGGTCACAGTGCTCGTCGTGATGATGGTGATCATGGCCGTGGTCATGACCATGATCATGGTGATGATGGCCGTGGTCGTGATGCCCGTGATCATCGTGCCCATGCGCGTGGCCGGCATCCGCGTAAGCCCCGCCCTCGGGATCGAACGGCGCTTCGATCTCGATCACGCGGGCACCGAGGCCCTTCACCATGGCGTCGATCACGTGGTCACGGCGGATGCGCAAGGCCTTGGCCAGGATCTGCGTCGGCAGATGGCGGTTGCCGAGATGCCAGGCGACGCGGACGAGGTGATGCGGATCGCGACCGCGGATCTCGAGCAGCGGCTCGGCAGCTGCGACCACCTCGATCAGCCTTCCGTCCTCCAGCACCAGCGCGTCGCCGCCGCGCAGCGCGACGGCCTGCTCCAGGTCGAGCAGGAATTCGAGCCCCCTCGTGCCCGTCATCGCCATGCGGCGGCGATGACGGTCGTCGAAATCGAGCACGACCGTGTCCGCCGGCGCTTCCGTGAAGCGGTGCTGCCCCTTGACCTGCGTCCCGCGGATCATCCGTTGACCTCTTTACCGTGTCTCGACCTTCTCGGGCGTAATCACCTCGATCTTCGGCGGCGCCGTGAAGCATTTGACGGCGACGCGGCCGAAGGTCTTCATGTGCTCCATGCCCCGATGCGGCACCAAGGCCTCGGCATTCTCCCACTGCTCGACGAACACCATCTTGCTGGGATCGGTGACGCTCTCGTGCAGATCATAGGCGATGTTGCCGGGCTCCTTCCGGGTTTCCTTGATGCAGGCGGTGGCCGCTGCAATGAATTCGGCGCGCGTTTCGGGCTTGATGGTCAGGGTGGCAACGACGTAGATCACGAGAAATCCTCCCGGCTTTTCTTCTCAGGGGTTACGATACCGGGCGGGACATTAGACCAGGCGGGACCGAACGCAAGATCGCAAGAACGCCGCCCCCGACCCCGCCGGGGACATGCGTTGAGGCGCTATTTTCAGTACATGAAATAACGCTGCGCCATCGGCAACACCTCCGCAGGCGCGCAAGTGAGCAACTCGCCGTCGGCGCGCACCTCGTAGGTCTCCGGATCGACCTCGATATTGGGCGTGGCGTCGTTGTGGATCATGCTCTTCTTGGAGATCTTGCCGCGGGTGTTCTGGACGGCATAGAGCTTCTTGTCGATGCCGAGCTTGCGCGCCAATCCGCCGGTCACCGCCGCCTTCGAGGTGAAGACAACCGATGATGCCGTGCGCGCCTTGCCGAAAGCCCCGAACATCGGCTGGTAATGCACCGGCTGCGGCGTCGGGATCGAGGCGTTGGGATCGCCCATCGGCGCGGCGACGATGGTGCCGCCCTTGACGATGCAGTCGGGCTTGACGCCGAAGAAGGCCGGCGACCACAGCACCAGATCGGCCATCTTGCCCTTCTCCACCGAGCCGATCAGCTTCGACACGCCATGCGCGACCGCGGGGTTGATCGTGTACTTGGTGATGTAGCGCTTGACGCGGAAATTGTCGTTGTCCTTGCCTTTGTCCTGCGGCAACGACCCGCGCTGCTTCTTCATCTTGTCCGCGGTCTGCCAGGTCCGGATGATGACCTCGCCGAGACGGCCCATGGCCTGCGAGTCCGAGGACATCATCGAGAGCGCGCCGAGGTCGTGCAGGATGTCTTCGGCCGCGATCGTCTCCTTGCGGATGCGGCTCTCGGCGAAGGCCAGATCTTCCGCGATCGAGGGGTCGAGGTGGTGGCACACCATCAGCATGTCCAGATGCTCGTCGATGGTGTTGCGGGTGAAGGGTCGGGTCGGGTTGGTCGAGGACGGCAGCACGTTCTTGAGGCCAGCGACCTTGATGATATCAGGGGCATGGCCGCCGCCGGCACCCTCGGTGTGGAAGGCGTGGATGGTACGGCCCTTGAAGGCCTTGATGGTATCCTCGACGAAGCCGGACTCGTTCAGCGTATCGGTGTGGATCATCACCTGGATGTCGTGATCGTCGGCGACCGACAGGCAATTGTCGATCGCGGCCGGCGTCGTGCCCCAATCCTCGTGCAGTTTCAGCGCGCAGGCGCCGGCCCTGATCATCTCGACCAGCGCGGCGGGCCGCGAGGCGTTGCCCTTGCCGGAAATCCCCAGATTGACCGGGAAGGCATCGAACGACTGGATCATCCGCCCTATGTGCCAGGGACCGGGCGTGCAGGTGGTGGCGAAGGTGCCGTGCGAGGGGCCGGTGCCGCCGCCCAGCATCGAGGTGACGCCAGACATCAGGGCATGCTCGATCTGCTGCGGACAGATGAAATGGATGTGGCTGTCGAATCCGCCGGCGGTGAGGATCTTGCCTTCGCCCGCGATCACGTCGGTGCCCGGACCGATGACGATGGTGACGCCGGGCTGGATGTCGGGATTGCCGGCCTTGCCGATGCCAGCGATCATGCCGTCCTTGATGGCGACGTCGGCCTTCACGATACCCCAGTGATCGACGATCAGCGCATTGGTGATCACCGTATCGGCCGCGCCCTGCTTGTTGGTGACCTGCGATTGCCCCATGCCGTCGCGGATCACCTTGCCGCCGCCGAATTTCACCTCCTCGCCATAGGTGGTGAAGTCCTTCTCGACCTCGATGATGAGGTCGGTATCGGCGAGCCGCACCTTGTCGCCAATGGTCGGGCCGAACATGTCGGCGTAGACGGAACGCTTTATTTTGACGGACATGCTTGAACCCCCATCATTCCGATACACGCAGCCGCGATCTCGCACTCATTTTGTGGAGCTCGCGCAAAGATCGAGAAACTTGCCGACATTGTCGAGGCCAGCTTTATACTTTTCATGGACTTCAACCTTGCCCAACTTGAAGTCGATCATTCCATCGCGCTTGAAGCGCTCGAACATCTTATGGTTGACCTGAATGTCGAATCTGTAGCGCCACCCATCGATGAACGAATAGAACAGATCGATCGTCGCGGACTCCGGCTTGGCATCGGGCACCACGCTGATCCACGGCGCCTGATCGGTTTTGATCATCTCAGCCATGGCCACGCGCAGACCCTCATTGGCTTCGCCCTGAATGCTGACGAAACCGCTCTTCCGGGGACACGACAGCAGCGGCATGCCAAAGGCGTCACCAGGCTCGTCCGTATCCGCAATCGCGAGAAGCACATCCGCTCCCTGATCGAATAAACGCCAGCGAGCCTCATCTGCGTTTGCCTGCATCGAGCCGGACGACAGCCCCATACAGGCCGAGAGAGCACAACGCCTTGTCAACGTCGCAAGCTGGCTCACAGCGAGGCTCTCGCTGCTTTCACCGCATCGTCGAACCTTGCATCGAGCCACGCGTTACCGCCGCGGCAGCCGGCGACCACCTGTTCGGCCCAGCCGGTGTAGTCCGCGAGATCGTCGCGCTCCTCAGCGGTCGGATCAGAATGGATGCGCGCACCGATATTGCTGATCTTGTCGGCAATCTTGATCAATCTGGCGGCCGCCGATTTCTTCGGTGCATCGACAATCTGCAGCCGGCGCCGCTCGGCCTTCGGCAGGCTCATGTCATCGGTGCATTCGACGACGAGGGACGCGACCCGCCCGGAGAATTTGTCCGCCAGCTCCCTGCGCGTGGTGTCGGTGTCCTCGATCACGTCATGCAACCAGCCGGCTGCGACCAGCTCGGCATCGGCCCCATCGGTCGCGATCGCGAGCAGGTTCGCGACCTCGGCAAGATGGTTGATGTAAGGCTCGTTGCCCCGCCCCTTGCGCGCCATGCCGTTATGACGGCGTGCGGCCAACTCAGCGGCTTCCGAGATGAGGCGAACGCCGGGCAGCATGAATCACAGCTTCCCCATCACGTCGCCACGGAAGCCGTAGATCGTCTTCTTCCCCGCCATGGCGACGAGTTGCACGTCGCGGGTCTGGCCGGGCTCGAAGCGGACGGCGGTGCCGGCGGCGATGTCGAGCCGCATTCCGCGCGCCTTCTTGCGGTCGAATCTCAGCGCCGGGTTGGTCTCGAAGAAATGGTAGTGCGAGCCGACCTGGATCGGACGGTCGCCGGTGTTGGCAACCGTCAGAGTCACGGTCTTGCGGCCGGCATTGAGCTCGATCTCGCCATCCTGGATGAAGAGTTCGCCGGGGATCATTCTATCCTCCTCGTCATTCCGGGCCTCGCGAAGCGAGAACCCGGGATCTCGATCAAAAACCTCTGGATTCCGGGTTCGCCCTACGGGCGCCCGGAATGACGAATGCGCAGCTAGCGGATGGGCTCGTGCACGGTGACGAGCTTCGTTCCGTCAGGAAACGTCGCCTCGACCTGGATGTCGTGGATCATCTCCGGGATACCAGGCATCACCTGGTCGCGGGTCAGGACCTGCGCGCCGGATTGCATCAGTTCGGCGACGGTGCGGCCATCACGCGCGCCTTCGAGGATGAAGTCCGAGATGATCGCGATCGCTTCGGGATGGTTGAGCTTGACGCCGCGGTCCAGCCGGCGGCGAGCCACGATCGCCGCCATCGAGATCAAGAGCTTGTCCTTCTCGCGGGGAGACAGATTCATGCGATATCTCTTCCGTTCAACACGTCAATTCCATCATCAATTCAGCCAGAGCCGCGGCAGTGCCGCGCCGGTACGCGCCAGCACCCTCATCATGTCGGCGCGCAAGCCCGCCGCATCTTGGGCACAGAACCGCGCCATTGCAAAGCCATTCCAGGCGGATATCCCGACTTCCCCGGCGAACGAGTTCGAGGCCTCGCGAATGCACTCGACCAGGGTCTCGTCACCAGGCACGATCAGGGCCGTGCCGATCGCCGCACCGCCTTTGGCGACTGCGGACCGCGCGAGCTTGGCGCCGATGTCGCCGGCGAGCCTGACCGTCTCGGCGAACACCAGCCTGCCGCCGCGGCGCAGCCGCCAGCGGTCGATGAACTCGCCCTGCTCCATCCGCTCGCCCATGGCGGTGCGGCCGAACACGACGATCTCGCAAAGCAGGAGAGAGGCAGCTTCGTCGAGCGCGATGTCGAAGCGGCGGTGGACGCGGGCGCGATCAAACAGGATCGTCTCCTGCGGCAGCCAGGCGAGATGCGCGTCCGCATCGACCTTCAAGGAAATGTTGAGCTGGGCCGCGGTCCCGGGTGCCCGATAGACCTTCTCGGCGGCGGCGGTCGTCAGCGTCAGTTGCGAGCCCTGGGCCGCTGCGATCTCTATCTCAAAATTGTCCCCGCCGGCGACCCCGCCGGCCGTGTTGACGAATACGCCGGACAGTCCCTCGCCCTCCGGCGAGGGAAAGCGCACGCGCAACGAACCAGATTCATGCAACGCGCCACGCCGCGTTACGCCCTCGCGGGCATGGACGTCGAAGCGCACGGCGCCGCGGGCGCGGTTGGACTCGAAGACCGCGGATGTGACCGAAACGTCGCTGCGCATCCGCCCCCCAGCCGGTCGTCGCAGAATGAACCTAAAGCGCCATCTGGCGACTGATCTCGCTCGCGTCGAGGCTGGCGCGATCGCAGGTGAACTTCACCGCGCCGCGGTCCATGACCGCGAAACTGTCGCCGAGTTCGCAGGCAAAGTCGAGATATTGTTCGACCAGCACGATGGCGATGTTGCCGAGGTTTCGCAGGTAGGAGATGGCGCGGCCGATGTCCTTGATGATCGAGGGTTGAATGCCCTCGGTTGGCTCGTCGAGCAGCAGCAGTTTCGGCCGCATCACCAGCGCGCGGCCGATCGCGAGCTGCTGCTGCTGGCCGCCGGAGAGGTCGCCGCCGCGCCGGCCGAGCATGGATTGCAGCACCGGAAACAGCGAGAACACGTCGTCCGGAATGTGCCTGTCCTCGCGCTTGAGCGGACCGAAGCCGGTCTTGAGGTTCTCCTCGACCGTCAGCAGCGGAAAGATCTCGCGCCCCTGCGGCACGAAACCGATGCCCTTGCGGGCACGCTCGTAGGGCTTCAGGCCCGTGATGTCGCTGCCGTCGAGCATGATCGCGCCCGAAGAGATCGGATATTGCCCGACCATCGCGCGCAGCAGCGAGGTCTTGCCGACCCCGTTGCGCCCGAGAACGCAGGTGACCTTGCCCGGCTCGGCCGAGATCGAGACGCCGCGCAGCGCTTGGGCAGCGCCGTAGTAGAGATTGATATCTTTCACTTCCAGCATCTTCGGTGCCTCTTGGCGAATGGCGAGTGGCGAGTGGCGAATGGAGATGACAGAGTCACCTTTCCCTATTCGCTACTCCCTATTCGCCATTCGCGCTTCCCAGCTATCTACCCAAGTACACTTCGATGACCCGCTCGTTGGACGAGACCTGGTCGATGGACCCTTCCGCCAGCACCGTGCCTTCGTGCAGGCAGGTGACCTTGACGCCGAGTTCGCGCACGAAGGTCATGTCGTGCTCGACCACCATCACCGTGTGGGTCTTGTTGATCTCCTTCAAGAGCTCGGCGGTGAGATGTGTCTCGACGTCGGTCATCCCCGCGACGGGCTCGTCGACGAGGAGCAGCTTTGGGTCCTGCGCCAGCAGCATGCCGATCTCGAGCCATTGCTTCTGGCCGTGGCTGAGGCTGCCGGCAAGGCGATTGCGGGCCTCGGTGAGTCGGATCGTCTCCAACACCTTGTCGATGCGCTCGGATTCGGCCTTGCTGCCGCGCCAGAACAGCGTGCCGCGGACCGAGTGATCGACATTGAGGGCGAGCAGGAGATTGTCCTGCACCGTCTGGCTCTCGAACACGGTCGGCTTCTGGAACTTGCGGCCGATGCCGAGTTCGGCGATGCGCGTCTCGTCCAGCCGCGTCAGGTCGGTGACGCCGTCGAACAGCACGGTGCCCTCATCCGGCTTGGTCTTGCCGGTAATGATGTCCATCATCGTGGTCTTGCCGGCTCCGTTCGGGCCGATGATGGCGCGCATCTCGCCGGGCTCGAGCGTCAGCGACAGATTGTTGATGGCGTGGAAGCCGTCGAAGGAGACGTGAACGCCGTCCAGGTAAAGAATTGCCGAGGTCGCGCGGGTGTCCATGACGTTCATGACCGCTCACTCCGCCATCTTGGGTTGGGCGATGCCGTCTTCGGTCGCGGCGCTCGCAGCGACTGCCGCGGTGCCCTTTTCCCGAACCGAGTCCCGCCACGAATTGAACGTCCCGACGATGCCCTTGGGCAGCAGCAGCGTCACCAGGATGAACAACGCGCCAAGCATGAACAGCCAGTACGGCGCCAGCATGCCCGACGTGAAGAACGTCTTGGCGTAGTTGACGACGACGGCACCGAGCGCGGCGCCGACCAGCGTGCCGCGGCCGCCGACCGCGACCCAGATCACCGCCTCGATCGAATTGCCCGGTGCGAATTCGCTGGGATTGATGATGCCGACCTGCGGCACGTAGAGGGCGCCCGCCACGCCGGCCATGCAGGCGGACACCGTGAACACGAACAGCTTGTAGGATTCGACGCGGTAGCCGAGGAAGCGCGTGCGCGATTCCGCGTCACGCACGGCAATCAGGACCTTGCCGAGCTTGGAGGAGACGATGGCGCGGCAGATCAGGAAACCGACGATCAGCGCCAGGCAGCTCAGCGCGAACAGCACTGCACGCGTCCCCTCCGCCTGCACGTTGAAGCCCAGGATGTCCTTGAAGTCGGTCAGGCCGTTGTTGCCGCCGAAACCAAAGTCGTTGCGGAAGAAGGCGAGCAGCAGCGCATAGGTCATCGCCTGCGTGATGATCGACAGATAGACGCCGGTGACGCGGGAGCGGAACGCGAGCCAGCCGAAGCAGAAGGCGAGCAGTCCGGGCACGAACAGCACCATCAGCGCGGCGAACCAGAACATGTCGAAGCCGTACCAGTACCAGGGCAACTTATCCCAGTTCAGGAACACCATGAAATCCGGCAGGATCGGATTGCCGTAGACGCCGCGGGTGCCGATCTGCCGCATCAGGTACATGCCCATGGCGTAGCCGCCGAGCGCAAAGAAGGCGCCGTGGCCAAGCGAGAGGATGCCGCAATAACCCCAGATCAGGTCGATCGAGAGCGCCAGGATGGCGTAGCAGACATATTTGCCCCAGAGCGCGACGAGGTAGGTCGGCACCTGCAGGAACGAGCCGGCGGGCAGCAACACGTTGGAGAGCGGAATGAGGATGCCGCAGCCGGCAACGATTGCGAGAAAGATCGTCGCGCCACGGTCCAGCGACCGCGTCAGCATGTGAGGGGTCATGCTTCCACCGCCCGGCCCTTGAGCGCGAACAGGCCGCGGGGCCGCTTTTGAATGAACAGGATGATGAGAACCAGAATGGCGATCTTGCCGAGCACGGCGCCGGCGACCGGCTCAAGGAACTTGTTGGCGATGCCGAGCGTGAAGGCGCCGACCAGGGTGCCCCAGAGATTGCCGACGCCGCCGAACACCACCACCATGAAACTGTCGATGATGTAGCTCTGGCCGAGATTGGGACTGACATTGTCGATCTGCGACAGCGCCACGCCGGCAATGCCGGCAATGCCCGAGCCGAGGCCGAAGGTCAGCGCGTCGACGCGCGAGGTCGCGATGCCCATCGAAGCCGCCATGCGTCGGTTCTGCGTCACCGCCCGCATCTCGAGGCCGAGCGCGGTGTAGCGCAGCATCGCGAGCAGGATCGCGAACACCGCGAGCGTGAAGACGAGGATCCAGAGCCGGTTATAGGTGATGGTGATCTGGCCCAGCTCGAACGCACCGCTCATCCAGGAGGGATTGCCGACCTCGCGGTTGGTCGGGCCGAACATGGTGCGCACCGCCTGCTGCAGCACCAGCGACAGGCCCCAGGTCGCCAGCAACGTCTCCAGCGGACGGCCGTAGAGAAAGCGGATGATGCTGCGCTCGATCAGGACGCCGATGACCCCGGCGACGAGGAAGGCGAGCGGCACCGCTATCAGCAGCGAATAGTCGAACAGTCCCGGGTAACGGGTGCGGATCACCTCCTGCACCACGAAGGTGGTGTAGGCCCCGATCATCACCATCTCGCCATGCGCCATGTTGATGACGCCCATCACGCCGAAAGTGATGGCGAGCCCGATCGCGGCGAGCAGCAGCACCGAGCCGAGCGAGAGGCCGTACCAGGCGTTCTGCACCATGGACCAGACCGCCAACGAGGATTGGATCGAGCCGATCGCGCTGGCGGCCGCCTTGGTCACCGAGGCCGGCTGGTCGCCCATGCCGGTGAGCAGCGCCAACGCGTCCTGGTCGCCGCGCGCCTTGAGGGTTCCGACGGCCTCGAGCTTCTCGACCTCCGTGGCGTCGGACTTGAACAGCAGAATCGCGGCACGGGCCTCGCCGAGGGCGGTCTTGACCGATCTGTTGTTCTCCTTCGCCAGCGCGGCATCGACCGCCTCGAGCGCGGTCTCCTCGTGTGATTTGAAGACGGATTGAGCCGCCTGCAGGCGCGTTCCGACATCCGGCGACTGCAGCGTCAGGCTTCCGATTGCGGCGTCGACGCTGCGACGCAGGCGGTTGTTGAGGCGGACCGCGCTCGCACTGTCGGGAACGCTGGCAATGGCCTCGCCGCTCGCGGCGTCAATCGACTTGCCGTCCACGCCGATGACGTAGACCTTCTTGCTCTCGGGATCAGCCATGAGGCGGCCGTCCTGGAGCGCGCTGATGATCGGGAAAGCCAGCTTGTTGCCGCTGCCCGCGATCGCACCAATCGCCTCTTCCGTATCGGAAAAATCGTCATTGGCGAACTTGGCAACCGCATCTTCGAACGCACCGGCGAAGGCCGGCAGCGCGAAGGCGATCAGAAACAACGAGAGTGCAAGCGAGCAGAGACGGGCGGACAAATGAGCTGGCACCGTAAATCACCCCGGCAGAAATGAGTGGAGAAGGCGGCGGGCTCGCCGCCCTCTCCGGTCGTGCATTGACGCGTCAGATCGGGATCAGGAACCCGAGCCGAGGCACTTGTTGGTCTTGGTGTTGAAGTTGCCGCACTTCTTGCCGACCCAGTCGCCGATCAGGTCCTTGGAGCCGTCGAGCTCCTTTGACCAGGCATCGCCGGGGACGAGGCTCGGGGTCTTCCAGACCACGTCGAACTGGCCGTTGCCCTTGATCTCGCCGATGAACACCGGCTTGGTGATATGATGGTTCGGGAGCATCTTGGACGTGCCCCCGGTCAGGTTCTTGGCTTCGATGCCCGGGAGAGCGTCGATCACCTTGTCCGGATCGGTCGACTTCGCCTTCTCGACGGCCTTGACCCACATGTCGAAGCCGATCACGTGCGCTTCCATGGGGTCGTTGGTCACGCGCTTCGGATTCTTGGTGTAGGCCTGCCACGCCTTGATGAACTTCTCGTTCTCCGGCGACTTGATCGACTGGAAGTAGTTCCAGGCGGCGAGATGGCCGATTAGCGGCTTGGTGTCGATACCGGCGAGCTCTTCCTCACCCACCGAGAACGCCACCACCGGGATATCCTTCGCCTTGATGCCCTGGTTGCCGAGTTCCTTGTAGAAGGGAACGTTGGCGTCGCCGTTGATGGTCGAGACCACCGCGGTCTTCTTGCCGGCCGATCCGAACTTCTTGATGTCGGCCACGATCGTCTGCCAATCGGAATGACCGAACGGCGTATAGTTGATCATGATGTCTTCCTGGGCGACACCCTTGGACTTCAGATAGGCTTCCAGGATCTTGTTGGTCGTGCGCGGATAGACGTAGTCAGTGCCCGCGAGCACCCAGCGCTTCACCTTCTCTTCCTTCATGAGATAGTCGACGGCGGGAATCGCCTGCTGGTTCGGCGCGGCGCCCGTGTAGAACACGTTGCGCTCGCTCTCCTCGCCCTCGTATTGCACGGGGTAGAACAGGATGCTGTTGAGCTCCTTGAACACCGGAAGCACCGACTTGCGCGACACCGAGGTCCAGCAGCCGAACACGACCGAGACCTTGTCCTTGGTGATCAGCTCGCGCGCCTTTTCGGCGAACAGCGGCCAGTTCGAAGCGGGGTCGACGACAACGGCTTCGAGCTTCTTGCCGAGCACGCCGCCCTTCTTGTTCTGCTCGTCGATCAGGAAGAGGATAGTGTCCTTCAGCGTGGTTTCGCTGATTGCCATGGTGCCGGACAGGGAGTGGAGCACGCCGACTTTGATGGTGTCGTCCGCGGCCTTCGCGCCAGTCAATGAAGCCAGACCGAGCACCAGCCCGGCGGTCGCGGCGAGGAGGCCGCGGCGGCTAAATGACGCCGCAATATCGTGAGTGGATTTGCTAAACATGAGTGTCTCATCTCCCTGACGCAGACGTGAAAATGCTGCGCGGCCCCCGCGGCCGCCTGCGATTAACGGAATCGCAAGAACCATGCCATGGATTTTAGGGCGCTTAACAAATTGAATTCACTTGAGAAATCGGCACAATTTCTCAGTTCGACGAAGTCACATCGCCTAAATTTAAGGCAGCCAAAATGTATGCCAAAGCGGCAGTAAGATTATAATTTAGGCATATCGCCATTTCTGGCTAAATTTCTGGCATCATTATTTTCGCACCCCAGGTGCTGTTTTGGTCGCGCCTTGCCTTGAAAGCGTCTCCTTAATGTTCCATATGACCATCCTAGACTTCTTGCGAATCAAGAGGTCGTAGCGAGCCGCGTGTTCTTAAGCCCATACGGGCCTCTGGCTTGCCCCATTCTCCCAAGCCCATCCGACACCCCAAACACGCAGGTGTCTTCTCGACACCCTTTTGCGCGCGCCGCGCCGAATGCGCCGGGCGCCCGCTTTTGACATGGAAAGAACCCCTCTTTTGACTTCGTTTCAGGATTTCGGCCTCGCCGAACCCATCGCGCGCGCTCTTCGTGAAGAGAACTACGTCACCCCCACCCCGATCCAGGCCCAGACCATCCCGACCGCGCTGAGCGGCCGCGACGTCGTCGGCATCGCCCAGACCGGAACCGGCAAGACCGCGTCTTTCGCGCTGCCGATTCTCCACCGGCTGCTCGAGAACCGCATCAAGCCGCAGCCCAAGACCGCCCGCGTCCTGGTGCTGTCGCCGACCCGGGAGCTGTCCGGCCAGATCCTGGACAGCTTCAACGCCTACGGCCGCCACATCCGTCTGGCCTCGACACTTGCCATCGGCGGCGTGCCGATGGGCCGCCAGGTCCGCGCCCTGATGCAGGGCGTCGACGTTCTGGTCGCCACCCCCGGCCGCCTGCTCGACCTCGTGCAGAGCAACGGGCTGAAGCTTTCGAGCGTCGAGTTCCTCGTGTTGGACGAAGCCGACCGTATGCTCGACATGGGCTTCATCAACGACATCCGCAAAATCGTCGCGAAGCTGCCGATCAAGCGGCAGACGCTGTTCTTCTCGGCCACCATGCCCAAGGACATCGCCGAACTCGCCGATTCCATGCTGCGCGATCCCGCCCGTGTCGCGGTGACCCCGGTTTCCTCGACCGCCGAACGGATCAACCAACGCATCGTTCAGGTCGACTTCACAGCCAAGCCGGCCTTCCTGACCAGGCTCCTGAAGGATGAGCCGATCAACCGCGCACTGGTTTTCACCCGCACCAAGCACGGTGCCGACAAGGTGGTGAAGACCCTTGAAAAGGCCGGCATTGCCGCGAGCGCCATCCACGGCAACAAGTCCCAGAACCATCGCGAGCGGACGCTCGCCCAGTTCCGCTCCGGCGAGATCCGCACCCTGGTTGCCACCGACATCGCCGCCCGCGGCATCGACGTCGATGGCATCACCCACGTCATCAATTTCGACCTTCCCAACGTGCCGGAAACCTACGTCCACCGCATCGGCCGCACCGCGCGCGCCGGTGCCGACGGCACCGCGATCTCGCTGGTCGCAGGCGGCGAGGAGCTCAGCTATCTCCGCGACATCGAGCGGCTGATTCGCGTCGCCCTGCCGCGGGAGGACCACCGCACCGATGCCGGCCGCCGCGATGCCGGCCCCGCGCCGTCGCAGCAGAGACAAGGCCGGCCGGGCGGCCGTCCCGGCCAGCGTCCGCAAGGCGCGCGGAATGGTGACGGGCGGCGTACAGAGGAACGACATACCGAGGGACGCCACCATGGTGCCGGCAAGCAAGGCGACGGGAGGCACGGTGAAGGACGGCACGCCGAGCCAAGACATGCCGAGCCAAGACATGCCGACGGGCGGCATTCCGCTGGACCAAATGCGTCCAAGGGTTCTCGCCGCCGCCGCTCCGGTGGTAAGATGCATTCATCGGCTGCCGACCGTCCGGAACAGCGTTCCGCGCATAGCGCTGCGGCGCCTGATGGGATACAAGGCGTTGCCTTTTTGCGCCGCGAGAGTCGGCCAAACAGCCAACCGAACCGCAAACCCTATTCGCACTAGCCGTCCACGACCTGGAGACATTCATGGCTAAGGAAGAGCTGATCCAGTTCGAGGGACTGGTCACCGAAATCCTCCCCGACGCGCGCTACCGCGTGCAGCTCGACGCCGGACACGAGATCGTCGCCTACACCGCCGGCAAGATGAAGAAGAACCGCATCAAGACGCTCGCGGGCGACCGCGTGACGGTGGAGATGTCGCCCTACGACCTCGAGAAGGGCCGGCTGATTTTCCGCCATAAGGACGAACGTCCGAGCACGGCGGGCGGACCACCCCGCCCCGGGCAGCGCGGCGGTCAGTTCCGCCGTCGCTAGGTCAGTTGCAGCGCTGAAGCGCGGGACGAAATCTCGACTTGTACTGGTCCGCCGTCGGCGTCACGGCGGATCAAATAATCGCGCACGTCCGGATTGTTTCAGACCCTCGTTTCCGATAAAATGAATTAATCGATTTTTGGCCGGACGACATTGGCATCCACCGGTACAGCCGGTTCAGACACGCTGACGACCCTTCCAGAAGTTCGATCTAACCTGCCCACGCGAGTGGGCTCTGACATTGTACTATCTGAGAAGGGACTACCCCCATGAGCATGGGAACCGTGAAGTGGTTTAACGCAACCAAGGGCTTCGGATTCATTCAGCCCGACGACGGCGGCCAGGACGTGTTCGTTCACATCAGCGCCGTTGAGCGCGCCGGCCTCGGCTCGCTGCGCGAGGGCCAGAAGATCTCCTACGAAATCGTGGCCGATCGCCGCTCCGGAAAGTCGGCAGCCGACAACCTTCGCGCTGCGGGCTGAGCCCACGGGGCCTCGGCCCCGATCGGCTCGAAGGAGCTTGAGTAAACCAGGAGGCCGTGCGGTGACGGACGCACGGCCTCCTGGATTTTTAGGGGCACGGATACTGTGTGCTGCCGTCCTTGTAGGGGATGCAGGCGACCTGGCGCGGCCGCGTGTAGGACTGATCACCGAGATTAACATCCGACTTCAGCACGTAGCCGATCGTCGGCTTGTAGGTGTAGCTCGCCTCGCCGAGTATGACGTAAGTCGAGGGAATCAAGAGCGTCGGCGGAATGATCGCGGTGACCTTCTCACCCGGCGTCCGAGCCGAGGTCGCCAATGTGGCTTGCGTCGCGCCGCTCGCAATGGTGCCGGCCTTGCTCCACAGAACCGTAGCGACACTGTTGGCGTCGATCCATATCTCGGAGACCGTGCCCTTCACGAGCGCGGCGTCGTAGGGCATGACGACCGAGATGCTTGCGGTGAAAGTATCCTTCATGCCGTCGTTATCAAGCGTGGTCGATTGCGATGTCAGGTCCGACAGTGTCCGCGCGATCAATGTAACCTTGCGGTTGGCCGCCACGGCGGACGAGATTTCGACGGTGCCGAAGAACGTCACCAGCATCAGCGGTACGATGACCGCGAACTCGGTCGCCGCGAGCGCGCGCGTGTCGGCGGCGAAGTCGCGCATGGCGCAACGTGGATTCCTCCAGATATTCGCGATCGTCTGCATCGGTCGGCTCGGATCCATCTGCCTCAGAAGGGCTCGTTCTTGAACGCGGCGGTCGCCACCAGCAGCCGCTTGTTGCTGCACCCCATGTTGTAGCCAAGGCCGGTGACGAAGAGCGGCCATTGGTAGAACAGGCGTACCACGACCACCTGGCCGGAGGACCCGGCGCTGTACTGCATGCCGTTCGGGTTGAAGCTGCAGGAATTGCCGAAATTGGCAAGACTGAGTGAACCGAAGGAACTGGTGCTGACGACGTCGACGTAAAGCTTGCTGCAATCGAACAGAGCCGGGATCTTGCTGCAGACGAAGGTCTTGAACGTGGTCTTATCGCAGGCAGAGACCGAATTGGGCGAGGTCTGACAGGCCGCCACCGAGCCGTTCTGTGCCTGCGCCTGACCGGTCAGAATCGCACGCGCGGAGTCCTGCGCGATCGTCTCCAGCACCTGGCTCGAGAAGAACATCAGAGCCGTCTCGATGATGGCGAACAGCAGCGCGAAGAACATCGGCGCGACCAGCGCAAATTCGACGGCGGCGGAGCCGCGGCGGTTGTCGCAAAACCGGGCCAGCGCTTTCCGGAGCGTGAACCTCGTAGGTGCAGGCGATGGCATCTCGTCAAATTCCCCAGCAGCCGCGATCATCCTCTCGTTCAATAGCGGAAACTGATTGTCTAAGTGTTTCATACGATCCGCATCCGGCGGACCGCGCCGTTAGGAATGCGTTAACCAGGTGTGGCCCGGAGCAGACGGAGGAACGACGCACACGGAGGCCGCCCTTGCAGCCAGCAGCAGCTTGGCTCCTCCCGGCACCCACAGAACCGGGGCGACGACCTAGTTGGGTTTGGCAGCCGCGCCGGCACCACCGCTGGCAGTATTGCTCAGCGAACCGGCCTGGCTCATCGTGTTGTTGAAGTAGGTGTCGCTGTCGCCGAGCGTCACGCGGCGCTGGCAGATCGGTACGCAGCTGTAGGACTCGCGCTCGATCCCGCGATAGACGGTGACGAGCCGGTCGCTCGGTCCTTCAACCTGGATCTGGCGGTCCACCAGAATCTCGCCGCTGCGGTCCAGCGCGATGAAGTTGGTAGCCCCATAGCCTTTTCCGGTCACGACGATCATCCCGCCCGGCTGGAGCGTGACGTCGGCGATGAGGGGGTTGCCGACCACGATGGTCGCCACCTTGCCAGGCAGCCGCACCAGCTTGGCTTGGTCGACATTGACGGCGATGGTGTCGGCGGTGGCCTCGGCAAGGCCGGCGGCCGGCCATGCCAGTGCCGCGGCGGCAACCAGAAGACAGGCACGCGCATGACGGCGCAAGATTTCTTTACGCATACTCTTACCCCCGGGACGTCACAAACCGGCAGAAACACACAGCGGAGCCGGCGCCCGACCCGGCTAACCTGCCTTCAATTCGTGAACGTTCCGCAAACTCGCCGACGAATGTTTGAACGGACCGGCGTTTGCGTTTCCCGTCATCCTAACCCTAATCGCGAAAGGGATAGGCGAGTTGGCCCCCGAACGCCTTCGGCATGGTCGCTTCATCCTTGCCGTAGTCCTGCGGCAGCCTGCCCTCCGGCATGCGGAAGGTGCCGAACAACACATCCCAGATCGGGAATGTCCCGGCAAAATTGGTGTCGCCGCCCTCTTGGAGCGAGGTGTGGTGCCAACGGTGGAATACCGGCGTTGCCAGCACGTATTTGAAGGGCCCGAAGGTCCAGTTCAGATTGGCGTGCACGAAGGCCGAATGGAAAGTGGTGAACGGCCCGACCCAGATCATGACGTTCGGGGATATGCCGGCCATCAGCAGCACGACGTCGACGCTGATCGTCCCGAGCAAGAGATTGACCGGATGGAAGCGGGCTGCTGAGATCCAGCCGATCTCCTCCGACGAATGATGGATGGCATGGTACTTCCAGAAGCCGCCGTCGTGGAAAAGCCGGTGCAGCCAGTACAGCATGAAGTCGGACAGCACCAGGAACAGCACAGCCTGCACCCAAAGCGGAAGCTGGGCCAGCGGACCATGGCCATTGTCGTAGAAGGCGATGAGTCCGTCGGCGTCATGGATGCCGAAGAGGACACTGGCGCCGACGATCAGAAGTCCGATCCGCATGGTGCGGGCGAATACGGGTACGAAGAACCAGTAGCAGATGTCGGTCACGATCTCCCGCTTCCGCCACCACGGCGCACCGGGGTTGCAGGCCCAGAAGCGCTCCAGCACGGTGAAGACCGCCGCGAGCACGAAGGTGACAGGGATCACCTTCACGATGGTTTCGCCGAGCATCAGCGCGACTTGCATGGGCAGGCTCGACATCAATCGCCTCTCTTGCCGGTTTCAGGGCTGCTCTAGGCGTACTCCGCGAAATTTAAGGGAGGGTGAAGCAGGCCTCGCGCTGGCGATGCATCCGGAACCGAGCGAGTCTGCAGTGTCCTTAAGGCGAAATTCACCCTGGGCAGAAGCATCGCGCCGGACGTGGGTTTGCCCGATCGAATTAACTCTACCGAAAGAGCTCGGCTCTCATGGTCAATGCGTCAACTACTAGCGCCGAACGAGGCGATCCACCAACGGAGTTTTGTTCATGAAGAACTTGATTGCGCGTTTCGCGAAAGATGAATCCGGCGCTACCGCCATCGAATACGGCCTGATTGCCGCCGGCATCGCGCTGGCGATCATCACGGTCGTCAACAATCTCGGCAGCTCGCTGAACACGAAGTTCACCTCGATCAGCACGTCGCTGAAGTAAGCAGGTCTGCGAACGACGGCAGAAGCCCCGGACCACCGGGGCTTTGTCTTTGAAGGCGGCGAGTTCCAGTGGCGTTGCAAGAGTTCAGAACCGATGTCGCCGTCGCGGCGCACGAGGCGAAGGCGCCGCAAGCCGGCTCGCCGGCCTATTGGATATGCCTTGCGTTGCTGCTCGCGACAGTCGCGCTCGCCGCGCGAATCGCCAGCTTCTGGTGAAGCATTTGCCGGTTCCGGCCCCGTGCGGCTCTGCTGCCGTTGTCGGTTTGTTTAGCACTGCGCGCTAGCATCCGCCGACGCCGGTTTCAGCGGCAAACCCAGGCCTCAAGACGCAGCCCATGATTCTCGACCTTGCGCGCCTTCTGCTTTTCCCGGCCCTGATGGCGTTCGCAGCCGCGAGCGACCTGTTCACGATGACGATCTCGAACCGCGTGTCGCTGGCGCTGGTCGCAGGCTTCTTCGTGCTCGCCTTCGCCGGTGGCATGGCACCGTACGAGCTGCTGAGCCATGTCGGCGCTGGCGCGCTGCTCCTGGTCGTGGCCTTTACCTGCTTTGCGATGGGCTGGGTAGGCGGCGGCGATGCCAAGGTCGCGGCGTCCGTCGCGCTCTGGTTCGGCTTCGCACATCTGATGAACTTCCTGCTCTACGCCTCGCTGTTCGGCGGCGCGCTGACGCTGCTCCTGCTCCAGTTCCGGCAATGGCCGCTGCCCTATGGGCTGGCGGGCCAGACTTGGCTTGCACGGCTGCACGCCAAGGAGAGCGGCATTCCATACGGCATCGCGCTCGCGCTGAGCGCGTTGATGGTCTACCCGGAGACCGAATGGGTGAAGGCGATCGACCTCGCTCGCCTCGCCCTGCGCTGAACGCTTCGGGTAAACCCCGCGTTAAGCCGATTTAGATACGCCTCATTAACCATGCTTTGACGAATAGCTGGTCAACTGCCGATCACGGCAGCGGCAGCGTCGCAGCGTATTGTGGAAAGTCGAAGCGTATGAATAGGGCACGCATTGTCGTCCTGGCGGTCGCCATCTGCGCCGGCGGCGTCGCCGCGTACCTGGCGAGCGGCACCGACAATTCGGCGCCGCCTGCGCCTCCTGTCGCACAATTGCCGACCGTCGACGTCCTCGTGGCCAAGAACGACATCGGCCTGGGCCAGACCGTGAAGCCGGAAGACGTGCAATGGCAGACCTGGCCGGCCGCGACCGCCAGCGCCACATTCATCCGCCGCAACGAGCGCCCCGAAGGAGCGACCCAAGTTGCCGGTTCGATCGCGCGCGCACCGTTCATTCAGGGTGAACCGATCCGCGACCAGAAACTGGTCAAGGCCGAGAACTCCGGCTTCATGGCGGCAATCCTGCCCACCGGCATGCGGGCGATCTCGACCGAGATCTCCCCGGAGACCGGCGCGGGCGGCTTCATCCTGCCGAACGACCGGGTCGACGTCCTGCTCACCCGCCGCTTGAAGAACCCAGACCAGAGCAGCGGCGCCCCTGATATCGTCACCTCCGAGATCATCCTGGCCAATATCCGAGTCCTGGCGATCGACCAGGCGCCCAAGGAGAAGGATGGCCAGAACGCGGTGGTCGGCAAGACCGTCACTCTCGAGCTCAACCCCGCGCAGACCGCCACGCTCTCCGCGGCGCGACAGAGCGGGACGCTGTCACTGGCGCTGCGAAGTATCGTCGACGTCAAGATGAGCGAGATCCCGCTCGACGACTCCACGCAGAAGCAAGACGGCGTTTCGATCATTCGCTACGGCATTCCAAGTCAGACGGCTAAGGTACGATGAAGACAGTCGACAACAAATGCAGGGCGGCTTCCGCGACGATGCGAACCTCGCTGGTTCGTGCGCTGTCGCTGTCGGTCGCGCTGGCGCTCGGTCCGGTGATGACCCCTGTGGTCGCCGCCGATTACCGACCCGTCGCGCCACCCTCCGCGGAAGGGCAGTCGAACGCACGCTTCCTCTCGCTCGGGGTCGGAAAATCCATCGTCGTCGACCTGCCTCGCGACATCAAGGATGTGCTGGTTGCCGACCCCAAGATTGCCAACGCGGTGGTCCGTTCCGCGCAGCGCGCTTACATCATCGGCGCCGCGGTGGGCCAGACCAATATCGTGTTCTTCGATTCCGCCGGTCAGCAGATCGCGGCCTACGACATCGCGGTCAAGCGCGATCTGAACGGCGTGCGGGCCGCACTGAAGCAGATTCTGCCGAACTCAGACATCCAGATCGACGGGCTTGGGGATGGCGTCGTCCTGTCCGGCACCGCAGCAAACCCGATGGAAGCGCAGCAGGCCAACGAACTCGCTGCGCGCCTCGCGGGCGGCGTCGAAAAGGTGGTGAATTCGATCGTCGTTCGCGGCCGCGACCAGGTCATGTTGAAGGTGACCGTCGCCGAAGTTGCGCGCACGATCGTCAAGCAGCTCGGCATCGACCTCACCGCCAATCTCAACTATGGCACTTCGGTGGTGAGCTTCACCAACTCCAACCCGTTCACGGCCCTGGGCCGCAACCTGGTGGATGGCAACAACCTGACTGCGAATTTCGGCGCAGCGCCATCGGTGCAGGCGACCCTGCGTGCGATGGAGAGCGCCGGCGTGATCAGGACGCTGGCGGAGCCGAACCTGACTGCGATCTCTGGCGAGTCCGCGACCTTCCTGGCCGGCGGTGAATTCCCGGTGCCGGCAGGCTATGCCTGCGACCCCCTCACGCGCGTCTGTACCACTCAGATCAGCTTCAAGAAGTTCGGCATCTCGCTCAATTTCACGCCGGTGGTATTGAGTGAAGGCAAGATCAGCCTGCGGGTGATGACCGAGGTCTCCGAGCTGTCAAATGAAAATGCGATCACGCTGTCCCAGGCCGTGACCTCGACCACGGTAAACTCGCTGACAGTGCCTTCGATCAAGACCCGCCGCGCGGAGACTTCGCTGGAAATTCCCTCCGGCGGCGCCATGGCGATGGCCGGCCTTATTCAGCAGCAGACCAAGCAGGCTGTCAACGGAATGCCGGGGCTGATGCAGCTCCCGATTCTGGGCACGCTGTTCCGCAGCCGCGACTTCGTCAACAACGCGACCGAACTGGTCGTGATCGTGACGCCTTACGTCGTTCGCGCGGTGGCGCCGAAGGACCTGTCGCGACCGGATGACGGCTTCGCCCCGTCTGCGGATCCACAGGCCCAGCTGATCGGCAGTATCAATCGGCTCTACGGCGTGCCCGGACGGACCGAACCTGCGAAGAACTATCGCGGCACCTACGGTTTCATCACCGACTGATGCGGAACGGGGACTTTACGATGATCACAAGACCACCCCAGCTTCGCAAACGCGCCATCCGCCTCGGTGGCGCGCTCGTCGGCATGGCGCTCGTGCTCGCAGGCTGCCAGCACGACGAAGTTCTCACGGCCTCCATTCCCGACGACTACAAGCAGCGCCACCCGATCGCGATCGAGGAGCAGAACCGCTCGACCGTCGTCTTCGTGGGCCATGCCCGCGGCGGATTGACCGCCGCCCAGCGCGCCGACGTGATGGGCCTCGCATCGGCGTGGTTGCACGAAGGCACCGGTGCGATCCGCATCGACGTTCCTTCCAATACGCCCAATACTCGTCCGGTCGCGGATACGATGCGCGAGATCCAGGCGATGTTGGCGGCCGCAGGCGTTCCGCCGCGCGGCGTCAGCGTTCACCCCTACCAGCCGCAGGACAAGCGCTTCCTCCCCCCGATCCGGCTCACTTATTCCAAGATCGCGGCAGTCGCCGGTCCTTGCGGCCTGTGGCCGGAAGACATCGGACCTTCGATGAAGAACAAGCGCTGGTTCGAGAACAAGGACTACTACAATTACGGCTGCGCCTATCAGCGCAATCTCGCCGCCATGGTCGACAATCCGTCGGACCTCGAGCAGCCGCGGCCCGAAACTCCGTCATACACGCCGCGTCGGATCACCGGCTTCGAGAAGTATCGCAGGGGAACGACGTCGGCGACCACCTATCCTGAGGCCGACAGGGCCAAACTCAGCGACACCGGCAAATGATCAGCTACGCACGCCAGACACAAGAAGAGCAGCCGGCAGCAGCTCCTCCGCCGGTGGAGGAGCATATTGCGCCCGCGCCGCGCGTCTCGGTCCAGGCCTTCTGCGACACCGTCGAGACTGCCGCCGCGGTGCAGTCGGCAGGCGAGGATCGCCGTCTCGGCAAGGCCCATCTGAAGATTCAGATGGGCGGCATGGCGGCCGCCATCGAAGCCTACCGCTCGGCCCCCACTCCGAACGTGATCGTGCTCGAGAGCGACGGCCGCAACGACCTCTTGGGCGGGCTCGACCAGCTGGCCACCGTCTGCGACGCCGGCACCCGCGTGGTCGTGATCGGCCGCATTAACGACGTCACGCTCTATCGCGAGCTCGTGCGTCGCGGAGTCAGCGACTACGTGCTGGCGCCGGTCGGCGCGATCGACGTCGTGCGCTCGATCTGCAACCTGTTCTCGGCGCCGGAAGCCAAGGCGGTCGGCCGCATCATCGCCGTGGTCGGGGCCAAGGGCGGCGTCGGAGCTTCCACCATCTCCCATAACGTCGCCTGGGCAATCGCACGTGACCTCGCGATGGACGCCGTCGTAGCCGACCTCGACCTCGCCTTCGGCACCGCCGGCCTCGACTACAACCAGGATCCACCGCAGGGCATCGCCGATGCCGTATTCTCGCCCGACCGCGTCGACACCGCTTTCATCGACCGCCTGCTGTCGAAATGCACCGACCATCTGAGCCTGCTGGCGGCACCCGCCACGCTCGACCGGGTCTATGATTTCGGCTCCGACGCGTTCGACTCGGTGTTCGATACGCTGCGCTCCACCATGCCCTGCATCGTGCTCGACGTTCCGCATCAATGGACAGGCTGGACCAGGCAGGCCTTGATCGGAGCGGACGACATCCTGATCGTGGCCGCGCCCGATCTCGCCAATTTGCGCAATACCAAGAACCTGTTCGATCTGTTGAAGGCCGCCCGCCCCAACGACCGGCCGCCGCTCTATTGCCTGAACCAGGTCGGCGTGCCGAAACGGCCCGAAATCGCCGCCGCAGAGTTCGCCAAGGCGATCGAGAGCCAGCCGATCGTCTCGATCCCGTTCGAGCCGCAGATCTTCGGCTCGGCGGCCAACAACGGCCAGATGATCGCGGAGATCTCCGCCAACCACAAGTCGATCGAGATGTTTCTGCAGATCGCCCAGCGCCTGACGGGCCGCAGCGAGACCAAGAAGCAAAAGTCGTCCCTGTTTTCACCTCTGATTGAGAAGTTGCGGGGAAGATAAGTCGCCGCATGGAGTCGTTAAGTGTTCGGTAAGCGTAGCGGAACAGACACCGACCTTCGGGCGCCCAAGCCCGGTGCCGTCTCGCTCGAGCCTGCCCAGGCTCCGGCACCGACGGTGTCGCGCGCCGCGCCTCCGCCGGCCGTGGCCTCGCCGCCGCTTGCCCCCGCCAAGGCCGCGCCGCCGCCTCCGGCCATGGAGAGCCGGCGTTCGGATAATTATTACGAGGTCAAGGCGACCATCTTCGGCGCACTGATCGAGGCCATCGACCTTGCCCAGCTGGCCAAGCTCGATTCGGAGTCCGCCCGCGAGGAAATCCGCGACATCGTCAACGAGATCATCGCGATCAAGAACATCGTGATGTCGATCGCCGAGCAGGAAGAACTGCTCGACGACATCTGCAACGACGTCCTGGGATACGGTCCGCTCGAGCCGCTATTGTCACGCGACGACATTGCCGACATCATGGTGAACGGCGCCAACACCGTCTACATCGAGGTCGGCGGCAAGATTCAACGCACCGGTATCCGCTTCCGCGACAACCAGCAGCTCCTCAACATCTGCCAACGCATCGTCAGCCAGGTCGGCCGGCGCGTCGACGAATCCTCGCCGATCTGCGACGCCCGCCTCGCCGATGGCTCCCGCGTCAACGCTATCGTGCCGCCGCTGTCGATCGACGGCCCGACGCTCACCATCCGCAAGTTCAAAAAGGACAAGCTGACGCTGGATCAGCTCGTCAAATTCGGCGCGATCACGCCCGAAGGCGCCGAGATCCTGCAGATCATCGGCCGGGTCCGCTGCAACGTGCTGATCTCCGGCGGTACCGGTTCGGGCAAGACCACGCTGCTCAACTGCCTCACCAACTACATCGAGCACGACGAACGCGTCATCACTTGCGAGGACGCCGCCGAACTCCAGCTCCAGCAACCCCATGTGGTGCGACTGGAAACCCGTCCGCCCAATATCGAGGGCGAGGGCCAGGTCACCATGCGCGAGTTGGTGCGCAACTGCCTGCGTATGCGGCCCGAACGCATCATCGTCGGCGAGGTCCGCGGACCCGAGGCCTTCGACCTGCTTCAGGCCATGAACACGGGACACGACGGCTCGATGGGCACGCTGCACGCCAACAACCCGCGCGAGGCGCTGTCGCGCTGCGAATCCATGATCACGATGGGCGGCTTCTCGCTGCCGTCGCGCACCATCCGCGAGATGATCTGCGCCTCGATCGACGTCATCATCCAGGCCGCGCGCCTGCGCGACGGGTCCCGCCGCATCACCCACATCACCGAGGTGATGGGCATGGAAGGCGACACTATCATCACCCAGGACATCTTCCTCTACGACATGGTCGGCGAGGACGCCAACGGCAAGATCATCGGCCGGCACCGCTCCACCGGAATCGGCCGTCCCAGGTTCTGGGAGCGCGCCCGCTATTACGGCGAGGAGAAGCGCCTTGCCGCCGCGCTCGACGCGGCGGAAGTCGCGCCGCAGACGTGAGCGGGGTAGCAGCGCCATGAACATGCAGGTCCTCGCCCTAGCCTTCCTCGCCACCGCAGCGGTCGGCGGCGTCGCCTGGGTCTTCCTCTACCCGCTGCTGTCCGGAGAGCGGAAGGCGGAAAGCCGCCGCGCGTCGGTCGCACGCGCCGAGGCGCCCACGATCCGCCAGGCCGAGAAGACCCAGCGCTCACGCCGCGAGCAGGTGGAATCCACGCTCAAGGACCTCGAGGCGCGACGCGCCCAGGAGAAGAGCGCTCCGCTCAGCGTGCGCCTGTCCCAGGCAGGGCTCGATTGGACGACGCAGAAATTCTGGATCGTGTCCGCCGTCGTCGCGGGCGTTTTCTTCGCGGCCGCCCTGTTCGCCGGCGGCGGCCTGATCGGCGCTGCCGGGCTCGCCTTTGCCGGAGGCTTCGGCCTGCCGCGCTGGGCACTCGGCTTCCTGAAGAAGCGGCGCGAAGCCAAGTTCCTCGCTGCATTGCCCGACGCGGTCGACGTGATCGTCCGCGGCATCAAGGCGGGTCTGCCGCTGTTCGAATCGATCAAGGTCGTGGCCGCAGATGCACCTGAACCGCTACGCAGCGAGTTCCTGACCATCATCGAGACACAAGCGATCGGCATGCCGCTGGGCGAGGCCTGCGCGAGGCTCTACGAGCGCATGCCGCTGCCGGAGGCCAACTTCTTCGGTATCGTGGTCTCGATTCAGCAGAAGTCGGGCGGCAACCTCTCCGAAGCGCTCGGCAACCTCTCCAAGGTGCTGCGTGACCGCAAGAAGATGAAGGAGAAGATCCAGGCGATGTCGATGGAAGCCAAGGCCTCCGCCGGCATCATCGGCTCGCTGCCGCCGATCGTGATGTTCCTGGTCTATCTCACGACGCCGCAATACATCTCGGTACTTTGGACTCACCCCACCGGACAGCTGATGCTGGTCGGCTGCGTCGTTTGGATGTCGATCGGTATCCTGGTGATGAAGAAGATGATCAACTTCGATTTTTGACGGTGTCGTATGGTCGAATTCCTCGTCTCGAAACTGCACGACGTCCGCTTCATGACCATGATGCTCGCGGCCATTGCCGCGAGCGCCACCGTCTATACGCTGGTGATGCCGCTATTCGCCGGCGAGGGCCTCTCCAAGCGCATGAAGGCGGTGGCAAGCGAGCGGGAGCGCATCCGGCAGCGCGAGCGTGAGCGCCTCAACAAGAACGAGAAGGTCTCGCTGCGGCAGACGCCGAAGCAGCTCGTCTCCAAAGTGGTGGAAGACTTCAACCTGACCAAATGGCTCGCGCAGGAAGCTGCCCGAGACAAGCTCATCATGGCGGGTTACCGCGGCCAGGCACCCTACATCACCTTCCTGTTCGCGCGCATGGTCGCCCCGATCGTGCTCTTCATCGGCTCGGTCCTCTACGTGTTCGTGATCGCGCGCATGGAGCAGTCGATGCCGATCAAGATCGGCATCTGCATCGGCGCCGCCTACCTCGGCCTCCAGGCCCCCATGCTGTTCCTCAGGAATGCGATCTCCAAGCGCCAGCTCTCGATCAAGCGTGCGTTTCCCGACGCGCTCGACCTGCTCCTGATCTGCATCGAATCCGGCATGTCGGTCGAGATGGCATTCCGCAAGGTCGCGAACGAAATCGTCGGACAGTCGATCGCGTTGTCGGAGGAGTTCACCCTGACCACCGCGGAGCTGTCCTATCTGCAGGACCGCAAGGTCGCCTATGAGAATCTGGCGCGGCGCACCGGGCTCGAGGGCGTCAAGTCGGTGTGTCTGGCGCTGCAGCAGGCCGAACGTTACGGAACCCCGCTCGGCCATTCCTTGCGCGTCATGGCGCAGGAGAATCGCGACATGCGCATGAACGAGGCCGAGAAGAAGGCGGCCGCTCTGCCGCCGAAGCTCACGGTGCCGATGATCCTGTTCTTCCTGCCGGTGCTGTTCGTCGTCATTCTCGGGCCCACCGCCATCAAGGTCACCGAGATGCAGTAAGCCAGGCTGGGCCAAACGGTCCGCCTCAAAGGCCGGCAAGTCGGATCTGATCAGTCGCTCTGGCTCAGCGCAGCCACCGGCGTCCGTTTCGGTGCACCGCGCGGGGCCTCGCTGCGGCTCAGCATCTCCTTGAGATAGGCGACATTGGCTGCGGCCTGGTCGGGCGGCAGGTCCGCCTTCACGATGGTTTCCGCTTCCGCGAAGCGGCCCTGGAGACCGACGACCAAGGCGAGGTTCTGCCGAACCCGGGCGCTCGCACGCGGCGAGGCGTAGGCCTGCCGCAGCGCCTCTTCCGCCTTCGGCAACTCTCTCGACAGCATGTAGGACAGGCCGAGATTGGAGAGCACCCCTGGATCGCCCGGGGCGATCTTGAGCGCGCCCGCGTAGTACGAACGCGCCTCATCGTGACGGCCCATCTGGTCCAGCGTGGTGCCTTGTACCGAAAGCAGGCGCCAGTCCGGATTGTCCGGCGAATGGGCCTTCGACAGCACGTCGTAAGCCTGCTGGAAATTACCGTTGTCGGCCAGCGCACGGCCGTACTGGGCCAGCAACGCCTTGTTGCCGGGATTGGCGATGGTCGCCTGCTCGAGCACGGCGGCGGCCTGGGCGCGCTGACCGTTGGCGCGCAAGGCCTGTCCGTAGGCGAGTGCGGCGTCGGCGTTCTTGGGATTGGCGCGATAGCGCTCGCCATAGACTTCGACGGCGCGCGTTGGATCGGCCGACGCGCGATCGCCGGGGGCCGTCTCCGCCTGTGGACCGACCGAGCCCGTCACGTCGGAGAGTTTCGACATGGCCGTACAGCCGCCGAGGCCCATCGCCACCGCCGCGACCAGCGAGGAGGAAGCAAGTAGCCGGGTAAGCCTGATCCGTTGGCACATGACGCTTTGACTCTCGAGCCGCTCGAGTCGAGCCGAACGCGCCAGCAGTAGAATGTTAACCCTAACGGCCGGTTAACGCGGCTAGAGCATATTCCTCCTACGCCGGCGTTGGTTGAGACGGCACGTCGCCGCCGAGGTCCAGATCAAGACCGAGTGCCTTCACATGCAGGTCCAGACCCTGCAGCAATTGCAGCCTTTGCCGCGCCTGCCGCTGAACGTCGACGTCCTCGCAAGGTAGCCGCGGTACCTGGCGCAGGAAGTCCTCATGTTTGATCAAGCCCTTCCCGCAGAGCTCATCGAGCTGAGCGCGACCGATGCCGAGCACGTCAGCGGATTGCTCGATCAATCGGCCGAGCTGAGTTCCGACCGCGGCGAGCGCGCCGGCATCAGATCTCGGTCCGGACCTCGCAATCTTGCCCTCGAGCTCCGCCCAGGCATGCGACGAGACGACGTACGTGTAGAGCGAATTGGCCCAATCTGGCTGCCCTTCATCATAGAAGCTGCGGCGCATGAACAGCCGGCGGACGATCGCCGCCACCTGATCGCGCCTCAGCGCGCCGGACGAGACGACCTCGATCACGGACTGAACGGCCGGATCACGGGAAAAGTCCCGCCCAGCCGGCAGCTTGATGATGCCGTCCGCCAGGTTCGAGTCGAGCAGCCTGAAGGCGGCATCATTGCGGCGCCTCGAATAACGGCTGATCGCGAAACGGTGCTCCCGGCGGCCGGTACGGGAGGCGGGGCCGAAATGGATGATGTTGAACCCGGCATCGTCGCCGGCTTGCCCGGTCGAGGATGGGCATGAGAGCACGTAGATCGTGCGCCAGAACGCCTCGCCGCTCTCGCTCGATGTCGCACACGGATCCGGGATGGAATAGCGGGTCAGTCCCTCGACATGGCGATGACCATGCAGAACCAGATCGACGTTGAGCGAGGTGGCGGCCTCGAGGAAGGTCGCCGGTGCAGCGAGATACATCAGCGGTTCATCGGGCACGCCGAGAAAGCGCTTTCCTTCGCCGGTCGCCTGCGGCAGCGGATGATGGTGCAGGGCCAGCACGCGCACCGGGTTTTCTGCCGGCTCGATATGATCGGCACGTGCCGCTGAACCCAGGCTGCCCGCGAATTCGGCGCTCAGCCGGGCCGAATCCGCGACCATCGCCTTGTAGGTGCTCTCGTCGAGATTGCCGCTCGCGAGCTTCATCAGGCTTGCGCGATTGGAATCGAGCAGCACCAGGTCGAGGCCTGCCTGACGGTAATAGACGCTCTTCGCGGTCCGCGGCAGATGCAAATAGTCGTAAACATCATGTCGGCCCGCCAGCTGGCTTGGCCGCTTGACATCGTGATTGCCGGCAACGGCCTGGATGTCAGTGAACAGTCCGGTCTGCCGGAATGACGCGATGACGGAAAGCGCCTCGTCGAGCGCACGCGGCGTCGGGTCGTCCACCAGATCGCCCGTGATCAGCAGGATACGATCGGGGACATCCTCGACGCCCGACATTTTCTCGCAGATCGCGGCCCGGAGCGTCTCGACGGCCGGAAGCAGTCGGCCTGACCCGTCCAGATGCAGGTCGGAAATCTGCGCAATAACGAACGATCTATCCATTTTGCGCCGCTCATTTGCAATGCTGCGCCGCCCAAGCGATGAGAGAAATGCTTCGACGAACAAATTCGGACCCAAACAGCCAACAATGACCAACCGAGCGCCACTGCGACTCTGCGTCCGGTATATGAAGGCGATCGACGCAATCTAAAATAATCGCGGATAATGCCACAACCGCAACGCTAGTAAAGCCCTGCGACTTTGCTCTTGCGAACGGCAGTGCTCGGTGTGAGATACGAGGCGGGTCAGAGCACGGTTTCGCCTTGCCCCGTCAATACGCGGCCAGCGAGCGATTGCAGCCGTCGCCGAACTCTGCGAAGTCTCGTCCGTTCGCATGACCGCTTGATCCGACGATCCGGACCCGCCAATGCCTTCTGTCTTCGAGACGTCATCCGCCGCCACCCCGATCACCTTCGTCACCAAATCGAGCTGGGATCAGGTCGTCGAGACGCTGACGCCCGCACAACGCAAGTTCGCGAGCGCCAGCGCCTTTGCCGCCAAGCCGGGCGGCTATCTGGCGCTGCCTGCGCCTGACGGTACGATTGCGCAGGTGCTGTTCGGCCTCGAAGACGACGGTGCGAGATCCCGAGACCTGTTCCGGCCGGGCGCCCTGCCCGGCCTGCTGCCGCCGGGCATTTATCGCTTCGCCAATGCACCTCACGATGCACGGCTCGCCGCGCTCGCCTTTGCACTGGGATGTTACCGCTTCGGCCGCTACCGCAAGGCCGATCGCCCGGATGTGCGCCTGGTGCCGCCGGAAGGCATCGACGCGGCCGAAATCGATCGCATCTCGGATGCGGCCATGCTGGCGCGCGACCTCATCAACACGCCGTCCAACGACATGGGCCCCTCGGAACTCGCCGCAGCCGCGCAAGCGCTCGCCGCCGAGTTCGGCGCGAGCTGCGCGTGTACCATCGGCGAAGAGCTCGCGAAGAGCTTTCCGCTGATCCACGCTGTCGGCATGGCCTCCAGCCGCGCGCCGCGGCTGATCGACATCGGCTGGGGTGATCCCGATCATCCCAAGGTGACGCTGGTCGGCAAGGGCGTGTGTTTCGATACCGGCGGGCTCGACCTGAAGCCGTCGAGCGGCATGCTGATCATGAAGAAGGACATGGGCGGCGCCGCCAACGTGCTGGCACTCGCGCGCATGGTGATGGATGCGAAGCTGAAGGTGCGGCTGCGCGTGCTGATTCCAGCGGTGGAGAACGCCGTCGCCGGCAACGCCTTCCGCCCGCTCGACATCTTCACCTCGCGCAAGGGCATCACCGTCGAGATCGGCAACACCGACGCCGAAGGCCGCCTCGTGCTCGCCGATGCCCTGGCGCTGGCCGACGAGGAGACGCCCGATCTGCTGATCGATCTGGGCACGCTCACCGGCGCGGCGCGCGTCGCGCTGGGACCGGATCTGCCGCCCTTCTACACCAACGATGAAACGCTTGCCGCCGACGTCGCGCGTTGTGCACTGAAGGAGAACGATCCGTTGTGGCGCCTGCCGCTGTGGCCGCCATACGATGCCTGGCTGGATTCCAAAACCGCCACCATCACCAACGCGCCATCAGGCGGCTTTGCCGGCTCGATCACCTGCGCGCTGTTCCTGCAGCGCTTCGTCGAGCATGCCAGGAGCTGGCTGCACGTCGATATCTATGGCTGGACGCCGTCGGCTAAACCTGCGCGCCCCGAGGGGGGCGAATGCCAGGCTGCGCGGGCCATCTATTCGTTGCTGAGCGAACGCTATGCATGATCCTCGGCTGACGCCGGCGCGGGGCGACATTGCCGCGAAATACCTCGAAGGAAAGGTGCAGGCGAACCGCTTCGTCACGGGCGAGGAATTCGAGGTGGCCCATCCCATCGCGCCGCTACGCGAGCAACCGTCTGGGAACGCGATGCTGATGACCGAAGCTCTGCGCGGTGAGCGCGTGACGGTCTACGACAGCAACGGGGAGGGCTGGGCCTGGGGTCAACTCGGAGGCGATGGCTATGTCGGCTGGCTGCCGGACGCAGCGTTGATGAGGGCGGGGGCTGCACCGACCCACAAGGTCAGCGCACTTCGCACCTTTGCGTTCCCCGGCCCCTCGATCAAGTTGCCGCCGGCGGACACGCTGATGCTGGGCTCGAGGCTCGCGATCGTGCGCGAGGAAGGGCCCTTCGCGGCGACGCGCGAAGGAACGTTCTTGCCGAAGGCGCATCTCGTCCCGCTCGACCATCGCGAGCCTGACTTCGTCGCCGTCGCCGAGCGCTTTGTCGGAACTCCCTATCTCTGGGGCGGCAAGAGCAGCCTTGGCATCGACTGCTCGGGCCTGGTGCAGGTCTCGCTGACGTCCGCCGGGATCGGCTGCCCGCGCGACAGCGACATGCAGCTCGCCGGTCTCGGCCGCGCGCTGGAGCCGCACGAACGAGGCCGCTTGCTGCGCGGCGATCTGATCTTCTGGAAGGGACACGTGGCGATCGTTCGCGATGGCAGCACAATGGTTCACGCCAATGCCCATCACATGGCAACCGTGATCGAACCAATCGAGCCGGCCATCGCGCGGATCAAGGCGGCCGGCAGTGAAATCGTCGCGACCAAGCGGTTATAGCCAGACCTCGTAGGGTGGGTTAGCGTCAGCGTAACCCACCTCTTCAGTTCCCGCGGACAGAGAAGCGGCGGGTTACGGCTTCGCCTAACCCCTGCCAGAGACTAGGTCGCTGTCGCCCCGTTGCCGGCCGTCTCCAGCCGGAACGCGGCGGCGAACAGCGCGCGCGTGTAATCCGTCTTCGGGCTCTTGAACAGCTCGGCGGCCTGTCCTTCTTCAACCACCTTGCCGCCGCGCATGACGATGAGATGGCTGGCGAGCGAGGCGACGACGCGCAGATCGTGCGAGATGAACATGTAGGTGAGCTCGCGCTTGCGCTGGAGCTCGCGCAAGAGGTCGACCATCTGGGCCTGGAACAGCATGTCGAGCGCGCTGGTCGGCTCGTCCAGCACGACGAAGTCCGGCTCCAGCACGATCGCGCGCGCGATCGAGATGCGCTGGCGCTGGCCGCCGGAGAATTCGTGGGGGTAGCGGAAGCGCGTCTCCGGATTGAGCCCGACGTCGTCGAGCGCCTTGACGACGCGCGCCTCGCGTTCCTCGCGCGACAGCCCCGGCTGATGCACGGAAAGACCTTCGGCGATGATGTCAGACACCGACATGCGCGGCGAGAGCGAGCCGAACGGATCTTGAAATACGATCTGCATGTCGCGCCGGAAGGGGCGCATCTCCTTGAAGCGCAGGCCCTGGATGCCTTTCCCCAGGAACACGATGCGTCCGTCCGAGGAGATCAGCCGCAGCAGTGCCAGCCCCAGCGTGGTCTTGCCCGAGCCGGACTCGCCGACGACGCCGAGCGTCTCACCCTTGCGCACGGCGACACTGACGCCGTCGACCGCCTTGATGTGGCCGACCGTCTTGCGCATCAGGCCGCGCTTGATCGGAAACCACACCTTCAGATCATTGGCCGACATCACCACCGGCGCGTTCGGCTGCGGCGGCGCCGGGTCGGGCTTCGGTTCCGCTGCGAGCAGATCGCGGGTATAGGGGTGTTTTGGCGTCTTGAAGACCTGCTCGACCGGGCCCTGCTCGACGATCTGGCCGCCCTTCATGACGCAGACCGTGTCGGCGATGCGGCGCACGATGCCGAGATCATGGGTGATGAAGAGCAGGCTCATGCCGAGCCGGGAGCGGATCTCGGCGAGCAGCGCCAGGATCTGCGCCTGGACGGTCACGTCGAGCGCGGTGGTCGGCTCGTCCGCAATCAGGAGGTCCGGCTCGTTGGCCAGCGCCATCGCGATCATCACGCGCTGGCGCTGGCCGCCGGACAGCTGGTGCGGATAGCTGCTCAACCGCGTCTCGGGCTCGGGAATGCCGACCTGGGTGAGCAGTTCCAGCGTCCGCTTGCGCACCTGCGCATTGCTGGTCGGATTATGCAGCTGGATGATTTCGCCGATCTGCGCCTCGATGGTGTGCAGCGGATTGAGCGAGGTCATCGGCTCCTGGAAGATGATGGAGATGTCGCTGCCGCGGATCTCCCGCATCTCATGCTCGGACCGGTCGATCAGCTCCTGGCCCTTGAAGCGGATGCTGCCCGAAGGATGCGAGGCATTTGGATAAGGAAGGAGCTTCAGGATCGAGAGCGCGCTGACCGATTTGCCGGAGCCGGATTCACCGACCAGCGCGAGGCATTCTCCGCGCTTGATCTGGAACGAGACCTTGTCGACCGCGAGCGTGGTGGCGCCGCCCTGGTGGAAGGCGACCGAGAGCTCGCGCACGCTGAGCAGGGGCTGGTTGATCGCGTCCATGACCCTACCTGAACGTCTTGCGCGGATCGAAGGCGTCGCGCACCGCTTCGCCGATGAAGATCAGAAGCGACAGCATGATCGCAACCGAGAAGAAGCCGGAGAAGCCGAGCCAGGGCGCCTGCACATTGGACTTGGCCTGCGACAACAACTCGCCGAGCGAGGGCGAGCCCGGGGGCAGGCCGAAGCCCAGGAAATCGAGCGCCGTCAGCGTCATCACCGAGCTCGACACGATGAAGGGCAGGAACGTCATGGTTGCGACCATGGCATTCGGCAGCAGGTGTCGGAACATGATGACCGGGTTGGAGACGCCGAGCGCCCGCGCCGCCTGGATGTATTCGAAATTGCGTCCGCGCAGAAACTCGGCCCGCACAAGACCGACCAGCGAGACCCAGGAGAACAGCAGGAGGATGCCGAGCAGCACGAAGAATCCCGGCACCAGCACCGAGGACAGGATCAGGAGAAGGTAGAGCGAGGGGATCGCCGTCCATATCTCGATGAAGCGTTGGAAGATGAGGTCGACCCGGCCGCCGAAATAGCCCTGCACCGCGCCGGCCGCGATGCCGATGACGGACGAGACGATCGTGAGACAGAGGCCGAACAGAACCGAAATGCGGAAGCCGTAGATCAGCCGCGCCACCACGTCGCGCCCCTGATCGTCGGTGCCGAGCCAGTTGTATTCGAGGTCGCGGCAGCTCGTCAGTCCCTTCTTCTCGACCACCGGCTTGCATTGCTTCTCGGTCAGCATCCAGGTCGGCGGCGATGGCGCCGGCGTCGGCAGATCGAGATTGTGGGTGTCGTAGGAGTAGCGGATCAGCGGCCAGACGATGGTGCCGTTCTTCTCCTTGATGAGCTTCTGCAAATAGGGATCGCGATAGTCGGCCGCGGTTTCGAAGTCACCGCCGAAAGTCGTTTCCGAATAGGTCACGAAGGCCGGCCAATAGAGACGGCCGTCGAACTTGATCAGGAACGGCCGATCATTAGCGATCAGCTCGGCGAAAAGCGAGATCACGAACAGGAGGATGAAGATCCAGAATGACCAGTAGCCGCGCCGGTTCGCCTTGAAATTCTGCCAGCGCCTCCGGTTGAGCGGCGAAGGCGCGAACGGCTTGCGCGTGATGGGAACGGCATCGCCGAGCGGCGACTTCGCTGTGGTTTCGATCGGCTTGGTTGGGGCGGCCAGACTCATCAGACCTCCCGCGCCTCGAAATCGATCCGGGGGTCGATCCACATATACGTAAGGTCGGACACAAGATTGATCACGAGGCCGACCAGCGAGAAGATGTAGAGCGTGCCGAACACGACGGGGTAGTCGCGGTTGAGCACGCTCTCGAAGCTGAGCAGTCCGAGCCCGTCCAACGAGAAGATGGTCTCGATCAGGAGCGAGCCGGAAAAGAAGGCATGGATGAAGGTGCCGGGAAAACCCGCGATCACGATCAGCATGGCGTTACGGAAAACATGGCCGTAGAGCACCCGGCCCTCGCTGCAACCCTTGGCGCGGGCAGTCATGACGTATTGCTTGCGAATCTCGTCCAGGAACGAGTTCTTGGTGAGGAACGTCATGGTGGTGAACGCGCCGAGGCCCATGGCGATCAGCGGCAGCGTGAGATGCCAGAAATAATCGATGATCTTCCAGTACCAGGGAAACTCTGACCACCCGTCTGACGTCAACCCGCGAAGCGGAAACCAGTTGAAGAAGGAGCCGCCGGCGAACAGGATGATGAGCAGGATGGCAAACAGAAAGCCGGGAATGGCATAGCCCAGCACCAGGATGGTCGATGTCCAGGTATCGAAGCGCGTGCCGTCCTTCACCGCCTTGCGGATGCCGAGCGGAATCGAGATCAGATAGGTGATCAGCGTCAGCCAGATCCCGAGCGAGATCGAGACCGGCAGCTTCTCCTTGATAAGCTGGATCACGCTGACGTCGCGGAAATAGCTCTTGCCGAAATCGAAGCGAGCGAAATTCCATACCATGAGCGCGAAGCGTTCCGGTGCCGGCTTGTCGAAGCCGAATTGTGCCTCGAGCTTCTTGATGAAATCAGGATCGAGCCCCTGCGCCCCGCGGTATTTCGAATTGACCGCGTCGGCGCCGGCACCGACCTGCCCCGGCGCGCGCTGCGCGAAATCGCTGCCGCCCGAGATGCGCGAGGTGCCGCCCGTATCGGCGCCCGAGAGCTGTGCGATCACGCGCTCGACCGGACCGCCCGGCGCGAATTGCACGACGACAAAGGACACGAAGAGGATTCCGAGCAGCGTCGGGATCATCAGGAGGAGGCGGCGGGCGATATAGGCGCTCATGGTTATTTCGCCTGCTCGAGCTTGGCGGCCTTCGCGGGCTCATGCCACCAGATGTCGGGAGCGCCGACGCCGTTGGCATAGCGCGGCAGCTTCGGCGGATGTCCGAACTGGTCCCAATAAGCCAGCCGGTGCGTCTTGTTGTACCATTGCGGCACCCAGTAGCGGCCGGCGCGGAACAGGCGGTCGAAGGCGCGGCAGGCGATGGTCAGCTCCTCGCGGCTGTCGGCCGCCATGATTTTCTCGATCATGGCGTCGATGGCGGGGTTGGCGATGCCCGCCAGATTGTACGAGCCCTTGGTGTTGGCGACCTGCGAGGAGAAGAACGAGCGCATGGCATCGCCCGGCGTCGCCGACATGCTGAAGCGCTGGATCGTCATGTCGAAGTCGAACTCATCCTGGCGTGCCCTGTATTGCACTGCATCGACGAGGCGGATGTTCGCTTCGATACCGAGCGTCGCGAGATTCTTGATGTAGGGTGCATGGTGCGGCTGGAAGGAGGGCTCGTCCAACAGGAACTCGATCCTGAACATCTCGCCGTTCGGCAGCATCCGCTTGCCGTCCTTGATCGGCAAGCCGGCCTCGTTCAACAGTTGCTGCGCCTTGCGGAGCAGGCTGCGGTCTTGCCCGGAACCGTCGGCGACCGGCGGCGTGAACGGTACGGTGAAAACGTCCTCCGGAACCTGGCCACGAAACGGCTCCAGCAGCTTCAACTCTTCCGGCGAAGGCGGCGCATTGCCCGCCATGAGGTCCGAGTTCTGGAATGGCGACACCGTACGTGCGTAGGCGCCGTACATGATGGTCTTGTTGGTCCATTCGAAATCGAAAGCGTTGATCAGGGCCTCGCGCACGCGAGGGTCTTTGAACTTGTCGCGCCGCGTGTTGATGAACCAGCCCTGCGCTCCGGAGGGCGTATCGTCAGGTACCACCTCCATCTTGACACGGCCGTCCTTGACCGCCTGGAAGTCGTAGCGCGTAGCCCAGATGCGCGAGGTGAACTCCTCACGGTAGAGATAGCTCTTGCCGGTGAAGCCTTCGAAGGCGACATCGCGGTCGCGATAGAACTCGTAGCGCACGACATCGAAATTGTAGCTGCCGCGGCACACCGGAAGATCGGCGCCCCACCAGTCCTTGACCCGGTCGAACTCGATGTAGCGATTGACTTCGAACCTCCCGACCCTGTACGGGCCGGAGCCGAGCGGAATCTCCAGCGTCGATTCATCGAACGGGCGGGAGGCATAGTACGCCTTCGAGAAGATCGGCAATCCCGCGACATAGAGCGGCACGTCGCGGGCGCGCCCTTTGGCAAAGGTCACGACGAGCGTCACGTCATCGACCGCCTCGGCATTCACGAAGTCACGCATCTGCATGAGGATCAGGGGGTGACCCTTGGCCTTCAACGTCGTCAGCGAGAACGCCGCATCATGCGCGGTGAGCTTGGTGCCGTCATGGAATCTCGCCTCCGGCCGCATCGCGAAGCGATAGACCAGCCCGTCCGGCGATATCTGCACGGATTTGGCGGCAAGGCCGTACATCGCGTCCGGCTCGTCGCTCGCGCGCACCATCAGCGGCGAAAACGTCATCCCCATGCCTTGGGCGCCGTCGCCTTTGAGGATGAACGCGTTCAGCGAATTGAAGGTCTGGTAGGACTGATTATAGGCGCGTACCGACGGGATTAGCGAGAAAGTGCCCCCCTTGGGAGCGTCAACGTTGACGTAATCGAAATGATGGAAATCGGCGGGATATTTGAGATCGCCGAACGCCGAGATGCCGTGCGCTCCGGTCGCCGCCTCTGAGGCTTGCGCACCGCGCAGCAGCGGCGCGCCGATGGAAGCGCCAAAGGCGCCCCCGACACCCAGGGCAAGCACATGGCGGCGTGACATCTGCGTCATGCGGAGACCGTCCTTCAAGACTTCTTTGCGATCCGCGCCGCCTTGCCTGCGTCGTACCACCAGATGAATGGGAAACCGGATTGGCCGTAGATGGGCAGTTCCGCCGGCCGCCCGAACCGATCCCAGCGGGCAGTGCGAACCTTGTTGTAGGTCCACTGCGGCACGACGTAGTGATTCCACAGCAGCACGCGGTCGAGCGCCTTGGTGGCTGCGACGAGGTCATCACGATCGGTAGCGTAGATCACCCGTTCGATCAGCTTGTCGATCGCCGGGTTCTTGATGCCGGCAATGTTGCGCGAGCCGGCAATGTCAGCCGACCTGGACGACCAGAACTCGCGCTGCTCGTTGCCCGGCGATTGCGACTCGCCCCACGAGTTGGTGACGACGTCGAAATCCCACTCGCGCGTCCTGTTCTCATATTGGGTCGGGTCGACCGTTCGCACGCTCACGGCGATGCCGAGCCGCTCCAGAGAGGGCTTGTAGAACAGCGTAATCCGCTCGAAAGTGGGATCCGAGTTCAGCAACTCGAGAGTGAACTGGGCGCCGGTCTTCACGTCGACGAGCTTGCGGTCGCGCACCTCGTAGCCAGCCTCCTTGAACAGGCGCAGCGCCTCGCGGAGATTGTCGCGCACGGCTTCCGGACTGCCGCCGACCGGATTGGTGTAGGCAGTCGTGAAGACTTCCGCCGGCACCTCGGCGCGAACGGTTTCCAGGATCTCGAGCTCCTTGCCCTGTGGCAAGCCGGTCGCCATGAGCTCCTCGATGCCGTCGAAGTAGCTGCTGATGCGCTTGTATTGGCCAAAGAAGATCTGCTTGTTCATCTCCTCGAAGTCGAAGGCGTAGTTGAGCGCACGGCGCACGCGCGGATCGCTGAACTTGGCGCGGCGCAGGTTCGGCACGAAGGCCTGCATCACGCCCGAGCTGCGATTGGCGAATTCCTCGAGGATCACGCGCTTTTCGCTTACGGCCGGGAAGTCGTAGGCGGTCGCCCAATTCTTCGCGCTGTTCTCGGTGCGCCAATCGACCTGGTCGGCTTTGAACGCCTCGATCGCAACGGTGGCGTCGCGGAAATATTCGTAGCGCAGCTCGTCGAAATTGTTGCGGCCCACATTGGCGGGGAGGTCGCGGCCCCAGTAATCCTTGACGCGCTCCAGCGCGATCGACCGTCCTGCCACGAAGTCCTTGACCCTGTAGGGGCCTGAACCGAGCGGCACTTCGAGCGTCGTGGCTGAGACGTCACGCTTGCGGCCCTGCGAGTCGGTCCCTTCCCACCAATGCTTCGGCAACACCGTAAGCTGCCCGACGATCTGCGGCAGTTCGCGGTTGCCCGGCGCGTCGAAGACGAACTTCACCTCGCGCTCGCCGACCTTCTCGGCCTTGACCACGTGGCTGTAATAGGCCGAGTACATCGGATGGTGCTTCTTGAAGGAATCGAGCGAGAAAATCACGTCCTCCGGCGTGACGGGTTTGCCGTCATGCCATTTCGCCTGCGGCCGCAAGCGGTAGGTGACGAAAGAGAAATCATCGGGGTGACTGGCCGCTTCGGCCAACGCGCCGTACTCGGTCGAGACCTCGTCGAGCGAAGGCGTCATGAGCGATTCGTAGATGAAGGCAACGGCGCCGGCGACCTGGCCCTTCACGCCTGACACGACGATGTTGAAATTGTCGAACGTGCCGACCGCGATCTGGCGGGCGATGCCGCCCTTGGGCGCGTCCGGATTGACGTAGTCGAAGCGCTTGAAGTCCGCGGGATACTTGACCTTCCCGAACAGCGAGAGCGCGTGGCGCCAGGGAAGCTCGGCTGTCGATTGCGCTTTGGCGGCGCCGGCGACGGGAACGCCCGCGACGGAACCAAGGGCGGAAAGCGCTGCGGCGGCAGTGCCGGTGAGCAGGAGATCGCGTCGGGTAATGGCCAAATCAACATCCCTGTCTTGAAGGAGGCTACTCCTTTAAGTTCCTAATATAGGCGAGGTTTCGACCGAATACGCGTTGCTTTTTCCTCATCTTGAAAGCCCGCACGGCCGATCCGATGCGGCCAAACGCCCCGATAGAACGCTCCGGTCCACGCCGTCGCGGGGACCGGATATGGAAACGGCCAGGCTTTTAAGCCCGGCCGCGGGTCCAGACGGGTTTAGCGCAGCCTTACTTCGACGCGGTCGGCAGCGGCTGAGGCTTCTCCGACATCGAATTGAGGTAGGCGATGATATCGGCGCGCTCGGAATCCTTGGAAATGCCGGCAAATCCCATGGCGGTGCCCGGGATGAAGCCCTTCGGATTAGCGAGGAACTTGTTGAGGTCGTCGAAGGTCCAGTTGCCGCCCTTGCCCTTCATGGCAGCCGAGAAGTTGAAGCCACCATGGCCTTGGCCCTTGGGCTCGCCAACGACGCCATAGAGGTTCGGACCGACACGATTCGGGCCACCTTTCTCGAACGTGTGGCAGGCGCCGCATTTCTTGGCGGCGGCAGCCCCCTTCTCGATGGAGGCCGTCTGGAGCAGCTTTTCGATCGGTTCGGCGGCGGCGGCGGCGGTACCACCCTCCTTGCCGGGGCCAGCATCTTCCTTCACCGCGATTTCAAAGCCCGGCTTTTCCGGCATCTTGGGGGAGAATAGCGCATTCGCGGTGAAGCTTGTCACCAGCAGAACGAGGCAGGTGGCGAACACCGCACCGAGAATCTTGTTGAGTTCGAAAGAGTCCATTTCCGGCCAGGCCCCACCGCAAGAAGGAACAGCGGCTCAAACAGCCGCCAGGACGAGCCTCGGGAGAATCAAACATTCCCTATTGTTTCCCCGAGTTTTGCCATTGAGATATCGGTTTGCCCGGGGTCTGGCAACCCGTATAAGCGACCCGCTTTCAGCCCGTCCCCACGCCATTTCCCTGTGCGGAAAATGCCCCGTTTCCAGGCTCTTAACCCGATGATCGACCCTCGCATCCTGGTGCTGATCCCGGCCCGCATGGCCGCCACCCGCCTGCCCGGCAAGCCGCTCGCCGATATCGCGGGACTGCCGATGATCGTGCATGTGCTGCGCCGCGCCGAGGCCGCTGCAATCGGCCGGGTCGCGGTCGCAACTGACACCGACGAGATTGCCTCCGTGGTGACTGCCCATGGCGGCGAGGCGGTGATGACCCGCTCCGACCACCCGTCCGGCTCGGACCGCATCCACGAGGCAATGCAGAAGCTTGATCCGGACGGCAAGGCCGAGATCGTGGTCAATCTCCAGGGGGATTTTCCAACCATAACAATCGACAACATCCGCGAAGTGCTGCCGCCGCTGCAAGACCCGGCCGTGGACATCGCGACGCTGGCCTCGCAGATCCACACCGAGGAAGAGGATCTCGCCCCAAGCGTGGTGAAGGCGATCGGAACCTCCCTTGGCGGCAGGCGGATGCGCGCTCTCTATTTTACCCGCGCGACCGCTCCAACGGGGGAAGGACCACGTTACCACCATATCGGCCTCTATGCCTTTCGGCGCGCCGCGTTGGAGCGCTACGTCTCGCTACCGCCGTCCCCGCTGGAATTGCAGGAGAAGCTCGAGCAGCTCCGCGCGCTGGAAGCCGGAATGCGCATCGATTTTACCATCGTCGACACCGTGCCCCGCGGGGTCGATACGCCGGCGGACCTCGAAACCGCGCGCAGCATCCTTTCCAAATCCTGAGCCGCTGTTACAAGGCCGACATGAGCAAGATGAAGATCGCATTCCAGGGCGAACCCGGAGCCAACTCCCACATCGCCATCGTCGAGGCCTATCCCGACGCCGAACCGATGCCCTGCGCCACCTTCGAGGACGCGCTGTCGGCGATCTCCTCGGGCGAGGCCGATCTCGGCATGATTCCGATCGAAAATTCGGTCGCCGGCCGCGTCGCCGACATCCATCACCTCTTGCCGGCATCGGGACTCTTCATCATTGGCGAATGGTTTCTGCCGGTCCGCCATCAACTGATGGCAATCAAGGGTACCAAGCTCGAAGACATCAAGAGTGTCGAGAGCCACGTGCATGCGCTCGGCCAGTGCCGCCGCATCATCCGCAGACTCGGCATCAAGCCGATCGTGCACGCCGACACCGCCGGCAGCGCCCGCGACATCTCCGAGCGCAAGGACAAGAGTGTCGCCGCGATCGCCTCGCGCCTCGCCGCCAAGATCTACGGCCTCGACATCCTCGCCGAGGACATTGAGGACGAGGCCCACAACACTACGCGGTTCGTGGTGCTGGCGCGCGAGCCGAAATGGGCGGCCCAGGGCTCCGGTCCGCTCGTCACGACGTTCGTCTTCCGGGTGCGCAACTTGCCGGCCGCGCTCTACAAGGCGCTCGGCGGCTTCGCCACCAACGGCGTCAACATGACCAAGCTCGAGAGCTACATGGTCGATGGCAATTTCTTCGCCACGCAGTTCTATGCCGACGTCGACGGCCATCCCGACGACAAGGGCCTCGCGTTTGCGATCGAGGAGCTGAAATTCTTCTCGCGCGAATTTCGAATCGTCGGCGTGTATCCCGGCCATCCGTTCCGCGCCACATTCAGCGAGACGCAGGATTGATGGCAGTCGTTGCGGTTCACGCGACCCGTGAACCCGGAACATCGAGATTCTGGGGCGCGCAACGGCGCACCTGAGTTCGATGCTTTGCATCGCCTCGGAATGACAATCGATCGCCTAACCGCTTTGTCTCTGCAGCCCGAATGCCTCCGCCAGCAGCGAGTACGATTTCTTCCGCGCCTCGTGGTCGTACACGGCGGTGATTGCCATCAGCTCATCGGGCTTGCTGACCTCGATCAGCGGCTGGAGCTTCTTCCGCACCGTCGCGGGGCTGCCGACGAACAGGCGCGAGCGGTTGCGTAGGATCGAGGTGCGCTCGGCCTCCGTATACGGATGGGCCATCGCCTCCTCGACGCTCGGCAGCGGCAGATATTGACCGCGGTCGCGGCGCAGCCGGTTGAGGTCGAACGAACTCGCGAGCCGTTCGGCCTCCTCGTCGGTGTCGGCGGTGATGACGGCGACGGCGAGGATGGCATGCGGGGCGGCACGCCAGCCCGAGGGCTCAAAGCGGTCGCGATAATGCACCATCGCATCGACCGCATCGTGGGAGGCGAAATGATGGGCGAAAGCGAAGCCCATGCCGACCTGGGCAGCCAGCTCCGAGGAATAATCGCTGGAGCCGAGCAACCAGATCGGCGGTAGAGCAGTGTCGTCGGGCATCGCGACGACGTTGTTGTAGGGGTGCCCCGCGGGGAATTCGCGGGTCTCCCACAGGATCAGTTCGTGCAGCCGCTCCAGGAAATCGTCGCCCTCGCGGCGGTCGAGCCGGCTGCGCAAGGCATAAGCGGTGGCGCCGTCGGTGCCCGGCGCGCGACCGAGACCGAGATCGATCCGGCCGGGAAACAGCGCCTCCAGCATCTTGAAGCGCTCGGCCACCACCAACGGCGCGTGATTGGGCAGCATCACGCCGCCGGAGCCGACGCGGATATGCTTCGTCACCGCCGCGATCTGCCCAATCATGACGTCCGGCGCCGGGCTCGCGACCGAAGCGAGATTGTGATGCTCGGCAAGCCAATAGCGGACATAGCCGAGCCTATCGACATGGCGCGCCAGATCGATGCTGTTGCGCAGCGCGGCGGCGGGCTTGGTGCCGGTGGTGACCACGGAGAGGTCGAGGACGGAGAGCGGGATCATGGCGGCTAGCGTAATGGAGAGCAGCGCGACGGCAATGGGCCAGCAGCGCAGGCCTGACGTGTACGACAAGCGAGCCTCACATGATCTCCGGTTGGGATTATAATGCTGTCTTGGCGATAAAAATCATCTGCCCACCCATCAACTTGACTCGGGAAAGGGATGCGACATGAGGATATCCTTCATTAAAACAGAGATTTGCTATCATTGAACGATCTCCCACTTTCTGTTGGAGACCTACAAGAAGACCTTCGAATCCTGGTCAAGGTGGGCCATTTCCCACGATCGATGGGCTGTCGGATCGGCCGCCTTTGCCCTATCTTAGCTTCTGCAAGATAGACCCGCCGCCGCCTGACACTGGAGTGAATGGTGCCATGACTGACGTGACGACGCCTGCGACGGCCAACGGGCGAGACGGGCACCTGAAACCTGCGATCTCCTTCGAGTTCTTTCCACCCAAGACGGAGGAGATGGAGCGCAGTCTCTGGGAGACCATCAACCGGCTGGCCCCGCTCGAGCCAAAATTCGTCTCGGTGACCTACGGCGCCGGCGGTTCGACCCGCGAACGCACCCATTCGACGATCGCCCGCATCCTCAAGGAGACCGCGCTGCTGCCCGCCGCGCACCTGACCTGCGTCGGGGCCTCCCGCGGCGAGATCGACGAGATCGTCGACCGCTATCACGAGGTCGGCGTCCGCCACATCGTGGCCCTGCGCGGCGATCCCGTGGGCGGCATCGGCACGCGCTATGCGAGCCATCCCGAGGGCTACCAGAGCTCCGCCGAGCTCGTTGCCGGGATCAAGAAGCGGCACGGCGACATCGAAATCTCGGTTTCCGCCTATCCCGAGAAGCACCCCGAAGCGCGCGACTTCGACGCCGACATCGACACGCTGAAGGCCAAGGTCGATGCGGGTGCGACGCGCGCGATCACCCAGGTGTTCTTCGACAACGATCTCTACTTCCGCTATCTCGACCGCGTCCGTGCGCGCGGCATCGACATCCCGATCGTGCCGGGCATCATGCCCATGCACAATTTCAAGCAGGCGCGCAATTTCGTCACCCGTGCCGGCACCACCGTGCCGGACTGGTTCGCGGCGAAATTCGACGGCCTCGATGACGATGCGGAGACCCGCAAGCTGGTGGCCGCGACCGTCGCGGCCGGCCAGGTGCAGAAGCTCGCCAAGCACGGCGTCGACACCTTCCATTTCTACACCATGAACCGCGCCGATCTCGTCTTCGCGATCAGCCATCTGCTCGGCATTCGCGCCAAGAGCGCGCAGAAGGCGGCGTAAGCGAACATGACCGTGACCCTCTCTTCGAAACGCACCGCCCTGCTCGACGCCGCGCGCGAGCGCATCCTCGTGCTCGACGGTGCCATGGGCACGATGATCCAGAACCTCCAGCTCGACGAGGCCGCCTTCCGCGGCGAGCGCTTCAAGAATTTCCATCGCGACCTGCGCGGCAACAACGATTTGTTGATCTTGACCCAGCCGCAGGCGATCGAGGACATCCACGCCGCCTATTTGCGCGCCGGAGCCGACATCGTCGCGACCAACACCTTCTCGACGACCTCGATCGCGCAGGCCGATTACGACCTCACCGACATCGTCTACGAGATGGCGCGCGAAGGTGCCCGCCTCGCCGGCAACGCCGCGCGGCGCGTCGAAGCCGAAGACGGCAAGCCGCGCTTCGTCGCCGGTGCGATCGGCCCGACCAACCGCACCGCCTCGATCTCGCCCGACGTTTCCAATCCCGGCTACCGCGCGGTCACCTTCGACGACTTACGCAAATCCTATGGCGAGCAGATCCGCGGCCTGATCGACGGCGGCGTCGACCTCCTGCTGGTCGAGACCATCTTCGACACGCTGAACGCCAAGGCCGCGCTCTATGCGATCGCCGAGATCACCGAGGAGCTCGGCATCGACCTGCCCGTGATGGTGTCGGGCACCATCACCGACAAGTCCGGCCGCCTGCTCTCGGGCCAGATGCCGGAGGCGTTCTGGAACTCGGTGCGGCACGCCAAGCCCGTCACCATCGGCTTCAACTGCGCGCTCGGCGCCGAAGACCTGCGCGCGCACATCGCCGACATCGGCCGCGTCGCCGACACGCTGGTGTGCGCCTATCCCAATGCCGGCCTGCCGAACGAGTTCGGCCAGTATGACGAGACGCCGGACTACATGGCGCGCCTGATCGGCGAGTTCGCCCGCGACGGCCTCGTCAATATCGTCGGCGGCTGCTGCGGCACCACGCCGGACCACATCGCGGCGATCGCCGCCGCCGTCGCTCCGCACAAGCCGCGCATTGTGCCGGAGATCACCCCGCGCCTGCGGCTCTCCGGCCTCGAGCCGTTCGCGCTGACGGATGCGATTCCTTTCGTCAACGTCGGCGAGCGTACCAACGTCACGGGCTCGGCGCGCTTCCGCAAGCTGATCACATCAGGCGACTACACCGCCGCGCTGCAGGTCGCGCGCGACCAGGTCGAGAACGGCGCGCAGATCATCGACGTCAACATGGACGAGGGCCTGCTCGACTCCGAAGCGGCGATGGTGACGTTCCTCAACCTCGTCGCCGCCGAGCCCGACATCGCGCGGGTGCCCGTGATGGTCGACTCCTCGAAATTCTCCGTGATCGAGGCCGGCCTGAAATGCGTGCAGGGCAAGCCGATCGTCAACTCGATCTCGATGAAGGAGGGCGAGGAGAAGTTCATCCACGAGGCGCTGATCGCGCGGCGCCACGGTGCGGCCGTCGTGGTGATGGCGTTCGACGAGGTCGGCCAGGCCGATACCTTCGCGCGCAAGACCGAGATCTGCAAGCGCGCCTACGATATCCTGGTGAACCGCGTCGGCTTCCCGCCCGAGGACATCATTTTCGATCCCAACATCTTCGCGATCGCGACCGGCATCGAGGAGCACAACAATTACGGCGTCGACTTCATCGAGGCGACGCGCTGGATCAGGCAGAACCTGCCGGGCGCGCATGTCTCGGGCGGCGTCTCCAATCTGTCGTTCTCGTTCCGCGGCAACGAGCCGGTGCGCGAGGCCATGCACTCGGTGTTCCTGTATCACGCCATCAAGGCCGGCATGGACATGGGCATCGTCAATGCCGGACAGATGATCGTCTATGACGACATCGACCCCGAACTGCGCCAGACTTGCGAGGACGTCGTCCTCAACCGCGATCCGGGCGCGTCCGAGCGGCTGCTGGCACTCGCGGAGAAATTCCGCGGCAAGAAGACCGAAAGCAAGGAAGCCGATCTCGCCTGGCGCGAATGGCCGGTGGCGAAGCGGCTGTCGCATTCGCTGGTGCACGGCATCACCGAGTTCATCGAGCAGGATACCGAGGAGGCTCGCAAGACGTCCTCGCGCCCGCTCGACGTGATCGAGGGGCCGCTGATGGCCGGCATGAACGTGGTCGGCGACCTCTTCGGTGACGGCAAGATGTTTTTGCCGCAGGTGGTGAAGTCCGCGCGCGTGATGAAGCAGGCCGTCGCCTACCTCATGCCGTTCATGGAGGAGGAGAAGGCGCGCAACCTCGCCAACGGCATCGGCACCGAGGGCTCCTCGTCCGCCGGCAAGATCGTGCTCGCGACGGTCAAGGGCGACGTTCACGACATCGGCAAGAACATCGTCGGCATCGTGCTCCAGTGCAACAATTTCGAGGTGATCGATCTCGGCGTGATGGTGCCGGCGGCGAAGATCGTCGAGACGGTGAAGGCGGAGAAGGCCGACATCGTCGGGCTGTCAGGCCTGATCACGCCCTCGCTCGACGAGATGGCGTTCTTCGCCGGCGAGCTGCAGCGCGAGGGCCTCAAGCTCCCGCTGCTGATCGGCGGCGCCACCACCAGCCGCGTGCACACTGCGGTGAAGATCGACCCGAGCTATCGCGCCGGTCCCGTCGTGCACGTCAACGACGCCAGCCGCGCGGTCGGCGTCGCCTCCGCGCTGCTCTCGCCCGAGAAGCGCGAGGCTTATGCCGCTGAGGTCCGCGCCGAATACGCCAAGATCTCGGAGGCGCATCTGCGCGCGCAGGCCGACAAGAAGCGGCTGAAGCTGGCCGACGCGCGCGCCAACCGCGTACCGGTCGATTTCGCCGCGCACAAGCCGGTGAAGCCGACCTTCCTCGGCATCAGGAGCTTCGACGACTACGATCTCGCCGAACTCGTGCCCTACATCGACTGGACGCCGTTCTTCCAGACCTGGGAGCTCGCGGGCCGCTTCCCCGCCATCCTCGACGACGCCAAGGTCGGCGAGGTCGCGCGCTCGCTCTATGACGATGCGCGCAAGATGCTCGACACGATCGTCAAGGAGAAGTGGTTCCGGGCTCGCGCGACGATCGGCTTCTGGCCGGCCAATGCGCAAGGCGACGACATCGTGCTCTATGCCGACGATAACAGGACCAAGCCGATTGCGACGCTGCACACGCTGCGCCAGCAGCTCGAGAAGCGCGAGGGCCGCTTCAACGCCGCGCTCTCCGACTTCATCGCGCCGGCCGGCGTGCCCGATTACATCGGCGGCTTCGTCGTCACCGCCGGGATCGGCGAGGACGCGGTCGCCGACCGTTTCAGAAGCGCCAACGACGATTATTCCTCGATCCTGTGCAAGGCGCTGGCCGACCGTCTCGCCGAAGCCTTTGCCGAACGCATGCATGCCCGCGTGCGCCGCGAGTTCTGGGCCTATGCGCCGGAGGAGGCGCTCTCCACCGACGATCTGATCCTGGAGAAATACCAGGGCATCCGCCCGGCGCCCGGCTATCCCGCCCAGCCCGACCACACCGAGAAGGCGACGCTGTTCGAGCTGCTCGATGCGGAGGCGACCGCCGGCGTGAAGCTGACCGAGAGCTTTGCGATGTGGCCGGGCTCGTCCGTCTCCGGGCTCTATTTCGCCAGCCCCGAGAGCTATTATTTCGGCGTCGGCAAGATCGAGCGCGACCAGGTCGAGGATTACGCGGCACGCAAGGGCATGAGCGTGGCGGAGGCCGAGCGCTGGCTCGCGCCGGTGCTGAACTACATCCCCTCGCAACAGGACAAGGCCGTCGCGACAAAGCCTGCGAACGACGAGCCCTCGAACGACCTCGCCTCGCATCCGCCGGGCTGCACCTGCGCGGTGCACCTCGTCTGGCAGAAGAAGCGCGCGGGGGTGGGTTAGGCGGCCTTCAAAACAGAAAGTTGGAAAACAACCCCATGCACAGTAGCGATGGGGTTGAAAAGGCTCGGCTATTTCTGTTTGACCGAAATCGCGTTGCGGCGTCGGGCAAAACAGGGGTAGTATGGCATCATCGGCTGGCGTGCGGACTGACGACGCTCTCCCAGTCCAGCGCCGTCATTCCGGGGCGCGCCCCTTGGCGCGAGCCCGGAATCCATTTCTCCACGTCATCCTTCGCACGATGGATTCCGGGCTCGCGCTTCGCGCGCCCCGGAATGACAGAGCGGCTCACCCCTTCGGCGGGGCCAGCGGCTGCACGATCTCCTGGAACGGCGCCAGCGCCTCGCAGCGCTCGCTATGGGCCGCGAGCGCCGGATAGCGCGAGGCGTCGAACAGCTGCGGATGCGCCTCGCGGGTGAAGCGGACGACGCAGGCGACCGCAACGTCGGCATGGCCGATGCGATCACCCAGCCAGTACGGCGTCGTCACCTTGGCGCGCTCGGCCTCGAGCACCTCTAGGACGTCCGCGATCTGCGCCTGGCAGCGCTCGACCCACAGCGCGAGCTGCTCCTTCCGCAGCACGCGCTCGTAGAGCAGGCTGACCGCCTTGTCGCCGAGCCCGGACGCGAGCGCGCAGATGCGCAGATGCCTGCGCCGCTCGGCACCGCCGCGGGGCAGCATCGCCTTGTCCGCGCCCACGAGGTCGTCGAGATAATCGAGGATGATCATGCTTTCGATCAGCGCCTCGCCATCGTCGAGCACCAGCGTCGGCACGCGGCGCAGCGGATTGTAGGGCGCGATCTTGTCGGCATCGCCGAAGGTCGACCACGGCCTGTGCTCGAACGCGAGCCCGTAGAGCCGCAGCGCGATCGCGACACGGCGGACGAAGGGGGAATCATATTGGCCGATCAGGAACATGGTTCTCGCTCTTCTCGATCATTGGACAAGGCAGGGCCGATCAATTCATCGCCAATGCGCGCGGCCTGCAACAACTATCTTGGAACAAGAGCATTGCGCATTACGCAAAAACCCGGATCAAAGCACTTGACCAGCCTCTCGTCATGTCTGCGATCATTCACCACACTCAGCGCGATCGTCGCCGCAAGCTTAGCCCACGCAGAAAAGACGAATGAGCTTCTGTTCGATCCTTGCTAGCGGGACGAAGTGTCCGACGTAAGACGGCCACCCCGTTCTTTTCGCTGCTGAAGCAAAATAACACCGTGGGGGAGCTGACTAAGCATTGCTTCCATCGAACGCCGCCATCTATGCGTGTGTCCGTGATCGCATAGTTGGTCTATTCGTTCAGCCAGCTCCTTCTCGCTCAACACGTCATCCGAGTGGAATGCAATCAACGCCCCAACTACGGTATCTTCAGCCCGGCTATGTGGCTTCCTCACAGCGATCATCTCGCGAACAAACGTCTTTTCAGCATCGCTCAAGATGGGGGTCCACGATCTGCGCGGTATTCCAAGCACTCTCGATAGGGCAAAACTCGTAATACCAGTAGGATCTTCTTGGGACGTCCATCGTCGCAGCAACAGATTCAGCACTTTGACATCAGGCGGAGCGGAATCAACCTTTTTCCTCTCGAGTTCTTGCTTCGTTAAGGCCCAAGCCCACGTGGCGGCAATCCACGTGGAACGCCGATCCGAAGATATCGGCTCTTCTAGTTTCTCTATCGAAATCCAATCGCTGACGTGCATCTTTGGTTCGCGCACTCGGTCTGATCCTCGTCCCGAGATCCAATACAGCCCTGCTATCGTGAGCAAAGTTCGATCTAGCTCCTCGGCATCTTTGCTCTGCAGCTTGTCGATTAGTTCGCGTCGTCCAAGGTCGCTTGTCCAGTAGGAGAACGAATGTCTGTAAGCCGAAAGGGAGGCAAGCGAGTTGCGAATCCAAGTCTCAGCAGGCCATTCAAATGCAGAGTAAGCTTTCCAGCACTGGTGAAGGAGCTCGGCGCCGTAGGGACCTCGAGCTAACTGTTGCCAGTTTTCTCTTGAGTCGCAGCCTCGCGCAAAAAATGCAATCAGCTGGAGCGCATGTGAAATTGTCTCTGGCGCAGCCTCCGCTTCTTCTGCGAGAGCTTGAACAAGCCGGGAAACCGGCCCGGGCAGCTTCCCTCTGATCCACGCATCCCAGCCTTGCCATACTTCACCTTTAAGGACGGTGTCCTGAATTTCAGTCGCTTGAACGACAAGAGCATTTATGAGCGGTTCGGCCTGCTTTCGAGCTAACACCGCTGCCATCGGTATAACTTCCTTCCACTCTTCGGAAGGCAAGTGGGGAAGAAGAGGGGAGAGAACGGTGTCATTCTTCTGATACCCAATGTAATGGCCTTCGGCCGCCGCAACTGCAGCTAGGTGCTCTTGAAATGTAAGGTGTCGGAATTGATAGAATGGGACGGTTTTTGCACCTTCCAATTGGTGTCCAGCTTCTACAAGCAGGCTCGACCGCAATTCGACTCGTTTTAGGAAGTCGTGAGGCGTGTCCTTTGCATATCTGCGGATCTGAGGAAGCTTCTCGCGAGCATCTTCCAAGATCGCGAGCAACGTATTCTCCGTTGCCGTCTGTCGGCCCTGGCGCATTAGTTCGAATGCGATGCATGCAAGTTGTGGAACGGCTTCCTTCAAATTCAGTGCATCATGACCTTTGATGTTCCAAGTGTCGAGTAGCACCTCGACAGCCCGATCGTACAAACTGACGCGGTCGGGTGGTAAGCGGCCGGCACCATGTTTAACGACGAGCAGCATGGTAAGAAGAAGTGGATTTTCTGCGAGCCGTTGTAGCGCGTCATTTGACAGAATGCGTGCGGCCACGTCCTCACTTTCAGCCAACGATTCCGGCGTGTCACCTGTCATTAGCCGATGCCAATGATCGCATAGCTTCCTGATCGCATTTGGACTTAGTGGCGCCAAACGCCACCTACTGCAGAAGCGTGATATTGGAGGAGCCACCAAGCTGAATCCCGCCTCACGGCTCGTGACGACTAGTCGCACCAATTTGTACTGGGCGAGAAACGTCTCTAGATTTTCAACAAATGTAGCGCGATCGGCATCACTATGAATTTCGTCAAGGCCATCTACAAGAAGAAGTACGTTGCCCTTCTTCAGAAGAGGAACCAAGGCTTCACTCAAGTCACGGAGCGAAGCTTGGCCTGTAATAACAGGCATGCTCTGAAGTAGAGAGGGAATGGGACGACAAATGTGTTCTCTCCATTCTCGGCAGCGGATCAGTACTGGCATCAGGGGCAATTCAGGCAACGCGTCATCGCTGCTTTTTTGCCGTGTAGGATCTGCGTAGGCAACGGCGAGGCGCTTAAGCAAGAGTGATTTACCGCCTCCTGGAAGCGCGAGCAGAGCAATCCTACGGTTCTTTTGGAGGACATTTCCGAATGGAAGCGGTTGACCATTCTTCTCGAGCCACTTGAGCAGCTTTTGCTCGCCATCGGGGTCAGTAGCAGGAAAGTCCGGAGGCGATTGCGAAACTTGAATTGGAACGAACAGCCGCTCAAGATCAAATTTGCGCTGGGCAGTATCCATATCGGCGCGCATTCCTTCTATAGCCATCTGCCCACAATCACGGAGTAAGAAAGTGCGATACTCCTCCAGCACTTTCTGGTGCTTAGTTCCTGATGCTGACGGATGCCTTTTGGATTTGCTCTTTGCTCGGACACCAATCTTTGTTGGAAACTGCTCTAGAAGAAACTCCGGCAAATCCCGATACTCTGATCCATAACCAATTGGCTCTACAAAGCCGTGCCACGTCTCATCAGCGTGACGCTTTGCGACCTCCGCTGAATTTACCAGAGCATAGTGCTGTGGAGCAGCTAACTTGATATTTCTTCGTAGCCAATTGATGAGAGTTGAGAAGTTCGGATCCGAGAAAGTGTCACCGCAACCTATAAACAGTAGGTGATTGAACGTACCCAGGTTGCGCTGGATAAGGTCGCGAATGTCATTGCTGATAGTCGTTTCATAATCCCGAATTCCAAGAATGCAGCTCTCGGGAGTCTCCCAATGGCCGTGGAGGTGCAAAATCGTACGTGTCTCTCGACGGATCCAAGATGTAACTTTCGGAACATCTAATAACGTGATACCCGGCACATCGATGACCTGCTCTAAGAGCATATCGTAGTTTAGAGTGCAGATGGGGACGTTAGCTGAAGATATTGCTCGGATTGCGTTAGCCATTCCTCCTGCTTCGGCTTTAACATCCTCGAATGTGTTCTGTAGCCATCGAGCATATAGGTCAGCTTTCGGAGCGCCCAATTTTCGCGTAACGAACTCAGCTGCGCTTAACACATCGTCGATATCGCTCGACTGCAGCTGATTATTCCAGAACTCCCTTTGCTGTTCGGTGACCTTTCCCTTCTTTACTCCAAACTCAAACCCACTTTCGATTAGCCCTTTCCAGCTCAAGCTCTTATTTTTTCCGTTAGTCAGGGCAACGCTAACCCCTGTGCCAACAACCGCGATCAGCTTGCCATCTGCGGCGGATTTCCTAATTTGGGCGAGGGACGTGTCTGCGGATCGACTCACAATCTGGTTCCGATAGTTAGAAATATAGTCTCATCTCTACCTTTAAGTGCAGAAAATCGCCTAGGGAAGGGCCTGGTTATTTGGAAGCATAGCTCTCCAGATGTTTGTCGAAGTCATTGCGATGCAGCATAACAATGAATTTAGCTTAAGCTTGCAGAGGTGGAAGCAGTTCGTCGCGATAGAGCGCATTGCTCCCCGAATAAGGCCAACCCGCCGTAACGTACATGGGGGCTGTGCTTGCACTTTTAGTAGAAGCGGTACGATGACGCGATTAGCCCCGGCAGCTCGGGATGGACGCTGGCCCTGCTACCTTTGGACGTGCGGGACCACTGTTGAGCTGCGTCTCGCTGTGACCTTTTCTGGGGTACGCGCCCGTTTCTGCTCGATAACAGGCACATGCGGGGCCGCCGTCCGCGGTGCGGTCCCGTCGAGCCGCGGATCATTCGCCACCTCGATCTGGCGGCGAAACGGGCGGAAGCCGGAGCGCTGGTAGAAGGCGACGGCGGAAGGATGGTCGAAGGTGCAGGTGTGCACCCAAACGCGGCGGACATCGCGTGACCATGCGCGCTCCAGCGCACGGTTCATCAGGAAGCGGGCGGCGCCGGTGCCGATGAGGGGTGCGGTGACGCCGAAATAGGTCAGCTCGCACTGGCCGGGCTCGCGGAAGTCGAGCTCGAGCAGGCCTTCGTCGCGGCCGTCGAGGACGAGGGCGTAGACGTCGATTCCGGCTGCGTGGATGATCGCGGCGAGCTCGGTGTCGCTCATGCGGGCGCGCGAGAACCACAGCCAGTTCTCGCCGACGCGGCGGAAGAGGTCGCGGTACCAAGGGATCGCGGGGGTTTCGACCTTGCGCAGGGTCCAGGCGCCGGGTGGATCGTCGCGGCGCGCGGGAGGTGCGGTCATTTCGAGATGCGTGACGACGGCGGCTATCTTGCCGGCGGGGACGTCGGAATAGCCGTCGGGGAGGATCATGGGATTCCTATAAGCGTAGGTGCACTCCCTCTCCCGCTTGCGGGAGAGGGCTGGGGAGAGGGTGTTTCCGCATTGGGATAGCCCCCTAGAGGATAAAGCCCTCACCCGCGCCGGAGCCTGTCATCGGGCGCGCCGTTGGCGCGACCCGGTGGGCGCGACCTCTCCCGCATCCGCCTTCGCCAGAAGGCGGGCTTCGGCGGACAAGAGCGGGAGAGGTTGCACCGAGCGCTCGGCAAGAGATTCAACCTAAAGCCACTCCGAAAAGCCCCTACCCCTCCCCCTCGTCGCTCGCAAGCACGCCCTTCACCGCCCTCGCCCATCCCGCAAGCTTCCGCTCGCGCGTGGCCTGGCTCATGTTCGGCTTGAAGCGGTGCTCGAGGCGCCAATTGTCGGCGAACCTGGTCGGCTCGGGATAGACGCCGGCGTTGAGGCCGGCGAGGTAGGCGGCGCCCAGCGCCGTGGTCTCCTGGATCACGGGGCGATCGACCGGGGCATCGAGAAGATCGGCGAGGCGCTGCATGGTCCAGTCGGAGGCGGTCATGCCGCCGTCGACGCGGAGCACGACGCTGGCGGTTTCCGAGCTCGGCCAGTCCGCGCGCATCGCGGCCCAGAGGTCGAAGGTCTGGTAGCAGACGCTTTCCAGCGCGGCGTGCGCCAGCTCGGCGGGGCCGGTGTTGCGGGTGAGGCCGAACAGCGCGCCGCGCACCCTGGGATTCCAGTAGGGCGCGCCCATGCCGACGAAGGCGGGGACGAGGTAGACGCTCTGCATGGAGTCGGATTGATCGGCAAGCGGGCCGGTCTCGGCGGCGTGCTTGATGATGCCGAGGCCGTCGCGCAGCCATTGCACCGCGGAGCCCGCGACGAAGATCGAGCCTTCCAGCGCGTAGGTGCGCTTGCCATCGAGCTGATAGGCGACGGTGGTGAGCAGCTTGTTCTTGGAGACCACCGGCGTGGTGCCGGTGTTGAGCAGCGCGAAGCAGCCGGTGCCGTAAGTGGATTTCATCATGCCCGGGCGGAAGCAGGCCTGGCCGATGGTGGCGGCCTGCTGGTCGCCGGCAATGCCGGAGATCGCGATGGGGCCGCCGAACAGATCAGGCGTGCTCTCGCCGAAGCGGGCGGAGGAATCCTTCACCTCGGGCAGCATCGAACGCGGCACGCCGATGACCTCCAGGAGCTCGTCGTCCCATTCGCCGGTGTGGATGTTGAACAGCAGCGTGCGCGAGGCGTTGGTGGCGTCGGTGGCGTGCACCTTGCCGCCGGTGAGGCGCCAGAGCAGGTAGCAGTCGATGGTGCCGAACATCAATTCGCCGCGCGCGGCGCGGGCGCGGGCGCCGGGGACGTGGTCGAGGATCCAGGCGACTTTCGTTCCGGAGAAATAGGGATCGATGATCAGGCCGGTCTTCTGCGAGATCACGGCCTCGCGGCCTTCTGACTTGAGCTTCGCACAGATGTCGGCGGTGCGGCGGTCCTGCCAGACGATGGCGCGGTGCACGGCCTGCCCGGTGGCGCGGTCCCACACCACCGTGGTCTCGCGCTGATTGGTGATGCCGATCGCGGCGATGTCCTTTGCGGTGATGCCGGCGTGCGCGATCGCCTCGCGGCAGACCATCACGGTCGAGGTCCAGATGTCCTCGGGCTCGTGCTCGACCCAGCCCGAGGCCGGAAAATGCTGCGGAAACTCGGCCTGCGCCTTCGCCGCGATGGAGATGTCGCCACGAAACAGAATCGCGCGCGATGAGGTGGTGCCCTGGTCGATGGCGAGGACGAAAGACATGGCGGCGTACCTTGGCGTTTCCCTGAGACGGGTCATTGTGTCGCGCCAAAGGGAGCGGATTAGGGCGGCAAGGTCAAGGCGAGATGATGGACGCTGCCTTCCCTTCTCCCCTTGTGGGAGAAGGTGGCGCGAAGCGCCGGATGAGGGGTATGCTTCAGCGGATACAGCCGCAAAAGAGTCACACGCGGAGGGATACCCCTCACCCGTCTCGCCGCTACGCGGCGATCCACCCTCTCCCACAAGGGGAGAGGGAAAGAAAAGCTACACCGCGGCCGTGGTCACGCCGCCGTCGATGACGATGGTCTGGCCGGTCATGAAGCTGGAGGCGTCGGAGGCGAGGTAGGCGACGGCGCCGGCGATCTCGTCGGGCTCGCCGATGCGGCGCAGCGGCGTGGTGGCGGTGCGGCGCTTGAGGTTGGCTTCGTCTTCCCACAGCGCGCGGGCGAAATCGGTCTTGACGAGGCCGGGGGCGATGCAGTTGACGCGGACGCCTTTCGGGCCCCATTCGCCGGCGAGCGAGCGGCACAGCGCGAAGTCGGCCGCCTTGGAGATGCCGTAGGCGCCGATCACGGTGGAGCCGCGCAAGCCCCCGATCGAGGAGATGATGATCACCGAGCCGTTGCCGCGCTCGGCCATTTGCGGGATCGCGAGCGCCGAGAGCCAGATGTTGCTCTTGACGTTGCTTCCCATGATCTTGTCGAAGGCCTCATCGGTGATGTCGAGCAGCGGGCCGTAATAGGGATTCACCGCGGCGTTGCAGACGAGGATATCGATCTTGCCGTAATGCTTCGTGGCACCCGCGATCAGCGCCTCGACCTCGTTCTTGCGCGCGATGTTGCAGGGAATGACGGTTGCATCGCCGCCGGCCGCGATGATGCCGTCGGCGACTTCCTTGCAGGCGTCGGCCTTGCGCGAGGAGACTACCACCTTGGCCCCCAGCTTTGCCAGCAGCTCGGCGGAGGAGCGGCCGATGCCGCGGCTGGAGCCGGTGACGACGGCGACCTTGCCGGTGAGATCGAACGGGGTGTTTTTCATTGTTGTTGCCCTGCTTGTTGTCATTCCGGGGCACGCGCATCGCGCGTGAACCCGGAATCCAGAGATTGTGGCGCGAAATCCCGGGTTCGCGCTACGCGCGCCCCGGGATGACGCCAAGGCGTCAGATCAACCCGCCCGCATCCGCGACGCGGCGCTGGTGGTAGTCGGTGTCACCGAACGTGTTCTCGATCATGGTGAGGCGCTTGAAGTAGTGGCCGATCCTGGCCTCCATGGTCATGCCGATGCCGCCGTGGAGCTGGATCGACTGCTGGCCGACGAACTTCGCCGACTTGCCGATCTGCACCTTGGCTGCGGCAATCGCATTGCTGCGCTCCCTGGCGTCCTCGAAATCGCCGGCCATGGTCGCGAACATCGACATCGAGCGCGCCTGCTCGGCGGCGACGAACATGTCGGAGGCGCGGTGCTGCAGCGATTGGAACGAGCCGATCGCGACGCCGAACTGTTTTCGCGTCTTGATGTACTCGACGGTGGTCTTGAGCGATTCGTCCATCAGCCCGACCGCTTCGGCGCAGAGCGCGATGCGCGCCTCGTCCACCACGCGCTCGATCAGCGCGAGCGAGTCCTCGGGATTGCCGAGCACGGCGTCGGCACCGACCTCGACGCCGGTGAAGGTGATGTCGGCAGCGTGCAGGCCGTCCTGGGTCGGGTAGCCTTTTCGCGCGACGCCCTTGGCGTCGGCCGGCACCAGGAACACGCCGATGCCGGTCTTGTCGCGGCGGTCGCCCTTGGTGCGCGCGGTGACGATCAGGGTGTCGGCATTCTCGCCGTTCAGCACGACGAACTTCTCGCCGTCGATGACCCAGCCGTCGCCCTTCTTCTTCGCGGCCGTTGCGACGTCGAACAGATCGTAGCGCGAGTTCTTCTCGAGCTGGGCGAAGGCGAGCGTCTTGCTGCCGTCGATGATCGAAGGGACGTGCGCGGCCTTCTGCGCGTCGGTCCCGGCGTGGCGCAGGAAGCCGCCGCCGATCACGACCGTGGCGAGATAGGGCTCGAGCACCAGCGCCTTGCCGAGCGCCTCCATCACGATCATGGTCTCGACGCCGCCGCCGCCGAAGCCGCCATCTGCTTCCGCGAAGGGCAGGCCGAGCAGGCCCTGCTCGGCGAGCTTGCCCCAGACCGCTTTGCTCCAGCCGCCCTTCTCCTTCATGTACGTCTTGCGCTGCTCGAAATCGTAGGAGTCGGTCAGCAGGCCGTCGATGCTTTCCTTGAGAAGCCGCTGCTCCTCGTTCAGATCAAAATCCATGTCTTTGGTTCCTCGTACCCGGACTTGTTTGGCTTCGTCATTCCGGGGCACGCGCGCCAGCGCGGGGACCCGGAATCCAGAGATTGCGGCGCGAGATTCCGGGTTCGCGCTGGCGCGCGCCCCGGAATGACGGCTAGAGCCCCAGCACCGCCTTGGCGATGATGTTGCGCTGGATCTCGTTGGAGCCGCCGTAGATCGAGACCTTGCGGTTGTTGAAGTAGCTCGGCGCGATCTGGGCGGTCCAGTCCATGGCTTCGTTCGAGCCGTCGTCGCCGTGCACGTCGTAGGGCGCGGCGAACGGGCCGATCACTTCCATCAGCAGCTCGGTGGTGGTCTGCTGGATCTCGGAGCCCTTGATCTTCAGCACGGACGAGGCCGGATTGGGCTTGCCCTTGCCGTGCTTGCCCTCGTCGGCGACGACGCGCAGCTGGGTCAGCTCGAGCGCCTTCAGCTCGATCTCGCACGCCGCCAGCTTCTCGCGGAAGGCGGGATCCTGGAGGATCGGCCTGCCGCCGGCCTCGACCTTGGACGCCAGGTCCTTGATGCGGCGGAGACGCTCCTTGGAGACGCCGACGCGGGCGATGCCGGTGCGCTCGTTGCCGAGCAGGAACTTGGCGTAGTCCCAGCCCTTGTTCTCCTCGCCGATCAGGTTCTCGATGGGCACCTCGACGTCGTCGAAGAACACCTCGTTGACCTCATGGCCGCCGTCGATGGTCTGGATCGGGCGCACGGTGACGCCCTTCGACTTCATCGAGAACACGATGAAGGAGATGCCCATCTGCTTCTTGGCGTTGTTGTCGGTGCGGCAGAGGCAGAAGATCATGTCGGCGTGCTGGGCCAGCGTGGTCCAGGTCTTCTGGCCGTTGATGATCCACTTGTCACCCTTGCGCTCGGCTTTCGTCTTGAGCGAAGCGAGGTCGGAGCCGGAGCCGGGCTCGGAGAAGCCCTGGCACCACCAATCGTCGACATTGGCGATGCGCGGCAGGTATTTCTTCTTCTGCTCCTCGTTGCCGAAGGTGTAGATGACCGGGCCGACCATGCTGACGCCGAAGGCCAGCGGCTGCGGCGCCGGATGGGCCTGCAGCTCCTCGTTGAAGATGTAATGCTGCACGGCGGTCCAGCCGGTGCCGCCATATTCCTTCGGCCAGTGGCTGACGCCCCAGCCCTTCTTGTTGAGGATGCGCCACCAGGTCACCATCTCGTCCTTGGAGAGATGACGGCCCTCGACCATCTTGCGCCGCGTCTCCGGCGGCACGTTGTCGCGGAAGAACTGCCGCACTTCCTCGCGAAACGCCTGCTCTTCTTTCGTGAATGCGAGATCCATCGGATCCTCCTGTGAAACGTTACGTCATTTCGTCGTTGCGGGGGCACCGGCAGCGCGAATCCCGGGCGGGGATTTCTGCTGCTGGCGCAATTCGTGGCGCGACAATTTGCCGACCGGCGTGCGCGGCAGATCGTCGACGAACTCGAGCGCGGCCGGCAGTTCGTGCTTGCCGAGCTTGCCGTCGAGCTGCGCGCGCAACTCGTCGAGCGTGAACGGCTTGGCGTCCGGCCTCAGCTTGATGAAGGCCTTGGCGGCTTCGCCCCGGTAGGGATCGGGAATGCCGAGCACGATCACCTCGTGCACGCCCGGAACGGTGTAGATCGCCTGCTCGATCATCTGCGGATAGACGTTGAAGCCGCCGGAGATGATCATGTCCTTCTTGCGGTCGACCAGGAAGAAGTAGCCGTCCGCGTCCATGTAGCCGATGTCGCCGGTGAGGAAACGGCCGTCGACGAAGGCGTCCGCCGATCCCTCCGGCTTCTTCCAGTAACCCCTGGTGACGTTCGGGCCCTTGATGCGGATCTCGCCGACCTCGCCCGGCGGCAGCACGCGCCGGGGATCGTCGAGCGCGACGACGTCGAGCGCGATGCCGGGCAGCATCAGGCCGATCGAGCCGGGCTTCTCCGGACCCGTGGGCGGATGGCCGGTGCCGGGCGAGCAGGTCTCGGTCATGCCCCATCCGCTTTTCAGCTTCTTGCCGACCTTGCGCTCGAAGAAGCTCGCGATCTCCACCGGCAGCGGCGCGCCGCCGGAGCCGATGGTGACGAGCGATGAGAAGTCGCGCCTGTCGAGGTCGGGCAGCGCGGCGATCGCGATCCACATCGTCGGCACGCCCGGGAAATAGGTGGCGCGCTTGACCTCGATGTCGCGCATCACGGCCGCGACGTCGAAGCGCTGATGCAGCGAGATCAGATGGCCGCGGCTGAGCGAGGACAGCAGCACGACGGTGAGCGCGTAGATGTGGAACAGCGGCAGCACGCAGATCACGCGCTCGATCACATCGCCGCGCGCCGCGCGGGACGGCTTGCCCCAGACGTCGTAGATCGAGACAGCCGAGGTGAGGTTGCCGTGCGTCAGCATGGCGCCCTTGGGCAGGCCGGTGGTGCCGCCGGTATACTGCAGCAGCGCGACGTCGTCGGCCGTGACCTGCGGCCATTGCGAGGGCGCGGAGGCGCCGTCGACGAAGGCCTTGAAGGTGACGATGCCGGGATCGTCGGGGATCGCCGCTTGCGGCGTGCCGACCTTGCCCCAATCGTCGTCCTCGCAGACGACGAGGCGTTCGATCAGGCCCTTCTCCAGGAATTTCAGCGCGGTCGGCAGCAGCGCCTGAAGATTGGAGGTGACGAGCAGGCGCGAGCCGGAATCGGAGACCTTGTGCGTCAGCGCGATTTCGCCGTCGAGCGGCGACAGATGCGCGACGCGGGCGCCGGCCTTCAGCGCGCCGAAGAAGTTGACGGGGTGGTCCGGCGTGTTGCCGAGGAACAGCGCGACCGAGCTGCCCTTGCCGATGCCCTCGCGCAGGAACGAAGCGGCGGCGCGATCGGCCCGAGCTGCGAGCTCGGTGTAGGTCATGGGCCGGTCGCGGAATTCCAGCGCGGTGCGCGGACCGTAATCGGCGGCAGCCTTGGACAGGAGGTCGGGCAGCGTGCCCTGGGCGATGGGATCGTCCCACCGCACGCCCTCGGGGTAAAACTGTTCGCCGGGATGGGTCATAGAACTCTCAAGTCCAACAGATCGTCATTCCGGGGCGCCCGAAGGGCGAACCCGGAATCTCGAGATTCCGGGGTCGATGCGACGCATCGCCCCGGAATGACGCCCACCCTCACGCCGCCTTCGACGCGGCCGCCAGCGAGGCGAACGTCTTGCCTTCGGCTGCGAGCTTCTTCAGCAGCGGGGCCGGCTCGAGGCTCGGATCGTTGGTCTCCTTGGCGTAGAAGGAAAGGCGATCTGCGATGTGCTTGAGGCCGACGCTGTCGGCCCAGAACATCGGACCGCCGCGGTAGATCGGCCAGCCATAGCCGTAGAGCCAGACCACGTCGATGTCGGACGGGCGCGCGGCGATGCCCTCTTCGAGGATCTTGGCGCCCTCGTTGATCATCGGATACATCATGCGCTCGAGGATCTCCTCGTCGCTGACGACGCGCTTCTTGAGGCCGAGGCGCAGCAGCGTCTCGTCGATCAGCTTCTCGACGTCAGGGTCGGGCAGCGGCGCGCGGGAGCCGGCTTCGTACTTGTAGTAGCCCTTGCCGGTCTTCTGGCCGAAACGGCCGGCCTCGCACAGCGCGTCCGCGATCTCCGACTTGATGCCGCGGTCTTTCCGCGAGCGCCAGCCGATGTCGAGGCCGGCGAGATCGCCCATCGCGAACGGGCCCATCGGCATGCCGAATTTCGTCACGACGGCATCGACCTGCTGCGGCAGCGCGCCCTCGAACAGCAGCTTCTCGGACTGCTTGCCGCGCTGGGCCAGCATGCGGTTGCCGACGAAGCCGTCGCAGACGCCGACCACGGCCGGCACCTTCGCGATTTTCCGCGCGATCGTCACCGCGGTCACCAGCGCATCGGGCGCGGTCTTGTCGGCGCGCACGATCTCGCACAGCTTCATGACGTTGGCCGGCGAGAAAAAGTGCATGCCGAGCACGTCCTGCGGACGCTTGGTCGACTGCGCGATCTCGTCGATGTTGAGATAGGAGGTGTTGGAGGCGAGCACGGCGCCCGGCTTGGCGTACTGGTCGAGCTTGCCGAACACCTCCTTCTTCACCGCCATGGTCTCGAACACGGCCTCGATGACGAGGTCGGCATCGCCGACATTCTCGATGCCGACCTTGCCGTCGATCAGCGCCATGCGCTTGGCGGGCGCATCGGCCGGGATGCCGCCGCGCGCGGCGGTCGCCTCCCAGTTCTTCTGCATCACGCCCATGCCGCGCTTGAGCTGCTCTTCGCCGGTTTCGATCAGGGTGACGGGAATGCCGGCATTGGCAAAGGACATCGCGATGCCGCCGCCCATGGTGCCGGCGCCGAGAATGGCGACGCGGTTCACGGGTCGCGGCTTGGTGCCCTCGGGCACGCCCGCGATCTTGTTGGCCTCCCGCTCGGCGAAGAAGGCGTAACGCTGCGCCTTGGACTGGTCGCTGGCGACGAGCTTGAGGAAGCCTTCGCGCTCCTTCTTCAGGCCTTCGTCGAAGGGCAGGTCGATGGCGTAGCCGACGGCGTCGGCGGCGGCGAACGGCGCCTCCAGGCCGCGCGACTTCTTGGTCATGGCCGCAACCGCATTGGTGAAGATCGAGCGGTCGGCCTTGGCCGCTGCGAGCTTGGAATCGTCGTCGCGCAGGCGGCGCAGCGGGCGCTTCTCGGCCAGCAGCTTGCGCACGAAAGCCTCGCCGCCGGAGGCCGGGCCTTCGACGATCTCCTCGATCAGGCCGTGCTTGAGCGCTTCCGCCGCCCCGATCGGATCACCGCCGACGATCATCTTGACGGCGAGCTCCGGCCCGACCGCACGCGGCAGGCGCTGGGTGCCGCCGGCGCCCGGCAACAGGCCGAGCTTGACCTCGGGCAGGCCGAGCTTGGCCTCCTTCACCGCAACGCGGAAATGGCAGGCGAGTGCGACCTCGAGGCCGCCGCCGAGCGCGGTGCCGTGGATGGCGGCAACGACGGGCTTGGGCGAATTCTCGATCTCCGACAGCACGTCGTTGAGCGCGGGCGGCTTCGGCGGCTTGCCGAACTCGGTGATGTCGGCACCGGCGATGAAGGTGCGGCCGGCGCAGGTCAGCACGATGCCCTTGATGGCGGGGTCGGCGACGGCGGCCTTGATGCATTCCAATATGCCGCCGCGGACCGCGGCACTCAGCGCGTTGACCGGCGGGCTGTTGACCGTGACGATGCCGACTTCGTCATGATGCTCAAGCTTGACCACTTCGCTCACGGTGTCCCTCCTTGGTGGGGATTGCTTTTATTCGATTTCGCACTGCGGAATTTAATTCCGCATCTTGACGGCAGGGTTATTTTGAAGCACGGACGTTGTCAACGACTCCGCGCAAGAAGCAGATCAGGGATGAAGCGTACAGGGAAGAAGATTGCGACCGATCGGAATTTCGTCGTCGCGCTTTCCCGCGGACTGGATGTATTGCGCGCGTTCCAACCCAACGACGGCCTGCTCGGCAACCAGGAGATTGCAGCCCGAACCAGTCTGCCCAAGCCGACGGTGTCGAGGCTGACCTACACGCTGACCAAGCTCGGCTATCTGACCCCGGTGCCCCGCTTCGAGAAATACCAGCTCGCGCCGGCCGCGATGTCGCTGGGCTACGCCGCGCTCGCCAATCTCGGCGTTCGGCATCTGTCCGAGCCGTTCCGCGAGGAAGTGATGCGCGCGACCGGCGGCGCCGTCGCCGTCGGCGGCCGCGACCGACACAGCATGATCTATTTCGGGCAGAGCCGCGGCAGCGAGACGGTCGGCGTTCAACTCGACGTCGGCTCGCGCGTGCCGATTGCAACCAGTGCGATGGGCCGCGCCTATTTCTGGGCGCTCGACGACGAAAACCGCGCCGAAGTGTCGCGCATCCTGCGCGAACATTACGGCAGCCGCTGGCCGAAAATGCGCGACGGATTGGAGCGATCCGGCGAGATGGTCGCGAAGTACGGCTTCGCGATTTCGGTCGGCGACTGGCACGACGACATCGGCGCAGCCGGCGTCGCGCTCAAGCTCAACGACGGAACCGGACCTTACGCATTCAATTGCGGCGCGCCGGCATTCCGTTTCACGGAAGAGCGTTTGATCAACGACATTGGACCGCGTCTCGTTGCGATGGTAAGGAACATCGAAGCGGCGCTCGGGGGTCTGATGCCGCATTCAAAAAAAGAAATCAGCAAAAAGCTGAAATCAGGAGGAAAAGTTGCGCGTGTGGCCGAGGGATTCAGATAGCCTTTGTCGTCGTCGGGAGCGGTACGCATCGCCCCATCGCTCACTGACAGACGTGAGCGAGACGAGATGACGCAGGCCCAGCTCGCGCAGGGGACATCACCCCTGCTCGCCGTTCGCGACGTCAGCGTCGCGTTCGGCGGCATCGTCGCGCTCAACGGCGTGTCCTTTGACATGCACAAGGGCCAGATCCTGGGCTTGATCGGCCCCAACGGCGCCGGCAAGACCACGCTCTTCAACTGTCTCTCGCGGCTGTATCAGCCGTCGTCCGGCGACATCCTGATGGAGGGCGCGAGCATCCTGTCGCGGCCGCCGCACCGGATCGCCGAGATCGGCATCGGCCGCACCTTCCAGAACGTGGCGCTGTTTCCGAACCTGTCGGTGATGGACAACGTCCGCGTCGGCGCACATTCGAAGACGTCCAGCGACATCATCAGCGACTCCCTGAGGCTGGCCTGGGTCCGGCGCAGCGAGACCAGCGTCAACAAGAAGGTGCACGAGATCCTCGCTTACCTCGACCTGGAGGACGTCGCGCACACCGTCGTCTCCGGCCTGCCGTTCGGCACGCAGAAGCGCGTCGAGCTGGCGCGCGCGCTGGCGGCGGATCCGAAGATCCTGCTGCTCGACGAGCCGGCCGGCGGCCTCAACCACGAGGAAGTCCACGTGCTCGGCGCCCTCATCCGCAAGATCCGCGACGAGCGCCACATGACCGTGCTGCTGGTCGAGCACCACATGGGCCTCGTGATGTCGATCGCCGACCACGTCGTCGCGCTGAACTTCGGCAAGAAGCTCGCGGAAGGCACGCCCGCCCAGGTGCAGGCCGATCCCGACGTCATCAAGGCCTATCTCGGGAGCAAAGACCAATGACGCCGCTGCTCAACGTCAAGGACCTGCGTGCCTATTACGGCCAGGTCCAGGCGCTCCATGGCCTGTCGTTCTCGCTCAACGAGGGCTCGCTGACGACGCTGCTGGGTGCCAACGGCGCCGGCAAGACCACCACGCTGCGGGCGATCTGCAACATGGTGCGCTCCACCGGCGGTGTCGAGTTCGAAGGCAAGCCGCTGAACAACCGCTCTACCGAGAGCATCGTGCGGTTCGGCATCGCCCATGTGCCGCAGGGCCGCGGCACCTTCACCAACATGACGGTGGAGGAGAATCTCCAGCTCGGCGCCATCACCCGCAAGGACAGCGCCGGCATCGTCTCCGACATCGAGCGCATGTATGCGCATTTCCCCGTCCTGAAGCAGCGCCACACCCAGCAGGCCGGCACGCTGTCCGGCGGCGAGCAGCAGATGCTGGCGGTCGCCCGCGCGCTGATGCTGCGGCCGCGGCTGATGCTGCTCGACGAGCCCTCCTTCGGACTCGCGCCGCTCGTGGTTCGCGACCTGTTCGGCATCCTCGGCAAGATCAACCGCGAGGACAAGGTGTCGATCCTGGTGGTCGAGCAGAACGCCCAGCTGGCGCTCGAACTCGCCGACCAGGCCTATGTGATCGAGACCGGACGCATCGTGATGTCGGGCAAGGCCAAGGACATCGCGAACAACGAAGAAATCCGCAAATCCTATCTGGGTTACTGAGGGAGCCGGGACAATGGAGCTGTTCACCAACCAAGTCCTGGCCGGCATCGCCACGGGCGCGATCTATGCCTGCATGGCGCTCGCCGTGGTCATGATCTACCAGGCCATCGACCATCTCAACTTCGCGCAAGGCGAGATGGCGATGTTCTCGACCTTCATCTCCTGGCAGCTGATGCAGTGGGGCGTGTCCTATTGGTTCGCCTTCCTGATCACCCTGGCATTTTCCTTCGTCGCCGGCATCGCGATCGAGCGCATCCTGTTCAAGCCGCTGGCGAAAGCACCCGTGCTCACCAACGTCGCCGGCTTCATCGCGCTGTTCGCGATCATCAACTCCTCGGCGGGCCTGATCTGGGACTTCACGATCAAGCAGTATCCGACCCCGTTCGGCTCCGCCCCGTTCCTCGGCAGCCAGCTGATCTCGACCCACCAGGCCGGCATGATCGGCGTCACCGTGGCGCTGCTGCTCGCGCTCTACTTCTTCTTCCAGTACACGCGGATCGGCCTTGCGATGCGTGCCGCAGCGTCCGTGCCCGAATCGGCCCGGCTGGTCGGCATCAACACGAGCTGGATGATCGCGCTCGGCTGGGGCATGGCGACCGCGATCGGCGCGATCGCCGGCATGCTGATCGCCCCCGTCGTGTTCCTCGAACCCAACATGATGGGCGGCGTTCTGATCTACGGCTTCGCCGCGGCGGTGCTTGGCGGGCTGAGCAGTCCGTTCGGGGCCGTGGTCGGCGGCTTCCTGGTCGGCGTGTTCGAGAACCTCGCCGGCACCTACATCCCCGGCGTCGGCAATGAACTGAAACTCCCGATCGCGCTCGCGCTGATCATCTCCGTCCTGGTCGTCAAACCCGCCGGCCTGTTCGGCCGGCACATCGTCAAGCGAGTTTGATCATGAGCGCAGCAGAAGAAGTCGTTGCCGAAGGCCACGAGGCGGTCGAGGCGGTTCCGAAGCGGGCCATGACTCTGGGCACTGGCACCTCGCTGGTGGTGCTGGCGGCGTTGTTGATCGTGCCGGTGTTCGTCAAGAACTTCATCATCTTCCAGATGACGATGGTCCTGATCTACGGGCTCGCGGTGCTGGCGCTGAACATCCTGACCGGCGGCTCCGGCCAATTCTCGCTCGGCCAGAGCGCGTTCTACGCCGTCGGCGCCTATACCTCGGCCGTGCTGATGGAGCATGCCAACGTCAACTACGCGTTGACCATTCCGATTTCCGCCGCGATCTGCTTCGGATTCGGGTACCTGTTCGGCAAGCCGGCGCTGCGGCTGTCGGGCATCTATCTCGCACTCGCGACCTTCGCGCTCGCGACCGCGATGCCGCAGCTGCTCAAGCTGAACTTCCTCGAGCACTGGACCGGAGGCGTGCAGGGCCTCGTCGTCACCAAGCCGGACGCGCCGTTCGGGCTGCCGATGTCGCAGGACATGTGGCTGTACTATTTCACGCTCGCCGTGACGGCCGCGATCTACATCTTCTCGGTAAACCTGTTGCGCTCCCGCTCCGGCCGCGCCTTCATGGCGATCCGCGACAACGAGATTGCGGCGTCCTCCATGGGCGTCAACGTCGCGCTCTACAAGACACTGGCCTTCGGCGTGTCCGCCGGCATCACCGGCGTTGCCGGTTCGCTCGGCGCCATCGCCGTGCAGTTCGTCGCACCCGACAGCTACACCATCACGCTCGCGATCTCGCTGTTCCTCGGCATGGTCGTCGGCGGCGTCGGCTGGCTGCCCGGCTCGTTCGTCGGCGCGGCCTTCATCATCTTCGTGCCGAACATGGCGGAGAGCATCTCCAAGGGCCTCTCCGGCGCGGTGTTCGGCGTGCTGCTGTTCCTCGTCATCTACCTCGTGCCGCATGGCGCAAGGCAGGTCGCGATCCTCGGCCAGCAGCTGGTCGGCAAGCTCAAAAGGAACTGAAGAATCTCACCCACGCGTTCATCGAAGAAGGAGATCGAATTGCTTTTTGGAAGAACACTGCGAGCCGCCGCGCTGGTCGCGGCAACGGCGGCCGTTACCCTCACCTCCGGTGCTGCACTCGCCCAGAAGAAATACGACACCGGCGCGTCCGATACCGAGATCAAGATCGGCAACATCATGCCGTACAGCGGTCCGGCATCGGCCTATGGCATCATCGGCAAGACCGAAGAAGCCTATTTCAGGATGATCAACGACAAGGGTGGCATCAACGGCCGCAAGATCAACTTCGTCTCTTACGACGACGGCTATTCGCCGCCGAAGGCGGTCGAGCAGGTCCGCAAGCTGGTCGAAAGCGACGAAGTGCTGGTGGTGTTCAATCCGCTCGGCACGCCCTCGAACACCGCGATCCAGAAATACCTCAACGCCAAGAAGATCCCGCAACTGTTCGTCGCCACCGGCGCCACCAAGTGGAACGATCCGAAGAACTTCCCCTGGACCATGGGCTGGCAGCCCTCCTACCAGAGCGAAGCGCAGATCTACGCGAAGTGGCTGATGAAGGAGAAGCCGGACGCCAAGGTCGCGATCCTCTATCAGAACGACGATTTCGGCAAAGACTACCTCAAGGGCACCAAGGACGGTCTCGGCGCCAAGGCCTCGTCCATGATCATCATGGAAGAAAGCTATGAGATCTCCGAGCCGTCGATCGATGGTCATATCGTCAAGATCAAGGCGGCCAATCCCGACGTGCTCCTGATCTACACCACGCCGAAATTCGCGGCACAGACCATCAAGAAGACGGCGGAACTCAACTGGAAGCCGCTCCAGATCCTGACCAACGTGTCGATCTCGGTCGGCAGCGTGATGAAGCCCGCCGGCTTCGAAAACGCCCAGGGCGTGCTGTCGGCCGCCTATGCCAAGGACTCCACCGATCCGCAGTGGGCCAACGATCCCGGCATGAAGCGGTGGCACGAGTTCGTCGACAAGTACATGCCGGGCGCCGACAAGTCCGATACCAGCATGGTCTACGGCTACGGCGCCGCATCGACCCTGGCCAAGGTGCTGGAAATGTGCGGTGACGATCTCACCCGCGCCAACATCATGAAACAGGCGGCTTCGCTGAAGGATTTCACTCCGGACACTCTGCTGCCCGGCGTCAAGATCAACACCAGCGCCACCGACTTCGCCCCGATTTCGCAGCTTCAGATGATGCGCTTCAAGGGCGAGAAGTGGGAACTGTTCGGCGAGACCATCAGCGGCGACGTCGCCTCGGAATGACGTGCTGACGCGATAGCCAAAGCGACAAGCCCCCGCAAACGACCGCGGGGGCTTTTTGTTGACGGAAGGCGCCAATCTTGTTCAATGCGACCGATCCGTCCCGGGGTAGGAGAACAATGGCCGCCGTTCGTTTCCAGGTTGCGGTGCTCTGCATCGCGCTCGCCTTGTGCACTGCGATGAGCAGCGAAGCACTGGCCCAGAAGAAATACGACACCGGCGCATCCGATACCGAGATCAAGATCGGTAACATCATGCCTTACAGCGGTCCGGCTTCCGCCTATGCCGCGATTGGCAGGACCGAAGAAGCCTATTTCAACAAGATTAATGCCGAGGGCGGCATCAACGGCCGCAAGATCAAATTCATCTCCTATGACGACGCCTATTCGCCGACAAAGACGGTGGAACAGGCGCGCAGGCTGGTCGAGAGCGACGGCGTGCTGCTGATCTTCGGCTCGCTCGGGACCTCCACCAACGGCGCCATCCGCAAATACATGAACGAGAAGAAGGTGCCGCAACTGTTCGTGGCGAGCGGCGCGTCGAAATGGAACGACCCCGAGCACTATCCCTGGACCATGGGCTGGCAGCCGAGCTACGTCCGCGAGGCTCGCATCTACGCCAAGTACATCATGAAGGCGAAGCCGGATGGAAAGATCGCCGTGCTCTACCAGAACGACGATTTCGGCAAGGACTACCTGAAGGGCCTGAAGGAGGGCCTTGGGTCCAAGGCAGCGATGATCGTGCGGGAAGAGGCCTACGACACCTCCGAGCCGACCATTGATGAGCGCGTCGTGAGACTGAAAGCCTCCGGCGCCGACATCTTCATCAGCATCACGGCCACGAAATTCGCCGCGCAAGGAATCAAGAAGGCGGCGGAGATCAACTGGCATCCGATGCAGATCATCTCCAACGTCTCGGCCTCGGTCGGGGCCGTGCTGGAGCCGGCCGGCATCGAGATTTCGCAAGGCGTCCTGTCGGCGACCTACGCCAAGGACGGCTCCGACCCGCAGTGGAACGCTGATGACGGCATGAAGAAATTCTACAACTTCCTTGCACAGTACCAACCCAAGGCCAACAAGCTCGATGCCGGTGTCGTGTACGGCTATGCCGCAGCGCAGACCATGGTGAAGGTACTGCAGCTGTGCGGCGACGATCTCACCCGCGAGAACGTCATGAGGCAGGCCGCAAGCCTGAAGGACTTCGAGCCCGATACGCTGCTGCCCGGCATCAAGATCAACACCGCGCCGGACGATTTCGCCCCTATCGAACAGCTCCAGATGATGCGCTTCAAGGGCAGGACATGGGAGCTGTTCGGCGACATCATGTCGAGCGACCTCAGCCACTGAGCACACGGCGCAATTCTGGATAGCCTATGCGCCGCACGACAACTTTTGCGCCGCCGAGCGGCGACGCGACCTATCTCGCGCGCCGGAATATTCCGCGTGCTTTCACAAATACCACGGCCTGGGCGCAATGCTTCGCCGGGGCGTTCTCCTTGCTGACTGCCCGGGAAGGGTATTGAATGTGCGACGGAGCGACACGCAACGATCGCTTCCAATCAAGAACACGACACATTCAAACCGACCCAGGGAGATGATCAAGATGCCTGCAATGCATGTGCGATTGGGGGCCCTTTCGGCTGCCCTCGTCTTCGCCGCCACGCTGTCGACGACGGCGCTCGCGCAGAAGAAATACGATACCGGCGCATCCGACACGGAGATCAAGATCGGCAACATCATGCCCTACAGCGGACCGGCGTCCGCCTATGGCGTGATCGGCAAGACGGAGGAAGCCTATTTCCGCAAGATCAACGCCGAGGGCGGCATCAACGGCCGCAAGATCAACTTCGTCACCTATGACGACGCCTATTCGCCGCCGAAAACCGTGGAACAGGCGCGCAAGCTGGTCGAGAGCGACGAGGTGCTTCTGATCTTCAACTCGCTCGGCACGCCCCCGAACTCGGCGATTCAGAAATACATGAACCAGAAGAAGGTGCCGCAGCTGTTCGTCGCTACCGGCGCTACCAAGTGGAATGATCCGCAGAACTTCCCGTGGACCATGGGCTGGCAGCCCAACTACCAGAGCGAGGCGATCATCTACGCCAAGTACATCCTGAAGAACCATCCGAATGCGAAGATCGGCGTGCTCTACCAGAACGACGATTACGGCAAGGACTATCTGAAGGGCTTCAAGGACGGGCTCGGCGCCAAGACCTCGATGATCGTGATGGAGGAGAGCTACGAAGTATCGGAGCCGACCATCGACTCCCACATCGTCAAGCTGAAGGCGACCGGCGCCGACGTGTTCTTCAACATCACGACGCCGAAATTCGCGGCGCAGGCAATCAAGAAGAACGCCGAGATCGGCTGGAAGCCGCTGCACTTCCTCAACAACGTCTCGGGCTCGATCGGCAGCGTGATCAAGCCGGCCGGCTTCGAGAACGCCCAGGACATCATCTCCTCGCAATATTTCAAGGACCCCACCGACGCGCAGTGGAAAAACGACAAGGCGATGCTCGCCTGGAACGAGTTCCTTGACAAATACTATCCGGAAGCGAACCGCGCCGACGCCTCTGTGATGTACGGCTACATCGTGGCTCAGGGCCTCGTTCACGTGCTCAAAGCCTGCGGCGACAATTTGACCCGCGAGAACGTCATGAAGCAGGCCGCAAACATCAGGGACTTCGAGCCGGCCGGCTTGCTGCCGGGCATCAAGGTCAACACCTCGGCAACCGATTTCGCGCCGCTCTCGCAGTTGCAACTGATCCGGTTCAAGGGCGAGCATTGGGAGCGGTTTGGCGATGTCTTGAGCGGCGACGTCGGAGGCTGACCTTAACCAAGACCGAAGATACGAGCCCCAATCGACCAAAGACGCAGCCCCTGCGGCCTTGCCGCAGGGGTTTTCCTTGAAGCTTCCGGGCAAATCGTATTGAATTGCAGCCGCGTCGCCAAAACAATCGAGCCAAGAAAAAGGACGCACACACCAAGAAAACAGGGAGAATGGAATGCCTGCTGTCACCGGCAAGCTTGCGGCCGCATCGCTCGCGCTCGCGCTCATCGCGGCCTCGACCTCAACCGCAACGGCCCAGAAGAAGTACGACAACGGTGCGACCGACACCGAGATCAAGATCGGCAACATCATGCCCTACAGCGGACCCGCCTCCGCCTACGGCGTCATCGGTCGCACCGAGGCCGCTTATTTCAAGAAGATCAACGACGAGGGCGGCATCAACGGACGCAAGATCAATTTCGTCTCCTATGACGACGCCTATTCGCCGCCGAAGACGGTGGAGCAGGCGCGCAAGCTGGTCGAGAGCGACGAGGTGCTGCTCATCTTCAACTCGCTCGGAACGCCGCCGAACTCGGCGATCCAGAAGTACATGAACTCGAAGAAGGTGCCGCAGCTGTTCGTCGCCACCGGCGCCACCAAGTGGAACGATCCGCAGAACTTCCCGTGGACGATGGGCTGGCAGCCCAACTACCAGAGCGAAACGCAGATCTACGCCAAGTACATCCTCAAGGCGATGCCCAACGCCAAGATCGGCGTGCTCTACCAGAACGACGATTACGGCAAGGATTACTTGAAGGGCCTCAAGGACGGCCTGGGCGCCAAGGCCGCGAGCATGATCGTGCTGGAGGAAAGCTACGAGACCTCGGAGCCGACCATCGACAATCACATCGTCAAGCTGAAGGCGACGGGCGCCGACGTCTTCGTCAACATCACCACGCCGAAATTCGCGGCGCAGGCGATCAAGAAGATCTCCGAGATCGGCTGGAAGCCGACGCACTTCCTCAACAACGTCTCGGCCTCGGTCGGCAGCGTGATCAAGCCCGCCGGGTTCGAGAATTCCCAGGACATCATCTCGGCCGCATACCTCAAGGACGTGTCCGATCCGCAGTGGAAGGACGACCCCGGCATGAAGGCCTTCCTGGACTTCATGACGAAATACTTCCCCGAAGGCGACAAGCTCGACGGCGGCACCGTCGTCGGCTACGGCGTGGCACAGACGCTGGTCGAAGTGCTGAAGAAGTGCGGCGACAATCTCACGCGCGAGAACGTCATGAAGCAGGCGGCGAGCCTGAAGGATTTCCGCACCGAGGTGCTGCTGCCCGGCATCAAGATCAACACCGGACCGAACGACTTCGCACCGATCAGCTCGCTCCAGCTCATGAAGTTCAAGGGCGACAAGTGGGATCTGTTCGGCGAGGTGATCAGCGCCGACGCCGGCGGCTAGCCTGCTGAAACCAGCAAGACCGAGCCCCCTGCGCTGATCAACGCAGGGGGCTTTGTCTTGCGCGGCGACGTGATCACGCGATCGCACGATCGGATGATGGGCGAGCCGACTTACGCTCTCGCGCATGATGCGCTAGGCATGGGGCAGGCGCGCTTGCCGCCGATCTCTTCTGTCCGCCAGGGCTTTTCGCAATGACCGACCGCCGTCCCCTGCTTCGCGCGCTCTATGACGCCGCCGTCGCCGCCGCCCATCCCCACGTGGTGCTGGCCCCGCATTTGCGGCCTGCCCCGAGGGGACGCGTGATCTGCCTCGCTGCCGGCAAGGGCGCCGGCGCCATGGCCGCGGCCGCCGAGCGGCATTATCTCGACGTGCTCGAGCTGCCGCCGGAACGCCTCGCCGGCATCGCCACCACGCGCCACGGCTACGGCGTGCCGACCCGCCGCATCCGCGTGGTCGAGGCCGGCCACCCCGTGCCAGACGAGGCCGGCCTGAAGGGCGCCGCCGACACGCTCGCGCTCGCTGCCGAGGCCGGTCCCGACGACCTGCTGCTGGTGCTGCTGACCGGCGGCGGCTCGGCCAACTGGATCGCCCCGGTGGAGGGCATCAGCTTCGCGCAGAAGCAGGCGGTGAACAAGGCGCTGCTGCGCTCGGGCGCGCCGATCGGCGAGATGAACGTCGTGCGCAAGCACCTGTCGCGGATCAAGGGCGGCCGCCTGGCGCGCGCCGGCAGGAACGCCGCGGAGATCGTCACGCTCGCGATCTCCGACGTGCCGCATGACGACCCGTCCGCGATCGCCTCCGGCCCCACGGTGCCGGATCCGACCACGCTGGCGGACGCGCGCGCAATCGTCGCGAAATACCGGCTCGACATCGACGATGCCGTGCGCCGGGCTCTCGAGGATCCCGCCAACGAGAGCTGCAAGCCGGGAGACACGGCCTTTGCGCGCGCCTCGTTCAAGCTGATCGCGCGGCCGCGGCAGTCGCTCGACGCCGCGGTGAATCTCGCGCGCGCCTCCGGCTACGAGACCATCGATCTCGGCGCCGATCTCGAGGGCGAGGCGCGCGAGGTCGCCGCCGCGCATGCGAGGCTGGCGCTGGACGCCCGCGCGCAAGGCAAGCGCCTCGCGATCCTCTCCGGCGGCGAGCTCACGGTCACCGTCCGCGGCAACGGGCGCGGCGGCCCCAACCAGGAATACGCGCTGGCACTCGCTTCGTTGTTGCAGGACACGCCCGGCATTGCCGCGTTGGCCGGCGATACCGATGGCGCCGACGGCGGCGCCGGCCATCCGACCGACCCCGCCGGCGCAATGATCGACGCGACGACCTTCGCGAAGATGAAGGCGCTGGGGCTCGAGCCGCAGGCCTATCTCGACAACAACGATGCGACGGCGTTCTTCGAGGCGACCGGCGACCTGCTCACGCCGGGCCCGACGCTGACCAACGTGAACGACATCAGGGTGATCTTGGTCGATTGAGGCATCCCGGCTCGCCAACGTCATTGCGAGCGGGAGGTGGCAGCGGGTCCGTCAGAACTCGTTGGCGATCTTCGCGAGCATGGCGAGCAGGGCTTCGCGGTTGGCCTGGCCGAGCAGATCGTTCAGCCGCGCCTCGTGCTTGGTGGCGACCAGCTTCTTGGCGCGGGCCAGCACCGCCTTGCCCTTGTCGGTGAGCACCAGGATGTGCGAGCGGCGGTCGTTGGTGGAGCGGATCCGCGTGCAGAGGTCGCGGCTCTCGAGATTGTCGAGCATGGCCACGAAGTTCGGCCTGAGGATGCCGAGGGTGGAGGCGATCTCGGTCTGGTTACGGCCCGGGTTCTTCTCGACCAGCAGCAGCACCGAGAACTGCGCCGGCGTCAGCTGGAGCGAGGCCATGCAGCGCAGGAAGTTCTCGAACACCTTGAGCTGCGCCCGTTTCAGGACGTAGCCGAGCTGCTCGGACAGCTCGCCGAGCTGGAGGGCTTCCGCTTGCGCCTCGCCCGCATCCTTGCGGCCCTTGGCCGCCTCGGCCGGTTTTCCGGAGGACTTTTCAGCGGTTCTGGAAACGGTCATCGCCTCGTGCTCGTAATCCCGCTAAAATTCGGGACGGGTCGTTCCCCACCCTTGATGTTATATTTGATAATTGTTATGGACCATATCAAATATCGTCAGCGTTTTTCAATGGCTGTGAACGGACCGTCCACCGCAATCGCGAGGACCGGTCCGGATTAGGGGGAGCGTCCGGTCTTGAATACCACCATCATGCTGTTCCTCTTGCAGGACGGCATCACCAACGGCGCCATCTATGCGCTGCTCGGCCTGGCATTGGTGCTGGTGTTCGCGGTCACCCGCGTCATCCTCATTCCCCAGGGCGAGTTCGTCACCTACGGCGCGCTGACCTATGCCTCGCTGGCGGCGGGCCAGATGCCGGGCACGGCGAAGCTCGCGCTGGCGCTCGGCATCGGCGCCTTCGGCTTCGACCTGTTCGTGGCGCGCAAGGCCCTGCACGGCCGCCTGGTCCTGCGCAGCCTCGTCACCAACATCGTGCTGCCCGCCATCGTGCTGGCGCTGACGGTCTACTTCGCCGCCCAGAAGCCGCCGGTCGCCATCTGCATCGTACTGTCGCTGGTGATCGTGGCGATGATCGGCCTGTATCTCTACCGCATCGCCTTCCAGCCGCTGGCGCACACCTCCGTGCTGGTGCTGCTGATCGCCTCGGTGGGCGTGCACCTCGCGCTGCAGGGGCTCGGCCTGCTGTTCTTCGGCGCCGAGGGGCAGCGCGGGCCCGCCGTGCTGTCCGGCGCCTTCACGGCCGGCGCGCTGCGCTTCACTGGCCAGAGCATCGCCGTCTACGCCATCACCATCGCCTTCATCGTCGCCCTCTGGCTGTTCTTCGGCCTGACGCTGTACGGCAAGGCACTGCGCGCGACCGCGGTGAACCGGCTCGGCGCGCGGCTTGCCGGCATCCGCACCACGCTGTCGGGCCAAATCGCCTTTCTGCTCGCCTCGGTCATCGGCGCGCTCTCGGGCATCCTGATCGTGCCGATCACGACGCTGTATTACGACAGCGGATTCCTGATCGGCCTAAAGGGCTTCGTCGCCGCGATCATAGGCGGCCTCGTCAGCTACCCCCTCACCGCCGTCGCGGCGCTGGTGGTCGGCATCGTCGAGGCGTTCTCGTCCTTCTACGCCTCCAACTACAAGGAGGTCATCGTCTTCATGTTGCTGATCCCGGTGCTGCTGCTGCGCTCGCTCGCCGCGCCCGCGGTCGAGGAAGAGAAGGACTGAGCCCGATGCAGAGCCGGCTTCCCATCCTCGTCTTTGCAGCCGTCATGGCGGCGATCCCGTTCATCCCGGGCATGCCGCCGTTCTGGATCGTGCTGCTCGACAATATCGGCCTTGCCGCCCTGGTCGCGATGGGCCTCGTGCTCTTGACCGGCGTCGGCGGCCTGACCTCGTTCGGGCAGGCCGCCTTCGTCGGCTTCGGGGCCTACACCACCGCCGTGCTGACGACCGCCTACGGCCTGTCGCCGTGGCTGACGCTGCCGCTGTCGCTCCTGGTCAGCGGCCTGTTCGCGGTGCTGCTCGGGCTGATAACCGTCCGCTTGTCCGGCCACTACCTGCCGCTCGGCACGATCGCCTGGGGGCTGGGGCTGTTCTATCTCTTCAGCAAGCTGGAGTTCCTGGGCCGGAACGACGGCATCTCGGCGATCCCGCCGCTGTCGATCGGCACGTTCAAGATGCTCTCGCCGGGCTCGATCTACTATGCGATCTGGATCGCCGTGATCGTCTCGGCGCTGCTGACGATGAACCTGCTGGATTCCCGTACCGGACGCGCGATCCGCGCGCTGCGCCGCGGCCATATCGCGGCGGAAGCCTTCGGCGTGCATACGCCGCGGGCCAAGCTCCTGGTGTTCATCCATGCCGCGGTGCTCGCCGGGCTCTCGGGCTGGCTCTACGCCCATCTGCAGCGCGCGGTGAACCCGACCCCGTTCGGCGCGCATATGGGCATCGAATATCTCTTCATCGCGGTGGTCGGCGGCGCCGGCTATGTCTGGGGCGGCGTTCTCGGCGCGGCGATCGTCGTGGTGCTGAAGGAGGTGCTGCAGAGCTATCTGCCGCTGATCCTGCCGGGCTCCGGCCAGGTCGAGACCATCGTGTTCGGCATCATGCTGGTGGCGCTGCTGCAGCTCGCGCCCGGCGGGCTCTGGCCCTGGCTGATGTCGTTCCTGCCGGAGCGCACCAGTGGCAAGAAGCCGGACACCTCGCTGAAGCTGGAGCATCGCACCCGCGCACCAGCCGAGGCCGGCGTTCTGCTCCAGGTCGACAAGGCGCGAAAACAGTTCGGCGGCGTGGTCGCGGTCAACAACGTCTCCTTCGACGTCAAGGCCCGCGAGATCGTCGCACTGATCGGACCGAACGGCGCCGGCAAGAGCACGACCTTCAACCTGATCACCGGCGTGCTGTCGGCAACCGCAGGCTCGATCTCGGTGCTCGGCAGGAAGGTCGACAACGCACCGCCGCAGGAGATCGTGAAGCTCGGCATCAGCAGGACCTTCCAGCACGTCAAGCTCGTCCCCGACATGACCGTGCTGGAGAACGTCGCGATCGGCGCGCACCTGCGCGGCCATTCCGGGCCCGTCTCCTCGATGCTGCGGCTCGATCGCGCCGACGAAGCCAGGCTGCTCGCGGAAGCCGCGCGGCAGATCGAGCGCGTCGGTCTCACCGAGCAGATGCACCAGCTTGCCGGCAGCCTCTCGCTCGGCCAGCAGCGCATCGTCGAGATCGCCCGCGCGCTGTGCGTCGATCCGATGCTGCTGCTGCTCGACGAGCCGGCCGCGGGCCTGCGCCACATGGAGAAGCAGCGGCTCGCTTCGCTGCTGCGCGATCTGCGCGACGGCGGCATGAGCGTGCTGCTGGTCGAGCACGACATGGGCTTCGTGATGAACCTTGCCGACCGCATCGTGGTGCTCGATTTCGGCACCAAGATCGCCGAAGGCACGCCGGCCACGATCAAGACCAATCCCGAAGTGATCAAGGCCTATCTCGGAGTGGCAGCATGAGCACGCTGTTGTCCGTCACCGACGCCCATGTCGCCTATGGCAAGGTCGAGGCCGTACGCTCGGTATCCCTGGAGGTCGGCGCGAACCAGATCGTCACCATCGTCGGCGCCAACGGCGCCGGCAAGACCACGCTGCTCTCGGCCATCATGGGCATTCTGCCACTGCACGGCCGCGTCGCCTTTGCCGGCCAGGATCTCGCCCGCCTCGACATCGAGGACCGCGTCGCGATGGGGCTCGGCCTCGTCCCCGAGCACCGCGAATTGTTCGTGACCATGAATGTCGAGGACAATCTCGAGCTGGGTGCCTTCCGCATCGAGCGGAGCAAGGCCAAAGCCTCGATCGAGCGGGTCTATACGCTGTTCCCGCGGCTGAAGGAGCGGCGCAAGCAGCTCGCCGGCACGCTGTCCGGCGGCGAGCAGCAGATGCTCGCGATGGGCCGCGCGCTGATGGGCGAGCCGAAGCTGTTGATGCTGGACGAGCCGAGCCTCGGCCTTGCCCCGATCATCGTCGCCGACATCTTCCGCATCGTCACCGAGCTTCGCGCCGCCGGCGTCTCCGTGTTGCTGGTTGAGCAGAACGCACAGGCCGCGCTGAAGATCGCGGACCAGGCTTATGTCATGGAGCTCGGCGAGTTCGTGCTCAGTGGCAAGGCGAGCGAGGTCGCGGCGAATGAGCGGGTCGCGGCCAGCTATCTCGGATTCCAGCACGAAACCGCGAGCGTGGTGTGACTCTTACCCTCCCCTGGAGGGGGAGGGTCGCTACGCATGCAGCGAAGCGAATTGCGTCGCGGGGTGGGGTGACGGTCTCTCCGCGTCGGAAACTGCCCGTGTTGAGAGATCGCCCCACCCCGCTCGCGCTTCGCGCGATCGACCCTCCCCCTCCAGGGGAGGGTAAAAGAAGCAGCGGCTTACGGAACTCAACCTGCCTTCTCGCCCTTCAGCGCCGCGACCTCCGCCTCCAGTTCCGCGATCCTCGCATCCCGCGTCGCCAGCGCCGCGGCGACATCGCCGGCGTCGAATTTCTGCGGGATGTGCTGCGGGCAGTTGGTGTCCCAGGCTGCGATCTTGAACAGGATCACCTGCTCGGGCCGCGCGCGGTAGCCCTTCGGCATCAGCGATGTGGTCAGCGCCTCGTCATCCTCGACCACGCGCGCCTCGCTCCAGATCTTCACCCGGCGGCGATGGGCGTAATCCATCACGAAGATGTAGGCCTTGGGGTTCTCCGACAAATTGCCCTGGGTGATGAATTGCTGGTTGCCGGCATAGTCGGCGAAGGCCAGCGTCTGCTTGTCCAGCACCTTGAGAAAACCCTTCGGACCGCCGCGGTGCTGAATATAGGGCTGGCCGTCCGCCGCGGCGGTGGCGAAATAGAAGCTGTTGGCATCGGCCAGGAATGCCGCGAGGTTGTCGTCGACCTCGGTGCGCCAGCCGCGCTGCTCGCTGCGCGCATAGGCCTCGCGCGAACCCTTGCGCGCCTGGATCACCTTCACGGCGGGTGAGAAGGCGACGTCGCTGGCATAGGTGTCGGTAGCGGTCATGGGAACGTCTCCGAAAGGTTTCGGCGCATTGCTGCGTCTTCGTTGCGTAAGATGGCGCTTTCTCCTCGCAGAGCAATCCAGGTCATTGACACTTCATCATTGCAGTATATGCAATAATGTCCATGGACCGGCTCGAAGCCATGCAGGTGTTCGTCACCGTCGCCGATCTGCGCGGCTTTGCGCCGGCGGCGCGCAGGCTGCGCCTGTCGCCATCGGCGGTGACGCGGCTGATCGCGGCGCTGGAGGAGCATCTCGGCGCGCGGCTGCTGCAGCGGACCACCCGGCAGGTGACGCTGACGGACGTGGGCACGCGCTATCTGGAGCGCGCGCGTCGCATCCTCGCCGATGTCGAAGAGGCCGACGGCTCGGCGCGGCAGGAGCGCACCCGGCCGAGCGGGCGCCTCGTGGTGTCGGCGCCGGTCGGCTTCGGCCGGCTCCATGTCGGGCCGGTCATGACCGCCTATCTCAAGCGTTATCCCGAGGTCGCCGCCGAGCTCAGGCTGTCCGACCACCTCGTCAACCTCGTGGAGGACGCCGTCGACGCCGCGGTGCGGATCGGCCATCTCGCCGATTCCTCGCTGGTGGCGCGCCAGGTCGGCGAGATGCGCAGGATCGTGGTGGCCACGCCCGGCTATCTCAAGCGCCACGGCGAGCCCAAGACGCCTGAGGCCCTGCTCGAGCACCAGACCATCCAGTTCGGCCCCTGGTCCGAATGGCGCTTCCGGCGCGATGGCCACGACATCGAGGTGAAGCCGACCCCGCGCTTCACCAGCAACAGCGCCGACGCGGCGCTGCAATATGCCGAGGCCGGCGGCGGCGTGACGCGCGTACTGGCCTATCAGGCCGCCGAGAGCCTGAGGCGGGGCCGACTGAAGATCGTGCTCGCCGCCTACGAACAGCCGGCACTGCCGATCCACATCATCTATCCGACCTCGCGCCTGCTCTCGGCCAAGGTCCGCGCCTTCATCGATCTCGTTGTGGAAACGGCGGAGTGGAGGTTTGGGTAATGACTGTCATTCCGGGGCTCGCGAAGCGAGAACCCGGAATCTCGAGGTTCCGGGTTCGGTGCGTCGCACCGCCCCGGAACGACAGTTACCCCTTCTTCGGCACCACGCGGAACGTCCCGCTCGCCCGCGCGATCACGGCGTCGTCGGCCTTGACCAGGCACTGCGCGAAACAGATCGTGCTCCCGGTCTTGAGCGCCTCACCCTCGACCGCGAGCCATTGGCCGATCTCGGCCGCGCCGACATAGTCGACGGACAACGAGATGGTGACGAAGGATGTCGTCCAGTTCGTGACTTGCGCGCAGCTGTAGCCCATGGCGGCATCGGCGAGCGCCGCGATCAATCCACCATGGATCAGCCCGCGCGCGTTGGTGTGCGGCGTCGCCAGCCGCAATCCCATGGTGACGCCCTTCTCGGTCTTCTTCGAATAGAGCGGCTCCCAGGGCTCGGTAAGCGGCGATTTGCGGAAATGCGGCTCGAAGCCGGCGGGGATGTCGATGGTGGTCATGGCTGTCTCGCGTTGCTGTGTCGGCGGCATTGAACGCGATGTGGAAGACGGTTGCATCAATTACAAAGTTTCAAACGGAATTTGCGCGGGCGTTTGAAACGGGCACTCCCGTCATTGCGAGGAGCTCTTGCGACGAAGTAATCCATAATCCTTCCGCGGAGGGTTTCTGGATTGCTTCGCTCCGCTCGCAATGACGGGTTACGTGGCGCCGGCACGCCCTAAAACGGCAGCCCCACGTAATTCTCCGACAGCGAGGTCATCGCCGCCTGCGACTGCGTGACGTAGTCGAGCTCGGCGAGCTGGATACGTGCGCCGATGGTGCCGGTGTCGGGGAATTTGTGCAGCATCGAGGTCATCCACCAGGAGAAGCGCACGGCTTTCCAGACGCGCGCCAGCGCGTTGGCGGAATAGGCGTCGAGGCCGGCGCTGGATTTCTCGTCGTAGAACTCGCGTAGCGCGCTCGACAGATAATGCGCGTCGCTGGCGGCGAGGTTGAGCCCCTTAGCGCCGGTCGGGGGCACGATATGCGCGGCGTCGCCGCACAGGAACATCCTGCCGAAACGCATCGGCTCGGCGACGAAGCTGCGCAAGGGTGCGATGCTCTTCTCGATCGAGGGGCCGGTGACGAGGCTGTCGGCCGCCTCCTGGTCGAGCCGGCGCTTCAACTCGTCCCAGAAGCGGTCGTCCGGCCATTGGTCGACATGATCGTCGAGCGAACATTGAACGTAGTAGCGGCTGCGCTTGGTCGAACGCATGGTGCAGAGCGCAAAGCCGCGGGCGTGGTTCGAATAGATCAGCTCGTGGCTGACCGGCGGTGTATCGGAGAGAATGCCGAGCCAGCCGAACGGATAGACCCGCTCGAATTCCTCGATCGCAGATGCCGGAACGCTGGCGCGGCTGACGCCGTGGAAACCGTCGCAGCCGGCGATGAAGTCGCAGTCGAGCTTTTGGGTGACGCCGTCCTTGAGATAGGTGACGCGCGGGTGACCGCCGTCGAAATCATGCGGCTGGACGTCCCGGGCCTCGTAGACCGAGACGAGACCCGCGGCCTTCCTCGCATTCATCAGGTCGAGCGTGACCTCGGTCTGGCCGTAGATCATCACCGTCTTGCCGGTCGCGCCTTTCATGTCGATGCGGTGACGGCGGCCGGAGAAGGCGAGCTCGATACCTTCATGGACCAGCCCCTCGGCATCCGCGCGCGCCCCGGCGCCCACCTGGTCGAGCAACGCGACCGTTCCCTCTTCCAGGAGACCCGCGCGAATGCGGCCGAGCACGTAATCCGGGCTCTGCCGCTCCAGGACGACGTTGTCGATGCCGTATGTGTGCAGAAGTTGCCCTAGCAACAATCCGGCCGGCCCGGCCCCGATGATTGCGACTTTTGTCCGCAATACTTGCTCCTCCCGATCCTGTACGCTTGCGTCGCGGCCTGCTTGTGCTTGTGGCAGGGCCTCGCAGGCGATAATTATATCATATAACGTTTACGCAAAAGGGGAGCGGTCGTCGCCCGGCAGCGACAAATCAATGCAACATGGTTGACGTAGACGACGCTGCACGGCGCGCGTCAGTTCCGGCTTGAATGCGCCGGCCAATTAGATAACATGTTAATTAAAGGGACCGGGCCATCGAAGCCCGTCGACAACAGGGAGAGACGCGTGATGAGGAAAGCCTGTCTGGCATTGCTGCTGGCAGCAAGCGTGAGCCCAGCGTTCGCGCAGGACAAGACCATCGACTTGAAGGTCTCGCACTGGGTGCCGGCCTCGCATCCGCTGCAGAAATCGCTGGAAGATTGGGTCGCAGCGGTGAACAAGGATTCCGGCGGGACCATCACCGGCAAGGTGTTTCCAGCCCAGCAGCTCGGCAAGGCGTTCGACCATTACGACATGGCGCGCGACGGCATCGCCGACGTCACCTACGTCAACCCCGGCTACCAGCCCGGCCGTTTCCCGATCATCGGCGCCGGCGAGCTGCCGTTCCTGATCTCGGACGCCAAGGGCGGCTCGATGGGACTGGACGCCTGGTATCGCAAATATGCCGAGAAGGAGATGAAGGACGTCAAATACTGCCTCGCCTTCGTCCACTCGCCCTCCTCGTTCCACTCCCGGACCAAGAAGATCGTCAACCCCGAGGACGTGAAGGGCATGAAGATCCGCCCGGCGCACGCCACCATGGCGAACTTCGTCACCTCGCTCGGCGGCACCAATGTGCAATCCTCGGCGCCGGAAGTGCGCGACATCATCGAGCGCGGCGTCGCCGACGGCGTCACCTTCCCCTGGGGCTCCCTGGTGCTGTTCGGCATCGACAAGGTGACCAAATACGACATGGAGGCGCCGCTCTACACCACCACCTTCGTGTTCGTGATCAACAAGGACAAGTACAATGCGATGTCCGACAAGCAGAAGGCCGCGATCGACAAGAACTGCTCGGTCGAAATGGCAGGGGCTGTCGGCGAGCATTGGGGCAAGTTCGAGGATGCCGGCATCGCCAAAGTGAAAGCGGAATCCGGACACGAGGTCTACAAGCTGACGGCCGAGCAGACTGCGGCCTGGAAGAAGGCCGCCGAGCCGCTGGTCAAGACCTGGGGCGACGGCGCCAAGAAGGCAGGCGCCGATCCGGATGCCGCGCTCGCGGAGCTCAAGGCCTCGCTGAAGAAGTACAACGCGTTGGCGGAGTAGCCTCAACAGCGGCCGCGCACGCGCTGCACCTCTCCCGCTTGCGGGAGAGGTTGGCGCGAAGCGACGGGTGAGGGCTCTCTTTTTGGGGGTCCTCGATTGTGGAGACCCCCTCTCCCCAACCCTCCCCCGCAAGCGGGGGAGGGAGCGCAGCTCCATCGCGGGCGCATCTCGAACTCGTCGGAAGGACCCTTTCCCCATGAAGCGCTCCTGGATGGACCGCATCATCGACTCGATCGAATGGATCGCGGCCGGCTTCGTCGGCATCGTCGCGCTCGACATCTTCCTGTCGGTGCTGTTGCGCAATACGCTGAACTATTCGATCCCTGATTCCTTCGACATCGGCCGCATGCTGCTCGGCATCCTCATCTTCTGGGGCATCGCCGCGACCTCCTATCGCGGCACCCACATCACGGTTGACCTCGTGTGGGGCAATGTCGGTCCGCGCCACCAGCGCTGGATCGACGTGTTCGCGACGCTGGTGCTTCTGTTCGTCGTGACCGTGCAGACCTGGACGCTGTTCGACAAGGTGCGCGGCACCTACAACGACAACGTCCAGACCTTCGACCTGCACATGCCGACATGGCCGTTCTTCCTCGTCGCATGGATCGGCGACGTCTGTGCCGTGCTGCTGATCGCGATCCGCACGTACCGGCTGATCTTCCACCCCGAAGACATGCACGAACCCAAGATCAAGGTGACGGAGTGACCATGAGTACCGACGCCGTCGCCGTCCTCGGCTTCGTCTCCCTGTTCGCCCTGATGCTGCTGCGCGTGCCGGTCGGCATGGCCATGGGTCTCGTCGGCGTGTGCGGCTTCAGCTATCTCGTCGGCTCCACGCCGGCCCTGAAGATGGTCGGACAAGTCACCATGCGGACGGTGACGGACTACACGTTCGGCGTGATTCCGATGTTCTTGCTGATGGGATCCTTCGTCAGCAACTCCGGCATGAGCCGCGAGCTGTTCCGCGCCGCCAACGGCTTCGTCGGCCATCTGCGAGGCGGTCTCGGCATCGCCACCGTCGGTGCCTGCGGCGGTTTCGCCGCGATCTGCGGTTCGTCGGTTGCGACCGCCGCGACCTTCTCCGCCGTGGCCTACCCGGAAATGCGCCGCTTCGGCTACCCGCAGTCCTTTGCCACGGGGGTCATCGCGGCCGGCGGCACGCTCGGCGCGATCCTGCCGCCCTCCACGGTGCTTGCGGTCTACGGCATCATCACCGAGCAGGACATCGGCAAGCTCTTCATCGCGGGCATCATTCCCGGCCTGCTCGCCATCGCCATGTACATGATCACGATCTTCCTGATCGGCTATTTCCGCCCCGATTTCCTGGCCAAGGGCAAGGTGATTCCGTGGCGCGAGCGCTTCGCCGGATTGAAGGACATCTGGGCCCCGGTCCTTCTGTTCGTGTTCGTGATCGGCGGCCTCTATGGCCTGCCCTTCCTGCCCCGCTTCACGCCGACGGAGGCCGGCGGCGTCGGCGCGACCGGAGCCTTCATCATCGGCGTGCTGACCGGCCGCCTCGACCGCGAGAAGGTGCTGGCCTCACTGCTCCAGGCTACGCGTACCGCGGCCGCCGTGTTCACCGTGCTGATCGGCGCGTTGATCTTCGGCTATTTCCTCACGGTGACGCAGACGCCGCAGAAGGTCACGGAACTCCTCACCGGCCTCGGCCTCGGCCCCTACGGCGTGCTGGCGCTGATCATGGTGATGTATCTCGTGCTCGGCTGCCTGATGGACGCGATGGCGATGATCATCCTGACCGTGCCGATCATCTTCCCGGTCATCATCCATCTCGGCTTCGACCCGATCTGGTTCGGCGTAATCGTCGTCATGACCGTCGAACTCGGGCTGATCACTCCGCCGGTGGGCATGAATGTGTTCGTCATCAAAAGCGTGGTGAAGGACGTGTCGTTCTCCACCATCTTCAGGGGCGTGAGCCCGTTCGTGGTCACCGACCTGATCCGCCTGGTCATTCTGATCGCCTTCCCGATGCTGGCGATCTGGCTGCCGACACGCATGATGGCGCATTGAAGAGGTGAAGCGATGACCATGCCGACGCTGGAAACGAAGTACGCCTTCACCCTCACCGTCCGCATCGGCGACGTCGTCACCGCCGGCGAGACCGGGATCGGCGTTCGCCGCATCATCCCGATCATCGGCGGCGAGGTGAAAGGCGCGATCACGGGCAAGGTGCTGCCGTTCGGCGCCGACTTCCAGACCATCCGCCCCAACGAGCTGATCGATCTCGAAGCCAAATACGCTTTCGAGACCGACGACGGCGCAACCGTCTATGTCGAGAACAGGGGCATGCGCTTCGGCCCCGTCGAGCTGCTGCAACAACTCAAGCGCGGCGAGCCGGTCGATCCTAAGCTGATCTATTTCCGCACCGTGCCGAAGTTCGAGACCGGGCACGACAAGTACCGCTGGCTGATGGAGCACGTCTTCGTCGGCTCGGCGGCGCGCCACGCCGACCGCGTCGTGATCGACGTGCACCAGGTGATTTGAGGAAGCTGCCTCCTCGTCATTGCGAGCGCGGCGGCGCAGCGACGCAATCGAGAACCCCTCCGCGGAAAGATTCCGGATTGCTTCGCTGCGCTCGGAATGACGGAGGATGTCGCTACCGTGACGCCCAAGATCCTCCCCTGATCCGCCGCTTGGTCCGGTCAGGCGCCGCTGTAACTTACAGCGGCATATCGAGACGGGCCTCCCTTGACTCCCCCAGAATTCGTTATACAACATAACTATTCTGACAAGGACGCAAATGACACAGGGAAACGCCGAGGCCGCGAACGCGGGCAGCTCCGGGCTGCTGAAGATCGAGCGGGCGGACCGGGTTCTGACCGTGGGTCTGAACCGGCCGGCCAAGCGCAATGCGCTCAATGACGGCATCATCCTGGAAATCGGCGAGTGTTTTGCGTCCCTGCCCGAGGACATCGGCGCGGTCGTGATCCACGGCATCGGCGACCATTTCTCCAGCGGCCTCGACCTCTCCGAATTGACCGAGCACGACGCAACCGGCGGCCTGCTCCATTCCCAGATGTGGCACCGGGTATTCGACCGCATCCAGTATAGCCGCGTGCCCGTCATCGCGGCGCTGAGAGGCGCCGTGATCGGCGGCGGGTTGGAGCTGGCCTGCGCCGCGCATATCCGCGTCGCCGAGCCCTCGACCTATTTCGCGCTGCCGGAGGGGCAGCGCGGCATCTTCGTCGGCGGCGGCGGCTCGGTGCGGCTGCCGCGGCTGATCGGCGTCGCCCGGATGATGGACATGATGCTGACAGGTCGCGTCTACAGCGCGACCGAGGGCGCATCCTATGGCTTCGCGCAATATCTGACCGAGGCCGGCAACGGGCTCGGCAAGGCGCTGGAACTCGCGGCCAAGGTGGCCTCCAACGCGCCGCTGACGAACTTCGCCGTGCTACAGGCGCTGCCGATGATCGCGGAGGCCAACCCGCAGACCGGCCTCTTGATGGAATCGCTGATGGCCACGGTCGCGCAGAGCGACAAGGAGGCCAAGCGGCGGATCCGCGAGTTCCTCGAGCACAAGACCGCAAAGGTAAAACCCAAATCATGAGCGCGCAGCCGTCCTCTTCCAGCATGGAGCGCGGCGTGAGCACCTTCCCGCTGCGGCCGATCTCATTCGGCGATCCCGCCGTCGACATCGAGCGCCGCGATGACGGCACGATCTATCTCAGGCCCAAGCAGCCGCTCGGCGACTATCCCGTCCGCATCACCGACCGCCTGCATCACTGGGCGAACACGACGCCGGACCGCATCTTCATGGCCGAGCGCGACGGCGGCCGCTTCTGGCGCAAGATCACTTACGCCGAGCTGCTCACCGCGAGCCGGCACATCGCCTCGAGCCTGATCGCGCGCGGCCTGTCGGCGGAGCGGCCGGTCGTCATCCTCTCCGGAAATTCGATCGACCACGCCCTGCTCGCCTTCGGCGCGTTCTATGCCGGCGTGCCGTTCTGCCCGGTGTCGCCGGCCTATTCGCTGGTGTCGAAGGATTACGGCAAGCTGTCCTACCTGATGAAGCTGCTGACGCCCGGCCTCGTCTTCGCCGAGGATGCCGACAAGTTTTCGGACGCGCTCACCGCCAACGTCTCGCTCGGCACCGAGATCGCCGCGTCCTATGGCCACGTGCCGGGCCGCGACGTCACCCTGCTCGCCGACCTGATGGCGAGCCCGATCCGCAGCGATCTCGACGATATCCATGGCCGGATCGGCCCCGACACGATCGCGAAATTCCTGCTGACCTCGGGCTCGACCGGCAATCCGAAGGCGGTCACCAACACCCAGCGCATGATCTGCGCCAACCAGGTCATGCTGCGCGAGACGCTCGCTTTCCTCAAGGACGAGCCGCCGGTCATCGTGGACTGGCTGCCCTGGAATCACACCTTCGGCGGCAACCACAATATCGGGCTGACGCTCTACAATGGCGGCTCGATGTATCTGGACGCCGGCAAGCCGATGCCCGGCGGCATCGAGGAGACCGTGCGCAATCTCCAGGAGATCTCGCCGACGGTCTATTTCAACGTGCCCAAGGGCTATGAGTCGCTGCTGCCATACCTGCGCGACGACCAGGGCCTGCGCGCGAAATTCTTCGACCGGCTGCATGCGATGTTCTTCTCCGGCGCCGCGCTGTCGCCCTTCATCTGGGACAGCCTCGACGAGCTCGCGGTGAAGGAAAAGGGCTATCGCGTGCCGATGCTGACCGGGCTCGGGGCGACCGAGACGGCGCCGTTCTTCATGTCGGTCAATCCGCGCACCAGCCGCTCCGGCCATGTCGGCCTTCCGGTCTCCGGCAACGAGGCCAAGCTCGTGCCGAACAACGGCAAGCTGGAAGTGCGTGCCAAGGGGCCGAACGTGATGCCCGGCTACTGGCGCCAGCCCGACATCACCGCAAAATCCTTCGACGAGGAAGGATTCTACATGATGGGCGATGCCCTCAAACCGGCCGACCCCGATGATCTCAATGCCGGCTTCGACTTCGACGGCCGCGTCGGTGAAGACTTCAAGCTCGCCAGCGGCACCTGGGTCAGCGTCGGCCCCTTGCGCGCGCGCCTCACGGCAGCCTGCGCGCCGCTGGTGCGCGACGTCGTCATCGCCGGCATCAACCGTGACGAGATCTCTGCCCTCGTCGTGCTCGACCTCGACGGCTGCCGCCTGATCAATCCGACGCTGCCGACCGACGATCTCGTCGTCGCGACGCGCGACCGGCTGGTCCGCGAAGCCTTCCGCGAGCGCCTGACCCGTTTCCTCGGCCAGGCCACCGGCTCCTCGACGCGGATCACGCGCGCGATCCTGATGGACACGCCGCTGTCGATCGACAAGGGCGAGGTCACCGACAAGGGCTCGATCAACCAGCGCGCCGTGCTGGAGCACCGCACCGAATTGATCGAGGAGCTCTACGCTGCCAATCCATCGGGCCGTGTGATAACGGTCGGATAAGAAATTACAGCACTAGGAGAACGCCATGTTGTTGAAGGATCAGGCAGCCGTCGTCACCGGCGGCGCATCGGGACTGGGCGCGGCCACCGCGCGAAAGCTGGCGGCGCAGGGCGCCAAGGTCGCGGTGTGCGACCTCAATACCAAGCTCGCGGAAACGGTCGCGGCGGAAATCAAGGGCGTCGCGGTGACCTGCGACGTCTCCGATGCCGCCTCCGCTGAAGCCGCGATCGCGCAGGCGGCGAAGGCCCACGGCCCGGCCCGCGTGCTAGTCAATTGCGCCGGCATCGGCGTTGCCAAGCGCGTGGTCGGTCGCGACGGCCCGATGGCGCTCGCCGATTTCGACAAGGTGATCAAGGTCAACCTGATCGGCACCTTCAACATGCTGCGCCTCGCCGCGACCGAGATGTCCAAGCTCGAGCCGCAGGCGACCGGCGAGCGCGGCGTCATCATCAACACCGCCTCCGTCGCCGCCTATGACGGCCAGATCGGGCAATCCGCCTATTCGGCCTCCAAGGGCGGCATCGTCGGCATGACCCTGCCGATCGCGCGCGAACTGGCGCAGTTCGGCGTCCGCGTGCTGACCATCGCGCCCGGCCTGTTCCTGACGCCGCTGCTCGCCAACCTGCCGCAGGAAGCGCAGGACTCGCTCGCCGCCGCGATCCCCTTCCCGCGCCGGCTCGGCCATGCCGACGAGTTCGCCGCGCTTGCACTGCACATGGTCGAGAACGCCTATCTGAACGGCGAAGTGGTGCGCCTCGACGGCTCGCTGCGCATGGCGCCGAAGTAAGGCGCCACGCATGTTCGTGAACCGGCGCGAGGTCCAGATCCAGTGGGGCGACTGCGACCCCGCCAACATCGTCTATTACCCGCGCTATTTCGCCATGTTCGACGATTCGACCTCGACCTTGTTCGAGGTCGCTGGATTCTCGAAGCAGGACCTGGTCCGCAAATACGGCCTGGTGGGCATCCCCATGGTCGACACGCGGGCTAAATTCTACATCCCCTCGACCTATGGCGACTGGATCACCATCGAAACCAGGGTCGAGAGCATCAAGCGCTCGAGCTTCGAGGTGAAGCACAACGTCTACAAGGGCGAGGCGCTGGCGATCGAGGGCTTCGAGACCCGCGTCCTGGTCGGCCGCGATCCCGTTAACCCAGACAAATTGAAATCGGCACCGTTCCCGGCGGAAATGGTAACCAAATTCACGGGAAGCTAAATCGCCGCATCACCAAAAGAGGGGGCTGAATTACCCCTCGATTTCTGCTTTCAAGGAAACACGTCAAGGGAGGAATAGATGAAACGCTTTTATTTGACCGCTGCCATCACCGCGGCCGCGCTGGCCCTGCCGGCATTGCCCGCATTGGCCCAGACCAGCGAAGTCACCATCGGCATCACCACGACCACCACCGGTCCGGGCGCCGCGCTCGGCATCCCCGAACGCAACGCGCTGGAATTCGTGCCGAAGGAGATCGGCGGCGTGCCGCTGAAAGTGATCGTGCTCGACGACGGCGGCGATCCCACCACCGCCACCACCAACGCCCGCCGTTTCGTCACCGAATCCAAGGCCGACATCATCATGGGCTCGGCGCTGACGCCGCCGACCATCGCGGTCTCCAACGTCGCCAACGAAGCCGGCATCCCGCATTTCGGCCTCGCGCCGTTCCCGATCACGCCCGAGCGCATGAAGTGGTCGGTGGCGATGCCGCAGCCGATCCCGATCGTCGGCAAGGTGCTATACGATCACATGAAGGCCAAAGGCGTGAAGACGCTCGGCTATATCGGCTATTCCGATAGCTACGGCGACCTCTGGTTCAACGACCTCAAGGCCCAGGCCGTGCCGATGGGCATGACCATCGTCGACGAGGAGCGCTTTGCCCGTCCCGATACCTCGGTGACAGGTCAGGTGCTGAAGCTCGTTGCCGCCAATCCCGACGCGATCCTGGTCGGCGCCTCCGGCACGGCGGCCGCGCTGCCGCAGACCGAGTTGCGCGAGCGCGGCTACAAGGGCCTGATCTACCAGACCCACGGCGCGGCCAGCATGGACTTCATCCGCATCGCCGGCAAAGCGGCGGAAGGCGTGCTGATGGCCTCCGGTCCGGTCATGGCGCCAGAGGAACAGCCGGATAGCGCGCTGACCAAGAAGCCGGGCCTCGCGCTCAACTCGGCTTATGAAGCCAAGTACGGTCCCAACAGCCGCAGCCAGTTCGCCGGCCATTCCTATGATGCGTTCGAAATCCTCAAGCGCGTCATTCCGGCGGCGTTGAAGACGGCCAAGCCCGGCACGCCCGAATTCCGCGAAGCCATCCGCCAGGCGTTGCTGACAGAAAAGGAATTGGCCGCAAGCCAGGGCGTCTACAATTTCACCGAGAAGGACCGCTACGGCCTCGACGACCGCTCGCGCATCCTGCTCACGGTGAAGGACGGCAAGTACACGCTGGTGAAGTAGGCGTTGCCAAGATCCGAGACGACGACAGCCGGCCCATGGGCCGGCTCTTTTCATGTGTGGGTCGAGCTGCGAGCATTGCTGCCCCCCTCTCCCCCTTGCGGGTGAGGGTTGGGGAGAGGGTGCCTCCGCGTTGGGACCGTCCAAGGCGTGCAGAGACGATCCCCCAGGGGAGAAACCCCTCACCCGGCGCTTCGCGCCGACCTCTCCCGCAAGCGCAGGGCAATCGCATATGCTTTCACAGGGGCGGTCTGCGGGCTTGCTCCGCCTCTCCCGCTTGCGGGAGAGGCCGACGCGCTCGCAGAGCGCGGCGGGTGAGGGCTCTCCGCCGCGCAGGGACAGCCTCCGCATTTCTCGACAATCCCGCCGCTGAGACACCCTCTCCCCAACCCTCCCCCGCAAGCGGGGGAGGGAGCGCAGTCCCGACGCCGAAGAATTATTCACACCATATGCGATAGCCCTGCCCGCAAGCGGGAGAGGTTACACCGGGTCTGCCGATGCACCGCGGCTACGCCGCCTGCCGCAACGGGGTCCAGGCGAACTCGGGATAATAGTCGTCCATCATGCGGTCGACATAGGCGGTGAGGTTTGGAAATCCCTCGGCGCGCTCGCGCAAGGCCGATTCGAAGAACGGCGAGAGAACGCCAGCGAGCATGCCGAACGCCGTGGCATCGACGCCGCAGGGCTTGCTACCCATCAGATACGCCTTGTCGCCGAGCTGCACAGAGAGCGCGAACAGCGAGCGCACCGCGAGATCGACGTCGTCATCCGGGGCATGGCGGCCGAGGCCGGACAGCAGATAGTTCTCGGCGACACGGAATTGCGCATCCTCGCGCAGCTTCTCACGATTGTGCTCCGGCGCGCCGTCGAAGAAATGCGCGGGGCCCTTGGCGAAATTGACCGGATCGACCCAGCGCGCGCCGACCAGGGCCCAATAGACGTGATGCTCGATCATGCGCTCGAACGCCCAAGCCTGCGCACGCTCAGGCAAGGAGAGGCCGGCATCGAAATCGAAGCCATAGCGGCGCTCGATATGGGCGCGGATGAACGTGGAATCGGCCACCGCCTCGCCGCCGTCGTCGATGAAGGGCAGCTGCCCCTTGGGAGAGGCGGGCGGCATCGCCCGCTCCTTCCGGTAAGGCAGTCCCGCCATCTTGAGCTGCACCTCGGTCTTGGTGACAAAGGGGCTGATTTCCGGCAGGCCGAAGCCGGCGCCGAAGCCGTAAAGGGTGATCATGCGAGCTCTCCTGAACCTGTCGAACGCGTTGAAGGAACCTAGCGGCGGGCTGCTGCCACCATGGTGGCAGCAGCCGTGATATCTTCTGCGAAGCGGGCCCCTTGCCAGGCACGGCCCATGATGCAGCGGGCCAGCGCATCCGCGGCACGGACGAGCGGCAATGCCACGGCGCCCGCGAGGGCGAACCGGAGGTGGACGGCCGTGAGATCGAGTGAAACGAGGCGGCTGAACGCCGACACGGACCACGCCTGCGCTTGCGACAACGGACTGGCCGGGCCGAAATGGGTTGGAATGATCATGGACAAATCCCCTTCAGTCGATGTGTTGTCCCGGTATAGAACTCCCCTGCTGCCAACATCCTGTCAGCAGCCGCGCGCCGACTTCTGAAAACACCACCGAGACAAAAGCAGCGACAAGAGACCCGTCATGAGACGCGCCGATCGGCTGTTTCAAATCATCCAGGTGCTGAGACGCACGCGTAAGCCACTGACGGCGGATGCGATCGCGGCCGAGCTCGAGACGTCGAAGCGCACCATCTATCGCGACATCGCAACCCTGATCGGCCAGCGCGTGCCGATCCGCGGCGAAGCCGGCATGGGCTACATCCTGGAGAAAGGGTTCGACCTGCCGCCCTTGATGCTGACTCCCGACGAGATCGAGGCGGCCGTGCTGGGCGCGCAATGGGTCGCCGGGCACGCCGATTCCGCGCTGGCGCGCGCGGCCGAAGACCTGATGGCCAAGATCGCCGACACCGTGCCTGAGCGCCTGCGGCCCTTCGTGCTGGAGCCGGCGAGCCGGGCGCGGCCGAGCTGGAACCGGGAGCCGGACCGCCTGGACATGGCGCGCACCCGAACCCAGATCCACGAGGGCAAGAAGATCATGCTGCGCTATCGCGACGAGCAGGGCCGCCCGAGCGAGCGCATGATCTGGCCGATCTCGGTCGGCTACCTCGACGCGGTGCGGCTGCTGGCGGCCTGGTGCGAGCTGCGCGGCGACTTCCGCAGCTTCCGCACCGACCGCGTGGTCGAGGCGGCCTATCTGGACGAGAAATATCCCGAAAGGCGCGACGTGCTGCGCGCCAGATGGCGGCAAAGCCTGGTCTGGGGTCCGCCAAAGGACACGTGAGGATGATGGAAGAGATCGACCTGTCGAGCTGCTGCCAGGGGTGCGGCGCCTGCTGCGGCTATTCGCAAAACTGGCCGCGTTTCTCGATCGAGAGCGAGGAGGAGCTTGCGGCGATCCCGGAAGGGCTCGTCAACGCGCGCCAGTCCGGCATGCGCTGCGAGAATGATCGCTGCGCGGCGTTGCTGGGAGAGATCGGACAGATGACGACCTGTAGCATCTACGACGTGCGGCCGGACGTGTGCCGTACCTGCATGCCGGGCGACGCCGAATGCGCGATGGCGCGGCGGAAGTTCGGCTTGCCGATCATCGAGGCCGCTTAGGCGGGCACCGCTTCGATATCGTCGTCGAGCTCGTCGTCGAGGGGGGCGAGCACCGAGAGCGGCTTGGTCGACAGCGTGATCGGCTTGCGCCCACCGGACAGCGACGGCGAAGATTTCGTCGAGCTCTCGCGCGACAGCGCATAGAGCGTCGAGCCGACGCGGCCGCCGTTCTCGATCAGATCGCGCTCGCTGCAGCTTGCCGCGATCGCGACCGCCAGCGAGTGCAGATGGCTGCGGCGATAGCAGAACAGCGCCAGCCTGGCGCGCACGTCAGGGGAAACACTCTCAACCAGCCTCGGCAGGCCACCCTCGCTGGCGCGATACATCTCGCCAAGGAGCTCGTCGCGGACCGGGCAGAAATCGCTTTCAAAGGCGTCGCGGCTTGAAAACATTGCAGTTCTCCCTCGTGTCCGGAAGATGCAGCGCAATTGACTAACGAAGGGTTAACCACGCCGGGGGGTAGTCACCCGGTGTGCTTGCGCGCGACCCGCGAATCAGAGGCAGGAGGGCATTGCAGATAACAGTCATTCCGGGCTCGCGAAGCGAGAACATGGTGCGCAGTTGCGCACCGAGAACTCGAGATTCCAGGTTCGGTCCTGCGGATTGCCCCGGAAATGACTGCGCAGCAGTCAGTTCGCCGCCATGTAGATGGAGAGGCCGAAGCCGGTCAGGTGATGCAGCGCCTGGTCGACGCCGATCAGGGTCCAGAACCAGGGATGCGCAAGATCAACGCCCAAATTGGCGGAGATGAAGCCCTTGGCACGGTCGATTGTGATGTGGATCACGAAGTCGATAACAGCCACGAACCAGAATCTGGGCGCCACGATCAGGATCAGCGGCAGCGCAACCGCAAGGTGGACGAGGCAGTGGACCAGAAGCGGCAGGGCCCAGCCACGCTTCTGATCCTTGCCGTGCGCCATCCAGGCGGTTTGAAGAACGAAATCGGCAATGACGTGCTTGAAGGTGAGCAGCAGCATCCAACCAATGAGCGCTTCAATCGGAACCGCCGATGACATGGGTGGAAACGACAAGCTGACGCCCTCATTGACGTGACGAGAAGAATTGGAGCGTTCAGCGCAACTTCTTCTTGAACCGGTGAAATCGCCCGGGACGCGTGATTTATGACATCTCCCACGGCGGAATGCAGCCGGGGGGAACCGGAAAATCGCGAAGTGTGGCTAACTTGTGATAGGATGACCAATCGCCGCGGCGGCAACGCGTAAGGTTACCTCCGGCTCGGAATTTGCATCCTGCCGCTTCCGCGCTAACATCGATGGTTGAGAATATTCGTCGTTTTTTCAGACGTTTACGAATTGCAGGGCGCCCAGTGCGCTTCAAATCCCCGCGCTGCCGCCATCCAAAGGATAAGGCCGGAGTGCTGCCATGAGTACTGAAGGCCCAACCGCATCGCCGGCATTGCCGTCGCCCCGGCGTCCCAAGGTGATCAAGACCAACCAGCAGCAGGTCTTCCTCTACGTCGTGCTGACCCTGCTGCTGTCGCTTGCCACTGTCTGGGCCGGCCGCATGCTGGTGCACAAGTCGGAAACGCTGATATTCGCCGTCGGTAGCCCCAACAGCGACGAGGCGCTGTTCGCAGCCAAGCTCGCCGCGCTCCTTAAGAACAACGCCTCGCGCTTCCGGATCAAGATTGTTGACAACCCCGACAATGCCAAGGCGATCGCGCAGTTCGACCGCAAGCAGGCCGACCTCGTGGTGCTGCGCACGGACGCCAAGGTGCCGCTGCGGGCACGTGCGCTCGCGATCCTCGAGCACGATCTCGTGCTCCTGCTCGGTCCCGGCAATAGGAAGATCAGGTCGCTCGCCGAACTGAAGAAGAAGAAGGTCGCTGTCGTCGCCGAGACCGACGCTTCGCTCGCCTTCGTCCGTAGCATCCTCGACCTTCCTGACGGCCCCGAGGCCGCGAAGATCCAGATGGCACCGCAGGGCGTCCCGCTCGACAAGCTGCTCGGCCCGGCGACCGGCTACGGCGCGGTGATCGCCATCGTCCATGCCTCCCGTGCGGTGCGGGACAAATCCTATGAGCAGGCGGCCAAGCGCGGCGGCTTCACCCTGAACGCCGTCGACGAGGCCAAGACGCTGGTACGCAAGTTCCCCGGCATCTCCGCCGAGACGCTGACGGCAGGTACGCTGTCGGCATCCCCTCAAATTCCCGACGATGATCTCGATACGATCGGGCTCGAATGGCTGCTGGTTGCGCAATCCAGGATGTCCCCGAGCACGGCAGGCGAGCTCGCCCGCATTGTCTACGAGAACAAGTCGGCGCTCGGGCTCGACAACGGCTTTGCCACCAGGATCGAACCGGCCTCCGTCGAGAAGGACGCCTTCGTGATCGCGCATCGGGGCGCCGCCGACTACCTCAACGACGACACCAAGTCGTTCATCGATAAGTACAGCGATTTGATGTATCTGGGCGCCGCCGCGCTCAGCATCATCGGCTCGATCTTCGCCGCGATCTACGCCAAGATCACGCGAGTCGCCCCGGAGAAGGCGAGCGAGCTTTCCACCGCCATTCTCGACGTCGGCGAGCGCATCGAGCACGCCCATTCACTTGATCAGCTCGAATGCCTCCAGGATGAGCTGGAGGCCATCTTGCGCGGCGCCGTCATCGGCCTCAGAGACGGCACGATCAGTACCGACGGCCTCGACACTTTCAAGCTTGGCTACGAATTCGTCCGCGACGAGATCGGCATGCGACGTGACTATTTGAAACGGCATGCCGGGGAAGCCGAAACGGCCCTGCCGGACGACAGCAATGTGGTGGTCGTGAAGACCGCCCAGAGCGCCTGATGGCGGCGCCGGCCACTTTCCTGTCCTGGACAAGCTGCAAAGCCATAGCACGTTGAAGACACGTGTGAACGCGCCAGGGACACCTCGGCCATTAGGAACCGTCGTCTTGCGCAACCGTTGATGTCAGGTTGCAACCAGAGAACGCGGCATGCGTGCACTCCTCATCATCCTCCTTCTGGCCATGCTGGCGGGGGCCGGCTACTTCGCCTATTCCGCGATGGCGGTCGAAGGCGAGCCGATCCCGACGGAAGGCTATGTGGCGCTGGCGCTGGGCGCCGGGTTTTCCGTCATCGTCGGCGTCGGCCTGATGGTGCTGCTGTTCTTCAGCAGCCGCGGGGGCTACGACGAGCCACCACATTTCAGGTAGGCCCTTCGTCAGCGCAGCGGCCGCGACGGCGGGCCGGGCGCAGTGGCGCCGGTAAAACCGCCTTCGCCATCGTTGACGGCCTGCGCCCGGGCGGGCACCTTGGCGTCGACAATGGAGACATGAATGTCGGACACAGCCGACGCAGCATCCTGCCCCGTGCTCGAAATCACCGGCGCACGCGCCACCATCCGCCTCAACAGGCCAAAGCATCTCAACCGGCTGCAGGCCGAGGATCTCGGCGAGCTGACGAGACTGTTTGATCGAATCGAGGCCGATGGCGACATCCGCGTGTTGGTGCTGACCGGCACCGGCCGCGCTTTCTCGGCCGGTTACGACCTCAATTCCGTGGCGGAACGCGCGGTCAGCGCGACCGCGCAGCAGAGCGCAGGCTCGGCGTTCGAGGTGGTGGTCAACCGGCTCGAGGATCTCGGCGTTCCCACGATCTGCCGGCTCAACGGCGGCGTCTATGGCGGCTCGACGGATCTCGCGCTCGCCTGCGATTTCCGCGTCGGCGTCGATACCGCCGAGATGTTCATGCCGGCGGCGCGGCTCGGCCTGCATTACTATCCGAGCGGCATCAAACGCTACGTCACCCGCCTCGGCTTGGACAATGCGAAGAAGCTGTTCCTGACTGCCCAGAAGATCGACGCCGCGGAGATGCTGCGCATCGGCTATCTCACAGCGATGGTGCCGGTGGCATTTCTGGATCAGGAGGTCGACAAGCTCGCTGCGATCCTCACCGGCAATGCGCCGCAGGCGATGCGCGGCATGAAGCGCGCCATCAACGAGTTTGCCCGCGGCGAGCTCGATGAGAAGGCCGCCGACCAGCGCCACCGCGACAGCATGCGCGGCGGCGAGATCAAGGAAGGCATCCAGGCCTTTGCAGACAAAAGAGCGCCGCGATTTTGAAGGATTGGTCAGGGGCACGAGCAGGCGCCTCACGTTCCGCCGTCGTCCCGGACGAGCGACGCGCAGAGCCGCAAGGACGGCAAATTCGGAGCAAGTTACCCGCCAACGGCTGCAGCATGCTGCGCCGCCATCTCCTCATCCGCCGCATTGACGCGCTGGAACGCCGGCCGCGCCGTCATGCGGTCGGCATAGCGGACGAACACATCCTTCTTGGGCACGATACCGAACATCATGGTCCAGCTGAATGCCACGCCCCACAACACGTCAGCGGCCGTCATTCGCTCGCCGAGCAGATACGGCCCCTTCGACAGCTGCGCCTCGAGTGCAGCGAGCATGGTGTCGTAGTCGGCATAGGGCGAATGCGTGATCGGCGCCGCCTCGCGCTGCATGAACTTGTCGATCAGCGCAGGCTCGAAGGACGAACCATAATAGGCGATCCAGCGCAGATACGGTCCTCGTAGCGGATCGTTCCGCGCCGGCGTGAGGCCCGCCTGCGGATGCAGATCGGCGAGATAAATGGTGATGGCGACCTGCTCGGTCACCAGCGCCTCGCCGTGACGGATCGCCGGCACCTTGCCCAGCGGATTGACGGCGAGATAGGCGGGCTGGCGCTGCTCTCCGGCCTTCATGTTGAGGACGTGGAGATCGTAGGGAGCCCCCAGTTCCTCCAGCAAGATCCGTGTGCCGGTGGCTCGCGTCTGCGGCGAGTAATACAGCGTGATGCGGTTCGGATCGGACATGGCGGCACTCCATCTGGCCTTCTTTTGGCGACAGGCAGCTTGTAACGGACCATACCTGACATCTTGTGTCAGGTATGCTTCAAGGAACCATGCGCGCGAGCCGGATGCTGTCGATCCTCACCACTCTTCAGGCCAGGGGGCGGGTTACCGCGCCTGAGCTGGCGGAAGCCTGTGAAGTCTCGGTGCGCACGATCTATCGAGACATCGACGCGCTTGCCGCGTCAGGCGTTCCCATCTATGCCGACCGCGGTGCGGACGGCGGCTATCGCCTGCTCGACGGCTATCGGGTGCGGCTGAATGGCCTGTCGCAGAGCGAGGCCGGCGCGCTGTTCCTGGCGGGATTGCCGGGCCCGGCGGCGGCGCTCGGGCTCGACGCGGCGATGGTCGCAGCGCAGAACAAGCTGATGGCGGCTCTGCCCGCCAATTTGCGCGAAGACGCCGGGCGGATGCAGGAGCGTTTTCACCTGGACGCACCGACCTGGTTCGGCGAAGCGGAAAACCCAAAGCACCTGCGCACGATCGCCGGGGCCGTTCTGCGCGGCATGCTGATCAAGATCCGTTACCGGAGCTGGCGCGCTGAGAAGCAGCGCCGGATCGCGCCGCTGGGCCTCGTCCTGAAGGGCGGCAGCTGGTATCTTGCCGGAAAGGTCGACGGCAGCGTGCGCACCTATCGTGTTACGCGCGTGCTCGACTGCGTGGCACTCGACACCCGCTTCGATCGCCCCGCCGGCTTCGATCTCGCCGCCTATTGGCGGGCCGCGACGCTGCGGCTCGAGGCCGAGATGCATCCCAATGTCGCAACCGTCCGGCTGTCGCCTTTCGGCATCAAGCTGCTCGACGCGCTGAGCCAGCCCTATGTCAAGGCGCGAACGCAGCTTGAAGAAATCACCGATGCAGACGGTTGGCGCATCGTGCGAATCCCCGTCGGCAAGACGTCGTGGCACGCTGCGGCCGAGTTGCTCCGGCTCGGACCCGAGGCCGAAGTGTTGGCGCCCGCCGATCTGCGCGACAAGATGGGTGAGCTGACGCAGGCCATGGCCGTTCGCTATCGCACGGTGTGACAGCCGGATGGCGGCGCATTTTGCCGCAGCCGACGAAACAATCCTGAAACACGATTCTTCGCTCGCGCCATGAACGCATTCGAGTTTCGTCTCGACCGAGATGCAGGGACACAACAACGGCCTTAGCGCCACTGGAGAACAAAGATGTTTCGTAAGCTTGCACTTGGTCTGATCGCCGCTGCTTCGCTCGGCGTTGCCGCTCTCGCCCCCACCGCCGCTTCGGCGGGCGGCTTTCATAGCCACCACTGGGGCCATCACCATTATTGGGGTCCCGGGTTCGGGTTCGGCGGTCTCTACGTCAACACCGGCGTCAGCAATTGCTACCAGGAGCGCCTGGTGCGGACCCGTCATGGCCTGCGCGTGCGCATCGTGAATGTCTGCGCCTACGGGATCTACTGAGCACGGCTATCGGCTGGCGCAGCCCCGGTCGCTCCGCGACCGGGGCTCGTCGTTTCAGCTCGCGAGAGCCGCCGGCGTGGTGGACGCGGCCTGCTGGTCGGTAAGAGTATTGCGCTCCAATATCCATCTTTCGGCGCGCGAGCGCCGTAGCGAGGGTGCGAAGTAGAAGCCCTGGGCGACGTCGCAGCCTGCCCGACGGATGATTTCGAGCGCTTGCGAGCTCTCGACCCCCTCGGCTACGACCTTCATGTTGAACGCCTTCGCGAGCGCGACGGAGGCGTCGACGATCTTCATCATGTCGTCGTCGGCTTCGCAACCTTTGATGAAGGATTGGTCGATCTTGAGTTCGCTGAACGGAAGCCTCGCCAGGGCGGCCAGCGACGAATAGCCGGTGCCGAAATCGTCGATTGCCGTACCGATCTTCTTCAGCCGCAGACGCACCAGAATGTCGTTGGCGCGGTCGACGTCGGCCATTGCGGTGGTCTCGGTGATCTCGACCGTCAGCGAGGATGGAGGCACGTTCGCCTGGCGAAGGGTCGCCTCGATCCGCTCCGGCAAGGTCAGATCCGACATCAACGAGCCCGAGATGTTGACGGCGATGCTGAAGCCGGGATTGCGTTCGATCAGCTTGCGCCCCTGCGACATCGCCGATGAGAGAATGCAATCGGTCACCTCGCGTATCAGGCCGGCCTGTTCGGCGATCGGGATGAAAACCATCGGCGAGACCAGGCCGAATTCGGCGGTGCGCCAACGTGCGAGGGCCTCTGCGCCGACCACTCTGCCCGTCCCCAGCGCGATCTTGGGCTGGAATTCGACGAAGAACTCGCGATCGGCCAGCCCCCGCGCAATTCTGTCCGGCGTGATCCGGGGCGGGGTTCCGGCAGATCTCACGGCCAGCGGCGAGCGCTGCGGCAAGTCGAAGGCGCAGCGCAAGCGGTTGAGATCGAGCGGCTTGGTCAGGCAGCCGCCGAGCAGCAGCTTCAGTCCGGCGACGACCCGGCGCGTCGCCTTCATGACGCGATCATCGCAGCCGCTGATGATCACGATCGACATCGCGCGGAGATCCCGCTCGGCGACGAAACGCAACAGCTCGACCCCGTCCCGCTCGCCGAGCGACAGATCCAGCGCCATGATGTCGAACGCTTCGCGCGACAAAAGGTCGGTCGCAGCCTCGTACGAGGGCACGACGACGGACTCATAGCCGAGCTTCGCGCCGATCTTGCTGATCAAAACCCGTTGCACCAGATCGTCGTCCACTACCAGCAGACGGCCTCTCGTCGCGCTCATCATCAAACTCCCGGTTGACGGCTTTGACCCTAGAGCGGCGGCCTCGCTTGGTTATGAATAGAAGACGGCTAAAACTTTCCCGATCCGGAGGGAATTGTTAACGATGGTTTTCAGACCCCATAAGCGACTGATATCACGAGGTCATTTTCGGCGCTTCGTGCCGCGAGGCAAAAACGGTATCGGGTTGACGCGTCCGATCCTCACGCGTGATGAACGCGTCGTGAAGCTCTTTATCGGAAGCCGGCAAACGCGCCGGGGAGAGTGGTCGCAACTAGCCGGCCTGCCGCTGCCGGCGAAACCAGGCCCAGGTCTCGCGCGTCGTTCTGATGTAGCCGCGGCCGCGATGGACGATCTCGCCGTCGACGATCGCGTTCAGCTTCGGCAGCGCATGAAAGGGGATCGAGGGATAGGCGTGGTGCTCGACATGGTAGGGCATGTTCCACGCGAACCATTTGACGAGCGCACCGGTATAGGTGGTGCGGGTGTTGTGAAAAGCGCTGCGGGTGCGGTCGCAGCCGGTATGCTCGGCGTAGAGATACGGGCGCAGGAAGAACTGCCCGATGATCAGCGGCACGATCCAGACCCAGAGCAGCAGCGCCGAGGAGAACCACAGCGAAAGCGCGAGCAGCAGAGCGTAGAGCGCGACATGGATTCGCGCTTCGGTCACGATCGTCGTGCGCTTGCTTTCGGGGATCCATGGCACGACAACCTTGCCGGTGAGCGCATGGACGAGCATCAGCCGCAGCCGGACGGCGACCTGGAGCAGGCCGCTATAGGCGAGCGCGAGCTGCGCGTCGGACGTCGGCTTCGCTCCGACGATCAGTTCGGGATCGCGTTCCGGATCCTGGGTGTAGCGGTGGTGGTCCCAGTGAAACAGGCAGTAATATTCGTAAGGCAGCCCGATGATGAAGGCGGAGAGATAGCCGACCACCAGATTGAGGCCGCGGCTCCTGAACGCGGTCTTGTGCGCGGTCTCGTGCACGGCCATGAACAGGAAGGCGACGACATAGCCCTGGACCACCATCAGCGGCAGCGCCCAGAGCACGCCCCAGGTCGCCGAGACTTTCCAGATCAGCGCGCTCACCAGCACGATCACGCCGTAATGACCGAGGCTCTGCGCAGCGCCCCTGAGGTTGGAGCGAACCGACAATTCGCGCAGCATGGCCGGCGAGAGTGGCTTCGGGCGAGGGAGAGTATTTGAAACAATTGCGTCGCTCATGATCTGACTGCCCTACTTGCTCAGAAGCTCGGCGATCTCGGCCTTGATGAAGGCCTGATCACGCGGATTGTTGACGGGGTTGCCGGCGCGATGGCCATGCAGCGATGGGATCGGATGCAGTGCGGCTGATTTCGCATTCGCCAGCCGGCCGAGCTCTTCCTCGTTGTCGCGGAGGTCGAAATAACGATCGGTTGCGCCGGGCATCAGCAGCATGTGGGCCTTGATCGCCGCCAGAGCCCGATCGAAATCACCGGCGAACGCCGGGCATTGGCTGACGTCGCCATTCTGCCAGATGCCGATCTGCGCCAGGAGGTCGTTGGCGTCGCGCCGCGCAAACGTCGCGTCCCATGCACGGGCGAGATAATCCTCAAGCGAGACGAAGCCCGCCTCGCGCCAGAGCTCGTCGCGATAGAAGCCGTGCGACATCGCCCAGCCGGCATAGACGCGCCCCATGGCGCGATAGCCGGCGACGGGCCTTTCGGCGAAACGGCCATCGCGGAAGGCAGGATCGGCCGAGAGCGCGGCCTTCACGCTTTCCAGGAACACGTGGTTGTAGGGTGCGCAGCGGGCGCTGCCGCAGACCACCGCGGCTCGCTCGACCATGTCGGGATGCAGCGCCGCCCAATGATAGGCCTGCATGCCGCCCATCGACCAGCCATAGACCAGCGCCAGCGTCGAGATGCCGTAGCGCTCGGTGAGCAACCGGTGCTGGACTGCAATGGCATCGTGATAGTTTATCTCGGGGAAGGGGCCGGACGTGTTCGAAGGCGAGGACGACAGCCCATTGCCGAACAGGTTCGGGATGATGATGAAGTAACGCGTCGGATCGAGCACGCCGTCGGGCCCGATCAGCCATTCCGTATCGAAATGCTGCGCGCTGAAGGAGGTCGGATAAAGGATGACGTTGTCCCTGGCCGGGTTCAGCGTGCCGTAGGTCTTGAAGGCGAGCTTCAGCGAGGGAAAGACGGCCCCCGACTGGAGCGTGACGTCGCCGGCCTCGAAGATGTCGTAGTCGCTCTGCACCGTCATGCAGCCCGCTCCCGCTCGCGAAAGGCCTCAAGACCTCACGGCTTCCGCGATGCATCGATCATGCCGCCCCGGCACATGGCGGTTTGCGGCAAGCCTTATAGTGTACTTGTAGTACAGTAATTAGAGCCCGGCAAGATAAATCCGATCCGCACACCCGCTCAGGCGATGGCCGCCAGATAACGTGCGACCGATGCAGCAAATGCCGCCTTGGCACCGCCGGCGATGTTGCGGCCCCACCAAGCGCCGTAGATCCGGTCGAAGGCGAGCGGCTCGACGGCTGAAGCTATACGCCGCACCGCGGCGGCGTTGAGCGGCATGTAGTTCGGATAGGAATACATGAAGCTGACGAAGCGCCGGTCCATCGTCACCTGCGCGATGTCCCCCGTGAGCAGCGCGCCCTTGCCGTCCGCACCACGCGCATGATGCAGCACTGTGGCGCCCGCGAAGTGGCCGCCGGTCCGCAGCAGCAGCACGTCGTCGGAGATGCGATGGACATCGCCGGTCCAGTGTACGATGGCGGGATGTGGCCGTGTGACGAAGGCGCGATCGTCGGCGTGCAGATAGGCCGGCACGCCGCCGAACGCCTCGCTCCAGTCGGCGACCGCGCCATAGTAATGCGGATGCGAGATCGCGATGGCCTTGAGGCCGCCGCGTGCGGCGACCTGCTGGATGGCCTCGTCGGTCGCCAGCGGAATGCAATCCCACATCACGCAGCCACCGCCGTCGGGCACCAGCAGCGCGCGCTGCCCGATCGCAAAGCTCGGCTCCATTCCGATCCCGGTCAGGCCGAGATCCTCGCGCCCCACCAGCCGGTGCTTGCGCGCAAGCTCCTCGCGCGTGAGGAAGACTTGGCCGCTCCAGCCGACGAACTGGCGCTCGTCCTCGCAGATCGGACAGGCCGCAGGGGGATTTCCGCTATCCGGGAATTGAGCGCCGCAGGTTGCGCAGGTCCACAGAGGCATCGCGCTCATCCATCGTGAGCCCAAACTAGGCGAACTCGACCACGATCTTGCCGAAATGCCCGCCCTGCTGCATGAGATGCAGCGCGTCCGGGACGGTATCGAAGCCGAACACGCGGTCGATCACCGGCTTCATCGCGTTGCGTTCGATCGCGGCCGTCATGCCCTCGAACATGCGCCGGCTGCCAACCGAGAGGCCGACGACGTGGAGGTTCTTGGCGAACAGGCTGGAGATCGCGATCTGCTGCGAGACGCCCGTGAGTATGCCGATCACCAGGATGGTGCCGCCGACACGCGCGGCCTCGAGTGACTGCGCAAACGTGTCCTTGCCTCCGACCTCGACGATATGGTCGACGCCGCCGCCGGTCCATGCTGCCGCAGCCTTGCCCCATTCCGGGACCGACCGATAATTGATGGTGTGGTCGGCGCCGAGCGCCCGCGCGCGTTCGAGCTTCTCGTCGCTCGACGACGTCACGATCACGCCTGCGCCAGCGAGCTTTGCGAATTGCAGCGCGAAGATCGAGACGCCGCCGGTGCCCTGCACCAGCACCGTATCGCCGGGCTTCACATTTGCTTCCTCGAACAGCGCGCGCCAGGCGGTCAGCCCGGCGCAGGGCAGCGTCGCAGCTTCCCGGAACGACAGATGCGATGGAACGCGGCTCACGCCTTCGGCGTCGAGCACCATCACGTCCTGCAGGACCCCGGGCCGCGTGCCGCCGAGCGCGTAACGGCGGCTGGCCGCGGAAACGCGTCCGTCGATCCAGGACTGGAAGAACATCGGACAGACACGATCACCGACCGCAACGCGCGTGACGCCCTCGCCGATCGCGGCCACCTCGCCCGCACCATCCGAGAACGGGATCAGCGGCAATCTCGTGACGCCGCCCTTGCCCTGCACCGTCAGCAGGTCGCGATAGTTGAGCGATGCCGCCTTCATTCGCACTGTAACCTGCCCTGGCCCGGGCACAGGTTCGGGCAGGTCGGTCAGTTCCATCCCCTCGATCGACCAGTCGCGCGCAACCTGCCAGGCTTTCATTGGACCGTTCCCTCTCAAGTACCGAAGCTTTTCTGCACCGCCTTGTCGAGGGTATCAGCCCCGACGAAACGCTGCCGCAGCTCGCGCTTGAGCAGCTTGCCGCTGGGATTCTTCGGCAAGGCGTCGACGAAGATGACGCGCTTGGGCACCTTGAAATGCGCCATCTGGCCGGCGCAATGCTTGATGACGGCTTCTTCATCGAGCTTCTCGCCGCTCTTGACCACGACGATGGCAGTGACCGCTTCGATCCAGCGCGGATCGGGCAGCCCGACCACGGCGACCTCCGACACGGCGGGAATGCGGTAGACCATCTCCTCGACCTCGCGGCTCGCGACGTTCTCGCCGCCGGTCTTGATCATGTCCTTGACGCGGTCGACCACGGTGATGTGGCCTTCGTCATCGACCGTGGCGAGATCGCCGGAATGAAACCAGCCGCCGGCGAACGCGGCCGCGGTCTTGACGGGGTCGTTGTAGTAGCCGGAGAGCAGATGCGGCGAGCGGTGGACGATCTCGCCGACTTCCCCGACCTCGACGTCCTCCATCGCGGTGTTGACGACGCGCGTCTCGACATTGAGCACGGGCTTGCCGGCAGAACCGGCCTTGCGCAGCTGGTCCTCCGGCCGCAGCACGGTCGCGAGCGGCGCGATCTCGGTCTGGCCGTAGAAGTTCCAGAACTTGACGTTGGGCAGGCGGCGCTGGAGCTCGAGCAGCACCTCCACCGGCATGATCGAGGCGCCATAATAGCCCTTCTGCAAGCTCGAGAGATCGGTCTTGTCGAAGTTCGGCGAGCGCAGCATCGCGATCCAGATCGTCGGCGGTGCGAAGAACGAGGTGATCTCGTGGGCCTGGATCAGCGCCAGGATGTTGTCGGCGGTCGGCTTGCCCGTGATGACGCCGGAGGCACCGAGATAGATCTGCGGGCCCAGGAACACGTCGAGCTGCGCGCAATGATAGAGCGGCAGCGCGTGCAGGAACTTGTCCTCGGCACTCATGCCGCCGTCGATGACGCAGCTGACATACTGCCACATCACGGCTTCATGGGTCAGCATCGCGCCCTTGGGCAGGGACTCCGTGCCGCTGGTGTAGACGATCTGCGCGAGATCGCGGCTGTCGACCGATGCGTCCAGGAACGAACCGTCGGCATCGAGGAGATCGTCGAAGGTGGTGAGCCCCGCGGGCGCCGTAGCCGCATCCTCGCCCGACAGCCAGATCATCTTCTCGATTGCGCAATCCTTCGCGCTGGCCGCGCGCGCCGGCTCGACGAAATCGGGACCGGTCGCGAGCAGCTTGGCGCCGGAGCTCTTCAGGATGAAATTGATCTCGTCCGGATTGAGCATGAAGTTGATCGGCACCAGCACGGCGCCGATCCGCGCGACGGCGAAACGGAGCGCTGCGAAGGCGTGCGAGTTGCGCGAGAGCACCGCAACGCGATCGCCCTTCCGGACCCCGAGACCGAGCAGGCCGCGGCCGAGCCGGTTGCAGATCTCGTTCATCTCAGCAAAGGTCCAGCTCGTGCCGCCGCAGCTCGCCGCGAGCTTGTCGGGCTCGCGGCCCGCCGAGCGACGCAGGAGGTCGCCGATCGAATGCTCGCGCGCTTTCGCGATGGTGGCTGCGGTGTCTCCGGTCATTTCCGTCCCCTGACTTGGCAAGCTGCCGGATGCCCGCGAGGCCGTTGCATTCGCGGAGTTCCGACGTTTGCGCAAAAACCTAGTCGGCGCGATCGGCCGCGTCAATTCGGCCTGTGTGCGCGGCGTCGTTACGCAAGAATTGGCGCTTCACCGCGGCAATCTGGAAGGGCGTACCAACTATAAAACAAAGGAAATGCCATGCGCCGGATTATTGTGCGAGCCACGTTCGCGGCCGCACTCGCAACACTCCCCGTCAGCCCGTCCCTCTCCCAGCAGGCACCGCTCAAGATCGGCGTGCTAGCCGACTTCTCGTCAGTGTATTCCGACATCGGCGGCATGGGCAATGTCGAGGCCACCAAGATGGCGATCGAGGACTTCGGCGGGCAGATGTTCGGCAAGCCGATCGAGATGGTCAGTGCCGACGTGCTCAACAAGCCCGACGTCGCTTCCACCATCGCCCGCAAATGGTGGGAGACCGAGGGCGTCGACATGATCATCGACCTGCCGACCTCCGCGACCGCGCTCGCGGTGATGGAATTGTCGAAGCAGTACGAGAAGATCATGATCGTGACGGACGCGGCGAGCTCCGACATCACTGGAAAATCCTGTTCGCCTTATACCGCCCATTGGACCTACGACACCTATTCCAACGCCCACACCGTCGGCAGCGCCATCGTCAAGAACGGCGGCGACAGCTGGTTCTTCCTGACCGCCGACTACGTGTTCGGGCATTCGATCGAGCGCGATACGGGCGACGTCGTCAAGGCCGCAGGCGGCAAGGTGCTCGGCAGCGTCAAGCATCCTCTCAACACCGCGGACTTCTCCTCGTTCCTGCTCCAGGCCCAGGCGTCCAAGGCCAAGATCATCGGCCTCGCCAATGGCGGCGGCGACACCATCAATACGATCAAGCAGGCCGGCGAGTTCGGCATCGTCGCCGGGGGGCAGAACCTGGCTGCGATCGTCATGTTCATCTCCGACGTCCACAGCCTCGGCCTCAAGCAGGCGCAAGGGCTGATCGTCACCGAGGCCTATTACTGGGACCTCAACGACAAGACCCGCGCTTTCGGCAAGCGCTTCATGGAACGCGTCAAGCGCATGCCGACCATGAACCAGGCCGCGACCTACAGCGCGACGCTACATTACCTGAAGGCGGTGCAGGCTGCCGGCACCAGGGACACCAAGACGGTGATGGCGAAGATGCGAGAGCTGCCGGTGCGAGACGCCTTCACCGATAACGGCGTGCTGCGCGAGGACGGCCGCATGGTCCACAGCATGTTCCTGTTCCAGGTCAAGAAGCCCGAGGAATCGAAGGGACCGTGGGATTACTACAAGCTGCTCGCTGAAGTGCCCGGCGACCAGGCGTTCCGGCCGTTGAAGGACGGCGGCTGTCCGCTGGTGAAGTGAGAGGGAGCGGATTAGCCGACGACTATCCGTCTCAGAGAATGTCGCTCGTCCGCTCGATCAAACAGGGCGGACGAGTGATGACGGGATGCGCAGGCCCAAATGCAGGCAGCCCCCCGGGCCAGCGTCTGATCTGCATCAAGTTGCGGTGCAAAATTCCTTGCAATGTTGAGCCGCCCTTTCCGCGTGATCCACGGCCGGGCGTTTGTATCTCAACAGTGGGCGCCGCCGCACGGCGTTATCGACAAATGAACTTCACACCGGGGCGCGTCGTCGCCGTACTCGCCGTCCTGCTCGCGGGCGGCGGCTACTACTATTGGCAGCACCGCGATGCCAGCGCGCTGCCACCGGGTTTCGCCCGCGGCAACGGCCGCATCGAGGCCGTCGAGATCGACATCGCCACCAAGACGCCGGGCCGGATCCGCGAGATCCTGGTCGGCGAGGGCGACTTCGTGCGCGCCGGTCAGGTTCTGGCGCGTATGGACACCGAGCAGCTGCAGGCCCAGCGCCGCCAGGCCGAAGCGCAGCTCCAGCGGGCAATCATCAACGTCGAGACCGCGAAGAGCCTGGTGAACCAGCGCGAGGCGGAACGCAAGGCCGCCGAAGCCGTGGTCGACCAACGCATCGCCCAGCTCGACACAACGAGCCGCAAGCTCGAGCGGTCCGAGCAATTGATCAAGACCAGTGCCGTGTCGCAGCAGGTCCTAGACGACGACCGGTCCGCCAACGCCACGGCAAAGGCAGCGCTCGCCGCATCCCACGCCCAGGTCGCAGCGTCCGAGGCCGCGATCAGCTCGGCCCGCGCCATGGTGATCGACGCCGGCGCGGCAGTCGACGCGGCCAAGGCGGCGATCGAAAGCATCAACGCCGATCTCGGCGACAGCGTGCTGAAGGCGCCGCGCGACGGCCGCGTGCAGTATCGCGTGTCGCAGCCCGGCGAGGTGCTCGCTGCCGGCGGCCGCGTGCTGAACATGGTCGATCTCGGCGACGTCTACATGACGTTCTTCCTGCCGACGGTCGACGCCGGCCGCGTCGCGATCGGCTCCGAGGTTCGCCTCGTGCTCGACGCCATCCCGCAATATGTGATTCCCGCCAAGGCCAGCTTCGTCGCCGACGTCGCGCAGTTCACGCCCAAGACGGTCGAGACCGAGGAGGAGCGGCAAAAGCTGATGTTCCGCATCAAGGCGCAGATCGCGCCCGATCTGCTGCGCCAGCACATCGAGCATGTGAAGACCGGCCTGCCCGGCATGGCCTACGTGCAGCTCGACCCGGCCGCGCAATGGCCCGACCATCTCAAGATCAAGCTGACGCGATGAGCACGGCCGCAGCCGTCACCCCGGCTGGCATGGGCAGCGTGGTCCACCTGGAAAGAGTGAGCCTGAGCTACGGCAAGACCCGGGCGCTCGAGTCGATCACGCTCGACCTGCCGTCGGGCTGCATGGTCGGGATCATCGGCCCCGACGGCGTCGGCAAGTCGAGCCTGCTCGCCCTGATCGCCGGGGCGCGCGCGATCCAGCAAGGACGCATCCACGTGCTCGGTGGCGACATGGCCAGCGCGCGCCACCGCCGCAATGTGTGCCCCGACATCGCCTACATGCCGCAGGGCCTCGGCAAGAACCTGTATCCGACATTGTCGGTGTTCGAGAACATCGACTTCTTCGGCCGCCTGTTCGGGCACGGCAAGGCGGAGCGGCAAAGACGGATCACCGGCCTGCTGCGCGACACCGGCCTCACGCCCTTCGCCGACCGGCCCGCGGCAAAGCTCTCCGGCGGCATGAAGCAGAAGGTCGGCCTGTGCTGCGCGCTGATCCACGATCCCGAGCTCCTGATCCTGGACGAGCCGACCACCGGAGTCGATCCGCTGTCGCGACGCCAGTTCTGGGAATTGATCGACGCGATCCGCAGCAGTCGTCCCGGGATGAGCGTGATCGTCTCGACGGCCTACATGGAGGAAGCCGCTCGGTTCGACATCCTGATCGCGATGAATGCCGGCCGCGTGCTGGCGACGGGGACGCCCGCAGAGCTGAAGCGGCAGACGGGCGCCGATACGCTCGACGAGGCCTTCATCCGTCTTTTGCCGGAAGCAGATCGCAGCAGCCATCGCGAGGTCGTCATCCCGCCGCGCGGACCGGATCACGACGAGATCGCGATCGAGGCCGATCACCTGACCAGGCGGTTCAACGGTTTCGTTGCCGTCGACGACGTCAGCTTCCGCATCGGGAAGGGCGAGATCTTCGGCTTCCTCGGCTCCAACGGCTGCGGCAAGACCACGACCATGAAGATGCTGACGGGTCTCCTGCCGGTGAGCGAAGGCACCGCGCGCCTGTTCGGCAAGACCATCGACGCCGGCGACATGTCGGTGCGGCGGCGCATCGGATACATGTCGCAGGGTTTCTCGCTCTATTCGGAGCTCACGGTCGCGCAAAATCTCGACCTGCACGCGCGCCTGTTCGAGCTGCCGGCGGACACCATCACCGCGCGCGTCGGCGAGATGATTGCCCGGTTCGATCTGGCCGACATCGCAGACGCCCTGCCCGATGCGTTGCCGCTCGGCTTGCGGCAGCGATTGTCGCTGGCGGTCGCCATGATCCATGGGCCCGACATCCTCATCCTGGACGAGCCGACCTCCGGCGTGGATCCGGTCGCCCGCGACCGCTTCTGGCAGATCCTGGCCGAGCTCTCCCGCAAGGACAACGTCACCATCTTCGTCTCGACCCATTTCATGAACGAGGCCGAACGCTGCGATCGGATCTCGCTGATGCATGCCGGCAAGGTGCTGACATCTGACCCGCCCGCAGCCATCGTGGCGGCGCACGGCGCCGCGACGCTGGAGCAGGCCTTCATCGCCTGCCTGGAAGAAGCGATCGCAGACACATCGAAGCCGGCGGGACCGCAGGCTGCAGCCCCGGCGCCGCCCCCGCCGACAGTCGCCACGCCGCCCCGGCGCAACGCTGCGTTCAATCCGACGCGCATGCTCGCCTATTCCCGCCGCGAGACGCTCGAGCTGCGGCGCGACCCGATCCGCGCCACGCTCGCGATGCTCGGCAGCGTGTTGCTGCTGTTCGTGCTCGGCTACGGCATCAGCATGGACGTCGAGAACCTGACCTTCGCGGTGCTCGACCGCGACGACACCGCGATCAGCCGCGACTACAGCCTCCAGATCGCGGGCTCGCGCTATTTCACCGAGAAGGCCCCGATCACCGATTACGCCGACCTCGACCGCCGCATGCGCGCCGGCGAGATCGGCCTCGCCATCGAGCTGCCCCCCGGCTTCGGCCGCGATGTCAGCCGCGGCCGCCACGTCGAGATCGGCGCCTGGGTCGACGGCGCCAATCCGACGCGGGCCGAGACGCTGCGCTCCTATGCGCAGGCGATCCACGCCAACTGGCTGGCGCAGAAGGGCCGCGAGCTCTATGGCGAGGCGGCGATCGCCGGCAGCTACCGGCTCGAGGTGCGCTACCGCTACAACCCCGATGTCATCAGCGTCGTCGCGATGGCGCCCGGCATCATCCCGCTGCTGCTGGTGCTGATTCCGGCCGTGCTCGCCGCGCTCGCGGTGGTGCGCGAGAAGGAACTGGGCTCGATCGTCAATTTCTACGTCACGCCGGTGACGCGGCTGGAGTTCCTGCTCGGCACGCAGCTGCCCTACGTCGTGCTGGCCTTCGCCAATTTCCTGCTCCTCGTCGCTTTCGCACTCACCGTGTTCGGCGTTCCCTTCACGGGAAGCTTTGCGACCTACGCGCTCGCCGCGCTGCTCTACGTCACGGCCACGACCGGCATGGGGCTGGTGATCTCGGCCTTCATGAACAGCCAGATCGCCGCGCTGTTCGGCACCGTCCTGATCACGCTGATTCCCGCCATCCAGTATTCCGGCCTGATCGATCCGGTGGCCTCGCTCCAGGGCCTCGGAGCTGCGATCGGCCGGCTCTATCCCACCACCTACTTCGTCACGATCTCGCGCGGCACCTTTTCCAAGGGCCTCGGCTTCGACACGCTCCACAACGATCTGCTGGCGCTCGCCGTCATGGTCCCCATTCTGGTGATTGCCGGCGCGATGCTGCTGAAGAAACAGGCGAGGTGACCATGCGCTTCGACAACGTGTTTCAGCTCGGCGTCAAGGAACTCCGCGGCCTGGTGCGCGATCCCATGCTGCTCGTGCTCATCGTCTACTCCTTCACACTCGCGATCTATGCCGGCGCCAAGGCGCTGCCGGAAACCCTCAACCGCGCCGCGATCGCCGTCGTCGACGAGGACCGTTCGCCGGTTTCGAGCCGGATCGAGCTGGCATTCGCGCCGCCGTACTTCTCCGCGCCGCGCCTGATCTCGCAATACGAGATGGACCGGCGCATGGACGCCGGGCTCGACACCTTCGCGCTGAACATTCCGCCGGACTTCCAGCGCGACCTGCTGGCACGGAAGTCGCCGGCCATTCAGCTCAACATCGACGCGACGCGGATCTCGCAGGCGTTCAACGGCGGCGGCTATGTCGAGCAGATCGTCAGCGCGGAAGTTGCCGAGTTCCTGGCGCGGACGCGCAATGCGCAGACCGCACCGATCGAGCTGGCCTTGCGGGCGCGCTTCAACCCGGAGCTGAAGAAGTCCTGGTTCGGCGCCGTCGACGAGCTCATCACCTCGATCACCATGCTCTCGATCATCCTGACCGGCGCGGCGCTGATCCGCGAGCGCGAGCACGGCACCATCGAGCATCTGCTTGTGATGCCGGTCACGCCGCTGGAGATCATGGTCAGCAAGGTGTGGTCGATGGGGCTTGTGGTGCTGGCGGCCTCGGCGCTGTCGATCGTCTTCGTGGTCAAGGGATGGCTTGCGGTCACGATCGACGGCTCGGTCGCGCTGTTCCTGCTCGGCGCGGCGCTGCAGCTGTTTGCGACCACGAGCATGGGCATCTTCCTCGCCACGGTCGCAGGATCGATGCCGCAGTTCGGATTGCTCCTGATGATGACCCTGCTGCCGCTGCAAACGCTGTCGGGCAGCATGACGCCGCGGGAGAGCATGCCGCAATTCGTCCAGGACATCATGCTGGCGGCGCCCAACACGCATTTCGTGATGCTGGCGCAGGCGATCCTGTTTCGCGGCGCGGGCCTGGAGGCGGTGTGGCCGCAGCTGCTCGCGCTCGCCGTGATCGGCGGCGTCTTCTTCGCAATCGCGCTGCGGCGGTTTCGGGCGTTTCTGGCGTGAGGCGCGAAGGGCGACACCTGAAGAGGGCGAAAACAACCCCATGCACAGTAGCGATCCCGTTGTTCTTGCTAATGGACTTATTCGACCCGTCGGGCAGACGAGGAAGCATCGCCACTCCGGCCTGCGTCGGGCCCCAAAAGCAAAAATGGCCCGCTTATCGCGAGCCATTTCCGTATCGGATCCGGTGAAATCCGAACTTGGTTGCGGGGATAGGATTTGAACCTATGACCTTCAGGTTATGAGCCTGACGAGCTACCGGGCTGCTCCACCCCGCGTTAAACCTTTGCGTGCCTTCGGTTAAATCCCGGGGACGGGGCTTTGAGGCCTGCGCTGTTCGCGTGGCTTGCCTGGTCCGTCCCAAAGGCTTCCTTGGAAGGCAACCCCGGGCAGAGCCCGTCGGGTGCGAGGCGTATGTATCAAGGCGGGGTGCCTTTGGAAAGGGCTGCGGAAACGTTTTTTTCGACTTTATGACAGGTAACAGAGCCGATTTCGGCTGCGCTCCGCGTGCTCTTGCCAGAAGTTCCACGAAGGGCCAGCTTGCGGCAACAAGATTAGGCAGGGGGAGGCGGTCCGGGGCGCGAAGCGAACCGGAACCTCGAGCTTCCGGGTTCGATGCTCCGCATCGCCCCGGAATGACCGTAAGGGGGAAACAAGAAGTGACCGACACATTCGATTTCGTCGTCGTGGGCGCGGGCTCGGGCGGCTGCACGGTTGCGGGGCGGCTGTCGGAGGATGCGGCGACGTCCGTGGCGTTGCTCGACGCCGGCGGACGCAACGACACCTGGCGGATCACCACGCCATTCGGGCTCGCGCTGCCCTACAGCCCCGCCAACTGGGCCTTCGATACCGTGCCGCAAAAGGCATTGAACGGCCGCATCGGCTACCAGCCGCGCGGCAAGGGCCTCGGCGGCTCCTCAGCGATCAACGCGATGGTCTACATCCGCGGCCACAAATCGGATTACGACCACTGGGCCGCGCTCGGCAATTCCGGCTGGTCCTATGCGGACGTGCTGCCCTACTTCAAGGCGTCCGAGAACAATGCCGATTTCGACGGCGAATATCACGGCAAGTCCGGCCCGCTGCACGTCAACAAGCTGCGCTCGGACAACCCGATCCACGACATATTCCACCAGGCGGCGCGCGAGGCGCAGTTCCGCATCCGCGACGACTTCAATGCCGAGGACCAGGAGGGGCTCGGCAGCTACCAGGTGACCCAGCGCAATGGCGAGCGCTGGAGCGCGGCGCGCGCCTATGTCGAGCCCCACCTCGGCAGGCGCGCGAATTTGCGGGTCGAGACCGGCGCACACACCACGACAATCCTGTTCGAAGGAGGCCGCGCGGTCGGCGTCGAATATGTACAGGGCAAGCAGACGAAGCAGCTGCGCGCCCGTCGCGAGGTGATCCTCGCCGCCGGCGCCTTCCAGTCGCCGCAGCTCTTGATGCTGTCGGGCATCGGCGACGGCAATGCGCTTCGTCAGCATGGCATCGCCCTCGTCCATCACCTGCCGGGCGTCGGGCGCAATCTGCAGGATCATCCGGATTTCGTGTTCGTCTACGCCTCGGACTACCCGCACTTCGTCCATGCGTCACTCGGTCGGCTGCCATCCCTGCTGCGCGGCATCCAGCGGTACCGCCGCGAGCGACGCGGACCGATGACCACCAATTTCGCCGAGTGCGGCGGCTTCCTGAAAACGCGGCCGGACCTCGACGTGCCGGACATTCAACTGCACTTCGTCGTCGCGATGCTCGACGACCATGGCCGCAAGAAGCACAAGGAGGCGGGCTTCTCGTGCCATGTCTGCCTGCTCAGGCCGAAGAGCCGCGGCAGCGTATGGCTGAAAAGCGCAGATCCGCTCGCCGCTCCGATGATCGACCCGAATTTCCTCGGCGAGGACGAGGATGTCGAGGCGATGGTCGCAGGCTTCAAGACCACGCGCCGCCTGATGGAGACGCCGGCGCTGCGCGCGCTGCAGAAGCGGGACATGTTCACCGCCGATGTCCGAACCAACGATCACATCCGCAACATCTTGCGCGAGCGCGTCGACACCGTCTATCACCCCGTCGGCACCTGCAAGATGGGGACGGATGCGACGGCGGTGGTCGATCCGGCGCTCAAGGTGCGCGGCGTCGGGGGGCTGCGTGTGGTCGACGCCTCGATCATGCCGACGCTGATCGGGGGCAACACCAACGCGCCGACCATCATGATCGGGGAGAAGGCGGCGGATATGATCAAGGGGGAGATGCGGTAGATGGCCTCCTCTCCGTCATTGCGAGCGCAGCGAAGCAATCCAGAATCCCTCCGCGGAAAGACTCTGGATTGCTTCACACGCTCGCAATGACGATGTGGATCGAGCAGTAGCTGTACAGCCTTGTAGCGGCGGCCGGTGCGCACGCCTCGTCCTTCGAGAGGACCGCTGCGCGGTCTCCTCAAGATGAGGCTAAACAGCATCCGTGCTCGTTGAACGGTCGCCACGACCTCGGTCCTCATCCCGAGGGCCCGCCAACGGCCGGCATCTCGAAGGATGGCCGCAGCGAGATCGCCTATATACGAATTGCCCCGCCGCACGCGGGCGGAGGAGAAGGGAAGCTCAACTCAGCAAAAATCCGCCATCCACGGTCACCACGCTCCCCGTCATGTAGCGCGAGGCATTCGACGCCAGCAGCAGGATGGCGCCGTCGAGGTCGGATTCGGCGCCGACGCGGCGCTGCGGGATGCGCTTGGCGAGGCGTTCACCCGATGGGGTCGACCAGAAGGCGTGGTTCATTTCGGTGTCGATATAGCCGGGCGCGAGCGCGTTGACGCGGATGTTCTGGGCCGCGAGCTCCAGCGCCATCGCTTTCGTCGCCTGGATGATACCGGCCTTGGAGATCGCATAAGGAGATACCGCCTTGAGCACGCCGGTGCCGAGCACGGAGGCAATGTTGACGATGTTGCCGGGCTGCTGGCGCGCGATCATGCGCCGCGCGACTTCCGTCGCCAGGAAATAGGCGGCCTTGAGATTGGCGCCGATCACCGCATCCCAGTCCGCCTCGGTCTGCTCGGTCGCGAGCTTCTCGATCGCGATGCCGGCATTGTTGATCAACACGGTGACGGGACCGAGCGCGGCTTCAGCGGCATCGACGGCCCGACCGATCGAGGCCGTGTCGGTGACATCGAGCGCGACCGCTGCAGCCCGGCCGCCCTTGCCGCGAATTTCGTCTTCCAGGCTCTTCAGCTTGTCGGTCTGCCGCGCCGCCAGCGCGACGGCCGCGCCATGCGCCGCCAGCACGCGGGCGAATTGCCGGCCGAGCCCCTGACTCGCGCCCGTGACGAGGATGGTTTCTTTACTGATGTCGAATACTGACATGGTGCATTCCTTGCGCAATTTCCCTGAGCTTTGGAGCCACCAATACAGACGATTTTAGCGATCTGAAACCGGAATGATCAGCTTGGCGTTCATCGTTCCATCGTGGCAGGGTTGTGCTCATGAATAGCTTCGATCTCGCCGTCTATGCCGCGCTCGTCGTCGCGGTCGGCTTCGGGTTCAAGACCGGACTGCTGCGCAGCGCCATGACCATCCTCGCCTATCTGCTCGCCGCGCCGATCGCGGTGGCGCTGATGCCGCTGATCGCACCGCAAATCGCCGGCAATCCAAACGCGCCGCTGCTCCAGAACTGGATCTGGCTGTTCGGCATCTTCCTGGTGGTCGGCATGCTGTTCGGCCATATCGGCCGCATCGCTCTCAACGACGCCATCGGCGAGGCCGGGATCGGCGACCGGCTCGGCGGTGCCGCGCTCGGCGCGGTCAGGGTCGGGCTCGTCGCCACCAGCTTGGTGCTGGTGTTCGACCAGATCGTACCGGCCAGCCGCCAGCCTCCGTTCCTCGCCGGCTCGCACCTGCGGCCGCTGTTGTCGACGGTGGGGCAGATGGGGTTCAAGTCGCTGCCGCCGGAAGCAGCCTCCGCCATCGACCGTCTCAAGCAGGAGCGGCGGATCTGATCTGGCGCATTTGCATCGCAGCGTGGGCGCGCATGCATTTTGGTGCGAGCCCGTCCCTTATCAGCGGCGCAACAGTTGGCTAGAGTGCCGCGGTCGAAAACCTGCCTGATATTTACGGGAGTGAAACAGTGGATCTTGGGATCAAAGGTCGCCGCGCCATCGTCTGTGCATCCAGCAAGGGCCTCGGGCGCGCCTGCGCCATCTCGCTGGCGGAGGCCGGCGTTCACGTCACGCTGACCGCGCGCGGCGCCGAAGCCCTGAAGAAGACCGCCGACGAAATCTGCAAGGCCTATCCCGACGTGACGGTCACTGAGATCGTCGGCGACATCACGACGCCGGCCGGCCGCGAGGCGGTGCTGAAGGCCTGCCCCGAGCCCGACATCCTGATCAACAATGCCGGCGGCCCGCCGCCCGGCGATTTCCGCAACTGGACCCGCGACGACTGGATCAAGGCGATCGACGCCAACATGCTGACGCCGATCGAGCTGATCAAGGCGACCGTGGACGGCATGATGGATCGCAAATTCGGCCGCATCGTCAACATCACGTCGGCCGCGGTGAAGGCGCCGATCGACATCCTCGGCCTCTCCAACGGCGCGCGCGCCGGCCTCACCGGCTTCATCGCCGGCCTGTCGCGCAAGACCGTGATCAACAACGTCACCATCAACGGCCTGCTGCCGGGCCCGTTCGAGACCGATCGCCTGACCACCACCGCGAAGGGCGAAGCCGACAAGCGCGGCGTCACGCCGCAGCAGATCCTGGCCGAGCGCGCCAAGCTCAACCCCGCCGGCCGCTTCGGCCAGCCCGACGAGTTCGGCTATGCCTGCGCCTTCCTGTGCGGCGCCAAGGCCGGCTTCATTACGGGGCAGAACATCCTGCTGGACGGCGGCGCGTTCCCGGGCACGCTGTAGTCGCGACCGCGGGGCGCGCTGCCGCGCCCCACCACGGCCTCTCTCCGCAAGAGGCGGGCCAATCGCATATGGATTTCACGAGGACTATCTGCCGGCTTGCTCCGCGCCTCTCCCGCTTGCGGAGAGGCCGACGCGCCCCGGGCGATGCGAATGCAATCGTCCCGCGCGCGGCGGGTGAGGGCTCTCGCCGCGCAAAGACACACTCGGCCAATACTCGACAAGCCCAACGCGGACGTACCCTCTCCCCGACCCTCCCCCGCAGGCGGGGGAGGGAGCCCGGTGCCGATGCCGAAGCATCGTTCACGCCATATGCGAAGGCTCTGCCGCAAGCGGGGCGAGGTAAGAGCATCACCGCTGCTTGGTCGGCTCGTCTTCGTCCTGCTGACTCGGACCGGAGGAATCGGCCGTGATGCGCTCGCCGGTCCAATCGATGCCGAATTCGTCGAGGCCGTCGGCAAGCAGATCGCCCAGCATGGGCTCGCCGAGCAGATAGCGCACCGTTTCACGGCGCGGGCTGCGATACTCGGCACGCGCCTCCACGGCGCGGGCGCGCAAATCGTCCCACTCATCGATCGTGCCGTCACCGCGCCCGAGCCAGGTCAACGTGACGAGATCGAGCTGCTCGTCCTCGTTCAGGGCGATAATGAAGCTGCCGAGCTCTTGCGCGACAGGATCCGAGCCGTCGTCCTCGAGGACGTCGATCGCATCGTCGTCGCTGGGGTTCGAACCGGAATCCGGATCGGAATCGCCCTCCTTGACGTCGAATTCCCGCGCCTTCTCGATGATGTAGGCGACCTTTTCAGCGGATATTGCTAGCTCTGGCATTGGCTCCTCCTCCGGTTCCCGCGATAACGCCGCATCGCGTCAGATGATCCATTGCGCATCATGGCGGAAAACCGCATGTTTCGGCATCAAAAACAAGAATATGGGCAAGAAAGCAGGAGGCGCCGATGCAGTGGAAGGTGGGCAGGGTCAGGATCACGAAGGTGGTGGAAATGGAGACGGTCGGCTCGACCCGCTTCATCCTGCCGCTCGCGACCAACGAAGAAATCCAGAAACTGCCCTGGCTGATCCCGCATTTCGCCACCGAAGAAGGCCGGCTGAAGATGTCGATCCATTCGCTGGTGGTGGAGACGCCTTCGCGCCGCATCGTGGTCGACACCGGGCTCGGCAACGACAAGCAGGGCCGCAACGTCCCGACCTGGAATCATCGCAACACGCCCTTTCTGGAGACGATGACAGCGGCCGGCTTTCCGCCCGACAGCATCGACACCGTGCTGTGCACGCATCTCCATGTCGACCACGTCGGCTGGAACACGAAGCTGGTCGACGGCAAATGGGTGCCGACCTTCCCGAACGCGCGCTACGTCTTCGGTCAAACCGAGTACGAACATTGGCGCAATCATTCGACCGAGCCGGACAAGGCAGCCGTGTTCGACGATTCCGTCCAGCCGATCGTCGATGCCGGCAGGGCCGATCTGATCGCGAGCGATCATAGGCTCTGCGAGGAGGTCAGCATGATCCCGACCCCGGGGCACAGCCCCGGCCATATGAGCATCCTGATCCAGTCCGACGGCGAACAGGGCCTGCTCACCGGCGACGTCGCCCATCATCCCTGCCAGATGGCGCATCTCGACTGGTCCTCGACCGCGGATTCCGACCAGGCGCGATCGGCCGGAACGCGGGCAACGCTGTTCGGCCGCTTCGCCGACACGCCGACATTGGTGATCGGCGGGCATTTCTCGGCCGGGCACGTCAAGCGGGAGGGGGACGCGTTCAGCTTCGTGGCGCTGGGGTGATCTCTGTTTTGAGCGGTTGAATTTCCGGCCGCCCTGTTCCATGAAGCTGTTAACCGATCGGTCCAATCTCCAGGGAGAAACGAGAATGAAGCTTGTTCGTTATGGCGAGAAGGGTGCGGAGAAGCCCGGCCTGATCGACAAATCCGGTCAGTTGCGCGACCTGTCGGCGCACGTGAAGGACCTCACCGGCGAGGCCTATTCGCCGGAATCCCTCAAGAAGCTCGCCGGGCTCGATCCCACCTCGTTGCCCGCGGTGTCCGGCAAGCCGCGCTTTGGTGCGCCCGTCACCGGCATCTCGAAATTCGTGGCGATCGGCCTCAACTATTCCGACCATGCCAAGGAGACCGGCGCCGAGATCCCGAGCGAGCCGATCATCTTCATGAAGGCCAACACCTCGCTGTCGGGCCCGAATGATCCCGTCGAGAAGCCGCGCGGCTCGACCAAGCTCGACTGGGAGGTCGAGATCGCCGCCATCATCGGCACCCGTGCCAAATACGTCTCCGAAGCGGACGCGCTGAACCATGTCGCCGGCTATTGCGTCTGCAACGACGTCTCCGAGCGCGCCTTCCAGATCGAACGCCTGGGACAGTGGACCAAGGGCAAGTCGCACGACACGTTCGGTCCCCTCGGACCCTGGCTCGCCACCAAGGACGAGATCAAGGACGTGCAGGATCTGTCGATGTGGCTCGACGTGAACGGCCAGCGCCGCCAGACCGGGTCGACCAAGACCATGATCTTCTCCATGGCCAAGTGCATCTCCTACGTCTCGCAGTTCATGACGCTGTTGCCGGGCGATGTCATCACCACCGGCACCCCGCCCGGCGTCGGCCTCGGCATGAAGCCGCCGACCTTCCTCAATGTGGGCGACGTCGTCACGCTCGGCATCGAGGGCCTCGGCGAGCAGCGCCAGGAGATCGTCGGGGCGTAAGCGCGGTCCTCATCCTGAGGAGCGCGCGACGGGCGTGTCTCGCAGGATGCGCCACAATCACGGTCGCCCGACGTTTGCGCCGGGTGACGACAGACCATCCCTCGTTGCCCATCCTTCGAGACGCGCGCCAGGGCGCGCTCCTCAGGATGAGGACTGTGTGCCCGGATAGAGGTTTTTTCCCATGAAACTCACCTTCTCCCCCGCCTCGCCCTTTGCCCGCAAGGTGCGCATCGCCGCGATCGAGCTCGGGCTGATCGACAAGATCGAATTCGTGTCTGCCGCCGTGACGCCGGGCACGGCCAACGAGGACTATTCGAAGATCACGCCGCTGAAGAAATTGCCGGTGCTGATCACCAATGACGGCGACGTCATTTTGGACTCCTACGTCATCGTCGAATATCTCAACGAGATGGCCGGCGGCAGCCTGATCCCGGATTACGGCCCACGGCGCTGGAAGGCCAAGACCAACCACTCGCTGATCAACGGCATGCTCGATTCCATGCTGCTGTGCCGCTACGAGAAGATGGTGCGCCCGCAGGGCCTGCAGTGGCAAGCCTGGTCGGACGATCATTGGAACAGGGCCTGGACCGGGATGGCGCGTTTCGAGAACATGCCGGAGGTGCTGGACGGCCCGTTCGACATTTCGCAGATCGGCCTCGTCTGCGTGCTCGGCTATGCCGATTTCCGCTTCGCCGATTCCGGCTGGCGCAAGTCGTACCCCAAGCTCGACGCCTTCCACCAGAGAATGCTGGAGCGGCCATCCGTGAAGATCTCGGTTCCGCCGGCCAGCTAAAGCGCGACATCGTCGCGCTTTGACTTGTTGTTTGAGCATGATCTTGCCGGAAAACCGCGGCACGCTTTTCCGGATCATGCTGTGATCGCACGGAGTTCTCATGAGCCTTAAATTCTCGGTCGGCGATCTCACCATCCATCGCATCATCGAGCAGGAGACCTCGTTCGTGCCGGCGCTGGAGATGCTGCCGGGGCTGACGCCGGACCTGCTGGCCGAGAACCGGACCTGGATGCGGCAGGCGAAGGCGCTGGACGAAGAGGACGTGCTGCTGCTCTGCTTCCAATCCTACGTGGTGAAGACGCCGCACCACACCATTCTGGTCGACAGCTGCATCGGCAACGACAAGCCGCGGCCGCGGCCGAAATGGAACATGAAGACGGATGACACCTACCTGCGCGGGCTCGATGCCGCGGGATTCTCGGTTGACGACATCGACGTCGTGATGTGCACGCATCTGCATGTCGACCACGTCGGCTGGAACACGCGGCTGGAGAACGGCCGCTGGGTGCCGACCTTCCCGAAGGCGCGCTACGTCTTCGCCAAGCAGGAATTCGACCATTGGTCGGAGCAGAACGCGAAGGCGGAAGTCCCGCCCTTCGCCGACAGCGTGTTGCCGGTGGTCGAGGCTGGCAGGCACGAGCTCGTCGGCAACGACCATGAGATCGGCGACCACGTCCGTATCCTGCCAACGCCGGGCCACACGCCCGGCCATATCGCGATCACGATGGGGCGCGGCAGGGACGATGCAGTGTTCTCCGGCGACCTCATGCACTCGCCTTTGCAGACGCTCTACCCGGAGCTCTCGATCAAGTTCGACGTCGATCCGGCCAAGGCGGCGACCACGCGCCGCAGGTTTCTCGAACGTTATTGCGACACCGACACGCTGTGCTGCACGGCGCATTTTCCTTCACCTTCGGTGGGAAAGATCAAGCGCAAGGGCAACGCGTTCGTGTGCGCGCCGGTCTAGTCTAGTGCGGCTCGCGCCGCCAACTCCCATCCTCCCCTGGAGGGGTCCGGACGAGCGTAGCTCGCCCGTGGATCGGTTCGCAGGCAGCGAAGCGGAATGCGAATAGGTGGGGTGACGGTCTATCCGCAATGAACACTGCCCGTGTTGAGAGATCACCCCACCCCGCTCGCGCTTCGCGCGATCGACCCTCCCCCTCCAGGGGAGGGTAACAAGACGGAGGAAACATTATGCTTGATCTCCCCCCACCTCCCCTCCCCGACGACATTCGCTCACGTACCACCGACGGCATCAACGGCTTGCGCATGCATGTGCTCGAAGCCGGGTTCGAAACCAAGGGTAGGCCCTGCATCCTGCTCCTGCACGGCTTTCCAGAGCTCGCCTTCTCATGGCGCAAGGTGATGCCGGCGCTAGCTGCGGCCGGCTACCACGTGATCGCGCCGGATCAGCGCGGCTACGGGCGCACGACGGGATGGAGTGCGGATTACGACGGCGACCTCGCGCCGTTCTCGCTCCTCAACCTGGTGCGTGACGCGCTCGCGCTGGTGTCGGCGTTCGGCTACCGGCAGGTCGACGTGGCCGGACATGATTTCGGCAGTCCGGTCGCAGCTTGGTGCGCGCTGATCAGGCCGGACGTATTTCGTTCGGTGACGTTGATGAGCGCGCCATTCGGCGGACCGCCGCCGCTGCCGTTCAATACCGCGGATGCGCCGGCGGAGCCTGCGGCCGAAGACCCGGTGCATCGCGAGCTTGCCGCGCTGCCGCGTCCGCGAAAGCACTATCAATGGTACTATTCGACGCGCGAGGCCAATGCCGACATGCAGCAGGCGCCGCAGGGCTTGCACGATTTCCTGCGCGCCTACTATCACCACAAGAGCGCGGACTGGACCGGCAACAAGCCCTATCCGCTGGCGTCGTGGTCGGCGAGCGAGCTGGCGAAGCTGCCCACCTATTACGTGATGGACGCCGGCGAGACCATGGCGGAGACGGTCGCGAAGGAGATGCCCTCGCCTGCGGCGATCGCCGCCAATCGATGGCTGCCGGACAACGACCTCGCCTACTACGCCGCCGAATATGGCCGCACCGGCTTCCAGGGCGGGCTGCAATGGTATCGCTACGGAACGTCGGGCATGCTGAACGACGAGATGCAGCTGTTCGCGGGCCGCAGCATCGACGTGCCCTCCTGCTTCATCTCGGGCAAGCAGGATTGGGGCACATATCAGCGTCCCGGCGTGTTCGAGGCGATGCAGGGCCGCGCCTGCACCAAAATGCTCGGCTGCCACTTGATCGACGGCGCCGGCCATTGGGTGCAGCAGGAGCAGCCGGCCGAGGTGAGCCGGTTGCTGCTCGACTTCCTCGCCAAGGCCCGCACCGCATGATTTGACCGGGGAACCAGGGCCTCCTATATAGTTTAGAATTATTCTAAACTGATGACTGGTCCTGCCGTGAAGAATTTTGCCGATCTGACCGAGCGCGAGGTGCTGGCGGTTGCGATCTCCTCGGAGGAGGAAGACAGCCGCATCTACATGGCTTTCGCCGAGGATCTCAGGGAACGCTACCCCGACTCGGCCAAACTGTTCGAGCAGATGGCCGAGGAGGAGCGCGGCCATCGCCACATGCTGCTGGAAATGTACGAGCAGCGCTTCGGCCAGCATCTGCCGCCAATCCGCCGCGACGACGTCAAGGGCTTCCTGCGCCGCCGTCCGATCTGGCTGACCAAGAACCTGCCGCTCGACACCATCCGCCGGGAAGTCGAGACCATGGAACTCGAGGCCGAGCGCTTCTACGCGAAGGCCGCCGAGCAGGCCGAGGACGTCAACGTGCGCCGGCTGCTCGGCGACCTCGCCGAGGCCGAGAAGGGTCACGAGCACACCGCCATCAGGCTGACCGACGAGATCCTGAGGCCCGACGTGCGCGCCGAAGAAGACCGCACGCGCCGGCGGATGTTCGTGCTGCAATATGTGCAGCCCGGCCTCGCCGGCCTGATGGACGGATCCGTCTCGACGCTGGCGCCGCTGTTCGCGGCGGCCTTCGCCACGCACCAGAACTGGCAGACGTTCCTGGTCGGCCTCGCCGCCTCGATCGGCGCCGGCATCAGCATGGGATTTGCGGAAGCGCTCTCCGACGACGGCTCGCTGACGGGGCGCGGCTCGCCCTGGCTGCGCGGCATCACTTGCGGCGCGATGACGACGCTCGGCGGGCTCGGCCACACCGTGCCCTATCTGGTGCCGGACAGCTGGCCCAACGCGTTCTGGGTCGCGACGGCAATCGCCTGCGTGGTCGTGTTCTTCGAATTGTGGGCGATCGCCTTCATCCGCTCGCGTTACATGGACACGCCGTTCCTCCAGGCCGTGTTCCAGATCGTCTTGGGCGGGGCCATCGTGCTCGCAGTGGGGATCGTCATCGGGGCGGCGTAGGTCTGCCGTCTCTCGCATGGCAAGCGCGATCAAACGTCGGTTGCGGCATTGGGCCAGACTGCGCATCATCCTTCGACAAGGAAAGGGAGACGCGTCGTGTCCAAATCGGAATGGAGTTTCAAGAGCGCGGTCGAGCTGTCGGCTGCCCTGGCCGCCAAGAAGGTCTCGGCGGTCGATCTGGCGCGGGACGCGATCGAGCGCATCGAACGGCACGACGGCAGGATCAACGCGATCTGCGTGCGCGATTTCGATCGCGCGCTCGACGCAGCACGCGCTGCGGACGCGGCGTTGGCGCGCGGCGAGCGCAAGCCCCTGCTCGGCCTGCCCATGACGGTGAAGGAATCCTACAACGTCGCGGGCTTGCCGACGACCTGGGGCATTCCCGCGCAAAAGGACTTCATCGCCAAGGAGGACGCGCTGCCGGTCACGCGGGTGAAGGAGGCCGGCTCGATCGTGATCGGCAAGACCAACGTGCCGCTCGGGCTCGGCGACTGGCAGAGCTACAACGACATCTACGGCACCACCAATAACCCCTACGATCTCGACCGGACGCCGGGCGGCTCCTCCGGTGGCTCGTCGGCGGCCCTCGCCGCTGGCTATGGTCCGCTGTCGATCGGCTCGGACATCGGCGGCTCGCTACGCGTACCCGCCTTTCATTGCGGCATCTACGCCCACAAACCGACCTTCAACCTCGTTGCGATGCGCGGCCACACGCCGCCGCCATTGCCGCCTCTGCCGTTCGAGCGCGACCTCTCCGTGATCGGCCCGATGGCGCGCAGCGCGGCCGATCTCGCGCTGGTGCTCGACGTGATGGCGGGGCCCGATCCGATCGATGCCGGCATGGCCTACCGTCTCGACCTGCCGCCAGCCAGGCACACCGCGTTCGGGGATTTCCGCGTGCTGGTGATCGACACTGACCCGGTGATGCCGACCGACGCCGTGGTCCGCGGCAGCATCAACGCGCTCGCTGACAAGCTCGCCAAGGTAGGTGTGAAGATCGAGCGCAGCAGCCCGCTGCTGCCGGATTTTGCCGCGTCGTCCCGGCTTTATATGCGCATGCTGATGTCGTTCCTGGGTGCGACCTTCGCGCCCGACATCTATGCCGGCGCCAAGGCGGCCGCAGCAGCGCTGCCGGAAAGCGACAACAGTCTCGGCGCCGAGCGGCTGCGCGGAATCGCGCTCAGCCATCGCGACTGGCAGGCCGCAAACGGCGGACGCACGCGGTTGCGCGCGCAATGGCGCGAGCTGTTCAAGACATTTGATGCGGTGATCTGTCCGGTGATGCCGACGGCGGCCTTTCCGCACGACCATGCGCCGGACCAGGAGCAGCGCCGCATCGGCATCGACGGCAAGGCGCATGTCTACACCGACCAGCTCGCCTGGCCGGGGATCGCGACGCTGCCCGGCCTGCCCTCGACCGCGATCCCGACCGGCTTTGCGCCCGACGGCCTGCCCATCGGTGTCCAGATCGTCGGCCCCTTCCTCGAGGACCGCACGCCGCTCAAGCTCGCCGAGCTGATCGAGCGCGAGTTCGGCGGCTTCGTGCCGCCGAAGATGTTCGACGATTAGGGGCCGGGTCATTGCGAGCGGAGAGATGCAATCGAGGCCTTTTCCGGGGCGAGATTGCCGCTGTCGCCCATTCTTAGACATTCGCTAACCAAACAATATTTTCGCGATCAATCGGCGGATGGCACGATCGACCATTATACAACTGGCAATTGATCTCCCGTACAGGTTGATTGCGAGCGTGAAGCTCCAATTCCTGTTGCGATCCTGAAGACGTCACCATGGACCGGCGCGAAGCTCCGGGTGCCTCTCCGTTCGAGAGAGCGCCAACGATCAACAACGTCCCGAGCTCCGGAACCCATGCCCTACTGAGTCATGGTGCCTGCCTGGGTTGACCGATGGCCGTGCATGAATCCGACAAGGGAGACGGCGTGACGAGAGACGCGATTGCGATCGGCACAGAGCCTGGGCCCGGCGGCTGCTTCAATCCGGATGGGGCCCCGCCCACAGGCTCGCCGCTTGCGCTCGCCCTCATACTGGCGTGCGGATTTGCGGGCCTTGCGGCGCGTTACCTCGCCCGTGAGCATACCAATGTCGACGCCTTTCAGTTCCTGATTCCGTGGTATGTCTTTGCTCGGGATCACGGCATCGGCGCGCTGGGCGAGGCCTTCACGAACTATACCCCGTTCTACAGCTACCTGCTGCTGATCGCGGCCCGTTTCGACTGGCTAGGCCAGCCGCTGTCCCTCGTGAAGGCGATCTCCGCGATGTTCGAGCTCGGCTGCGCGATCGTCATCGCCAGGATGGTCTGGCGGGCGACGAGGGTCCCCTTGCGCGCGTCCATGGCCTTCTGCGCGATCTGGCTCGCACCGACGGTGATCTTCAACGGTGCGATGTGGGGCCAGGCGGACTCGATCTGGGCCTTCTTCGTGCTGATTTCCGTGGCGTTGTTCATGCGGAATCGAAACGGCATTCTGCCGTTCGCGGTGGCCTTTGCAGTGAAAGCCCAGGCGGTATTCCTCGGCCCCTTCGTGCTAGGCATGGTTCTGCGGCGAAGGATTCACATCGCTTGGCTTGCCGCCGTTCCCACGGTCTATCTGGTCCTCGCCATTCCGGTTCTCGTTGCGGGCAGGTCCCTGATCTCGGTGATCTCGGTCTATGTGGATCAGGCCACCACCTTCGATCGACTCTTCATAAGTGCAGCGAACATATGGATGTTCGCTGCAAGCATACCGTACGCAACCGGCGTCGCCATCGGCGTGGTGCTCGCAACGGCGACCGGGCTTGCCTTGTCGATCTTCATCGCTCGCTCCAGGCGCGCGGAGCCGGAGTTCATCCTGCTGGCGGCGTGTGTATCGCTCATGCTCATGCCCTATCTGCTTCCCAAGATGCACGAGCGCTACTTCTACGCATTCGAACTTGCGGCCATCGCCCTGTCCTGCATCAACCCGCGCTATCTGGCATTCGCGGTGATTGCCCAAGTCGATGGCGTGCTATCCTATCTCGCATTCGATCGCGGGATCGTCATGGGCCAGCCGCCGGCAGCGCTCTGCAATACCATTCTCGCATTCTACCTCGTCCATGATCTGTGGCGCGGCGAACGCGGATTTCGCTTTCCAGGGCTTTCCTGGCTCGGCTTCACGGTCGCGACGGCGGGATTGCTCGCCTATTTGGCATTCGCAGGCAGGGGCTGGAACATGAGCCCAGCTTACCTGCTCGCCACCGCTCTTGCCGTAACCATGACGCTGCGGCTCCTCAAGGAAGTACAGCGCAGTCCGACTGGCGGTCCGGAGCAATTGCCTTGAACCCAACCTTCAGCTGGCGCCGGCGCTCAGTTGTCGAACACGATCACGCTGCGCAGCGTCTTGCCGGCCTTCATGTTGGCGAAGCCCTCGTTGATCTCGGACAGCTTCAACTTGGCCGAGATCCAGTCTTCCAGGTGTAGCCGGCCGCGCAGATAGAAGTCGACCAGGCGGGGCATGTCGACGCGAAAATGGTTCGAGCCCATCGAGGAGCCCTGGATCCTGCGCTCGCGTAGGAAATCGAAGCCGTGGAGCTCAATCTTCTGGCCGAACGGGATCATGCCGACGATCGTGGCGGTGCCGCCGGAAGCGAGCATGCCGAACGCCTGCTCGGCGGTTTCCTTGCGGCCGAGCACCTCGAAGGCATGGTGCACACCGCCATTGGTGAGGTCGCGGACCTGCTTGACTACGTCGCCGTCGGCCGGGTTGATGATGTCGGTGGCGCCCAGCTTGGTCGCGAGCTGGAGTTTTGCGGGATTGGTGTCGATGGCGATGATGCGGCCGGCGCCGGCGATCTGCGCGCCGTTGATCGCGGCCATGCCGACGCCGCCGCAGCCGATCACCGCCACGGTCTCGCCGGCCGTCACCTTGGCCGTGTTCACCACGGCACCATAGCCGGTGATGACGCCGCAGCCGATCAGCGCGGCGAGATCGAGCGGCATCTCCTTGCGGATTTTGACGATGGCGTTCTCGTGCACCAGCATCTGCTCGGCGAAGGACGAGAGATTGAGGAACTGGTGCAGCTTTTCGGGCTTCGACCACTGCATGCGGTTCGAGGCGCCCGGCAGCATCTTCACCGTGGTGTCGGTGCAGAGCACGGTGCGGCCGGTGGTGCAATTGTCGCAGGTGCCGCAGAACACGGACAGGCACGTGACGACGTGATCGCCCGGCTTGACATAAGTGACGTCGGAGCCGACCTGCTCGACGACCCCCGCGGACTCGTGGCCGAGCACCGCGGGCAGCGGATGCGGATAGAGACCCTCCATGAAATGCAGATCGGAGTGGCAGAGGCCTGCCACGGCGGTGCGGATCAGCACTTCGCGGGGGCCGGGCTTCGGCAGGCTGATGTCCTCGATGACGAGCGGCTGGTTGACTTCATGGAGGACGGCGGCCTTCATCGGTGTTTCCTCGCTGTTGTTGTTTCGTTGAACATTGCTCTTACGGCGTAGGCTCTTTCACCTCTCCCCAAGGGAGAGGTCGGAAGCGCATCGCAAGATGCGATTCCGGGTGAGGGGTTCTGGTTTCACGCGAGAACGTAACCCCTCACCCGGATCGCTCTGGACGATGCTTCGCATCGCCAGGACCGATCCGACCTCTCCCTATGGGAGAGGTGAAGAAGCCTACGCCGCCAGAACCAGTTCGCCAACCTCGCTCATGCCGGCATCGCGATCGCCGAGCAGCAACGCGGCGATCTTCGCTTGCGACGCATTTTCCGTCAGCCGGAACGGGTCGGTTGGCAACACGCGATGATCGATCACGAGGCGCGACAGCAGCAGGCGGCGCGCATCGCCCCGCATGTCGTGGATGCGGTGCGCTTCCCAGGCGAGCGCGACGGCACTTGCGACATGGTAGAGCAGGCTGGTGGCGCGGCGGGCATCGGCCTCGTTCTCGGATTTCCCGGCGACCTCGCGCGCAAAGCCGACGGCGCGATCGGTGAGGCCGCGCAGACGCTCGCGCCAAGCCTGTGGCACGGAGGCGCTGTCGTCGAGCCGGGCATGCAGATCGGCGGCGAGCGCGGATTCGGCGCCGTGACGGCCGACGGCACGCCGGAGCGCATCGATGGCAACGATGTTGCCGGTGCCTTCCCAGACCGAGCCGAGATGGGCATCGCGCAGCAGGCGGGGCGTGGCGAATTCCTCGATATAGCCGATGCCGCCGCGCATCTCGAGCGCATCGCCGCAAACCTTGCGCGCATCGCGCGTGGCACGGAATTTCAGGGTCGGCGTGAGGATGCGCAGCAGCGCCGCCGCATCCTGGCTGCCCGCTTCCGCGCGGTCGAGCGCGTCGGCGGTGAGGAAGCTCATCGACAACGCCTGCTCGACCGGGAGCATGATCTTCAGCATCTGGCGCCGACCGAGCGGCAGGTCGATGATGCGCTGGCCGAACACGACGCGGTTCGTCGCGACCGTCATCGCGTCGTGATAGGCGCGGCGCATCAACGCGGTGGATTTGACGCCGTTGGAGAGCCGCGAGGAATTCACCATCTCGGCCATCTGCACGAAGCCGCGGTCGAGCTTGCCGACCGCGTAGGCGATCGCGCCTTCGAGCTTGATCTCGCCGGAGGCCATCGAACGCGTGCCGAGCTTGTCCTTGAGACGCACGATCCGGTAGTGGTTTTGCGAGCCGTCGTCGAGGAAGCGCGGCATCAGGAACAGGCCGACGCCGCGCGTGCCGGGGCCGGCGCCTTCGGGGCGCGCCAGCAGCATCACCACCTTGGCATCGGCATTCGAGCAGAACCATTTCTCGCCATAGAGGCGCCAATGGTCGCCCTCCTGCACCGCGCGCGTGGTCAGCGTGCCGACGTCGGAGCCGCCCTCCTTCTCGGTCATGAACTGGCCGCCTTGCGTCAGCTTGCTCATGTCGGTCGAGGTCAGGCCGTCGAGGTATTTCGCCTTGAGCGCCTCGCTGCCGAAATTCGCCAGGAGCTTGGCGCAGCCGTCGGTGACGTTGATCGGGCAGCCCATGCCGAATTCGGTCTGGTTGAACAGGAAGGTGAAGGCGTGCTTGGCGACGACCGGATATTTGTCCGGCCAGCCCATGATCCCTTTGCGGATCGAGAGCGCGTGGATGCCGAATTCGCCGAATGCCGCATTCTCCAGCTCGCGATAGGCCGGGTGATATTCGATCCATTGCACGTCGCGGCCGAACTTGTCGCGCTGGTGCAGAATTGGCGTATGGCGGTCCGCGAGCCGCGCGCATTCGTCGAGACGGCCGCCGGCGAGCTCGCCGAGGCGGTCGAGATGCGGTTCGATGTGACGGAACAGGTTCTCGGGCAGATGAACGCGCAGGAGATCGGTCAGCGCCGGATCGGCGCGGTAGAAATTCGTGCCCGACGTATCGGGCGCCAGCAGGCCGGATGGTGCGACCGCGGCATCTTGTGACTGCGCTGGGGCCGGCTTGTGCATGGTCGTCCTCATCGTTCCCGTCCGGCGGCAATTCTTTGTGCTTGCCGCGTTGAATGATGTCGATCATGCTCCAGTCGCGGACAGCGATAAAGCTGCAAATTGTCAGGCGGGCATGATCGCCGCGAGGGAGCAATTCGCCCTGCGGAATTGTGACCGCGCCGGCTGGTTGTCCGCGCGGACCATGCATAGATCAGCGGCTCCTGCTTCCGAGAGATCACGCCATGGAACACCCGAAGTACAAGATCGCCCTCATCGTCGGTGCGGGCGAAGGCCTCAGCGCCTCGCTGGCGCGCCTGCTTGCGGCGCAGGGCATCCGCGTCGCGCTCGCGGCACGCAAGATCGAGAAGCTTGGCGCGCTCTGCACCGAGACCGGAGCCAAGGCCTATGCCTGCAACGCCACGGAGCCTGACGAGGTGGAGCGGCTGTTCGGCCTGGTCGAGCGCGAGATCGGCACGCCAGACCTCGTCGTCTACAACGCCAGCGGCCGCACGCGCGGGCCGTTCGTGGACCTCGTGCCCGCCGACGTCGCGCAGGCGATCGCGGTCAGTGCCTATGGCGGTTTCCTGGTGGCTCAGCAGGCCGTCAAGCGCATGCTGCCGAACAAGCACGGCGCGATCCTGTTCACCGGAGCCTCCGCCAGCGTCAAGGGCTATGCGCAATCGGCCTCGTTCGCGATGGGCAAATTCGCACTGCGCGGCCTCGCCCAGAGCCTGGCGCGCGAATTGTCTCCGCAGGGCATCCATGTCGCGCATTTCGTGATCGACGGCGGCATCAAGAGCGCGGCGCGGACGGAAGACGCCGACAAGCCGGATTCGATGCTCGATCCCGATGCGATCGCCGAGAGCTATTGGAACGTGCTGCAGCAACCGCGCAGCGCCTGGAGCTGGGAGCTGGAGCTGCGGCCCTGGGTGGAGAAGTTTTGAGTTCAGTTCGTCATTCCGGGGCGGTCCGCAGGACCGAACTATGGTGCGAAGTTGCGCATCTGAGAATCTCGAGATGCCGGGTCTGGTCCTGCGGACCATCCCGGAATGACAACGAATAGAAGGGGGAGGCGACATGACCACCGAAACAACCGTCGACACCGGCACCAACGAGCTCCTCTGCGTCATCCGCGACCGCGTCGCCGTCATCACGCTGAACCGGCCGGAGGCGCGCAACGCGCTGTCCGATGCGCTGACGCCGGCGCTGCGCACGATGATCCGCGCCTGCGGCGAGAACCCCGGTGTCGGCGCGCTGCTGCTGACCGGCGCGGGCGAGGCCTTTTGCGCCGGCGGCAACGTCAAGGGCATGGGTGCGCATCGCGATCCAAAGAAACTTGAAATGTCCTTCGACGACAAGGTCGCCGATCTGCAGGAACGGCAGCGGCTGCTCACCGGCGCGCTGGTGTCGGTGCGCAAGCCGACCATCGCCGCCCTGCCCGGCCCGGCGGTCGGCGCCGGCCTCGCCATCGCGATGGCCTGCGACATCCGCATCGCCGCGCAATCGGCCTTCGTTGCCACCGGCTATGCCCGGATCGCGCTGTCGGGCGATTACGGCATCGCATGGCTGCTCACCCGGCTCGTCGGCACCGCGCGGGCGCGCGAATTGATGTTCACCGGCGACCGCGTCGATGCCGCGCGCGCCGAGGCGATCGGCCTCGTCAACCGCGTCGTGCCGGCCGACAAGCTGCAAGCCGAAGCTTTCGCCTTGGCAAAGTCACTCGCCGAAGGCCCGCGCCTGGCGCTGCGCTACATGAAGGACAATCTCGACGAAGCCCTGCTGTTCGACTTCGAAACCGCGCGCGACCACGAAGCCGAACGGCTGGTGCGCCTCACCACGACCGCAGACCACAAGGAAGCGGTGCAGGCGTTCATCGAGAAGCGCAAGGCGGTGTTCACGGGGAAGTAGCGTTCATCCGTAGCCCGGATGGAGCGAAGCGCCCAAGGTCGTGGCACGAACCCCGGATTCCGCTGCGTTCCAATCGGCTACGCGTACGCCCATCAATCGGTACGACGCGCCTCGGTCTCTCGCTTGATGCGCACCATTTCGTCCGGATTATTCAAGAGCTCCATCTCTCTGCTATCGAGTGGCCCTGGGTTGCACGCCCCTACTACAGCATCGATCCGCCCCCGATAAACGATAGGTCCGCTGAAAGACTCTCCTGCCTTCGATGGATCGGCGAATGTGTTCTTATGCGCCGCAACGACAACTGTCTTGCCGACAGGCCATAACGTTGGCGAACCCTTACCTTTGCCGATGCAAGTGGCGTCACACCATTCGCTTTGAATGACGAAGGCCCTGCGATCTCTCGACTTCGTGAACAATTGCCCCTTCAGGATTTCGACGCGATCGAAGACCAAGAGGCTCAATGGAACATTCGTCTGGCGTAGGTCTGAGAGATAGCGCAGCGAAACGATGCGACCGCGAAATATGATCGGCGCCTGCTCCAGCCGGTAGACGCTGAAGCGATCCCGCTCGTCGCGGCGCTGCTGTTCAGGCGAGACCTCATCGTTATCCGCCGGTCGAGACCAGATGGAAGCTGGGACCGGGCAATCGAATGCACTAACTCTCCCTGAACAAGCCAGCAAGCCTATCGACGTCAGCACAGGAATGATGGCGCGCATCTGCAGAATGACTGCCTTGATTTCGCGGGGATTGGCGGAGGTCCTCAAAAAGCTCCTTACGAAGCGGGGATGTCAGCTGCGTGACGCGATTGGAGAATGCTCGCCTCGTGCAAAATCCACGAACGTCGCAGCGGACGGGGGCTGCGGCAATAGGGGAAGCAGGCAGCTAGGCCAGACAACAGTCGGTGAGCACGCAGATCAGCGCCACCATCGAGCGCATCGAGCTTCGCGGCACAGGAGCTTGCAGCTGGCGAATCGTCGTCTCAACCGACTCCACCGATGACGATGCGACATGAGCCAAAGCGCCCGGCGCTGGCTTGGCCAGGCCGGGCTGCAGTCATGTCAGGCTGTGGCTGAGGGGCTCTCGGCCTGACGGGAAAGGGCGGCGAGGCGCCAGCTCGCACAGGGAATATCCCGCGGAGCGAGATTGATCTCCTTCTCGAAGCGCACCAGCTTCCAGTCGTCAGGATGGTTGACGAAAAAGAAGCCGGATTTGCGCGCGAGCGAGACCATGGCCTCGTTGGCGCGCAGCGTGTCGCCGAAGATGTGCTCGGCACCAAGCGCGGCGGCGCGGCATTCGAGGTTCTTCATCAGCGCGGTGGCGATGCCGTGGCCATGCCAGCGATCGTCGACCGAGAGGCCGAATTCGAGCGCCGCGGTCTCGGCATGGAGGGCATAGCGGGATTCGGCGACGATGGTCTCGAAGCCGTCGACCATCATGGTCGCGACGACAGTGAAGCGCTCGCGCGCACCGACCTCGAGGAAATCGTGCAGCAGGCCCTTCGGCAATTCGCTGATTGCGCCGAAGAAGCGGTTGTAGCGAGAACGGCTCGAAAGCGAACGGATATAGTGCTGGATCTCGTCGGTATCGCGCGGCTCGATGAAGCGGACATTGAGCCGCTCACCGTGCCGGGTGCGCAGCACGTCCGCATATCGCCTGAGGTCTGCAAGGCCGAGAGGGTTCATCACACATGCCATTCGGGAAGAGGGACCGCCGGCGCCCCTGTGCTCAGGCGACGCCGGCCTGGCGGCCTGTCAGGCCCGCCAGAAGGGTTTCTCGGCTTCGTAGGCCACATCCGTCCACGACAGCCCGACATCATGGAGGTCTCGGGCGGTCCAATTGGCCAGATCACGCCGGGTCCGGTAGCGCTCATGCCAGACGTGGAGGACGTCGCCGATCTGGTAGAGCAATCCCGGTGCATGATCATTTGTCATAGAATTCTGGGTCAAAATGGACATCTTCAGATCCTCAAGCTAGGATGACCGCTAGCATCTGCCTTCTGTTGCACCGCGACAGACGACAATTTGTACCTTTTCGCATGAAATAACCTCATGTATCCTGCTGCCAGATGACTGCCAGATTGCCCTCCCTGAACGGATTGCGGGCGTTCGAGGCCGCCGCGCGCCATCTCAGCTTCACGCTGGCGGCAAGCGAGCTGAACGTGACGCAGACCGCGATCAGCCATCAGATCCGCAGGCTGGAGGAGGAACTCGGCATCCGCCTTTTCATCCGGCAGAATCGTGCGCTGGCGCTGACGCCGGAGGCACGCGATTACCTGCCGGGCGTTCGCGCTGCGTTCAACGACCTCCGGCTCGCGACCGACCGTCTGCTGCGCAAGGACGACGACAAGGTGCTGACCGTGTCGACGCTGGCCTCGCTCGCGGCAAAATGGCTGCTGCCGCGTCTGACCGATTTCCAGGAGCAGCACCCCGGCATCGACGTGCGCATCACCACCTCGACCAGCCTGGTCGACTTCCAGCGCGACAATGTCGATGCCGCGATCCGATATGGCCGGGGTCAATGGCCGGGCCTGCGCGCCGACTGGCTGATGGCAGACGAGCTGTTTCCGGTGTGCAGCCCGTCACTGCTGCGCGGCGACAAGCCGCTGCGCCGACCCGAGGACCTGCGCAACCACCCGCTGCTGCACACATCCAGCAGCAATAGCGACGACTGGCGGCTGTGGCTGACCGCGGCGGGCCTGCCGTCGGATATCGCGAGGCAGCCCGGCATTACGTTCGACATGATCTTCATGACGATTCAGGCGGCGATCGACGGCATTGGCGTCGCGATGGGACGGACCTCCTACGTCCAGGACGACATCGCCAAGGGCCGGCTCGTCGTCCCCTTCAAGATCGCGCTCCCCGCAGATGCTGGCTTCTACCTGGTCTCCCCGGAAGGCCGCCGCGAGGCGCCGAAGCTGGCCGCATTCCGCAACTGGATGATCGCTGCAGTGCAAAATAAAGCCTGAAAAATCATCGGCTTCGCCGGCAATATCGGGTGACTTGCCGCGCCCCGCGCGAGAAGGGGTATGGCATATTGTCGCAGCATCAATCTGTCACCTTGCCGGGATGACGTGACCCTGCGGCCCGACCTTTCCAGGGAGCAACGTCATGGCTGGACCAGCCGCCTTACCGCATCCGCCCGCTATCACGTCGCGCATCGGCGCCATCCTGCGCGCGACTAGCGGCAATTTCCTCGAGCAGTTCGACTTCTTCCTGTTCGGCTTCTACGCCGCCGCGATCGGCAAGGCGTTCTTCCCCTCGACCAACGAGACGGCCTCCCTGCTCAACACCTTCGGCGTGTTCTGGCTCGGCGCCCTCATGCGCCCCGTCGGCGCAATCGTGCTCGGGGCTTACATCGACCGCATCGGCCGCCGCCAGGGCCTGATCGTCACGCTCGGCATCATGGCCTTCGGCACCGTCGTCATCGCGTTCTGCCCGAGCTACGAAACCATCGGCATCGCCGCGCCAATCATCGTGCTGGCCGGCCGTCTGCTGCAAGGCTTCTCGGCAGGCGTCGAGCTCGGCGGCGTGTCGGTATACCTCGCGGAGATCGCAACGCCCGGCAATCACGGCTTCTACACCTCGTTCCAATCGGCAAGCCAGCAGGTCGCGATCTTCGTGGCCTCGATCCTCGGCTACATCCTCTCCGAGGTGATGCCGGCCGACACCGTGGCCGCCTGGGGCTGGCGCATTCCCTTCTTCGTGGGATGCCTGATCATTCCGCTCATCTTCGTTCTGCGGCGGACGCTCGAGGAGACGCCGGCCTTCCTCGCCATGAAGAAGCATCCGACCGCAAGCGAAGTATTCGCCTCCGCGCTCGCCAATTGGCGCATCGTCGTCCTCGGCATGATGATCGCGATCCTGACCACGACGACGTTCTACTTCGTCACGGTGTACACGCCGACCTTCGGCAAGACCGTGCTGAAGCTGTCGACGCATGACGCGCTGCTGGTCACGCTGCTGGTGGCGGTGAGCAATTTCGTCTGGAACCCGGTCGGCGGCGCGCTCTCCGATCGCATCGGCCGCAAGCCGGTTCTGATCACGATCGCCTGCCTGTCGCTGGTGACCGCCTACCCGGCATTGCACTGGCTGGTGGCGGCGCCGACCTTCGGCAAGCTGCTCGCGGTCGAGATGATGTTCTCGTTCTATTTCGGCGTCTACAGCGGCACCATGCTGGGTGCGCTGGTCGAGATCGTGCCGGCGCATGTGCGCACCACCTGCTTCTCGCTGGCCTTCGCGCTCGCCGCCGCCCTGTTCGGCACCTTCACGCCGTTCGCCTCGACCTGGCTGATCGAGCGCACCGGCGACAAGGCCGCGCCCGGCTTCTGGCTGATGTTCGCCGCCCTGCTCGGCAGCATCGCGGCCGCGACGGTCTATCGCGGCGGCGGGAAGATGGCGCCGGTTTATGACGCAGTGCCGGAGCCGGTCGTGGGACGTTAGGACGGCGTCATTCCGGGCGCGAGCTCTCTTCTTGCGGCAGGCAAATCGCATATGCTTTCACGGGCACTGTCCGCGGGCTTGCTCGCGCCCCGGGCGATGCGAATGCATCGTCCCGCGCGCGGCGGGTGAGGGCTCTCACCGCGCAGGGACACACTCGGCAAATTCTCGACAACCCCAACGCGGAGATACCCTCTCCCCAAGCCTCCCCCGCAAGCGGGGGAGGGAGCCCAGTGCCAATGCCGAAGCATCGTTCACGCCATATACGATTGCCCTGCCGCTTGCGGGACACGCACCGCCGGCGCGGCGAGCAGCTACAGCTCCACCACCACGTAGTCGCTCTCGACCTTCACGGGAATCGTCTCCGCGATATACGGCCCCTTCACCACGCTCGCGCCCGGCTCGACATGGGCCGGGTAAGCCTTCACGCGGAAGCGGCGAGGGTCGCAATAGGATTGGCCGGTGCGGATGTCGAACTCCCAGCCGTGCCAGGGGCAGCGGATGATCTCTCCCAGCCTGGTGTATTCGATCTCCCCCGGATTGCTTGATTGCGCGAGGCCGATCAACGGCCCCTCGCACAGCGCCGCGCCCTGATGCGGGCACCGGTTCATCAGGCCGAAATATTCGCCCTTGATGTTGAAGACGGCGATCGGCCGTCCGTCGATCTCCAGGAATTTTCGCGTGCCCGGCGGAAGCTCGTCGACCGGCGCGATGACGTGTCTTGCCATCAGGAAATGCCGTACAACTTCTTGGCATTGCCGAGGTAGAACGCCTCGCGATTGGCCTCGCTGACGCCGGCCGGCAGAACGCGCGAGGGCTCGTCATAGTCCCAATGCGGATAGTCGGTTGCGAACAGCAGGCGATCCCAGCCGATCCATTTGATGACGTCGAACAGATCTTCGCGCCGTTCAGGATCCTCCATCGGCTGCGTGGTCCACCACACTTGCTCGCGGATATATTCCGACGGCGGCCGCTTCACATGCGGCACCTCGCTGCGCAGCCGCTGCCAGGCCTTGTCGAGCCGCCAGCATAGCGAAGGCGCCCAGCCGAAGCCGGCCTCGATCATCACCATCTTCAGTTTCGGGAAGCGCTCGAAGACGCCTTCCAGCACGAGGCTCGCCAGCGCCGATTGCTGGCATTGCGAGTGTCCGACCATCTCTTCGATGTAATAGCTCGGCCAGCCCGAGGGCGTGATCGGGTTGCCGCCGAAGCCGAAGGCGTGGACGCCGACGGGAAGGCCGGCCTCTTCCGCGGCCTGGTAGATCGGCCAGTAGCGGCGCTGGCCGAGCGGCTCGACATTGCGGCTGAGCAGCAGCACCTGCACGAAATTCCTGTCCCCGGCGCGCTCGCGGATCTCGGCGGCGGCCGAAAGCCCGTCCTCATTGCCGACGACGATGGAGGCTTTCAGCCGCTTGTCCTTGCTTGTCCATTTGTCGATCTGCCAGTCGTTGATGGCCGAGCAAAGAGCTGCCGAGAGCTCGTGATTGCGGATGCCCTGCCCGGTATTGAGCGGGTTGAGCACGCCCAGCTGCACGTTGTTGTGATCGAGCAGTTGTTTCTGCATGAAGGCGAGCGAGGAGCCCTGCGGGCCGCCTTCCGGCGGATAGGCGTCGCGTCGCGAGGCGTTGGGCTGGGCCTTCGGATAGGGTGGGCCCTCCATCATGCCCTGATAGGCATGGACGCCGTAGACTTCGAGGTGATGCTGCCAGCGCTTGGCGAGGTAGGGATAGAGCTCGGTGCGGGTCGCGCGGGCCGGATGGATGTCGCAGTCCGCGATCGCGGTCTTGACGGCCAGGGGGGAAGCTGCGTCCTGGTTCTCGCGAAACTGGATATTCATCGCCTTGCCTCCTTTGGCAGCGGGCTCATGTCAGGCGGGGATAGGTTGCATGCGGATTGTCGATCATGATCTTGCGCACGAGATCGGGGGACAGACCTTCGGGCAGCGCCTCCTGGCCGTCGAACTGCCAGTGCGGATAGTCCGTGGAGAATAGAACCAATTCGTCCGACTGCATATGATCAAACAGGCGATTTAGTGTCGCCTGGTCCGGCGGCGCATCAAAAGGCTGTAACGAAAAGCGGATGTTGCTGCGCACAATCTCCAGCGGCGCGCGATCGACCCAAGGCGTCTCCATCCGCACCCCGCGCCAGAACTTGTGCAGGCGCCACAGATAGGGCGAGATCCAGGACACGCCGGATTCCAGCATGACCATCTTCAGCCGCGGATATTTGGCGAATACGCCCTCGACGATCAGGCTGGTGAGCTGCGCCTGGAACGCCTGGGCCTGACCGACATAATCCTCGATGTGATAGGAGCCCCAGCCTACGGCCGTGGGTGGATTGTGATAGGCGGAACCGGCGTGGACGCCGACCGGAAGCTCCAGCCGTTCCGCGGCTTCATAGATCGGCCACAGCCCCCGCTTGCCGAGAGGCACATCGCCCATGACCAGCATCAACACCTGCACGAAGCGCTTGTCGTGTGCGCAGCGCTCGATCTCGGCTACGGCTTTCTCGACGCTTTGCGTCGGGATCACGATCGAGCCACGCAGCCGCGCGTCGCGATCGAGCCATTCCTTCGCCAGCCAATCGTTGAGCGAACGGCAGAAGGCCGCCTGCATGTCCTCGGAGAACACCATCTGCACGCCATAGAGCGGATTGCAGATGGCATGCTTGAGCTGAAAGGGATCGAGCACATGGCGCTGCATGTCCGCCAGGCTCTCGCCGGGCTTGCCTGTCTCGGGGCGCCAGTCCGGCCGCGCGGTGATCGGCGAATTCTGCGGGTAGGATTGCGAGACGAGCTCGACCATGCCGCGCGTCGTCACCTGATCGCGCCAATAATCGTTCAGGTAGGGCAGCAGGCTGGTCAGATGCGGCACGGCCGGATGAACATCGCAGTCGATGCCGCCGGCGATCAGGGACGCCATCACGTCTCCCTTCTCACGTTTCCTCATGTCTCTTCTTGTCCCCGCCATTCAAGCAGGCCTGCCCGCCGCCCGCAACTCGGCCTGGCCTCCCGTCATATGCTAGGAAGGCTGAGCTCGGTTGCGAAGGAACAGGGGTACTGGAGATGAAAGAGCTCGTCGGCATCGCGGAACAGGTCGCGGCCAAACTGATCGCGCGCAAACAGACCGTCGCGATTGCGGAATCATCGGCCGGCGGCCTGATCTCGGCCAGTCTGCTCGCGGTGCCCGGCGCCTCCGCCTATTACCTCGGCGGCGCGGTGGTCTACACCCGCGATGCCCGGCGCGTGCTGATGGATATTTCGGATGACGGCATGAAGGGCTTTCGGTCGTCGTCAGAGCCCTACGCGCAATTGCTCGCCGAGCAGATGCGGACGCGCTTTCACAGCGACTGGGGCCTGTCCGAGACCGGCGCCGCCGGCCCCACCGGCAACCGTTACGGCGACGCCGCCGGCCATAGCTGCATGGCGGTTGCGGGACCTGCGTCGGAGGTGATGACGCTGGAGACTGATAGCAACGACCGGTTTGCGAACATGCAAATGTTCGCCGCGACGGCACTGAGATTGTTGTTGAGGAAGCTGGAGGGGTGAGTTGCCGCTCGCTTGAATGAGACGGGCCGGCCTCGCCACCAACGCCGCTGTCATCGCCCGGCCTTGACCGGGCGATCCAGTACGCCGAGACGGCGCGGCTGGAACCGAGAAGATGCGGCGTACTGGATGCGCGCCTGCGCGGGGGATGACAGCGGAGTGTGTAGCGAGCTCACCGTGCCAAATGCCGTACGAAAATCCGCACCACGTAGCCCGGGAATCGCGGCGCCTCGTCGTAGAGATCCGACGCGATCCGTTCGATGGTCTCGCGCAGCGACAGGAATTGGGCTTGACGTGCGCTGGTCTCGGTACCCTGCATGCCCGCGAGTTCGTCCATCGCGGCGTCGCTGATCTGGCATTGCACGATCTCACCGTCGTTCAGCATGGTGAAGCGAAAGGCCAGCCGTTCGAAATCATGGCCGATGATCTTGTCGCGCATGAGCGGCATCGCAAGCGTCCCGGGTCGCTTCCCTCGCGGACAATGCGAAAATTTCACCGGCTTGTCAGCAAGGATGAAAGGGGCCCCGACCTACTGGAACGCGACTTCGGCGAAACTGCGGAGCTTTCGCGAATGCAGCCGCTCCGATTCCTGCTGCTTGAGCCGCTCCAGCGCCTTCAAGCCGATCTCGAGATGCTGGCCGACGCGGCGGCGGTAGAATTCGCTGGCCATGCCGGCGAGCTTGATCTCGCCATGCAGCGGCTTGTCGGAGACACAGAGCAGCGTGCCGTAGGGCACGCGGAAGCGATAGCCGTTGGCGGCGATCGCCGCCGATTCCATGTCGAGCGCAACCGCGCGCGATTGTGACAGGCGGCGGATCACCTCGGGGCCGGAAATCTCCCAGTTGCGGTTGTCGACGCTGGCGACCGTGCCCGTGCGCATCAGGCGCTTGAGCTCGAAACCTTCGAGCCCGGTGACGTCCTCGACCGCCTCTTCGAGCGCGACCTGCATCTCGGCCAGTGCCGGGATCGGCACCCACGGCGGCAACTCCCGGTCGAGCACATGGTCCTCGCGCACATAGCCGTGCGCCAGCACGTAATCCCCGAGCCGCTGCGTGTTGCGCAGCCCCGCGCAATGGCCGAGCATCAGCCAGGCGTGCGGGCGCAGCACCGCGACGTGGTCGGTGACGTTGCGCGCATTGGACGGGCCGGTGCCGATGTTGATCAGGGTGATGCCGCGATAGTCCGGCACGACGAGATGGAAGGCCGGCATCTGCGGCGCGCGAGCCGGCGCGGTGCCGCTGATCGCGCCGCCGCTCTGCATGATGACGTTGCCGGGCGAGATGAAAGCGTCGAGCCCGGACTCGCCGGACTGGAGCCGTTGCTGGCAGGCTTGTGCAAACGCGTCGACATAGAACTGGTAATTGGTGAAGATCACGAAGTTCTGGAAATATTCGGGATCGGTGCCGGTGTAGTGATAGAGCCGGCGCAGCGAGTAATCGACGCGGGCGGCGCGAAACAGCGACAGCGGCTCGGGCGCGCCGGGCCGTCGCTCGAAGGTGCCGTCGGCGATGGAATCGTCCATCGTGGCCAGATCAGGCACGTCGAACGCATCGCGTAGCGATCGCGACACGGGCGAGTTCTCGCTGGTGGTAATGGCCGCCTCGATGTTGATGTCGCGCCGATAGGCGAAGTGGATCGGGATCGGCTCGGTGGACTCGCCGATCTCGACGGGCACGCCGTGGTTCTTGATCAGGAGCCCGATCTGCTCGGTGAGATAGCTGCGGAACAGATCCGGCCGCGTGACGCTGGTCTCGTGCACGCCGGGCCCGGCGACGAAGCCATAGGCGAGCCGCGAGTCCAGCCGCGCGTGCGTCGCGGTGGTGATGCGGACGAACGGATAATAGGCCCGCGCCCGCGTCGTGATGGCTGCGCCGCCGACATAGGCCTCGAACCGGTCGCGCAGGAACTTCGTGTTGCGCTCGTAGATCTCCTCGAGGCGGGCGACCGCCGCAGATGCATCGGAGAAGGATCGGGTTGCGATGGAGGGAGGAGACTGCATGGTTCGACCGCCGGATCATTGGACTTGCCTCGAACTATAGCAAGAACGGGGAAACGCGTCAGTGAGCGGCAATTTCGTACAGCACACATCGCTGTCATGCCCCGGCTGACCGGGGCATCCAGGGCGGATTCAACCGGTCAGGCCGGGCGATGACAGCGAGTATGCCGCACGAGATAACCGGATGCGCGCCGGGCGCGCTCCGGGATGCCGCGCTTTCGCGCGTCACCTCTCCCTGAACGCGCGCATCAGCTGGTCGTGCAGCGGCTTCATCAGGTAGGATAGCATGGTGCGGTCGCCGGTCTGGACGAAGGCTTCCACGGGCATGCCGGGGATCAGCCTGACGTCGCCCAGCCGGGCGATCTCTTCCGGCGGCATCGAGACGCGGATGGTGTAGTAGCTCTGGCCGGTGCGCTGATCGGTGGTGACGTCAGGCGAGACCCGGCTGACGAGGCCGTTGAGCTCGGGCGTGGTGCGCTGGTTGAAGGCGGACAGGCGCAGCAGTGTCTTCTGGCCGATCTGGAGCTTGTCGATGTCGACCGGATTGACCTTGGCCTCGACCTGGAGATCGTCGGTCTGCGGGACGATCAGCATCAAGGTGTCGCCCGCGGTGACGACGCCGCCGACGGTGTGCACCGTCGATTGCAGAACCATGCCGTCCTGCGGCGCGCGGATGTCGACGCGGCGGAGCTGGTCTTCGGCGGCGACCTTGCGCTCGATCAGCTCACCGATCTTGTCGTTGGTCTCGCGCAGGTCCTTGGAGACCTCGCTGACCACGTCCTTGTCGATCTGGATGATCTGGAGCTCGGTCTCGGTGATCTTGCCCTTGGCCTGGGCGCGCGCGGCGACGTATTGCGCGCGCTCGCCGTTGAGACGCGCCGAGTCGCGTTCGAGCTGGGTCAGGCGCGAGATCTGCACCAGGCGTTTTTCGTAGAGCTCGCGTACGCCGGTGAGCTCGTTCTGCACCAGCGCGATCTCTTGGTCCTTGGCTTTCTCCTGGGCGCTGAGACCTGCGATCTCCTCGTTGAGCTGCGTGATGCGCTCGCGCAGCTGCGCCTTCTGTCCGGTGCGGCCGTTGACTCGGACGTCGAACAGCTTGGTCTCCGCGGAAAGCAGCACCTTCAGGTCTGGATCGCCGGCACGATCGAGCAGGGCTTGCGGAAACTCGATCTGGTCGAGGCCGCGCTGCTCGGCCTGCAACCGCGCCGCCCGGGCCTGCGCGGCGTCGAGATTCTTGGTGACGATCGCGAGGTTGGCCTTGGTGACGGTGTCGTCGAGCCGTACCACGATGTCGCCGGCCTTGACCCGATCACCGTCGCGGGCGCGGACCTCGCCCACGACGCCGCCGGTCGGGTGTTGCACCTTCTTGACGTTGGATTCGACCACGATCTGCCCCGGCGCGATCAGCGCGCCCGAGATCAGCACGGTCGAGCCCCAACCGCCGAGGCCGACGACCAGGATCAGCACGATCGCAAGGCCGAGCAGCAGGTGGAACTTGATGGAGGCACGTACGGTCTTGTTCGCTGCGGGGTTCGGTTCGCCGATAGCCACGGTGCTCATGGCTTTGCGCTCATGGTTTGGCCACTCCACCTTCGCTGACGATCTTGATCGGTGCCGGCGGCGTCGCGCGCGGCTGCAGCACCTGGGCGAGCACCTGCTCCTTGGGGCCGAATGCCTGCATGCGGCCGTCGCGCAGCACCAGGATCTGGTCGACCGCTTCGACGCCGATCGGACGGTGCGCCACCACGACGACGATGGCGCCGCGCTCGCGCGCCGAGCGGATCGCCCGGGTCAGCGCCTCGTCGCCTTCGGTGTCGAGATTGGAGTTGGGCTCGTCGAGCACGATCAGGAACGGATTGCCATAGAGCGCGCGCGCCAGCGCGACGCGCTGCGCCTGGCCGGCGGAGAGCGCGGCACCCTGCTCGCCGACCTGGGTATTGTAGCCTTCGCGCATCTTGATGATCATCTCGTGCACGCCGGCTTCCTTCGCCGCCGCGATGATGCCGTCGGATGTCGCCTCTGGATCGAACCGGCTGATGTTCTGCGCAATGGTGCCGCCGAACAGTTCGACGTCCTGGGGAAGATAGCCGATGTGGCGGCCGAGCACGTCGCTCGACCATTGGTCGAGCGCCGCGCCATCGAGCCGCACCTTGCCGCGCACAGGCTGCCAGACCCCGACCAGCGCGCGGACCAATGAGGACTTGCCGGAGCCGCTCGGGCCGATCACGCCGAGGCCGTTGCCGGCGGCGAGCGCGAAGGTGACGTCCTGTACGACGAGGCGCTGATCGCCGGGCGGCACCATCGCGATGCCTTCGACCGAGAGACGGCTGGTGGGCGCCTGCAACTGGGTCGGCATCGTCTGCGCCGGCATTTGCTCCAGCAGGCGCGTGAGACGGTGCCAGCTCTGGCGCGCCGCGACGAAGGATTTCCAGTGCGCGATGGCGAGGTCGACCGGCGCGAGCGCGCGGGCGGAGAGAATCGAGCCGGCAATGATGATGCCGGCAGTCGCCTCCTGATGGATGACGAGATAGGCGCCGACCGCGAGCACGGCCGATTGCAGCATCATGCGCAGCACCTTGGCGATCGCGCCGAGACCGCCGGCGACGTCGCTCGCCCGCTGGTTGCCGGCGAGATATTTTTCGTTGGTCTCGCTCCAGCGCTGGTTCATCCGCCCGGCCATGCCCATCGACACCATGACCTCGGCGTTGCGGCGGCTGGCCTGGGCCAGATCGTTGCGCTGGGCCGCAAGCCCCATCGCCTCCTTCGCCGGCTGGCGCGACATGAACTCGGTGACCAGGGTCAGGCCGACCAGGATGATGGCGCCGACCAATGCCGTGAGGCCGATCATGACATGGAAGGCGAAGCAGATGGCAAGATAGAGAGGCAGCCAGGGCAGATCGAAGAAAGCGCTCGGGCCCATGCTGCCGAGGAAGGAGCGGACATTGTCGAGATCGCGCAGCGGCTGCAGGCCCTCGTTGCGATTGCCGACCAGCAGCGGCAGGCGCACGACGGTGTCGAACACGCGCTTGTTGAGGGCCTCGTCGAGCGAGGTGCCGATCCGCCCCAGGATGCGGTTGCGGATCATGTCGAGCATGCCCTGCGCCATGTAAAGGAAGCTGGCGAGGATGATGAGGCCGATTAGGGTCGGAATGCTGCGGCTCGGCAGCACCCGGTCGTAGACCTCCAGCATGAAGATCGACCCGGTCAGATAGAGCAGGTTGATCATGCAGCTCATCAGGCCGACGCCGACGAACGCCGAGCGACAAGCGCGCAAGGCGTCACCGAGCTCCGAACGGCGGACGCCAGGGATGGCTGCCATCAGTCTGATTCTCTTTCAGCCGGGCCAAAGCCCTGATTTCAAAGACGATTTAAGGAGTACTCGCCTCGGCTTAACATCTGTTTTCCGGCCGTCCAACGCGGCCGAATTTTAATCCGAGACCTGATGGGCCACATCTACCCCCGACAGCTTACCGCGCAAGTCCGGAATCTCACAGGCTTGCGGCTTTTTCTTGCGGTCTTTCAGCTTCTTCCGGGAAAAGAGCGGTTCGGGGTTCCCGGCAGTGAACACGGGGCTGGAGCCGCCCCATGCCGCGTCTGGGGTACCTCACCCCAACGATGACACTGCGGTGACAGGCTCTGCCAGCACGCACCTCGCCGCCCGGCCCGGTCCAACCTCGATATTGGCAGGCAATTGCTCCAGGCAGCGCGGCTCGGCGAGCTTGCAGCGGGGGGCGAAGGAGCAGTTGTGCGGCCTCTCGGCGAGCGAGGGCGGCGTCCCGGGAATGGTCTCCAGCCGCTGCCCGCGCTGGGCGCCGTGGATGGTCGAGGCAAGCAGGCCTCTGGCGTAGGGGTGGACCGGCGAGCGGACGATGTCACGAAGCGTGCCCTGCTCCACGATCTGGCCGGCATACATCACCGCGACGCGGTCGCAGATCTCGATGGCGACGCCGATGTCGTGGGTGACGAAAATGACGGACATGCCGAACTCGCGCTGCAACTCGCGCAGCAGCAGCAGGATCTGGATCTGCACGGTGGCGTCGAGCGCCGTCGTCGGCTCGTCCGCAAGCAGGATCTTCGGCCGGCAGGCGAGCGCAAGCGCGATCATCGCCCGCTGGCGCATGCCGCCGGACATCTCGTGCGGATAGGCGTCGAGACGCCGCTTGGCCGAGGGGATGCGCACCACCTCGAGCATTTCGAGAGCCCTCGCCCGCCCCTCCGCAAAGCTCTTGCCTTCATGGCGCACGACGCTTTCGGCGATCTGCGCGCCGATCGTGTAGACCGGATCGAGCGCCAGCGCAGGCTCCTGGAAGATCATCGACACGGTCTGGCCGCGGAACGACGAGAGCTGCTCGTCGTTCATGGCGAGCACGTCCTGTCCCAGCACGTTGACCCTGCCCGTGATCTGCGTGCGCTTCTTCGGCAAGAGCCGCATCAGCGCCCGCAAGGTCACGCTCTTGCCCGAACCGGATTCGCCGAGCAGGCCCAGCACCTCGCTGTTGCCCAGCGAGAGGCTGAGATCGTTCACGGCATAGACCGTGCGCTCGCCGGTGAAGCGGATGTTGAGGCCCGAGATCTCGACGAGGTTTGTCATGACGGCAGCATCGGCAATCGGTCGTGATAGTCGGTGGCGCGCTGGAACGCAGCGCCGATGGTGAGCAGGGTCGCCTCGTCGAAGGAGCGGCCGATCAGTTGCATGCCGACGGGCAATCCGCTTGCGGTGAAGCCGGATGGCACCGTGAGCGACGGCAGGCCGAGGAAATTCACCGGGCGGGTGAACAGCGTCAGCCGCTGCAACAGCGCCGGCGCGTTCGGGCCGCCGCCGACGTCGCTCTCCTCGATCGTCGGCGCCGGCACCGGCGAGGCCGGTGCGATCACCGCATCGACGCCCGCGGTCGCCGCGTTATGCGCAGCCAGCGCCGGCCCGCGCCAGCGCATCGCCTCGAGATAGGTGATGGCGGGAACGGCGAGCCCGTTCTGGAGCCGCATCAGCACCTGCGGGCCATAATCCTGCGGACGCTCGATCATCCAGCGCTTGTGGAAGGCGGCAGCTTCCGCGGCGAGCACGAGCTGGCTTGCCGAGGACAATTGCCGCTGGTCGGGCAGTTCGACCTTGACGATGACGGCGCCTTCACGCTCGAGCACCGCGATGGTCTCGTCGAGCACGCGCGCGACCTCGCTGTCGAGATCGTCGACGTAGAAGGACGCGGGCACGCCGATCTTCAGGCCCTTCAGCGAGCCTTTGGTCGCGCCGACATAATCCGACAGCGGCGCGTGGCTGCAGGTCGAATCGGCGGGGTCCGCGCCGGCCATCAAGGCCAGCAGCAGCGCACAGTCCTCGGCGGTGCGGGCGAGCGGCCCGACGGTATCGAGCGATTGCGACAGCGGCATCGCACCGGCGCGGCTGACGCGACCCACGGTGGTCTTGAGCCCGGTGACGCCGCAGAAATGCGCGGGCATGCGGATCGAGCCGCCGGTGTCCGAGCCGAGGGCCGCATAGGTCAATCGCGCGGCAACCGCCGAGCCGGAGCCGGACGAGGACCCTCCGGTGATATGGGCGACATTCCAGGGATTGCGCACCGGGCCGTAATGGGCGTTGTGCCCGGTCGGGCCATAGGCGAACTCGGCGAGATGGAGCGTGCCGAGCCTGATCTGGCCGGCGTCCTTCAGCCGCTGCAAGGCCGTGGACGTGACGGCCGGCACGAAGTCGCGGCGGATCAGCGAGCCGCAGGTCGCAACGTGACCCGCGTCGTAATACATGTCCTTGTGCGCGAGCGGCACACCGTGCAGCGGACCACGGACGTTGCCCTTGGCCAGCTCGGCATCGGCGGCATCGGCGGCCTTCAGTACCGCTTCTGCCTCGACCGACATGAAGGCATTGAGATGCGGCTGCCACTGCCCGATGCGGTGCAGCAGCGCGCGGGTGGCTTCGCGCGACGAAAGCTGCTTCGCCGCGATCGCGCGCGCGACCTCGGTGAGCGTCATCAATGCGGGTTCGGTGCTCATTTCGACACCTTCTGCGCCTGCGCGAGCACATAGCCGGCCGGCTCGAGGTCGAACGGCAGCGTACCGGCTATGGCGGCGAAGCCCTCGAACGACGGGCCGATGGCATTGGAGATGCGGGTTGCGATCTCGTCGTCCACGGGCACGCCGGCGATGTGCGCGATCGGCTTGATCTCTTTCGGTGTCGGTCTCGTCATGCGGTTTCTCCCCTGGGCGCGCGGCTATGGCCTGAACCCGGTATCGCCATGTAACACGCGGCCTCGTGGCCCATATTATCCAGCGCGGTGAGCTTTGGTGTCGCATTTGCGCAGAGCGGCTCCGCAAACGGGCAGCGGGTGTGGAAGCGGCAGCCGGGCGGCGGATCGATCGGATTGGGCGGATCGCCCGTGATCGGCGGCGTCTCGGTGCGGCGATCAGGGTCGGAGGACGGCATCGCCGCCAGCAGCGCGCGCGTATAGGGATGCGCCGGCCGATCCCAGACCTGATCGACCGGGCCGAGCTCGACGACCTCGCCGAGATACATCACCAGCACGCGGTCCGAGATGTAGCGCACGACGTTGAGGTCGTGGCTGATGAACAGATAAGTCAGGCCGAACTCGCGCTTGAGATCGGCGAGCAGGTTGAGCACCTGCGCCTCGACGGATTTGTCGAGCGCGGAGACCGCTTCGTCCAGGATCACCAGCCGCGGCGAAAGAGCCAGGGCGCGAGCGATGTTGACGCGCTGGCGCTGGCCGCCGGAGATCTCGTGCGGGTAGCGGTTGGCGAAGTTTTCCGGGCGCAGGCCGACCTTGCCGAGCAGCTCGCGCGCGAGCGTGCGCGCCGCACCGTCGGCCATGCCGTGGACCTTGGGGCCGAACGCAATGGATTCCTCGATCGTCAGCCGCGGATTGAGCGAGGCGTAGGAATCCTGGAACACCATCTGCATGCCGCGGCGGAGCTCACGCAGGCTCAGGGATCGGCCGACGGTCATGCCGTCATAGATGATGTCGCCGGTATCGCGCGGCATCAGATGCATCAAGAGCCGCGCGGTGGTCGACTTGCCGCAGCCGGATTCGCCGACGATGCCGACCGTCTCGCCCTTGGCGACAGCGAAGGAGACGTTGTCGACGGCGCGCACGGTGCGCTTGGCGGCGAAGGGGCCGCCACGCACGGGAAAATGCTTGGTCAGGCCGTTGACCTGCAGCAGCGGCTGCGCGACGCCGCCGCGATCTTCGACCGGTTCCAGCATTTCGACGGATGTGCTGCTCTCGCTCATGGCCGCTGTCCTTCACCTCTCCCCATCGGGGAGAGGTCGCGCCGAAGGCGCGGGTGAGGGGGAGCGGCAAACTCGATGGAGCGGTACCCCTCACCCGGATTGCATCTGGCGATGCAATCCGACCTCTCCCTACGGGAGAGGTGTGGCACCTGCGCCGCGGCTGCCTGCGTTTCTCGCATCACCATTCCTCAGTTCCTGATGTCCATGGCGCTGCGCAGGCCGTCCGAGAGCAGGTTGAAGCAGATCGAGACCGCGAAGATCATCGCGCCCGGCAGGGCTGCGACCCAGGGATTGACGTAGATCGCGGTGCGCAGCGTGTTCAGCATCAAGCCCCATTCCGGCTCCGGCGGCTTGGTGCCGAGGCCGAGGAAGGAGAGACCGGCGGCGAGGATCATCGAGACCGAGATCAGGCTGGTGGCATAGACGAAGATCGCGCCCAGCACGTTGCCGAGGATGTGCACGCGCATGATGGTGAAGGCTCCGGCGCCCGAGGCGCGTGCGGCCTCGACGAAGTCCATGTTGCGCACGCCCGTGGTGACGCTCTCGGCGACACGGGTGATCTGCGGCACGAACACGACGGTGAGCGACACGATGGAATTGAGGATGCCGGCGCCGAGCGCGCCGGAGATCGCGATCGCCAGCAGCACCGACGGGAACGCGTAGAACACGTCGACGGTGCGCATGATCGCGGTGTTGAGCTTGCCGCCGACATAACCGGCAACGAGACCGAGCGAGGTGCCGATGCAGAAGGCGAGGATTACGGGCAGGATGCCGATGACCAGCGACAGCCGCCCGCCATAGATCAGCCGCGCCAGCATGTCGCGGCCGAGCTCGTCGGTGCCGAGCGGATAGCCCGGCGTGCCGATGTGGCGCAGGCGGCGGATCATCGAGCCCTTGTAGGGATCCTCGAGGCCGAGCCATGGCGCGAGGATCGCCGACAGGAGGATCAGCAGCAGCACCAGCGCGCAGGCCATGCTGACCTTGTCGCGCCTGATGCGGCGGCCGACGGTCGCCCAATAGCCGCGCGCCTTGGTCGCGGGCGCAGCCTGCAGCGCGGCATCGCTGGGGGTGGCGGTCAGCGGAAGCTCGCTCATCGGCTGGCTCCCGGTGCGTATCGGTGTGGTCGGTGCGAACCGAGGGGTCGGCTAACCTCTCCCGCTTGCGGGAGAGGTCGCGCCGAAGGCGCGGGTGAGGGCTTTCGCCTCTGGGGGGTTCTCGCGAGCGGAGACACCCTCTCCCCAACCCTCCCCCGCTCGCGGGGGAAGGAGCGCACCGGCTTCGCGGCTATGGCTCGGTTCAAATGCATCCCGCTAGCCCCGCTTGATGCGCGGGTCGATCGCGGCTTGGGCGATGTCGACCAGCAGGTTGAGGAACACGAAGAACAGCGCCAGGATCAGGATCGTGCCCTGCAGCAGCGGCAGGTCGCGCTGGAAGATCGCCGAGTTGAGCAGGAAACCCGAGCCCGGCCAGGAGAACACGGTCTCGATCAGGATCGAGCCGCCGAGCATATATCCCAACTGAAGCCCCATCACCGCGAGCGCGGTCGGCGCGGCGTTCTTGATGACGTGGCGGAACACGCCGGTTTCGCGCAGGCCCTTCGCACGCAACGCTTCGACGAAATCCTGGCTGAGGATGTCGCCGGTCAGCGCGCGCACGGTGCGGGTGACGATGCCCATCGGGATCACCGAGGTCGTGATCGCGGGCAGCACGAGGTATTTCAGGTGTGCCCAATCCCAGGCCCAGGAGTTGGAGCCGCTGGGGCCGGCGCCGACCGCGGGCAGCCAGTTCAGCTGCACCGAGAAGATGATGACGAGCAACATGCCGAGCCAGTAATGCGGCACCGAGACGCCGGCGATGGCGAAGGAGGTCGCGACCTTGTCGATCCAGGTCTCGCGGAAATAGCCGGCGATCAGCCCGAGCAGGACGCCCATGGTGAAGCCGATGATGGCGGCCGCGATCGCCAGCGTGACGGTATTTCCCACCGCGCGCATGACCTCGGCCAGCACGGGACGCCCCGTGGCGATGGAATTGCCGAGATCGCCATGTAGCGCGCGCAACAGCCAAAGCCCGAACTGCACCGGCAGCGGCCGGTCGAAGCCGTAGGCGGCGCGTAGCTGCGCGGCGAGCTCCTGCGAGGCATCCGCCGGCAGCACGGCGACGAGCGGATCGCCCGGCGTGATGTGCACGAGCAGAAAGCACACCAGCGCCACGCTGATGACGATCGGAACGACATAGACGATGCGTCTGGCGATATAGGCGAGCACGGCGGGTTTCTTTTCTTCCCTTCTCCCCTTGTGGGAGAAGGTGGCGCGAAGCGCCGGATGAGGGGTATCGATCCGCGGCTACAGTCACTTCAAACGAGCGAGAGTCTCTCCGCGGAGAGAGACCCCTCACCCGGCTTCGCTTCGCGAAGCCACCCTCTCCCACAAGGGGAGAGGGTGCACAGAGCAAGTCGACGGAACTACTTCGCGATCGACACCGGCGAGAAGTCGATGAACCAGCTCTTCGGCTGCACCACGCCCGTGACCTTCGGGCTCATCGCGCGCGGGCCGACGTCATGGGCGACGTAGAGGAAGGCGGCGTCGTCGACGGAGGCCGCGTGGAGCTCGGCAAGCGCGGCATCACGCGCAACCGGATCGAAGGTCTGGCGCGCCTTCTTCACCAGCTCGTCGAACTTCGGGTTGTTGATGAAGCCCCAATTGTTCGAGACCGGCGGCGCCATGCCCGATTGCAGGAAGCGCACCAGCGCGAAGAACGGGTCCATCGCCGCATAGGTGACGTTGGTCGCATTCGAGCCGTTGGCCGAGGGGTCCTTGGCGCCGCGGCGCCAGTTGGTGAACAGGGTGTTCCACTCGATGACGTCGAGCTTCACGTCGAAATAGCACTCGGCCAGCGCCTGCTGGAGATATTCGTTCATGGCCAGCGGCTGCATCTGGCCCGAACCGGACGCTGAGGTCTGCGTCTTGACCGTGAGCTTCTTGTCGGGACCGAAGCCGGCCTCCTGCATCAGCTTCTGCGCGGCCGCCTTGTCGTACTTGATCTGGAAGCTGGGATTGCCGCGCCAGGGATGGCCGGGCTCGAAGGTGCCGGTTGCCGGCACCATCAGGCCGGCGAGCAGCCCGTCCTTGAGGCCTTCGCGATCGATGCAGAGGTTTGCGGCCTTGCGCACGCGAATGTCGTTCCAGGGCGAGCCTTCGACGCGTGAAAACTGCCACGGCCAGACATGCGGCTGCTCGTTGGCGTAAAGCTTGAAGCCGCGCTGCTTCAATTCGGGGATGGCGTCCGGCGCCGGCGCCTCGACCCAATCGACCTGGCCGGAGAGCAGCGCCGCGGTACGCGCGTTCGCCTCCGGCATCGGCAGCAGCACCATCTTGTCGATCTTGGGCACGCGATCCTTGTTCCAGTAGTTCGCGTTCTTGACCAGTTCGAGCCGCTCGCGCGGCGTGAAGCTCGCCATCTTCCACGGGCCGGTGCCCGAGGCGTCCTTGGCAAACGCGGTCCAGGCGGCCTGCGACTTCGCCTTGGCGTCAGCGCCTTCGGCCTTGTCGTAGAAGGCCTGCCACTTTGCCGGGCTCGCCATGAACAAATTGGTGAGGTTGATCGGCAGGAAGCTGTCGGGCTCCTTGGTGGTGAGCTCGACGGTCATGTCGTCGATCTTCTTCGCCGAGGCCAGCGTCGGCATGCGCGAGGCCGTGACGCCGACCTGGCTGGCGTCGAATTGCGGCGTGTCCTGCTTCAGCACCTTCTCGACGTTCCACACCACGGCGTCCGCGTTGAACGGCGAGCCGTCGTGGAAGGTGACGCCGGGGCGCAGCTTGAAGACCCATTTGGTCTTGTCGGCATCGTCGACCTTCCACTCGGTGGCAAGACCGGGGATCACGACGCTTGCCTTCTCGGCGGAGGACAGATCCCAGCCGGTCAGCGCGTCGTACATCGTGAGGCCGGTGAAGCGGTTTCCTTCAAAGCCCTGGTCGGGCTGGCCCAGGGTGCGCGGAATATCGGCAGCAGTCATGCCGATGCGCAGCACGGTCTGCGCGTCGGCCACGCGCGGCCATGCGGCGGCTGTCGTGAGAGCGAGCACCGCGATCAGTGCTGCACGTGTCTTCTTCTTCGTAAGCATCGCCTCGTCCTTCTCCGGCTTTGGATGATTAATTTTGAAGCAATGGTATGCAATGCCTATGCCAAGGAGAAACTTTTTCTGCAGATTGCCCCTGCGGCGACAAGTCCTTGTGGATCGCCGGAAGGCGAAATCACAAGCTGCCTAATCTGGCATCAAGATTGCAAGTTCGGCTCCGAAATCCCTGGGAGCTTGGACCATGCGTATTCGCTTATCGACCTGTCTTGCCGTGCTTGCGCTGGCATCCTCCGCAATCCCGGCGCACGCCGAAACAGTGGTGCGCTACGGCATCTCGATGGCGGACATCCCGCTCACCACCGGCCAGCCCGACCGCGGCGCCGGCGCCTATCAGTTCTCGGCCTATACGATCTACGATCCGCTGGTGGCCTGGGAGATGGACGTCGCCGATCGGCCCGGCAAGCTGGTGCCGGGGCTCGCGACGGAGTGGAAGGTCGACGATGCCGACAAGACCAAATGGCGCTTTACCTTGCGCAAGGACGTGAAGTTTCATGACGGCAGCGAGTTCAACGCCGATGCGGTGATCTGGAATCTCGATAAGGTGCTCAACGACAAGGCACCACAATTCGACAAGCGGCAGAGCGCGCAGGTGAAGACGCGCCTGCCTTCGGTCGCCAGCTACGCCAAGATCGACGATTCCACCGTGGAGATCACCACCAAGACGGTCGACTCCTTCTTCCCCTATCAGATGCTGTGGTTCCTGGTGTCGAGCCCCGCGCAGTACGACAAGCTCGGCAAGGACTGGGACAAATTCGCCAGCCAGCCCTCCGGGACCGGCCCGTTCAAGCTGACCAGGCTGGTGCCGCGCGAGCTCGCCGAGCTCTCCAAGAACCCCGAGTACTGGAACAAGAAGCGCATTCCGAAGGCCGACAAGATCGTGCTGGTGCCGATGCCGGAAGCGCTGACGCGCACCAATGCACTGCTTGCGGGCCAGGTCGACCTGATCGAGACGCCGGCGCCGGACGCGGTGCCGCAGCTGAAGGCGGCCGGCATGAAGCTGGTCGACAACGTCACGCCTCATGTCTGGAACTATCACCTCAGCGTGCTGCCGGGCTCGCCCTGGACCGACATCCGCCTGCGCAAGGCGCTGAACCTTGCGATCGACCGCGAGGCGGTGGTCGGGCTGATGAACGGATTGGCGAAGCCCGCCAAGGGACAGGTCGATCCATCGAGCCCGTGGTTCGGCAAGCCGAGCTTCGAACTGAAATACGATCTTGCCGCAGCGAAGAAACTGGTCGAGGAGGCCGGTTACTCCAAGGCCAAGCCGCTGAAGACCACCTTCATCATCGCGCAAGGCGGCACCGGCCAGATGCTGTCGCTGCCGATGAACGAGTTTCTGCAGCAGAGCTTCAAGGAGATCGGCATCGACATCGACTTCAAGGTGGTCGAGCTCGAGACGCTCTACACGCATTGGCGCAAGGGTGCGGCCGACGAGATGAACGCCGGCATCACCTCCAACAACATCGCCTACGTCACCTCGGACCCGCTCTATGCGATCGTTCGCTTCTTCCATTCCGGGCAGGTCGCGCCCGTGGGCGTCAACTGGGGTGGCTACAAGAACCCGAAGGTGGATGCGCTGATCGACGAGGCCAAGCAGACCTTCGACAGCGCCAAGCAGGACGCGCTGCTCGCGCAGGCGCATGCACAGATCGTGGACGACGCCACGCTGGTCTGGGTCGTCCACGATACCAACCCGCACGCGCTGTCGCCGAAGATCAAGCAGTTCGTGCAGGCGCAGCACTGGTTCCAGGACCTGACGACGATCGGGATGGAGTGAGGCGCCGCCCTGCTTCCGCCAACACCGGTGTCGTCCCGGGGCGCGACATAGTCGCGAGCCCGGGACCCATAGCCCCAGGACGCGGTTTTGCGAAGACTCGGAGTTGCCGATCTCGCACTACGGCTGCTTCCCGTGGTTATGGATCCCCGCCTCCGCGGGGAGGACACCCTTAGTTTGGCACGCGCAATGCCCACTCCCTTGCAGCCTACTTCGTCAGCAGCGCATAGGCGCCGGTCCAACCCTCGGGCGGCGGATTGACCTGGAACTCCTTGATCCTCGCTTCGTAGAGCCTGAACAGCTTCTCCAGCGTGTCGGCGTCCTCGCTGCGGCGACCGCGCTCGATCGCATCCAGCGCGCCCCGCCAGTCGCGGCTGCGGTAGCAGCCGAGCATTTCGATGGTGATGTTGCGCAGGCGCTGGAAGGCGGCCGAATGCATCACGTCCTCGCGGCCGGCGATGGCGTAGATCACTTCCGGCTCGGTCTTGCCCTTGACCATGATGAAGTCGAGTTCGAGGATCGCGAACTTCTCCTTCGCGGCGAGCGCCGTTCGCGAGCCCACGATGATCGGGAAGCCGTATTCCTTCGACTGGCCCTCGAGGCGCGAAGCCAGGTTCACGCTGTCGCCGAGCACCGAATAGTTCTTCTTCAGGTCGGATCCCATGTTGCCGACGACGCCGATGCCGGTATTGAGACCGATGCCGACATTGAGCGGGATGTAGACGTGGCCGCCGTCCGTGGCTTCCTGCTCGCGCTCCTTGTTGACCTCGTCGATCTGCTCGAGCATCTGGATGGCGGCTTCGCAGGCGTTGATCTCGTGCTGGGGATCGTCGAGCGGCGCGTTCCAGAACGCCATGATGGCGTCGCCCATGTACTTGTCGATGTAGCCCTTGCGCTCGATGATGACGTCGGTGAGCGGCGTCAGAAAGCGGTTCATCAGCGCGATCAGCCCTTGCGGATCGTGCTTGTAGCTCTCCGAGATCGTGGTGAAGCCGCGGACGTCGGAGAACATGATCGTCATCTCGCGCTCTTCGCCGCCGAGCACGAGCTTTTCCGGCGCCTGCGCCAGTTGCTCGACCAGCACCGGCGACATGTATTGCGCGAACATGCCGCGGATCTGCACGCGCTGGCGCTGCTCGCGCACGAAGCTGGCGAAGATCAGCGTCAGATAGACCGCGGTGGTCGACAGCAGCGGATAGGTGAAGTCGATGAGGTAGCGGCGCTGAGCGTAGAAGAACCATGAGGTGCCGACCAGGATGGCCGCGAAGGCCGCGCCCGCCAGCACGAGGCGGACGGGACCGAGATTGGGCGTGAAGATGATGACGAGCAGGCCGATGACCAGCGCGGCGATCAGCTCGACGCCCAGCGCGTAGTTCGGCTGCGAGATCACCGCGCGACTCAGCACGCCCTCCAGCACCTGGGCATGGATCTCGACACCCGGCATGGCCCGGGACACCGGCGTTGTCTTGATGTCGTTCAAGCCGCCCGCGGAGGTGCCGACCAGAACCAGCTTGCCGGCGAACCTGGAAGGCGGCACCGTATTGTCGAGCACGTCGACCGCGGAGACGTAGATCGAGGGATCCCGGCGGGCATAGTGCACCCAGAGCTGTCCGTTCTTGTCGGTCGGCACCTCCAGGCCCTTGAGGCGGATCGCCTTGATGCCCGTCTTGTCGGTGCGGACCAGCAAGGTCGGCGTGCCCGTGACGACGCGCAGGATCTCGAGGCTGAGCGAGGGCATGATGTTGCCCTGGGCGAGCATGATCATCGGCACGCGTCGGATCAACCCGTCGCGCTCGGTCCGGATCGAGAACAGGCCGCGGCCGGCTGCGGCCTTCTCGATGACCGGCACGTTGCGGAGCAGGCCGGGGAATTCGAACAGGAAGCGTTCGGCCCCGTCCTCCCCGACCGTGGCCACCCCCGTGAACGGCAGCGACTTGTCCAGTTCGGACAGGACCTCCGGAAGCCCGGTTTCGCCCAGCACGACGCGCGAGCGCTTGATGGCGTCGGCGAGGATCTGATCGTTGCTCGGCAGCTCGCGCAGCTTGGCGCGGGTCGCGTCGTCGAGATAGCGCATCTGGCTCGCGACCTGATCCGGGTTGAGCCGGTCGGCTTCGGAGAAGACCACGTCGAAGCCGATCGCCACCGCGCCGTTGTTGGTGAGGTTCTGGATCAGATCGGCGATGCGCGTGCGCGGCCAGGGCCACTGACCGAGCCTGGCGAGGCTCTTCTCGTCGATATCGACGATGACGACCGGCCGCGCCGTCTTTTCGCGCGGATCGAGCAATTGAAACATGTCGAAGGTGCGCAGCCGCAGTTCCTGGATCGGCGGCGGATCCCAGAGGCGCGCACCGGCGAACAGGACCAGCAGCGCAAGACACACCACCCGCGCAAGGCCGAACTTCCGCTCAAACCACCGCCGCAGGACCTTGAGACGTTTCATGGTGGCCGAATTCCCTGCCCCGGGCCAAGCCGGGCGCCGCGATCATGGAGCGTCGGTGCGCGGTTGGCTATTCCTCGATGCTGAGGATTCCGGATTTTTTGCTACCCAAAGGCCGCCCGCCGCATCCGTTAGGCGTTGTGGGTACCGAAGATGAAGTCGCTGGATTGAAGATTTGCGATGGCCACATTCTTGAGCAGGACCGTCTCCTGGCTGTCCAACGTGAGCAACGTGCCGCCGCTCTGCTCGGTCAACACAAGGTCGCTCAGAGAGCCGATTTCGCTGAACTGCCGCAGGTCGATCTTGTCCAGACCGAACTCGAAATCCTCGACGATATGCTGGACGTCGTCCGGCGACGATGACGGCGCGAATACGAACTGGTCCTTGGCGCCGCCGCCGAAGAGCGTGTCGCTCGACCCGCTGGCGAAAATGATGTCCTTACCGCCGGTGCCTTGCAGCGTGATACCCTGGCCGCCGGCCCCCTCGGCGAAGATGAAGTTGACGGTGTCATAGTGGCCGGCCGCATCGGTGACGGTCAGCGTGATCCGGTCGGTTGCGGGCAACTCCGCGCCGGGAGCGGCGCCGGTCGGATCGTAGGCGATGCCTGCGCCCTCCGCGAGGCCTGCGTTGATCTGATCGAGCGTGCCGGTCGTCGGATAGATGCTGGCGGTGCTGACGTCCGGATGTGCAGTCGACAGCGTGACCGTGAACGTATCAGTGCTGGAATCGGCATCGAAGACCTGAAGGCCGGTGATGATATCGTTGCTGTTCTCGCGGATGTGCTCGACCTGGAACCGCGTTGTGTCGATGACCGGAGCGCTGCCCTCGTCCACACCCGTGACGTCGACCGTTAGCTTCGCCGTGCCGGTCGCGCCGTGCACGTCCGTGGTCTGAACCGTAAACTCGTCGACGTAGGAGCCCTGCGGCAGCGCGTTGATGGCCGCTGCATTGGCGACGTAGCTATAGCTGCCGTCAGGATTGACCGTCAGCGAGCCGTAGAGGCCGGCAACCGTCGTCGCGGCGTGATGGTCTTCATCCAGGACGGCATAGGTCAGCGTCGCCGTCTCGCCGCTATCGACGTCGTGGCCCGCAAGTGCACCGGTCAGATCGGGGAAGCTGTCCTGAGCAGCCGTATCCGTGATCGGACCGATGTGGAGATCGGCGAGGGTCGGCGCGTCGTTGACGCCCGTGATCGTGACGGTCACGTCCTGCGAAACATGCGCGCCGTGATCGTCGGTGAAGGTGACGGTGTAGACCTGGGTGATGGTCTGGCCCTGCGCCAGCGACTGCAGCACGGCATCGTTGTTGTCGAGGCTGAAGTGCCAGCCCAGCGTCGCACCATTGTCCGAGTCGTTGTTGAACTCGGCGACCGACGGATCGATCGTGAACGTACCCAGCGGCGTGCTAAGGTCGAAACCGGGCAGATGCGCGTTCGACGTCGCCGATTTGAACACGGCTTCCGCGCTGTGAGTATCGATGAGGTCGAAATCCTGGATTGCCAGCGTGCCCGCGATCGACAGCGTCGCGGCGCTGTCCTCGCTCACGGCTCCCGTCGCGTCCGCAGGGCTGCTCGCGATCGTCGGCGCGTCGTTGGCGCCGGTGATCGTGACGGTCACGTCCTGCGAGACGTGCGCGCCGTGATTGTCGGTGAAGGTGACGGTATAGACCTGGGTGATGGTCTGGCCTTCGGCAAGCGACTGCAGTACCGCATCGCTATTGTCGAGGCTGAAGTGCCAGCCCAGCGTCGCACCGTTGTCCACATCGTTGTTGAACTCGGTCACCGAGGGATCGATCGTGAACGTACCCAGCGGTGTGCTGCCGTCGTAACCGGGCAGATGCGCGTCCGACGTCGCCGACTTGAACACGGCTTCGGCGCCATGAGTGTCGATCAGGTCGAGATCCTGGATCGCCAACGTGCCCGCAATCGACAGCGTCGAGTCGCTGTCCTCGATCACGGCTCCCGTTGCGTCCGCAGGGCTGCTCGCGATCGTCGGCGCATCGTTGGCGCCGTTGATCGTCACGGTCACGTCCTGCGAGACATATGCGCCGTGATTGTCGGTGAACGTGACGGTGTAAACCTGGGTGATGGTCTGGCCTTGGGCCAGCGACTGCAACACCGCATCGTTATTGGCGAGGCTGAAGTGCCAGCCCAGTGTCGCACGGTTATTGGTATCGGTGTTGGATTCGAGAACCGAGGGATCGATCGTGAAGGTCCCGAGCGGCGCGTTGTTGGCGAAGCCCGGCAGAGGAGCGCTCGAGCTCACCGACTTGAACACCGCCTGCGCGGTGTGGGTGTCGATCAGGTCGAGATCCTGGATCGCCAACGTGCCGCCGATCGACAAAGTGAGGCCGGTGTCCTCGGTGACGGCTCCAGCAGCGGCCGCAGCACCGCTGGTGATAGTCGGCGTGTCGTTGGTCCCTTTGATCGTGACCGTGACATCCTGCGCGACCGTTGCGCCATGGTTGTCGGTGAACGTGACGGTATAGACCTGGGTGATGGTCTGGCCCTCAGCCAGCGACTGCAACACCGGATTGCCGTTGGCGAGGCTGAAGTGCCAGCCCAATGTCGCACCGTTGTCGGTGTCGCTGCTGGATTCGCTCACGAATGGATCGATCGTGAAGGTGCCGATCTTCGTGGCGTTGGCGACGAAGCCCGGCAGATGCGCGCTCGAGGTCGACGACTTGAACGCGACTTGCGCCGTGTGCGTGTCGATCAGGTCGAGGTCCTGAATCGCGAGCGTGCCGCCGGCCGTCAACGTCGCGCCGGCATCCTCGGTCACGGTTCCCTTGGCCGCCCCGGCACCGCACGTGATGGTCGGCGCATCGTTGGTGCCGGTGATGACCACCGTGACGTCCTGGGTGACCGTCCCGCCGTGGTGATCGTCGACTTTGACGGTGTAGACCTGCGTGATGGTCTGGCCCTGGGCCAACGACTGCAGCACCGGATCGCTATCGTTGATCACAAAGGTCCAGCCGACCGAGCCACGGGAGCTCGCGCCTGGGCTTTCGACCACCGGTTGGAGCGCGAACGTGCCGATATGCGACGTGCCATCGGTGAAGCCCGGCAGATGCGCACTCGAAGTCGTCGATTTCAGAACGAAGGTCGCCGTGTGCGTATCCGTGAGGTCGGGATCGTTGAACGAAATGGTGCCGTCCGCCGTCAGGGCTTCCCCATCCTCTGTCACAGCGCCGGTCGCAAATGTCTCGTCGTGGACGATCGTCGGCAGGTCGTTGGTACCCTCGACATTGACGTCGGCGCCGTTGATCGACACCGTGAGCGGCGTGCTGACGACACCGCCATGGCCATCGTCGACCTGCACCACGTAATTGAGGATCAGCCTCTCGTGCTCGCCAAGGAAGTCGAACAGATGATCGGGAACGCTGTAGGTCCAGGTGGCCGTACCGTTGTTGCCGTTTGCGGCGCCTTGAACCACGGTCAGGGGCACCTTGACGGCAGCGATCGCGGCGAGCTGCGCCGGCGTCAACGTCGCGGTGATGTCATTGCCTTCCGAGTCGAGATATTTGAACGGCTGGGTGGACGAGAGTTCCGCGCTCACGATCGGCCGGTCGGTCAGATCGACGTCCGTGAAGGTGACCGTGCCGGTGATGGTGCTGAGAGCTTGGTTGCCGGTCCCGACCAACTCGATCACCGTGCCGCCTGATGTCGTCACGGTCGGCTTGTCGTTCGTCCCCGTGATCGTGATGGTGATCGGGACGAGCCTGCTCTCGGGGCTCACCGTGAAATTGGTGTCGACGCGGACTATGTAGGTCAGGGTCAGCGTCTCGCCGGCCGCGAGGAAGTCGAAGACCTTGTCGGGGACCGTGTAGGTCCAGACCGCCGAGCCGTTGTTCTGGTTGCCGGGGTCGGCGACCACATTGATCTGGATCTGCGTTGCCGCGATGGCCTGCTTCTGGAGCGCGGAAAGCGAGCCGGTGACGTCGGTCTGGCCGGCGTCCTTGTAGGCAAAGTTCGGGGCGGCGGCGAGGCTGATGCTCACCGTCGGCCGGTCGCCGAGGTTTTGATCGACGAACCTGATGATGCCGGAAATCGTATCGGCCTGCGTGTCGCCGGTCGTGCCTGCGCGCTCGGTCAGCGCGAACGCCGTCTTCGCGTTGCCGGCAGCGTCGAAGCTCTGCACGATCGGCTGGCCGGGAATGCGCACGGCCGGCGGCGTCGAGGGGCCGGGCTTGTCCGATGTCTGCAAATTGAGGTTGACGACGGTCGCGGTCACGATGGCGCCGGACCCCGACTTGAACACCAGATCCTGGCTGAACGGCGTGATCGTGTCGGTGAAGTTCGTTGTCAGCTTTGTGTTGGTGTTGTTGTCGGTGAACTTCAGCGTGAACACGTCGGTGATCAGCTTTTGAACGTCCGGCGACATCAGCGCATTGGTGATCGAGACGTTGCCGCCACTGATCTGGATCATCTGGCCGGCCTGGTTGACCGTCGCGATCGGCAGCAGGGTGATCTTGTCGAACAGGATGTAGGAGCCGGTCGTGCCGTTCGGCTCCACCAGCACCTGGAAGCTTGCCTGCGGCTGCGGATCGCCGCCGCCGGCGGGAACCACGAAGTTGATCTGGGTCAGCACCGCGGTGCCGCGGATGCCCATGGTGGCGACCGGCGTGTCGACCTTCATGTCGCCGTGCTTGGCGGTCTCGCCGGCGACGAAGGTGATGGTGCCGGCCACGAGGCTGAGCAGCGAGGAGTTGCTCGACCCGTTGGGGTCGTAGACCATCTCGTTCAGCACCATCCGCGCATTTGAGGACAGGCCGAACACGGTGCCGTCGATGAAGGTGATGCCGAGCGTCGAATCGGCTCCGGTCGAGACCACGTCGCCCTTCTCGACGTTATCGCCGTTGTTGAGGATGACCGAGACGCCGTTGCGGATCGCGGTGGCGCTGCCGACGAGTTTTGTGACGTGACCGATGACCTGGGCGGCAGAGGCGCCGGGCGCGGCCTGGGCAACCTGAACGTGGCCGGTGAGCGCGTTGACGATCTCGCCGCTGAGGTGGGCGCCGTCCGGCGATGCGATCGCCGCGCGCTTGTCGCCCCTGAAATAATCGTGAACGACGAACTCGCGGCCGTCATGGGACAGCACGAGATCGAGACCGGTTCGCTTGAACTCGCCGTTGAAGATCAGGTTGGGGTCTGGAACGACCAATGCGCCATCCGGAACGAGGCCCTGCTCCTTCGCGATGAAAGGCTTGGGGGCGAAGGAATCGGCAGCGATATAGGCAGGCGAGTTGGAACCCTGGCCGTCCAACGACGTCGCGGCGTCAAATTTGCCAGCGTAATTCAACCGGGCACCGTGAAAAGGGTTAAAATTTAGGTAAGTATCGACCGCCAAAGCTTGCTTAGCATTACCAAGTCCTTAGCGAAACCATCTATCGCTTGTGTGATTTCGTGTCACTTGGCTGAAAGAGCCGCGGCAGGGGGGCGCCACTCCAGAGGAGAGGAAGTCATCCTTGAAGAATTCTGCAGTCAAAGCAAGCATAGATGAAGGCATTTTCCGTCACTCAAAGTCGTACAAAGTAGAGCCTGCAAAACAGATACTTGCTTTACCTTGTACTGATGATGCCTTGCAGCATCCTGTGGCAAATGTGCAGCTAAATCTGTGACCTAACTAACAGATCCCGTGAAATAGCGGGCTGTTAGCCATAGGCAACAGAATCAGCGGCGGTCGCAACTTTTGCCTGCAACGGGCTCCATTTCGCGGCGGCGAGCGCCTCCTAGCCTCCGAATCGTAAAATTTGACGCAATTCGGATGGGTCTGGTTCAGCCTGTCACCCGGTTTTGATCCCCTTGCCGGTCGCGTTAAGCAGACCAAAACGGCCGTCACGCACTATCTCCGCGAAAGCAACATAGCCCGGCACGTCGAGATCGAGGGGGATCTCGCGAAGCCTGGAAGGGGATGTCAGATGGAGACCGTAGCTCGCTCGCGCGCCTTTCGCGCAATCCTTGTCTTGTGCGGCTTGATCCTGCTCGGATCGGCCGCGGAGCTTCGCGCCGGCACGCTGCTGTCGCCGGGCGCCGGCGTCCTCGTGCGCAAATCCGCCGAACCTTTCGGGGTGTTCGCCTTCGCCATCTCGTCGGGCGGCCTGCAGCAGAAATGGTCCGCGTTGAAGCACAGGCTCGACGGCGACATGGTGCAGCTTGCACTGTGCGACGGCGACCGGGACAATTGCGTCTCGCCCGCAGCCCTGAAGCTGCTCGCCATCGTCGACCAGGCCCGCGCCCGGGACGGCCGGGCGCGCCTCGGCGAGACCAACCGCGCCATCAACCTCGCCATCCACGCCGCCGTTGACGGCACCGACGACGTCTGGAGTTCGCCGCTCGCGACCTTCGCGCGCGGCGCCGGCGATTGCGAGGATTATGCCATCGCCAAGCTGGCCGCGCTGCGGCTGGCGGGGGTGGCCCCTGAAGACCTCCGCATCGTGGTGGTGCGCGACATCCGCGCCGGCGAGGAGCACGCGGTTGCCGCTGCACGGCTCGACGGCCAGTGGCTGATGCTCGACAACCGCCGCATGGCGATGGTCGGGGATGACGCGACGCGGAGCTATCAGCCGCTGTTCGTGCTCCACCAGTCGGCGGTGATGAAATACGTCGACGAGCCGGTGCGGGTCTCGCTGGCCCCCGAGGCGCGTTGATGTCCTCTCGCAGCCCGGATCAACCCATCCGCCAAAAACCCATTCCGCCACGCACGTCCAGGCGCTAGCATGTCGCCTCCCAGGCGGGGGCGAGTGGAATGCGGTTCATCGTGCTGTCCGTGTGTGTGCTGCTGGCATTGCCGGCAGCGCCCGCGTCCGCGCAATCCGGCAGCACGATCGCCGACAGGCTGCCGCTGTTTGCAAAAAACAACTGCCAGCAGATCCGCGACCCCGGCAATCAATTGTTTTGCGGCGATGCCGGACTTGCCGCCGCCGCCGAGAAACTGAGCATCGCGAACGAAGCGCGGCTCTCCCGCCTGCCCGATCGTCTGCCTGCGATCGAGGAGAATGCGATCTGGGTCCGCAACCGCAACCTCGGCTGCGGCATCGTTGGCCAGACCGCGATCCGCGCCGACGAATTCGACCGCGTCAGGGCCTGCCTGCTCAGGGTCACCGAGGAGCGCGCCGCGATCGTGCGCGATCCTGATTTCGACTGCCTTGCAGCCAACACCGCTGCGGGCGCGGTGATCTGCGCGGACCCGTCGCTGGCGCTGGCCGAGGCCGAACTCAATGGCCAGGTGCTCGGCCTGATCGGCAAATTGGACCCGACCGCGGCTCGCTTTGCCTTCGCCGAGTATGGCCGGTGGACGCGCGAGCGCGACCGCAAATGCAATCTGGTCGGCAAGGAGAACGTGCCGCTACAGGAGCTGGAATCGGCGGAGGGCTGCCTCGCCGAACATCTGAAGCGCAAGACCGACGAGATCCGAGCCGCCAAGGGTGATCCCAAGAGGGTGTTCGGCCGGCAGGTCGCGGCCCGCATCCCCGATACCGACGCCGTCGATTTCTGCGCCGCCCGAATCCATGCGGCCAATTCCTGCGGCAACTTTCTTCGCATCAACCGCGTCTACGCGCTCGACAGCCAGGTGACCGATCAGGACGCGCAGGTCACGGGCGAGATCGAGATGGTCGTGCTGGCGCCTTTCACCATGTGCAGCAAGGTGGCCTCGACCTGCACCGGCACCTGCTGGGACGCGCGGACGGGTCGACCGCAGCCAGGCGCCGGCAACAAGGAGCGCTCCGCGGACACCTTCAACGTCACGCGCCGCCTGCGGATCCAGAGAACTTTCGCCTTCGTCAAGGCCGCCGACGGCTGGCGCTGCCGGGAGGACGAGCTGGCGCCGGTGAATTCGGGCACGGCCGGTGGGGGATCGTAGGGTTCTCTCCGCGGTGCACATCTTCCTTCTCCCCTTGCGGGAGAAGGTGGCGCGCAAGCGCGCCGGATGAGGGGTTCTTCCCACGCGCAAGACCGTTCGTGAGGATAGAGACCCCTCACCCGGCTCGCCGCTGCGCGGCAATCCACCCTCTCCCACAAGGGGAGAGGGTGCACCGGTCGCTCGCGAGAGATCAGAACATCAGATTGTCCTTCACCAGCACCCAGCGGCCACCCTTGACCTGCTGCACCTGGGTGATGGTGTTGGCGAGGTGGTCGGTCTTGGAGAACTTGGTGGGCGGCGAGTTGAAGATGTCGAGGAATTTCTCGCCCGACTCGAGCGCATCCAGCATCTTCTGGCCGGTGAGATCCTTGCCGGCCTTGTTGGCGTAGAAGGCAAACGTCATCATGGCGTTATAGCCGATGATCGCCTGCGTGTTGGCGTCCGCGTTGAACATCTTCTTGTAGTTGACGAGCCAGTCCTTCACCTTTCCCTTGGCGGTGTCCTCATAGGGAATCTCGAAGCCGCTGGCGGCATAGAGCCCCTCGACCGTTTCCTTGCCCAGCGCAGGAACCTCCATCACGTTGGTGGGGGTGGCGCCGAGGAAGGTGACATCCCAGCCCAGCTTCTTGGCTTCGCCCATTGCCCCGATGGTCTCACGGAGCACGGTGCCGAGCACGACGAGGTCGCAGCCGTCGGACTTCATCTTGGCGATCTGCGCGCTGAAATCGGATGCGCCGCGCTTGTAGCTCGTGATCGAAGCCGGCTGCGCCTTCATGGCGGTGAGCTGCTGATTGAAGCCGTCCAGCACGTTCTTACCGTACTCGTCGTCCTGGTGCATGATGCAAGGCTTCTTGAAACCCTTCCACTCCATCATGTACTTCACCGCGGCCCGCGTGCTCTCGACGTAGGGCAGCAGGTTGTTGAACTTCAATCGCTCCTGCGGCTTGGCCGGATCGAACTTGAAGGTGAACTCGGCGGCCGTCAGCGGGAACAATTGAAGCACGCCGGCATCGAACAGGATGTCCTGCGCGGCGAGAACGGTCGGCGACCCCATCGGGCCCACCATCGCGAAGATCTTGTCGCGCTCGATCAGCTTCTGCGATGCCAGCACGGCCTTCTTCGGATCATAGCCGCTGTCCTCGACGACCAGTCGAATCTTGCGGCCGTGGATGCCGCCGGAGGCGTTGATCTCTTCGGCCGCCATTTTCAGGCCGTTTGCGACCGGAACGCCCCATCCCTTGATCGGACCAGAGAGGTCCTGGTGAGTGCCGACGACGATCTCGGTTGCCGAGATGCCTTCGTTGGTGACCTTGGTTTGCGCTGCGGCCGGCAGACAGGTGAGCACCATGGCGCTCACAGCAAGGCCGAATGCGCTGAACGATTTCGACATTGACGTCTCCTCTCCTAAAAGGCCCATGTTGGACGAAGGGCGGGGGCCACAGCTCCTTCGCTTTCTAGACTAGGCTTTTTGCGCATGCCCTTCTCGGAAAACCGGTTCCACGTTTCCGGGTGATGCGCCTGCGTCACGCCACCGCGCGCTCGCGATACATCGCCTCGATCTCGGCGGCGTAGCGCTTGTTCACGAAGCCGCGCTTCAGCTTCATGGTCGGCGTCAGCTCCTCGTCCTCAGGGGTAAGCTGTCGCTCGATCAGGTAGAACCTCTTGATCGTCTCGACCCGGGCAAAGTTTACGTTGACCTGTTCGATCTCGCGCCAGATCAAATCCTGGATCTCCCTCGCCCGGCACAGGCTGGCGTAGTTGGTGAAGGGAATGTCGCGATCCTGGGCGAACTTCTCGACGTTCTCCTGGTCGATCATCACGAGACAGGTGAGATAGGGCCGCTTGTCGCCGATCACGACGGCATCCGAGATGTAGGGCGAGAATTTGAGCTGGTTCTCGATCTCGGACGGCGTGATGTTCTTGCCGCCGGAAGTGATGATGATGTCCTTCATCCGGTCGGTGATGCGGACGAAGCCCTCATTGTCGATAGTCCCGACGTCGCCGGTGTGCAGCCATCCGCGGGAGTCGATCGTCTCCGCGGTCTTCTCCGGCTGGTTCAGATAGCCCATGAACAGGAAGTCGCCCCTGATCAGGATCTCGCCCTCGGGCGACAGCGCGACCTCGCCCCAGGGCACTGCGGTGCCGACCGAGCCGAGCTTGATCCTGTCCGCCGGCATCATGGTGGCGACCCCACAATTCTCGGTCTGGCCGTAGACCTCGTGCATGTCGATGCCGAGCGCCAGATACCAGCGGATCAGCTCCGGTGCGATCGGGGCTGCGCCGGTGAACGCGATGCGGCAGCGGTCGAGCCCGATCATGCGGCGAATGTTGCGGAACGCGACCAAGTAGGCGATACGGTCGGCGATGCGAAGCGACAGCGGCGGCGCCCTGCCCTCGAGCCGGTACTCGACCATGCGGTAGCCGACGGCGATGGCACGGCGATAGACCCACTGCTGCAGCGGCGTCGCATCCTTCAGCGCGATGGTGATGGCGGAATAGAATTTCTCCCAGACGCGGGGCACCGCCAGAAAGGCGGTCGGCTGCACCTCGCGCAGATTGTCCAGCACGGTTTCCTGGCTCTCGGCAAAATTCATCACCGAGCCGAGCGCGACGGAGATGTAATAGCCGCCGATGCGCTCCGCGACATGGCAGAGCGGCAGGAACACCAGCCGTTCCTCATCCTCTCGCGCAGGAATGAAGTCGTTGGCGTGCCGCATCTGGTGGGTGACGCTGCGGTTGGCGTGCATCGCGCCCTTGGGCGGACCTGTCGTGCCCGACGTATAGACCAGGATCGCGAGATCATTGGCAACGCGGCTGTCGATCATCTCCTGCCAGAGCGCATCGCGGCCGACCATGTGGTTGCGGCCGAGCGCGCGAAACTCGTCGAGCGACATCACCATGTCGTCGGAGAAGCCGCGCAGTCCCTCCATGTCGAACACGATGATCTTCTGCAGGGACGGGCAGCGTGCGCGGCAGGCGAGGATCTTGTCGAGCTGCTCCTCGTCCTCCGCGAAGATCGCTTTCGTGCGGGAATCGTTGACGAGATATTCGACCTGCGAAGAGGAATCGGTCGGATAGATTCCGGATGAGACGCCACCGGCGCACAAGATGCCCATATCGGCGTAAACCCATTCGGGCACCGCATTGGCGATGACGGAAGCGACGTCGCCGGGCATGAAGCCGATGGCGCGAAGCGCGTAGGCGATCTCCTTCGAGATCTCCAGCCACTGCCGCCAGCTCGTCGGCTGCCAGATGCCGAACTTTTTCTCGCGGATCGCCGGCCTCTCGCCCCGCGTCTCGGCGGCCTGCAGAAAGCTCTTCGCGATCGTATCAGCGACCGTCAGCACCGCCGGTCGGGCCATGCGCGTCTCCTCCTTGTCGCCTGCCTCCGCTGCCTGCCTTGCCGGCGGTCTATGATTGCGGACGGCAAGCTCATCTTACTGCCAGCTTGTCCTCACCGCCACGTCTTCTTCTTTTTCCAGCGCCGCTCGCCTCGCGCACCCGCTTCCTTGGCGCCAAGGTAGAACTCCTGGATGTCCTGGGAATGCATCAAGCGGTCGCAGGTATCGTTCATCACGATGCGGCCGATCTCCAGCACATAGCCGTAATGTGCCGTCTCCAGCGCCACCTTGGCGTTCTGCTCGACGAGCAGGATGGACATGCCCTGCTCCTCGTTGACCCGTCGGATGATGGTGAAGATCTCCTTCACCAGCAGCGGCGACAGGCCGAGCGAGGGCTCGTCGAGAAGCAGCAGCGTCGGCCGGTTCATCAGCGCACGCCCGATCGCGAGCATCTGCTGCTCGCCGCCGGAGAGCTGGCCGGCCGGCTGGTTGATGCGCTCCTTCAGGCGCGGGAAATAGCCGTAGACGCGCTCCAGATCCTCGGCGACGCCGTCACGGTCCTTGCGCGGATAGGCTCCCATCATCAGGTTCTCTCGCACCGAGAGGAACGGAAACACTTCTCGGCCTTCCGGCACGTGGCTAAGGCCGAGACGCACGATCCGGTCGGCTTCCATGCGCTGGATCGGCCTGCCCAGGAACTCGATCGTCCCCTTCTGCGGGTCGAGAATGCCCGAGATGGTCTTCAGCACCGTGGTCTTGCCGGCGCCGTTGGCACCCAGCAGCGTGACGATGCGGCCGCGCGGCACCTCCAGCGAGATGCCGCGGATCGCCATGATCGGCCCGTAATAGCTCTCGATATTCGAGAGCTTCAGGATGGTCTCGAGCGGCGCGGTCGCGTCCATCGCCTCAGGCTCCCAGATACGCAGCGACGACGTCGGGGTGCTGCTGCACCTCGGCCGGCGAGCCCATCGCCAGCACCCGGCCGTAGTTCAGCGCGATGACGCGGTCGGAGACGCGGTTGACCAGCGACATGTCGTGCTCGACCATCAGCACTGTGACGCCGAGCTCGTTCTTCAGGTCGCGGATCCAGAACGACATGTCGTCGGTCTCCTCGACATTGAGACCGGAGGACGGCTCGTCCAGCAGGATCAGTTTCGGCTCCGAGCACAGCGCCCGAGCCAGCTCGATCACCTTGCGCACGCCGTAAGGCAGGCCCGAGATGAGCTTGTCGCGATAGGGTTCGAGATCTAGGAATTCGATGACCTGCTCGACCCGGCGGCGGTGCAGCTTCTCGTTGGCCCGCACGCTCGGCAGGAACAAGAGCTCCTGCCAGAGCTGCGTGGTGGAATGGCGGTGACGGCCGACCAGGAGGTTCGACAGCACGGTCGCGTTCTCGAACAGCTCGATGTTCTGGAAGGTGCGGGCGATGCCGAGCTTGGCGATGTCGTAGGGCGCCTCCTCGGTGATGTCCTGGTCCTCGAAGAAGATGCGGCCCGTGGTCGGCCGGTAGATCCGCGAAATCAGGTTGAAGATCGAGCTCTTGCCGGCGCCGTTGGGCCCGATGATCGACAGGATCTCGCCCCTCTCGACCGCGAACGAGACCGCGTCGACGGCCTTGAGGCCGCCGAAATGCAGCGAGAGGTTCTCGGCGCGGAAATAGCTCATCGGTTGCGCTCCGACTTCACGTAGATCTTCTGCCGCTTGAAGGTGGCGCGCTTGTAGAGCGGGAACAGCTGGAAGAAGAGCTTGATCTTGAGCCAGCGGCCATAAAGCCCGAGCGGCTCGAACAGGACGAATAACACGATGATGATGCCGTAGATCGCGCCCTTCAGGCCGTTGAGCGAGGCGAAGGCCGCGACGTTCGCCTGGATGTTGCCCGCAGTCGTCGTGCCGGCCCCGAATGCCGCCGCGATGCCGGCGATGATGCCGGGCATGTCGTCTTTCAGGTAGGTCAGGAAGGGGTCGATCATCACGATGAAGATCGCGCCGAGCACGGCGCCGTGCAGGCTGAAAGTACCGCCGATCAGAATCACGATGATGAACTCGATCGAGAGCTGGAGCGTGAACATCTCGGGCGAGATGAAGGAGAGCTTGTGCGCGAACAGCACCCCGGCAAAGCCGGTGATTGCCGCCGAGATCGCGAACGACTTCACCTTGTAGAGCGCGACGTTGACGCCCATGCTGCGCGCTGCGGTCTCGGAATCGCGGATCGCGACGAAGGCGCGGCCGGTCGGCGAGCGCAAGAGATTGAGCGTGCCGACGATGGTCAGAACCAGCACGGCAAGGCAAAGATAATAGAAGGTCGGGCTGTCGCGCGGCACGGTGACGCCGAGCAGCGACAGCGCCTTGACCCGCATGCCCTCGTTGCCGTGGGTGACGCTCTCCCAGCGCGCCAGGATCTCCTCGACGATCAGGGCAAAGGAGATGGTGGCGATCACGAGGTAGATGCCGGTGAGACGCAGGGCGGGGAACCCGACCATCGCGCCGATGATCCCGGTCAGGAGCCCGGCGGCGAGGAAGTAGACCGGGAACGGCACGTTGTATTTCTGCAGATACGCGGCCGTGTAGGCCCCGATCGCGAGGAACGCGGCGTGTCCGAGCGAGGCCTGGCCGGTGAAGCCGGTCAGGATCAGCAGCGCCACGCCGACGATCGCGTAGATGCAGACGAAGACTAGCTGGCTCATCAGGTAGCTGGAGAGCACATGAGGTGCGATCAGCAGCAGCGCGAGCACGATGCCGTAGGTGACAATGTAGCCCGAATGCGGGAACAGCTTGATGTCGTCCTCGTAGTCGGTCTTGAACATGAACCGCATGGCGTTCAGACCTTCTTGCGGACGTGGAGGCCGAACAGGCCTTCGGGCTTCAGGAGCAGCACGGCGAGCAGCACGAGGTAGGGCGCGACGTCCTTCCAGCCCTCGGGCAGGTAAAAGCCGGCCATGCTCTCGATGACGCCGATCAGGACGCCGCCGACCACGGCGCCCGGGATCGAGCCGAAGCCGCCGAGCACGGCGGCGGGAAACGCCTTCAGGCCGAGCACGAGGCCGACATTGGAGTGGATGAAGGTGATCGGTGCCAGCAGCACGCCGGCGCAGGTCGCAACCGCCGCGCTGATGGCCCAGACGACCGACACCACGCGCTTGACAGGAATGCCCATGTAGTAAGCAGCCAGCATATTCTCGGAGCTGGCCCGCATCGCAGTGCCGAGCATGGTCTTGTTGAAGAACAGCCACAGCAGCGTGCACAGGATCATCGTCGCCGCAATCACCGAGAGCTTGTCGTAGGCGAGCACCAGCGAGCCCATGCGCAGCACGCCCTGGCTGAACGGGGTGTCGATCTTCAAATCGTCGGTGCCCCAGATCATGCCGGCGACCGAGCGCAGGAAATAGCCGAGGCCGATCGTGACCATGATGATGGAGAACTGGGGATAGCCGAGGATCGGCCGCACCACCACGCGCTCCGCCACCATGCCGAACAGCGCCATGGCGGCCACTGCGCCGGCAAAGCCGAGCCAGTAGTTCAGTCCCATCATGCCGATAAAGGTGAAGGCAAAGAAGCCGCCGAGCATCATCAGATCGCCCTGGGCGAAATTGACGACCTCGGTGGCCTTGTAGACGAGCACGAAGCCGAGCGCGATCAGGCCGTAAACGCAGCCGAGCGCAACACCGCTGACCAGCTGCTGAACGAAATCCAGCATCGCCGCGCATCCTCCCCGATGCAACCGGCGGCTCTTTTCTGGCCGCTCAACCGCATCTTGTGTCCAGTCGCTACGCAGTCGTTTCGCCGCGTTAGCTCCATTTGTCCGGAATCAATTCAGCCTGATCGCTCGCGCGCTGTCAACAAACGGTGACTTGTGAGCGGGGCCTGCCTGAACCAATCCGGATGACGGAATTTGCGGCAGCGCGATTCACGGCGCCTCAATATCTTCGGGGCATGGTCTCGGGCGATGCGAAAGCGGATGGTGGCCGTCATGAAGCCGGGCAGCTCGGCGCTGGAAGTTAAGGGGTTAACGAAGCGTTTTGACCGTCTGGCGGTGGACAGTCTCGATCTCACCGTTCGCGCCGGCGAATTCTATGCGCTGGTCGGCCCCAACGGCGCCGGCAAGACCACGACCTTGCGGATGGTTGCAGGCCTGCTGCGCCCCGATGCGGGGGCTGTCTCGATCTTCGGCATCGACGCGCTGGCCGACCCCGTCGGCGCCAAGCAGGTGATGGCGTGGGTCTCCGACGAGCCGATGATTTATGACAAGCTGACGCCGCTCGAATATCTCGAGTTCGTCGCCGGCCTCTGGGGCATCGCTCCGGCGGCCGCGGAGCCGGTAGCGCACGAGCTGCTCGGCTCGCTCGGGCTCGAGACGCACCGGCATGAGCGCTGCGAGGGCTTTTCCAAGGGCATGCGCCAGAAGGTCGCTCTCGCAGGGGCGCTGGTGCACGATCCCCGCCTCATCATCCTCGACGAGCCGCTGACGGGGCTCGACGCCCTCTCTGCGCGCCACGTCAAGGGCCTGCTCAGCGCGCGCGTCCGCGCCGGCTGCACCGTCATCATGACGACGCACATTCTCGAGGTGGCCGAGCGGATGGCCGACCGCATCGGCGTCATCGCCTGCGGACGCCTGGTCGCGGAAGGCACGCTGGCCGAGTTGCGCCAGCAGAACGGTCATGCCGACACCAGCCTGGAAGATCTCTTCATCGCGCTGGTGACGCTTCAGGCCGCAGCATGAGCTCGGCCACCGCGCTGTCCTGGTTTGCCCGTCACGAGCTGCGGCTCGCCTGGCGGGAATGGTTCGCCATGATGACGGGCGGGCGGCGCAAGCGGGCGCGCGTGGCCGTGGTCGGCCTGCTCTGCTTTGCCGCGCTGCTGCATTTGCCGGCCTGGGCGGTGATCGGCCGCTTCGCCGACCTGCAATTGCCGCTCGACAAATCCTCGCTGATCGTGATTACGGCGACGATCTTCCTGGCCTGGACCTTGATGCTGTCGCAGGCGATCGAATCGGTGACGCGGGTATTCTACGCCCGCGCCGATCTCGACCTGATCATGTCCTCGCCGGCGCGGCTCGCCAATCTTTTCTCGGTCCGCATCGCCGCGATCGCGCTGACCGTCACCGTGCTCGCGCTTCTGTTCTCGACGCCCTTCATCGACGTGCTGGTGATCGGCGGCGGCGCGCGCTGGCTCGCCGCCTTCGGCGTCGTCATTGCGATGGGCCTGTCGGCCGCGGCGGTCGCGATCGCCATCACCATTCTCCTGTTCCGGCTGATCGGTCCGGCGCGAACGCGCCTGATCGCCCAAATCCTCGCCGCGATCATCGGCGCCGGCTTCGTGATCGCGCTCCAGATCGCCGCGATCATGTCCTACGGCACGCTGGCGCGCTTCACCATCCTGACCTCAGGCAGCCTCGCCGCCTATGCGCCCGAGGTCGACAGCATCTGGTGGTGGCCGGCGCGGGCAACGATGGGCGACCATGAGGCCCTGCTGCTGCTTCTCGCGCTGGCTCTCGTGCTGCTCGGCGGTGTGATGGCGATCTTCTCGCACCGCTTCGCCGACACCGCGATCGATGCGGCGGCGTATGCCGCATCCGGCCGCGTCCGCATCAGGGAGCGCCCCTTCCGTGGAGGTTCGCGCCAGCAGGCGCTGCGGCGGAAGGAGTTCATGTTGCTGTGGCGCGATCCCTGGCTGATCTCGCAGACCTTGATGCAGCTGCTCTATCTGGTGCCGCCGGCGCTCCTGCTCTGGCGGAATTTTGCCGACAGCTCCACGGCGCTGACACTGATCACGCCCGTCATCGTGATGGCGGCCGGACAGCTGGCCGGCGGACTGGCTTGGCTGACGATCTCGGGCGAGGACGCTCCGGACCTTGTCGCGACGGCGCCGCTGATGCCATCCGGCATCATCCGCGCCAAGATCGAGGTGGTGCTGATTACCATCGCCGCGATCTTCGCTCCGTTGCTCGCCGCGCTGGCCTATGCCTCGCCCATCCAGGCCGCGGTCTGCGCCGGCGCGATCATCGTCAGCGCGACCTCGGCGACCGCGATCCAGCTCTGGTTCCGGGTGCAGGCAAAGCGCAGCCAGTTCCGCCGCCGCCAGACCTCGTCGCGGCTTGCGACCTTCGCCGAGGCCTTCTCCTCGATCGGCTGGGCCGCGAGCGCCGCACTGCTGCTCGCCTTGCCGCTCGCCGGCCTCATCAGCGGCCTGATCACAGCGGGTCTGGTCGCCGTCACCTGGAAGTTCAGCCCAAAGCGCGACTAGAAGCCGGGCGAGAGGGTGCGACACTGACGCGCTGTTGATCGCCGGCTGTTGGCCACGCGCTGCGTTGCACGCTAGACTGCCTCGACATCACTGGGGATGGACGCATGCGGCTACTGGTTTCGGCGGCTCTGGCGCTGTTCGGCGCAATCCTCTCACCTGCCCTCGCGCAGCAGCCACTGCGCAGCGAATGCCTGGCGATGGCCAATGCGGCGCCGCGGGTCATGTCCGTCGCGTACCGTCAAGCGGCCGGTTCGCCCGAGGTCGAGATCACCTATGCCGGCCATTCTACCTATTTCATCGACACGCCCGGCGGCCTGCGCATCGCGACGGATTATAGCGGCGCATATCAGGTCGGACGGCTGCCCGACGTCGTCACCATGAACCGGGCACACAGCACGCACTATTCCCTGTATCCCGACAAACGCATTCCCCATGTGCTGCACGGCTGGAGCGATGACGGCAAGCCGGCGATCGTGTCGCAACGTATCAGCGACACCTTCATCCGCAACGTCACGACGGACATCCGCCGCTATTTCTCCGACGATCTCGGCAGCGACATGCTCCGCGACGGCAATTCGATCTTCATCTTCGAGGCCGCCGGCCTTTGCATCGGCCACCTCGGTCACCTCCATCACAAGCTGGACGACAGCCATTTTGCCCAGATCGGACGGCTGGATATCGTGATGGTGCCGATCGACGGCACCTACACCATGTCGCTCGACGGCATCTCCGAGATCACCAAGCGGCTGCGCGCCTCGGTGGTGCTGCCGATGCACCGCTTCGCCACCCCGCTCGACGACTTCATGCGCCGGATCGGCCAGCAATTCGAAATCGACCGCCGCATCGAGCGCTCGTTCCGGATGTCGCGGGATGCGCTGCCGCCCAAGCCGACCGTGATCATCCTCGACGGCGTCTGAAGCGCAATTTTCTCCAAGCGGGCCAGCGGATGATCATGCTGATCTCCTCGCAACAGGAGATCAGCATGAGCGATTTTGCCCGATTGTTGCACGCCGACGCAGCCAACCCCGAGCATGCCGAGGCACTCCAGCTCTATGGCCGATTCGTCGGCGACTGGGACGCCGAGGTCACGGCCCATGGCGAGGACGGAACGAACCACACCGCCCCTGGCGAAATCCATTTCGGCTGGGTGCTCGAAGGGCGCGCCGTGCAGGACGTCTGGATCATCCCCCGGCCCGCGGGCGCGCCGGCCTTTCCGATCGCCGGCAACTGGTACGGCACGACGCTGCGGGTCTATGATCCGGCCCTGTCCGCGTGGAGGATCTGCTGGTTCGATCCCGCACGCTGCGTGTTCCGCCAGCAGATCGGCCGCCCGCGCGGCAATGACATCGTCCAGGAAGGCGCGAGCGAATCCGGCGAGCTGACGCGCTGGAGCTTCACTGGCATCACGGACGACACGTTCCATTGGCTCGGCGAGGCCAAGTCCGCCGCAGCGCAGGACTGGCGGCTGATGGTGGAGGTCAAAGCGCGACGGCGCAGGGCATAGGCATCGGCCTGCCATGACATCGAAACGAGAAGAGGGGCCGGGATATCGATCCCGGCCCCTCTTCGTCGTGGCCGCTGGGAAGCGTCCTGGAAACCTTGTTGTCGGCGTCAGCCAGCACCCATCAGCGAGGCCGGACGGGGCGCGCCTGTGGAGAGGAACATCTTCTTGAGCTTGTTGACGACGCGGATCAGGAAGCCGATCATCACTGGGTTGGTCTTGCGGCAGAAGGCGATCTTCTTGACGTGCCCTTCGACGTGCCATTTCGCATGCGCGCCGTCGCGGAAGAAGATGACGTCGCCGGGGCCGTAGCGCTTGGGCGGCATGCCCTCGCTCTCGAGCACGATCGATCCCTCCATGATCATGATCGTCTCGTCGATGTCGTAGTACCAGTTGAAGCGCCCTTCGGTGCACTGCCAGACGATGGTCTGGGCGGTGCGGTCTTCGCTGGTGGACAGGACGCGCGAGCGCGCTACCGGATTGCCCTCGATGATCCAAGAGGGCTCGATCGGGCTCGGCTCGAGGTCCACATTGAAACTGCCGACTTCAATCAATGCCATTTGCTTCCTCGGAAATGATATTTTGCGGCCGGCTCCGGCCGGGAGTGTCTCGAAAGATGCACGGACGCTAGTCGCCCGTTTCTAATTCTTTCTTACATCGATTTCGAGAATCCGCCGGAAGCGACAGGTCCAAACGGTTAACGTCGCAATTACCTTGCGAATCCGCGGACATGACCCGGTCCTTCCCGGGTGCGACAAAGTGCGCGGTGGTACTGTGATGGAGCCGCGACGCCGTTGCGGGCGATGTTATCGCCGCCGGCCCGCGCCGCTCGTCCGGGCCGAGGAGAGCTACCGCGGGCTACTTCGCCCACTCGCCCTTGCGGAAGACGGGGACCTTGCTGCCATCGGCCAAAATGCCGTCGATGTCGGTCTCGGCCGAGCCGATCATCCAATCGATATGGATCAGGCTCTGGTTGCCGCCTTGTGCTGCGATCTGCTGCGGCGTCAGCTGGGCGCCGTTGACGAAGCACTTGGAATAGCACTGGCCGAGCGCGATGTGCGAGGCCGCGTTCTCGTCGAACAGCGTGTTGTAGAACAACAACCCGCTCTGCGAGATCGGCGAGGAATGCGGCACCAGCGCTACTTCGCCGAGACGGCGCGCGCCCTCGTCGGTGTCGAGCACCTTGTTCAGCACCTCGGCGCCGCGCGAGGCTTTGGCGTCGACGATCTTGCCGTCCTCGAAGCGCACCGCGATGTTGTCGATCAGCGTGCCCTGGTAGGACAGCGGCTTCGAGCTCACGACATGGCCGTAGACGCGGCGGCAATGCGGCGTGGTGAAGACCTCCTCGGTCGGAATGTTCGCATTGCAGCTGATGCCGTTTTTGGAGAGCGAGGCCCCGCCCTCCCATTCGTGACCGTCGGCAAGACCGATGGTGAGATCGGTGCCGGGACCCGAGTATTGCAGCGCGCGGAAGCGCTGGCCGTTGAGCCAGTTGGTACGCTCGCGCAGCACCGCATTGTGGGCCGCCCAATTGCCCATTGCGTCCTCGCGATCGACGCGGGACGCGGCGAAAATCGCATCGGCGAGCTTGCCGACGGCGACGTCCTCTGGATCATCGGGAAACACCAGCTTCGCCCAGGAGGCGCTTGGATAGGCGATGATGTTCCAGTTGGTGTCGAAATTGACGATCTTCTCCAGCGCGGGCTGATAGGCCATCGAATTCGCCTTGCTGGCGCGCGCCACCTTGGAAGGATCCTCGCCCGACAGCAGCATCGGATTGTCGCCGACGATCGCGAGCCGTGCGGTGTTGTCTGAGAACGCCTTGGCCATGCCCTCGTAAAGCCAGCCGGCGGCACGATCGAAACTGGCGTCGTGGCCGTGGCGATAGCGCGCCAGCGTCATCTCCTCGTCCGACAGGATCGGCGTCACCAGGCCCGCACCGGCCTTGTAGGCATGCACTGCGATCCGCCGCACCAGCGGCAGCGCGATCGCGGGCGCCGTCAGAAGCAGATCCTGTCCCGGCCGCAAGCCCAGGCCCACCTTCACCGCCACCTCGGCCAGCCGGTCGAGCTTCGCGGGATCGATGGGAGTTGAGGTATTGCGTTGATCAGTCATGCGGGGCCCTCTGCCGAAAGTCGCTCACTCAATCTAAGCCTAGCATCGCGGGACACAAGTATGCGAGCGCCTCGCGACACATGAAAGATACGCGGTTTCACGCATTTTGGTTTTCAACGAATTGCGGATTTCAGCACCCGGTCGACCATGGCGGGCGCGAGACCGAGGTAATTTTTCGGTGAGGTGAGCGCCTCGATCGTGGCGCGATCGATGCGGCTCGATATCCGCGTGTCTGCGGACAGCGCATCGGCGAGGCTCATTCCCGTCTCGTTGGCCTGACGGCACGCGTCGTAGACCACATCATGCGCCTCCTGCCGCCCGATCTGCGGCGCAAGCCCCATCATCACCGCTTCGGCCACGATCAGGCCGCGGCTGACGGCGAGATTGTCGTTCATCTTGGCCTCGTCCACGATCAGGCCCGCGAGCGCGAACTTCGCCTGGTGCAGCGCGCCGGCGGTCAGCACGAAGCTTTCGGGGATCGCCATCCATTCGGCGTGCCAGGGCCCGGTGGCGCGCTCGAAATCCTGCACCATGGCGTCGAGCATCAGGCCGGCGTGCTGACGCACCGCCTTGGACGCCGCCAGCATCAACTCCGCCGAAATCGGGTTGCGCTTTTGCGGCATGGTGGAGGAGGCACCGCGGCCCTTGACGAAGGGCTCGTAGACCTCGGCGAACTCCGTCGACGCCATGATCATGATGTCGAGCGCGATCTTGCCGAGCGAGCCCGTGACGAGCGCCAGGAAATTCACCGCCTCGGCAAATCCGTCGCGCGCGACGTGCCAGGTCGAAACGGGAACGCCGAGCTTCAGTTCGGCGCAGAGCGCCTCCTGCACCTCGAAGCCCTTGTCGCCGAGCGAAGCCAGCGTCCCGGCCGCACCGGCGAACTGGCCGACCAGCACGCGCGGCTTCAACTGCTCCAGCCGCTCGGCGTGGCGGTCGAACATCGCGAGCCAGATCGCGGTCTTGTAGCCGAAGGTCACCGGCAGCGCCTGCTGCAGATGGGTGCGGCCAGCCATCGTCGTGTCGCGATGGCGCTTCGACAGATCGGCGAGAATCCTGCGCAGCTCGGCGATGTCGCGTTCGACGATCTCCAGCGCGGCGCGCAGTTGCAGCACCACGGCGGTGTCCATGATGTCCTGCGTCGTGGCGCCCCAATGCACGTAGCGGCCGGCCTCGCCGCATTGCTTCACCATCTGATGCACCAGGGGGAGGATCGGATAACCGACGTTGTCGGTCTCCTGCCTGAGCAGATCGAAATCGAGCGCGGCGACATTCGTTCGCGCCGCGATCTGGCCGGCGGCGTCCTGCGGGATCACGCCGCATCTGGCCTCCGCCTTCGCCAGCGCGACCTCGACCTCGGCATAGCGCGCGATCGTCGCGACGTCCGAGAACACCTCGCGCATCTCAGGCGTGCCGAAGGCGTCGCGAAACAGCAGGGAATCGAGCACGGTGGTGGAGGCGTGGAATGCGGGCATGAGTGCTTCTTCGAGGTTCGTGTTTGGTGTGAAGGCACCTTACGCAGGCGGCGGCAATGGACAAGTCCGACAGACTCGCCGTGCCGGCTCATGCCAGCGTAGCGCGCCCGCGAATGGCGAAGCCGCCAGTCGAGCCCGCCAGATCCCCGCCGTCGATATATTCCATCCGGGAACAGCATGGCTGGCATCACGCAATCGCGATGAACCAAGCGCCCCCTTCGGCAGACACATGATTTTCGACCCAAATTTCATTTTGTCTTTTTATTCGACCGATTTCGCAATGAGGCCTGAGTTTCGACGTGCAGTTTCTGTTTCGGGACCACCTTCTGGATACCGACCGGCGCGAGCTGAGCCGCGAGCAGGTTCCCATTGCCGTGGAGCCGCAGGTGTTCGATCTCGTCGTCCACCTCATGGAGAACCGCGACCGGGTGGTCAGCAAGGACGAATTGATCGACAAGATCTGGCACGGGCGTAGCGTCTCCGAATCCACCCTGACCAGCCGGATCAACGCCGCACGCAAGGCTGTCGGCGACAATGGCGCCAGCCAAGCGCTGATCCGTACCATCGCCCGCAAGGGTTTTCGCTTCGTCGGCGACGTCCAGACCCAGCCCGGCGCCGCCGCGCCGGAGCCGGTCCGCATCGCCGCACCTCAGGCAGCCTTCGCGCTGCCCGAGCGGCCCGCGATTGCGGTGCTGCCTTTCACCAACATGAGCGGCGAAGCCGAGCAGGATTATTTTTCCGACGGCATCAGCGAGGACATCATCACCGCGCTGTCCAAGCTGCGCTGGTTCTTCGTCGTCGCGCGCAACTCTTCCTTCGTCTACAAGGGCCGCGCCGTGCACATCCACGAGGTCGCGCGGGAACTCGGTGTGCGCTATGTGGTGGAAGGCAGCGTGAGGCGCAGCGGAGAGCGGGTTCGCATCTCCGCCCAGCTCAACGACGTCTCGACCGGCAGCCATCTCTGGGCGGAACGTTACGACCGCGAGCTCGCCGACATCTTTGCCGTGCAGGACGAGATTACCGAGGCAATCGTCGCTGCCGTGGAGCCGCAGCTCTATGCCGCCGAAAGCTTTCGTGCCCAGCAGAAACCGCCGGGCAGCCTCGATGCATGGGACCTCGTCATGCGCGCGATGTCGCATTACTGGCGCAGCACGCGCGAGGACAATGCCGCCGCGCAAAGGCTACTGGAGCAGGCCGTCGCAATCGATCCCGCCTACGGCAAGGCGCTGGGCCTGCTCGCGACCAGCCATATCTTCGGGGCACATATGGGGTGGGCCGACATGGCGGCGGCCGTGCCGGTCGCCGAACGTGCCGCGCTCGCGGCGGTGGAGGCCGATCGTGAGGATGCCTGGGCCCATCACGGCCTCGCTTACACCTATCTGTTCCGCCGGCGTTTCGACGACGCTCTGGCGGAATTCGAATTGGCCTTGCGGCTCAATCCGAATTTCGCGATGGCGCACGCCTTCCATGGCGTGACGCTTTGCTATGCCGGACGATGGCAGGACGGCGATGCTGCCGCCCGGCGCGCGCTGAGGCTGAGCCCGCGCGATCCGCTCGCCGCGATCTATTGCGGGGTGGCGGCCTATGCCCGGTTCGTCGGCCGCGATTACCAGGGAGCTGCACAGATGGCGCGTGAATCACTGCGCCAGCGCGCAGATTTTGTCGGCGCGCACCGCGTGCTGACGGCCGCCGCCGGCATGCTCGGCGATCCCGCACTCGCGGCTTCCGCCGTGGAAAGCCTGCGCCGCGCCCAGCCGGACGTCTCGCTTGCCTGGATCACGCGCGAGCTGCCGATGCTGCGGGAGGAGGACCGGGCACATTATCTCGAAGGCCTGCGGCGCGCGGGCATTGAGTAGCAATGGCCCGACGCGGATCGGGAACGTTTGCCGGCGCGCCGCAGCGGTCTGAGCCCTAATCGTCGTCGTCGAGCCCGAACAGCCTGATCTGGGGACCGCCGCTACGCGGACGGCCGGCGTAGTCACGCGACTCGGAATCTTCGCGGATGTTGCGCGCAACGTCGTCCCAATCGGTGCGGTCGCGCATCCCGCGCGGCTCGCGGGACCCTGAGGAATGGCCGCGCTCGGTCCATCGCTCACGACGCTCGGCCCGGCGTCGTTCGGTCGCCGCGCGCTTCACGTCAGACTCCCTGGCCTTGGCGTAAGCGTTGTCCAACGTCGGCGACGGTTCGGTCGAGGCCAGTTGCTCGGCCGGCTTTGCGGGCTGCGGCGGTGACGATGCAGGGGCGGGCCTGGGCGGCTCGACTGCAGCGGCTTGCGAGGGCTGCGTTGCCGGGGCGCCGGCGTTCGCTTCCGGCGTTTGCGTGCCAGGCTTTGCGGCTTCGAGCTTTGCGGCTTCGAGCTTCGCGGCTTCGAGCTTCGCGGTTTCGGGCGTCGCTGTGGCCTGGGCGGGCGCAGCGACCTTTGCGCCGAAGACCTGCGAGCCGGTGAGATAGTTCACCCGCTCGGACGGCGCATTGGTGGTCGCCGTCGCTGAGGTTTCCGTGCGCTGCGCCAGTTTGCTGGTGTCCGGGCCCTGCTTGGACGTGACCGGATTCATGATGTTGCCGGCAACGATGCCGCCGCCGAGACCAATGGCGATGGCGGCGACGATGGTTCCGGCACCGACGAAATAGGCTGTCGAGGCGCGCATTGATCCACTCCCTCTCTGGGGCGAGCAACGCACGTCGATTGCCGGATGTTCCTGGTGCCGAAGCAGTTCCCGAAGGAACTTCCGCGTCAGATCTGCTGCGCGACCTTCTCCAGCCCGATGATGCGGGCGAGCTTGCGCACTTCTTCCTTCTGGTCGTCACGCAGCTGGAACAGCAACGGCATCGCCGCCGACTTCAGTTGCTGCACCTCGTCGCAATTCGGATCGATCGGCACACCCGGCGCATTCGGGTTCGAGAGCTTGTTGGCCGAGATCTTGCGGACGACGTTGCGGAGCGCGGTCTCGACCGAGGGCCAGTAATATTCCTGCGAGGACGAGAGCTTGAGGCGATCCCTGATCCCCGTGATCTGTGCGTCGGACAGCAACGTGTAGTTCTTCTGCGGCTGCGGTTTGGCCACCGCCTTCGGCTTGGCGGCAGGGACCTCGACGGCAGGAACCTCCGCCGCGGCGGGCGCCTCGTGCACGCTCGGTTTCGGCATCGGGAAGTCGGAGGGCGTGGCGGCGGCAAAGGCCTGGCGCAGCGGCTCACTAGGGACCTGAGCCTGAGCAAGCCTGTCGGCGGCGACCTGGACGGGCTCGAAGGCGGCCGAGGCCAGCGCCAGCGTTGGAACCAGACGATCGGCCTTGGCGGCGCGATTGGCGGCGAGCGGCTTGGGCGCAGCCGGCTCGGAAATCATCTCCGCGCTGACGCTGGGCACGCTGTCCCGGCCGAGAATGGCGGTGGTCGCTGCGCCGAGCACGAGAAAGCAGGTCAGCACGGTGATGGTGATGGCTTTGGACAAACGTCTCTCCAGGAGCGACCGCTTCACGACTTTGTTAACATTGCCGGGAAAAAGGGCACGAATTATGGCTTGAGTGTGCTTTCGCTGCGACAATCGATGTGCCGAGAGCGACACACGGAAAGTGCCCGCGGAATCAGGCGGCAGCTGCCAGATCGTAGGCATCCTGGATGTCGGCGACGATTTCCGAGGCCTCCCAGACCGCACGCGGCTCGACCGATTGCAGCGTCACCGTCCAATTGCCGCCGCGGCGGGTCCGGGGAACGCTGACGACGTCGAAACGGACGTTGCGGCACAGCGGGTGACGGGCCAGCGCATGGGCCACCCGGACGCGGATTTCATCCAGCGTCGCGGCTGTCTTGCTGTTGAGATAGTCAAAATCCATCGCCTGTCCCCCTCTCGTCCTGATTGGCGGCCGTGAGGGGATTCTTGGCGGGCGATGGTTAATCTGCCGTTAAATGGGCGAGGCCCGAGAGCGCGGAATTAACCGTGATCCGGAGATGGCGGCTCGTTGCGCACGGCCTGCCGTCCCCCCGCCTCACGATATTCGGCGGCTGTCCGCGCGACGAGTTCGCCGACGGCGAGCACGTCCGTCACCCCCGACGCGGAGTGGCCGGCGCTCCAGATGTCGCGCCAGCGCTTTGGCCGGTTCTCGCGCGCGGCGACGTCGATGTCCTTGGCGATGTCGATTGCGCCGCGCGCCGGCAAATCGTCCGGATCAAGCCCGGCCGCGACGATCGACGGCCTCAGCATGCTGGTCTGCAAGCCCGTGAACGCGGTGGTGAGCAGGATATCGTCGGCGCCGCTGTCGACCAGCATCCGCTTGTAGCGATCATCGGCCATGCTCTCCCGCGTCGCGATGAACTTCGTGCCCATATAGGCGAGATCGCAGCCCAGCACTTCGGCGGCATGCAGCGCCTGGCCGTCGCTGATGCCGCCAGCAAGCACGATGATGCCGTCATAGAATGCGCGGACCGCGCGGACGAAGGCGAATGGATTGAGCCAGCCGGTCTGGCCGCCGGCGCCGGCGGTCAGCAGCACCAGCCCGTCGGCGCCCGCTTCGGCCGCACGTTGGGCGTGACGGATCGAGGCGACATCCGCCAACACCAAGGCTCCGACGTCGTGGAGCGGCTTCAGCACCGGTGCGGGCGAGCCGACCGAGGTGATGACGATCTCCGGCCTGTGCCGCAGCAGCACGGCGAGATCCTGCCCCAGCCGCGCGTTGGAATGGTGCACGATCAGGTTCGGGCAGAGCGGCGCGGCGTTGCTGCCGGTCTGCTCCTCGTGCTGCCGCAGCCGCGTCTCGATCTCCGTGAGCCATCCCTCGAGCTGTTCCGCGCTGCGGCAATTCGCGGTGGGAAAGCTGCCGATCACCCCGTTGCGGCAGGCTGCGACCATGAGTTCGACGCCCGAGACCAGGAACATCGGCGCCGCGATCAGCGGCAGACGGAGACGATCGCGGACGCGGTGCAGTCGATCCGGTGGCATGCATGCCTCCCTCTCGCGGGCTTTGTCGTTTGCTCCCGCATTCTCTGTGCTAGCGTGGCCGGCAACATTGGCACGCCAGAAGCCGGTGACAAAGCGACGAGGAAACACATGTCTGATCTGCTCCACGCATCATCCCCGGCTTGTGCGCAGACGCTACGGGCACTGTCACGCTATCCCGGTCGCACCGCGTTCGCCTGGCCCGGAGGATCGCTGAGCTATCAGGGCACCCTCGATCTGATCGGACGCATCCAGGGCGTGTTCATGCGTCTCGGCCTGCAGCCCGGCGCGCGCGTCGCCTTCCTCACCGCGAACTGCGCCGACACTTGGTGTGCCGGTGTCGCCGCGCAATTGGCGCGGCTCTGCATCACCTGGCTGCATCCGCTGGGATCGCTGGAGGACCAGCTGTTCCAGCTCGAGGATTCCGAGGCCGAGATGCTGGTGGTGGATGCCGCCGCCTTCCGGGACCGCGGCGGCGAGCTCGCCGCGCGGGCGCCGTGGCTGAAGGCGGTCTTCACCATGGGACCGGCCGGCTACGGCGCCGATCTCCTGGCCGCGATCGAACTCGCGGGACATGCGAGCCCGCTGTGCCTCGCGGGCCCCGACGATCTCGCGACGCTGAACTACACCGGCGGCACCACGGGCAAGTCCAAGGGCGCGCTGCGCTACCATCGCGAGAATGCCGGCGCCGCGAGCGCGATCCTCGCCGACTTCGAGATCCCCGAGGCTGCCCGCTATCTCACGGTCGCGCCGATCAGCCACGTCGCCGGCACGAAGGTGCTGCCGACCCTGATGCGCGGTGGCACCGTGCACATGCTGAAAGGCTTCGATCCCGAGGCGGTGCTGACGACGATCGCACGCGAGCGCATCAACTTCACGCTGTTCGTTCCGACCATGATCTACGTGCTGCTCGATCATCCCGCGCTCGGCAAGACCGACCTCTCCTCGCTCGAGCTGGTGCTCTACGGGGCGTCGGCGATGTCGCCGAGCCGGCTGCTGGAGGGCATCGAACGCATCGGCCCCGTGTTCTCGCAGCTCTACGGCCAGACCGAATGCTATCCCGTCTCGGTGCTGCGCAAGGCCGATCACGATCCCAACAAGCCAGAGCTGTTCCTGTCCTGCGGCTTCCCGATCGCGGCGTGCGAGGTCAGGATCCTCGACGACGACGACAATGAGGTGAAGACGGGCGAGGCCGGCGAGATCTGCGTGCGCGCGCCGCACGTGATGGCGGAGTACTGGAAGCGGCCCGACATCACCGCCGAGACGCTCAGGAACGGCTGGGTTCACACCGGCGACATCGCGCGCCAGGACGAGCGCGGCTACATGTTCATTCTCGACCGCAAGAAGGACATGATCGTCAGCGGCGGCTTCAACATCTTCCCGCGCGAGGTCGAGGACGTGCTGTCGCAGCACGCCGATGTCGCGATGGTCGCCGTCGTCGGCATTCCCGACGAGAAATGGGGTGAGGCGGTCACCGCCATCGTCGTGCCGCGCGAGGGCGCAAGGCCCGACCCGGACGAGCTGATCAATCTGGTGAAGACGCGAAAAGGCCCGGCGCATGCGCCGAAGCAGATCCAGTTCGTCAAGCAATTGCCGATGACCGGGGTCGGCAAGGTCGACAAGAAAGTGCTGCGTGCGGGCTTCTGGAGCGGACGAGACCGGATGGTGGGCTGAGCGCCGTTACCTCTTCTCGATCACCAGGCTCTGCACCGCGCGGCCGAAATAGCCCTGCTTGTCCGCGAGCCGCGACATCGCAAGGCCGGCGCCGTCGGGGCCGATCCAGGATTCGCCGTCGAGCAGGATCCACTCGCCGACCGGCTGGCGCGCGAAGCTCACGGTGAGGTCGGCGTTGATGTAGGTCCAGGCGCGGAAGTCGAGCGTCGAGGCGGTGCCGTTGGAGAAGTCGGCGGCGACTACGGCGCGCATCGCCTGCGAGATGGCCTCGCCCTCGATCAGCGGATGGTCGACGCGAAACCAGATCGCGCCGGAGCCGGCCTGGCCGAAGCGACCACGCGCGGCACGCATCGAGACCGAGCGCACGAACGGGCTGGTGGCGGCGTGACCGTCCTCGACCAACGAATCCTCCGGCGAAGGCAACGTGACCGGCAGCTCCTCGACCTCGTCCGGCAGCGTCAGCGCCTGGCGCCTGATCTTGAGCACGGTGGCGCCGACCACCTGTACGCCGTCGGCGAGCAGCTTGATCCCGCAGAGCTGGATCTTGCGGCCCTCGCGCAACACCTCGGTCGCGATCGTGAGCGGCGCGACCGGCACCGGGCGCATCAGATCGATGGTCACGCGCGCGATCTCCATCGGCGCTGGCGTCGGGATGCGCTCGGCCGCCCACGTCACCAGCGACGCCGGTGCCGAGCCATGCTGCATGCGCCGGTCCCAGGGACCGGCAGCATCCGGGCTGGTGACGACGCTGTTGCCGTCGACGCGATAGATGGCGGTCATGTGTTCTCTGTTGTGCACGATCACGAGTCTTCGCCAAACTACTCCCTGTGGTTATGGGTCCCGGATCTGCGCTTCGCTTGTCCGGGACGACATTAACTCACAACGGTGGATCGATCGCTTCCTCGTACTCCTTCTTGAAACGCGCGATCAACTCGGCGGCCGGCACGACCTTGTCGATGCTGCCGATGCCCTGGCCGCTTCCCCAGATTTCCTTCCAGGCCTTGGGCTTGGCGCGCTCGCCGGAAGCGTCGGTACCGAAATTCATCTTGGACGGATCGGAGGTCGGCAGATTCTCGGGGTCCATGCCGGCGGCGAGGATCGAGGGCTTCAGGTAATTGCCGTGCACGCCGGTGAAGAGGTTGGAGTAGACGATGTCGTCGGCGCTCGAGCCCGCGATCATCTCCTTGTACTTTTCGACCGCATTGGCCTCCTGGGTCGCGATGAAGGCCGAGCCGATATAGGCGAAGTCGGCCCCCAGGATGCGCGCGGCGCGGATCGCCTTGCCGTTGCCGATCGCGCCCGACAGCGCGATCGGGCCGTCGAACCACTTTCGCGTCTCGGCGACGAAGGCCAGCGGCGAGATGGTGCCGGCATGGCCGCCGGCGCCGGCCGCAACCAGGATCAGGCCGTCGGCGCCCTTCTCGATCGCCTTGTGAGCGAATTTCTGGTTGATCACGTCGTGGAAGACGATGCCGCCCCAGCCGTGCACCGCCTGGTTCAGCTCCTCGCGCGCACCGAGCGAGGAGATGATCATCGGCACCTTGTACTTGGCGCAGAGCTGCATGTCGTGATCGAGCCGGTTGTTCGACTTGTGCACGATCTGGTTGACCGCGAACGGCGCCGACGGCTTGTCGGGATGCGCGCGGTCGTAGGCCGCGAGCTCCTCGGTGATCCGTGCCAGCCATTCGTCGAGCAGCTCCGGCGGCCGCGCATTGAGCGACGGAAACGAGCCGACGACACCCGCCTTGCACTGCGCGATCACGAGATCGGGCACCGAGATGATGAAGAGCGGCGAGCCGATCACGGGGATCGACAGGCGCCCCTTGAACAAGGCAGGCATGGACATTGCGGATCGATCCTCTGTTGGCCGGTCAATTGAAGGTTGGTCGCCATACCAACAAGGCAATCTTTCCACTGTCAAGTATTGCGTTTTGGCGTCGGGGCGAAGAGGCCACCAATTCCAGAAAGCGGAATTCTTGCTTCCGTCTCCTCCGTCATTGCTTCGTCGCAAAAGCTCCTCGCAATGACGAGGCGAGAGCGGCGGATGACAGCCCCTAGCCGATCAGATCCGGATTGATCAGCCGCTCGAACGAGAACATCTCGTCCCATGTCTGCTGGGTCAGCAGCTTGCGCTCGACCACCACGATCTGGTGCAGCGACTTGCCCGTCTTGTAGCCCTCGCGCGCGATCTCGGCGCATTGCTTGTAGCCGAGCAGCGGCTTCAGCACCGTGACGATGCCGAGCGAGTTCAGCACCATGTTGCGGGTGTGCTCCTCGTTGGCGGTGATGCCGACGACGCAATTCTCGCGTAGGCTGTTGACCGCGCGCTCCATGGTGAGGATGGAGAAGAACAGCGCAAACGAGATCACCGGCTCCATCACGTTGAGCTGGAGCTGGCCGGCGGACGCAGCCAGCGTCACCGTGGTGTCGAGCCCGATCACCAGGAAGCTGGTCTGGTTGACGACTTCGGGGATCACGGGATTGACCTTGCCGGGCATGATCGAGGAGCCCGGCTGCAGCTGCGGCAGGTTGATCTCGTTGAAACCGGCGCGCGGACCCGAGGCGAGCAGGCGGATGTCGTTGCAGATCTTCGTCAGCTTGCTGGCGGTGCGCTTGAGCACGCCCGAGAGCTGCACATAGGCGCCTGTGTCCGATGTCGCCTCGACGAGATCGCCGGCGAGCACGAAGTCGACGCCGGTCAGCGCGCTCAGATGCCGGACCGCGAGCTTGGGGTAACCGACCGCGGCCGTGACGGAGGTGCCGATCGCAGTGGCGCCGAGATTGATCTCGCGCAGCAGCGCGCGGACTTCCGAGATGCGCTCGACCTCCTCGCCGATGGTGGTGCCCCAGCCGCGGAATTCCGCCCCGAGCGACATCGGCACCGCATCCTGGAGATGCGTACGGCCCATCTTCAGCACGCGGTCGAACTCGCGGCCCTTGGCGAAGAAGGCCTCCTGGAGCTGGCGCAGCGCGGTCATGTAGCTCTCGAGCCGCAGGATCAGCGCCAGGCGAAAGGCGGTCGGGTAGGTGTCGTTGGTGGACTGGCCGTAATTGACGTGATCGTTGGGGCTGACGTGCTGGTAATCGCCCTTGGCGAAGCCGAGCGCTTCCAGTGCGAGGTTGGCGATCACCTCGTTGGCGTTCATGTTGGTGGAGGTGCCGGCGCCGCCCTGGATGAAATCGGTGACGAACTGATCCATCATGTCGCCGGCGATGACGCGGTCGCAGCCGAGGATGATGGCCTCCGCGACCTTGGCGTCGATCGCGCCGAGATCGCGATTGGCCATGGCGGCGGCCTTCTTGACGTAGCCAAGCGCCTTCACGAAGTAAGGCTCCTGGTTCATCGGAATGCCGGTGATGTGGAAGTTCTCCTTACCCCGGATGGTCTGGACGCCGTAATAGATGTCGTCGGCGATCTCACGCTGTCCGAGGAAGTCCTGCTCCGTCCGGCTCATGGGCGCTCCTTGGTGCTTGCGCGCGAGACCATCACGTCAGTTCTGACACAGTGCGCTGGTCACGAAAGTATCGGTGCGGCAGTCGTCCGGCTTACGCTGCCGGCCGGGGATCAGGACCTTGGCCGAGCATTTTTCGGCGGAATCCGCATTCAGGCTCTTCCCTTCCCGGTAACCCTTGCTCTTGCAGAGCTGGTCGGCCGCCTGCTTGCAATCGGGCGCGCCGTTCGACGAGAGCGGACAGCCCACGCGCCCCGAGACCATTGACGAGGGCTTGGCCAGCCGCGACAGGTCATCCATGGTTTCGCTGGGGCTTTTGATGGGCGGCAGGATCGAGGGCAGCTTGTCGAACAGCTTGCCCATCTCGTTGATCAGTCCGGGATTCTCCTCGCGCGACGGCGGCGCAGATGGAGCAGGTGCCGATGGTGGCGGCGCGGGCTCTGTCCCCTGCTCCCGGAGGCCGAGCGAGGGTGGCGCAGATTGCGTCCATCCCGCCCCGCCGGCGCCGAGCAGGAGCGAAAGCATCGCAAGCATCAGTGTTGCCGGTCGCAGGACCGGATGGCCGGATCGATCCGTCATGACCCCAACCGTAGCCGAACCGGGCGCGGCGGCAAAGCGCGCAGCTTCAGATCAGCTTGACCGCCACGACGAAGCCGAGCACCAGCACGATCGCGCCGAGGGCGACCCACAGTCCGAGATGTCGCTCGATCCGGACCCGGATCCAGTCGCCATAGCGGTTGAGCAGGATCGCCACGAGGAAGAATCGAATGCCGCGGGCAACGATCGAACACAATATAAACAGCCAGATGTTGTAACCAGCAAAGCCCGACGCAATTGTAATGAGCTTATATGGGATCGGCGTAACACCCTTACCGATAATGATAAGGGCGCCGTACGCGGCGTAGGATTCGCGAAACGCATCCATTTTGCCGCCAAGCCCATAGAAGTGGATCAACCACTGGCCGACAGAATCGTAGAGCAGCGCGCCGATGGCATAGCCGACCACGCCGCCGAGCACGGAGGTCGCGGTGCAGACCGTGGCATAGAGCCAGGCGCGCTGCGGACGCGCCAGCGACATCGGAATCAGCATCACATCCGGCGGGACCGGAAAGAAGGAGCTTTCGGCGAAAGACACCATCCCCATAATCCAGAGCGCGTAGGGCTTATGGGCGGCGTCGATGCACCAGTCATAGATACGTTTCAGCATGGCGCCGCGATGAAGCACCACGGGACGGATTTGTCCATGCCGAGATTGAGGCGAAACGTGAGGATTCTAGTGGCGCTTGCGCTCCGCGCGACCCTCGAGCGCGACAATTGGCCGCCTGGCCGCAACCCGCGGTGACGCGACTTTGGGCAACTTCATGGGCGATTTCGGCAGCTTCTCGGCAATGCCGAGCATATCTTCACGCCGGCTCATCTCGCGCCAGACGTCCTCGGGCCGCACTCCGGCCGAAGCCCACAGCACGGTGAGATTGTAGAGCAGGTCGGCGCTTTCCCGGATCACGGCCTCGCTATCGCCGTTGACCGCGTCGATGACGACTTCAATGGCCTCTTCGGCGAGCTTCTTCGCCATCTTGGAAGGGCCGCGCTGAAACAGCCGGGCCGTGCGGGACGTTGCCGGATCAAGGTCCCTGGCCGCGAGCACAGCCTGGTATAGCCGCTCAAGCGAATCACTCATGGTACTCAAACTACTCTAAACAAATGGCGGGCGTGTTAACGCACGACACGAAATGCAGAAAACAGGCCGCCGCGGCAAGCGCGACGGCCCGTCATGGTCAATCCGTGAATGGCGGGACTAGTAGCAGTTCTGATAGTAGCCCTGGCCGCAGTACTCAGACGGAGCGGTGCCGCCATAGCGCTGATATTGGTAGTTCGGGCCCGGACCGTAATAGGGACCGTAGGCAGGGCGGCTGTAATAGACGGGCCCGCCGTAGCCATAGCCCGGACCGTAATCATAGGCGTAGGCGTCACGGCTTGCGGCAATGGCCAGACCAGTGCCGATCGCGGCGAAAGCCGCAGCAGCCGCCGCGCCGCCTCCACCGCCATGCCAGTGGCGGCCACCCGCATATGACGCGGTCGGGGCAATTGCGGTCAGCGCCAGCACCGCAGCGCCGGCAACGATGGCCTTTCGGCCCGCAAACTTGGAGAATCGCTCGAACATGTCTTGGCCCTCCTTTGGGACCTGGGAATGGACGCCTGCGGACAGGCTCATGCCTCTCAAACCCGCACAGCCTAGTTTGGGTTCCCCGAACCCAACGCAAGCTGAACGGGGTTGCGTAACGATGCCGCAACACCGCTCATCCGCCGTTCATGTTGGCGCGCGCACGCTGTTGTGGGCCGGCGCTGCAGGCGTCACGAAATCATCATAATGCGGACCGGCGCTATTGATGTCAGGACTCAAGACCATCGTCCGTCACGGCCTGCTGGCCCTCGCAATCTCGTTCGCCGCATTTGCTGCGCGCGAGACCAATGCGGCCGGGAGCGTCACCGCGGTCCAGTTCACCTTCGACCGTCCCATCGATGCGAGCGTGGCGCCGTTCCTGCTTGCGGCAAAAGACGGCAGGTTCGGCGCCGAGCATCTCAACGTATCCTTCACCACCGCGGCCGGATCGCTCGAAGCCCTCGCACGCGTTGCCAGGGGCGATAGCGAGCTTGCGCTGGTCGACATCAACGAGTTGATCCGCTTTCGCGACAAGGACGACGCGGCGCCGGTCAAGGCGGTGTTCGTGCTGTTCAACCGCGCGCCTTATGCGATCGTCGCGCGCAGGAGCCGCGGCATTCACGTCCTGCCCGATCTCGACGGCAAGACCGTCGGCGTCGCCGATGGTGATCTTTCGATGCGGCTATGGCCGGCACTGGCGCAGCAGAACGGCATCAAGACGTCGCGGGTCAAGTTCCACAAGATCGGTGCGGCGGTTCGCGAGCCGATCCTGTCCGCGGGACAGGTCGATGCCGTCGCCGGCTTCAGCTATCTTTCGGCGGTGAACCTGCGTGATCGCGGCGTGCCCGGAGCCGATCTCGTCGTGATGCGCTATGCGGACTATGGCTGCGAGGCCTATGGCTTTGCCGTGGTGGCCAATCCCGCCTTCGCCGCCGCCAAGCCGGATGCGGTGAAGGGCTTCCTCCGCGCCCTGATCGGCGGGATCAACGCCAGCGTCGGGGAGCCGGCGCGCGCAGCGGAGGAGGCGGCGAGCCGCATCGAGGGCGGCGACCGCCACCTGGAGCTGGAGCGTTTGCGCACCGTCCTCACCGACAACATCCTGACCGACGAGGTCAGGCGCAATGGTCTTGGCGGCATCGACCCGGCGCGCCTGGAGCGCTCGATCGGCCAGGTCGCGCAGGAGTTCAAATTCCGCAAACGTCCGGCGGCGCGCGATATCTTCGACGAGCAATTCCTGCCGCCGGTCGAGAGTCGGCTCATCAATTGAGCCCAAGCGGCAGCTTCCGCTGTATCTCGCGGGTGATCCCGGCTTACAATACGGGCCCATAGCTGCCCGAGTTGCCGATCCGCATGTCCATCCTCCGTCTCTACACCCGCGTCATCGAGCTTCTCGGCAAGGAGGCGCGGCTGGGCTGGCTGCTCGCGGTCGCCAATCTGCTGCTCGCAGGCTCGTTGTTCGCCGAGCCTGTGCTGTTCGGCCGGATCGTCGACGTGCTCTCGGGCAAGACGGTGGCCGGCTCCAACTCGGCCTGGCCGTTCCTGGCCGCCTGGGTCGCGTTCGGGCTCTTCACCATCGCCTGCAGCGCGCTGGTGGCCTTGCAGGCGGACCGGCTCTCGCACCGTCAGCGCCAGGCGGTGCTGACCGATTATTTCGAGCACATCCTGCAGCTGCCGCTGACGTTCCACTCCGGCACCCATTCGGGCCGGCTGATGAAGGTGATGCTCAACGGCACCGACGCGCTGTGGCGGCTGTGGCTCGGCTTCTTCCGCGAGCACTTTGCCGCGATCCTCTCGGTCGTGGTGCTGCTGCCGCTGTCGCTGTACCTGAATTGGCGGCTCGCGATCCTGCTGTTCGTGCTCTGCATCGTCTTCACCGCGCTGACGACCTTCGTGGTGCGGAAGACCTTCGGCATGCAGATGGAGGTCGAGGAGCGCTACAGCGAACTCTCCGCGCGCGCCTCGGACGCGCTCGGCAACGTCGCGCTGGTGCAGAGCTTCGTGCGCGTCGAATCCGAGGTCAAGGGGCTGCGCTCCGTCGCCGACGAACTGCTCGCCGCGCAGATGCCGGTGCTGTCCTGGTGGGCGCTGGTGACGGTGATCACGCGCGCCTCCACCACCATCACGGTGCTGGCGATCTTCACCTTCGGCATCGCGCTGCACGACCAGGGGCTGACATCCGTCGGCGAGATCGTGATGTTCGTGAGCTTCGCGACGATGCTGATCCAGAAGCTCGAGCAGGTGGTGAGCTTCATCAACAACGTCTTCATGGAAGCCCCGCGCCTGCGCGAGTTCTTCAACGTGCTGGACGCCGTGCCCGCGGTGCACGACCGGCCCGACGCGATCGACGCCGGCAGGCTGTCGGGCCTCGTCGAGTTCAACGACGTCACGTTCTCCTATGACGGCAAACGGCCGGCGATCGAGGACCTCACCTTCACTGCGCTGCCCGGCCAGACCATCGCCCTGGTCGGCCCGACCGGCGCCGGCAAATCGACCGCGATTGCGCTACTGCACCGCGCCTTCGATCCGCAATCCGGCGTCATCAAGATCGACGGCATGGACCTGCGCGGGGTGACGCTGGCCTCGCTGCGGCGGAACATCGGCGTGGTGTTCCAGGAAGCGCTGCTGTTCAACCGCTCGATCGCGGAGAATCTGCGCGTCGGCAAGCCGGATGCGACCGAGGCCGAGATGCGCAAGGCGGCCGAGCGCGCGCAGGCGCTCGAGTTCATCGAGCGCAGCGGCGGCTTCGAGACCAATGCCGGCGAACGCGGCCGCATGCTGTCCGGTGGCGAGCGCCAGCGCCTGTCCATCGCCCGTGCGCTGCTGAAGGATCCCCCGATCCTGATCCTGGACGAAGCGACCTCCGCGCTGGACGCCGTGACCGAGGCCAAGGTGAACGCCGCTCTCGACGAAGTGATGAGGGGCCGCACCACCTTCGTGATCGCCCATCGTCTGTCCACCATCCGCAACGCCACGCGGATCCTGGTGTTCGAGAACGGACGGGTGATCGAAAGCGGAACTTTCGATGAACTCGTGAGCAAAGGCGGCCATTTCGCCGCGCTCGCCAGGGCCCAGTTCATGGTTCAGGAGAATGCAAGGGCCAGTGTGACGGCGGCCGAGACTGCCGCGACGTCTGCTCAGTCCTCCTAGCAAGTCCCCACGGGACCGTCGAAATTCGGCCTATTTCATTGCGGAATACCACACCGATCCCCCTATTCTCGACGCACCAGCCGGTATAGGTTTGCGGCGCCGCAAGCGGCGGCGCTGGATTTGAGAACCGACAATCAGATCACGAGAGCCGACCGTATCCGGCGGATCTCCAAGGACCGGAATCGGATAGTGCACGCCCTTCGCCCGCTGCTTCGCAAGTCCCTGTTCAACCTGCTCGCCGCAGGCCTCGCATGTGCCGCATGGCTCGCGCCGCGCCCGGCGAACGCCGAAGCGCTGCTGCTGATCGAGGCCGACAGCGGCAAGGTGCTGCAGGCCGAGAACGCGACCATGCCCTGGTACCCGGCCTCCGTGACCAAGATCATGACCGCCTATGTGACGCTGAAGGCGGTCAAGGACGGCAGGATGACGCTCGATTCGCTGCTCACGGTATCGCCGACGGCGGCCTCGCAATCGCCGTCGAAGATGGGGTTCCGCCCGGGAACGCAGATCACCGTCGACAACGCGCTGAAGATGATGATGGTGAAGTCGGCCAACGACATGGCCGTCGTGCTCGCCGAAGGCGTCGGCGGCTCGGTCGACGGCTTCTCCGCGATCATGAACGACACCGCGAAGAAGCTCGGCATGACGCAGACGAGCTACGTCAATCCGAACGGCCTGCCTGCCGACGGCCAGATCACGTCGGCGCGCGACCTCGGCATTCTGGCGCGCGCGTTCCTGCGCGACCTGCCGGAATACGAGTACTTCGTGCACATCCCGGCGATTCGCTTCGGCAAGCGCGTCACCGGCAATTTCAATAAGCTCATCGGCCGCTATCCCGGCGCCGACGGGTTCAAGACCGGCTTCATCTGCGCCTCCGGCTACAACCTCGTGGCGTCAGCGACACGTAACGGCCGCCGGCTGATCGCGGTGGTGCTTGGTTCCAGTTCCGGCACCGCGCGCGCGGTGAAGGCCGCACAATTGCTGGAGCGGGGCTTCGCCCAGGACAATCTCACCTGGCTGCGTCCCTCCCTCGGCACGGTCGACAACCTCGTGCCGGTCGATGCGTCGCCGCCGAACCTGCGCGACGAGATGTGCGGGCCGCACCGCAAGCGGCCTGCCAGCGACGACGACGGTGGACTGATTGCGACCAGTGGCATCGCGCCTGGATCAGCCTCGGCCACGGGCGGCGAAGCCCAGATCACTTTCTTCACCGCCGGCCTCCAGCCGCCCCTGATGAAGGCTTCCGAACTGATGGCTTCGGCCCCAGCGGCGACGGAGCCCGTGCCGGTCTATACCGGCCCGACCCGCACCGGCACCGCCCTGATCGCGGCGGTTGCGGCCGACGCCGACCAGCAGGCCGCGTCCAAGCCGCGCGGCAAGAAGTCGCGCGTTGCCAAGAAGCCCGACGCCGCCGACAAGCCGGCCGACAAACCCAAGGACACCAAGACTGCGGCAGCGAAGCCGGATGCCAAGCAGGCCGACGGCAAGAGCGACGGCAAGGCGGCCAAGCCGGCCGCGCCCCAATCGGCCGCAACCAAGCCTTCCTCAACCACGCCCGCCGCAACCAAGCCGGCCGGCGCCAAGCATGCCGCGACCAGGCCGGATGCGACGGCGAAGCCTGCCGAGAAGCCTGCGGCCGGCGGCGATCAGGCGACGAAGCCCGCCAAACCCAAGGCAGCGACCACCCCCGCCGCCACGAAGCCTCCCGCCGCGGCCAAGCCGGCCAACAACAGTTAACGGCCCGGCTTTACCGTTTCGCACCTGCGGCAGCGGGATTTGCGATGATTCAAGTAGCGACGCCCCGACCTTTGCCCTAAGCCACGACGGCTTGCCACTCGTTCCGGCAAGCTGGATACTGGCGGCAACGAGGCAAGCCCGAAACGCAACGGGCTCAGTGAGATGAGGGGAGTTTCATGGAGCGCATCTGGCTCAAGCATTATCCGCCCGGCGTGCCCGCCGATATCGAGCCGACGCAATACGCATCGCTGGTCGACCTGCTGGAGGAGAGCTTCACCAAGTTCGCCGACCGCAAGGCGTTCATCTGCATGGACAAGTCGATCAGCTATCGCGACCTCGACCAAATGTCGGTCGCGCTGGCCGCCTACCTGCAGGGCCGCGGGCTCCAGCGCGGCGCGCGCGTCGCGCTCATGATGCCGAACGTGCTGCAATACCCGGTAGCGACCGCCGCCGTGCTGCGCGCCGGCTACGCGGTCGTGAACGTCAATCCGCTCTACACGCCGCGCGAGCTCGAGCACCAGCTCAAGGATTCCGGCGCCGAAGCCATCATCGTACTGGAGAACTTCGCCCACACCGTCGAGCAGGTAATCGCGAAGACTCAGGTCAAGCACGTCATCGTCGCCAGCATGGGCGACCTGCTCGGCTTCAAGGGCGTGATCGTCAATCTCGTCGTTCGCCGCGTCAAGAAGATGGTGCCGGCCTGGTCGTTGCCGGGGGCAGTGGCCTTCAACGACGCGCTCTCGGCCGGCCGCGGCATGACGTTCAACAAGCCGAAACTGTCGCCGGGCGACGTCGCCTTCCTGCAATATACCGGCGGCACCACCGGCCTCTCCAAGGGCGCCACACTGCTCCATCGCAACATCGTCGCCAACGTGCTGCAGAACGATGCCTGGCTGCAGCCGGCACTCGCCGCGCCACCGCATGTCGACCAGCTCATGATCGTCTGCGCGCTGCCGCTCTATCACATCTTCGCGCTGACGGCCTGCTACCTCCTGGGGGTGCGCGCCGGCGGCTGCAACCTCCTCATCCCGAACCCGCGCGACATCCCCGGCTTCATCAAGGAGCTGGCGAAATACCAGGTCAACACCTTCCCGGCGGTGAACACGCTCTACAACGCCTTGATGAACCATCCCGACTTCAAAAAGCTCGACTTCTCCAAGTTGAAGATTTCCAACGGCGGCGGCATGGCGGTGCAGCGCCCCGTGGCCGATCAATGGAAGAACATCACGGGCTGCAGCATCGCCGAGGGCTACGGCCTGTCGGAGACGTCGCCTGTCCTGACCTGCAATCCGCCGACGGCGACCGAGTTCACCGGCACGATCGGCATTCCCGTGCCGTCGACTTACATCTCCATCCGCGACGACGACGGCAACGAAGTCCCGCTCGGCCAGGCAGGCGAGATCTGCGCCAAAGGCCCGCAGGTCATGTCCGGTTACTGGAACAGGCCGGACGAGACCGCCAAGGTGATGACCGCCGACGGCTATTTCCGCACCGGCGACATCGGCATCATGGACGAGAAGGGCTACACCAAGATCGTCGACCGCAAGAAGGACATGATCCTGGTTTCCGGCTTCAACGTCTATCCGAACGAGGTCGAGGAAGTGATCGCCGGCCATCCGGGCGTGCTCGAATGCGCCGTGATCGGGATCCCCGATTCCAAATCGGGCGAAGCGGTGAAGGCCTTCGTGGTGAAGAAGGACCCGAACCTCACCGCCGAGGCGGTGATCGCATTCTGTCACGAGCAGCTCACCGGCTACAAGGTGCCCAAGCACATCGAATTCCGCACCGACCTGCCCAAGACCAATGTCGGCAAGATCCTGCGCCGGCAGCTGCGCGACGAGAAGAAGGCGGAGGCGGCGTAAGCGTGCCGCCACGTCGTGACTGACGCGGACGACATCGGCCCGGCCGGCATTCTCGCGTTCTGGCGCGAGGCGGGCCGCGAGTTGTGGTACGCGCGCGACGAAGCTTTCGACGCGGAGATCAGGCGCCGTTTTATGGCGCTCTGGCACAAGGCGATCGCCGGGCATCTGGCGGCCTGGGAGGCGAACGACGAGGGTGCGCTGGCCCTTGTCATTCTGCTCGATCAGTTTCCGCGCAACATGTTCCGGGGGACGCCCCAGGCCTTCGCCAGCGATGGAATGGCGCGTGACGTTGCGCGCCGCGCCATCCAGCGGGGGACCGACCGCAGGATCGAGCCAGCCCTGCTCGAATTCCTTTATATGCCTTTCATGCATTCCGAGCACCTGACGGACCAGGAGCACTGCGTCGCGCTGTTCGAAGGCTCCGGCGACGCCGAGAGCCTGAAATACGCCCGCGAGCACGCAGATATCATCCGTCGCTTCGGTCGCTTTCCCCACCGCAACGGCATCCTTGGCCGCGAGACTTCGGCGGAAGAACAGGAATTCCTGGACGGCGGAGGCTTTGCCGGCTGACGCAACCGTGAATGCCGGGGTCGCTTGCTGCTTCCGCAGCCGGCAATATTGTGCAGGCCCGCTTCACGGTCTAAAACGCGGGACCGATTTCCAGGGAGATTGACGATGGCGATCCAGATTGGCGACAAGCTGCCCGAGGCGAAATTCCGCGTGATGACGGCGGAAGGCCCCCAGGTGAAGACCACCGACGACATCTTCAAGGGCAAGAAGGTGGCGCTGTTCGCGGTGCCCGGTGCCTACACCGGGACCTGCCACAAGATGCATCTGCCGAGCATCTTCCTCAACGCCTACGCCATGAAGGACAAGGGCGTCGACAGCATCGCCATCATCTCCGTCAACGACGCCTTCGTCATGAACGCCTGGAAGCGCGACACCGACCAGCGCGACGAGGCCATTTTCCTCGCCGACGGCAATGCCGATTTCACCAAGGCGATCGGCATGGAGCTTGACGCCTCCGCCAACGGCCTCGGCATCCGCTCCAAGCGCTATTCGATGCTGGTCGAGGACGGCGTGGTCAAGAAGCTGAACCTCGAGGCGATGCCCGGCAAGGTCGAGGTGTCAGGCGGCGATACGCTGCTCGAGCAGCTGTAACAATGACGTCATTCCGGGGCGCCGCAGGCGAACCCGGAATCTCGAGATTCTCAGGTGCGCAATCGCGCACCTGAGTTCGGTGCTTTGCACCGCCCCGGAATAACACCTACTCCCGCACCCGCTGCTGCAACCGCGCCTGCACGATTCCATCACGGGCCAGCTGATCGGCGCGCTCGTTCTCCGGGTGGCCGGCGTGACCCTTGACCCAGTGCCAGCGAACGTCGTGCTGCTTCAGCGCGGCGTCGAGGCGCTGCCATAGCTCGACATTCTTTACCGGCTTCTTGTCGGCGGTGCGCCAGCCGTTGCGCTTCCAGCCGAAGATCCAGCCCGTGATGCCCTGCCGGACATATTGGCTGTCAGTGTAGAGATCGACGGTGCATGGCTTCTTCAGCGCTTCGAGCGCGGAGATTGCCGCCATCAACTCCATCTGGTTGTTGGTGGTGTGCGGCTGGCCGCCGTTCAGCTCCTTTTCCTTGTCGCCGAACCTCAGGATCGCGCCCCAGCCGCCCGGCCCGGGATTTCCCGAGCAGGCGCCGTCGGTATAGATCGTGACGTTGGGACGCTCGCTCACGCCATCAGCCCCGACGGAAGCAGCCCATAGTCGCGCACGCTCGTCACGCTCTGGTGGAAGCGCAGCTTGCGGACATATTCGAGGGGGTCCTTCGGCTTGACCAGCGCGCCCACGGGCACGTTGAGCCAGTCCACCAGCCGCGTCAGCAGGAAACGGATTGCAGCGCCGCGCGCCAGCAGCGGGAGCGCCGCCTCTTCCGCCTCGCTGAGCTTGCGCACCCGGCCATAGGCGTTGAGGAAGGCGCGCGCCTTGGTGACGTTGAAGGAATGATCCGGCTCGAAGCACCAAGCGTTGAGGCAGATCGCGACGTCATAGGCCAGCATGTCGTTGCAGGCGAAGGTGAAGTCGATGATCCCGGAGAGCTTGTCGCCGAGAAAGAAGACGTTGTCGTTGAAGAGATCGGCGTGGATCACGCCCTCGGGCAGCTCGGTCGGCCAGATCCCGCTCGAGAGATGATCGAGCTCGGCGGCCAGAAAATCGCGCAGGCCCGGCTGCACTTCGTCGGCGCGGTTCGACGCCGCATCGAACAGCGGCCGCCAGCCCGCGACCGAGAGCGCATTGGCGCGCCGAACCGCGAAATTGGCACCGGCCAGATGCATCCGGGCGAGACCCTCGCCGACCCCGGAGCAATGGGCGGCGGTCGGCTTGCGCGGCCAAACGCCTTCGAGAAAGGTGATGATCGCGGCCGGCCGGCCGGCCAGCTCGCGCAGCGCCTCGCCGTCGCGCCCCTTCACCGGGAGCGGACAGTTGACGCCATGCTCGGCAAGATGCGTCATGAGCGCGAGGAAGAACGGCAAATCGTTCTTCTCTACGCGCTTTTCGTAGAGCGTCAGGATGAACGAAGCCTGCTTGCCTGCCTTGCTCGTGTGCAGCAGGAAGTTGGAGTTCTCGACGCCCTCGGCGATGCCCTTGTAGGAGAGCAATTCGCCGAGATCGTATTGCTTCAGGAAGTCCGCAAGCTCGTCGGCGGCGACGTCGGTGTAGACCGCCATGAAGGTCTACTCGGCGGCAGCTTCGGGGCGCACCTGACGCGGCAGCGGGAAGAACTCGTTTTCCTCCGCGGCCGAAACCGTCTCCACGTGCAGCGTGTAGCGCTCGGCGAAGGCGTCCATGATCTCCTCGACGATCACCTCGGGTGCGGACGCACCGGCGGTAATGCCGAGGCTCTTGATGTTGCCGAACTTGCTCCAATCGATGTCGGCGGCGCGCTGCGCCAATACCGCGATCTTGCAGCCCTCGCGCTCGGCGACCTCGCGCAGACGCTGCGAGTTCGACGAATTGGGAGCGCCGACGACGATGAGCGCGTCCACCACGGGTGCCACCTTCTTCACGGCGAGCTGGCGGTTGGTGGTGGCGTAGCAGATGTCTTCCTTGTGCGGCCCGTTGATGTTCGGGAAACGCTCCTTGAGCAGGGCCACGATCTCGGCAGTGTCGTCGATCGACAGCGTGGTCTGGGTCACGAAGGCGAGGTTGTTGGGGTCCTTCGGCGTGATGGTCTTGGCGTCCTCGGCGGTCTCGATCAGGGTCACGGCGCCGGGCGGCAGCTGGCCGAGCGTACCGACCACCTCGGGATGGTGGGAATGGCCGATCAGGAAGATCTCGCGGCCACGCTTGAAATGGATCGCGGCCTCGCGATGCACCTTGGTCACCAGCGGGCAGGTCGCATCCAGCGAGAACAGATTGCGAGACTGGGCGTCCGCCGGAACCGATTTCGGCACCCCGTGGGCCGAAAACACTACTGGCGCGGTGGTGTTTTCGGGGATCTCAGCCAGCTCCTCGACGAAGATGGCGCCCTTCTTCTTCAACCCATCGACGACGTACTTGTTGTGCACAATCTCGTGGCGAACATAGACGGGAGCGCCGTATTTATCGAGCGCCCTTTCTACGGTGTCGATCGCCCGGACCACTCCGGCACAGAAGCCGCGGGGAGAACAAAGCACGATCTTGAGGTCTGGCTTGGCTGACATTGAGCGATCTCGTGACCGAATCACCCGTTTCGCCGTCTGGCCGGGGCGGTCGATGGATGGGAATTGGGCTAAAGACTGTCGGCTTGAACCATACAGCGGTTCAAAGGGAATTGGGCCCCCTTTCGGGCGGTGTCAAGGCACTATCTATAGCAGAACCATTGCATGGCTACCCCCGCCGGGCTTATATAGCCCGAATTCCATGTCATCGCTGATGACCACCGGTTTCGCCTCCAGAGGGGTGGGCGAAGCACAAAGGAGATTTGCCATGAGCAACGCACCTCTGATGCCCAAGGCGACCGCCGTCTGGCTGCTCGACAACACCGCGCTGACCTTCGATCAGGTCGCCGATTTCACCAAGATGCATCCCCTCGAGGTGCGCGCAATCGCCGACGGTGACGCCGCCCAGGGCATCAAGGGCATGGATCCCCTTTCCAACGGCCAGCTGACCCGCGAGGAGATCGAGAAGGGCGAGAATAACCCGGATTACCGGCTCCGCCTGCAGGAGAGCAAGGTGGTGCTGCCGCCCCAGCCCAAGCGCAAGGGCCCGCGCTACACCCCGGTGTCGCGCCGCCACGAGCGCCCGAGCGCCATCCTCTGGCTGCTGCGCAGCCATCCGGAGCTGAAGGACGCCCAGATCATGCGCCTGGTCGGCACCACCAAGAGCACCATCGCCAGCGTCCGCGATCGTACCCACTGGAACACGTCCCAGCTGACCCCGATCGACCCGGTTACCCTCGGCCTCTGCTCGCAGATCGAGCTCGATTTCGAGGTGCAGCGCGCCGCCAAGGAAAAGCCGATCGACGCGGCCTATGGCGGCGCCACCCTGCTGCCGGCCTCCGAGACCACTCGCAAGGACGAGTACGAGCCCGCCGAGAAGTCCAGCGACGACCTCAATGTCGACGCCGTGTTCGCCAAGCTGAAGACGCTCGGCGGCAAGAAGCACGAGGAAGAGGAGGAGTAATTCCCCTTTTCACGATCGACCGCACGAAGAAAACGCGGCAGGGAAACCTGCCGCGTTTTTTCGTGTGTGAGATCGCGGGCGTCGAGACGGACGCAACAAGCGCCTCAGAACTTGTAGGTCACGCCCGCGCCGACCAGCCACGGATCGATGTGCGCGGTGCCGGTGACCGGGATCGCGCCGTTGACCGTGGCCGAGTAGTTCGGCTGGAGCCACAGCTTCTTCACGTCCACGTTGAGGCCCCAATGCTTGTCGAACATGTAGTCGAAGCCGAATTGCACCGCGCCGCCCCAGGCGTTGCTGACATGCAGGTTGGTGACGGCGAGTCCACCGAACGGAATGTTGGACGCCGAATTGTTGAAGAACACGGTGTAGTTCACGCCGGCGCCGATATAGGGCTTGAAGGCGCCGAAATTGGTGAAGTGGTATTGCAGGGTGAGGGTCGGCGGCAGCAGCGTGGTCTTGCCGATATCGAGCCCCTGGAGCGCGCCAGATCCGGTGAGGTGATGCCGCGTGACGCCGAGAATCAATTCGGCCGCGATATTCGGGGTGAAGAAATAGGAGATGTCGAGCTCGGGGACGACCTGGTCGCTGATGTGAAGGCCCGAGTTCGGCGACGACAGCGCGGGCACACCCGCGACATTGACCGTGCTACCACCGCCGTCCGGCAAAACGCCGAGCACGCGCAGACGGATCATCCAGGGATTCCAGGCCTCCACCGCCGGCGGCGCCTTGGTATAAACCGGTAGATCCGCAGCTTGCGCCGATGCAAGCACGCCGCCCAACGCCGCGGCGAGCACGGCGATCCGTGCCGCATTTCGAATAGTCCTTCGCATTGAATTCCCCTTGAGAGCCATGCGCGCCCCGTTGCGCGATCACAGCTGTCAGAGCAGAAACGGGCCGCCCTCGGATTTGACCTGAATCAAAATGGGACTGACGCGCCATGAATCAGGTTCGGCGTTGCACATCTGCCACGGTCGACGACAATGCGAGGGACTTGCACGGTACCTGGGTGGACGTGCGCGACAATGGCCGCGGAGAACCGCGATGGCGTCAGTTCAGAACGTGCAACGAACTGAGTCGGCTTAAGGCCGCACGGGATTGTTCAGCATGTACTCGCCGAGATCGCGCTGTCGTCGGTCCGCGCGGGCGATGGCGCCGTTGCGCTGGACGTCGCGATCCTTGCGGCAGGCCACGTATTCCGGCGAGCCTTGCGCGTAGCCCCGGCTCTGGCACACCGCGTCGTCATCGTCGCCGCCCGCCGCCACCGGAGTCTGGTAGCGCGCCGAGCAGCCGGACAGGGCGATAGCGAGAGTGGCGGCTGCAAGCAGGCGCGGCGCGGCGACGAGTGGCATCGAGGGTCCCTTGTTGGCCGCCCCTGTTTAGCGCGGAATGCGGAGAATGTAAGTCGGCAGCACCGTTATTCAGGGGCGGTCCGCAGGACCGAACCCGGAATCTCGAGATTCTCAGGTGCGCAATGCGCACCATGGTTCGATGCTTCGCATCGCCCGGAATGACGGACGAAGTTCGCCTCACACCCGCCCCTTCAACGCCTCGCCGATCTCGTCGAGCGCCTTGGGATCCTCGATCGTGGCCGGCATGGTCCAGGAGTCGCCGTCGGCGATCTTCTTGATGGTGCCGCGCAGGATCTTTCCGGAGCGCGTCTTGGGCAGGCGGCCGACGGTGATGGCGAGTTTAAACGCGGCGACCGGGCCGAGCTTGTCCCGCACCAGCGCGATGATCTCCTTTTCGATCTCGGCGGGCGGGCGCTTCACACCCGCCTTGAGCACCAGGAAACCGCAGGGCACCTCGCCCTTGATCGCATCCTTGACGCCGAGCACGGCGCATTCGGCGACGTCGGGATGCGAGGCCAGGATCTCCTCCATGCCGCCGGTGGAGAGGCGGTGGCCGGCCACATTGATGATGTCGTCGGTGCGGCCCATCACGAAGACATAGCCGTCCTCGTCCTTGTAGCCGGCGTCGGAGGTTTTGTAGTAGCCGGGGAATTCGCTGAGATAGGCCTCCTTGAAGCGCTCGTCCTGATTCCACAGCGTCGGCAGGCAGCCCGGCGGCATCGGCAGCTTGATGACGATCGATCCCATCGTATTGGGGCCGACCGGCTTTGCCGCTTCGTCGACGACATCGACCTGATAGCCGGGCATCGGCACCGTCGGCGAGCCGTGCTTCACCGGCAGCATGCCGAGGCCGACCGGATTGCCGGCGATGCACCAGCCGGTCTCGGTCTGCCACCAATGGTCGATCACCGGCACCTTCAGCTGCTGCTCCGCCCATTCCACCGTCGGTGGATCGGCGCGCTCCCCGGCCAGGAACAGCGTGCGGAATCCGGAGAGATCATATTGCCGGATGAACTTGCCTTCGGGATCGTCCTTGCGGATCGCGCGGAACGCGGTCGGCGCGGTGAAGAAGGCGACGGCCTTGTGCTCGCTGATGACGCGCCAGAAGGCGCCGGCATCGGGCGTGCCGACCGGCTTGCCCTCATACATAATCGTGGTCGCGCCGTGCAGCAGCGGCCCGTAGACGATGTAGCTGTGCCCGACCACCCAGCCGATATCGGAGCCGCACCACCACACCTCGCCCGGCTTGACGCCGTAGAGGTTGAACATCGACCATTTCACCGCGACCAGATGCCCGCCATTGTCGCGCACGACACCCTTCGGAATGCCCGTGGTGCCCGAAGTGTAGAGGATGTAGAGCGGATCGGTGGCGGCAACGGGCACGCAAGGCGCGCTCTTGCCGTCGTTCAGCGCCTTGCGGCGCAGGCTGGCCCAGTCGTAGTCGCGGCTCGGCGTCATCTCGCAGGTGAGCTGCGGACGCTGCAGCACGATGCAGGCCTTGGGCTTGCTGCCGGCCAGCCTGATCGCCTCGTCAAGCAGCGGCTTGTAGTGCACGATGCGGCCGGGCTCGATGCCGCAGCTGGCGGAGAGGATGAGCTTGGGCTGCGCATCGTCGATCCGTGTGGCGAGCTCTTTTGCGGCAAAGCCGCCGAACACCACCGAGTGCACCGCACCGAGCCGCGCGCAGGCGAGCATCGCGACCACCGCCTCCGGCACCATCGGCATGTAGAGGATGACACGGTCGCCCTTGGCGACGCCGAAATCCTGCATGATTGCGGCGAGCGCCTGGACCTCTTTCAGCAGCTCGGCATAGGTGAGCTTGGTGACCGAACCCGCCAGCGGTGAATCATGGATCAGCGCGACCTGGTCGGCGCGGCCGCGCTCGACATGGCGGTCGAGCGCGTTGTAGCAGGTGTTGACCACGCCGCCGGCAAACCAGCGGCCGTAGGTGCCTTGCGCGGGATCGAAGATCTTCTTCGGCGGCTCGATCCAGTCGATCTCCTTGGCCGCCTCGGCCCAGAAGCCCTCGGGGTCGGCCAGCGAGCGCGCATGGACCTCGTGATAGAGACTCTTGCCCTGGATATTCATTCCCGCGCTCCCGTTCCCCTTATTCGCCTGGCTCCGACCCTTGTGGCAGGGCATGCGCCCCGCCATGACCAGGATCAATTGCCGGCCTTCTTGTCGGCCTATTTTCGCGGGAACGGGCCGCGGTTCAAGCCGAAAAGGATGGGTCTTTCCCCACTCTCCCCGCTTGCGGCAGGGCAATCGCATGTGGAAGCGACATCGCCTGCGGCCATCCTTCGAGACGCCCGCCCTTCGGGCCCTCAGGATGAGGAACGAGAGTGTGTGGCTGCAGTCTCTATGGGCATACGCGCTGAGCCTCATCCTGAGGGCCCGCCGAAGGCTGGCGCCTCGAAGGACGAGGCGTGCACACAGCTAAAGCACGCCGCACGCGGAGAGAGGCGACGGACGCTCCTCAGCTTTCCATCGCATTCAATTTCTGCAAGCGATCCTGCATGACCTTCTTCAGATCATAGCCGGGACGACGGAAGCTCGCATCGCGCGTGGCCAGGAACTCGCGCTGGGACCTGCGCAGACTATTCGCGAAGCGCTTGCTCGCGGATTTCAACACGCGCTCGTAAGCCTCGGCGATCTGGCGATCGAGCACGCCGAGCTGCGGATCGGCGCAGATCACTTTCTCGACCTCGCGCTTGGCAGTGGCGCATTCGAATGACGGGTCGCTCGGGGCGGCGTTCAGCGCACGGGCCGGCTCGCCGCCGAATTTAGCGATTTCGGCGATCATCAGGCGGCGGCCGCTGGTCGCGTTTTCATTGGCGGGATCGAGCCGCAACGTCGCCTCGTAGTCGGCCAGCGCCTTCTTGCGATCGCCCATTTTCTTGTAGAGCACGGCGCGGTTGTTGTAGGTCTTGGCGAACTTCGGATCGAGTTTCAGTGCGTCGTTGTAGTCCGACAGCGCAGCACCGAGTTCGCCTTTGAGCTGGTAGGAATCGCCCCGGTTGGTCAGGAAGTTAACCCGCTGCTCGAGGCGGATCGCCTGATCGTAATCGGCGATCGCCTTGTCGTACTCCTTCATGGCGGCGTAGGTGAGACCGCGATTGTCGAAATACTCCGGCACCTTCGGATCGAGCCGGATCGCCTCGCTGTCGTCCGCGATCGCCTTGTCGAACTCGCCGAGCTTCTTAAAGGCGGCGCCGCGGGTGGTGTAACTGCGCGGCCGATCCGGATCGAGACGCAGCGCCTCGCTGAGGTCGGCCACGGCCTTGGCGTAGTCGCCACGCAGATAGAAGGTCGCTCCGCGGTCGGACCAGGCCTGGGCGAAATCGGCCTTCAGCTTGATGGCTTGGTCGTAATCTGCGATGGCGCGGTCAAAGCGATGCTGGTTGGTGTAGACGACGCCGCGCAGCTGGTATGCTTCCGCATCCTGCGGATCGAGTTCGATCGCCTTGGTCAGGTCCGCCGCGGCGCGATTGAGGTCGCCGCCGGCCGTGCGCAAGAGGTCGCCGCGCACGCGCCAGGCCTTTGCGTTGTTGCCGTCGAGCGCGATGGCGCGGTCGAGATCGCGCAGCGCTTGCGACAGGCCCCCGGAGGTCCGGGCATTGGCTTCGGCGCGAGCGACCAGCGCCAGGGAACGCTCCGATACCGGGTTTGCCGCCTGGTCGATGATGGCGCTGCACGCGGACATCAGGTCTGCGGGAGCAGCCTTGCTGCCCGGCACGCAATCAGCTCCGGCAACGGCCGGCACGATGAAGGCAAGGCTCATCACCGCGCCGAGGAAGATGGCGCGAAGACAGATTTTGGCAGGCGAAAGCGCTTGCGCGGAGGCTCGAGTGCCGCACATGACATAGGGCTCCGTGACGTCGGGTTCTCACCGTTGTCGCGCCTCGCAGAGGATGGGTTCAACAAGGAGGTGTGGGGGGAGCGCAGAGCTCAATACCCGTCCACGCCGTTGAGCCGCTGCAGGCGCTCCTGCATCGCCTTTTTCAGGTCGTAGCCTGGCCGTCCGAATTCTGCATTGCGGCGGGCGATGAACGCAGCCTGCTCGCGCTGGAGCGCTTTGGCCTCGTCCGGATTGCGCGCCTGCCCGACCGCGCGGGCATTGGCGGCAAAGACTTCGCGATCGAGGTCGGCAAGCTCGCGATTGGCGCAGATCGCCCTTTCCGCCGCGCGACGCGCGCGCGCGCAACTGAAGCTGGGCTTGCCGGCCAGCGCCATCTGCGCGCCGATACGTTCGAGCTCGCGCGCCATCGCCTTGTGATTGGCCTTGGCCTTCGCGTGGTTGGGATCGATCCTGAGCGCCGCGCCGAAGTCCTGCACCGCCCTCGGCTTGTCGTCCTTCCTCAGCCAGAGCTCGCCACGCGCGTTGAAGATATCTGCGAGGCCCGGATCGAGCGAGAGCGCACGGCTGTCATCTGCGATGGCACGGTCGATCTGGTCGTGCCGCGCATATAGCGCGCCGCGTGCGATCAGCGCCTTGATCAGGTCTACCTTTGCCGTCTTCTCATTGTCGATCACGGCGGCGCAGGCCGCGGCGGCCTTGTCCACGTCGTCGGCCGCAGCCGCCGCGAGGCAAGCCTCTAGATCGACTTGCACCACCGCAACCGGCTCGCCGCCGGTCGCTGCATCGGCGGGCGCGAGCGAGAGCGCGGAGAGCAGCCCGGCGCCGAACAAGGGGATGAGAAAACGCATGCTCGTTTGCAGTCGAGAAACCTGTGTCGGGCGTTTGTCTTGAGCTTGTCTTGAGCTCTTGCTTTGGAGCCGTACTATCAAGCATACGGCGGGATTAGTGCCAGCTTGTGGCGCCGCTCAAATGGGTTCGGGGATCATCGTGTCGACATTCGAGTGGATCATCGCGCTGCTGCTCGGCGCAGTTGGCTTATCGGCGCTGGCGCGGCGGATCAAGGTCCCCTACCCGACCTTTCTCGCCATCGGCGGCGCGCTGATTGCCTTCGTGCCGTCGAGCCCGTCCTGGACGCTGGAGCCGGACCTCGCCCTGGCCCTTTTTGTCGCACCGGTCCTGCTCGACGCCGCCTTTGATACGTCGCTGCGCGATCTCCGCAACAACTGGGTTCCGGTCTCGACCCTGGTGGTCGCCGCGGTCGGCCTGACCACGGCTGCCGTGGCTTTCGTCGCGCACCAGCTGATGCCGGACATGCCCTGGGCCGCCGCGGTCGCACTCGGGGCCATCGTCGCGCCGCCGGATGCGGCTGCTGCGGTTGCGATCCTGAGCCAGGTCAAGCTACCACATCGCATGGTCAAGGTGCTGGAGGGCGAGAGCCTGCTCAACGACGCCAGCGCGCTGCTGATCTACCGAATCGCCGTTGGCGCCGTCGCCACCGAGCATCTGACCTGGAGCCAGGTCGCGCCGACCATGGCACTGGCTCTGGTCGGCAGCCTCGTCGCCGGCCTTGCCGCAGCTCGCCTCATCTCGCCGATCATGGAGCGCGTGACGGAGGCACCGAGCGCAATCATCGTTCAGTTCGCCACCACCTTCATGATCTGGATCGCCGCCGAGCATCTCGGCCTGTCCGGCATCCTCACCATCGTCGTCTACGCCATCACCCTGGCGCGCACGGCGCCGGCGCGCATGCCGGCGCGGCTGCGGGTGCCGTCCTATGCGGTATGGGAGACGATGGTGTTCGTGCTCAACGTGCTGGCCTTCATGCTGATCGGCATGCAGATGCGTCCGATCTGGACGCGGCTGGACGCGGACGTGCGCTGGGAATATTGCGTGGCCGCCGCCTGGATCCTGCTCACGGTGGTTCTCGTACGGCTGTTCTGGGTGACGTTCTATCGCACGACGCTGCGGGTGCTGATCGTACAGGGGATCTATCACCCCAGGGATCCGAAACAGGTGGCCTCGCCCAAGGGTGGCCTCATCATTTCCTGGTGCGGCATGCGCGGTCTTGTCACGCTCGCGACCGCCTTTGCCCTGCCGGAGAACTTCCCCCATCGCGACTTCATCGTCTTCATCGCCTTCGCGGTGGTGCTGGGGACGCTGGTGATCCAGGGCCTGACGCTGCGGCCGCTGATCCTCGCCTTCAACCTTCAGGACGACGATCCGGTCGGGATCGAGGTCGCCCGCGGACGCGCGGTCGCCTATCGCGCCGCGCTCGAGGCGATCGAGAGCGATCCGTCGGAGGAGGCGGAAATCCTGCGGCTCGAATATCGCGCCATCCTGATGCAGGCCGAGGCCGATCCGAATGGCGGCATCGTCAATGGGGAACTGCCCGCCGATCCCTTGCGCCGCCGCGCCATCGAGGCCGCGCGCAAGGCGATCTTCAGCCTGCGCGCCACCGAGGTGATCGGCGACGATGCGTTTCACCGGCTCGAGGAGGAACTCGATCGCGCAGAATTGAGCGCGGGCGGGTGACGTCCCGCGGCCGTCCCGGACAAGCGCGCCTTGCGCGCATGCAGATCCAGGTATGACGGCGAGCTTGGGGCGTTCAGCAAAGTGCGCCAGGTCACACAGAGCATCCCGACGTTTGAACCAAACCCCGACGCCCCAGACTCACCCCTCATGACGATCCTGATCGACGACCGTCGTGTACGCGCGCGTGATGCGTCGCCTGCACGATATTTTTATCTCCACATGGCGCTTGCCTGCGCCGCCACCGCGTTTCTCGGCTTCGCACCGACCTATTGGATGCCGCTTGCCAACCGGACGCTCTCAGCAAGCCCGGTGATCCATTTTCACGGACTGTTGTTCTTCACCTGGTCGCTTTATTTCGTGCTCCAGACCTGGCTCGCGGCTTCCGGCCGTATGGCCAATCACCGCGCGCTCGGCATCGCCGGCGTCTCGCTTGCGACCGCGATGGTCATTTTTGGCTTCTTCGCGTCCGTGACCTCGATGAAGAACGCCGCGGCGCTTGGGAAGGCCGACGCAGGCGTCGCATTCTCGATCGTGCCGATGAGCGGCATCGCCTTCTTTGCCGTGGTGTTCGTGCTCGCCATCATGAACACGCGCAGGCCCGAGGTTCACAAGCGCCTGGCGCTGCTGGCCGCGGTCTCGATCCTCGATGCCGCGATCGCACGCTGGTTCCTGACCTTCCTGGCGCCTCCGGGACCGCCCGGCCCGCCGCCGGTGCCGGTCACGATCGCGCCGGCCGTCGTCGCCTCTCTTCTGCTCGTCGTCGCCATGGTGCGCGACTGGCGCAACGAAGGCCGCGTGCATCCGGTCTACATCTACGGCACGCTCTCGCTGCTGGCGGTGAAGGTGCTGAACTGGCCGATCAGCGAGACGGCCGCGTGGCACGCCTTTGCCGGTGGAATATTGGCGCTGGCGCAGTAGTCACCGCTGTCGTCCCGGACAAGCGAAGCGCAGATCCGGGATCCATAGCCACAGGCCGTGGTTTGGCGAGGACTCGGAGTTGCCAGCTCGTGCTACGACTTCTCCCTGTGGTTATGGATCCCGGGCTCGCGCGTTGCGCGCCCCGGGATGACGGGAGAGATTAGGGAGCTACGCCCCCGCCTTGCAGGTGATGCCGCCATCGACCACGAGCTCGATGCCCGTCACATACTTCGCTTCGTCCGACGCCAGGAACAGCGCGGCGTTGGCGACGTCGAAGGCATCGCCCATGTGGCCCATCGGCACCTGCGCGTCGCGGGCCCGCCACATCGCCTCGACGTCGCCCTTGGCGTAGCTGGCGGCGAGGCCTGCGGAGTGCTCGACCATCGGCGTCTTCATCAGGCCGGGCAGGATCGCGTTGACGCGGACGTGGTGGCGCGCGAACTCGATCGCGGTGGTCCGCGTCATCTGGTTCATCGCCGCCTTCGAGGCGCCGTAGGTGACATAGGAGATGCCCATGTGGCGAATCGAGGCGATCGAGGAGATGTTGATGATCGAGCCGCCGCCCTGCTTCACCATGACGGGAATGACGTGCTTCATGGCGAGATAGGCGCTCTTGAGGTTGACGCTGAAGACGCGGTCCCAGCTCTCCTCGCTCACCTCGACCACGCTGCCCATCTCGGCGATGCCGACATTGTTTTCGAGCACGTCGATGCGGCCATGGGCCTTCAGGCACGCCGCCACCATTGCCTCGATCTCGCTCGCGCGCGAGACGTCGGCCGTGAACGCCGTGGCCTTGCCGCCTTCGCCGGTGATGATCGCCGCGGTCTCCTCGGCGGCCGCACCGTTGCGATCGACGCAAAACACCTGCGCGCCCTCGCGCGCAAAGGTCACCGCGGTCGCCTTGCCGTTGCCCCAGCCGGGCCCGATCGAGCCGGCCCCCACCACCATCGCAACCTTGCCCTTGAGCCGATCCATCGCCTGTCTCCCGTTTGTTGTTCTCGTAGCCCGGATGAGCGCAGCGACATCCGGGGCACAGCGGTCCCGCATATCGCTCCGCTCATGCTGGCTACGGACTCTCGCAGACCTTCATCGTGGTGACGTTAGCACCGATGGGATGCCCGGCAATCTCCGACAATGTCCGGCACTTTCCATCATGGCACAGCCGCCATTCCCCGGTCGCGCCGGAGTTGCCGAGCACGACTTCCTGCATGGCGGCTCGCTGCGGGCGCCATTGAAACCAGCGGTCGACGAGCCGCGCCTCGGGCGGCGGCTCCATGCCGGGGCCGGTGCCCTTGACGCGGGCCTGCACCAGTTCGAGCCCGGCGGGCGTGACGCGCCAATCTTCCTGCCATTCGACCTTCGCGATCGAATGCGTCCAGCTGAGCGTGAATGCGGACAGCGCCAGCGCCTTCACGCCAGCCGCCGTTGCCAGGCAGAGGCTCACGCCGCCTCGACCGGCGCCGGCGGTCGCTGCCGCCATTGCCACAGCACGATCGCCGCAGCGAGCATAAATCCCGCGGTGTCGCTGAACGGGAATTCGCCGAGCAGGCAGAACGCGCCGCCGAGCGCGACCAGGCGCTCGATCAGCGTCAGCCGTGTGAACAGGAAGCCGATCGCGACCATGCCGAACAGGCCGATCGCCACCAGCGCCTTCAAGCTCGCCAGCGCCACCGCGCCGTAGAAGCCGAGACTGGCCGCCATGGGATCGCCGGCCTGCAGCATCAGGGCGGGCGAAAAGACGAAGATGAAGGGGATGACGTAACCGGCGAGCGCGATGCGCATCGCCTCCCAACCGATCTTGTCCGGGTTCTCCTTCGCAATTGGCGCCGCAGCGAGCGCGGCCAGCGCCACCGGCGGCGAGAGGTCGGCCATGATCCCGTAATAGAACGCGAACATGTGGCTCGCGATCAGGGGCACCCCCAGCTTGGCCAGCGCCGGCGCGGCGAGCGCGGCGGTGATGATGTAGGTCGGGATGGTCGGAATACCGGTGCCGAGCAGGATCGACAGCAGCATGGTCATGACCAGCGCCAGGAACAGGCTCTTCTCGCCGAGCCCGATCACCCAGCCGCCGAAGATGGTGCCGACGCCGGTCTGCGACATCATGCCGATGATGACGCCGACGATGGCACAGGCCATGCCGACGGTGATGGCGGATTTCGCGCTTTCGGCCAGCGCATCGCGGCAGGCGCGCAAGGCGGTGAAGCCGCCGCGCACGAAGGCCGTGATCACGATCAGGCCGACGACGACGCTCGCGACCGGGACGATCTGGAGGCCGTCACGCGACAGCGCGGCGACCACGAGCGCGAGCCCGATCCAGAAAATGTAGCGGATCACTTTGGACGACGCGCCCGTCGTGATGGCCGTGCCGAGGATCAGCGTCACTGTCAGCGCAAGGCCCATGCTGCCGGCATAGAGCGGCGTGAAGCCCTCGAACAGCATATAGACCAGCGCGGCGAGCGGCAGCACGAGATACCAGCGCGTCACTAGCGCCTTCCACGCGCTCGGGATCTCCGAGCGCTTCATGCCGACCAGACCGTGCTTGCCGGCTTCCAGATGCACCATCCAGAACGCGGAGGCAAAGTAGAGGATCGCGGGAATCGCGGCCGCCTTGACGATTTCCGAATATTGCACGCCGAGCGTCTCGGCCATGATGAAGGCGACCGCGCCCATCACCGGCGGCATGATCTGGCCGCCCATCGAGGCCGTGGCCTCGACGCCGGCGGCGAAGGCGCGGCGATAGCCGAACCTGATCATCAGGGGAATCGTGAACTGGCCGACGGTGACGACGTTGGCAACGCCCGAACCGGAGATCGTGCCCATCATGCCCGAGGCGAATACCGCGACCTTGGCCGGTCCGCCGCGGGTCCTGCCGAACAGGCCGAGGGAGACGTCGGTGAACAGCTGAATCATGCCGGCGCGCTCCAGAAACGAGCCGAACAGGATGAACAGGAAGATGTAGGTCGCCGAGACGTAGATCGGGACGCCGTAAAAGCCTTCGGTGCCGAACGACAGATGCGTGACGACCTGATCGAAATCGTAGCCGCGATGGTTGAGCGGCGACGGCAGGTACTGGCCGAAGAACCAGTAGACCAGACACGCGCCGCACATCAGCGGCAGCGCCGCGCCCATCAGGCGCCGCGTGCCCTCGAAGATCAGCACGGCGAGCAGCGTGCCGACCACGAGATCGAGCCGGGTCGGATCCCCGTCGCGCGCGATCAGGTCGGCGTAGAATATCCACTGGTAGAGGCCGCACAAAAAACCGGCACCGCCGATCACCCAGCCGAGCGCACGGCCGAACGCGCTCTTCGCAGTGAAGTTGGCGATCAGGCCGAAGGTGAGCAGAAGCAGGAAGCCGACATGGACGCCGCGCACCACCTGGCTCGGCAGATAGTTGAAGGCGGCGACATAGAGCTGGAACGCGGCAAATGCGATGCCGATCCAGTAAGCCAGCGCGCCCCACCAGCCCGGACCAAAGCCTTCCGGGAAGCCATGCTCGAAATTGTCGAACTCGACCTTGACCTTGTCAGGCGCCGTTGCCGTGCCCTCTGCCTTTTCCAGCATCTCATTCGTCCTTAGCCTGTCCGCCGCGGACAGCAGTGGCACATACCCCAAAAACGTCATGCCCGGGCTGACCCCGGGCATCCACGACTACTCCGTCGTTCCGGGGCGATGCGCTGCATCGAACCCGGAATCTCGAGATTCCGGGTTCGGCTCTGACGAGCCGCGCCGGAATGACGACGGAGGGAGAATTACTTGATCAGCCCCTTTTCCTTGTAATAGCGGATCGCGCCCGGGTGCAGCGGCACCGGGCTCCCGGCGGCCGCGGTCTCCAACTTGATCTCCTTGCCGGCCGCATGCGCGTTGACGAGTTCCGGCAGCGACTCGTAGACCAGCTTGGTCATCTGATAAGCGAGGTCGTCCGATACCGCGGAGCTGGTGACGAGATAGTTGATCACGGCCGCCGTCGGCACGTCCTTGTCCTGGCCGGCATAGGTGTTGGCGGGAATGGTCGCGGCGACGAAAGGCGGGCCGATCTTGTCGACCGTCTCCTTCGGCACCGACACCACCGTGATCGGGCTCGAGGTCGACAGGTCCTTCAGCGAGGCGACGCCGAGGCCGGCCGATTGCAGCGTGGCGTTGAGCTGCCGGTTCTTCATGAGGTCGACGGACTCGGCGAAGGGCAGATACTCGACCTTGCCGAGATCCTTGTAGCTCATGCCGGCTGCGCCCAGGATCGCGCGCGAATTCAGCTCGGTGCCCGACTTCGGCGCACCCACCGACAGGCTCTTGCCCTTGAGGTCGGCCAGCGTCTTGATGCCGGACTCAGTGGTCGCGACGATCTGGATGTAGTTCGGATAGATCGCCCCGATGGTCCTGAGCTTGTCGAGCTTGGTCTTGAAGCCCGCCTCCTCCTCGCCCTCCCAGGCGGCCTTGAGCGAGTCGCCGAGCGTGAACGCCAGCTCGCCGCGGCCCTGCTGCAGCAGGATCAGGTTCTCGACCGACGCCTTGGTGGCCTGCACCTGCGTCTTCACGTTCGGAATCTTCTCGCCGTAGATCTTTCCGATCGCGACCCCGAGCGGATAGTAGACGCCCGAGGTGCCGCCGGTCAGGACGTTGATGAAGGATTGAGCATGCGCAGAAGGTGCCGACGCTGCCAGAGCAAGAGCCGCGGCCGCGCCGAAGATGGTCCGTTTCATGGTTGTTGTTCTCCCCAAACCGGCCGCGAAATTGGCCGGAGGAACGATGCGGGTCAACCCATCCAAAAGATAAGGCTGGGCTGCGGTAAACGCCCGATCCGCTCGATCTTTCGGGAACTTGGGCTGCGGCGACGTGGCGCGGCCGGTGAGGGAGTGCACCGCTTATGAGGCGATCGAGCGCGTCCCTACTGGAACGCCATGTCCAGGCACTTGGAGATGTCGGAACCAAGGCCGGACGAAATGGTGATGCAGCCGCGCACCTTCTGCGCGCTGACGTCGGCCGCCCAGATCGAGTAGCCGCCGGGGCCGAAGAACGAATTGGTGTTCGGCGGCTCGGTCTCGGTCGCGTCGAAATCATACTTTCCGTCGGTCTCGAAGATGCGCGGCTTCTTGATGCAGCCGCCGTCGGTCTGGACGTTGATGACCTCCTTATTGTCGCGCGTCAGCGCCAGCGAGACCTGGCAGCGGAAATATTCCGAGGTCTTGGTGTTGAAGAGATAGGTGTAGGACTTGCAGGTCGCCGTATTCAGCTTGCCCGGGGCAAGGCCGCGGCTGCAGGAAATGCGCTGGTTGTGGCTGAGCTGGTAGTCGTCCGCCCGCGCGGCCGGCGCCAGCGCGGTCAGCGACACTGCAGCAGCACAGCAAAGCTTGATCACATGACGCATCCGAATCATCCCTACCGATCATTTTGTCGAGTTGCGTTCTAGACGGAAAGCAGAACATAGTCGCGAGGGGACAAAGGGAAAATCACAAGCTGCTGGGCAGGACGTGATGCGCTGCGGCGCTTTCGCAAGTTGACCCGAACATATCGTTCGTGATTTGTTCAAGTGAGCAATGTCCCGACCGTGGGAGGATGGGATGACGGCATTTCCAGTCAAGACATTTGCAATCGCAGCGGCGCTCGGCGCATTCGCAGGGCCAGCATCGGCGCAAACCGGAGCGACACCCTGGGAGCTGAAGCCCGACATGGGGTATGCTTATGACAGGGAGGGCAAGACCTATTCCTACCAGATGGGCACCAGCAATGCGGGCGAGCTGTTCAAGGGCGCCAAGAAGGTGCCAAAGGGCACGTTGTTCTTCATCGGCCAGAACGGTCAGCTCTACATGCGCAGCGGCCCATATCTCGAGGGCGACGGCAAGTTCAAGTTCGGGCCGGATCGATAAGGGGGCCGATCGGGCTGTCGGGTAATTGGCAGCACCACACTCGGTGTCATCACCCGCGAAAGCGGGGGATCCGGTATTCAGGAGCTGTCGTGGCTGAATCGAGAGGCCGCGGCGTACTAGATGCCCCGCCTGCCGCCTTCGCTAAAGCTTCGGCGCCCTGTATCTTAACCTCGGCGAAGCCTTGGCGTAGCCGGGTCGCGGGGCATGACGGCGGAGGATATGGCGAGCAGGAGCTAGAACGCCGCCGCCAGCTCCTTTGCGCCGGCTTTGTTGCTGTTCACGTCCATGCGTTCGTCCGTCACCCTCAGAAGCTTAGCCACCGTGTTGTGGCGGATCGCAACCGGATTGCGTTCATAACCGCCGCGCTGGAAGAAGTTCGACGTCGGCACCTGCTCGCGCATCGCCTGCGGCATCGTCACCATGTCGAGGCCGGTGCCGTCGCCGGTGAGGTTCATCATCTCGAGCTCGGCTGCGGTGAGCGGGCGGGTGTGGCCCTTGGCGCGGGCGAAATGCACCGAGGTCAGCAGCTTGTGGGTCTGCAGCATCGGCCCGATGTCGACGTCGAGCACCATCGCGTGCATGGCCCAGCCTTGCGGCGTGCTGCCCATCTTCTCGTGCTCCGACCAGGTATCGGGCACAGATTTCGCGTGAGCCACCATTTTCCTGAGGACGGCGAGCTTGTGCTCGAGCGCATGCCGCGCCGGTCCTGATGTCCGCGCCACCTTCTCAGAAAGCGCGCGGATCAGTTCATGGCCCTGCTCGGCCAGCAGTTCGACGCTGTTGGTGGTGAGCAGCTGGTTGTAGCCCATTGCCGTCGAGATCGCGCGCTTTCCGCCGTGCTCGATGCCCGCCTGCACGTCGTAACTGCCGGTGCCGCCGGTCTCGAACGCATAGACCCGCACCGCCTGCTCGCGCGTCAGGCCGTGAGCCAGCGCGTAGCGCGCATAGGCGCGCTTGAATTCGAGCTCGCTCGACGGGCGCTGCGGCGTAAACCTGTAGAGCTCCTGCGCCGCGCGCAGGAAATCGGCGACGACGGGAATCGGCCTGCGGGGTGGCCGGTCGGGCGTTTCCTCCGGCTCCGGATTCACCGGCCGCTTCGGCCCGCTGTAGAGCGGCGGATGCTCCAGCACGTAATCGTCGAGCGTGACCTGCTGCCCGCTGCGCCGCTTGGCGTTGCGGCCACGACGCTTCTCGGAGATCTGGCTCCAATAGGCGCTGGCCTCGGCGTCGAAGGCCGCCCGCGCCGCCTGGTACTCCGCAAGCTTGCGGCGGTATTCGAGCAGGGCGGGCGAGGCGCCCGCGCCTTGCGCGAACAACTGCGGCAGCAGCTGGGCCTCGGCGTCGCGGACGGCCGGAGCGATCAGGACGAGCGCAAGTGGAACCAGCGCCAATGTGTTTCGAATCGAATGATGCATGCTGCCCTCTTAGCAGGCATCTCGTAACCGTCACGTTAACGCGCCGTTTACCATCTCATTTCCAGGCGAACACCGGCTGTTCCAGATCGGTCACGCGGGTGTGCCGCCCCGCCAGCACCTCGCGGAACTGATAGATCAGCGCAGCCGTCGGCGCGTGGATCAGGCTCATCTGGTGATGGAAACGGATGACGCGGCGCGTGCTCTCGGGGATCGCGACGAAATCGAAAGCGTCCTCGCGCTCGATCGTGGCGAGCGCGATGCGATGGACGGAGGCCACCTCGTCGGGGTTCGGCCTGATCGCGGTGCTGTCGGCGGCCCAGACCACGACCGGGGTGATCAGATAGCCCGAGCGCGTCGGATAGTCGTCGAGCGTGCCGAGCACGTCCGCGCCGGTCAGACGAAGGCCAAGCTCCTCGTCGAGCTCGCGCAGCGCCGCCTCGATCGGCGTTTCGCCATGATCGCAGCGGCCGCCCGGCAAGGCCCATTGACCGCCATGCGCGCGCAGATGCGAGGCGCGCAGCGTCAGCAGCAGCGCCGTGTCGTCGCCCTCGCCTGCTGCGCTCAGCGCGACCGCCACCGCGGCACGCTTCAACACCGCCGGCGCAGCGCCCTCCGGCAGGCGCGCGAAGGCCGCGCAGGCAGCCGCGATATTCCGCCGTGTGGCATCATCGAACGGTCTCATGATGCTTGACTACACCACGGCACGCCTCGATGAAACGAGGACGCAAGCACAGGAATGGACGAGATGACCAACAAGACCGCCGCAAGGCTGAAATCGGAGGGCTGGAGCATGCTGGACACCACCGGCTTCCTGCACCTGATCGGCCCCTTGTGGGAGCGCAAGGTCGACGGCCACTACGAATTCGCGCTCGCGACCGAGGACAAGCACCACAACCGCCGCGGCATGGTTCAGGGCGGCGTGATGATGACGTTCGCCGACCGGACCTGCGGCATGACCGCCCGCTACGTCTCCGGCAAGGAGTACCTGGCGACGGTGCAGCTCGACACCCATTTCGTCGAAGCCGGCCAGATCGGCGACCTGCTGATCTCCCGTCCCCGCGTGGTGCGCTCGACGCGGAGCCTGATCTTCATGAGCACGGAGGTGACGGTGGACGATCGCTGCGTCGTGATGGCGAACGGCGTGTTCAAGATCCTGAAGGGGCCGGGATAGCTTTCAACGCCGCACACCGCGCCCCACCGCCGTCATTGCGAGGAGCTCTTGCGACGAAGCAATCCAGCGTCTCTCGTGGGAGCATCTCTGGACTGCTTCGCTGCACTCGCAATGACGAGATGACGCGACTATGCTGGTATCTGAACCGCATCGAGGATCCGTCCATGCAATACCGCCAGCTCGGCCGCAGCGGCCTGAAAGTGTCGCCGATCTGCCTGGGCACCATGATGTTCGGCGGGCCCACCGATGAAGCCACGTCGAAACAAATCATCGACAAGGCGCGTGGTGCCGGCATCAACTTCATCGACACCGCGGACGCCTATTCGAAAGGCGCGTCCGAAGAGGTGGTGGGGCGCGCGATCCGCGACAACCGCCACGCCTGGGTGCTCGCGACGAAGCTCGCCAATCCGATGGGTAATGATCCCAATCGCGGCGGCCTTTCGCGGCGCTGGGTGTTGCAGGCGGCTGACGAGAGCCTCATGCGCCTCGGCACCGATCACATCGACATCTACTATCTGCACAAGGAGGACCACGCCACGCCGCTCGAGGAGACGGTGCGCGCGATCGGCGACCTGATCCAATCGGGCAAGGTGCGCTATTTCGGCGTCTCCAACTATCGCGCCTGGCGCGTTGCCGAGATCTGCAACATCTGCGACCGGCTCGGCATCGACCGGCCTGCAGTGAGCCAGCCTTACTACAACGCCATGAACCGCATGCCGGAAGTCGAGCACTTCCCGGCCTGTAGCTATTACGGCCTTGGCATCGTGCCCTACAGCCCCCTTGCGCGCGGCGTCCTCACCGGCAAGTACAAGCCGGACGCAGCGCCCGACAAGGAGACGCGCGCGGGCCGCAACGACACCCGCATGATGCAGACCGAATGGCGGCCGGAATCGCTTCAGCTCGCGCAGGAGATCAAGGCGCACGCGGAGACGAAGGGCATCACCGCCGGCCAGTTCGCGGTGGCCTGGGTGCTGAACTCCGCCTTCGTCTCGTCGGTGATCGCGGGTCCGCGCACCGAGGAGCAATGGGACGGCTACATCGGCGCACTCGCCTATCGCTTCAGCGCCGAGGACGAGGCGCTGATCGACCGACTGGTCGTGCCGGGCCATCCCTCGACACCGGGCTACAACGATCCCGCCTATCCGATCGAGGGCCGCCGCGCGCGGACGGCGTGAAGTTTCGGAGACGACGATGGCACATGAAGACCGCTACGGCCTGCCGCTCTCCACCTCCTCGCACGAGGCCGCATCTGCCTATCGCGACGGCGTCGACCTCATGCTGGCGGGCTGGACCGGCACCGCCGAGACGCTGGAGCGCGCGATCGCGGCCGATCCGGATTTCGCGCTGGCCCAAATCGCCCGCGCCCGCGTGCATGCCTTCTACCAGCAGGGCGATCTGGCACGGCAGAAGGCGGCGCTCGCACGCGAGCTGGTCGCCAGGCGCGGCACGATGCGCGAGCGCTCGCATGTCGAGACGCTGGCCCTCGCGATCGAGGGCCGGCTGCCGGAAGCGATCGCATCGACGCTGAAGCACATCGACGCATGGCCGCGCGATGCCGTGGTGCTGTCGCTGCCGCTCGGCGCGTTCGGCCTGTTCGCCTTCTCAGGCATGGCCGACCACGATCGCGCCCGCCACGAGCTGTGCGAGCGCGTCGCGCGGCATTACGGCGAGGACTGGTGGTTCCTCACGATGTCCGGCTGGGCCATGACGGAGAATGGCGACGCCGTGCGCGGCCGCGCGTGACCGAGCGCGGCTTCAACCTGCGCCGGCAGATCGACGAGATCAGCGCCGGGAGAATCTTCGCTCGCGCGCCTTGTAGAGATGGTCGCTGATCAATCGCTCCAGCATTGCCGGTTCGTCGAACGCGAGCTGAACGGCGAACGGCACGATGCTGTCAGGCACGCCTTTGCGCCCGCGCAGGCGGGCAAAATCCTTCTCCGTCGTCACCAGCGTGAGCTGCTCGCGCTCTGCGTCCGCTGCGAGCGCTGCGATCTCGTCGTCCGAGAACATGTGGTGGTCGGGGAAGGCGCGCGTGCGCGCGACGTCGATGCCGCTCGCACGCAAGCTGCGGAAGAAGCGCCCGGGATCGCCGATGCCGGCGAAGGCGAACACCCGCTTGCCGGAGAGCTGCGCCAGCGAAGCCGCATCCGGCTGCAATCGTGCGCGCAGCTCCGGCTTGTTGCGCTTGGCGATCTCCGCGGCGACATCGGCGGCGGCATGGCCGTCACCGATCAGCACCAGCGCATCGGTGCGCGCGAGCTGCGCCCCAAGCGGCGCGCGTAGCGGACCTGCGGGAAACACCTGCCCGTTGCCGAGGCCGCGCTCGCTGTCGATCACGATCAGCGAGGCATCTTTCAGCAGGCGCGGGTTCTGGAAACCGTCGTCCATCAGGATCACGGTGGCGCCTTGCGATTTTGCCAGCGCGACGCCGTCGAGGCGGTCGCGCGCCACCGCGACCGGGACGTCACGCGCCATCATCAGCGGCTCGTCGCCGATGTCGGATGCGGTGTGACGGTCGCGGTCGACCATGACAGGCCCGTTCAGGCGCCCGCCATAGCCGCGGCTGAGCACGACCGGCGTCTCCCCGAGCGCGCGGAGGAGCTTCGTCAGCGCCAGCACGGTCGGGGTCTTGCCGGCGCCGCCGACATGGTAGTTGCCGACGCAGATCACGGGAATGCCGGCGTCAACGCCGTCGCGCTGCATGCGCCATGCGGTGATCGCGCCGTAGAGCGCTCCGAGCGGCCATAACGCATGGGATTGGGGGGAACGTGGCCGGTACCAGAAGGCCGGCTCACGCATTGGCGGCCCCCATCTCGATCCGCAACTGCAACAGATAGGGCTCGAGTGCGGTCATGGTGCGATCGAGCGCGCCGCCGAGCTGCTCGACCACGCCCGAGCCGGCGCGCTGCATCTTGTCGCGCACGCTGGGCTCGGCCAGGAGCAGGCCGAGCTGCTTGACCAGCGCCTCCTGCGTATCGGCCTGCCGCGCTCCGCCGTTCGAGTCGAGCGCCTCGTAGACGTCGGCGAAGTTGAACACGTGCGGACCATGGACGATCGCGGCGCCGAGCTTGATCGCCTCGATCGGATTCTGGCCGCCATGGGGTATCAGCGATCCGCCCATGAATACGATGGGCGAGAGCCGGTAGAACAGTCCGAGCTCGCCCATGGTGTCGGCGACATAGACGTCGGTCGTCGCCGTCGGCAGCTCCTCGCGCGAGCGCAAGCCGGGATTCAGGCCGGATGCGGTGACCAGCCCCGCGATCGAGGAGCCGCGATCGGGATGCCGAGGAACGATCACGGTGAGAAGCTGCGGGAAGATTCCGACGAGGCTGCGATGCGCGGCCACCATCATCTCGTCCTCGCCCGGATGGGTCGAGGCGGCGACGATGACCGGGCGTCCGCGCGTCATCGCCATCAGCCGCTCGAGCCTGGCAGGATCGGCCGGCGGCGCCGGCACGTCGAGCTTGAGATTGCCGGTGGTGACGACGTCGCGGCCGCCGAGCGCGGCAAAGCGCTCGGCATCGGTCTGCGACTGCGCAAGACAGATGTCGAAGCGCGACAGCAGGGCCGAGATGGTGCCGTGCATGCGCCGCCAGCGCGGGAAGGAGCGCGGCGACATCCGCCCGTTGATCAGCACCATCGGCAGGCGGCGCGCCGCGCCGGCCAGGATCAGGTTCGGCCACAGGTCGGATTCGATGAACAGCGCCAGCGACGGCTTCCAGTGGTCGAGGAAGCGCGCGACATAGCGCGGCGAATCATACGGCGCGTATTGATGGATGACGTCGGGCGGAAAGCGTTTTGCGACCACCGCCGCCGAGGTGACGGTGCCCGAGGTGAGCAGGATGCGCAGATTGAGCTCGCGCAGCCGCTCGATCAGCGCGGCCGCCGCCAGCACCTCGCCGACGCTGGCGCCGTGGATCCAGACCAGCGGGCCATGCGGCCGCACGTCCCGCGACAGACCCCGCCGCTCGCCGACCCGCGCGGGATCCTCCTTGCCCTGCTTCAGCCGCCGCTTGATCAGCGCAGGCGCGAGCGGCACCAGGCCGGCAGCCAGGCGCCGGTACATCCGCAACGTGATCGGCAGCGCGATGGGAAGCGATTTAGGCATCTTCCGGTCCCGGGCGGCCGAGCTGCCGATAGGCGCGCCGGGTCGCCTCGTTCAACGTATCCTCCAGCTCCTGCCGCAACGCTTCCATCGCGGCGGCATCGGCATCCGGAGGCACGTGGATTTCCTTGATGCCGACCAATGCGCCCCGACCGAACGGCAGATTGATCGTGGTGCGGTCCCAGTTCCTGAGCCGGACGAAGCGGCTGGTCGCCATCGCGAAAGGCATGATCGGCCGTCCCGATTCCCGTGCCAGCATGATAATGCCGAGCCCGGCCACGCGCGAGCGCTTGGGAACGTCGGCGGTCAGCGCGACATTACAGCCGGCCTGGAGCGTCCGCACCATTTCCTTGAAGGCGCCCACACCGCCCTTGCGATGGAACGCCCCGCCATGGTCGCCGGAGCCGCGGATGGTTCCGATGCCGAGCCGCTCGGCCGTGATCGCATTGAACTCGCCGTCGCGATGGCGGGAGATCAGCACCTTGGCCCGATACGTGGCCTTGTCCTGGTTCTTGATGAAGGGCGTGAGAAAATGCTGGCCGTGCCAGAACGCGAAGATCGCGGGAAGCTGCGGCTCGACGCGCTCGTAGACCTCGGGCGGATCGAACGTGAAACGGTTGGTCCGCCAGACCAGACGCAGATATTCGGCCGCCAGGACCCCGACGGCACGCTGAAACCAGCTGCTTCGCAGCGTATTGCGAAGCAGTTTCTTCAACGCGCCGGTTCTTGGTTCGGGTCGAGCAGCCGGTGGAGGTGGACGATGAAGTAGCGCATCTGCGCATTGTCGACCGTGCTCTGCGCCTTGGCGCGCCAGGCGGCATGGGCGGCCGCATAGTTCGGATAGAGGCCGACGATCTCGACGTCGTCCAGATTCTTGAAGGTGTTGTGCTCGAGATCGACGAGCTCGCCGCCGATGACGAGGTGGAGCAGTTGTTGCGGGGCGCTATCTGGCATGGGTTCTCTTCCTAACGGGCTGCCCGGCAAAGCAGTGTCCGACAAGCACGACGAAGCGCTTCAGGCCAAGGACCGGTTTCGAAAATGCGCGACAATGCCCGCATGACGATCGTGTCCCGCCGCCACCAGCACCCCGTGCGTCACTTCCCGGCGGTTATAGAGGATGGGTTCTCCGGAGAGGTCGCTCATCCTACCATCCGCTTCCTGCACGATCAAATCGGCCGCCGCAAGGTCCCAATCGTGGCTGTTGCCGCCCGCAAAGGCCGCGTCCAGCGCGCCATGGGCGACCCGGCACAGCCGCAGCGCCAGCGAGCCGATTCGCCGGTGCAGCTTGATCTCGCCGAGCGACGGCTTCAGCCGCTCGATCAGCGGCTTGGGGCCGGCGACGCGGGCGAAGTCGAGCTCGGATCCGCGCGTCGCCCGCACCGGCTTGTCGTTGAGCGTCGTGCCCTGGCCCCGGGCGGCGAAGAAGAACTCGTCGCTCGCCGGGGCGAACACCGCGGCCAGCACCGGCGAGGCATCCGCGACCAGCGCGACGCTGACGCACCATTCGTCATGGCCGCCGAGATAGTTGCGGGTGCCGTCGATGGGATCGACGATCCAGGTCAGCCGCCGCGACAGTCGGCCTGCGTCGTCGACGCTCTCCTCGGACAGCCAGCCATAGTCGGGGGTCGCAGCCCGCAGGCGCGCTTCGAGCAGATCGTTGACGGCGATGTCGGCCTCCGACACCGGCGAGGATGCGCCCTTGGTCCACGTCCTCAGCTCGGTCCGGAACATCGAGTTCGCCAGCGCGCCGGCGTCCCGCACCGTCTCCTTCAGCAGCGCCGCATCGCGGGCGATAGTTTCGTCGAGAACAGGCGTCATCGGGTCAACCGAGCCGCATGCGAGGACCACCTCTCCCCCTCGGGGAGAGGTCGATTTGCGCAGCAAATCGGGGGAGGGGGCGCTGGTCCCACGAGAGAGAGTAACCCCTCACCCGGATCGCATCTTGCGATCCGATCCGACCTCTCCCTACGGGAGAGGTGAGCCAACTCGCCTCTGCTCGGTCAGCGTCCGCCAAGCGTCAAACCCTCGATGCGCACCGTCGGCGCATTGATGCCGTAGCGGAATTCGAGGTTGTTCGCCGGCTGCATCGACTTGAAGATCTCGAACAGATGGCCGGCGATCGTCACCTCGCTGACGGGATAGGTGATCTCGCCGTTCTCGATCCAGAAGCCGGAGGCGCCGCGGCTGTAATCGCCGGTGACGCCGTTGACGCCGGAGCCGATCAGATCGGTGACGTAGAAGCCCTGCTTGATATCCGAGATCAATTCGGCAGGCGTCGGCGTTCCGGGCTCGAGATGCAGATTGTACGGCCCCGGCGACGGCGAGGACGAGACGCCGCGATGGGCATGGCCCGTGGTGGCGAGGCCGAGCTCGCGCGCGGTGGCGCAGTCGAGCAGCCAGGTCGTCAGCACGCCGCCATCGACCAGCGCGGTCCGCTTCACCGCGACGCCTTCGGCATCGAAGGTCTGCGAGCGCAGGCCGCGCCGCCGCAACGGATCGTCGACGATGCGAATGTTCCCGGCGAACAGCTGCTGGCCGAGCTTGTCCTTCAGGAAGCTGGTCTTGCGCGCGATCGAGGCGCCGTTGATGGCGCCGACGAGATGGCCGACCAGCGAGCCCGCGACGCGCGGGTCGAACACGACCGGCACCTTGCAGGTCTCGACCTTGCGCGGATTGTAGCGCGCCACGGTGCGCTCGCCGGCGGAGCGGCCGACGGTCTCCGGCGACAACAGATCGGCGCCATGCGGCGCCGAGGTGAAGTCGTAGTCGCGCTCCATGCCGGTGCCTTCGCCCGAGATGGCGGTGGCGGAAATGCCCTGGCTGGAGCGCAGGTAAGAGCCGTGAAATCCGGTCGAGGTGACGAGCACCATGCCGCCGATGCCGGCGGAGGCGGAAGCGCCGCCGGACTTGGTCACGCCCTTCACGGCGAGCGCCGCAGCTTCGGCCGCCAGCGCGCGGCGCTCGAGCTCCGCGGTCGCGGGCAGGTCGGGATCGAGCAGGTCGAGATCGGGGAAGTCGCGCGCGAGCAGCGCAGGATCGGCGAGGCCGACATATTTGTCGTCGGGCGCGACACGCGCCATCGCCACTGCGCGCTCGGCGAGCTTGGTGACGGCATCGCCGCTGACGTCGTTGGTCGAGACCACCGCCTGGCGCTGACCGACCAGCACCCGCAGGCCGACGTCGTCGCCCTCGGAGCGCTCGGATTCCTCGACGCGGCCGTCGCGCACCTCGACGCCCTGCGAGACACCGCGCACCGCGACTGCGTCGGCCGCGTCGGCACCGGCGCGCCTGGCCGCCTCGACCAGCCGCTGCGCGAGATCGGAGAGCGCGGACTGATCCAACAGGTCGCGATGGGCTGTGTTCGAGCTTGCGGACGGGGAAGAATTCACAAACGAAATCCTGTTGGGGCGGGGGCCGGGACCGGAACCCACAGATGTGCCCTGATGGCGCGGACTTCAAGCATTTTCGGCCCGCAGAAGCTCAGATTCGCGACGTCGGCGCAACGTCTCGTCAATCATGCGCGCCAAGGTCTTGTCAATCATGGGGAGCAGTGACGGTGGGTTAACCAGCCTTTTTAAGCGGTTTCGGAACGGGCCGCGCTAAGGTCCTCGCATCGACCGGGAACATAATCCCGGCGGGGAGAACCAAGCCGTGAGGCGTCAAACAGCAACATGCGGGGCCAACCCCGCCGGGTCGAGCCGCTCCCTGCGGCTCGACCCTCTTTCCCTACCGGTCCGCTTCGACGCGCACGATCCGCGCGCCGACGGATATACGCGGCAGATCGAGCTTCATCGCGAACGCGTCGTGCTGCGCCGTGCCGTGCGCGGCATGAGGATGGCGATCAACGTGCGTGTCGCCGACTTCACCGGCGTCGCTTTGCGCGGCGGCGACGAAGCGCAGACGCTCGTGCTCGTGCATCGCGATCCCTCACTTTCCGTTCCGCTGCTGGTCGGCGCCGATGCCGACGAGATCGCGCAAGCCTGGGCGATCTGGAGCGAGATCTTCGCGCTACCGCAGCTCGACGAAGGCGCGCGCAAGCCCGCGCCCCGCCGACGCCGTGCCAACGCGATCCGCGCCCGCCGCCCGAAATTCCTGATGCGCCGCCGCGTTGCGATGGCGCGCGAGCTGCCGGTCCACCAGGGCGAGCGCGAGATCATCGCGCGGAATTGAGCGGCAATCACTGACGCCGTAGGGTGAGCAAAGCGCAAGCGTGCCCACCTTTTTTCAATCATTGGGAGATGGTGGGCACGGCGCAAGAGCGCCTCTGCCGACCCTACGCGGGCTACGAATTACGCAGCCCGCATCACCGCATCCGCGAGCAATCCCGCGAACAGCAGCAAGCCCGCATCCCTGTTCGACTTGAACAGGCGCAGGCACAATTCGGGATCCTCGATCCGCAATCGTGCGATCTGCCAGGCCAGATGCGCGGCGAAGGCGGCAAGGCCGAGCCAGGCCGGCCAGCGCGCATCGGCCGAGGCCAGCGCGACGCCGATCAGCATCACCGCGAGCCCGTAGAACAGGACCAGCGCCTGGTGCGTGTGCGCGCCGAACAGGCGCGCGGTGGACCTGATGCCGATCAGGGCGTCATCCTCGGCGTCCTGATGCGCGTAGATCGTGTCGTAGCCAATCACCCATGAAATCGCACCGGCATAGAGCACGAGCGCGGTGATATCGATGCGTCCGAAGGTGACGGCAAATCCCATCAGGGCGCCCCAGGAGAAAGCCAGCCCGAGCACGATCTGCGGCCACCAGGTGATGCGCTTCATGAAGGGATAGATCGCCACGATCGCGAGCGAGGCGATGCCGGTCAGGACCGCGAAGCGGTTGAACTGCAGCAGCACCACGAGACCGATCAGCGCCTGCGCGACCATGAACACCAGCGCCTGCCGGGTGGTCACCTGCCCCGACGGCAACGGCCGCGAGCGGGTACGCTCGACCTTGTCGTCGAGGTCGCGGTCGGTGATGTCGTTCCAGGTGCAGCCCGCCCCGCGCATCACGAAGGCGCCGACGAAGAACAGCACGATGGTGAGCGGCAGGGCGCGGACGTCATGCGCCATGCCGCTCGCGAGCGCAGCCGACCACCAGCACGGCATCAGCAGAAGCCAGGAGCCGATCGGACGGTCGAAACGCGACAGGCGCAAATAGGGCCGGGCCCAGTGAGGCGCGAGCGTATCGACCCAGTTGCCGGTGGAATCGGCAACGCGGGCGGATGTGCTAGTGCCCGGTTTTCGAAGTTCGTATTGCATCGCGGCGCATTCCGGTACGAACTTCGAAAACTACAAGGGCACCAGCAAGAACATTAGAATTCACGTCCCGCTCATCGATTTGAAGTTCCTATGAGGGCCCGCGGCAAGCACCGCAGGAACTTCAAATCGGCGACACCTGCATCATCGGGTCAGGACGTTGCCGTTGAGCGTATCGAAGGTGCTGCCACCCTTCTTGCCGACATTGGCCTCAGGCGCCGATCCCGATCCCAGCACCTCGCTGAGCGACGGGCCGGCGGGGCGCGCCTGCTGTTGCTGCATCTGCATTGCAACGTTGCAGACCTTGGCCGCCATGGCCTCGGTGTTCTTGTGGCCGTCCTTCATCTGCGCGCCGATCTGCGGCGGGATTCCGCATTTCGCGGAGTTGGCCTCGATGTACTTGATCATCTTGGTCTCGGCCTGGCTGAAATTGCGGATCAGCTTGCAGGCCTCGTCCGGTGGCGCGTGACGGTCGCTCGCAGCCTTGATCAGCTTGCCGCGCTTCTCGGCCTCCTCGCGCAGCGGAATGAAGGCCTTCATGCAGTCCTCACCGGGACCGGCTTGCGTCGGCGGAGCGGCACTGAAAGCGCCTGCGCCGCCAAGCGGGGCCGCGCCAGTCACCGGAAAGGACGATTGCGGCGCCGTGCCGACCGAAGCGGCCGGGGCCGAACCGTTGACCGGAGGGAATGGCGAATTGGCGGCAGCCTGGTTGGGCAGCGGCGCCGGGAACGCGCTTTGCGCATAGGCGCCGACCGCGCCCATCGTGACCATTGCGGCAGTGACAGGAACCATCAAATGACGGATCATCAAGTTGGTCTCTCCGGCAGAAGATTACGGGGTTCAGGGCTTCCCAATTGAAGCGCAACCAGCGTGTCCGCGGTTTTACGATTCCCGCCAGCGCTTAACAACCCGTGGAATAGGGCGGGAACGCGGCGCTGGGGCGCATCAGTCTGGCAATATTTACCCCAGAAATGGTGCCTTTCGGTTAAGAACGGCCGGCAATCGGATCCCCAAGCGATGCCTTTCCACGATTTTCGCGCCCCCCGCCTGTTCATCGACGCCCCCCTGGCCCAGGACTCGAGAGTCGCGCTCGACCGGGACCAGAGCAATTATCTCGGCAATGTGCTGCGGCTCGCCGCCGGGGCCGGGGTCCTCGCCTTCAACGGCCGCGACGGCGAGTGGCAGGCCGCCATCGAGGGCCGCAAGCGGCCGGATGGCCTCGTCATCCTGCAGCAGACCCGCCCTCAGGAGCGGCTCGCCGACCTCACCTACGTCTTCGCCCCGCTCAAGCATGCCCGGCTGGACTATATGGTGCAGAAGGCCATCGAGATGGGTGCCGCCGCGCTTCAACCGGTCGTCACGCGGTTCACCCAGGCCTCCCGCGTCAACACCGAGCGGATGCGGGCCAATGTCGTCGAGGCGGCCGAGCAATGCGGCATCCTCAGCATCGCCACCGTGGCCGAGCCGGTGCCGTTGGAGCGGTATCTCAGCCAACGCCCTGCGGACCGCCTGCTGATCTTCTGCGACGAGGCGGCGGAGGTGCAGGATCCCGTCGAGAGTCTGCAGCGCGCACGCGAGGCCGCCAAAGGTATCGACGTGCTGATCGGCCCCGAAGGCGGCTTTGCCGAGGAAGAACGGGCCCTCCTGCTGCGCCAGCCCAAAATCCTCCGGCTGGCGCTCGGCCCGAGGATCATGCGGGCCGACACCGCCGCAGTTGCCGCCCTGGCGCTGGTGCAGGCGGTCCTGGGCGATTGGCGCGGTGGCAGCGGTTAGGTCGTTTCCCGCACCGCGCGGTGTAGTGTCTCGGATGGCAGCTCGCCGAAGGCCGCCCTGTAACTCGCCGCGAACTCGCTCAGATGCCAGAAACCGTGTGCAATCGCGCAGGCCTTCACACTGCGCCGCGCCGGTCCGGTGCGTAGCTGCTTGCGCACCGACCAGAGTCGCAGAATTCGGCTGTAGCGGTGCGGACTCATGCCGCAGATGGCCTGTGTCGCACTCTGCAGAGTGCGGACGGACACGCCCACCTGCGTGGCCAGTTCGGTCGTCTTGGGCCAGACTCTCAAATCCTGCCAGATCAGCCTTTCCATGTCTGCGACGATCCGCCGATAGCCATCCATCGCGGACGACACAGGGGGGCCACTACCGCCGGTGCGCAGCGCGGCTTCCATCGTGCTGAGCAGGGACTGCTCGACGGCCGTCAGGGACATCGGCTGGTTCAGGAAGTCCGGATCATGAGCCGCGATTTCCAGCGTGACACAGATCAGGCGGCGCAGCGAGGCAAGAACCTCCGGCGGCGGGTTCACCAGGCGATAGCCGTCACCCAGTTGCGCCCAGGGTTCGCGCTGCGGCGGACTGAGATACACGACGGCGATCAGCCGGCCCTCCGGCTCATAGACCAGACAATCGGAGCTGCCCGTCAGGACGACGATGGAACGGCCCATCGATTGCCCGTTGATGCGGGCCGAAGTGACGTGATCCATCGGCACCACGACGGCGGCGGCATCCGTCAATCGATAGCCGCGCACGATTCGCGGGACGGTCTTGACCAGAGAGAGCGTCAGGGTCGGCAACCTCAGCCGCGCCCGCATGATTGCCGTTCCTCCGACCGACAACGGCATGCTGGAAGCACCGGCATATCTCTCGGTCTCGCCGAAATGGTCGATGTCATATGCCTTGAGCTCGAGCGCCGACGATGGCTTGAGCTCCTGGAAGGACATCAAGCGGTCCGTCGCCAGCTCTCGCGCTCCGTCGCGCGCAGTATCGAGATGGCCTTGATTCATATCGAGAGCTTACTTGCCTTCTTTGCGGACGCGCTCCTGGAGGTGCGTAGATCGTCAGGCCCGCTGATGCCGGCACGTTTGAGATCGCGAAGCAACTTCGTGAGCAGCAGCATGTTGGTCTTCTGCAGTTCGTGGTTGTTGCCGAACCTGAATGCGTTCTGCTCGGTCACGATGAGTCCGGCCTTCGTCTCGGCGAGAATCTTCCGCCTCTTCAGTCCTGTCACGCGGCGGCGGACCGTCTCCAGTGGGAGACTGAGGAAGCGGGAGAGTGCGGCACGAGAAACCCCCTGCTTGATCACATCCGGCTCGACGGCATGAATGCTGGAAAACTTCTTGTCCAACGCCGGATCGTTCATCACGTGGATGACATTGGCGTTCAGGACCGCATGAATGATCAAAAGGTCCAGCGGATCGAAATCGTCGTAGTGCCGGAACAGTTCGCTCATCGAGAACAGCATGTAGGCTAACGTGTGCCGCGAGACCGTCCGGATAATGTCTGAAGCATTGCGCATGAATCAAAACCAATACTCATCTTGTAAACGATCGCCGCCCCGAGCGGATCATCGGTCATACCCAAAATGAGTATGGGGCGACTTGCCAGCCGTCCTCAATCTCTCATTGTGATGCGGCTCTCGGCAGCATGAGTCCTCGTTCGCCGACGGCCCCCGCGAAGCAAGCGCTTCCATGGTGCGGGCGACATCGACATGGCGATCGCGACGGAAGACACGGCTGTGAATGACCATCCTTTGCCGGGCGCCAGGCCATGCGACGAGCTGCGGCTGATCAAGACGTTTCTCCGCCTCACGGATTCCACCAGGCGGCAGAAGGTCATCGAACTCGCGGAGCAACTGGCGGATGAAGCGGGATCCGCTACGGCAGGCCCGGCGCTTGCCGTGACCGTCACATCATTCGTAGACCCGGCCAGAGACATCCTCCCCTGACCTGATGAACCAGGGCCAGCCAACTTCTGCTAGAGGTAACATGACACCTTTAGCTCGAAGCCTGGGCGCGACCTGTTTTCTGCGCTCGCGGCAGCCGGCTTCGCTCCCGGCTCGTTAAGCGATCGATCCTTTGGAGGTCGAAACCGCTTTCGGGCCATGCTAAGGGCTGCGCCAATTCGCCCCCGCCCTGCCCGGTTCCGCCCGGACGATGGACCCTGTGATGACCGCGATTGACACCTCGAATGCTGCCGGCTCCGCCGCCTGGGCGGATACGCTGCTGTTGTCGTTCGCGCAGGCGGGCTATGTCAGGGCCGAGCCCGCCATCCTGCAACCGGCGGAGCCGTTCCTGGACCTGTCCGGCGAAGACATCCGCAAGAGCCTCTACCTCACGACCGACCTCTCCGGCGATGAGCTCTGTCTGCGTCCGGACCTGACCATCCCCGTGGCGCGCGACTATCTGGCCTCCAGCCGCGCCGGCCAGCCGGCGGGGTTCAGCTATCTCGGCCCGGTGTTTCGTTACCGCAGCGGCCGGGCCAGCGAATTCCTGCAGGCCGGGATCGAATCATTCGGCCGCCAGGACCGCGCCGCGGCCGATGCGGAGATGCTGGCGCTGGCGCTGGAGGCGACGAGCGCCTTCGGCGTCCGCGATATCGAGATCCGCACCGGCGACGTCGCCCTGTTCAACTCCCTGCTCGACGCCCTCAACCTCTATCCGGTGTGGCGCCGCCGCCTGGTCAAGGATTTCAACCGCAAGATCAGTCTGGAGCAGGATCTGGAGCGGCTGGCGGCTGCGACGACCGCGACCCGCAGCGAGTATGAGGGCGTGCTCGCCGCGCTCGCCGGCTCCGACCGCAAGGCGGCGTTGGCCTTCGTCACCGACTTGATGTCGATCGCCGGCACCACCAATGTCGGCGGCCGCACCACCGCCGAGATCGCCGATCGCTTCCTCGAGCAATCGACGCTGAAGGGCGGCGCGCTGCCGCGCGAGGCGATTGCCGTGCTCAGGCGCTTCCTGTCGATATCGGGCAATCCCGACGACGCCATCGCCGAGCTGCGCGCGCTCACCACCGACGCCAGGCTCGACCTTGCCGCGGCCATCGACCAGTTCGAAAGCCGGGTCGGCTTCATGGCCGCGCGTGGCATCGACGTGAAGCAGACGCGCTTCTCGACCGCCTTCGGGCGCGGCCTCGATTACTACACCGGCTTCGAATTCGAGCTGCATCACAGGGGCAACGGCGCCGAGCCGCTGGTCGCCGGCGGCCGCTACGACCGGCTGATGACCCAGCTCGGATCGGTCGAGCCGATTCCCGCGGTCGGCTTCTCTGTCTGGGTGGACGCGCTGAACCGGATCGGTCGCAAGGTGGGAGCTCAAGCATGAGCGCGCCGTTCGTTCTGGCCGTTCCCTCCAAGGGCCGCCTGCAGGAGAATACCGAGGCCTTCTTCGCCCGTGCAGGCCTCAAGCTGTCGAAGGCCGGCGGCGCCCGCGACTATCGCGGCATCATCGCGGGCCTCGACAATGTCGAGGTCGCCTATCTCTCGGCGAGCGAGATCGCCGCGCAGCTGTCGCGCGGGTTCGCGCATCTCGGCGTCACCGGCGAGGATCTGGTGCGCGAGAACATCGCCGATCCAGACAAGCGCGTGTCGCTGATCGAGGGGCTCGGCTTCGGCTATGCCGACGTCGTGGTCGCAGTGCCGCAGGCCTGGATCGACGTCCGCACCATGGCCGATCTCGATGACGTCACCACCGGCTTCCGCGAGCAGCATCACATGCGGATGCGGGTCGCGACCAAGTTCGTCAACCTCACCCGCGGATTCTTCCAGGCTCACGGCATCACCGATTACCGCATCGTCGAAAGCGCCGGCGCGACCGAGGGCGCGCCCGCGGCGGGCAGCGCCGAGCTGATCGTCGATATCACCACGACCGGCGCGACGCTCGCCGCCAACGGCCTGCGCGTGGTCGACGACGGCGTGATCCTGCGCAGCCAGGCCAATCTGGTGGCGTCGAAGGACGCCGACTGGTCGCCGCAGGCGCGCGAGACGGCGCGCGTCATCCTCGACCACATCGCAGCACGGGCGCGCGCCAACAAATATCGCGAAGTCCGCACCCGCTTCCGGCAATGCGATGACGTCCTGCTCGGCGAAGCCCACGGCCGGTTCGGCGTCGAGGCTCCGTTCGGCGGTCCGACCTCGTCAGGCATGCTGACGCTGCACTGCCCACCGGGGCAGCTCTATGCGCTGGCGAGCTTCCTGCGCGAGCACGGCGCCGAGACCGTCTCGGTGGTCTCGCTCGACTACGTGTTCGACCGGGAGAACCCGCTGTTCGCCAAGCTCGAGGCATTCCTGCGGCGGTGAGCCCCAGGTCCGTTCCGTTCAGCTTTGCGACAGCAAACCGCAGCTACCATATGCTGTTGAGATGATCCTTGAACGCCTCTGGAACCTCGAACGATGACGCTGGGCTCTGACGTTTCCGGCATGACGACCACAGCAAGCACTGTCGCAGCGAAGGGGCTGTCGATCGTCATTCCCGTCTACAACGAGGCGGGCGGGCTCGCCGCCCTGCACCAGCGCATCTGCGATCTCGCCAAGACCATCCGGGAGCGCTACCGCCTGTCCTGCGAGGTCGTCTATGTCGACGATGGCAGCAAGGATGCAACGTTGTCGATCGCGCGTAGCCTGCCGGCCGACGCCATCGACGTCCAGGTGGTGTCGCTGTCGCGCAATTTCGGCAAGGAGGCGGCGCTGATGGCGGGCCTCGACCATGCCCGGCTCGGCGCCGTCATGTTCATGGACGGCGACGGCCAGCATCCGCCGGCGCTGGTCGAACAGCTGGTGCGGCACTGGATCGAGGACGGCTATGACGTCGTCTACACCGCCAAGGCGCACCGCGACAACGAGCCCTTCCTGCGCCGGGTCGCGGTGCACGGCTTCTACGCGCTGATCAACTGGGGCGCGCGCCAGAAGATTCCCGAGGACGCCGGCGACTTCCGCCTGCTCTCTCCGCGCGCGGTCGCCGCACTGCGGCAGCTGCCGGAACGCAACCGCTTCTTCAAGGGCCTCGCCAGCTGGATCGGCTTCCGCCAGATCCGTGTGGACTACGAACCGGCGGAGCGCGCGCATGGCGTCACCACCTTCAATGCCGCGAGCCTGCTCGGCCTCTCGATCGAGGGCCTGACCTCGTTCTCGGTGGCACCGCTCCGCTTCGCCAGCCTGTTCGGCGTCATTCTCGCCGGCGGCGCCTTCCTGTTCGGCCTGTCGATCCTCTGGGAGGTGCTCACGACCGGCAAGCAGGTGCCCGGCTATCCCTCGCTCGTGATCGGCCTGATGACGATCGGCGGCGTGCAGCTCATCATGATCGGCATCGTCGGCGAATATATCGGCAAGATCCTGTCCGAGCTGAAGGCGCGGCCGATCTACTTCGTCGCCGAGCACAGCGAAAAGCTATCTGAAGCCAGCAAGGGCGACGACGCGGCGAGCAGGACGGCGGCCGAATGAGCGCGGCCGCGACGCCGCGACGGATCTGGCTCTGCGCTGACGATTACGGCATCAGTCCGGGCGTCAATCGCGCCATCCGCGACCTGATCGAACGCGGCCGCCTCAATGCCACCTCGGTGATGATGGTGGGACCTGCGATCGCGCGCAGCGACATCGAGGCGCTCGACACCTCGGCCAAATCCAGCCCGCGTTGCGCGATCGGCCTGCACGTGACGCTGTCCGCACCGTTCCGGCCGCTCACCATGCACTTTCGTCCTCTGGACGGCGACATGTTCATGCCGTTTCCAAAACTGCTGCGCGCCGGACTTTTGCGGCGGCTCGACCGCGAATTCATCCGCAACGAGGTGAAGGCGCAGCTCGCCGCCTTCATGGACGCGTTCGGACGCGCGCCCGACTTCGTGGACGGTCACCAGCATGTGCAGCTCTTCCCGCAGGTGCGCGACGGCTTTGTCGATGCGGTGGCCGAGGCTGCGCCGAGCGCCTGGGTGCGTCAGGGCGGCCGCAACCTGCCGCTTCGACAACGGGTGGTCTCACCGAAAGCCGTCGTGCTCGACGGTCTCAGCGCGCAATTCCGCCGCCGCGCCGGCAATGCCGGCCTCAGCTTCAACCCCGGCTTCGCCGGCGCCTATGATTTCACGCGCGCCGCCGATTTCGGCGCGCTGATGCGGCAATTCCTGGAGGGCCTTCCCGACGGCGGCCTCGTGATGTGCCATCCCGGCTTCGTCGACGACATCCTCGCCGGGCTCGATCCGATGACCGACGTCCGCGAGCGCGAGCACGCCTATCTCGCCGGCGATGCGTTCCCGCGCCAGCTGGCGGACAGCAACGTGACATTGGAGTGATATGTTGTCCTCATGGACAATCGAGACGGCCCTTTTCCAGAGCTACCAGGCTGGCGTTTCACGCTGACGGAAACATCCTTCGGTGTTTACCGGGCTGACGGCTTCCACGACGACGGTCGCACCGTCAGCCGCATGGGGCACGACGTCCCACTTCTGATCAAGGAAGCCGCCGAAGACGCCAGAAATCTGCCGAAGCGGCGAGGCAGCATGTCGCATACCGAAATTTAATCGGGCCGGCACTTTTGGGGCCGCAATGGAACCCTACATCTGCTCTCGCGCTTGGTTTCGCGCGAAGGAGACAGATCATGACGCCGCAGGAACGCCAGCTCGTCGACGACCTTTTTGACCGGCTTTCTAAGCTGGAGAATGCACCGCGCGATCCCGATGCGATCGCCGCGATCTCCGACGGCCTGCGCAAGGCGCCCGGCGCCGTCTATGCGCTGGTCCAGACCACGCTGTTGCAGGACGAAGCGCTGAAGCGCGCCCATCATCGCATTCAGGAGCTTGAATCCATGCAGGCGCCCGAGCCCGCCCAGTCCGGCGGCTTCCTCGACAACATGCGCGACACCCTCTTCGGCGGGAGTCCCTCGCGCGGCTCGGTTCCGAACGTGCCGCCGCGCGAGCAGCGGCCGGCGTGGAACACCGGCCAGGCGATGCCGCAGGGCCAGCCGGGTTACGGCGCGCCGCCGCCTTATGGGCAGGCTTACGGCCAAGGGCCAGGACAGGGTTTTGGTGCACCGCCCGCGGGCGGTGGCGGCGGCTCGTTCCTCGGCACGGCGGCGGCAGCCGCAGCCGGCGTCGTCGGCGGCTCGCTCCTGCTCTCCAGCATCCGAGGCATGATGGGTGGATCGCATCAGCAGGCTTTCGGCGACAGCAACGCTCTCGGCAGTGGCGGTAACAGCCCCTGGGGCGGCGGCGACCAGTCCGGCGGATCGCTCTCGCGCGATGCCGGCCTCAACGACATCGGCTCGAACCGGGATTCCCGTCAGGGTTTCCTCGACCAGGCGTCGACCGACGATCAAACCAGCAATGACCTGAACTACGACGATCACGGCGACAACATGGACATGGCCGACGACGGCGACTACGGCGACGACGACGGCGGCAGCGACTACGCGTAAGTCTGCCCGGCGCATGACCGACCAGAGCGGCCGCCGATGAGGCGGCCGTTTCATCTCGAGCGTCAGGCGGTCACATCACCACGACCTTGGTGCCGACATTCACCCGGCCGTAGAGGTCGATGACGTCCTCGTTGCGCATGCGGATGCAGCCGGAGGAGACGTTGGTGCCGATGGTCCAGGGCTCGTTGGAGCCGTGAATCCGATAGAGCGTCGATCCCAGATACATCGCGCGGGCGCCGAGCGGGTTGTCCGGGCCGCCCTCCATGTGCCGCGGAAGGTCGGGCCGGCGCGCGAGCATTTCTGCCGGCGGCGTCCAGGCCGGCCATTCGCGCTTGGCCGTGATCGATTTCACGCCGGACCAGGTGAAGCCGGGACGCCCCACACCGATGCCGTAGCGCATCGCCCGGCCGTTGCCCTCGACGAGATAGAGGAACTTGTTCGGTGTATCGACCACGATCGTGCCGGGAATTTCCTTGCCGTTATAGTCAACGAGTTGTTTCTCGAATTTCGGGTCGAACGGGCGCTGCCGCGGATCCACCGCCTCCTGCTCGAGCGCGCCTTGCTGATAGCCTCCTTGCCGATACCCTCCCTGCATCTGCGGCTCGCCCATCGGCGGCAGGTGGCGCTGATCGTAATAGCCCGGCTGCTGCTGATACACCGGCCGCTCGGGCGCGTAGGCCGGACCGCGGCCGGGACCATCGCCGAACAGGAACTCGATGAAGCCGCCGCCCATGTTGGAATTGGAGGCGACGCGCACCGGCGCCGGCGGCACGCGCGGCTGGTAGAGCACCGCAGGCGGATCGTTCGGCACCGTGTTGTCGAAGGCCGCGGCGCGATCCGCGCCGGCCATGAAGGTGCAAGCGCTGCCGAGCAGCGCGACAGACATTTTCTTGAACATCGACGTACTCTGTACTGTTTCGTCTAGGTCACATGCATCGTTGAGCCGGTGGCTGATCCACGCTCTTCGACGTGGTCAATAAACGGCAAAAGCCGTTTCGTTTGGTAAACGCGAGCACCAATTCGATTCACCACGTCGCGAGCGCGCCGGCAATTCCGCGATCAGCGTTTATATTCGATGAACGCCGCGCGGTGATGGTTAATCACTTCATCGCGCCGCGTCTCGTGCGACCGATCGGCAGTTCCGGCTGTGAACTTCGTGTTAAATCCGTTCTGCCTACAAAGACGCGTGAGTGAGGTGGGGGGAGTATCCTGATGGCTGTTCACCGCAAGCGTTTTCGCGTCGAAGACATCGTCAGTGGCGAGATGCCAGTTCTGGACGTGAATGAAGAGGCAGGTCCGATGCACAGCGAAATCATGGCCGAGCTTCGCGCGATCCGGGCGCAGATGGCGAAGGGCGTCATCGCCGCGCCGCTGTCCGGCAGCGCAGCCATGGCGGCGATCGACGCCTCGACGGCCCACGAGCTCGCGGAAGCGCGGACCATGCTCGACACCTACCGGGCACAGATCGAGCAGTGCGAGAAGCTGAAGGTCGAGCTCGACCTCATCCACGACGCCATCGACCGCACCAAGCGCGAGATCGCGACGCTGCACGGCAAGAGCTTCGACGGCGGCGAGATGGCCAAGGTCAATGGCGAGCTCGGCGCAGTGGTCGGCGGGACCGAGCAGGCCACCCAGCAGATCCTCGAGGCGGCGGAATCGATCGACCAGGCCGCAAGCGCGATGTCCAAGGTGGACTCGGCCGATCAGCAGAAGCGGCTCGCCGACGACATCCAGGAACGCGTCATTTCGATCTTCGAGGCCTGCAACTTCCAGGACCTGACCGGCCAGCGCATCAGCAAGGTCATGGCCACGATGAAGTTCATCGAGCAGCACATCAATGCGATGATGGAGATCTGGGGCGGCGTCGACGCGATCAAGGCCCATGTGCCGGCGCAGGTCGACAGCCGCAGCGACGACGAGAAGCTGCTCAACGGTCCCAAGCTCGCCGGCGACGTCGGCCACGCTTCGCAGGACGACATCGACGCGCTGTTCGACTGAGTGGACGCGGATTGCGGAAAAAGCAAACCGCCGGTCCTGGGACCGGCGTTTTTGTTTCGAGCTTCTGTCCCACCTCGTCATTCCGGGGCGGTCCGCAGGACCGAAACCGCAATCCAGAGCTTTAGGGCAGCGGACTCACATCGAGATTCCGGGTTCGCGCTTGGCGTGCCCCGGAATGAGGGAAAAACTACGCCCGCGGCGCGCAGCGGACGTAGACCATGTTGCCGTAACGGGTGGCGGCGTCCTTGTCGATGAAGCGGGTGATCATAACGCGACCGTCGAAGGAGACGATCTCGCGGTCCTGGTCGCCGGGGGTCGGGCCGGCCGGCCCGATATAGTTCTTGCCGCTCGGCGAGCCCTTCAGCCGCAATTCCTGCGGCGTTGCCTGGTCGGCCAGATGCATGATCACGCCGCCGGAGGAACCGGCGGTGATCACGTAGGGGTTCTTGCACTGCTCGCGCGCCATCTTCTCGGTGCGGGCGCGGTCGGCCGGGTTCTGGAAAGAAGCCAGGCCCCAGCGGCCGACGATCTCGTCGGCGCGGATGGTGGCGGGCATTTCCGGAGCGACGCCGGTGTCGGCTTCGGGCGGCGGCGGAGACGACGTCAAGGACGGCAGGTTGAAGCCGCCGCCGCAGGCGCCCAGCAGCAGCGCCAGACAGGACACGGCGGCCAGATTGGCAACCGTGCGCGCGTGAGCCGAACAGATCATGGCATTTCCCCCAACAAGGCCCTGGCCGCACCCCTCCCGCAGCCAAGCGCAAAACCGCTGCCGGAGCAATGACGTCTTGTTATACGCCGACGCCCCGACCGAGTTTCCAATGCCACCATCCTATATCCGCCTCAACAACCGCTTAACCACCTTTGCTTGACAGGATCGCGGCCAAGCCATATTTCCGAGCCCACTATTAGCACTCGGAAAGCCCGATTGCTAAGCGCATCGTTCGATCCTCGAACAGAGGGTGGACGGAAGCGCCGAGCACCGACTTCCAATCCTTCCGAACGAGCCTCCAAAGGGAAACGTCATGGCTAAATCCAAATTTCGTCCGCTGCATGACCGTGTCGTGGTCAAACGTATCGACGCCGAGGAAAAGACCAAGGGCGGCATCATTATTCCCGACACCGCCAAGGAAAAGCCGTCGCAGGGCGAAATCGTTGCTGTCGGCCCAGGCGGCCGCGACGAGACCGGCAAGCTGATCCCGATCGACCTCAAGGTCGGCGACCGCGTGCTGTTCGGCAAGTGGTCGGGCACCGAGGTCAAGATCGACAACGAAGAGCTCCTGATCATGAAGGAGTCGGACATCATGGGCGTGCTGGCCTAAGGCCATCCGCCTGAACGGCCGCTGAATGTTGCCCGGATCCAGGCGATCCGGGCATCCTTCATTCGGCCGTGCAGCACAGACAAGACACATCACGCAACACGAGGGATTGCACACCATGGCTGCCAAGGACGTCAAGTTTTCCGGAGACGCGCGCGATCGCATGCTGCGCGGCGTCGACATTCTCGCCAACGCCGTCAAGGTGACGCTCGGCCCGAAGGGCCGCAACGTCGTCATCGAGAAGTCGTTCGGCGCGCCGCGCATCACCAAGGACGGCGTCACCGTCGCCAAGGAGATCGAGCTCGAGGACAAGTTCGAGAACATGGGCGCCCAGATGGTGCGTGAGGTCGCCTCCAAGACCAACGACCTCGCCGGCGACGGCACCACCACCGCGACCGTGCTGGCCCAGTCCATCGTGCGCGAAGGCGCCAAGGCGGTCGCCGCCGGCATGAACCCGATGGACCTCAAGCGCGGCATCGACACCGCGGTTGCCGCCGTCATCAAGGACATCGAGAAGCGCGCTAAGCCGGTCGCCTCCTCCTCCGAGGTCGCCCAGGTCGGCACCATTTCGGCCAACGGCGATGCCGCAATCGGCAAGATGATCGCCCAGGCGATGCAGAAGGTCGGCAACGAGGGCGTCATCACCGTCGAGGAGAACAAGTCGCTCGAGACCGAGGTGGACATCGTCGAGGGCATGAAGTTCGACCGCGGCTATCTCTCGCCCTATTTCGTCACCAACGCCGAGAAGATGACCGCCGAGCTCGAGGACGCCTACATCCTCCTGCACGAGAAGAAGCTCTCCGGCCTGCAGGCCATGCTGCCGGTGCTGGAAGCCGTGGTGCAGTCCGGCAAGCCGCTCGTCATCATTGCCGAAGACGTCGAGGGCGAGGCGCTTGCCACCCTGGTCGTCAACCGGCTCCGTGGCGGGCTCAAGGTCGCGGCCGTCAAGGCCCCGGGCTTCGGTGACCGCCGCAAGGCCATGCTGGAGGACATCGCTATCCTCACCGGCGGCCAGCTGATCTCCGAGGAGCTCGGCATCAAGCTCGAGAACGTCACGGTGAAGATGCTCGGCCGCGCCAAGAAGGTGGTGATCGACAAGGAGAACACCACGATCGTCAACGGCGCCGGCAAGAAGCCCGACATCGAGGCCCGCGTCGGCCAGATCAAGGCCCAGATCGAGGAAACCACCTCGGACTACGACCGTGAAAAGCTGCAGGAGCGCCTGGCCAAGCTCGCCGGCGGCGTCGCGGTGATCCGCGTCGGCGGCGCCACCGAAATCGAGGTCAAGGAGAAGAAGGACCGCGTCGAGGACGCGCTCAACGCCACCCGCGCCGCGGTGCAGGAAGGCATCGTCCCCGGCGGCGGTGTCGCGCTGCTCCGGGCCAAGAAGGCGGTGGGCCGTCTCACCAACGCCAATGCCGACGTGCAGGCCGGCATCAACATCGTGCTGAAGGCGCTGGAAGCCCCGATCCGCCAGATCTCCGAGAACGCGGGCGTCGAAGGCTCGATCGTGGTCGGCAGGATCCTGGAGAACAAGTCCGAGACCTTCGGCTTCGACGCCCAGAACGAGGACTATGTCGATATGGTCGAGAAGGGCATCATCGATCCCGCCAAGGTGGTGCGCACCGCGCTGCAGGACGCCGCCTCCGTCGCCGGCCTGCTGGTGACCACCGAGGCCATGGTCGCCGAGATGCCGAAGAAGGAAGCCGCGCCGGCCATGCCGGCCGGCGGCGGCATGGGCGGCTTCTAGGCCGTCCCTGCCCTTACTGTGCTGCGAAGGCCGCCTCCGGGCGGCCTTCTTTTTTTGCCGACGATCGGCTTCGCTTTCCGATTCAATCCACGACCGAAACCCACTACGGTGACGCCGATTCTGATTGCTCGAGGGTGTCGTCGATGCGCGCGATTCCGGTTTGTTCGTCAGCCCTGTTGGCTCTTCTGCTCGCAGCTTCGCCGGAGCTGGCATCTGCCCAGATGAAGCTTTCGCCGAAGGCGGCGGCACCGGGCGGAACCGAGACGCGCTATTTCACCACCCTCGACGGGCTGATGGACGGCAATGCCGATGTGATCCTGAAGGAGACCCGCCAGGGCAAGGCGGTCACGGCGGCGGTGCTCGACGTCTGCTACCCGATCGCGAAGAACTCGGACCGCAAGGACCGCTTCGTCGTCAGTCTCCAGGTCGCCGGCCAGACGTTGACGGGAACGACGCAGAGCATCAGCGAGAAGTCGCCGGTCAGCGTCAAGCTGACGCGCAAGCCTTCCGGCGACATGTTCGAGTTCCGCGGCCAGATCGCGATCGGCCAGGCGGTGTCGGAGGTCACATCGCCTGATAATTCCGATCTGAGCGAAAAGGAATTTCTGGACAGTCAGAGCTCCGACGACGGCATCACGGCACAGCCGAAGGATTTCACCGACGTCTCGCCGGAGGCGATTGCGGTCAGGGTCAAGCTCGATGCGGCGACCGAGTTCCTGAAGAGCCTGAAGGGCCAGGAGGTCGAGGTGACGCTGGCGAGCCTCAATGCCGGCTGCGAGGCGCTGCGCGCGGGCGAGCAGACCATCACCATGTCGGTCGATCCCGAGCGCGCCGGCGCGCTGCTGTCCAGGTTCAAGGCGATGCCCGGCGTCACGGCGGCAGGCTGGACCGCGGGCATGGTCGAGATGGACCGCACCATCCGCTTTCCCGCGGCGGACTGGCGCGAGGGCGACAAGGTCAACAAGGCCAAGCTCGCGACGGCGGTCGCGAACGTGCTGAGCCGGACGCTCGGGGCAAAGCCGGTCTCGCAGAAGGTCAACCCCGCGACCGGCAAGCTCAAGCTGGTGTTCAAGCGGCCCAATCCGGATTTCCCGGCGCTCGAGCTCACCGACACAATCGAGGTCGCAGGGCTCATATCGCCGGACAAGCCGGGCACCACCGACAAGCTCATGCTCTGGATCGGCAGCCCCGCGACCACGACCGCGGACGAGGGCAGCGGTGCGAAGCTCAATCTGTCCGAGGATGCGAGCCTCGACGAAGAAGGCGACCTGCCCGACGACAACGGCTCGATCGAGGCGCTTGCCAGGGAGTTGAAGGGCCAGCACTGGGACGCCGACAAGTCGGTGTGGAAGTGACGTCGTCATTCCGGGGCGACGCGTCAGCGTCGAACCCGTAATCTCGAGATTCTCAGGTGCGCAACTGCGCACACGCTTCGCGCGCCCGGAATGACCTGACGATCAGTTCCCCGTCGTCCTAAAGCGCAGCGGCTTGGGGCCGATCAGCATCAGCACGTCGCCCTGGCGCTTCCAGGTCTCGACGCTGCTCAGAGCTCCCACCAGTTCGTCGTCGGCCTGCGCCCTGGCCGGCGGGCAGTTGCGGTCCTCGATCTGTCCGGGAACGAAGATCACGGTGTTGCCGGCGACCGAGAACTGGCCCTTGCCGCCCTTGCACCAGAGCTCCAGCACGACTTCGCCATGGTCGCCGATCTCAATGTTCGGAATCCGCTTGGAGCCCGCTTGCGGCAACGCTTCCAGCGTCATCTCGGTGCCGAAGGGAAACCCCTCCTGGGCCCGCGCGAGCGTCGACATCGCGAGCATTGCAACCGCCGCACACACCCATCGCTGGAGTGAAACCATGAGACCTCTCGACCGACCTGACTCGCCGCACCTTCTATAAGACAGCGGGTGCGTTGAGAAGGTTCGCCCATGGCCGACGCAGGCGCAAAAAATCCCCGCGAGGCGAACCACGCGGGGATTTGCGCCGTCAGACGGCGTCGACCGCTATTTCAGGACCATCGCCGTGAACGGCCAGACATAGGCCTGCAACGTCACGAGCACACCAACGAGGCACGCCAGCACGATCGAGTGCCAGAACACGAAGCGCAGGATGGTGCCCTCATGCCCGTACCAGTTGGTGGCGGTGGAGGCGACCACGATCGACTGGGCATCGATCATCTTGCCCATCACGCCGCCGGAAGAGTTCGCCGCGCTCATCAGGATCGGCGACAGGCCGAGCTGCTCGGAGGTGATCTTCTGGAGGTTGCCGAACAGGATATTGGACGACGTATCCGATCCGGTCAGCGCAACGCCGAGCCAGCCCAGCAGCGTGCCGAAGAAGGGATAGAGCACGCCGGTGGCCGCGAAGGCGAGGCCGAGCGTTGCATCGACGCCGGACAGGCGCGTGAGCGTGCCGATCGCGAGCATCGCCGAGATCGTGATCAGCGAGATCGCGCAGAGCCGGATGGTGCGGCCGTATTGGGCGATAAGCCGTCCGGGACCGACGCCCATCAGGACGCCGGAGATGATCGCCGCGATCAGCATGCCCGTGCCGGTGAAGGACAGGTAGGTGAAAGCGAACACCGCGCTCTCCTTCGTCGGTCCGGGCGCGACCGGCGGCATCTTGTTGATCATCTGGTGCAGCTCCGGCACCGGATAGTTCCAGACGAAGATCGCGTTCGCCCAGCCCTTGAACGCGCCGCTGCCCCAGATCAGCATCACGATGCAGACGATGATCCACGGCAACAGCGCGTCGAACAGCTCCTTCTGCGTCAGCGGCGTCTTGTCGAGCGGCCTGGCCGCAGCCATGGTGGCGGCCGATTCGTCGCGGCTTTGCAGCGCAGGCGACAGCCAAAGCTGCTTCGGTTGCCACACCTTCAGGAACAGGATCAACGCTCCCATCGAGATCAGCGACGCACCGATGTCGACGATCCAGGGGTTGATGTAGTTCGAAATTACGAATTGCGGGATCGCGAAGGACAGGCCCGTGACGAGGATCGCCGGCCAGACGTCCTTCATGCCCCTCCACCCGGCGAACGCCCACACCACCCAGAACGGCACGAGCAGCGAGAAGAACGGCAATTGCCGGCCGACCATCGCCCCCAGGATGTAGGGATCCAGCCCGGTGACGGAGGAAAGGCCCTGGATCGGCGTTCCCAGCGCGCCATAGGCGACCGGCGCGGTGTTAGCGATCAGCGACAGGCCGGACGCTGCGAGCGGCGAGAAGCCGAGCCCGATCAGCACCGCGCCCGTAATGGCTACCGGCGTGCCGAAGCCCGAGGCGCCCTCGAAGAACGCGCCGAACGAGAACGCAATCAGCAGCAGTTGCAGCCGCCGGTCCTCCGTGACGCCGCCGACGGCGCGCTTCAACAGCTCGAAACGCCCGGTGGCCACCGTCACCTGGTAGAGGAAGATGACGTTGAGCACGATCCAGCCGATGGGGAAGAACCCGGTGACGATGCCCAGCACCGTGGCGCGCATCGACATGTTCGCCGGCATGGTGAAGACGAAAATCGTGACCAGATTGGTCAGGATCACGGCGATGATGGCTGCGATATGGGCCTGGACCCGTCCGCTCGCGATCAGAACCAGCAAGGTGACGACGGGCACCGCCGCCGCGATTGTCGACAGCACCGGGCTGTTGAGCGGATCATAGATTTGGTTCCACATGGTCTTGCTCCCCACGCATGTTTGCCGCAGGCGGCCCGCGTGGAGAGCCGTTCCTGCTTGATGTCGCAAGCGACAGTCCCGAAATCGACGCGAGGTCCTCGCGCTTGCGGCGGTTCCAACCGCTCACAAGCGCGCGAAATCCGGGGGGACGTGACCCGGCGCCGCAGGCACCATGCTAGGGTTGCTGCGACAATCCAACGCAAAATGCAGAGTTTGCGACTTTAGTCTAAGCGCCCCCATTTCCCCCATCGGCCCAGCTATTTGGCTCTGGGCATTATGCACATCCTCCGAGGAGACCCCGCTCTGTGAAGAACATCAGCGCCACGCTCGCGATCGTCTGGCGAATCGCCATCCCTTATTTCCGGTCGGAGGACAAATGGGCCGGCCGCGGCCTGCTTGCCGCGGTGATCGTGATCGAACTGCTGCTGGTCGCCATCGACGTGCTGGTGAACCAGTGGTACAGCCGCTTCTACAACGACCTCCAGGAGCGCGACTGGAACGGCTTCGTTCGGGAACTTGGCGTCTTTACCCTGCTCGCGAGCGCCAGCGTGGCGCTCTCCGTCTACCAGCTCTATCTCAATCAGTGGCTCCAGATTCGCTGGCGACAATGGCTGACGCGTCACTATCTGGGCGAATGGCTCAATAGCGCGACGCACTACCAGATGCAGCTCAAGGGCGATGCGGCCGACAACCCGGACCAGCGCATCACCGACGATGTCCGGAGTTTCGTCGAGCAGACTCTGAATATCGGCATCGGGCTGCTCTCCTCGATCGTCACGCTGCTTTCGTTCGTTGTCATTCTGTGGGGGCTCTCGAACGCGGCACCGCTGCATATCTCCGGCATCGACTTTTCCATTCCCGGCTATCTGGTGTGGGCGGCGCTCGTCTACGCGATCTTCGGCACCCTGCTCACGCACTGGATCGGGTCGCCTCTGGTCAATCTCAATTTCGAGCAGCAGCGCTACGAGGCCGACTTTCGTTTCAACCTCGTCCGGGTGCGCGAGAACTCGGAACAGATCGCGCTGCTCAAGGGCGAAGGCGCCGAGCGCGAACGACTCCTGCTCCGCTACGGCTTCGTCGTGGGCAATTGGTACGCGATCATGAGCCGGACCAAGCGTCTGACTGCCTTCACGGCGAGCTATTCCCAGGCCGCCGTGATCTTCCCCTTCATCCTCACCGCGCCTGCCTATTTTGCGGGTAAGATTCAGCTCGGAGGGATGGTACAGACCGGGTCCGCCTTCGGCAGCGTGCAGAAGGCTCTGTCTTTCTTCGTGACCGCCTACCGCTCCCTGGCCGAATGGCGCGCGGTGGTTGCCCGTCTCGACGGCTTCGAGATGGCGGTCAGTTCAGCCGCCAACATTGCCGCGCACGAGCCGACCATCGGCATCGCGTCATCCGGCGGCAGCAAGGCCGTCGCGCTCGAGCAGTTGCTGGTGAAGCTGCCTAACGGCAAGCCACTCGTCGCGGCCCATGCCTTCACGATCGAACCGTCGGAGCGGGTGCTGGTGACCGGACCATCCGGCTCGGGCAAATCCACGCTGTTCCGCGCAGTCGCCGGCATCTGGCCGTTCGGCACCGGCAGGATCGCCATCCCCGAACAAGCCAGGCTGATGATGCTGCCGCAGCGTCCTTATTTCCCGGTGGGCCCGCTCGGCGACGCCGTGATCTATCCGGCTGAACACGGCGCCATAGCGCCCGAGAAGATTCGAGACGCACTGATTGCGGTGGGGCTGCCTGACCTCTCCGGGCGGCTTGACGAGGATGGCCACTGGAACCGGATGCTCTCGCTCGGCGAGCAGCAGCGCCTTGGACTTGCGCGCGCGCTGCTGCACATGCCGGACTACCTATTCCTCGACGAGGCGACCGCCTCGCTGGACGAACCGTCCGAGGCCCGGCTGTACCGCCTGCTGATGGAGAAGCTGCCGCAGGCCACCATCGTCTCGATTGGCCATCGTTCGACGCTCGACGCCTTCCACACGCGCAAGGTGGCGCTGAAGAAGGATGGAGCGATTCACGTTCTCAGCGGCGCGCCGGCGGAGAAGGAGCCGAGTGCGGCGGGCTGAAGCGCCGTTTAGGCTGCCACGTCGTCAGGCCCGGGCTTGTCCCGGGCATCCACGCTTTTTGTGCGACTACGTCGTGGCCGGGACAGGCCCGGGCACGACGGCATCTCGAGCGGCCGTCGACGCAACTGGCCCCAAAGCAGAAGGGCGGCAGGTTGCCCTGCCGCCCTTGCCAAGTCCGTTCGAAACGAAGGCTTACTTCAGGTTGGTCATCGCCGTCAGGTCGACGGAGAGTTTGGCGACGCCAGCAGCGCTACACCAGTTGGAGCCGAAAGCGGTGGCTGCGTTCGCGCCGCCGTTGATCGGGGTGACGAAGCCGGGGCTCGAGTTGGTGGCGGAGAAGTCGCTGGTGAAGGCGTTGCAGTCGCCCTTCGACAGATCGGTGTCGTAGTAGCGCAGATCGAGCGTGAACACCTTGTAGGTGAAGCCGACGCCGACGTTCCAGGTGTTGTAGCTCGGCTCCTTGATTCCGTTCGCGTAGACCGGATCGCCCACAATGCCGTAGAAGATGTCGGAGGTGCCGAGCCACTGGCGGCCGAACTCACCCGACACATACATGCCGACGCCGCTGGCGCCGAAGGTCGTGCTCGGCGCAGTCCACTTGGCGGTGACCGAGGCGTAGTTGCCCCAGGCGCCGAGGTTCAGGAAGTTGGGCGAATAGTACTCGTTGAAGCCGACCGACCACTGGTCGTTGATGGCGATGTTCAGCTTGGCATAGGCTTCGAAGAAGCTCGCGTCCTTCTTGGCGAAGTTGCCGTTGATCGGAAGGCCGATCGCGCCCTGGGAGTTATCCAGGGTGGTGCCGCAATTGCCCTGCGGGAAAAGACCCTGCGAGCCGAAGCAGCTTCCGCCCGGATAGAGGTAGCCCCAGACACCGAAATCGAAGGCGAACATGCCGAAGGTCGGGCGGATACCGCCGTAGATATCGACTTCCGCCGCGGCGCGGTTCGGGAACGAGATGCTCGCGGCAGCCGTACCGATATACAGCTGGAGGTCCTTGGTGACGTTGTAGCGCGGCTCGAAATAGGCAGTGACCGATGGATTGTGGTTTGACTGGGTGATACCGCGGAAGATGTAATCGTTCGTGATGCCGGCGCCGAAAGCGATATCCCACGGATCGAAGGCCGGCGGCGGCGGAGCTTTCAGTGCCTTCACGCGCAAATCCGCCGCGAAAGCCGAGCCCGTCGTCACCATTGCCAGCGCCGTTGCCAACAAAGCCACTTTTTTCATTTCGATCCCCATCGCCAGTTCTTAGACCCCAGTCGGATCCCGGAAGCCCCCGGGGCGCTCGACCTGATTGCAAATTACATCGCTGCGACAATCTGGATTGGCGGATAGGAACCGTGAAGCAAAAAGCGCGGGCATCTGCCGACTTTTTAGGCGTTTTGATCAATTCACGAAAGGTTGTCCGCTGGTGTTGCTTCTCGACCACAATCTTTTTATTCCAAAGTGCACGGCACCCCCGTGTAAATCCGGTGGTGCTGAGCAGTGCGACACCAAAGCCACGAATCAGGCTGCGCCGGGACAGGAGCGATCGAATCGGGCGTGTAGCGATGCAAAAAGGCCGCAGCACTCGCGCCGCGGCCTTTGTGGTTGCCAGCCCTTCCAGAGCGAGACAAGGGAAGAGAGCCGGGCTCCTACCCCTGTCCCTCGGCCGGCACCGATTCCGCAGAAGACGAAGGCATCGCCCAGCTGGTCTCGGCGGCCGGCTCGGAAGCCGGGGTCTCCGCCGGGGCTGACGGCTTCGGAGCAGTCGCTGCCTTCGCTTTCTTCGGTGCCGCCTTCTTCGCGGCCTTCTTCGGTGCGGCCTTCTTGGCCGCCGCCTTCCTTGCGGTCTTCGTCGCAGCCTTCTTCGGGGCAGCCTTGACAGACCTCTTGGCGGTTCTCTTCTTCGTCGCCTTCTTGCCCGCCTTCTTCTTCGTCGCCTTCTTCGCCGCTACAGCCTTCTTGGCCTTCTTGGCCTTCTTGCTTTTCTTCTTCTTCGCTTTCGCCATCGTGGTCCTCCTGTTGCCGCCGGACAATGGTCGATCGGGCGTCTTCAGTCGTCACCCCCGGGAGGAAAGTTCAGGCTCTGAAAGCTCAAACTTGCGCGTTCAGTGCCGGCCGCGCCCCGCCCGTCGCCCAATCGAGAAGCTCAATCGTGTGTACGACCGGAACTGACGTGCCACTGGCAATCTGCACCATGCAGCCGATATTGCCCGCGGCAATCATGTCCGGCTTGAGGCTCGCGATGTTGGCGACCTTGCGATCGCGCAACCGGCCCGCAAGCTCGGGCTGGAGAATGTTGTAGGTCCCCGCCGAGCCGCAACACAAATGGCTCTCGGGCACATCTTTCACCACGAATCCGTTCTTGGAAAGCAATTCTTTCGGAAGGCCAGTGATTTTCTGCCCGTGCTGCAACGAGCACGCCGAGTGATAGGCGACGACGATGCCGTCCTGTCGCGGAGTCGGCGCGAGCTCGAGGCCGGCGACGTATTCGGTGATGTCCTTGGCGAGCGCCGACACCTTCGCCGCATCGGCCGCGACCGCCGTGTCCTCGCGCAGGAGATAGCCGTAATCCTTGATCACCGTGCCACAGCCGGACGCCGTCACCAGGATGGCGTCGAGCCCCTCGCCGGCCACTTCCTTCCGCCACGCTGCGATGTTGGCGCGAGCTCGCGCCAGCGCATCCTGGTCGTTGCCTAGGTGATGGGTCAGCGCCCCGCAGCACTGCTCGTCCCGGACCAGGACGACCTCGATGCCGTGGCGGGTCAGGAGACTGATGGCGGCCTGGTTGATGCGCGGCGCCAGCACCTGCTGCGCGCAGCCCTGCAGCAGCGCCACCCGTCCGCGCTTCTTGCCGAGCGCCGCGAACACGCTGCCCGCGGCCGGCCCGGCCGGCGGCAAATGGTTCGGCGCCAGCGCAAGCATCGCCTTCAGGCGCTGGATCAACCCGGGCGTCGCCGAAGGCGGCGGCGTCGGCAGCAGGACGCTCAGCGGACGCGCCAGCTGCGCCAGCCTCATGCTGACGCGGAATCGTTGCGGATCCGGCAGGACGAAAGCCAGCACACGGCGCAGCAGCCGCTCGGCCAAGGGCCGCTGATAGCGCTGCTCGATCCGAACCCGGGCCTGGTCGACGAGGTGCATGTAGTTCACGCCGGAAGGGCAGGTCGTCATGCAGGCGAGGCAGGACAGGCAGCGGTCGATGTGCTTGACCACCTCGGCCGTCGGCGCCTGGTTCTTCTCCAGCATCTCCTTGATCAGGTAGATGCGGCCGCGCGGGCTATCGAGTTCGTCGCCGAGCAGCACATAGGTCGGGCAGGTCGCGGTGCAGAAACCGCAATGGACGCAGGCGCGCAGGATCTTGTCCGCTTCCGCAATGTCGGGGTCGGCGAGCTGCGCGAGTGAGAATTCGGTCTTCATGACGTAGCGCCCCGGCTCAGGCGTCCGCGGTTGAGAATGGCCTTGGGATCGAAGCTGGCGCGCACCCGCTCGCTCAGTGCGGCAATGCCGGGCTCTTGCGGATGGAACACGTCGACCGCGCGCCTGACATCATCGGCCGCACGGATCAGCGTGGCATGCCCCCCAACCGCAATCGCGCGTGCGCGCACGACCGCGCCATGCGCATCGTCCTTCGGCGGCAGTGCGGCCCAGATCAATCCGCCACCCCAATCGTAGATCAATTCGCCCCCCGTCTCGCGCGCCAATTGGCTACCGAGTGCCGCGCCAGAAGCCGGCGGACAGACGATCCGCCACACCGGCCAGGCGCCAAGCGCGCCGCCAGCCGCAAATGGCAGCACGTCGCGGATCGCGGCCCACAGCGCCGCGGAGGCCGCGTCCTCGACCAGGGTCGCCGCTCCGAACGGCGCAAGCAATTCGCGCAGCGAGACGGCGCGGTGCGCGGCGGAGGCCGTGATGCCCTCGAGCCGCAGCACGGTGAGGGCCTCGCCTTGGCCCGCAATGTCGCCAAGCCCCTCGGCCTCGGCCCGGAGTGCCGATGTCGGCAGATGCGCGGCACCGGAGACGTCGAAGGGCGAGCCCAGCGCCGCGGTCATGGCCTTATTGGCGGCGGCATCATCCAGCCCGCGCAGCAGCAGCGTCCGCTCGGCCTCGGGCTTGGGCATCACCTTCAGCGTCACCTCCGTCATCACCGACAGCGTGCCCCAGGATCCCGCCAGCAGCTTGCAGAGGTCGTAGCCGGTGACGTTCTTCACCACCCTGCCCCCGGTCTTGAAGCCGTCGCCGAAACCGGACACGGCGTGCGCGCCGAGCAAATGGTCGCGCGCCGCGCCGGCCCTGATCCGCCGCGGCCCGGCGAGCCCGGCTGCGATCATGCCGCCGATGGTGCCTGATACGGGCGTGCCGAGCAGCGGGGCGGTGTCCATCGGCTCGAAGGCGAATTGCTGGTTCTTGGCATCGATCAGGGACAGCACGTCGCCCAGCGGCGCACCGGCCTGGAGGGTGATGATGAGTTCGTTGGGCTCGTAGGACGTTACGGCATTCAGCGTGGAGAGGTCGAGCACCGCGTTGGTGGCCATGGCGTGGCCAATGCTGCGCTTGCTGCCATGACCGATGATCTCGAGCGGCTGCTCGCTCGCAATCGCCGCGCGCACCACTTCTTCAACGTCTTTGGCGTCTCTGACCTTGAGCGTATCCACGGGAAAAGGCGGTAGCGAAATTCGCGCAGGAAATCAATTCGACGCGTGACGGAGCGCTGGGCCGCTCGGCGACGTTCGCACTACGATCTTCATCGAACCATCGTCGTCCAAAGTTTCGCTAACGATTGGAGAGTTTCTCGTCCCAAAGGAGCTCCATTATGACCGAACAGACTATGAACCAACAAGCCGTCCACCCGGCAGTCGGCGGCGGACTTCTCGTCGTGGCGCAATGGGAAGCCAAGGCCGGAGAGGCCGACAGGGTCGCCGAAATCTTGCGCGGCTTCCTCCCGCAGGCGCAACGCGAGCCAGGCGTCACGCTGTTCCTGATCGCGCGCGCCAAGGACAATCCGGCTCAGTTCCTGTTCTACGAGCTGTTCCGCGACGAAGCTGCCTTCAGGGCCCACCAGGAGAGCGAGCATTTCAAGACGCACATCGCCGGCGAAGCGCTACCGCTGCTGGCGAAACGTGAGCGCGCGCAATACGCGCTGCTGTGATGCTAACTTCTTTCTTCCTTCTCCCCTTGCTTGCGGGAGAAGGTGGCGCAAAGCGCTGGATGAGGGGTTGCTTGAGCGAACTCAACTGCAAGCGGTTTGCGCGGATACCCTTCACCCGTCTCGCCGCTCTGCGGCGAGCCACCCTCTTCCGCAAGGCCCAGCAAGGGGAGAGGGTGCACCGTCATCGCAGCCCCTAGAACCGCGGCAGATCCGGAAACGCCAGCTTGCCCGCATGCACATGCATGCGGCCGAGCTCGGCGCAGCGGTGCAGGGTTGGGAACACCTTTCCGGGGTTGAGCAGGCCCTGCGAATCGAAGGCACATTTCAGCCGCTGCTGCTGATTGAGGTCGATCTCGCTGAACATATCAGGCATCAGGTCGCGCTTCTCGATCCCGACGCCATGCTCGCCGGTGAGCACGCCGCCGAACTCGACGCAGGCGCGCAGGATGTCGGCGCCGAATGCTTCGGCGCGCTCGATCTCGCCGGGCTTGTTGGCATCGTAGAGGATGAGAGGATGCAGATTGCCGTCGCCGGCGTGGAACACGTTGGCGCAGCCGAGCTGATACTTTTCCGAGAGCTCGCGGATGCGGGCAAGCGCCTTGGGCAGCGCGCCGCGCGGAATCGTGCCGTCCATGCAGAGATAGTCCGGCGAGATGCGGCCGACCGCGGGGAACGCCGCCTTGCGGCCGGCCCAAAACAGATTGCGCTCGGCCTCCGAGGTCGAGATCTGGCAAGTGGTCGAGCCGCAGCCATTGGCGATTCCCTCGACGCGCGTGATCAGCTCGTCGACCTCGATCTTGGGACCGTCGAGCTCGATGATCAGCAGCGCCTCGACATCGAGCGGATAGCCGGCATGGACGAAGGCCTCCGCGGCGTGGATCGCCGGCTTGTCCATCATCTCCATGCCGCCGGGGATGATGCCGGCGCCGATGATGCGCGCCACGCACTCGCCGGCCGCCTCCACCTGCGCAAAGCCGACCATCAGTGCGCGCGCCGTCTCCGGCTTTTGCAGGATGCGCACGGTGATTTCGGTGATGACGCCGAGCAGGCCTTCGGAACCGGTGATGACGCCCATCAGGTCGTAGCCGGGATTCTCGCAAGCCTTGCCGCCGATGCGCAGGATCTCGCCGCTCATCAGCACGATCTCGCAGCCGAGCACGTTGTTGGTGGTCATGCCGTATTTCAGGCAGTGCACGCCGCCGGAATTCTCGGCGACATTGCCGCCGATCGAGCAGGCGATCTGGGACGACGGATCGGGCGCGTAGTAGAAGCCGGCATGGGCGACGGCCTGGCTGATCGCGAGATTGGTGACGCCGGGCTCGGTGACGACGACGCGGTTGTCGAAATCGATCTCGCGGATGCGCTTGAATTTGCCGAGGCCGAGCAGCACGCCGTCCTCGAGCGGCAGCGCGCCGCCGGACAGCGACGTGCCGGAGCCGCGCGGCACTACCTTGATGCCCTGCGCGGCACAATATTTCAGGACGAGCGAGACCTGCTCGGTCGTATCGGGCAGCACCACCACCATCGGCGGCTGCCGATAGGCGGTGAGTCCGTCGGATTCATACGCCCGCATCTCGGCAGGCGTATCGATCACGCCCTCGCCCGGCACGATGGTGCGCAAGGCGGCGACGATTTCGCTGCGACGGGCCAGCACGGCCTGGTCGCTTGCGGGCATCATGATGGCCATTTTACGAAGCCTTCGTCAGACGGATGGAATTGCCTCGGCAAATCAATCATGTCTTGCCGTCTTTGGGTAGGTCCTCCGAAGGTCGCATTGCTTTGTTGCAGCGCAAGTTCTCTCTGGGGCAAGTCTGCTATCAGGAAACCTGTCACAGCTTCGCGGCTTGTCCACTTGCATGGGACCTGCCAAAACCACGACCCTCCATCTGACCCGGGAAGAGACGAAGAGCACACTTATGACAAAACTGACTACTGGCGCACTGACGATCCTTACCGTGATTGCCATCGCACCCGCCGCGATGGCGCAGGATGTCGCGGCCGGCAAGACGTCGTTCAACAAGTGCCTGGCCTGCCACGCGATCGGCGAAGGCGCCAAGAACAAGGTCGGCCCCGAGCTCAACGGCCTCAACGGCCGCAAGTCGGGCACGACCGAGGGCTATAACTACTCGGAAGCGAACAAAAACTCCGGCATCACCTGGGACGAGGCCACGTTCAAGGAATACATCAAGGACCCCAAGGCCAAGATTCCCGGTACCAAGATGGCGTTCGCCGGCATCAAGAACGAGACGGAGATCAACAATCTCTGGGCCTTCCTCGCCCAATACGACAAGGACGGGAAGGTCAAGCAGTAAGCGCGAAAGCGGGCGGCCACTCCAGCTCCGCGCGAACCGGTACCCGCTTCGCTCGACGGCGCTCTAATCGGCGGCCGCCTGCGCCGGAACGATTTTGCCGATCATCGTCTCGATCTCCGCCTTCACGAGATCAGGCACGGCATTCTGCACCATGTGGCCGAGATCCGGCAAGACGATCAGCTTGGCATTCGGCACGGTCGCGGCAAACGGGCGCGCGTGAATGTTGGTCTTCACCGTCTTGTCGGGCTCGCCGGCTATGACCGTCACCGGCGCCTCGATCTGGCCGTACCGCGCGACCTGCGCCGCGACCGCCTCCTTCAACGTCACCAGATCGAAGGCGTTCGCGATGAACTCGCGCGGGCGCAGCAAGAGCGGCGTTGCTGAGTCCTGCACGAAGCCGTCCGGCATCGTCTGCGGCAGGAACACGTTTCGCGCCCCGGCTTCAGTGACGAAATAGCCGAGCGGCAGCGTGATGGTGTAGGCGAGCAGCGGACCTATCAGTGGAGTTGCGATGATCTCGTTGTAACGGCCGACGCCGCCGCGCCAGGGATGCGTGACCGGCGCGAGCATCACGAGGCCGGCGACGCGGCTGGGCTGATCGAGCGCGATCCGCGCCCCGAGAGCGCCGCTCCAGGAATGCACCACGAAGATGGCGCGATCGATGCCGATCTTCGCCAGCGCCTCGTCGATCATCCGCGCCTGGATCTGCGGCGTCGAATCCTGGAGGCTCGCGCGCGTGCTCCAGCCATGGCCGGGACGATCAACCAGGATCACGCGGTGGTCCCTGGCGAGGAGATCGCCGAGCGGCCGGCGCATCGCTTCGAGATTGGAACTGGCGCCGTGCAGCATCACGATTGGGACACTGGACTCGCGTGGGCCGATGTCGACGACATGGAGCCTCGCGCCGTCGACCTCGATCATGCGGCCCTGCGGTGGATAGGCGCGTTGGACGGCAACGATCCCAGCCTGCGTGACCAGTGCCAGCAGAACCAGCACCGTCACCACTGACATCACGATCATGGAGGTAATCCGGGTGATCCTGGGCACTGCACAGTTACGAGCTTGATGGCGCGGCAGTTTCGCCGCCCGCCTTCCACGTTTCCACCGGAAATGCGGGGCTGTGGATATGTGCATAAGTACGAACGAAAAGCTCAATGGAATCAAAGCCGGCCTGCGCAAGCTCGCTGCGCCGGAACGGCTTCATGCGTTCGTCATCGCGGCTTCCATATAATCGCCATGGTCGGTTCCGCCATCTAGGCGCGGGTGGGCGCCGATCCTCCTCGCAACTTCAAGGGGATGCGGGAAAGACCGGCAGGATTGTCCTGGTTTGAACCGGAGAATGTCGATGAGCTTCAGATCGAACGACGCTGCGATCGACGAAATCGTCGCGAGCTGCAACGGTGACCTTCGCGGTGCCGTGCGGGCGCTGCTCCTGATCAACGAGCATCTCGAGACCGAACTGGCAAAGGCTTACGCCGCAGCCGCCCACCGCGGCCTCGTCGAGCGCGGCGGCAGCGTTTTGCACTAGACTAGTTCGTCCCGTCCTCGTCCTTTTCCTCCTCGGGCGTGAGCGCGGGACAGACGCGGATCGTCGAGCGGGCAAGCTTGGCGTCGGCCATGGACTTGTAGGGACCGTCGCCGAAAAAAATGTCGCCGATGATGACGGGATTGCGGGTCACGATGGTGCACTTCCCGGTGGCGCGGTTGCCGATCACCCAGAACAGTTCCTCGGCGAAGCTCGCCGTCCCCGACGCAAGCATCAGCGCGGCTGCAAACATCAAACGCTTCATGGCTTTTGCTCCTGCCAAGCAGATAAGCCCTGCCGCGGCGTCGCCAACAGCCCGCACGATGCCGCCGCTCCAATCGTGGTTAATCCGCGACGGCCGCGATCGCTCGGTAAAGAAACAACTTGTCCGCTAGATGTCGCGCCCTTCGACCTTCTCGGTCAGCGCCTTGACCTGGTCGGGGATCTTCTCGAGGTGGGGGTTGACGGCAAGCGCCTTGCGATAGGCGTCGAGCGCGCGCTTCTCGTCGCCGACCTCCTGCATGATCATGCCTAGGCCGGCGAGAGCGCCGAAATGGCGCGGCTCCCGCATCAGCACCTGCTGGATGTCCGACAACGAGCGGCCGTAGTCGTTCTGCATGTAATAGAGCGTCGCGCGCCGGTTCCAGGCCTCGATGTAATCGGGCCTCAGCTTGATGACGGAGTCCAAGAGCTTGATCGCGACCTCGATCTTCTTGGCGTCGACCGCGGACTTGGCGCGCGACATCAGAAGCGCGGCGGTGTCGCTCGGGGTCTGCAGCCAGATCGCCCAGATCCGCGCCTCGACATGCTTGGCGCTGGCCTCGTCGGGAGCGGCCTTGAGCGCGCCGAACAGAAAATCGAGATTCTTGCCGCGGTCGACCTTGGGCAGCTTGGCCGGAGCCTCAGGGAGCTTCTTCTGCTTGCCGGGCGGTTCGACCTGCTGAGCCGTGGCCGGAGCCAAGCCGGAGGCTCCCAGCACAAGGGCCAGACACAGGAGGCGCACGAGGGGGAATCTGATTGCCATGGTGAAAGTCTAAACACGCAAAGCCGCCCTTGCAAAGCAAAGGCGGCGTCAAACTCGTGTGAGCGGTGTTCCTGCGGGCGCCGCGGCGACCGCGAGGGCGAACTCAAGCCCTGAGATCAGCCTCTGGAGATCAGCCTTGGCGCGCCTTGAAGCGGCGCTGCACCTTGTTGATCACATAGACCCGGCCCTTGCGGCGGACCAGGCGGTTGGCGCGATGGCGGCCGCGCAGCGACTTCAGCGAGTTACGGACCTTCATGACAGAATCCTGAACGTTCGAAAGGCCGTGTTCGGCACTACCGTTGCGGCACGCGCGAATGTGGCAAAATGGGATATCTCCCGCCGGCGGATGGACCGCCCGGGATGCGGCGGTTCTTAAGGCATCGCGGGCGGGGCTGTCAATGTTAACCGCCCGGTCCCCGCCGCCAAATTCGTGAAAACAACCCCATGCACAGTAGAAGCGGCCGGATCGGCCCGATCCGGCGCGCTGGCGGTCAGACCCGGCAAAGACTTTTGCCGTCTGCGCTTTCGCCGCCACCAGCGCCTTGCCAAATTCGTTATATCCTATAATCAATTCGGCAACACGTCGGGAGGACACCCATGCCCAAGCTCAAGCTGCCTGATATCGACAAGGTCGTCGCCATCGACATCCACACCCATGCCGAGGAGCCCTGCGGCACCCATCCCGACGACGGCTACGACGACTTCCAGGCGCAGATGGCGGAGTATTTCAAGTCGCCGCACAAGCATCCGCCGACCGTGCCGGAGACCGCGGCCTACTACCGTTCCAAGAACATCGCCGCGGTGATCTTCCCCGTCGATGCCGAGCGCGAGACCGGCTTCCGCCGCTACAAGAACGAGGAGATGCTGGAGATCGCCTCCGAGCATCTCGACGTGCTGATCCCCTTCGTCTCGATCGACCCGCACAAGGGCAAGCTGGGCGCGCGCGAGGCGCGCAAGCTGATCGAGGAATACGGCGTGCGCGGTTTCAAATTCCACCCGACCATGCAGGGCTTCTACGCCAACGACCGCATGGCCTATCCACTCTACGAAGAGATCAACAATGGCGGCGCGATCGCGCTGTTCCACACCGGCCAGACCGGCGTCGGCTCGGGCATGCCCGGCGGCATGGGCATGCGGCTGAAATATTCCAACCCGATGTACATGGACGACGTCGCGGCCGATTTCCCCGACCTCAAGATCATCCTCGCCCACCCCTCATTTCCCTGGCAGGAAGAGGCGCTCTCTGTCGCGACACACAAGCCGAACGTCTATATCGACCTCTCCGGCTGGTCGCCGAAATATTTCCCGCCGATCCTGGTGCGCTACATCAACTCGATCCTGCAGGACAAGATGCTGTTCGGCTCGGACTGGCCGGTGATCACGCCGGACCGCTGGCTGTCGGATTTTTTCAAGATCGAGATCCGCGACGAGATCCGGCCGAAGGTGCTGAAGGCGAACGCACGGAAGCTGCTGGGGATCTAGTAACGCGTGATGAGATCAGGGTGATCACTACAACGTAGGCGCGCTCCCTCTCCCGCTTGCGGAAGAGGGTTGGGGAGAGGGTGTCTCCGCGATGGGACAATCACCGAGAGGAGAAAGCCCTCACCCGGCGCTACGCGCCGACCTCTCCCGCAGGCGGGAGAGGTGAACGGGACCTCAGACCTGCGCCAGGCCGCCATCGACGAAGACCTCGCCGCCGGTCATGTAGCTGCTGTCCGAAGAGGCCAGGAACGCGGCCACCGCGCCCGTTTCAGAGGGATCGCCGACGCGCCCGATCGGCGTCCCGTTGCCGAGTGCGTCGAAGGCTTCCTCGCCGACGACCTCCAGCGCCAGCTCCGTCTTGGTCGGCCCCGGCGAGAGCACGTTGACGCGGATGCCGGTGCCGCGCAGATCCAGCGCCCAGCTGCGCGCCAGATTGCGAATCGCGGCCTTGGTCGCGCTGTAGATGCTGAATTGCGGCGTGCCCATCACGCCCGTGCTCGATCCGGTGAGGATGATCGACGCCCCCTTGGTCATCAGCGGAAGCGCCTTCTGAACCGTGAACACCAGCCCCTTCACATTGACGTCGAAGATGTGATCGTAATGCTCGACCGTGATCTCGCCGAGCGGTGCAAACGACCCGGTGCCGGCATTGGCGAACAGAATGTCGAGCCCGCCCCGTTCCTCCTTCACCTTCTCATAGAGACGGTCGAGGTCGGCCAGATCCGTCACCGAGCCCCTGACGGCGCGGGCCGAGGACCCCAGCTTCGCCACGGCAGCGTCGAGCTGTTCCTGCCGCCGCCCGAAAATGTAGACGAACGCGCCCTCGTCGACGAACCTCTTCGCCGCGCCAAATCCGATGCCGGTGCCGCCGCCGGTCACCACAGCCGTCTTGCCTTGTAGTCTGCTCATGATGTGCTCCCTTCATTGAGGTTGCACTGAGCTGGCGGCGTACCCACCTATGGACAAGTATGCACCTTTTGGTAAGTATCCCAAAATGTCGAAAAATCTTTCAGACCCCGTCTCTGCGCCGACGCTCGCGACGCCGGTGTCACAAACCTGCACGCCGACCCTGCCCGGCTTCACCTGCGGACTGGACGCGACCCTGCGGGTGATCGCGGGAAAGTGGAAGCCGTTGATCCTGTACTTCGTCGCCCAGGACGGCCCGACCCGCTATGGCGAGCTCCGGCGCGCCATCCGCGACGTCAGCGACAAGGTGCTGATCCAGCAGCTGAAGGAGTTGGAGGCCGACGGCTTGGTGAAGCGGACCGATTACAAGGAAGTGCCGCCGCGGGTGGACTACAGTCTCACACCCTTGGGCCACAGCCTTGCCCAAGCTCTCGTGCCGCTCTGCACGTGGGGGACGGACAACATGGCGGAAGTCAGCCGGGTGTTCGCCGAGCGGGCGACATGGCCGCGGCGGGAGCGTCAGCCGGCCGCTTAGCTTGCGCTGCGCTTCGTGCGAGGTCTGGGCCCGACCAAGGGAATAGCAGCGACTTCAATTCGTCGTGGTCTTGCCCCCGCGCATGGACACGAGCTTTTCCTCACGAAACCGGAGAACGAGCCAAGCGGTCTCGTCGAAGCCGTTTGCGAGCTTTCCTTGGTGAGAATACACCATCTGAGCAGCTTCCGACTTCGACGGCGGTCCCAGCGCGGTGACGACCTCCGCACGCGACATACCTAAACGCAGCTTGCCGTCGAGGACGAGGGGCGCGAACTTTTCCGGGATGGTGGCGCAATCGGTCGAGGCCCCGGTGTCTTTCTCGATGAGCTCTGCAACGACCTCCGTGACGCGATGGTCCGGACCGCCGATCTCTCCGCCGGACACGACCCATAGTCGATGCTGCGCGCGCCTATAACACAGCCAATAGACACTCTCTCCGGCATCGCCCTGGTGGTGAATGGTCCCTCCCACGGCGTCGCGAACCGCGCCGAGCCGCGTCTGCTCGAAGCGGCCGGCGAATGCGCCCCGCGAAAAACCAGTCGCCAATCTCTTGACGACCGTCGGCGGCACGCTCTCCAACGCATGATCGCTGACCGGGGGCGGAGGTGTCTGGGCGGAGGCGTCCGCAGGGATAGCGAGAAAGAGAAGGAGCAGGAAGAGCGTCTTTCGACCATCAACTCCGAACTGCCTTACAGTGAAGGTCGAGCGCTTCTGCATGACTCGGTTGCTTACTTTCGGCCCCGAGCTTTTCACTGGCCCGGTATCGCTGTTGCACGAATCCTCTTACGACCCTTGGTCGGGATCACAATTCAAATGGTTCATACGCGACCTCGGTCAGATTCCGGTCCGGCCAGAAGCTGCTGTCGAACACGAGTCGCAAAAGGGGGCGCCAAGCGTGCCACCTGGACGCGGCGAGAACGCCGGCCGGCCGTCCAGCTTGCGCCGCGCATCGTGCGAGGTCTCGTAATTTCGTCGCTGGCGATGGCGGCCTGAATACGGCATTCACGAGCCACCGTTCGTACGTGCGATGAGGCATTGCGTGACCTTCCTGTCACCAGGAGATCGCAACTCGAGCAGATCGTTCACTCGCACGAACTTTACTTGGATGAATCAACCGGATTCATATCGCGGGCGATCTGAGACTCTCGTGGGAAAGGTTCTTGTGTTTTCCTGCCGAGGAAAGTGTCGGGCACGGGAAATCGCATCAAGATCGCTCTTGTTTCCGCGACGATCTCTCGCAAGCGTTTCAGCTCGTCGACTTCCTCTTGCGACGGACGACAGATTCCGCGGCGGACCAGCATGGCTGCGCTCCCTGGCTGTGCAGGCGGGAGCGCAAGGGGTCTCTCAGCCATCGACGCCTACGGGCAAAGCCTCGGCCGATGATGCAAGAATGATAGCCTGTTCCAAGGATCGCTTCCAGGAAAATTGGAGGAGATCGACCCAGGCAGCCGTACCAGACCGAGGGCGATGAGGTTTGAATGCATTGTCATCGCGCTCCAGGTTGTTGTTTACTCACGATCTTTCCGGAAACCCGCTACGTATTCCGGATCATGCTTGAGGCAGACATCGGTTGACGACCATGCGCGCTCCCGAAGGGGGGCTCTTGTCACCACAACGCCCGGGAGGACAGCCAATGCCCATCAATGCCGTCGTCTTCGACGCCTATGGAACGCTCTACGACATTCAATCGGTCGCAGAGGTGACGGAAGATGCGTTTCCGGGTTATGGCGAGATCATCACGCAAGTCTGGCGCATCAAGCAGCTCGAATACACCTGGTTGCGCTCGCTGATGCGGCGTTACCAGGATTTTGCGGCCGTGACCTGCGATTCCCTCGCCTATACGCTGCGCGTGCTCGGGTTGGCCTATGACAGCGAGGCGTTCGAGCGCGTGATCGAGAAATACCTGCATCTCGATCCCTATCCCGACGCGGCGGCCGCGCTTGCGGCCCTGAAGCCGCGCAAGCTCGCAATCCTTTCCAACGGCAGCCCGGACATGCTGAATGCGCTGGTGCGCAATTCCGGCCTCGGCGGTTTGCTCGATGCGACCATCAGCGTGGACGCCAAGAAAATCTTCAAGCCGAGCCCGGCGGCCTATGAGCTGATCGGCGAAGAGCTGGGCATGGCCTCCGAGGAGGTGCTGTTCGTCTCCTCGAATCCGTGGGACGTGGCGGGGGCAAAGTCGTTCGGGCTGAACGTCGCCTGGATCGAGCGGGTGACGCCGGAAGCGATGGCGCTGGCTTGCGTCGAGACCGAACTCGTGGCACCGCTCACCATGTTCAAGGCGATCCGCACCCAGATGGACGAGCTTGGTTTTGCGCCCGACCACCGCGTCCGTGCGCTCTCCGAGCTGCCGGGGATCGCTTGACGTCGCCGCCCGCCCGCAAGTCCTCGATGAGCCGACCTGAATGAGCCTCGAATCCGTTCGCGCCTTTTTCGCCGAGAAAGCCCCCGACATCTCCGTCATCGAATCCGAGGTCAGCTCCGCAACCGTGCCGCTGGCCGCCGAAGCCTATGGCGTCGAGCCCGGCCGGATCGCCAAGACGCTGAGCTTGCGCATCGGCGAGCGCGTGATCCTGATCGTCGCGGCCGGAACCTCGCGGATGGACAACAAGAAGGTCAAGGCCCGGTTCGGCGGCAAGCCGAAGATGCTGGGGCTGGAAGAGGTCGCCGACATCACCGGACACGAGGTCGGCGGCGTCTGCCCGTTCGGGCTGAAATCGCCGCTGCCGGTCTATTGCGACATCTCGCTGAAGGCTTTCGACGTCGTGGTGCCCGCCGCGGGTTCGACCCATAGCGCCGTGCGCATCACCCCCGACCGCATGGCCGAGCTGACCGCCGCCGAATGGGTCGATGTCTGCGAGGTCAGGCCGTAATCCGGCACCGGCGACGATGCCTGATGCATTTGCCGGTCAGGGAGGCTCGCATGGCGGCGATGACCGACGACAAGGTTGACGCGACGACTGGCCACCGTGCTGTGCGCTGACGTGTACAGCCATTCTCGCCTGATGGAAGCGGACGAGTCGGGCACGCCTCACGGGTCGGCCTTCCTGATCTGATCAATCTGTTCACAGTCGCTCGGACTGCGGCCGGAATCGGGCCGCAGGACGGATCGCTGACCGGGGACGACGCCACCGCATCGGTACGCCACCAATCAACACGCCGAGCGGCACCTTTCTCGGATCGCGCGCGAGAGGCGCTTAATCCTCGTCGTCGTAATAAGGGCGCGGTTGCGCCGTCGGAGGTGGCGGCAGCGCATTGTTGTAGCGCGGCGGGGCGGCGCGATTGCGTGGCACCTGTTGCTGCGTCGGCATCTGGTTGTTGGACTGGAATACCGCACGGCAACTGCTGGAGAGCTGCGGCGTATTCTGCTGCAAGCAGGCCGTGATGCGGCTGACGTCGGGGATCTGGTCGCTGCAGAGCCGCCAGACGTCCGGCGTACACGCCATCTGCTGCTCCATGGTCCCACGATTTTCTTCGGCGAACGCTGCGCCCGGCGCGACCATGGCGCCGATCGCAAGCACGACACCCAGCGCAATCCGCTCTGTCCTCATGTCCCGATCCTTCCCGATACCCGTCGATGTTCATCAATCAATGAGGCGGGAGGCGGTTCTGGACCAACAACAAAATGTGAAAACGGGTTAGGAACCATGGCAGCTCCGTTAAGCCTTGGCCCGTGGCGCCCCGAAGCAATTGGCGTCCTGTGCCTTTCGCCATAGGACATTTCGCAAGAAGCGCGGTCACCTTCCCGCTGGCAATTGCGCTGAATGGGGCATCGTCTGCAATACCGGCCCATGCGCCAAACGGCACACGGCACCTTGCCGTCGGCGGTCACCATCAACGGCGGCTATCTCGGCGGCACCGGTACGGTCGGCGGCAGCGAGGCAGCTGGTGCGCTGTGGCCGCTTCGACCCTGGCTATGGCACGGCCGGCCTGCGCTCCAGCCAGCAAGCGTCGCCGTCCGTCACGAGTTCACCGGCAGGGCCGCGACCACCACGTCGGCGCTGGAAGGCGCAACCGGCATTGCGCTCGCGATCACCGGCGTCGAGCGCGCGCACGGTGGCGCTTGCCGGCGCCGAGATCCGACGGGATTTGACGAGCGCGCGTCGTTCAGGGCGTCCTATGAGGGCGCATTCGCGCCGGGATGTGACCCAGCACCCGCTGCGCGGCCTGATCCGCACCAAGCTCTGAACCTCGCGCTGCTCGGCCCGGACGGCACGCCGGAGACCGGCGCGACGTTGACGAAGGATTAACCATGTTCGGCCGGGGGCCAGGAACGCATGCCCAGGGCGACCGTTGCTGTCCCAGGGAGTACACAATGGGACAACTCGCAACGATCGACGTCGCCTTGGACGAGATGCTGGTCGATCTCGCAGCCATCGTGTTGCGGCTTGCAAAGCCCGAATTGACACGAACGCTGGAAGCGCGGCGCGCCCTGGCGCAATCCGTCCGTCAGTATGCGGTGTGCGCGGCTCGCTCGGCCGATCCCAGGGTTCACGAACTGAAGAGGCAACTGGACGAGACGCTGAAGCCGAGCTTGCGCGTCATCGCGATCGACGGCGAGAAGGTGTCGTAGCGACACTCCGGGCATTGTCGCCCGTTCCTACAACTTGCTGGCTTTCCCCGGCGTCCGCCGCTTACAGGTGCCCGGCAGCTTGGCTGCGAGGAAATCACCGAGTGCCTCGACGCGCGCCGGGCGCGGGCCGCCGGGCGGGGTGACGAGGTGCACGGCGCCTTCGGCCTGCTTCCAGTCCTTCAGGATCACTTCGACCTCGCCTGAGGAAATGGCCTCGCCGACGATGAACTCGGGCAACTCGGCGATGCCGAGGCCGGCGATCAGCGCCGGTATCAACGCCTCGCCATTGTTGACGCGAAGCTGGCCACCCGGACGCACGCTGGCCTGCTCGCCGGCCGAATTGGTATAGTGCCAGACGTTGGGCGTCGACAGATAGGCGTAGCTGAAGCATTTGTGCTCGGCGAGGTGCATCGGATGCGTCGGCCTGCCATGACGTTTCAGATAGGACGGCGCGGCGACCGTGTAGCGCGGCATGGTGAAGAGCCGCCGCGCGATCAGCGATGAGTCCGGCAGCCGCGCGATCCGCACCGCCATGTCGAACCCCTCGCCGATCAGGTCGATCGTCGCATCGTTCAAATGCAGATCGACCGAAACCTCCGGGTAGCTCTCGAAGAATTCCGGCAGCAGCGGCGCCACGGCCTTGATGCCAAACGACATGGGTACGGCGAGCCGCACCAGGCCGCGCGGCGCGACCGATTGCGCCAGCGCCTCGTTCTCGGCGGCCTCGCCGTCGGCCAGCAGGCGCGTTGCGCGTTCGGCCAGCTTGTGGCCGGCATCGGTCAGCGCGAGCCGGCGCGACGTGCGGTTGAACAGGCGTGCGCCGAGCCGCTCCTCCAGTCGCGTCACCGCCTTCGAGACCGTCGCCTTGGACGTGGCGAGCTCGCTCGCGGCGGCGGCAAAGGACCGCAACTCCACGACTTTTGCGAAAATCGCGAGCGCCTCGAAATCGGGGAGTTTTGCCATGGAGCGATCCAGCTGGATGTTTTTAGAAACAATGCGTTTCAACAGTTTCTATTTCTATACCACGAGCGAGAGCTTATCCAAGGGCCAGTCGCAATCGAACCGGACCAACGCAGATGATTGAACTCAGACCTTTCGAAAAGCTCGGCGGCGCCGACCACGGCTGGCTCAAGGCCAAGCATCATTTCTCGTTCGCGAGCCATTACGACCCGAGCAACATGGGTCACGGCGCCTTGCGGGTGTGGAATGACGACGAGATCGCGCCGAACACCGGCTTTCCCGCCCATCCCCACGCCAACATGGAAATCATCACCTATGTGCGCGAGGGCGCGATCACCCATCGGGACAGCCTCGGCAATGAGGGGCGGACCGAGGCCGGCGACGTGCAGGTGATGAGCGCCGGCAGCGGCATCCGCCACTCCGAATACAATCTCGAGCCGACGAAGACGCGGATCTTCCAGATCTGGATCGAGCCAGCCGAGCGCGGCGGACAGCCGACCTGGGGTTCGAAGCCGTTCCCGAAGGCGGACCGCTCCGGCAAGCTCGTCACCATCGCCAGCGGCTTCAAGGACGATGAGGACGCGCTGCCGATCCGTGCCGATGCGCGCGTGCTCGCCACGACGCTCAAGGCCGGCGAAAGCGCGGAGTACGCGCCGCAGACGTCGCGGCACCTCTACCTCGTACCCGCGGCGGGCTCCGTTGAGATCAACGGCGTGCGCGTCAATGCCCGCGACGGCGCCGCGATCCGCGACGAGGAACGGCTGAAGATCACCGCGCTGGAAGATACCGAGCTCGTGCTCGTCGACGCGGCGTGACGCCACAAACTCGTCATGCCCGGGCCTGACCCGGGCATCCATCCCCTTCGCAAAGAGCTTTTCGAAGAAAACGATGGGTTGCCGGGTCAAGCCCGGCAACGACACCGAACAGAACGTCTCACTTCATCACCCCCACGGAGACCACCATGACCAAAGTTCTCGTCCTCTATTATTCCGCCTACGGCCACATCGAAGCGATGGCCAACGCCGTCGCCGAAGGCGCGCGCGAAGCCGGCGCGACCGTCGACATCAAGCGCGTGCCGGAGCTGGTGCCTGCCGAGGTCGCGAAGGCCTCGCATTACAAGCTCGACCAGGCGGCTCCCGTCGCCAAGATCGAGGACCTCGCCAATTACGATGCGATCATCGTCGGCACCGGCACCCGGTTCGGCCGCATGGCCTCACAGATGGCGAATTTCCTCGATCAGGCCGGCGGCCTCTGGGCCAAGGGCGCACTGCACGGCAAGGTCGGCGGCGCCTTCACGGCAACCGCGACCCAGCACGGCGGGCAGGAGACGACGCTGTTCTCGATCATCACCAACCTCCTGCATTTCGGCATGGTGGTGGTCGGCATGAACTATGGCTTTGCCGGCCAGATGAAGCTCGACGAGGTCACCGGCGGCGCGCCCTACGGCGCCACCACGATCACCGGCGGCGACGGCAGCCGCCAGCCCAGCGCCAACGAACTCGCCGGCGCGCGCTATCAAGGCCGCCAGATCGCGGAGACCGCCAAGAAGCTGCATGGCTGATCCGACCCGGGCGGCATTCTCAGTCGGGAATGCCGCCCCCGATCTGGGATCGGGATACGGCCGCGTCTAAATCTGCGTGACGTCGGCGTGAGGTCGAACCGACTCCGTCGGCACAGATGCGGGCGCCGTCGAAAGCCACCAGCCCTCCCCGGCGAACCAGCATGTCTCGTCTGGGTCGCCGCTTCTTCGCAACGACTGCACGCCTTCCCATCCAGTTGCGAACGCCTCGCCCAAACGCCGGCCGGCCTCGGCATCCTGCAATCCCGCGCAGCCGATGAACTGGGCGCGGCTGAGGAATTTTGCCGGCCAGATCGCGCCGTCATCCGGTCGGGTGATCATCAACATGCCGCCGAGCATGCCTTCGGGCGCCAACGGAAAAACCAGCCGCCCGCCGGGCCGCAGCGCATCGAGCCATTCCGCGGCCGGCTGCGCCGCACCGGCGCAGACATAGATCACGTCCGCCGCCGGCAGATCCGACGCGATGCCCGAGCGTCCGCGCACCTCCACATGGGCGATGTCCTTCAGATTGTCGCGCGCCAGTCCCGCCAGACGCTCGTCGATCTCATAGGCGTGGACGCGACCGCCGGGACCGACGAGATGCGCGAGAATCGCGGTGTAATAGCCGGTGCCGGCGCCGATCTGGATCACGGTCTCGCCTTCCCTGACGGCGCAACCGCTGAGCCAATAGGCGTGCGCACCGGGCATGCCGATATTGAGGCTTCGCGTCGGGTCCAGTGCCAGAAGCGTGTTTTGATAGAGAAAGGCAGGATCGTCGTCCGGTGTCACCACATAGGGGTGACCGCCCAAAGTGATCGACCACGGCCCCGGCCCGGCGAATGGCTCACGCCTGATGGAGCGAAAGGCTTGCTCGATACGCGGATCCGTCGCCTTGGCCGCGGCGCAGATCAGTTGCGCAAAGAACGCGCGATATTTTGCCGAACGATCTTCCATGTCGCCTCCGGGATCGGAGGCTACGATAACACCACGATCACGATAGTAGAATGACCGGTGCAATCAGGATCGCGCCCTAGCGTGTCCCCTTGCCGATCGCCCGCGCCGCGAGGGCGGCGAGCTTCGGATGGCGGCGCAGGGCGGGCGCGGCATGATCGCGCCAGGCGAATGGCAGACCCCGCCAGGACAGCGCCACGCTGACATCGGTAAGCGGCACCCTCTCCGCGCCGAAACGGCGCTTGTAGTCCTGGTTGCCGACACTGAGGTCGAAACGGCGCACGCCCTGCGCATGCAGCGCTGTCATGGTGCGCTCGACGACGAGCAGCCCGGGCGAGCAGCTCGACCATGAGTCTCCGGCATGGCTGATGCGCAGCAGGTCGTAAGTCGCGCCCTGCCTGACGCCGAACGAGGTGGCGATCACGCCCTCGTCGCAAACCAGCGCGGAGACGACGGCATAGCCTTCCGCAAGGCCCCGGCGCGCCACCTCGCGATAGAATCGCGCATGGGTCTCGTCGTTGAGGACGAAGCGCGAGCCGAGCTTCTGCATGCGCGCCTGCTGCTGTCTGTCGGTTACATCGAGCAATTCATGCGCGCGCGCGACATCCGCAGCAAGCTCGAACCGCGCGCCGGCGTGACGGCTGAAGACCCGCCAGCAGCGCGGCATCTGCATGCGCTTGATCGAGGCCTGGTAGGCGCCGTAATCGTCGCCCATCACCACGAGATTGCCGTTGAGCGAGGAGGATCCGGTCCGGCCGAGCGCCGCCAGCGGGTTCGGCTTGCCGCCGACCTCGGCCGGCATCTTCCTGAGGCGGAGCAGATCGAAGCGGTCGGGCAAGGCGCGCAACGCATCGATCAGCGCCTCGTTGATCGCATCGATGGTTCCCGGATCCAGCGCGGCATCGCGCGCGAGGATCGGCGCGTTGTTGTCGGAGACGCCGAGGTCAGCAAATTCGACGATGCGGATGCCACGCCGGAGATGGCTGATCATCGGCACGACGGCGATGTCCCTGCCGGTGACGGTATCGGAGATCACCGCGATCAGCGGAGCGACGTCGTCAAACGCGGCGTACCAGGGACCGAGCCAGTCGGCATGCTGGAACGCGGTGCGGTGTCCGGCGTTCAGGCGCGACGCGGCCTGCCGCCAGTCACGCATGAAATCGACTGCGATTCCCGCCGCGCTGGACACTCGATCTTCTGACTGCTCGACGGTGATTGACGTCATTCGCGACATACGACTGCTGAGTGCTTTCAGATAGATATGTTTCGCTGCAGACGACAAGAAACGTCGCCGCTTATCGTTAAGCGAGTGCCACCAGAACGGCTACGCTGCGACAAGTTGTCAGCGATCCGGTTCCCCGCGCTCGGCGCATTGGAACCGCGCCAGGAAGTGGAGACCGGCCACGGCGAACGCGAACATGAACCAGACGGGATTCTGGCGTTCGAGCAGGAAGGTCTCGGTTGCCCCGTAATAGAGGCCGAACAGCCACACGGTCAGAAACAGCATTGCCAATGCGCCGGTGCGACTGTGAAGCCGGGCGGTCTGGAAGTTGCCGAGCGGCGCGAGCACGAAGACGAGGATCACGAGCAGCAATCCCGGCAGGCCGATGGTGACCGCGAGGTCGAGATAGCTGTTGTGGCTGTGCGCCGCGGAGGTCGCCCATTCGGCACCCTGGGCCGTCTGGCGCGCGCTCACGTCGTCCCAGAACGCTCCATAGCCGTGACCGATGATCGGCTTCTCCGCAACGGCGGCAAGCGCGAACTCCCAGATCGCGGAACGGCCGGTGAAGGAGGGATCGAGCGGAAGCAGCCGCGTCATCGCCCCGAGCGCCGGGCTCATGACGCTGCCGACGGTCAACAAATTCATCGCGAGCAGCGGCGCGAAGCAGATGATCCGCTTCAGCCACAGGCCGGGCGTGACATAGACCAGCGATGCCAGGGCGTAGATCGCAAGGCACAGGACTGAGGACGTCTTGCCGCCGGTGAAGATCAGGAAGATGCCGGCCAGTACGGCAATCACGGGCCCCATCACGAACGAGCCCACGGCCGACAGGTAGATGCCGACATAGACCAGCATGGTCATCACGGGCGAGGCGACGTTCTTGTGGCCAAAGCTGCCGCGCCAGTCGCCGGCAAGCTGCGGCTCGGTGACGTCGAGGGCAGAGTGCATCGAGTATTGCGGCGCCATGAAGATGCCGAGATAGCAGAGCGTGAGCAGCACGAGCGCGGCCCCGCCAAGGCAAAGGTTGAAGCTGCGCTGCGTCGGCGGCAGCAACGGCAGCAAGACGGCGAGCGAGGTCACGCTGGCTGCCAGCACGAACCGTTGCATCGAAACGCTGCGGCTCTCGGAGAAGACGATGTTGATCGCCAGCCATCCGAGCAGGCAGAGATGCAGCGGCGTCACCAGGCTCCTTAGCGCGGGCCCATCCGAGCCGGCGACACAGAGCATTCCGACCGCGGCCAGGAGCCCCCAGGAGATATAGGTCAGCGCCATTCGTCCGCCGACGATGGTGGTGACGTCGGGATCGCTCAGGTCCGGGAACGGATCGAGCGTCACCAGCACCAGCAGCAGCGCTGCGATGGCGACGAGGCAGCGCGCCACCTGCATCGCATCGAGCTCCGCCAGACGATTGCGCAGGACATGGCCGAGCGATCGGGCCTCGGCATCGGTCATCTCGGCGGCGCTGCGGTTCATGGCTCAAGACATTTGGGGGAGCCGGTGGAGCGCCGGGTCGATCTCGTTCTGGCATAGACAGATCATTGTCCGCGAACGCACCACCTTGGCGGTCTCTTGCTCCATCCGCGGCACTCCGATGCGCATCTCGCATGGGACCGGCTGTCCCACTCTTCCGACTTTGCCACAGGCTTAATGCCGGCAGCTTAACGCTAATCTACGAAACCGCTGGCGCATGCGCGTTCGCGGCGCGCATTCGCGCGCGATGCGAGTATCATCCGCGGGTTGCCGAGGTCTGCGCCTTCGGCACGGCAGATGCGTCGTGGTTAACAGATCATTAAAGACGAGTCACAGCTTGATCACCGCAGAAGACCTTCTCGAATTGCCGGCGGCCTCCCGTATTTCGCAGCCGGCGTACCTGCCGCTCCCGCTGAACCCGGTCGCGCCGGTCTCCGTCGTCGTCCCCGCCAAGAACGTCGCGGCCTATATCGGCGAAACCCTCGCCAGCGCACTCGCGCAAGATGAGGTGGGTGAAGTGATCGTGGTGGACGATGGCTCCACCGACAACACCACCGCGATCGTCCGCGCCATTCGCGACCCCCGGCTACGCCTGATCACGAACGACTCCGCCGGCGTATCGGCCGCCCGCAATCTCGGGGCGCGACATGCCCGCGGCGAGTGGCTGCTCTTCCTCGATGCCGACGATCGCCTGCGTCCCGGTGCGGCGGCAACCCTGCTCGCCACAGCACGCGGTGCTCCGCGCGCGGTTCTCGTCTACGGCGACTACAACACGATCGACAGCGAGGGACGGCAGATCGGCCGGCGCAGCCTTCTCAAGGGACGCCGCAAGCCCTCGGGCGACGTGCTGACCCGACTCGCCGCCGGCAACTTCATCGTCAATGGCGGCATCGCGCTCGCACGTGCCGAGGCATTTCGCGCCGTCGGCGGCTTCGACACTTCTCTCAGATATTGCGAGGACTGGCATTGCTGGTGCCGCCTTGCCGCGATCGGCGAATTCGAATTCGCGCCAGAGCTTCTGCTCGACTACCGGCTGCACACGTCCAACACCATGAACGCCGCGATGCGAACCCCCCAGGATTTCCTCCCCGCGGTCGCGCGGGTTTTCGATGACGGGCTGATCCTGGCGAGACTTCCCGAGGACACGGCGGTTGGATTGCGCCGGGCTGCCGAGATTCACCTCGTCACCTATTCGGCGATGCAAGCCATTCGCTTCGGACGATATCGCGACGCCTTCGCTTATCTCGCAATGATCGGCCGGCGCTCGGTCAAGTCGTTGCCGCGCGCGGTGATCAGGGTCGCCCTCGCCCGCTTCGGCATCTAGCCGGCCGCCGCGTCAAGCCACGATCTTCGAGGCCTCGTAGGGCTTCGGCTCGAGGCCGACTGCGGCCAAAGCGGCGCCGACGGCAACCATGACGGGATGCATCGCGACGACGGCCCTCGACGACCTCAACGAGGTTGCGGCGCGAACCAGCGACAACGGCACCCGTCCAAGCATCTGCGCGAACACCCGAACCCGCGCCGCCGGGCTCCCCGCCGCCTTGTACTGAACACGGTAATTGATCGCACCGATGCGCAGGCCGCGCTTTGCGATCCAGCCGAGGCTGGTGCGGCTCTGCGGCACGGTCTCGGTGATGACGGCCTCGGCCGTCCAGTGGAACGTCATGCCGGCATCGCGGCACCGCACGAAGAAATCGCAGTCGCCGCCGCCGAGAAAATTGAAGCGCAGGTCGAACGCGGGCCGGTCGAACCGCTCGAAGGCGGCACGCGTGATCAGGCAATTGCCGCAGCCGTAGATCAGCGGCACCGCGCCGCTGTAGTCATAGGTCGGACAGAAAGCGGGATGACGCGAAAGCCAGGGCTTGCTGTCGTCATCGAACACCGGCAGCACCGGCCCGCCGACCACGTCGGCACCGGTTGCCTCCGCCGTGCGGACCATCAGCTCGAGCCAGTCGGGTGAGGCGATCTCGTCGTCATCGATCATCAGGAAGCGGGTGGCAGCGGGAAACAGCGTCTGGGCCGTTTCGAACGCGGCATTGATCGCCTGGCAGTTCCCCTGCCGCTTCTCGACGAGGCAAACGCCCTGGAGTCTGGCGTCTGCGAGATATTCCGCAGCGACCGGCGCGCTCTCGCGCCGCACGGCGTCGTTCTCGACCATGACGACGGCAAAGGAGCGCGAGGTCCGTTGGCTGACAAGCGAGTCCAGCGTCAGTCGCAAATGCTGCGGTCGGCGGAAGCAGGGAATGCAAACGACGATGCCGACCGACAGGTCGATGACGCGGGAGCTCGCCAGGATCTCCCGGTTGGGATCGCGCACGGCATCCGAGATGCGCGTGGCGGACAGGTCGGTCGGGATCAATGTCATGGTCTTCTAGATGTCCGAGATATGTTGAAAAAGCCCTGCCTCGATCTCGCGTCCTGCAACGGGGCATCACCTCGGGACACATGCGTCCCAGAATGAACGGCCGGTTGGAGGTCCCAAACGCACCTCCCGCGCCGGCCATAACGTCCGCCCCCGAGCAACATGAACCGCTTAACCTCTTTCGCCCGTTTATTCCGCGAAATCATGCGCGTGTGATACTGCAATTCGCAGTCCAGGCACGCAGGGACGCCCAACATGAACAATGCCGTAGTTAATGCCCATGCGCGTTAACCGGGCCGTAAGCACTGCAACCGGTGGGCGCGTGCGGCATCGGATTTGCTCTTCGGGCTGGCGCGTCCTTTCCTGTAAATTTGATTAGAACAAGCGCGGTCAGAGAAAATGAACAAGCCAGCCACGATCGATTTCGCGACAGCCACGGCGATCCGTATCCCGGCGGCCATTGCACCCACCCAGGCGCTTCATGATCTTGTTCCAGGCGAAGCCCGCGACAGCCTGCTCGCCGTCCATGACCTGCTGGGCCGCGAACTGCCGCAGGGTCGGCTCGCAATCTACGAAGCGGGCGGCGGCTCGTGCAGTGTCCTTCCTCCGGAATTGCTGAGCCGGAGCAAGGTCACCGTCGTCGATATCGACGAGGACCAGGTCCGCAACAACACTTATGCCGACGAGGCGATCCTGGGCGACGTCCAGACCTACCGTTTCGGGCGCGAGACCTTCGATCTCGTGATCTGCTACAACGTGATCGAGCATCTGCCGCACGTCGACACGGCGCTGCTGAACTTCCGTGACGCGCTCAAGCGCGGCGGGATGATCCTGATCGGCGCGCCAAATCCGCGCTCGCTCTCCGGAGTCGTCACCAAATATTCGCCGCACTGGTTTCATGTCTGGTTCTACCGCCACGTCCGGGGAATCAAGGATGCCGGTTTGCCGGGCGAGCCGCCGTTCCCGACGTTCTTCCATCCGCTGGTGACGCTGCCCCGGCTCGAAGCCTTCGCAGCCGCCAACGGCCTCGAAATGATCTATCGCCGTGAAGTCGAGAGTCCACGCTATCCCGAGATGCGCCGGCGCAAGCCGCTGTTCGCTGCCCTGGTCGATGCCGGCGCCGCATTGCTGAACGCCGTGCTGCCGCGCGGCACGGATGTCCGCCGCGGCGACTATCACATCATTCTGCGGAAGAGCTGACGGCCATGCACGCGCGGCCTATCGCACGACGGGCGACGCGTCGCGGGCGCGCTGCGGGCGGTAACGAACCGTTAATCTCCCGGGGATCCCGGCATCCCGGCGACGCTCCGAACGGCGGCAGGCGCTTAAACGCTTTGTTTGCCATTTCGGTGAATAGTCCCGCAATGGGTATGGTTAATTTTCCCTGTTGCGTTGATTGGGCACCTACATCCTGGGTGCGTGGCGTGAAGCGAAGAGTAACCCCTCAGCCCGCGGCAATTGGAATGAAAGCTGGGGATCATGCTTGACTACAACCAGCCGATCGATCGAGCCGGACCGGAGGCCTCGCAGCGGAAGCCTCAGGCCGGCTTCAACGTGCTGGAGCTCATCAATATCCTCTGGCGGCGAAAGGTAGCGATTGCCGCGGCCGCCTTGCTGGGCGCGACGCTTGCAGTCGTCGTCGGCAAGAGCATAACGCCGCGCTACACCGCGACCGCCCAGCTCTATGTCGATCCGCGCGAGCTTCAGCTGGTCGATCGCGAGCTCACGCCGCGCGCCCAGGACATCTCCGGCATGTCCATGGTGGTGGAGAGCCAGGCGCGCCTGATCACCTCCAACAGCGTGCTGCTGAACGTGATCCAGCAGGCCGGGCTCGACAAGGATCCGGAATTCGGCGGCGGCGGCGGCCGAAGCCTGATGTCGTCTCTGCTCGGCCTGGTCGGCCTGCAGCCCGGTGCGCCCTCCGCCGCGGAGACGAAGGAAGTGCAGCTTGCAGCGCTCGAGGCGCTGAACAAGCACATCACCGTTCGCAAGACCGAGAAGAGCTTCATCGTCGACGTCGAGGTCTGGTCGACGGATCCCGCCAAAGCGGCGATGCTCGCCAACACGCTGACCAGTGCCTACCTCGCGGAGTCCCGCAACTCGCAGGCCTCGGCCGCGCGGCGTGCGACCAACGATCTTTCCGGCCGGCTGAAGGAGCTGCGCGACCGGCTGCGCAATGCCGAGACCGCGCTTGCCACCTACAAGGCCCAGAACAATTTCGTCGGCACCCAGGATGCGCTGATCAGCGATCAGCAGCTCTCTGCCAGCAACCAGCGGCTTTCCGCGGCGCGGGCGGCAACGATGGATGCGCAGGCGCGGCTCGACCAGATCGAGGCGACCCGCCGCACTGCGGCCGATGCCGGCGCGATCCCGGAGGCGCTGCAATCGCCGACCATCGCGAACCTGCGCGCGCAATATGCCGACGCCCGCAAGAAATATGCGGAGCAGGCCAGCGAGCTCGGGCCGCGCCATCCGGCGCTGCGCCAGACCGAGAAGCAGGTCGAAGACCTCAAGCGGACCATCAACGAAGAGATCGACCGCTTCGCCCAGTCCGCCAAGAACGATTTGACGCGCGCCCGCGATTACGAAGCCTCGCTCAACCGGGCGCTGGAGGCGCAGAAGCGGCAGAGCGTCCAGCTCAGCCAGGCCGCCGTGCGCTTGCGCGAGCTAGAGCGCGAGGCCGACGCCAGCCGCGACGTCTATCAGTCCTTTCTCAAGCGCTCCCGCGAGACCGAAGAACAGGAGAGCCTGAACACCTCGGCGGCGCGCGTCATCGGCGAGGCGACAGTGCCACAGCGGCGCTCGTTCCCGCCGGCCATGAGCCTGTTCGCGATGATCGGCTTCATCTTCGGGGCGATCGCGGCGTCGAGCTGGTTCGTCGCGGCCGAGCTGCTGTTCACCGGCGCGATCGCGCCGGCGCCGGCGCCCGCACGTCCGCAGCGCATTCCGGCTCCGGATGCGGCGCGAGCTCCCCGGCGCACGCGACCTCCGGAAACGTCGCCGCCTCAACCGGCCTTGCGAGCGCCGGAGATCGAACAGGCTCCGCCGGAGCTTGCGGCTCCGCCGCTGCAGCCTGCGATGGTCGAGACGCCTCCGGTCGAGAAGCCGCTGATCGCGCGCTTCCAGGAGGCCGACGTCATCCATACGCTCGGCGCCATTCTCGCGACCGGCAGCGGTGTCGACCTGACGCGACTGGGCTGGCCGACTTTGCGCCCCGGCTTTCCGCTGACGACGCTGCTCAACGCCTGGCGTGACATACGTAGCGCGGTGACGCGGCGCGCCGGCGGCGAGGCAATGCCGGTCATCGCGCTCGTCGGTGCCGGCACGAGCACGGGGCGCAGCGTGACCGCGCTCAATTTCGCGCTGGCGGCCGCGCGCGACGGCGCCCGCGTGCTGATGATCGATGCCGACCATCAGGCCCGCGCGCTCTCCAACAAGGTCGTCCGCCCCGGCAAGAAAGAGCCAAGCGGACTCGGCTGGCTCTCGATCGGTAGCAAGAACGCGCGCGAGGTCAAGACGGCCAACGGCATCTCGGTGCTGCCGGCCGCGGAGGGCGACGCCGGCAAGGCAGCAGATGCGATCCGCAAGGCGATTGCCCAAGCCCGTTCCTCCGGCGGCTACGATCTCGTGGTCCTTGACGGCCCTGCGCTGCCGCTCCCGGCCGGCGGCCGCAAGCTGCTCGACGACATCGACTCGCTGGTGGCCGTGCTGCCGACCAGCTTCGACGTCAACGACTGTCTCGAAGAGATCCTGACGGCGCTCGGCTCCGCCGAACGCAAGCTCGTCGGCGTCGTACTCGACGAGCTCACTCCCGCAATGCAAACGCGCCAGCGAGACAGACAATATGCTTGAGCGCCGCGTCAACCTCGACGGACGGGCAGCGACTGCCGACGTGCCGAGAACCACCGTCGGCGGGCTTCGCATGGCCGCGCTCGACCTGGAAGCCACCGCCGATTTCATGATCGAGGCGACCGATCCCGACAATCGCATCGGCCGTCCGCTGTTCCTGACGTCGGCCAATGGCGAGGTGCTGGCGCGCTGCTCGACCGAGCCGCAGACCGAGCGCCTGTTCCGCGCCGCCGACCTGATCAACGCCGACGGTCAGCCGCTGGTCGCGGTCTCGAAGCTGCAATCCTGGTTCCCACTGCCGGAGCGCGTCGCGACCACGGACCTGTTCCACGTCGTCGCGCGCAAGGCCGAAGCAGCGGGCCGCACGTTCTACATGTTCGGGGCCAGCGAGGCCGAGAACGCTGCTGCGGTCGAGAACGTACAGAAGATGTATCCACGCCTGAAAATCGTCGGGAGCAGCCACGGCTATCTGCGCGGCGAGGCGCTCCGGGCCAAGGTCGCGGAGATCAACGCGCTCGCACCGGATTATCTGTGGATCGCGCTCGGCGTGCCCAACGAGCAGGCATTCGTGAAGGAATTCACGCCGCATCTGACCAATGTTGGCGTTATCAAGACATCCGGCGGCCTGTTCAACTTCTTGTCAGGGAGCCGCTCACGCGCGCCGCAATGGATGCAGAGGATCGGGCTCGAATGGGCCTGGCGCACCTTGCTCGAGCCACGCCGTCTGTTCTGGCGCTATTTGACCACCAACCCCCGCGCACTCTATCTTCTCATCAGCCGCAACCGCCCCCTCCGCTAAGAGAAGAGCTGAAGACGACATGACTGACCGACCGACCGTCCTCGTCACCGGGGGCGCGGGCTATATTGGCTCGCATGCTTGCCGCGCATTGACCGCTGCCGGCTATCAGCCCGTCGTTTATGACAATCTCTCGACGGGTCACCGCAACTTCGTGGCCGGGCCGCTGGTGAGCGGCGATCTGCTCGACGGCGTGACGCTGGCGCGCGCCTTCGCCGATCACAAGATCAAGGCGGTGATGCATTTCGCGGCGGCGAGCCTCGTCGGTGAGTCCATGGTCGACCCGCAGAAATATTACATCAACAACGTGCAAGGCACGCTGTCGCTGCTGCAGGCCATGCGCGAGGCCGGCTGCAATCGGATCGTTTTCTCATCCACCGGCGCCGTCTACGGCAACGCCGATTCCAAGGCGCTGCCGGAAGACTTTCCCTGCACGCCGATCAACCCGTATGGCGCGTCGAAGCTGATGATCGAGCGCATGCTCACCGATTACCGCACGGCCTATGGCTTCGGTGCGTTCTGCCTGCGCTATTTCAACGCCAGCGGCGCCGATCCGGGCGGCGGCATCGGCGAGCTGCGCGACAACGAGACCCATCTCATTCCGCGCGCCATGATGGCGCTACAGGGACATGTCGAATTCGCCGTGTTCGGCGACGACTACGACACGCCCGACGGCACCGCGATCCGCGATTACATCCACGTCAACGACCTTGCGGCGGCGCATGTGGCGGCCTTGAGGCTTCTGGAACAGGGCCACGCCGGCGGCAGCTTCAACCTCGGCACCGGCTCCGGCTTTTCGGTGCGCGAGATCCTCGACGCGATCAGGCGGGAGACAGGGCGCGAGGTGCCGCACACCGTCAAGCCGCGTCGCGCCGGCGATCCCACCTATCTGGTCGCGGATCCCTCCGCGGCGAGACAGGTGCTGAACTTCGTGCCGCGCCACTCCGACCTGCCGACGATCATCCGCACGGCCTGGGCCTGGCACCAGACGGCGCATCCGTTCAGGCCGCGCTAGAGCCTGATGAGATCAGGTTTCATTTGCCCCGACACGGAAGGTGCGCTCCCTCCCCCGCTTGCGGGGGAGGGTTGGGGAGAGGGTTTCTCCACAGCGGGACACTCCCCTAGAGGAAAGAACCCTCACCCGGCGCGTTGCGCCGACCTCTCCCGCAAGCGGGAGAGGTGCACCGAGCCCGCGGCGGCTTGATTCAACCCAATCTCATCCTGCTTTAGAGTGTCAGACGGCGCGTTTCAGCCCTGAGGCTGCGTCTTCGTCGGCCGGCTCCGGCTGGAGCGGCGGCGCCACCGTCAGCAACGTCGGCCGCAGCAGTTCGGCCATCTCCCGCGCCGGCAGCGGCTTGGAGATGAGGAAGCCCTGCATCTCGTCGCAGCCATGGGTGCGCAGGAACGCCTCCTGCTCGGCGTTCTCGACGCCTTCGGCGACGACGGTCATGCCGAGCGCCTTGCCCATGCTGATGATCGCCTGCGCGATCGCCTGGTCCTCCGAATCCTGCGGCAGGTCGCGCACGAAGGAGCGGTCGATCTTGATGGTGTCGATCGGGAAGTGCTTCATCAGCGACATCGACGAATAGCCGGTGCCGAAATCATCGATGGCGAGCCGGATGCCGCGGCTCTGGATGGAGTCGAGCACCTTGAGCGCGCGACCGACATTGCGCATCATCATGCTCTCGGTGACCTCGAGCTGGAGCAGCACCGGCGACATGCCCGAGGCCGCCAGCGCCTCGTCGACGTCCCGCAACAGATGCTCGTCGGCGAACTGCCGGGGCGACAAATTGACCGCCATCGACAGCGGCAGCAGGCCGCGGCGCTGCCAGGCCATGGCCTGCGCGCAGGCCTCGTTCAGCACCCAGCGGCCGATCGGCACGATCAGCCCGGTTTCCTCCGCGAGCGGGATGAACTGCGCGGGCGAGACGCTGCCGAGCTCCGGATGGGTCCAGCGCAGCAGCGCCTCGACGCCCGTGATCTGACCGGTCTCCATGTCGACCTTGGGCTGGTAGTTGAGCGAGAACTGGTCGCGCTCCAGCGCGCGGCGCAGCGCGCTCTCGAGCGACAGCCGCTCGATCGACTGCGTCTTCACCTCGTTGGAGAAGAAGCGGCAGCCGTTCTTGCCGTCTTCCTTGGCGAGGTACATCGCCATGTCGGCGTTCTTGGTCAGCGTCTGCGCGTCGGAGCCGTTGGCCGGGTACATCGCGATGCCGATCGAGGCCGTGGTGTGGCACTCGTGACCGGCGAGCTGCATCGGCTCGGCAAGCGCGGCCAGCAGTCCGGTCGCGATGCGCTGGACATCCTCGATCTCGCCGCACTGGTCGAGGATCACCACGAACTCGTCGCCGCCTAGGCGCGCCACCACGTCGCTGGCTCGCAATGCGCCGCGCAGGCGGTTGGCCACTTCGAGCAGGAGCAGGTCACCAGCCTCGTGCCCCAGCGAGTCGTTGATGACCTTGAAGCGGTCGAGATCGATGAACAGCACCGCAAAACGCTGATCGCGACGCTGCGCCGCGTCGATCGCCTCGCGCAGCAGGGCGTTGAACGTCTCGCGGTTCGGCAGGTCGGTCAGGCTGTCATGCGAGGCGAGGTACTCGATGCGCTCGTCGGCCTTGTTCTTCGCGTCGGCGCGATCGAAGTTCTCCATGGCGAAGGAGACGTTGTCGGCGAGGCGCTGCAGCAGCTCGACGAATTCGGGCGTGAAGGTGCCGGGCTCGGTCGACATGTAGATCATGACGCCGACGGGCTGGTCATGCGCGATGAGCGGAAATGCCGCGCCCGACCGGGCGCCGTCGCCGCGTACGATGGCATGGAATGCGCTTACGCGGTGATCGTTGAGATAGTCGTTGCTGATGCAGGGCTGGCGCGTGCGGAACGCCGTGCCGCTCATCCCGCGTCCTTCGGGCCGCTCCGGATCGATGGAGAGCCGGACAGAACGGGTGGTGTCGGCGGACGGGCCTGCGCTCGCCACGATCTCCAGCTGATCGCTGCCAGCCCTTGCCAGCGCGATCGTGGTCGATGTGAACTTGGCGCCGTTCGACGCCGCGAGACAGACGAGGTCGAACAGCTCGGCCCGCGACTTCGCCCGCATGATCGCCTCGTTGGTCGCGCTGAGCGCCGCGAACATGCGCGTCAGTCGTTCCTTCTGCGCTTCGGTGCGGGCCTTCTCCTCGGCGCGCTCGAAATTGTCGAGCGCGAAGGAGACGTTCTCCGCCAGCCGCCCCAGCAGCGCGACCAGATCGGGCGTGAACGTATTCTCCTCCAGAGCCAGGAACAGCAGTATGCCGACCGGCTCCCGTCCTGCCCTCAGAAGCGGGAAGCTCGCCGCAGCGCGGGTACCGTCCTCCATTGCCTTGGAGTGCCAGTGTGCCGAGCGCGGATCGTGCAGATAGTCGTTGATGACGCTCGGCTGGCGCGTCCGCAGCGAGGTGCCGATGATGCCGTCGCCCTCGGGATTGCCGGCGGAAATGCTGCAGCTCCGTCCGATCATGCGGTCCTGCAGCCGCCCCTTGACCACAACGACGCGAACGAGCTCGCGCTCTTCATCGACGATTCCGATCGTCGCCGAGGCGAACAGTCCGCCGAGCACGGCGGCCTGGCAGGCGGCTTCGAACAGCTCATCTCGCGTCTTGGCGCGCATGATGGCTTCATTGGTCGCGCTCAGCGCCTCGAACATGCCGCTCAGGCGATCGCGCTGCCTGTCCGCGCGCGCCTTCTCGTCGGCCCGGTCGAACCCCTCGAGCGCGAAGGCGACGTTGGCCTGAAGCTTGCGCAGCAACTCGACGAGCTCCGGCGTGAAGGTGCCGGGCTCCGCGGAGTTGAACAGAAAGACGCCCTCGACCCGGTCGCCGTTGAACAGCGGCAAGGCCGCCGAGGATGCGATGCCGCTGCGGCGGGCACTGGCATGCCACGGCGCCAAGCGGTCGTCGGCGAGCGCGTCGTTGCTGACCGCGGCCTGTCGCGTGCGGAAGGCGGTGCCGGTCAGGCCGCGCCCCTCGGGTACCTGGTCGGATGTGGAGAACTTGAAATTGCGGACCTGATCGGCATTCGGTCCATAGGTGGCGACCACCCGCAGCAGCTCGGCGCGCCGATCAACCAGCGCGACGCTGGCCGAGGTGAACTTGGCCCCTTTCGCAGTGGCTTCGCAGACGAGATCGAACAGCTCGGAGCGCGAGCGCGCACGCAGGATCGCCTCGTTGGTGGCGCTGAGCGCTGCATACATGCGCGCAAGGCACTCTTCTTCCGCGGCAATACGGGCCTTGTCGGCCTCGCGGCCGAAATTCTGAATCGCGAACGAGACGTTCTCCGCCATGCGCAGCAGCAGCGCGACAATCTCCTCGTCCTTGGCCCAGGAGCGGCTGATGAAGAACTGCAGCACGCCGACGCTCGCGCCGTACCTGATCAACGGGGCGACCACGCAGGCCGCCACGCCGGTGTTGAGGTTGGCTTGCTCCCACGGCGTGCCCTTGGTGCGGCGGGCGAGATCGTCCTCGACGATGGCCTTCTGGGTCCGGAACACCTCACCGGAGATCCCCTTGCCGTAGGGATTCTCCGGGTCGACCGAATAGCGCGCTTGGGTGACGAGCTCGAGGTTCTGCCCGGTGGCGGCGACAGGCTTCATCCAGTGCGAATCCGGCTCGCGGAGCAGCACGATGGTCGCGAGCGACTTGCCGCCGTGGACCGAGGCGTCGCAGACGAGCTGGTATAGCTCCTGCTCGGTCTTGGCGCGCAGGATGGCCTCGTTCGTGGCGCTGATGGCGGCGAACATGCGGTTGAGCCGCCGTGTCGTCCGCTCGCTGTCCTGCCGCGCGGTCTCGCGCGCGAAATTGTCCAGTGCGTAGGAGATGTTCGCGGACATGCGCTCGAACAGCGACACCATCTGCTCGCTCAGCGAGTTGGCCTCGCTCCGCGTCACATACAATACGCCGACGCTCTTGCCGTTGCAAAGCAGCGGCAGCGCCGCGGCCGCACCGATTTGCGCCTTGGCGGCGCGGTCGCGCCATGCCAGCGAGCGCGGATCGTTCACATAATCGTTGCTGACGCACAGCTTTTGATCGCGAAACGCCTCGCCGCCGACCCCGGACCCTTCAGGCGTCCCGGCTTCAGTCGTGATCACGATGGAACGCAACCATTCGCCATCGGCGCCGCAGCCGGCGGCAAAATCCAGGCGTTTCCCGTCCGCGCCGACCAGGAACACGGCCACTGCCAAGAAATCCCCGCTCGAGAAGCCGGCGTCGCAGACCTTCTGGTACAGCTCTTCCGGCGACCTCGCGTAGAGGATCGCTTCATTGATGGCGCTCAACGCCGCAAAGGTGCGCGCGAGGGTCGTCGACACGATCTCAGCTCCCGGGCATTTCTGCCTATTTCTCCCGACACCTGTTTGAAGGGCGATCGCCTAAATGGTCGTTATTGCGCGGCGCAAACCATCGATCAAAGTGAACGAGCTGCGAACGAGCGCGAGAAAACAGCGCTGCGAGGCCGGACCGCCGATGAAAAGCATGTTCCGTTTACCAATCCGCAGCACAGTGTTGGTTTACGGGAGATTGACGTCGCGGTGCCGTACCCCTTCAAAACGGCAGCGCCACGCTGGTCTTGATCTCCTTCAAAACGACGTTGCTGCGGACATAGCGGATGCCGGGGATGCGGAACATGAACTCGTCGAGGAAGCGGTTGTAGGCCGCCATGTCCTGCACGACGACGCGCAGATGATAGTCGGCGTCGCCCGTGGTCGCGAAGCACTCCAGCACCTCGCGGCGCCTGGTGACCCTGGCCACGAATTCGTCGACGAACTTCGCGTCATGCCGCTCCAGGGAAACGTGGAGGATGGCGGACATTTCAAAGCCCGCCCGCTCGCGCGCGACCAGCGCCGCATAGCCCTGGATGATGCCGCTCTCCTCCAGCGCCCGCACCCGTCGCCAGCAGGCCGAGGTGGACATGCCGACCTCTTCGGCGAGTTGCTGGTTGGTGGCGCGGCCATCCTTTTGGAGATGGGCGAGGATGCGGGCGTCCTGTTCTTCGATCATGGGCAGGCTCCAGGTCGACAAAATTTACCAGAACGAGTGCCTGCATGCAAAATTCTACCGTATTTTCGTAGCAGCAGGGATAAGTTGGTAAGACCTACCAGCGAACTGGGCATAACCTTGCAGAACTGGGCAGGCTGCCTCGCGAGGTCCGCCATGGACGCCATTCCGTCACTCGACACGTACGAGCTCTCCGATCGCTACGAGCGCGAGGAGGGCCGCGTCTTCCTCACGGGCACGCAGGCCATCGTCCGCATTGCGCTCGACCAGGCGCGACGCGACCGCGCAGCCGGGCTCAACACGGCGGGCTTCATCTCCGGCTATCGGGGCTCGCCGCTCGGCGGCATCGACCTCGAGCTCTGGCGCATCCAGGAGCGGCTGAAGCGGGACCGCATCGAATTCCTTCCCGCCGTGAACGAGGATCTTGCGGCAACAGCTGTGCTCGGATCGCAGCAAGTCGAGACGCAAAGCGACCGCGAGGTCGATGGCGTGTTCGGGCTCTGGTACGGCAAGGGCCCGGGCGTCGACCGCTCGGGCGATGCCCTCAAGCACGGCAATGCCTACGGCTCCTCGCCGCATGGCGGCGTGCTGGTGGTGGCCGGCGACGACCATGGCTGCGTCTCCTCCTCGATGCCGCATCAATCCGACGTCGCCTTCATGAGCTGGTTCATGCCGACGCTGCATCCGGCCGACGTCGGGGAATACCTCGCATTCGGCGAATATGGCTATGCGCTGAGCCGCTTCTCCGGCATGTGGGTCGGCTTCAAGGCGATCTCCGAGATCGTGGAATCAGGCGCATCCGTTGCGCTGCGCGCACCGCGCGTCTTCCACACGCCCGACTTCACCTCGCCGCCCGGCGGCCTGCACTATCGCTGGCCCGATTTGCCGGGCCCGCAGATCGAGGAACGGCTGGAAGCGAAGAAGCACGCGGTCTACGCCTTCGCCAAGGCCAACCCGATCGACCGTCGCATCTACGATATCCCTGCAACCTACGGCATCGTCACGACCGGCAAGGCGCATCTCGATCTGATGGAAGCTCTGCGGCTGATGGGGCTCGATGAAGCGGCCTGCCGCCGCATCGGCATCGACGTCTACAAGGTCGGCATGGTCTGGCCGCTGGCGCTGCATGATGCGATGGAGTTCGTGAAGGGCAAGCGCGAGATCCTGGTGGTCGAGGAGAAGCGCGGCATCATCGAGAGCCAGTTCAAGGAGTATTTTTACGACTATCCCGGCAGCAAGCCCGAGCGCATGGTCGGCAAGCACGACGAAACCGGCGCACGGCTGATCTCCTGGATCGGCGAATTGTCGCCCCGCGCGCTCGCGAGCGTGCTCGCGCGCCGGCTCGATCCGATGTTTCCGGGTCTCGATCTCGCCGCACGCGCGGCCGCCCTGATGCCGGAAGCCGCGCGCACGATCAATGTCGGCGGCGCGACGCGCACCCCCTATTTTTGCTCGGGCTGTCCGCACAACACCTCGACGAAAGTGCCTGAGGGATCGAAGGCGCTCGCCGGCATCGGCTGCCATTTCATGGCCAGCTGGATGGACCGCGAGACCTCCTCGCTGATCCAGATGGGCGGCGAGGGCGTGAACTGGGCGGCCTCGTCGCGATTCACCGGGCATAAGCACGTGTTCCAGAATCTCGGCGAAGGCACCTACTACCACTCCGGCTCGATGGCGATCCGGCAGGCGATCGCAGCCAAGGCCAACATCACCTACAAGATCCTGTTCAACGACGCGGTGGCAATGACCGGCGGCCAGCCAGTCGACGGCCCCGTCAGCGTCCATGCCATCGCCCACAGCGTCCGCGCCGAAGGCGTGGCGCGCATCGCCCTGGTGTCGGACGATCCGGCGCAGTTCAGCCCGGCCGACCTGCCGGCCGGCGTCACCATCCATCCGCGTGAGGAGATGGATGAAGTGCAGCGCGAGCTGCGGCAGGTCCCCGGCGTCTCGGTTCTGATCTACCAACAGACCTGCGCCACCGAGAAGCGGCGCCGGCGCAAGCGCGGACAGATGGCCGATCCCAGGCGCTTTGCCTACATCAACGATCTCGTCTGCGAAGGCTGCGGCGACTGCTCGGTCGAATCCAACTGCCTCAGCGTCGAGCCGAAGGAGACGCCGTTCGGCCGCAAGCGGCAGATCAATCTGTCGGCCTGCAACAAGGACTTTTCCTGCCTCAACGGCTTCTGCCCGAGCTTCGTCACGGTCGAGGGCGCGACGCGCCGGAAGAAGAGTGCGAGCGGGATCGACGCGGTCGGTCGCGCCGCCGCCCTGCCCCTCCCTTCGCCGGCAACGCTCGACAGGCCCTACGACCTCTTGGTGACCGGCGTCGGCGGCACCGGCGTGATCACCGTCGGCGCGCTGATCGGCATGGCCGCCCACCTGGAACGCCGCGGCGTTTCGGTGCTCGACTTCACGGGCTTTGCGCAGAAATTCGGCCCGGTGCTGAGTTACATCCGGCTCGCTGCGTCTCCGCTGGCGCTGAATCAGGTCCGCATCGACCAGGGCGCGGCCGATGCGCTGATCGGCTGCGATCTCGTGGTCAGTTCCGCGCCGAAGGCCTCCGGCACCTATCGCCGCGGCACGCGCGCAACCGTCAACACCGCGGAGATGCCGACCGGCGACGTGGTCCGCTTCCGCGACGCCGATCTCGCTGCGCCGGCCCGGCTGCGTGCCATCGGTCAGGTCATCGGCGAGCACAATCTCGACACGATCAATGCCAATGCGCTGGCCGAGCGCCTGCTCGGCGATGCCGTCTATGCCAACATCATCATGCTGGGCTTTGCCTGGCAGAACGGCCTCGTCCCCGTCTCGCTTGCCGCGCTGCTGCGCGCGATCGAGCTCAACGGCGTCGCGGTCGAACGCAACAGGCAGGCCTTTGCCTGGGGTCGCATCGCCGCCGCCGATCCGGACTTCGTGCCGAAGACGGACGATGCTCCCGAAACCGAGACGCTCGACCAGCTCATCGCGCGGCGAGCCGAGTTCCTCACGGCCTATCAAGACGGCGCCTATGCGGCTCGCTACCGCACGGTCATCGACGGTGTCCGCAATGCCGAGGCCAAGCTGAACAGCGAGGCGCTGACCGAGGCGGTCGCGCGGTCGCTGTTCAAGCTGATGGTCTACAAGGACGAGTACGAAGTGGCGCGTCTGCACGTGCAAAGCGGCTTTCTCGACGAGCTGAAGCGGGAATTCGAGGACGGCTTCAGCATTCGGTATCACCTCGCACCGCCGTTTCTGCCGTCGCGGCGCGATGCTCGTGGGCGGCCGCGCAAACGCGCCTTCGGCCAGTGGATCCAGATGCCTCTGGCCATGCTCGTGCGCTTGAAGGGACTGCGCGGGACGCCGTTCGATCCGTTCGGCTACACCGCGGAACGGCGCGCCGAGCGTGAACTGATCGCCTGGTATGAAGGTTTGATCGAGCGGATGCTGGGCGAGCTCGACGCGCCGCGCCTTGCAGATCTCGTTGCAATAGCCAAGGCCCCCCTGAACATCCGTGGCTATGGGCCGGTGAAAGAGGCTGCGATCGCGCAGGTCAAGGCGGAGGTCGAATCCCGGCTCGGCCGGCCGACAATGGCGCGAGCGGCCTGAACGGGGTGCCACGCATGAATAAGGGTTGATCAGCTTCTGCAGCTCGGCGACGTCCACCGACGTTCGGCACGCCGAGCTTCAGCGAAGGCGGCAAGCCGGGCGTTGACGGCGGCAGGTCGGGCTCAAACCGCCGTCGCCCTGGCGAACTCCACATAGATTTCGCGAAGGCGCGTTGCCACCGGGCCGGGCTTGCCGTCGCCGATCGTCTTGCCGTCGACGGCGACGACCGGCTGCACGAAGGAGGAGGCGCTGGTGATGAAGGCTTCCTTGGCCGCGAGCGCTTCTTCGACCGTGAAGGAGCGCTCCTCGACACGAAGCTGACGCTCCTCGGCCAGCGCGATCACGGCCTTGCGGGTACAGCCCGGCAGGATCGCGTTGGAATTCTGGCGCGTGACGATGACGTCGTCCCTGGTCAGGATGAACGCCGTGGACGAGCCGCCCTCGGTGACGTATCCGTCTTGCAGCATCCAGGCCTCGCCGGCGCCGGCTTCGGCCGCGGCCTGCTTGGCCAGCACCTGCGCCAGCAGCGCCACGCTCTTGATGTCGCGGCGCTCCCAGCGGATGTCGGGCACCGTGATGACATTGATGCCGGTCTTGGCCACCGCGGCATTGATGATGTCCTTCTCCGAGGTGAACATCACCAGACTCGACTTCACGTCGGCCTTGGGAAACGGGAAGTCGCGCCCCTTGTCGGCGCCGCGCGTGACCTGGAGATAGACGAGGCCGTTCACGAGCTTGTTGCGCGCGATCAGCTCCTTCTGGATCTCGGTGATGCGCTCGAGCGTCTCCGGCAGCTTCAGCTTGATCTCCCCGACGGACCGCTCCAGACGCGCCAGATGCGAGGCATTGTCGACCAGCTTGCCGTCGAGCACGGCCGAAACCTCGTAGATGCCGTCGGCGAACAGGAAGCCGCGATCGAGCACCGAGATCTTGGCCTCCGAAAGCGGGAGGAATGAGCCGTTGACGTAGGCGATCGAGTCCAAGGCCGGGTCTCCTGGGAGGGATGGGTTTGGCGCGCTTATACGCGAAATGCGGTGAGCAAGCACCCCACGTTTCGTCATTCCGGGGCGTTCGCTCAGCGAATGAGCCCGGAATCTCGAGATTCCGGGTCTGGTCCTTGACCATCCCGGAATGACGGCGGTGATTAGTGCGACAGGATCTTCGACAAGAATTTCTGTGCCCGGTCGCTGCGCGGCTTGCCGAAGAAATCGTCCTTCGCCGCGTCCTCGACGATCTCGCCGCGGTCCATGAAGATGACGCGGTTGGCGACCTTGCGGGCAAATCCCATCTCGTGCGTGACGACCATCATGGTCATGCCTTCGCGGGCGAGATCGACCATGACGTCGAGCACCTCGCTGACCATTTCAGGATCGAGCGCCGAGGTCGGCTCGTCGAACAGCATCACGATCGGATCCATGGCGAGCGCGCGCGCGATGGCGACGCGCTGCTGCTGGCCGCCGGAGAGCTGCGCCGGGAATTTCTGCGCCTGCTCCTTCAAGCCGACACGCTCCAGCAGCTGCATGGCCTTGGCCTGGGCCTTGTCATGCCCCCTGCCCAGCACCTTCTCCTGCGCCAGGCAGAGATTGTCGATGATCTTGAGGTGCGGAAACAGCTCGAAATGCTGGAACACCATGCCGACGCGCGAGCGCAGCTTCGGCAGATTGGTCTTGGGATCGTTGACCTTGGTGCCGTCGACCAGGATGTCGCCGCTCTGGAACGGCTCCAGCGCATTGACGCATTTGATCAGCGTCGACTTGCCCGAGCCGGAGGGGCCGCAGACCACGACGACCTCACCCTTGGTGACATTGGTGGTGCAGTCGGTCAGCACCTGGAAGCTCGGCGTGTACCATTTGTTGACGTGGCTGATTTCGATCATGAGCTTCTCAAATGCCTCAGCTGGCTCGGTTCACCTCTCCCTTGGGAGAGGTCGGCGCGGAGCGCCGGGTGAGGGGTACAGGTCTATCGTTGGAGCAAAACCCTTCACCCGGATCGCTGACGCGATCCGACCTCTCCCTATGGGAGAGGTGAAGAGGAGCTCGCTTCGATAGCTGAAATCCAATTTCCACCTAGCGAATGATGGCGATGCGCGCCTGCAGGCGGCGGACGCCATAGGACGCGATACAGGAGATGGTGAAGTAGACCACGGCGGCGAACAGGTACATTTCGACCAGGCGCCCGTCGCGCTGCGCCACCTTGCTGGCCGCCCCCAGGAAGTCCGTGATCGACAGGACGTAGACCAGCGAGGTGTCCTGGAACAGCACGATGGTTTGCGTGATCAGCACCGGCAGCATGTTGCGGAAGGCCTGCGGCAGCACGACGTAGCGCATGGTCTGGGCGTAGGTCAGCCCTAGCGCGCTCGCCGCAGCCGGCTGTCCGCGCGAGATCGACTGGATGCCGGCACGCATGATCTCGGAGAAATACGCGGCCTCGAACATGATGAAAGTGATCAGCGAGGATGCGAAGGCGCCAACGCTGATCGGGCGCGAGGCGCCGGTCACCCACTGCCCGATATAGGGTACCAGGAAGTAGAACCAGAAGATCACCAGCACCAGCGGCAACGAGCGCATGAAGTCGACATAGATGCCGGCGATGCGGCCGAGGACTTTATAGCCGGAGAGCCGCATCAGCGCGAGTGCCGTGCCGAAGATCAGGCCACCGAGGGCGGCGAGCCCCGTCAGCGTCAAGGTAAAGGTCATGCCCTCGTAGAAAAGATAGGGCAGCGCGCGGCGGATGACGTCGAAATCGAGATTGCCGAACATCGCTTATTTCCCCGTGATGTAGCCGGGGATCGCGACCCAGCGCTCGAGGAAGCGCATCGCGGTCACGACGACGGCGTTGACGAGGAGGTAGAGAATGGTCGCGGCGGTGAAGGCCTCGAAAACCTGGAACGAGAATTCCTGCATCGAGCGCGCCTGACCGGTCAATTCCAGCAGGCCGATGGTGATGGCGACCGCGGTGTTCTTGATTGTGTTGAGGAATTCAGACGTCAGCGGCGGCAGGATGATGCGGAACGCCATCGGCAGCAGCACGTAGCGATAACCCTGCACGGTGGTGAGGCCAAGCGCGGTGGCCGCCATCTTCTGCCCGCGCGGCAGTGAGGAGATGCCGGCCTGCAGCTGCACAGCCACGCGCGCCGACATGAAGAAGCCGACGCCGATTGCCGCCGTCCAGAACGGCGCGTTGGGCAATTGCTTCAGCCAGGTGCCGGCGGCTTTCGGCAGCAGTTCCGGCAGCACGAAGAACCACAGGAAGAGCTGCACCAAGAGCGGCATGTTGCGGAAGAATTCGACGTAGGCGAAGCCGAACCAGTTCGCTCCCTTCGACGGCAGCGTGCGCATGACGCCGACGATCGAGCCGGTGATCAGCGCGATGATCCAGGCCAGCGCCGCGGTCTTGAGGGTCAGCGCCAGGCCCGACAGCAACATGTCGAGATAGGTGCCGGTCCCCATCGGGTTCGGCTGGAAGAAGATTCCCCAGTTCCAGTTATAGTTCACGTGTCCCCCGCGCGAACGCGCCCGTCATTGGACGTCTTCAGAGCAGTCTTGGTCTTCAGAGCAGTCTGGGCGCCTATGCAAATGTCCGGCCACCCTGGAGTCAAGAGTGGCCGGACATGATCCCGATCGAAAGATCGAGGTCTTGCCTTACTTGTAATCGTCCGGGTTCGGCGAGTCCGTCGGCTTGGCGAACTCGTTCTTCAGCTCGGCCGAGATCGGCGTGTTGAGGTTCAGGCCCTTCGGCGGGATCTTCTGGGTGAACCACTTGTTGTAGATCTTCTCGGCCTCGCCGGAGGTGTAGAGCGCAGCCGTGGCCGCATCGACGACCTTCTTGAAGGCGGGATCGTCCTTGCGCAGCATGATGCCGTAGGGCTCGGGCTTTGAGAACGCGTCCTTGGACACCTCATAGTCGCCCGGAGACTTCGAGCCTGCGACCAGGCTGGCCAGCAGGATGTCGTCCATGACGAAGGCGACGGCGCGGTCGGTCTCGACCATCAGGAAGGCTTCGGCGTGGTCCTTGGCCGGAATGATGTTGGCGCCGAGGCCCTTCGCAGCGTTGGCTTCGGTGAGCTGCTTGATGTTGGTGGTGCCGGCGGTGGAGACCACCGTCTTGCCCTTGAGGTCGTCGATCGACTTCAGGCCGCTCGACTTCTTGAAGACGTAGCGGCTGGCGGTCAGGAAGTGGGTGTTGGTGAAGGCGACCTGCTTCTGGCGCTCGGCGTTGTTGGTGGTCGAGCCGCATTCGAGGTCGATGGTGCCGTTGGCCATCAGCGGAATACGGGTTGCCGAGGTCACCGGGTTGAGCTTGACTTCGAGCTTGTCGAGCTTGAGCTCCTTCTTCACGGCCTCGACGATCTTGTAGCAGATGTCCATCGCGAATCCGACGGGCTTCTGGTTGTCGTCGAGATATGAGAACGGGATCGAGGAATCGCGGAAGCCCAGCGTGATGGCGCCGGTGTCCTTGATGTTCTTCAGCGTCCCGGTCAGCTCCTGGGCGCCGGCCTGGCCGACGACGAAGGTCGCGACGAGCGCGAGCCCGATGTGGCGGAAATGTTTCACGTTCTTCTTCCCCTTTCGGATGATGCGGCCCGGATGCAAGCACAAATCGGGCCGGATTAGAATGTTACTTTTGGCTGGATCAAAAGCTCAGGTTAACGAGCCCGGCAGTGGCTTTGGCAACTCGCCGAGATCCCAGAACAGCCCGGCCATCACCGTCAAGGCCTCTTCGGTCAATGGCAGCAGGATGTGCTCATTGGGCGCATGCTGGGAGCAACCGGGATAGGAGTGCGGCACCCAGATCGTCGGCAGGCCCAGGATTTCGGAGAACACGTCATTGGGCAGCGAGCCGCCGAAATTCGGCAGCACCGCCGGCGTCTTGCCGGTGGTCGCCTGCACCGAATCCGCCGCCCATTTGATCCAGGGACTGTCGAAATCGGTGCGCGATGCAGCGAAGCTCTGGGCCGCCCGCACCTCGACCATCGGAAAACCCTTGGCGACCAGATGCGCCCGGATCGCCTCGATTAGCCCCTCGATCCTCGTCCCGACCACGAAACGCAGTTGCAGCACGGCATTGGCATGGCCGGGAATGGCATTCGCCGGCTTCTCGATATCGCCCGAGGACATCGCCAGCACTTCCAGCGTGTTCCAGGCATAGAGCCGTTCGGCCGCAGAGAGCCCCTCCTCGCCCCAATTCTCCGCCAGCGCCGGCTCGTCGTCGGTCGGCACCACTTGCACGTCGGCGAGATAGGAGCGGATCTGGTTGGTGAGCCGCGGCGGCTTCAAGCCATCGAGCAGGAGACGGCCGTGCCCGTCGACCAATGTCGAGATCGCGTTGACAAGGATGGTCGCGGGGTTGGCAAGCACGCCGCCCCAATTGCCGGAATGGTGGCCGCCATCGCGCAGGTTCACGTCGAGATGGATGCGGATGCCGCCACGGCAGCCGAGAAAGAGCGTCGGCCGATCGGCCGCGAGGCGCGGCCCGTCGGAAGCCATGAACAGGTCGGCCTTGAGCGCGTCGCGATGGAGCTCGCAGACCTTGCCGAGATCTGGCGAGCCGATCTCCTCGCCCATCTCGATGATGAACTTGGCGTTAAAGCCGAACCTGCCGCCGCGCGCCTCTCGCACTGCGCGCAGGGCCGCCATGTTGATGCTGTGCTGGCCCTTGTTGTCGGCGGTGCCGCGGCCATAGAGGCGCGTCCCGGCTACGGTGGTGCGCCAGGGATCGCGGCCCTCGCGCCACTCGCCTTCCATGCCGTCGACGACGTCGCCATGGCCGTAGACCAGCACGGTCGGCGCTGACGCGCTCTCGTGATGCTCGGCGAACAGGAACGGCGCCTTGCCGCTCGGCGATTCGACGATGCGGCTGGAAAAATCCAGTGCGGCGAAGGCCGGCTGCATCTCCTGCTCCAGATAGGCGCGCAGCTCGGTGCCGCGGTGCGGATTCTGGCTCTCGGTGCGATACGCGACGCGGCGGTCGAGCTCGGCGAGAAACGCGCCGGATTTGAAATCCTCACGGGCGCGGGCGATGGCGTCGGCTCTGGTCATGTTTGCTTTTCGGGATTTGAGACGAAGGACCTTACCCGACATGGGTGGGCCTTCGAAAGTGGCCGGGACTTGGATCGTTGTGCTTCGCTTGTCGTGACTTTGGCCTTGCCAAGCGCAAGCGATATGCAAGAAGTTCGCCAAGTTGGGGCGCACCTCTATCATTCGAAGAGCGCTCAGTACAGGGCGCCGAGGGACCAGCATGGCCAAAGAAATCAGGCTCAACGCCTTTGCGATGAATTGCGTCGCGCACCAGTCGCCGGGCCTGTGGAGCCATCCGCGCGACCGCACCGCCGACTATAACCGCCTGCCCTATTGGATCGATCTTGCCAAGACGCTCGAGCGTGGCCGTTTCGACGGGCTGTTCCTGGCCGATGTGCTCGGGGTCTACGACGTCTATGGCAACAGCCCTGACGCAGCCTTGCGCAACGCGGCCCAGACGCCCTCGAACGAGCCTTTGCTGCTGCTCTCGGCGATGGCGGCGGTGACGCAGAATCTCGGCTTCGGCGTCACCAGCAACCTGTCCTTCGAGCCGCCCTACCCGTTCGCGCGGCGGATGTCGACGCTGGACCATCTCACCGAGGGGCGGATCGGCTGGAACGTCGTCACCGGCTATCTCGACAGCGCCGCGCGCGGCGCCGGCAAGGACAAGCAGACCGGGCATGACGACCGCTACGACATTGCCGACGAATACATGGAGGTCGTCTACAAGCTCTGGGAAGGCAGCTGGGAGGACGACGCGGTGCTGCGCGACCGCGAGCGCGGCATCTTCACCGACCCGGCAAAGGTCCATCGCGTCAATCATGAGGGCGTGAACTTCCGCATCAACAACACCATTCATCTCAGCGAGCCCTCGCCGCAGCGCACGCCCGTGCTGTACCAGGCCGGCACCTCGCCGCGCGGCCGGCAGTTCGCGGCCAGGCATGCCGAGTGCGTGTTCATGTCGGGACCGTCGGCCAAGGTGATCGCGCCGCGCGTCTCCGCGATCCGCCAGGAGGCCGCCGCGCTCGGCCGCAACCCGGCCGAGATCCTGATGTTCTCGATGATGACGATCATCCTCGGACGGACGGAAGCCGAGGCGAAGGAAAAATACGCCGACTATCGCCGCCACATCAGCCCCGAGGGCGCGCTGGCGCTGATGTCGGGATGGACCGGTGTCGACTTCTCCGGCTACGACCTCGACCAGCAGGTGCGCCACGTCCAGAACGATGCCGGCCGCAGCGCGATGGACAACGTCACCCGCGCCGACCCGGATCGCGTCTGGACCGTGCGCGATGTCATCGAGCATGTCGGCATCGGCGGCGCCGGCCCGGTCGTGGTCGGCACGCCGGACAGCGTCGCCGACAAAATCGAGGATTGGTTCGAGAAGACCGACGTCGACGGGCTCAACGTCGCCTTCGCGATCTCGCCCGGCGATTTCGAGGACATCGCCGACATGCTGGTGCCGGAGCTGACCCGGCGCGGGCGCTACAAGAGCGAGTATGCCAAGGGCACGTTGCGGGAGAAGCTGTTCGGCGCCGGCCGCGCAAGGCTCGACGCGCCGCATCCGGCGGCGGGGTATCGGGTGGGGAAGAAGGGGTAGCTGCTTCCTCCTCGTCCTTGCGAGCGAGGCGAAGCAATCCAGCATCCCTCCGCGGACACAGCCTGGATTGCTTCGTCGCTGCGCTCCGCGCAATGACGGTGGACAGAGCTCGCCCTACACCTTCCCGTCCACCATCACCTCGATCAGCTTCGTCCCCGGCCGGCCGAACGCCGACCGCAGCGTCGACTTCAGCTCGCCGGGATCGCTGACCTTGATAGCCTCGCAGCCCAGTGCCTTCGCGATGCCGGCGAAATCCACGGGCGGATCGACGAAATCCATGCCGACGTAATTGTCGTCGCCATGGAAGGCGAGGAGGCGTTGCTTGATGATGCGGTAGCCGCCATTGTTGACGATGACGACGTTGAGCGGCAGCTTGTGATGCGCCGCGGTCCACAGCGCCTGGATCGAGTACATCGCGCTGCCGTCGCCGGAGAAACACACGACGGGGCGATCGGGATTGGCGATGCTGGCGCCGACCGAGGCCGGCAGGCCCCAGCCGATGCCGCCGGAGGCCAGGCCGTGATAGCCGAAGCGATCGCGGTGCGGACGCAGGGCCGTGACCTGGCGACTGGAGGTGAGGCCTTCGTCGACCAGGATGGCATTCTGCGGCATCGCCTCCACCATCTGCAGCACCAGGAAGTCGGGATCGATCGGCGTACGGCCAGCGCTCTTGCCGATCTGCTCGACCAAAGCGGCGCGGCGTGCGGTCCAGTTGTCCGGCGCGAGCTCGGCAAGACGCTGCTTTGCGCGGCTCGCGAGGCTCGCCCCACCCATCTCCTTCAACACCGGGATCAGCGCGCGCAGGGTCTCCTTCAGATCGGCCTTCAGCGCGATCTCGACGCCATAGTTCTTGGCGATCTCCCAATCGACGAGGCCGATCTGCACGATGCCGAGCCCTTCGGGCAGCGCATCGATCTCGCTGTAGACGGACATCCGCAACGGATCGCCGCCGAGTGCGATCAGCAGATCGTAGGGCGCGAGCGTGTCACGCGCGACCTTCTGCACGCGCGCCAGCGTGCCGGCGAAACTCGGGCTTTCGGAGAGGAAATGCGCGCCATAGGGGGTCGACGATTGGTAAGCGGCCGCGCCCAGCAATTCGGCGAACTCGGCGGCCTCCGCGAGCGCATCGCTCTTGACCACCTCGTCCATGGTGACGATCACCGGGCGTTCGGCCTTGAGCAAACGTGCGGCGAACGCCCGCAACGCCTCGTCCGAGGGTCTTGCGCGCGCATCGATGCGGGTGGACCGCCCGAGGTCGATGCCGGCCTCGCTGTTGAGGATGTCGCCGGGCAGCGAGATGAACACGGGCCCGGTCGGCGGCGTGGTCGCGACCTTGGCGGCGCGGCGTACGATGCGCGGCAGATCCTCCAGACGCGTCACCTCGACCGCCCATTTCACCAGCGGCTCGGCCATGCGGACCAACGGGCCATAGAGCACCGGCTCCATCAGGCCGTGGCCCTGCTCCTGCTGGCCTGCCGTGAGGATCATCGGCGTACCCGTGAACTGGGCGTTGTAGAGCGAGCCCATGGCATTGCCGAGACCGGGCGCGACGTGGACGTTGCAGGCGACCAGCTTGCCGGAGGCGCGGCTGTAGCCGTCGGCAATCGCGACCACCAGGCTCTCCTGCATCGCCATCACATAGGTGAGATCGGGATGATCCTTCAATGCATGCATGATCGGCAGCTCGGTGGTGCCGGGATTGCCGAACAGATGCGTGATGCCCTCGTCCTTGAGCAGCGCGAGAAAGGCGGAGCGGCCGGTGATCTTGTTCTTCATGGTTCCTCCAGGAGCGGACAATTGCCGCAAGGACGGAAAGCATGATGGCCGAAGTCTCGGGAGGCGCGCAAGGAAGCGGGGTCATGGCTGCGTTGCGGGGGAGCGGCAATAATGAGCTCGCGTGTCAGGACACGAAGCGTGCGCCGCCTACATCTCCTCCCGTCCGAGCTCGAACGGGTCCTCGCCGCCGGCACGCTTCTTCTTTTTCGAGCGCTGCCAGACCACGCCGGGAAAGCCCTTCAGCGGCACCAGGGGCTCGCCGGTATAGGCCCATTCCTGCAGCTCCTCGATGGCGATGTGATAGAGCGGCTGGCGGCCGGTGCGTTCCTTGAACAGCGCGCGCGGGATGTTGACCATGTGCGGGCCGCGCGGGCGCTCGTACATGACCGGCGTGCCGCAATGCGAGCAGAAGCTGCGCGCGGTCTTCGTGGCCTTGTCCTCGTAGCGGGTCAGCAAGGTACTGCCGGACGTGATGCGGAAACGCTTCTTCCAGCTTCCGACATAGGTCGCGTAGGCCGCGCCATGGGCGCGGCGGCTGGCGGTGGAATGATCATGCCAGGCCCAGCGGGCGGGCACGTCGATCTCGAAGGTGACTTGGCCGCAGAGGCAATGGCCGGTGGCGATCCCAGCGGCGGCGGCTTTGGCCATAAACGTCTCTCCGTCGTCATTGCGGCTGACGGTCGCGAGACACCCAGCTCGTCATTCCGGGGCGATGCGAAGCATCGAGCCCGGAATCCATCTCACCTCCGGGTAAGCGGTTGGATGGATTCCGGGCTCGCGACTTCGTCGCGCCCCGGAATGACAGATCAGGCTGGCGTCAGCTCGTCATAGACAGGATAGTCCGTATATCCCTTCTCCTCACCACCGTAGAACGTCGCACGGTTGTACGGCGTGATCGGGTAGCCGTGCTCGAGACGGCGCGGCAGATCGGGATTGGAAATGAAGATGCGGCCGAAGGCGATGATGTCCGCATGCCCATCGGCGATCGCCGCGTTCGCAGACTCGCCGGTGAAGCCGCCGGCGGTCATCAGCACTCCGCTGTAGAGCGGACGGAACAGCACCATCGCCGACGGCACGTTCTGCCAGTTGACCTCGGCACGGCCCGAGCCGCTGGAGCGCGGTTCGATGAAATGCAGGTAGGCCAGCCCCAACCCGTCGAGCGCCTTCACGACATGGGCGTAGAGCGGCATCGGATCGGGCTCGCCGGAATCATTGGCGATGCCGTAGGGCGAGAGACGGACCGCGACGCGGTTCGCCCCCCAGACGTCGATCGCGGCCTGGGTCACCTCGAGCAGCAGCCGCGCACGGTTCTCGATCGAGCCACCATACTGATCGGTGCGCTGGTTGCTGCGCGACTGCAGGAATTGCTCCAGCAGATAGCCATTGGCGCCGTGGATCTCGACCCCGTCGAAGCCTGCGGCGAGCGCGTTTTTCGCACCCTGCCGGAACGCTTCCACGATGCCCTTGACCTCCTCGGTCTCCAGCGCGCGAGGCGTCTCGTAGTCGGCGATCTTGCCGTCGGCGGTCATCGCCTTCATGCCCTCGGCCCTGATCGGGATGGCCGAAGCCGAAACCGGCAGAGCGCCGCCGTGGAAGGAAGAATGCGAGACGCGGCCGACATGCCAGAGCTGGAGAAAGATGATGCCGCCCTTGGCGTGCACGGCATCCGTCACCTTGCGCCAGCCTGCGATCTGCGCCTCCGAATAGATGCCTGGTGTCGCCGGGTTGCCGCGGCCGTGCGAGAGCACCGGCGAGGCTTCGGCAATCAGTAGGCCGCCTTTGGTCGCACGCTGGCCGTAATATTCGGCGTTGAGCGGCCGCGGCGAAAAGCTCTCGCGCTCGGCCCGCATGCGCGTCAGCGGCGCCATCGCGACGCGATGCGCAAGCTTGTAGGGTCCGACCTGCAACGGTTGAAACAACGCCTCGAATTTCATGTGGTCCCCGGATGTCTATGAAAGGATGTCGATCGTATAGCGAGGGGCGGGACCGTCAGAGACACCGCCCCGAAGTACTTATTCTCTCTCACGGAACGAGACAGAGCACGTCTTACGCCGTCTTGATCCAGACGGCCTTTACGTTGAGATATTCCTCGACGTGCTGCTTGCCGGATTCGCGGCCGTAGCCGCTCATCTTGTAGCCGCCGAACGGAACGGCCGGGTCCATCGCCTGATAGCAGTTGACCCATACCGAGCCGGCGCGCAGCGACTTCGCCACCGCATGGGCCTTGCTGACGTCGCGCGTCCACAAGCCGGAGCCAAGGCCGAACGTGGTGTTGTTGGCGCGCTTGACCAGCTCGTCCATATCCTTGAACGCGATCGCTGAGATGACGGGACCGAAGATCTCCTCCTGCGCGATGCGCATATTGTCCTCGACACCCGCGAACACCGTCGGCGAGACGAAGAAGCCCTTCGACAACGCGCCTTCGGTGATACGGCCGCCGCCCGCGAGCGCCTTGGCGCCTTCCTTCTGGCCGATGTCGAGATAGCCGGTGACACGCTCGAGCTGCTGCTCGGAGACGAGCGGGCCGATCTGCACGTTGGGATCGAGGCCGTTGCCGACCTGCAGCTTCTTGCCGAACTCGGCGACCCGGCCGACGAACTCGTCGTAGATCGACTGTTCGACGAACAGGCGGGTGCCGGCGCTGCAGATCTGCCCGGAATTGGCGAACACCGCCATCGCCGCGCCCGGCACCGCGGCGTCGAGATCGGCATCGGCGAACACGATGTCCGGCGACTTGCCGCCGAGCTCGAGCGAGACGCGCTTGAGGTTGCCGGCGGAGGCGCGGATGATCGACTGGCCCGTGACATGCGAGCCGGTGAAGGCGACCTTGTCGACATCGTGATGCGAGGCGAGCGCCGCGCCCGCGGTCTCGCCATAGCCGGGAACGACGTTGATGACGCCGGGCGGCACCCCGGCTTCCATGGCAAGCTCGGCGATGCGCAGCGAGGTCAGCGGCGCCTCTTCGGCGGGCTTGAGCACGACAGTGCAGCCGGTCGCGATCGCGGGCCCGATCTTCCAGATCGTCGCGGTGAGCGGGCCGTTCCAGGGGATGATGGCGCCGACCACGCCGACCGGCTCCTTCAGGGTGTAGGAGAAGATCTCGCCGGGCAGCGAGTTCTCGATGGTCTCGCCGTGGATCGCCGTGGTCTGGCCGGCATAGTAACGCAGCATGCCGACGGCGCGCAGGCGATAGGCGCGGGTGCGGCTGAGCGGCGCGCCCATGTCGAGCGTATCGAGCTGCGACAATTCGTCAAAATTCTTCTCGACGATATCGGCGAGCTTCAGGAGAAGGTTCTGCCGCTCGAACGGCTTGACCTTGCTCCAGGGACCTTCGAACGCGCGGCGGGCAGCCGCAACCGCGCGATCGATATCCTCCTTGTCGCCCTCGGCGACGGTTGCGAGCAGCTCGCCGGTTGCGGGATTGCGGGTCTCGAAGCGCTTGCCTGACGCAGCATCGACCCATTTGCCGTCGATCAGCATCTGCTTGTAGGACCCGTTGGCGAACGGATGGCGAGTGATCGGAATAGCCTGCGACACAGCCATGGCTGCACTCCCTGTCAGGTCATTGATTGGTTCGATCTGGATGGGATCGTTCGGCCGAGGATACAGCCGGGCCGGAGAGGCGTAAAGGCAACGTCGAACGAAGACCTCCCATGCCGACTTGTGCAGGGTCGCGCACCCGCCATGTTATGATTCGACCACGTCCCTCTTGCGGAGAAAGTCCATGCCACACCCCGCTATCGTCAAAGACAATGTTGCCTTGGCTACAGGTGGCGCAGGCGGCATCGGATTTGCCGCTGCCACGGCCTTTGCGCGCGCCGGAATGAAGGTGTGTATCGCGGATGTCGACGAGGCACGGCTGGCGGCAGCCGCAACAAAACTGTCATCGATAACGGCTGCCGCAAGCGTGATGACCTCAGTCGTCGATGTCAGCAAGGTCGAGAGCGTGAGGGAACTCGAGCGCGCGGTCCGCGAGCGGTTCGGCGGCACCGATATCCTGATGAACAATGCCGGAATCCAGCCGGGCAGCACGCTATTCGGCGAGCCCGATCATTGGGAGCGCATCATCGGTGTCAACATGTGGGGCATCATCAACGGCTCGCGGATCTTCGCGCCGGGCATGATTGCGCGCCGCAGGCGCGGCCTCATCATCAACACCGGCTCCAAGCAGGGCATCACCACGCCGCCGGGAGATCCCGCCTACAACGTCTCGAAGGCCGGCGTGAAAGCGTTCACCGAGGCGCTCCAACACGAGCTGCGCAACACCAAGGATTGTGGCGTCACGGCACACCTGCTGATCCCCGGCTTCGTCTTCACCGGCCTCACCGCGAAGGGACGCACCGAGAAGCCGGCCGGCGCCTGGACGCCGGAACAGACGGTCGATTTCATGCTGGCGCGGCTGGAGGCCGACGACTTCTACATCCTGTGCCCCGATAACGACGTGCCGCGAGCGCTCGACGAGAAGCGCGTGCTGTGGGCGGCCGGCGACATCGTCGAGAACCGTCCGCCGCTGTCGCGCTGGCATCCGGATTATGCGGATGCGTTTACGAGATTTGTGAAGGAGAACTGACTGTCAGATCCTCATGGTGAGGAGCGCGCCCTGCGCGCGTCGCGAACCATGCAGGCCCGGCTGATGCAGCATGGGCCTCGATCCTTCGAGACGCCGCGCTAAAACACACGGCTCCTCAGGATGAGGAGCTGGAGCGGGAAAGCTCGGGAAATCAGATTGCTAGAGCGTTTCACTTTTTGTTGGAAGCGTATCCAGCATTAACGAAGTAGTTTCTGCATTCGCCGGGCAGAACGTTTCTGACGAGGTGGCCGATGTAGTCGCAGGCCTCGTCGATCGAGCGCTTCTGTGCGATGCGCATC